>JADJBC010000036.1 GCA_016703945.1 Candidatus Aalborgicola danicus
CGCCATCTGATCCTCATCCACCCGAACAACGATGCGCGGCCCCATTGACGGCAGGCGCGGCTTTGGTGTGACTAGGCCCAGCTTTACCGAACACCGCGGACCCACGGGTAGGCCATGCGATAGCGCGGCGGGCTTGTTGATTCGGCGGTGACAGACTGCGCACTGCATCACTCCACCCCCCGCTCGCGTGAAATCTCAATCAGCCGGCACAAATCACCCAGCGATTCGATAGCAATCAACTGGCCGTCATATCCGGCCTGCTTTTTTCCTGCGCCCATGTCGTTTTCGAGTCGATACCAGTCAAGCCACTCTCCAAAGTCGCCGACCTCGACCGCCAGCGTCCCGGTATAGGCGTCAAATAGGCCATAGACGGTTTCAAACATCGGGCCTTCCACTTCCAGCCCGATATACATTGCAAACCCCTTGAACAGGCGATCCATGGCAGCATGGTGCTTCTGCCAATCGGTCAGTAGGGCGATAGTGGCCTCGCGGTCGGGGTAGGCGTGGTTCACTTCGCAGCCCTCCGATACGGGAACGCGACCATCGCGGCATCACGGGCGTGTTCATTCGATTTACCGTCCCATCCTGTAGCCTTGGCAAACTGCTCCGCGTTCAACTTCGCGCCCTTGTTCTTGGGGCTGACGCCGTGCGCTGGAATGCCAAGCCGTTCGCAAATCGACACAATGAGGCTGCACCACGCGTCTATCTGCCCAACGTCGCGGGCCATCTTGAGAGCTGCCGGCCTGCTTTTGACCGTTGTGAACATGAAGCTGATCAACCTTGAGTCCTCAAAGACCACGCGGTCTGCGGGCTCGATTGCGCGCTCCAGGCCGAGCGGGGAAATGGTGTCAAGCGCGATCAGCTTGCCGTCTTGGTAAGTGGCGATGCCGGTGTGACGGCCCGGATCTATGCCAATGACTATTTGCGAGGTGCTGGAAGATTTAGCCACGGGCAAATCTCCCGGTATCGCTCGTATGCTGCGCGTGCTTCTGCTGGGTCGTATTGGTGCATCCAGCGGCAATGTTTGATGATGCGAGCGCGTAAAGACTCGTCGCGTGGCGTAAGCGCGGCGGGCTCCACTTGTGGACTACTCCTGCGTCCACTAGGTTCTGCATCGCTCGGCGTGCCTGGCGTGGTTTCCATCCGGTAATTTCCTTGAATTGCGCCATGGATAGAGGGCCATGCTCAAGCAAGCGCTTGGCGGCGTAGGTACGTGGCATGGTCATACCGCTGACTCCCGGCGAGCGGTAGCGCGGTGCGATGGCCAGTCAAACGCCACCCAACGCGATGTTTCAACCAGCCGATCAAAGCTGCGGTCCCCGATGAACTGCTTGAACCCGGCCTTGGCCTGATTGGTCAACAGGATGGTCGGCATCATTTCGCGGTAGCGGCGATCCATCACATCGAACAGAATGGTTTGTTCGCCATCGGTCCCGTACTGAACACCGATCTCGTCGATGACAAGCAAATCAGCGGTCCCGTACATCCGCAAAACTTCGGTTTCGCTTTGCTCGGAGTCCTTGCGCCATGTGCCGCGCACGTTGCGAATGATGCTCATGCAGGTCAGTACATCCCGCAATGCTTCGGCATGATCCCTTGCAGAATTGCGGCTGCAAGATGGCTTTTGCCGGTCCCTGGAAGTCCAGACATAATCAACCCGGTTCCGCGCTTGTAGTGGTCAGCAAACGATTCAACGTACTCGCGGGAAACTTTCAAAGCGTTCTTTTGTTCGTCAGTCGTTGCGACAAAGTTATCAAACGAACGGCCAATGAAGCGTTGCGGTATGCAGGCATTGCCGATCAGTCGCTCAATGGTTGCGCGGGCTTCATTGGCTTTCTTGTCGGCTTCCGCTTGACGTTCCGCGGCCAAT
The DNA here is from genome assembly GCA_016703945.1 of Candidatus Aalborgicola danicus. GTDB lineage: Bacteria > Pseudomonadota > Gammaproteobacteria > Burkholderiales > Burkholderiaceae_C > Allorhodoferax > Allorhodoferax danicus. The sequence continues at coordinate 1,871 of JADJBC010000036.1, forward strand.
TGCAATTCGGTGCAGTCCGGGCAGCGGGTCCAAAATTCCCGGTTCCCAAAATAGCGTGAACCCGAGCTTTCGTAATCCCCGTGTGTGTCGCAATGGACTGTTTTTGTCCCAAGCTGCACCGCGCTGGTGCCAGTGTTCAATGCACGGGCAACCGTGTGATTGATCAGAGACTGTTCGAGTTTGTTAAGCGATCGTTCCATCTTCGGCAATTCCTTCGCGGTAATCGAGTAGGTCAAACCCGGCGTGCTTTCCAGGGGAATTTGGTTTGATGTGTTGGCCTGTGTTGCCGAGACGGCCATACCATCCGGCGTTGAATCCCTGCCATCCCTGTTCACAGCAGACCCTGATGGCATCGCCAATCGGTAGCCCAGCTTTTGCGGCTTCGCGGGCAATACCGTCTACCGCTGTCTTGGTCAGCGCCCCTGCCTTTTTGGCTTTTCGGACAACGAGGTAATCGGTCAACAAGGAATCCGAAACGCCGTCAATTTGCGTAACACTTACTGGTTCCTTACTGGTTCCATTACTGGTTCCATTACTGGTTCCGTCCCCCGTTTTTGGGGGTCTTTGATGGGAAAAACGGGGGTCTTTGATGGGAAATTTGGGGGTCTTTGCGGGAAAAACGGGGGTCTTTCCGCCAGTGTCAACAGCCCCTAATTTGGGGGTATTAAGCGCCGTAGCGTCTATCTTTGGTAGTGGTGAAACAGCCCCTATTTCGGGGGTGTTTAAGCGGTACACAATGACCTGTCCGGTACTGCCTTTACGCTCCATCGTGTCAACAATGAACCCAAGTTCACGAAGCATGCGCAACCCGGCCTCGACGGTCTTTATGTCTTGCCCGGTGCGTGTTTTCAGGTGTTGATAAGACGGCCAGCACAACATATCAGGCCCTCCATCCTGATTCACGCAGTCCGCCATCGCAACCAAAACAAACTTGGTCGATGACTTTGGCACGGACTGAGACAGTGCCCAACGGATAGCATCGAAGCTCATTCAATGAGCCGCTCCGCATTACATTCGCCAGCCTGGCCAAGGACGGCATCCTGGAGTTCTTGTAGGCCGGTCATGCCACGTGACTCCCAGTTTCGCGGCTAAGAACCTTTTCGATAGTCCTGACGTGCACGCCGAACTGTTTGGCCACCGCTTCATTACTCAGGTTCTCCCGGATGTGCTTCAACAGGGCTTGTCGCTGCCTGGCGGCACTGCGGATGGTCATGATGTCGATAGCCAGCAGCTTGGTTTGCGGGAGATCGTTTCCACGCGCTGCAAACTCCGTGCGACGGCTTTGGTACTCCGTGCGCGAAAGCCTGTTCCGCTTCCGGTTTGGTGTCGATGGAACGGCGTAGTAGGTGGACATTACGCGGCCTCCAGATCCATCTCGTCTTCAGCCTGAAACAATGCCTCTTGCTTCAATCCGTTTTCGCTAGTGAACCGCTTTGACGCCAATTCAAGATTGATCTTGGCTTGTTTGAAATAACTGTCTTTCAGTTCGATTCCGATAGCTTTGCGGCCCATAGAAACGGGACTGTAGACCTCCGAGCCAACACCCATGAATGGGGTCAACACAACCTCGCCTTCATTGCTGTAAAGTTCTACCAGCCTGTCAATCACATCAAGTTGCAACGGGTGAACGTGCTTCTCGTCGTCCTCTTCGCGGCTGTCACGAAATGGCAGGACGTTATCAATCCGAATGTCATCCCATACGCTTGATGCATACCGCTGCCAGATGTAGTGCGACAGCTTGTTGCTCTTCGGGTCTTGATGGTCTTTGAAGTTGCTTTTCAGGTACTCCCACAGCTCCTCTTCATTGAACTTTGATTCGTTGGCGTTGTTGAATGCGCGAAGGATATTCGGGAGAATCGGTGTATCGCCAAAGTAGCGTTTCAGGCCGTGCGGATGGGTCACAGGGACCGCGTTTTCACCTTTCTTGGTGAACACCAGCACATAGTCAGGCATGGCCGTGAAGCACTGCGTAGAGTCCTCTACGATCAATTTATGCATCAGGCTTTTGACCATGGTCCGCATACGAACCTTGAGCGGTTCTTTCCAAATCGTGATGCGGTTGCGGTACTGAAAACCATGCTTGTCGTGCAAGCGAATGATCTCGTTAGGGAAGTCCCAAAGACGGCATGAGTTATCAAAAACATCAGTGCAGTGAACGGCGGTAATTCGTCCTGGCTTGATGACCCTTGCCATTTCAGCGATCAGGTATTCGTAGCTCTGTAAGAACTGTTCGCGGGTTTCGCAGTTCGACATATCGCGTGGGTCGCTGGAATACTGGTACAAGCCGCAAAAAGGGGGAGAGTGAATTGCTAGGTCAACGCTGTTGTCTGGAAGCCCTGGCATGACTTCCATGTTGTCGCTGTTGTAAATGCTGTACTCTGGCGTGTGAATTTCTTGTTTGATTTGCATGTCAGGCTCTTTGAAGGAACATTGGCAGATTGCCGATATTTGAAAATTCACGACGAACGTCGGTGAAGTCTTGATTTGCTGCTGCAACCAAGTTGCCGTAAAGCTGGATAGCCTTTTGCGTTTTTTGCTCCAGGGCTTCAAGTACGCGCTCTTGGCCCTCGCTGATAACCATGTCGCAGGTGACTTCTGACTTCTGCCCAAAGCGCCAGAACCGGCGAATAGCTTGGTAATACTGCTCATAGCTCCACGTTGGGAAAAATACCGTGTGCTTGCAGTGCTGCCAGTTCAGCCCCATGGAAGTCATGCGGGCTTTTGTAATCAGACGCTTAATCTCACCCCGGGCAAATGCGACGAGAATTTCCTCTTTCTTGTCGATTGACATGCCGCCGATAATTTCCACGGCGTCAGGGTCCAGCGTGGCGAGTAAATCGCTTTCATCGTTCAGGTTGCACCAGTAGACCGAAGTCTTTTTGCCAGCCAGTTGAACGGCACGTTCGCAGCGTTCTTTCACTGTCAACTTCTGCTCTTCCCGAACTTCTGTTATGGTCGCCGCTGGCATGGCAAACAATGAATCTTGACCATTCATGCACCATGTTTTGGAGTTGTTGACCATGTGCTTTTTTACGTGCAGAGCGGGCAATTCATAGCCCTTGTCTGCAAAGCCAAGGTCAGACGGCTTCTTGACCATCACCGACCACTGATTTACCCACGCAAAGAAATCGCGTTCGGCATGTGGCTTGAGATAGAACTTTTCACCGATGTTTCGGTTGTTGCTGTCCACGCTGTTTTGGTTCGACTTAAAGAACTTGGTCAGCATGTCCATGTAACCCATGTACCCCAATGCTTCACTGCTGTTGCCAAGCTCTATGAAGTCGTTGGGGCTCGGTGTTGCGGTTGACAGGAAACGGTAAGGTACCCGCTTGATAAAGGCAACGATCTGGTCACGTGTCTTGCCTGCAAAGTTTTTCAGGATGCTTGATTCGTCCAACATCACGCAGACAAAATCATCCGGGCTCAACAGGTGCAACCGCTCGTAATTGCAGACGGTTATCTTCTTGGCCAAGGTGCCATCTTTGCTGTGCGCAATGTCGCTGATGCCGATACGGGTAGCTTCGTCAATGAACTGGAAAGCCACGGCCAACGGTGTCAGGATCAGCACTCGTTTGTTCGTGTGCCGGATGATGTTTTCAGCAATGGCAAGCTGCTGCATCGTCTTGCCTAGCCCGGTATCCTCAAACAACCCGATACGGCCCTTGCGCACTGCTTTTTCAATGATGTGAGCCTGGAAATCAAAAGCTGATTCAGGCATCCACACCGGGTCAAATCCAAAGCTCCCGGTCGTGTGCTTTTTGCGCTTCAAAAAGTCTTGATATAGAATCGCGTCAGCCATAAAACTCCTACTTAGTTGCGTGGTTAAAAGAGCCTGCACAGTTCGCGCTGTTCAGGCTTTTTGCTTTGTGGGTGCTGGTCAAATTGACCTCCCCCGAGAAATCCGCTGCGACTTGTTGGTATCCACCACGCCATGAATCGAGATAGCCCCGACCGTGCGCGGTGCCAGATCAACGGTGCGCCGACCTTGCATGTCCAGGGCGCGGCCTGCTTGTGGAGCTTTGGCGCGGATGGGCTTTGGTGTGGGGGCGCCGATGGTGATCGGTCTGCGCCAGTTGAACAGCTGTTCATTCTTGGCCTCCCTTACCTTTCGGCTTTCTGGAGCCTTTGATTGCTTAAATCTCTTTTGCGTGGATACCTTGACTCGCCGTTTGCACCCTGTTGCACTGAAAACCAAGACGCTTCAAGTTGTTGCCCCCACGTTCTTGCCGATCATACATCATGCACAGCCGATAGTTCTGCGGGTGATCCTGCGGCTTTGATTGCAATTTCTAAAATGTCCATACCAAGACTGTAGCGCATAACATTTGTTTACGCAAGCAGAAAATAATTATTGACATTGCGTAAACGGATGGTTACACTAAACCCAATCGCAAACAAACCGCGACAAACCCAAGGCCAGCGCATCCGTGGCCTAAGCAGACACGATAGCAGGCGGGGTTAGGTGAAGTTCACCGATGTGGTTTGAGGGCGTGAGTAGAGCGATTTGATGAGGTGGATTGCGGCCTTTCTTGCCCAGTGATCAACCCGCTGCAGCGATGGCGAAATAGATGGCCGACTGGTCAATATGCCACCTCTTCAAATCGCTTTGAGTCAACCAAACCAAGGAGTTTGAAATGGGCTACATCATCGTGAACCGCAACGGCAAGCTGTTGCTTCCCCGTATCTACAAGACCTTCAAGGGTGCGCTCAATGCGACAACTCGCTTGGGCGGCATGGGTCTTGGTGGCAACGTCTTCTACAAGAGGTTGGCATGAACACCCTACACCCGGTGTTCCAGCAAGCCCTGGCACCGTTTGTCCAGGCACCTGCCCGCAAGCCACGCAAGTCCACCAAGACATTCCACTACACGCTGTGCGATCGGTCTGGTCTGCGAACTGGACTACGAAGGCGCATCAGGCGACGGCTGGAATGAACCACGCGAGTCTGCTGACGCTACCTTGTGCGAAGCGTTCTGCGGTGATGTGGACATTGTGGAACTGCTGTCCGATGACCAACGCCGCGAGATTGAACTGGCTTTTCTGGAGCAAGAGCCTGAGTTCGATGTGTGCGATGAACCCGCTTTCGAGGAGTAACAGCATGACCCGCTATCTCCGCCACCTGTACGACATGCTGCTCGCCACGGCTATTGCCGTCGGCCTTGCTTGGTGGGTTATTGAGTGGGCTTGCCAACCATGATGGCCTTCATCCGAATCTATTTTTACCGTCGTTCGTGCGGGTTCACCGTTCGCAACGCTTGCAAAGACGCTTACCGCACTGTGCGCGGGATTTACTGAGCCTGAAATCATGAAAACGTGTATTTCCATTGCTGGGTTGCAAATACCATATCAGAGTGTGGGGGTAATGGGACCCTGTATTTGCAAGGCTTGCAACGAAAGTTAGTACCCACTTACGTTGAATATGGCGCTGGCTCTTGTCAAGACCAAAATGATAGCAACAAACTCACTGTTTATGCGGATTGCAGGATGGCAAGCCAAATTTCTACACTTTTTCACTGAAACGTCGGCAACAATACAAATATGGATGTTTTGATTCTCAACCCATCCTTGAATCAGGGCATAGCTCTCAAGCCCTGAAACCCTTTCTCTCAAAACGTTGGTGTTAATACCAATTCACTTATAGCAAATAGGAGTAGTCATGAAAGTCTCTCACGAACTCTATGTTCACCTGTCAAAGTACGACGATAAGAAATTCGTCTGCTTCGATTTTGACGCCAGCGACAGCGGCTATGTGCTGGTCAACAAGCAAGCGGTAACGCTGGATATTCCTGACAACTTCGACCCGACAGCTACCAAGATTGACATGCTGCAAAAGGAAATCCAAATCGCTGAAAAGGAATTCTCTAAGCGCGTGACGAAGCTGAAGGAAGAAATCAGCAAGTTGCAAGCCCTCACTTTCGAGGTGCCAGCATGAGCTACATCGATGGCGAACAGCTGCACTACGACAGCGCAGAAAGCCAAGACGAAGCCGCTGCACAGAAGCAAATGGCAATGGATGTGCTGTACCGCGTCGGCTGTCAGTACGGAGTGAAGGATGCCGACATGGTGAATCTGTGCCAGTTGGCAAACATCAATTTCAACGAACTGCAAAACTACGCGGGAGTACCAGCATGAAAACAATCGCAAGCGCGTTTGTCAAAGCAAAGAAGGCATTCGGTCCTGCTTTGAAGGACAAAACGAACCCGGCATTTCGCAGCAAGTATGCAGACCTTGGCGCATGCCTGGAAGCTGTGGAAGATGCTCTGCTGGATAACGGCATTGCATTGACCCAGGAAACCTCGCTAGACGAAACAGGCGTGACGGTGGAAACCGTGATGCTGCATGAATCAGGCGAATCTATCCGGTTTGGCAAATTGCACGTACCAGCGTCCAAACAAGACCCACAGGGGTACGGCTCGGCACTCACGTATGCAAGGCGCTACAGCCTGATTACGGCATGTGGCATAGCCCCGGAAGATGACGACGGCAACGCGGCATCGCGCCAACCAGCGAGACAAGCGCCTGACGTATCAGCGATTCTCAAGGGAATTGCTACTAGCTCAACGCTAGATATTCTGAAATCGAATTTCACCAACGCAATGCAAATGCTTGATCCTGGCTATCACGTGGCAATTACGGACGCCACGAACAAACGCAAACAAGAACTCACACCAAAGAAAGAAGCAGCATGAACTCAATCACTATCGCCGGTCAGTTGGGAAAAGACGCAGAGCAGCGATTTTTGCCCAACGGTGACGCGGTTGTGTCTTTCAGCGTGGCCGATTCGCAAGGGCGAGATAAACCTACTATTTGGTGGAACTGCGCTATTTTTGGCAAGCGTGCAGACGCATTGCGCGAATACCTTGTGAAGGGTCAAGCTGTCACAGTCGTTGGCAACGTCACGCAACGTGAGTACACCGACAAGGACGGCAACAAGCGCACCAGCATGGATGTGCGCGTCAATGATCTGGCGTTACAAGGTGGCAAGCGTGAGCAGCATGAGGCACCGGCAAAGCCAGCAGCTACACGCACAGCGCCAAAGCCCGTAGCGGCGTCAAGCGGGTTTGAGGATATGTCCGATGACATCCCATTCATGAACCCACTGCACGGCGCGGCCCGTTGCTTGGCAATGTAGGAGCAAATCATGTATAAAACTTTAGTCCTTGATATTGAGACAGTTGGAACTTCCCGCCAAGATGTGATCGACTACATCGCCGCCAACATCAAGCCGCCGGCCACTTACAAGAAGGCCGAATCTATCGAGGCTTGGTACAAAGAACAAGGCCCGGCCGCAATAGCCGAGGAAGTGGCTAAAACGAGCCTCAGCGGGGCTTTTGGGCAAGTAGTGTGCATTGGGTATCAACTGGATGACATGGAATCCCCATTTGTCATGCACGGCCTGAACGAGCGCGAATTGCTTGAAGGCTTTTCCAAGATGTTGCTTGAGTGCGTAGATCAAAAAGACGCATTCGCCACTACGGTTGTCGGCCACAACGCCAGTTCATTTGACTTGCGGTTTTTGGTGCAACGCTACATCGTCAATGGCATTCGTCCACCGTCTGTAATTCGTCGTGCAGCCGATGCTAAACCGTGGGAAGCTGAAAAGGTATTCGACAC
>JADJBC010000037.1 GCA_016703945.1 Candidatus Aalborgicola danicus
AGATGATCAACGACGTGCGGCAGGCCAACCCAGAAGCGGCCATCACCCTGGGCGCAGACAAGGGGTACGACGCGGCGGAGTTTGTCGGTGAGTTGCACCGACTCAAGGTTGCACCGCACGTGGCGCAGAACAAATCAGGGCGGCGCTCGGCGGTGCCCGATGAGATTGCCCAGACCGCAGGCTATGGCGCGTCGATGCAATGTCGCAAACGCATCGAGCAAGGCTTCGGATGGGCCAAGACGATCGGTCAGGTGCGTCAAGTGATGGTGCGTGGGACCAAGAAAGTCGCTCAGCTGTTCGTGCTGAACATGGCCGCCTACAACCTCGTGCGCATGCGTTCACTGGGACAGGTCCGTCTGCAGGGTGCGCGATGAGCGCATAAAGCCGAAAACCGGCGCTTGCGCGGGTCGAATCGAGCTCCAAACGCGTATTCAGACCCTCACGAACGACCAAGGCACCGACATCACGATTCCAGTGACGCCAACCCGGGTTCAGCCCTTGGTATTTCAGCAGGCTGCTAGCAGCCGTGCCCCCATGCGTGCGGTTACAGCGTTGTTGTGCGCGAACGCGACGGGGTGAGTTTCCGCGGCGCAGCAGCAGGTCTGATCGCGTTACGCCTTACCCGCGCCACATCTAAATCGACCCCCAAACCAGCATCACATTGGATAATCTGCCATTACCCAATGTTAGTTTGATAGAAAACTCCAACTCATTGACCTAAAAAATAGTATGTAATATCATGGTACATACTTCGGTACGAAATAAAGAGGTGAGCCATGGCCAGAGCCGGGATCTACAAATCTGAAGTGCTGCGCGCACGCGATAAATTGCTGGCCACCGGGCGCAATCCGTCCATCGATGCGGTGCGCGAAGAGCTGGGTACCGGCTCCAAAACCACGATCCACCGTTACTTGAAGGAGATCGAGGAAGAGGAAGGGCCGGCCACCGGCAGCCGGGTGGCCGTCAGCGAGGCGATCCAGGACCTGGTGGTCCGCCTGGCCGCCCGCGTCAACGAGGAAGCCGAGGAGGGGGTTCCGCGCCCAAACCGGCGGAATTTGTCCTATCCGTTAGTGCTGGTATTCCAAGGGTTGAAGACAGTCAGGGGTTCCACGCCAGAATCCTCGGAAGTTCCCGATTCAGCTAGCCAATTTCTTGATGCGCTCTGCAAGGCGTCCAAACGCTTCTTCCATGTACTCGAATGTCTTGGGTTCAGTGCCGCCTGCACGCAAAGAGTTTTTGAAGATAGCCAGATCAGAAATCCATTGCTGATGAAGCTTTTCCAATTCTTTGACTTGCGGCTGAAATACTTGCAGATTGCCGCTCCCAACAAAGGCCTGATAGCCACGCTCAAGCGTTGCCGCTGTCGTCAGCAATTTAGCCCCCATTTGCTTTTGCTGCTCGGGTAGCTGGGACATGCCTTCGTAGGGCCGCGATGGCTTATTGCGTTCGGTCTCGGACGCCTCTTCCATGACGAGGGCATAGCGGTAAAAACCTGAAAATTCGTTCGACAATGCCATGAGCTGATCGTCGGATGTTCCGACCCAAATCTTGTGCAGATCGGGCACATATCCCATCATACGATTGATGATTGCTGGGGCATCGTTAACGCCCTCGGCAGCAAGCCGTTGCATGTGCTGATCGATCTTCGCGGCCAGCCGCCGGAATTCATTCATGCTCATGGTTTGCCGGACTCCGTTACGCTTCCCAGGGATTAATGACCGTAACGTTAGCGGCTTCATAGGGAGCCGTATCGCGTGACGCCACGATAAACCCCCGCGAGGCCGCGATTGCGGCAATGTAGCCGTCTGGTGTTGGAAATCCTCGTCCGGCGACTTTGGCCGTAGCGGCCAGCTCTGCATAGTGCCGTGCAGCATCAATGTCGAAGGGAAGCACCCGATCCCGGAACAGTCCCATCAGACCATCAAGGGTCTGAGCCAACATATCCTTGCGCTTGCCGGCAGGGAGAGCCCTGATACCAAATAGCAACTCGGCCACCGTCACGCTGGACAGATAAAGCGTTTCGGCGGCTTGATCATTCAGCCAAGCCCGCACAGCCGAGTCCGGCTCGGGCTTCATCGCCTCGGAAACGACGTTGGTATCGAGAACTATCATTCAAACCTCAGCGGCTCGGCCGGCGTCTTGTCTCGCGCTTGCTGGAATACCTCGAAATCTTCGTTCGTCAGGCCGACCTTGCGGCCCAGTTCTGAGAGTGCTTCACCCAGGCGAACGCGCGACCCCGGCTTAACCGCTATCGCCAGAATCTCACGCACCTCGGCCTCGGTGCTGCGCCCATGTAGAGCGGCCTGCACCCGCAAAGCGCGATGCACATCGTCGGGCAGATTGCGTACTGTCAGCATTGCCATAGCATCACCTCGTAAAAATGCATTCTATGCATTCATTATGATGCTATGAATGCATTTTTGCAAGTAACATCAGCCTATCGTAAAACAAGTGTTTTGCGACATAGTGGCGAAAGCAAACACAAATGCTCTCAACAAGCCTCCAAAAATGTACGGGAAACATTGTCGCTATGCACTAGCATACGGAAACCGCATTTTTATGGTTATCCGACTATGTTGATTGGCTACATGCGCGTTTCGTCCGACTCAGACCGACAGAGCACTGACCTGCAACGCGATGCGCTGCTGGCGGCGGGCATCGATACACGCCACTTGTTTGAGGATCATGCCTCCGGCGCTAAAGATGATCGACCTGGCTTGGCAAAGGCACTGAATTTCGTGTGCCCAGGCGACGTGCTCGTCGTCTGGAAGCTGGATCGACTTGGCCGTTCGCTGTCGCATTTGCTCTCCATCGTGACAGCGCTGAAGGAAAAGCATGTTGCCTTTCGGTCGCTGACGGAAGGCATGGACACCACCACGGCGTCGGGCGAACTGCTGTTTCATGTCTTCGGTGCACTGGCTCAGTACGAACGGGCCTTGATTCAGGAACGGGTTATTGCTGGTCTAGGTGCTGCCAAACGGCGCGGCCGTATAGGCGGGCGGCCCCAAGCAATTACAGGTGAGAAGCTGGATGCCATCGTCGCCGCGTTGGACGGTGGCATGTCAAAGGCCGCCGTGTGCCGCAACTTCGGCGTTAAACGTACCACGTTGATCGAAACGTTGGCCCGTATCGCGTGGCCCGGTGCACACGAGACCTAACCGGTTTACAAAATGCGTAATAACCCCGGTAAGCGTCTGACGATACTCTCAGATGCTGAGAAAGTTGCACTCTACGGCCTTCCAGATTTCGATGATTTCCAGCGTGTCGAATTTCTCGCCATGACTGATGCCGAGCGCACCCTGGCCTTGCGGCGCAAGGGTTTTGAAGAACAGATCTACTGTCTACTGCAAATTGGATATTTCAAAGCCAAGCAGGCGTTTTTCCATTTTTCTCTGGCTGATGCATCACCAAACGACATCGGTTTCTTACTTCAGCGGTATTTCCCAGGAAAGGAATTGACATCAACCTCCAAGCCGCTAAGCAAACGGCAATATTACGCACAGCGTGACGACATCTCCAACCTGTTTGGCTATCGACTGTGCTCTGAAGCTGATCTGCCTTCGCTACTTGAAAAGGCAACGCTGCTGGCTAGGACAGACGTAGCACCGACTTTTTTGCTGGCGGAACTGATGGTGTTTCTGGTTAGCCAGCACATCGTGCGACCAGGCTACTCCACGCTACAAGAATTAATCACAAATGCACTAACTGCTGAGCGCGATCGCCTGGAACAACTGGTCGAATCGGCACTGACCGATGCCACGCGCGCCGCGCTGCAAGAGTTGCTGATGGGTGATAACACTTTGTCCGATTTAGCCGCGCTCAAGCAGGACGCCAAGAGCTTTCGCTATCGCCAGATGGGCTTGGAGCGCCAAAAGCGACTCACCCTGGCGCCCCTGTACACCATCGCCAAAACCCTGCTGCCAAGCCTTGATATCTCGCAGCTCAACATCGCCTACTACGCCAGTCTGGCCAACTTTTACACGATCTACGATTTACGGCGATTCAAGCCCGGCCAGACCAACCTCTATTTGCTGTGCTACGCCTGGCAGCGCTACCGGCAACTCACCGACAACATCGTGGAAGCCTTTGCTTACCAGGCCCGTCATCTTGAAGACGACACCAAGGCGGTTGCCACACAGCAGGCGGCCAAAATACACAACGAACGCCAGCAAGCTACGCCACGGGTGGGTGAACTTCTCCTACTGTATGTGGATGACTCGCTCACTGACATGACCCCTTTCGGCACGGTGCGCGGCAAGGCCTTTCGCATCATGCCCGAGGAGAAGCTGCGCTCGACTGGCAAGCTCCTGACGGAGACTCCTGTCAGTCAGATGGATTTGCGTTGGCAAGCGGTGGACAAGCAGAGTGGGCTTTGCACGAAAAATCTACGCCCCCTTGCCACGGCCCTGGATTTCGCAAGCAGTAGTGCCAGTGGCAAGGTCTGGCTGGCGGCCTTGCAATGGATGAACGAGGTCTTTGCCGGCCACAAGCGGCTTGCCACGCAGCCGTTGGAGGACATTCCGCAGCGCACGATACCCACCCGGTTGCGCAATTTCTTGCTCAGCTTTGACGAGGAGGGCAAGCCCGTTGGTCTGCGCGCCGACCGCTACGAGTTTTGGGTGTACAGGCAACTGCGCAAGCGCCTTGACGCTGGGGACATCTATCTTGACGACAGTGTGCAGCACCGGCGTTTTGCCGATGACCTGGTATCCATGGAGGCCAAAGCCGACGCCCTCAAGGCACTGAATATCCCTTGGTTGCGTGAGCCTGCCGACCAAACACTTGATGCCTTGTTCGTCGAACTGGACGAGCAGTGGCGGGCGTTCGATTCTGAGCTGCGCAGCGGCAAGCTCACGCACCTGGAGTTTGACCCAGTAAAACAAACGTTGACGTGGCACCGACCCAAGGCCGACAAGGATAAACAATTGCAGCAAGGCTTCTACGGAAAGCTTCAGCCGCGTGACGTTGCCGACGTCTTCCGGTTTGTGAACGAACGGTGCAACTTTCTCTCGGCCATGACGCCCTTGCAGCCACGCTACGCCAAGAAAGTCGCCGACGCTGACAGCCTGATGGCCGTGATCATTGCCCAGGCCATGAACCATGGCAACTTCAAAATGGCTGAGACTTGCGACATCCCTTACCACGTGCTGGAAGCCACACACCAGCAGCACCTGCGGCCGGCCACGCTGATTGAGGCGAGCGACATCCTCAGCAACTTCATCGCCAGTCTGCCCATCTTCCCGTATTACTCCATCGACATGGATGTTCTGTATGGCAGTGTGGACGGGCAGAAATTTGCCGCTGCCTCCCCGACGCTCAAGGCGCGCCATTCACGCAAGTATTTTGGCAAGGACCGTGGCGTTGTCGCCTATACCTTGCTGGCCAACCATGTTGCTCTGCAAACCCAGATGCTGGGTGCCAACCAGCATGAGAGCTACTGGGTATTTGACATCTGCTACAACAATACGTCCGACATCAGGCCGACCACGATCACAGGCGACATGCACAGCATCAACATGGCGAACTTTGCCATCCTGCACTGGTTTGGTATGAACCTGGCGCCACGTTTTACCAATTTGCATGCCCAATTGAAGCACCTCTACCGTGGCCCTGACCAGGAGGGTTATGCTGATTTCCTGATTCAACCGGTTGGACAGATTGACCGTCATTTGATTGCCGCTGAAAAATCTAATTTGGATCACATCGCTGCCACCCTGGGACTCAAGGAAATGAGCCAAAGCGTGCTGGTACGCAAGATTTGCACATTGTCTGGACACCACCGCACGCGTAAGGCGCTCTTCGAGTATGACAAGCTGATCCGAACGATCTACACGCTGCGCTACTTGCGCGACCCTCAAATGCAGCGTGATGTCCACCGTTCTGAAAACCGCATTGAGTCCTACCACCAGCTGCGCTCCACCATCGCCCAGGTCAACGGCAAAAAGGAACTGACCGGGCGTACGGACCTGGAAGTGGAGATCAGCAACCAGTGTGGCCGACTGATCGCCAATGTGGTGATTGCCTACAACTCGATGCTGCTGTCAGGGCTACTTGGCCGGCATCTGGCAGTCGGCAATGAAAAGGCGCTGGACTTACTCAGGCGAATCTCACCTGCGGCGTGGCAGCACCTGCATTTCCTGGGGCACTATGCTTTCAGAGACAAGCGCAATCCGATTGATTTGGAAGCTGTTTTGGCGGGGATTGATTGGGAGGCGACAG
>JADJBC010000038.1 GCA_016703945.1 Candidatus Aalborgicola danicus
GCCACGCACCAGAGTCGTTTGCCGTTCCCCATGTTTCAACTATCCACATCACCGTTGTTTGAAACGGTTTGACGAGTGAGAAGACGATAAAAAATATAGCTGACGCTATTAGATGCTGCTGAGCCTTGCTCGTAAATGCGTTGTTCGCTGCACAGTTTCCGAAAAATCTCCATAGCGGAAAAATTGCAAGTTCAAGCAGCACATACGGAACATACACAACGGCTGCGCAGAGTTGCATTCGGGTAAAGCCAAGTTCAGCCGCTTCTGATGCACTTCGTCCAAAACTGTCCCCGATAAAGGGAGTGAAGGAGATGGAATTTCGCTTCTATGGGTATGTCCCACACTACAAGTGTCGTGTATAGGGTCGTGAAAGATGGAAGACTATCAATACCATCGCGAGAAGTGTCGCCGCTTGAGCCAGTCGAGCGACGCGATGCAGATGGCTTGACTCAGGCGCATTGTGACCAAGAAGAACAGCTGTCATGGTTGCCTCTTAACTTTGTAAATGATTTAATTAATGTAAAACAACAATTAAACAAAGTCAAATAGTAATTCATAAGCCGCAAATTTTTCGCTTTTAAATCGGGGAGTGGCTGTCCATCTCGAACGAAGGTGCGACTTCATTGGAGCGCAGCGAATGTCAACTACCAGCCCATCGCGGATGCTCGGTTTGACGAAGTGCTCACTACATAGCGGCCCGTCGATCCCCGGTTGCCAATGACCGGTTTGGGGGAGCCAGATCGCAAATCTCTACTACCGCTGTGCGTCTATGGACTAAACCGCTCGCGCGGTAGTGCCCACTCCAGCGCATGTAGATTGCGCTAAGCACCTGTGTGTGCCTATGTTGTGCAGTGAGGCAATTGGCCTCGTTTCACACAGGAGCACAGCCATGCAATCACCCAACCATCCGGTCTCACCCTTGCGCCTACGCATGCTCGAAGACATGCGCATGCGCCAGCTCGCACCCAAGACCCAGGCGGCCTACATCCGCGCCGTCTACAAGCTTGCGGCGTTTACCAAGCAATCCCCCGACGTCGCCAGCGCCGAAGACCTGCGCCGGTTCCAACTGCACTTGGTGGACGCAGGAACCTCCCCCATCACACTCAACGCCACCATCACCGGGCTGACGTTCTTTTTTGACGTCACGCTAGGCCGCCCCGACGTGATGGCCAAGATGCAGTCGGTCCGAGTGCCCCTAAAGCTGCCCACTGTGCTGAGCCGCGAGGAAGTGGCCAGGCTACTGGGCGCGGTCGGTCACATCAAGCACCAGACGGCGCTATCAGTTGCCTACGGCACCGGGTTGCGTGTCAGCGAAGTGGTGGCCCTCAGAGTGACGGACATCGACAGCGAGCGCATGACGCTGCGCGTGGAACAAGGCAAAGGCCTCAAGGACCGGTACGCCATGCTCTCACCGGTCTTGCTGGAGCGCCTGCGCGTGTGGTGGCGCGTGGCACGCGCACAGGGCAAGATGCTTGACGGCGGTTGGCTGTTTCCGGGCCGGGACCCCATCGAGGCGTTGACGGCCAGGCAACTCAACCGGGCCATCCATGACGCTGCGACAGTGGCAAAGATCGACAAGCGCGTCTCCATGCACACCTTGCGCCACAGTTTTGCCACGCACCTTCTGGAGCAGAAGGTCGATATCCGTGTGATCCAGGTAATGCTGGGCCATAAGAAGCTGGAAACCACCTCCAAGTATGTCCAGGTTGCCACCGACATCTTGCGCGAAGTGCTGTCTCCGTTGGAGACGCTGCAGCCTGCATAGGCAGCCTCCATGGGGCCCGGTGCCCTGGAGGTTGCGGATATCTTTCGCGCCCACGGGCCAGCCTTCCGTCTGGCGCAGCGCTCTCACCTGAGCCTGGGTCAGCTCAAGGTCATGTCAGCCATCGAACAGTGCCGCTCTGCGGCACTGGGGGGACACGTGCTTCATTGTCCAGGCTGCCAACAGATCCAAGTGTCCTACAACTCCTGCCGCAATCGGCATTGCCCCAAGTGCCAAGCTGCGGCAGCCAAGCGCTGGTTGGAGGCTCGAGAGGCTGACCTCTTGCCGGTGGACTACTACCACGTGGTCTTCACACTACCCGCACCGATCAGTGACATCGCTTATTACAACAAGGCCGTGGTCTATGGCCTGCTGTTTGAGATCGCCGCTGAGACACTGACCACCATTGCAGCTGACCCCAAGCACTTGGGCGCTCAGGTGGGGGTGACGTTGGTGCTGCATACATGGGGTTCGGCACTGACCCACCATCCCCATGTGCACGGGATCGTGCCCGGTGGTGGCCTGTCCTTGGACGGTCAGCGCTGGGTGTCCTGCAAGCCTGGTTTCTTCCTGTCGGTGCGAGTGCTCTCGCGATTGTTCCGGCGCCGGTTTCTGGAAGCGTTGGCACAAGCGCATAGCCTGGGCAAGTTGGAGTTCTTTGGTGACAGTGCAGGCCTGGTCGATCCACGGGCCTTTGCGCAGTGGCTGGCGCCACTGCGCACCTGTGAATGGGTGGTCTACGCCAAGCGCCCGTTTGTCGGGCCGCAAGCAGTACTGGCCTATCTGTCGCGCTACACGCACCGGGTGGCGATTGCCAACTCCCGCTTGGTGGCGCTGGACGAGCGTGGCGTGAGCTTCCGATGGAAGGACTACCGGAATAAGGGCGACCCGGACAGGCCACGCCATAAAACAATGATCTTGAGTGCCGATGAGTTCATGCGCCGTTTCTTGTTGCATGTGCTGCCCGGTGGGTTTCACCGCATCCGCCACTTTGGGCTGATTGCCAACCATGGGCGCGCAGAGAAGCTCGCCCGTGCTCCGGGAACTGCTCGGCGTTGCGCCGGCGGTCATCACCGAAGCCTCTGAGGTCGGCTCTGAAACTGAAGTGGATGGGGTTCGCCCGACCTTTTTTTGTGCGCACTGTGGCGCGGCAATGCTCGTCCTTGAAACCTTGGTGCGGGGGCAGGCCATTCGCGCGCCACCGCCAATGCGGGTGCAACTATGACGCACTGCCCAAAAACACTTGGTCCTATTACAGGCCGACTTTGCATCCAGTACAGCTGGAGGGGATAGGTGTTGCCAAACAGTGCAAAAGTGATCTGAAGGGCCTGCATTCACACCGCCGTTTCCTGTTTCCCACCCGCCGTTTCGTCTATGTGAACCTGGTGCGCGAGCAATGGGGCCCGCCGTTTCTGGTTCCTGTTGCGCTGTCTCGCATCCAATCGCCATAGGCTTGTAGCTGCCTCGCGCAGTGCGGGCTCTGGCCGCGGTTTCCTCCCTCGAGGCTTGTACGACGCCCACCCTTTACGGTGATCGTGACACCATCGGCACGCCTGCACGGGCGGGCATCCTACAAACCTAAACTATTGGAGTCGTAGCCAAAGGGGGTCACCAGATGGACGATCAGCCTCCCAATCTCCCTCTTTCATTGTTGATAACATATTTATCGGTAATAGAATCAGCCATGCCCTCGATCCAAATCACCTCCGTCAAAGACCTCGACGCTCTGGTGCAGTCGATCCGCGCCTCGGCCCACCGCACCGTGCGTTCACTGCACGACATACTGGCCAACGAAACCGACAGCCTGCAGGTTCTGCGGCTGATGAAGTTTTCTGGGATTGGGTACCACCCCACCGAAGACCGCGCGCTCAACATCATCGAGCAGATCAACCAGACCCTCACCTACATGGCCAGCGCAGAGGCGGCGCGCTGGGTCTTGCAGCGTCACCCGCAACTCCAGGGCCTACGGCTCAACCTGGGAACCCACCGGGGATTTGATATAGAAAGTTTGGGGCCAGGCTTGGTCGTGGCTGAGGTCTTCGCCGCCACGCATCCCCACAGCAATGACAAAGTGCGCAAGGATGTGAAACGGCTGGTCGAGCAAGCGCCGAACGTGCCTTACCGCTATGTCTTTTTTAGTTGCCCTGAGTTCAAGATCCTCAGTCGGCAAGCCGCATTCGAGCGCGATGGGGTTGAGGTTTGGAGCTTGCCCGGCGACCGTTTGCTCAAGGCGACACCATGAGCGGCCTCTTGCTCCTGGAACCAGGTGAACGTCGACTGCTGACAGCGCCCGAGTTTCAACGCCTGGCTGACGTACCACCCGAAGCCCAGTGGTTTGCCAACCTGGACAGCGCCCAGACCCGGCGCGCTTATCAAAACGACCTCAAAAGCTTCATGGCATTCACTGGCATCGTGAAACCGGAAGAATTCCGCACGGTGACTCGTAGCCATATTCTGGCCTGGCGCGCCGACTTGGAAAGCCAAAAGCTTGCTGGATCCACAATCGGCGCAAGCTCGCTGCCCTCGCCTCTTTATATGAGTATCTGTGCGAAACCAATGCAGTGACCCACAACCCGGTGAAGGGGGTGAAGCGGCCCAAAGTGGACAGCTACGAAGGTAAGACCCCGGCGCTGGGTGATTCGCAGGTGCGCCAGCTGCTGGATGCGCCACCGGCCGACACTTTGAAAGGCAAGCGGGACCGGGCCATTTTGTCGGTCTTGCTGTACCACGCGTTGCGACGGGAGGAACTGACCAAGTTATTGGTAAAGGACTTCAACCACGAACGCCGGGGGTTGCGCATTTGCGGGTTCAGGGCAAAGGGGTCAGGTTGCGCTACATCCCGACGCACACCAACACCTTGCGGCTGGTGACGGAGTACCTGGAGGCTGCAGGGCACGGGCAGGATATGGATGGGCCACTTTTTAGGCCCATCGTGAATCCGCGTGCTGGCCATACCAGAACGGCTTTAACGCCTGGCGGGGTCTACCTCGCCGTTGTCGTGCGCTACATGAAGCAGCTGGGTATCACCGGGGAAAACATGGGGCCTCATGCTTTGCGCGCCACGGCGGCGACCAGTGCGCTGGAGCACAACGCGGATATCGCCAAGGTGCAGGAATGGCTGGGGCATGCCAGCATCAGCACCACGCGGGTCTATGACCGGAGGGGGTCGAAACCGGAGGATTCGCCGACTTTTAGGGTCAGTTACTAATGCCACAAAACCGGCTTTACTTAAACGTTCTTTTTTTTCCTTTTTTGTCCTTGAATTTTCGTTTTTTGATATGTAAAGTTAATTTACGTACAAACAAGGAAATAAGAGCATGAAAACGCAAATATCAGTTCCAATTGAAACCGACCAATTTCTGGGTTTAGTGGACTTTCTGCGCAGCAACGGGGATGCAAGGGATCCCGTCATTGCCATAGCGGACGCAATCGACTATTGGATTGAAAACGCCAGCTGGAAGCCCGAACTGCTCACCAAAGCGTGTCGCGCGGCTACCAGTGGAAAAGTCTGTTTCTACCTGACGGCACAGAAATTCGCATGCAATACAAAGGTGCTTATTTCTACGCCAACGTCGGAAAACCGACGAGCCCGTCTACAACGGTAAGCCCATTTCACCGAGCACGCTTGCCAACACGATTGCGGGCAGTAGCAGAAACGCCTGGCGGGATCTCTGGGTTAAGCGCCCAGGTGATGCGGACTGGTGTTTGGCGGATGAGTTGCGGCCTCAAAAGTGAGCGCTGTATGAATACGAAGCACGCCGCAATCCGCGCCCAGCAGCGCTGCATCCCTCCCCTCGTTGACCGCTGGCTTGATGAGTTCGGAGAGGAAGACCACGACGGCCACGGTTTCGTCCGTCTGTATTTCAGCCACCGCAGCGTACGGGAGATGGAACGTGCCCTTGGCTGTCAGCCGGTTTGCCTATTCAAACGCTACCTGCATGCGTACAAAATCGAGAGCTGCGCCGATGGCGCGACGATCACAAAAGGCTGGCGGACTCGCCGGATTCAAAGAAGTTAAGCTGCACCCAGTTATACACAGGGACAAGACAAAAATATGGTTGAAAAAACCTCCAAGAACCTCGTCAAGTCCAAACAACGCGTCGCCGACCACGGCGAGGTCTTCACGCCCGCATGGATGGTCGAGGCCATGCTGGACCTGGTGAAGGACGAGACCGAGCGCATTGACTCCCGCTTTCTGGAGCCCGCGTGCGGCAGCGGCAACTTCATCGTGCAAATACTCAAACGCAAGCTTGCAGCGGTAGAACTCAAATTCGGCAAGTCTGATTTTGAGCGGCAGCATTACGCATTGTTGGGGCTGATGTGCATCTACGGCATTGAGCTGCTGGTCGACAACATTGCCGAATGCCGCGCCAACGTGCTGGATGTGTTTGCCCAGTACCTCAACCTGAATGAGTCTGATGACCTGTACCTGGCCGCAACGCATGTGCTTTCAGTCAATTTGGTGCACGGCGACGCGCTGACCATGCGCGCCATAGACGACCAGCCCGTCAAAGATCGCCCGCCCATCACCTTTGCCGAATGGGGCTACCTTGGCAAAGGCAAGTTTCAACGGCGTGACTTCCGGTTTGACGTGCTCACCGGCTCGTCAAAATATAGCGAGGAAGGTTCACTGTTTGCCGATCTGGGCAAGCATGAAATTTTTACACCCATCAAAACCTACCCGCCCATGACGGTGCGCGAGTTGGCTGCTCTACAGGGAGAGTGAATATGGTCAAGATTGATTTGAGGGGCACGATCAACTCGTATTTCAATACCGTCAAATTCGATGGGATTAGCATGCATTCGAACATGCAACCACTGCAAGGCAAACAGCCATGAACGAACAAGTTTCCTTCACCCTGCGCGGGCGCAACCCCGATGTGCTGACCTGCATTGCCAACCTGTCGAACGACGAAGTTTTTACGCCGCCCGAGCTGGCGGGCCGCATGTTGGACATGCTGGCCGAGGCCTGGGCCGCAGACCACGGCGGTGCAGACTTGTGGGCAGACAAAACCGTGCGGTTTCTGGACCCGTTCACCAAATCAGGCGTTTTCCTGCGCGAGATCACCAGCCGCTTGACCGAGGGTCTGGCGCAGCAGATGCCTGACCTACAAGAGCGCGTAAACCACATCTTGACGCAGCAGGTGTTTGGCATTGGCATCACGAAACTCACCAGCTTGCTGGCGCGGCGCAGCGTGTATTGCTCCAAGTACGCCAATGGCGCGCACTCCATTGCCAAGGGCTTTGACAGTGCATGCATTTCGACGTCATCATTGGAAATCCTCCGTATCAGCTTGGTTCGGATGGCGGAACTCGCGATGTGCCCATTTATCAGCTCTTTGTAGAGCAGGCAAAAACACTTCAGCCTCGTTACCTGTCGATGATCATCCCCGCAAGATGGATGGCATCTGGCCTCGGTTTAACTGAGTTCCGGCAAGCAATGCTTACAGATCGCCGTATTCGCGAACTGGTCGACTATCCGGTGGCAAACGATGTCTTTCCCGGCGTGGAGGTGAAAGCGGGGGTTTGCTATTTCCTTTGGGATGCCAACCATGATGACGATTGCAATGTGACGACTTTTCGCAGCGGAGAAATCGTCGGACCAGTCAGGCGAAATTTGGGTGAGTACGACGTGTTTGTCAGAGATGCTCGCGCCGTTTCAATACTGCGCAAAGTGGTTGGACGCAATGAAACTTCCATCAACACCATACTGGCACGCGACAAAGAGTTTGGCTGGACATCGAACTTTGATGGATTTCACAAACGCGAAAAGCCAGGTGATCTGCCGCTTTATTACATCCGCAAGATGAAGCGCGATGTCGGTTTTATTGGGCGCGATGCCGTGACTAAAAGTGAGCATCTGATTGACACTTGGAAGGTTCTCGTTCCCCAAGCTTACAACGGAGGAGAAACGATTCCCGCATCAAATCCTGGGAAGGCCCTTATTGCCCCGTCCCCGTCAGTCTGTACGCAGTCCTTTTTGTTTTGCCACGTGGGTTCGGAATCGGGAGGCAAAAAGTTTCAGTCGTACTACCCAACACGATTCTTTCGCTTTCTTGTTTCGCTGCGAAAAATCACGCAGGACGCCTGCTCCACCTACACATGGGTTCCACTGCAGGCGTGGGATCGGCCTTGGACGGACGAAGAGCTCTACGAAAAGTACGGCATCACAGCGAAGAACATGTCATCATTGCAATCCCAAGTGCGGGCATGCACCTGGAGCGAAGCCGATGAGTAAGCCCATCGAGGAAATCCTCACCCCCAAACCCGAAGCCCGCCCCCGCATCTACGCCTACGCGATTGCCGATGCCGCACACCACGGCCAGCTCAAGGTGGGCCAGACCACGCGGGATGTCAAGCGGCGCGTGGCCGAGCAGCTCAAGACAGCCGCCATCCAGAACTTCACCATCGAACTGGACGAGGCTGCCGAGCGCGACGATGGCAGCATCTTCACCGACCACGAAGTGCGGGCCGCGCTGGTTAAAAAGGGATTCAACAACAACACGCTGGAATGGGTGCACTGCACCGTGGCCGATGTGGCTACCGTGCTGGCCGAGTTGCGCACCGGCCAGCGCCTGGGTGGCACACACCACGAGACCTTTGGCCTGCGCGACGAACAGCTTGACGCGGTCAACAAAACGCGGGACTACTACCAATCGATCTGGGCCGAGGATGCCAACGCCGCGCCGCGCTTTTTGTGGAACGCCAAGATGCGCTTTGGCAAGACCTTCACCACCTACCAGTTGGCCAAAAAGCTCCAGACCAAGCGCGTGCTGGTGCTGACCTTCAAACCGGCGGTGGAAGACGCATGGCAGACCGACCTGGAAAACCATGTGGACTTTGACGGCTGGCAATACCTGTCGCGATCCTCGGGCAGCGACCCGACGCAGATTGACCGCGCCAGGCCGGTGGTGTATTTCGGCTCGTTTCAAGACCTGCTGGGGCGCGATGCAGCGGGCAACATCAAGCCGCGCAACGAGTGGCTGCACGCGGTGAATTGGGATTTGGTGGTGTTTGACGAATACCACTTTGGTGCCTGGCGCGACACGGCCAAGGAGTTGTTTGAGGGCGAAGACGACACTGTGGCCAAGAAAGAGGCCAAGCTGGAATATGCGGGTGAGCTGGATGGCATCAACGAAGACCTGACCGTGCTGTCGATTGCGGAGACCGACTTTCTTGCCCATCACCACCCGGGCCTATTTGTACCTGTCGGGCACGCCGTTCAAGGCGCTGGCCACGGGCGAGTTCATTGAGGAGCAAATCTTCAACTGGACGTACACCGACGAGCAGCGCGCCAAGGCGGCGTTTGCAGCCACGCACCCCGCCAAGCGCAACCCCTATGCCGCTTTGCCACAGATGCGCCTGCTGACCTACCAGATGCCCGATGAGTTGCTGGCCATTGCCAGCGGTGGGGAGTTTGACGAGTTTGATCTGAATGCTTTTTTTGAAGCCAAGGGCACCGGGGCCGCAGCAGAGTTCAAGCACAAGAGCGATGTGCAGAAGTGGCTGGACATTATTCGCGGTGGCTATGCCGCCCAGTCGGCGGAGTTGCTGAAAACGGGCACGCGGCCACCGTTTCCGTACTCCGACGTGCGCCTGTTGCCGTATTTGCAGCATTCGTTCTGGTACTTGCCCAACGTGGCGGCCTGCCAGGCGATGGCGAATTTGCTGGCCGAGCGGCACAACACCTTTTGGCTGGGCTACCAGGTCATCATGGCCGCAGGTGCTGCGGCAGGTATTGGGCTGGAGGCGCTGCCGCCGGTGCGCAAGGCCATTGGCAGCGGGTTCGACACCAAGACCATCACGCTGTCCTGCGGCAAGCTGACCACGGGCGTGACGGTGGCGCAGTGGTCGGCCATATTGATGCTGCGCAACCTGAAGTCGCCAGAGAGTTATTTTCAGGCGGCGTTTCGGGTGCAGTCGCCGTGGTCCATCAAAAACCCCAACGGTGACAACCCGAACGAGGAAGAAATCCTTAAACCCGTGTGCTTTGTGTTCGACTTTGCGCCCACGCGGGCGCTGCGCCAGTTGTCGGAATACGGCATTGGCCTGTCGCCCAACGAGTCCAACCCCGAGAACGCGGTGCGCGATTTGGTGGCCTTTTTGCCGGTGCTGGCGTTTGACGGTGCCAACATGACGCAGATCGACGCGGGCGGCATTCTGGACATTGCGATGGCGGGCACATCGGCCACGCTGCTGGCGCGCAAGTGGGAGAGCGCGCTGCTGGTGAATGTGGACAACGGCACGCTGCGCCGCATTCTGGACAGCCCCGAGGCGATGGCGGCGGTGGAGCGCATTGAGGGCTGGCGCTCGCTGGGCGACAACGTGATTGAGACCATCATCAACAAGAGCGAAAAGGTCAAAGACCTCAAAACCAAGGCCAAAGACGGGGAGCTGACGGACAAAGAGAAAAAAGAGCTTTCCGCCGAGGAAAAGGAATACAAGTCCAAACGCAAGCTGGTGCAGGAAAAGCTGATCAAGTTTGCCACCCGCATTCCGGCGTTCATGTACCTGACCGACTTTCGGGAGAACACGCTGCAAGACGTGATCACCAAGCTGGAGCCGGAGTTGTTTCTGACGGTGACCGGCCTCACGGTGCAGGACTTTCACCTGCTGGTGCGGCTCAAGGTGTTCAACACCGAGCAGATGAATGCGGCGGTGTTTGCGTTTCGGCGCTATGAAGACGCATCGCTGCGCTACACCGGCATCCTGAGCCACGATGGGCTGACCCACTACGGCTTGTACGACACCGTGGCTGCAAGAGACTGAAGCGGGGATTCCATGCCACTTTGAGGTTGTAGTCGCCGGGTTGTTGCCAAAACGGTTCACACTTCCTATGAACAGCCATTTGAATGAAAGCCAAGGAAGCCAAAAACCATGACGACGAAGACCATTCGACCTCCTCTTGCTAGCAGTTTTGTAGGGAATAGTCGAACTAAACGGACAAGCACAAGAACTAGAACCGTTGAAACAAAAGTTGTATGTCAAAATGTAACGGGTGTAGGAATGGCACTCAAAGGTGGTGCACAACCACGTGAAGGGTACTGGATGGGTTGTTCAAAAAGCCAACAGCCCATAGGAACTCCTTGACTTGCCGGCAGACGAAGCAATTGAGTCAGCTTGTGGCTACAGCAATGGAGGTTTTCACAATTAAATCGCATACCTGATCATGCATGATTTGCTTTGTTGATGAGTGAAAGTTGAGGAATTTTTGAAGAAGAAGAAAAGAAAAATGCCAAACCAAAGTGTAGTTAGTAGATACACGATGGGAGCCAAAATTATTGAGCCAATCAAGGGCGCCTTGGGACTTTCGGGATAAACGATAGCCTGTTCAGGCTCGATTGGTCATTGCCTAATACGATGCACGTAATTAAGCAATTATGCTTTTTGGCGATAAGCCGCGCTCATTCTCGGCCGCTGAATCCCGGTGCTGGTGGATACCAACGCTCTGGTTTTCGAATTTCTCTGCCGGACGGTAGCAGCGACAAAGTCCGGTAGCCGGGCATTTGCCATCTCATCGTCAGTAATGTGGCCTCGGACCCAGTGTGCATGTGCCGCGCGACCTACCTTGACCCCAGCGCTGCTGGTACCCGGTGAGGGGGGTCTCCCGAGGTGTGATCAACCTAATGCGGATCAGGGGAAATCCGCCCGTATGGCTTCCAAACAGGCTCGGCGTCGCCGTCGTTACCGCAAAGCACCCACTTGATCGACC
>JADJBC010000039.1 GCA_016703945.1 Candidatus Aalborgicola danicus
ATAAGAATAATTATCATCTATTTTATGTACCCGGGAAAGGTTTTTGATGAATTTCTTAAATAAGTAGAACATTAAACATCGGTAACATTGACCCAAAAAACCCACAATTCGCGCCCCACTGGACGATCCTCAGAACCCGGAACCTTCCTGGGTTCCGGCGGTTCCGGTCAGTCCGTATCACCCTTTGCGATGGCGTCCAGGATCGCTGCCTTCAGCGTATCGTCCTCGATTGACGGTCCCGGCCAGTACTCGTTAAACGCACCGATGCACTTATCAAAGAAGTCCTTGTACGGGTTGTCTGTCATCGATTCGATTGCACTGCTGGTCAGACCATCGATAGCTTCATTGATCGCTTTGGAGACCTCTGGCGGGTCGTCAGACGCTTCAATCACGGTGCCCAATGCTGACACATTGATATCGTCCAAAAAATCGCCTCCATACGCCCTCAGAGCGTCAATCACCTCCTCGGTGCTGACGCTTGAGGGATTGAAGTAAAGACGCTCGGACAATGGAGCGTTGATGCTCCAGTGTGTGGTTCATGATTCATTTCCCCTCATTGTTGACAATGGATTCGCATGACAAGTGGTGCAAGATTCTTTGGCCCAGCGCAGTGCAGGCTCGCGCTAGGTAAGTCTGGGTAACTTCGCATCCGTAGGACAAGATGAACAATCCGTTTTTGTCTTCAGACTGACGCAGTTCAATCATTGCCTCTTTGGTCGGAGCGTAGGGATTCGAGCCACCGTAGGTGAATACTGTCTTCATGGTCTGTGCTCCTCAGAATGCGCTGCAATAGACAATGTAGTGACCGTCTTCACCCTCGAAGTCTCCACAGACTTGGGTTTCATCCTGGAGATACTCAATCACGGTGTCGAACTTCGCGTCCTCATCTTCACAGTCGCTGAGGTCGATACCGTAGTTCTCTGCAATGTCTGCAACGCTATCGACGCTGTAATCACAGCACAACGAGATAACATCAAGCTCAAGCTCCTCGCTTGTGTCCTGCTCCATATCTTCGAGATAGTCAAAGAGAATTTGCAGCGCGGTATATCCGAATTGGTCACAACGCTTATATGCGTGGAATGCGTCCATGAATGCGGACAGGTTGACGGTTTGTTTCATGATGGGTTTCCTTCAAGGTTACGGGTTGTTATGCATACATTTGGAGAAGTCTCTCCCCTGCAAAATCCCGTCTTGTTCTGTCGTAGTAGTCACAATGCGATCTTTCTTTTGATGATGATTGATGTAATCCGCAGGGATTTGACTTCATCATCGCCCCATAAGTCTGGGTGGTTTCTTAATCTGCGGATAGTTGCTTCAATTTGCTTTGCTCTGTGTGCTGTGATTTTCATGATGGGTTTCCCTCAGGGTTGATTGATTACGCGGATTCCATTCACCTGCGTTATCCGGGTGATATAGAACGATTGATAAAGTCCGTGCTTCACGGGCAGCTTGAACTCATTAGGACGGGTTTTCCAGACTTGGCATTTACCCATTGCGCGGCAGCGTACGGGTTGACCATCTGACCCCTTAAGGGTTGCGTGCTCGAAGTGGCGCAGGGTTTGGGCTTGGGACTTAGTGATCATGATAGGTTTTCTTCCAGGGTTGCGGGTTGTTTGCGCCAGTAACAATGCAACATGCGTGCCAGCCCAATAACATTGATAAATGAATACTAAAGGTTGCGTATCTTGAGACAAAGTGACAAAAAGTGTCACAATGACAGGGACAATAAATGTCACATTGACAATATGTGTCAGGGTGTCTCGTGTGTCGCAGCTTGAGCCAGTGAGTGCTTACTAACTTCTATGTATGTGAGTGCTCACTAACCCAGGATCGAGGGTCTTGAATTTCCGAGGGGATGGGGGATGGGGGTAGGCAGGGCCTTGGCTCTGCGCTGCTGAGGCTGGAAGGACCCGAGAACAATTTTTTCTGAAACTGACTTTCAGAACCACCGTAACACGAAACTACGCACACCCCCACCATCCCCACAAGAAGCACAGACCCGTGTAATATCGTGGTATGACCCAGCAGACCGCCACTTCCATTCCCTGGTTACAGGCACTCCGGACCGACGATCCATCCTCCTCCCACCAAACCCCTCATCCCGCGCTGGAACTGGCACTCCTACGCAAGCAGGACATGCTGGACACGTTCGAGAAGATATTCGACCCAGCGATGGAAGCACTCGCGGATGGCACGAGCATCGTCAAGTTCCTCCAGAGCGACCATCGCTCCCTGTCCGCTGGCCGGTTCATGCGGTGGATCATGGACGACCCGCAGAGATACAGGGCGTATCTGCGCTCCCATGAGGTGGCGATGGAACTGATCAGCAACGACCTCATCCCGATAGCCGATGGCAAGGATGACCCGATGGAGGACGTTGCGCGGTCCAAGCTGCGGGTGGACGCACAAGCTCACGATGGGGTTCAACGCCAGGGACTCGGTTCGACCACGACCAAGGTGGACGTGACGGGCCACCAGACATCTCGCTGGTCGGGTTGATGAAGGACAGGAGCAGCAGGGGATTGCGATGGTGGAGAGGCTGAACAACCTCCTGCCACCCGTGGACGCGACGATCAAGGCGGACAATCCGTATGACACACCACCCACCGACCTTGATGACGAGGATGCACCCTGATGGCCAAGTCACTGGTATCGACCCCGCAGCAGGAGCAGGAGCTACTGGAGCAGATCACTTCACCCCTGTACTGCAACAACCCGTTGATCTTCGTCATGTCCGTGTTCCCCTGGGGTGTGCAGGGGACACCGCTGGAACACTTCACCGGACCCCGTGAGTGGCAGCAGAAGGTGCTGGTGCAGATTGGTCGGCATGTGGCATCGAACCACGGCAAGGTGGACTTCGCCGCCATGAGGCTTGCGATAGCCTCGGGCCGTGGAATTGGGAAGTCCGCACTGGTGGGGTGGATCATCCTATGGATGCTGTCCACGAGGATCGGCTCCGAGCGTGATCGTCAGCGCCAACAGCGAGAACCAGCTTCGGTCGGTCACTTGGGCCGAGTTGATGAAGTGGTCCACGATGGCGTCGAACGCGCACTGGTGGGAGCCATCAGCCACCAAGTTGGTCCCGGCAGCGTGGTTGACCGAGATCGTGGAGCGTGACCTCAAGATCGGCACCCGGTACTGGTCCGCAGAGGGCAAACCTTGTGGTCGGCAGAGAACCCGGACGGTACGCCGGACCGCACAACATGCTCGGGATGTGCGTGATATTTGACGAGGCGGCGTCGATCCCGGATAGCATCTGGTCGGTTGCCGGGGGCTTTTTCACGGAGAACACGCCGAATCGGTTCTGGTTCGCGTTCAGCAACCCCGGCGCAACACGGGTTATTTTTTCGAGTGCTTCGGCAAGAAGCGGGACTTCTGGACCACGGACAACATCGACGCGAGGAGCGTGGAGGGCACCGACAAGGCGATGTATGAGCAGATCATCGCTGAGTTCGGTGAAGACTCGTACCAGGCACGGGTCGAGGTGTACGGTCAGTTCCCGCTGGACGACGAGGGCAGCTTCATCTCGCCCACGCTGGTCATGCAGGCGTTCGCCCGTAAGGCCCACAACGACCCGTCAGCACCCATCATCATGGGGATCGACCCGGCACGCTCGGCTCGGACAGCACGGTGATCGTGGTGCGTCAGGGGCGCGACATCGTGGCGATAGAACGGCACTCCGGGGACGACACGATGCGCTCCGTGGGTAATATCATCGACGCCATCGAGCGTTACAAGCCCCAGATGACCTGCATCGACGAGGGTGGGGTGGGCGCTGGCATCTATGACAGGCTCATCGAGCAGCGTTACAAGGTCCGGGGGGTGAATTTCGGGTGGAAACCCAAGAATCCGAAGGCGCACTTGAACAAAAGGGCGGAAATCTGGTGCGCCATGCGCGACTGGCTCAAAACAGCCGCGATTGAGGAGAATAAGCGCCTCATGGCCGACCTGACAGGGGTCAGGTGATGTTCACATCCTCAGGTGCCATCCAGTTGGAGTCGAAGAAAGACATGAAGGCACGAGGGCTTACCCAGTCCTGACATCGGTGACGCGATTGCTGTAACTTTTGCTTTCCCTGTCGCCAGAAAGGACTATACTTCGCCCGATACACCCCGTCCCAAGGTCTACGCAGGGCATCGGGGACCAATGGTTGCATCGTCATGGATGGGTCACTGATGGCTGAGAAAGACAAAGACCTCCTTGCTGCCGCTCGTGATCGGATGACGCTGGCAATCTCAGCGTGGTCCGAAACCCGTGAAGATGAACTGAAGACCTGCGGTTCTATGCGGGTCACCTTCAAACCACTGGCAATGGCCTGCTGATGTGCTGGCAACCCGTGGCTCGGTCCAGGGCCAGAGCATCAACGCCCGACCGACCCTGACGATCAACAAGCTGCCGCAGCACGTTCGCCAAGTCACCAACGACCAGCGTCAGAACCGTCCCAGCGGCAAAGTCATACCTGCCGATGACAAGGGTGACGTTGAGGTCGCTGAGATATTCGATGGCATCGTGCGTCACATCGAGTACAGCAGCGATGCCGATGTGGCCTACGACACAGCCTGCGAGAACCAAGTAGCCTACGGCGAGGGCTACATCCGCATTCTGACCGAGTACACCGACCCGACATCGTTTGATCAGGACATCAAGATCGGGCGGGTGCGGAACTCGTTCAGCGTCTATATGGACCCGATGATCCAGGACCGTGCGGCTCCGGACGCGCAGTGGTGCTTTGTCACGGAGGACATCCCCAAGGACGAGTACGAACGGCAGTTCCCAACGCGCAACCCATCTCTCGCTTCAGGACCAGGTGTCGGGGACCAGTCAGTTTCACAGTGGGTCAACGACGAAACGGTCCGGGTCGCTGACTACTACTACATCGAACACACCAAGAAGACCCTGAACCTGTACTACGGCAACGTCAGTGCACTGTCAGGATCGCCCGAAGACAAGCAGATGGTGGCGCTGGGCATGAAGCCCATCCGCTCCCGCGAGGTGGACATCAAGCAGGTGAAATACTGCAAGATCAACGGGTTCGAGGTGCTGGAGCGCAACGACTGGGCAGGCTCGCACATCCCCGTGGTGCGGGTGATCGGCAACGAGTTCGAGGTGGATGGGCGGCTGTACCTCTCCGGGCATCGTCCGCAATGCCAAGGACGCCCAGCGCATGTACAACTACTGGACCTCTCAGGAGGCAGAGATGCTGGCGCTGGCACCCAAAGCGCCGTTCATCGGGTATGGTGGGCAGTTCGAGGCTACGAGAACCAGTGGAAGACCGCCAACACGACCAACTGGCCGTATCTGGAGGTCAATCCAGACGTTACGGACGGTCAGGGCGGCACCTACCACTACCCCAGCGGTCTCAGCCCCGATGGCCCAGAACGGGCTGATTCAGGCCAAGATGGGCGCGTCCGACGACATCAAGGGTGCCACCGGGCAGTACGACAGCAGCCTTGGAGCGACCTCCAACGAGCGCAGCGGCAAGGCGATCCTCGCCCGCGAGCGTCAGGGCGACACCGGCACCTACCACTACGTCGACAACCTGGCGCGCTCGGTGCGCCATGTGACCCGGCAACTGGTGGACCTGATCCCGAAGATCTACGACACCCAGCGCATCGCCCGGATCATCGGCGAGGACGGCACTTCGGACATGGTTCGGTAAACCCTGACCAGCAGGAGCCGGTCAAGAAGATCGTGAACGAGCAGGGCATCGTGATCCAGAAGGTGTACAACCTCGGGGTCGGCAAGTACGATGTCTGTGTCACCACGGGTCCGAGTTACATGACCAAGCGGCAGGAGTCGCTGAACGCGATGACCGAGTTGCTTCAGGGCAACCCAGAGTTGTGGGCGGTCGCTGGCGACCTGTTCATCAGAACATGGACTGGCCGGGTGCCCAGGAGATGGCAAAGCGGTTTGCCAAGACCATCGATCCCAAGCTGCTCGGTGACGAGGACGAGTCTCCCGAGATGCAGGCCGCGAAGCAGCAGATGCAGGCCATGGCGCAGGAGATGGAGCAGATGCACCAGATGCTGCAGAACGTGCAGAAGTCGTTCGAGAACCGCGACCTTGAGATTCAGGAATTCGAGTCGAAGATCAAGGCGTTTGACGCTGAAACCAAGCGGATTTCAGCAGTTCAGGCCGGTATGACCCCCGATCAGATGCAGGACATCGTGATCGGGACCATCCATGCCATGATGAGTTCCGGCGACCTTCGCATGGCACAGGATGACATGGAGCAGTCCACGGAGGCTCAGGAGGGCATGGGGATGCCCCCAGAAGCCTCTGGAGCGCCGGAACAGCCACAAGAGGCACCGGAAGTGCCACAATCACCCCAAATGATCCCAGGAGCCTGATATGGAACTATTGAACCCTCTCAACGACACCACCTTCCCCGCGCTGTCGGTCGCGTACACCGGGACCGCTGGCAACACGGCAACGTGGCAGGCTGGTCCCCAGGTGTCGTGATCTGGTCAGATCAGGCGTGTTACGTGGCGGTGGGTGAGGGTGCTGTGGCGACCACGGCATCGACCCCGATCCCCGCCAACAGCCCGATCCCGTTCAAGGTGCCCGAAGGCACCGGGGCACCGTGGCGCGTCAGTGCGATTCAGGTCAGCACGGGCGGCACCGTCTACGCGAAGCCGGTCAATATCCGATGAGCTACGGGGTTGCGCTCCGCAACGGCGTCCCCTTCACCCTCGGGACGATTGCGGCGCTGTGTACGAACGCAACAGGGTGTCGCATGGTCCCCCCTCGCCCTCTGGCCCGACGGCATCGACACTCCGGGCATGTGGATCAGCCCCGCACGCTGACCTCTGAGTGGCAGGACTACACCGGCACCACGCCGGTTGCCACGCCGGGCACGGTTGCGGACTCTGCAAATCCGGTCGGGCTGGCGCTGGACATTCGGGCGGGTGCGCCGGAGGTGCTGGGGCCGGAGTTGGTGGTGAATGGGGGTCCGTTTGTCGGGGCGGGATTGGACCATCTAACGAGTGTTCTGTTTCCGGTGGCTGATCGTTTGCCAACTGTCGCTGGCGCTAACGCTCAAGCGTACCAAGGACTCACCTACGCGGCAAATATGCCGTATGAAGTAACGATCACCATTGACAGTTTAGTTGGAGAGTTGAATGTCTTTAGTGCATCAAGCCTGAATGCAATGTCTTTCACGACCGCTGGGGTAAAGCAGTTTAACACCCTCGCTGCAACGGTTGATTACCCGTACATCACGGCAAGATTCTTGACGGGCGCGTCGGGTGTGATTTCGTCCATCAGCGTCAAAGAAGTCCCCGGCAACCACATGCTGCAAAGCACCTCCACGTCGCGGCCATTGGCGTCGGCGCGGGTGAACTTTTTGCAATACACCCAAGACTTCAGTAATGCGTGGGGGAAAACAGATTTAACTGTACAAGCAAACCGCAGTTGCACCTGACGGGACAACCACCGCAGATTCTCGACAGTCGGGACACTATGCTCCAGAAATTTATCAGAGAGTTTGCACGCTCCGGAGGATTTCTGACGAAATCGTACTTGAAGAAAGCGGTCAGCGGTATATGTCGCTGACGCTCTACGACAGTTCACGCAAGGGGTGCGTCTTTGATCTTCAGGATGGTGCGATTACGTTAAGCACGGACGCCACTGGCTCCATGGTTCCCTGGTTACGGTGGTTCAGTGCCGATAACGGCATCGGTTCTGCGGACGATTTATGACGATATTCTGTTTTCGATGCGCGACCACCTAGGCCGGTATATGCCGGAACGGTACGACACTGTTTATCTGTGGGGTGCCCAGCTACAGTAGGAAGCAGGTGTGTCCTCCTACCAATCCGTCCCCGGCGACGGCAGCACCTACGCCACCGGCTTCCCCATCGCCCAGCTTTACGACGGCGTGGATGACGGCATGGCGACGGCAGCATTCGCCGCTGGCACGCTGATCGACGGCATGGACTGCATGATTGCGGTGCGGCGGGATTCGGCGGCGGCGTATTGCCGGTCTTTACAACGTCGCCGAGCGTTTCTGGTGTTGTTGGAGAGTCCGGTGGAGATACCGCCCGGCTTGCGGCGGAGCGCAGGCACGCCGACTATTAGGTTGACGGCGTTGCGGCTGCACCGCGGCGCGCTGTTCACGGCACTGACTGTCGGCGACTGGCACATCCTGAGGCCGCGGCCTTGACCTGTCACTTGGACAGCCGCGGGATGGGGCCTACTCCAACTACCTTTCAACGGCCTCGCGGCGACATCCTCCTGTACCCCAGCACCGCCCCCACCGAAGACAAGGACGCCGCCCGGCAGTGGCTGGCTGACTACTACGGAGTGACGCTGCCATGATCAAGCACCGGACCATCATCATTCCCGCGTCCGTGCAGCCCAACGCACGCGCCCTGTGCAAGGGTTTGGCAGGCGTCGCAGGCGACGGCATGTTCACCACCGGACTGTCTGCCACGGGCAAGGCACCGGCCACGCACTACATCAGCAGCGGCCCGATCAGCCATGACATGGCCGCGCTGCTGCCGTGCAAGACGGTCACGCAGGACAAGGACGGCAAGGCGGTCGTGACCACCGCGCCGGGGATGCCTGAGGCGGTGCCCGATCTGGCCGCCAAGGCGAAGATCAGCACGACCAAGGCGAAGATCACCGCGCTGTATGCGTCGATTGATGTGAGCGACCAGCCGCCGTTCGAGGCGATGGCGCGGCTGGGGTTGCAGATCGTGCAGGTGCCGTTTCCATGAAACCCCTCGCCGCCATCCTCCTGACCCTGTGCCTTACCGCGCAGGCAGACCCCGCTCAGAGGGCACAATGAATCAAGAAACTATTAACATGATCGCAGGCATCGCATTTAGTGTGTTCGGTTGGTTTGCCCGAGTGTTATGGGTCGCGGTGCGTGACCTTGAAAAAGACCTTGCCAAACTACGCGAGGACTTACCTCAAACGTACCTCCCCAAGCATGAGGCGCGTGATCTGATTGGCGACTTGACGAAAGAAATCCGCGACAACTTTAATCGTATTTTCACGCTGCTGGATAACAAGGCGGACAAGTGACCTTCGACCAAGTTTTCGACAAGTTGATCAACCACGAGGGCGGGTACGTCTTCAACCCGCACGACCCTGGCGGTGAAACGAAGTTCGGCATCTCCAAGCGCAGCTACCCACATCTGGACATTCACTCCCTGACCCTCGCGGATGCCAAGACCATCTACAGGCGGGACTTCTGGGACCGGGCACAGTGCGACAAGATGCACCCCGACCTCGCGTTCGACCTGTTCGACGGCGCTGTGAACAGCGGCATCGGTCAGGCGATCCGGTGGCTGCAACGGGCAGTCGGTGTCGCTGACGATGGGGTGGTCGGACCCTTGACGCTGGCCTCGATCAACCGTGAGAATGACACCAGCGCCATCCGGGCACGGTACAGCGGGCACCGCCTGGACTTCATGACAAGACTGTCCACATGGGACGTTTTCGGGAAGGGGTGGGCGCGGCGGATCGCGTCCAACCTTCAATCTGTAGGTAAGTAACCAAGGAACCATCATGGGAAACATCGTCATCATCCTCCAACTGATCCCCTCCATCATCGCCTCTCTCAAGGCCATCGAGGACGCCATCCCCGGCTCCGGCATGGGGGAGCAGAAGCTGTCGGCTGTCCGCGCCATGCTCGAAGTCATCGACGGCAGCATCAGCAAGTTGTGGCCGCAGATCAGCGGTGTGATCGGTGTGCTGGTCACGCTGTTCAACAACACCGGCATCTTCAAGAAAGCCTGACCGGGATCGGGGGGCGGTGCTGCCACAAGGGCAACCTTGACTTGGGCCATTTGCGACCTGTTCCCGCAACCGGGGCAGGCGCTGACTCTCGACCTCTTCCGCAAGGCGGCTGCCCTGCCCTGTGGAAGAACCGCAGCGCCCTGATCCTGGCGCTGACCGCCCTGATCCTGACAGGGTGCCGCGTTGCTGGAGGGTTTGGCTATGTCCTTCCCATCACGGAGACTGATGCGGCCAGCATTGCTACTGCCATTGCTGTGGTTGTTGGCCTGTTCAGCACCTTTGCCACCAGCGACAAGGTTGGAGTCCTTCCGCCTAAGCTGCCGACCGACAGCTTCCCCCCACTGGAACCAGCAGTCCCCGAGCCTGAGAAGCCTCGATCCAGCGAACCCTTCAACGCTGAACGCGGAAGTTGATGGGGGAATGCTGGGAATCCGGTGTAAGTTTTGAAGTAATTTCTTTGATATGTTGTGTTTTCCATTAGTATGTGTAATATTGCATAACGTACCGGTGCGATCACCGGGTTCCGCAAGGAAATTGAATGTCTGAAGAATTGCAAGCAGCGGTTGAAACCCCCGCGTCGGAATCTGAGGTCACGGCGACACCAGAAACTGAGGTTATCGAAACGCCGGTAGAAACGCCAGCGCCAGCCCCCAAGACCTTCACTCAGGAGGAACTGGACGCAGCGATTGGCAAAAGGCTTGCGCGAGAGCAGCGCAAATGGGAACGGGAACATCAGACGGTTGCAGCACCACCTCCCCCGGTGGACTTGCCACCCGCCGAGCAGTTTGAGTCGGTCGAGGCTTACGCCGAAGCACTGGCCCAGAAGAAGCTCGAACAGCGGGAGCAGGCGCGGCAACAGTCCGAGATTCTTGAGAGCTACCATGAGCGTGAGGAAGAGGCTCGTGGGAAGTACGATGACTTTGACCAAGTGGCGTGCAACCCGAACCTGCGAATCACGACCGCGATGGCTCAGACGATCCAGGCTTCGGACAGTGGTCCCGATGTGGCTTACTACCTCGGAACCAACCCGAAAGAAGCGGACCGTATTTCCAAGTTGCCACCTTTGGTGCAGGCCAAGGAAATCGGGAAGATCGAGGCCAAGTTGGCGTCTGATCCCCGGTGAAGAAAATTTCGAGTGCCCCGGCTCCCCATCGCGCCGGTCACTGCCCGTTCGGTGGGTTCGCCCACCTACGATACAACCGATCCTCTGTCTGTGAAGACCATGAGTACGTCGGACTGGATCGCAGCGGACCGTGCCCGACAGATCAAAAAGCTGGAAGCACAACGGCTTCGTTAACCAACGCAAAGGAAACCTGAAATGGCAAACTCTCTCTTAACCATCGACATGATCACGCGCAAGTCGCTGGAAATCCTCGAAAACAATCTGGTGATCAGCCGGAACTGCAACCGCCAGTACGATGACTCGTTCGCCGTGCAGGGTGCCAAGATCGGCTCCACGCTGCGTATCCGCCTGCCCGACCGCGCTCTGGTCACGGATGGTGCCGCGCTGCAAGTGCAGGACGACAACGAGCAGTACACCACGCTGGCCGTCGCCAGCCAGAAGCACATCGGCATCAACTTCACCAGCGCCGAACTGACGATGCAGTTGGACGACTTCGCGGAACGTGTCCTCAAGCCACGTATCTCGCAGTTGGCCTCATGCATCGACGCTGACGTTGCGACGGCCTACAAGTCGATCTACAACTCAGTCGGCACCCCCGGCACCACTCCCGGCACCTCGCTGGTCCTGTTGCAGGCCCAGCAGAAGCTGAACGAGTTCGCCACGCCGATGTCGCCGCGCTACGCAACCGTCAACCCGCTGCCAACGCTGGGCTGGTCGAAGGCATGAAAGGTCTGTTCAATCCGACCGATACCGTGTCCCGCCAGTTCAAGAACGGCATGATGGGCACGGGCGTTCTCGGCTTCGACGAGATCAACATGAGCCAGTCCATCGGGATGCACACCACGGGCGCATGGGGCACGACCATCACCTCCACAGGCACCCTGTCAACGCAGGGTCAGGCCACGCTGCCGATCTCCTTCACGGGTTCGAGCAAGACGTGGAAGCAGGGTGATGTGTTCACCATCGATGGCGTGTATGCGGTCAACCCGCAGACCCGTCAGTCCACCGGATCGTTGCAGCAGTTCGTCGTCACCGCCGACCTGACCGCATCATCCACCGGCACCCTGAGCATCTCCCCGGCGATCTACACCGCCGACCATGCCCTGGCGACTGTGAACTCGTTCCCGCAGGCGACCGCTGTGGTCACGATGCTGGGCAGTGCTTCGACGCAGTACGCGCAGAACCTGTCGTACCACAAGGACGCGATCACGCTGGCGACGGCTGACCTGCTCCTGCCGCAGGGTGTGGACATGGCTTCGCGTCAAGTGCATAACGGCATCTCGATGCGTATTGTTCGTCAGTACGACATCAACAACGACCGGATGCCGTGTCGTGTTGACGTTCTGTACGGCTACGCTGCGATCCGTCCTTCGATGGCGACCCGCATCTGGGGCTAAAGTGACCGGGGCCTCGGCCCCTGTCCTCCTCATCTCAATCTCATTCAAAGAAACTATCATGGCACTCCCTTCAGTCGGCGGTGGTCGTCAAATTGGCGACGGCAACATCAACGAAACACCGCTGGGCATCCAACCCGCGCCCCAGACCGCAACCGTGACGGCAACGCTCACGGCGGCGCAGATCACCGGCGGCATCATCGTCGCTGACACTGGCACCACGGCGGCAACGCTTACGCTGCCCACGGTGGCGGCTTGCTGGAAGCGCAACTGACCAACGCGAAAGTCAATTCGAGTTTCGACTTGGCAATCGTGAACGTCGGCACCAGCAGCGGCACCATCACGATGGCTGTTGGCACCGGCTGGACCATCACTGGTCTTGCCACGGTGACCTACACCACCTCCGCCATGTTCCGTGCCCGTAAGACCGGCACCTGGCGCGTGGACCCTGTACCGTCTGGACCTGATCGTAAGGTCACAGTGAGAAGGGGCTATCGCCCTTTTCTTCTAACTATGGTCATCTACCTCACACCCCGTTCACGGGACCAAGGTAGCAATTTCAGAGGTTGAGGCAGAACATGACCTCAAAGCCGGATGGTTGCCGTACAATCCAGATACGCCCATTGAGGCGGCTCCAGTCAAGAAACCGGATGGCAGGTTAAAGGCAAACCGGCGCAAGCCCGTAGAAGGAGCAGAAAATGGCATCAGCGGGTGAAATCATCAATGGGTCGCTCCGACTGATCGGTGCGCTGGCTGAAGGAGAAGTTCCTTCTGCCGAAACCTCTGCAGATGCCCTGATGGCAATGAATCAGATGATCGACTCGTGGAACACCGAGCGTCTGATGATTTACAACACCATCGACCAGCAGTTCACTTGGCCTTCTGACGAGATCACCCAGACCCTCGGCCCCACGGGTGACTTTGTGGGTCTGCGCCCCGTGGCACTCGATGACTCCACGTACTACCGGGATGCGTCCACGGGTGTCTCCTACGGCATCAAGATCATCAACCAGCAGCAGTACAACGGTATCGCGGTCAAGACCGTGACCTCCACTTATCCACAGGTCATGTGGATCAACATGGAGAACCCTGACATTGCGATGACCATCTACCCGAAGCCCACCAGGGGCGCTGGATGGCATTTCATCTCGGTTCAGGAACTGGCGCAACCCGCCACGCTGGCAACGGAACTCGCGTTCCCGCCCGGCTACCTGCGTGCGTTCCGGTATAACCTCGCCCGTGAGATTGCCGCTGAGTTTGGCATTGAGCCTCCTCGCACCGTGTCCCAGATTGCGAACGTGTCCAAGCGCAACCTCAAGAGCCAGAATGGTCCGGGTGAGATCAGGCTGAGCATCCCGTAGCCATCAAGGGTCGGTCGCCAGCGGTTTAATATCTACGCTGGAAATATGTAACGATGAAGACGCCCATCTCGGGGTTCCTATGTTGCACGCAGCGTCAATGCTGCGGACTCGCGCATGGTCAACCTTTTTGCCGAGGGCATCCCCGAAGGTGGCAAAGAAGCGGCGTTCCTGAACCGAGCACCCGGCCTGCGACTCCTCGCCACGGTGGGCGATGGTCCCATCCGGGGACTGTGGCGCATGGGGAACTACGGGTACGTGGTATCCGGCAAGGAGTTGTATCGGCTGAACCCGGACTGGACTTCCCTGTACATCGGGAACCTGTCGGGCACCGGACCCGTGAGCATCGCGGACAACGGGACGCAGATGTTCATCGCCTGCAACGGTCCCAGCTTCATCTACAACCTCGACCACCGAGGAGTTTGCCCAGATTGCCGACGCTGACTTCCCCGGCGCGGTGACGGTCGGCTACCTTGACGGGTACTTCGTGTTCAACGAGCCGCAGAGTCAGCGGGTGTGGGTCACGAGCTTGCTGGACGGAACCTCCATTGACCCGCTGGAGTTTGCCAGCGCCGAAGGCTCCCCGACCAGTTGGTTGCTGCCATCGTGGACCACCGGCATGGTTGTTCGGGACCAACTCCATCGAGGTCTGGTATGCGCGGAGTGCGGACTTCCCCCTCCAGCGCATCCAGGGCGCGCGTTCAACGAGATCGGCCTCGCAGCCGCGTACTCTGTCGCCTAGCTGGACAACGGTCTGTTCTGGCTCGGGTCTGACTCCCGTGGTCAGGGTATCGTCTATCGCTCCAACGGGTACACCGGCAAGCGCATCTCGACCCACGCCGTTGAGTGGCAGATTCAGC
>JADJBC010000040.1 GCA_016703945.1 Candidatus Aalborgicola danicus
TAGCCACTGGTGGAATTGTGAATATGCCTCTGGTGAAGGCACGTTTGCATGAATTGTTTGGCCCACAGCGAGTGCATGTTTCCGAAAGAAGTGCTTCCCCTGATTTCTGAAGGAGCTGCGTGGGTTGCTCATGACAAGGCAAGACTCCATTTGGCCAAGAATGTCGAGCTGACCCTTGCCAGAAATTCATACATGCCGCTTCTGAATGCGGGACTGGAGATGCCAATCGAGGGTGAAGTTTGTAAAGATAGCTTCACTATTTACTGCGTGGATCCAACGGATGGTCATGGTAAGTTCCAATTGGTCTCTCCGCATAGGGCCGGTCCCAAGGTCATGCCTGACGATAAAAGAAGGTCACTGGCGAACTTAGTTGTGAACGTGGACAAAAAGCAGCGCCATTCAAAGAGCGGCTGCAACTTGATGTGGCCATTGATGACAATTTGGTGCTGGTTGCGAAGGCACGATCTCTCAACATGCGAGGTTTTGGCCGAGGCGGAAGTGCATGACCTGGAGTTTGCACTTCATTTCCATCCGTAGGTAATGGATGGAAGCAGACCACTGACCTCTCCGATTTCGGCGAGAACGGTGCAAGACATGAGCCTGGTGACCTTGTGATGCGGTCAAACATCGCCGCACAGGAGAATAATTCCTGGTTCCTGGTGAGGTTCTCTATCGTTTTGACCCATGGTACTTTGACATGCGCAAGAGCCCGCCTCAGCTGCAGATTGACGAAAAGCTGTACTACGAGCCGTGCGTCTACTGTGGCAGGGCTTCAAATGACCCGTTGTGCCGCTGTGCAACTTCTGCAGCCAGCCCGGTCTCGACGCATCTCTCCACAAAACATCGCGGCCCGCAATGATTGTGTGTATCTGACGGAGGCAAACTTTAGTGCTCTGATGGGCCGGGATTTCACGTCTGACGGAGCTCGACCATTCTTCAAAGTGGTCAAGTCCAATAGAACGCAAATTTCTATGAATTCGGGAGACTCAATACCTATGGCAACACAAAAATACGAAGTTAGCTGTTGTGCGGTGTCTAAGATACAAGGCATTAACGCTATTGGCTCGAAGTTCTGTGCCTTCTGTACCCTGCCACTGAACAGAGTGATCGACGAGAGCGCCACAGCCATTGCCATTCGCGACGGTTATCCTGTGTCGCCTGGCCACACCTTGCTGATTCCCCGACGGCACGCTGGCTCCTTCTTTGATCTGTCTGCGAAGGAGCGCCTAGACCTTTTAGTTTTGCTCGATCGTGCCAAACTTCTGTTGGACGAAGAGTTTCAGCCGCAGGGCTACAACATCGGCATCAACGACGGAGCTGCTGCAGGTCAGACCGTGCCGCATTTGCATGTGCACCTGATTCCGCGTTTTGAAGGTGATTTGCCGGATCCAAGGGGTGGGGTGCGATGGGTGATTCCGGATAAGGCGAAATACTGGGCATGACGCGCGACGAGGTCATTGAGGCGTTTAACGCCATTCGCGTCTGGCAGAACGGTGACCGGCGGGCAGTGCACAAACCTCTGCTGGTGTTGTTGGCGTTATCCCGTGTGAACGACGTGACGGCGCAAACAATGGATTGGAACGATGCGGAGCCTTTGCTGAAAAGTTTACTTGAAGAGTTTGGCCCGGATGGTTCGTCCAACACCCGGCATTACCCGTTCTGGCATCTGCAGACCGATGGACTCTGGCAACTGGATGGTCCACCGAAGATTCTAAATCGCCCTGCAGGTGCGACGCCACCATTGACGGAGTTGCGCCAGAACCATGTTCGGGGTGGCTTCACCAAGCCCATTTACAACGCACTAAAGCGTGATCCTGAGCTCATCGGCATCGTGGCGCAGCGCATTGTGGACGCGCATTTTCCGGAAAGCATTCGCGGTGATGTGTTGGATGCGGTGGGCCTGGCACAGGTTGAGTCCATGGGCATCTCCAGGGATCCACAACGCAGACGTGATCCCGCGTTTCGGGCCAAGGTGCTTCTGGCTTACCAATACCGCTGCGCCGTGTGCGGCCACGACCTGCGCATGGGGCAACAGTCCATAGGACTTGAGGCGGCGCACATCAAGTGGTTTCAAGCCAATGGACCGGACGAAGTGCCAAACGGCATTGCCATGTGCTCGCTGCACCACAAAGTGTTTGATCTGGGTGCATTCAAGATCCTGCCCGAAACCTACCAGATGGTTTTCAGCCAACATCTCAATGGCAGTGAGACTGCATCTGACCGCATGCTGGCGTACCACGGTGCCGCAATGATTTTGCCGCAAGCCAAAGAGT
The DNA here is from genome assembly GCA_016703945.1 of Candidatus Aalborgicola danicus. GTDB lineage: Bacteria > Pseudomonadota > Gammaproteobacteria > Burkholderiales > Burkholderiaceae_C > Allorhodoferax > Allorhodoferax danicus. Next base: position 2,274 of record JADJBC010000040.1, read on the forward strand.
ATCTGCCGCATCCGGCTAACCTGGATTGGCATGCCAGGCAGGTTTTCAAAAGCCCGGCAAGGAGCGGTTGATGAGTGTTTTTTATGCTGAACTGGCCACCAGCCCTCTTGGAATCTGCGCAAGCCGCTATAACGATAATAGCAAGACTATTGCTAAATAGAGGGGATGGGACATGAGCGACAGTGCACGCCTTTATGCCTATAAGGCGCTTTTCGAGGCCAAGCGACTGGTCACCCGCGCCGACATGATGGAGGTGGCCGAGGTGTCGCTTGCGACATTCAAACGAGACATTGCAAAGCTGCGTGACCAGATGGGCATGCCGATCCTGTTCGATAAGGACCGGGGCGGCTATTACCTTGACCGCAATAATCTGTCGACCGAAATACCCGGGCTCTGGTTCAACCCGGAAGAACTGGTTGCTCTCCTCACGATTCAGCGTTTGATTGAGCAGTTGGAACCTGGCCTGGTAGGCCTGAAACTGCGGCCGCTACAGAAAAATTGACGGATCTCCTGGAGGCCAAGGGTTTAGGTGAGGCGGAAATCGCCAAACGGGTTCGGATGACTTTCGCAGGTAAGCGGCAATTGGAGCTCAAGGCTTTTGAGCAGATCGCATTGGCCACCATCAGTCGCAAGCAGGTCAAGGTAACCCACCTGAGCCGTGAACGGGCAGAGCGCGTGGAGCGCACGATATCGCCCCAGGAGCTTGTGCACTACCGCGACAACTGGTACATCGACGCATGGTGCCACTTGCGCAAGGGTATCCGCAGTTTCGGACTGGATGCCATTGAAGAAGTGCAGATTTTGGATATGCCTGCACATGAGGTGAACACTGCAGAACTCCGTCGTGTGACGCAAGGCAGCTATGGTATTTTTGCCGGCCAAGCCACTGCTTGGGCGGTGCTGCGCTTCTCAAAACACCGCGCCCAATGGGTTGAAGGCGAACTCTGGCACCCTCAGCAATTGGCCACCCGCGAGCCAGATGGTTGCTACCTGCTGAAGGTCCCGTATTCCGATGATCGCGAACTGTTGGGTGACATCTTGCGTTTTGGCGCAGACGTACAGGTGCTGGAGCCTAAAGAACTTCGGGCCAAGGTGCAGAAAACCTTGCTGGAGGCGGTGGGGAAATACATCTGAACCTCAGCTGAAGCCCTTGACTGAATCTCAATTGAGATACATAATTCATCTCCGTACAGGAGAAATGTAATGAGCGCACAAACTTCCATGCTCCACATCCGGGTAGACGACGACATCAAAGACCAGGCAACGCAGGCACTGCCCGCTATGGGTTTGTCGATGTCGGATGCGGTACGACTGTTTTTGCGCCGAGTCGTGGTGGACCAGGCATTTCCTTTGGAACTCAAGGTGCCTAACGCTGAAACACAGGCGGCCATTGCTGAGTCCCGCACGATGATGGCCAAGCACAAAGCCAGATTCGCTGACGCTGACGCATTGCTGGCAGACCTTGAAAAAAACAGCTGCCAGTAAACGTGCAACCCTACCAAGGGCGGCGGATTACACCAAGTCTTTCCTGAAAGACTGGCAGCGCCTTAGCCATTCCGGTCGCTACGACATGGTGCGCCTCAAAGAGGCCGTGATCTTGCTAATCGCCAATGACGCACCCCTGGGCGCCGAGTGGCTGGGCCACGCTCTGAAGGACGAGTGGGCGGACCACAGGGAATGCCATATCGGTGGCGACTTTTTGTTGATTTACCAGGTAGAAGGTAATGTCATCAACTTTGTTCGCTCCGGAACGCATTCAGAGCTGTTTGGCAGCTAACTCAGGGCTATAGCGCTTCCGCTAAAACGCGAGCCGTATCACTGGAAATGACCCACTCCAGATGCACCCGTGCCCTGGTCAACCCGACAAACAGCAAGCGGCGGTTGAGTGGATCAAGCTGACTGATGTCGCACTCGGTCAGCACCACAGCAACAGCGGCCTGACCCTTAAAGCGCCGCACAGACTCAATCAACAATTGACCCTCCTTCCAGATCGGCACGCTGTCTTCGTCAAACTGGCCGGTAAAGCGACTCAATGACCACGGCCCCAACTTGTCCAAGCCCTGCAGAACAGAACGTTCGCGTCCGCGCATGCTGACCACGGCAATGTCGGAAAGTGCGTACCCACGCTGAAGGCACCGCTCCACCGCCTCGACGGTGCAAAGGGCAATCTTTTCCGCAGACTCATAGATGATCGGGTCCGGCATCTCACCCTCAAAGGGCGACATCGCCTCAACTTCTTCCGTGGTCAGACGCAGCCGGTTGATGAGCTTGACTAGCGCACGCGGGGTACGAAAATTTTCATGCGAGGTGACGCTGACTGCATCCGGCAGGTCAAACGCAATCCGGTCCTTGTAGAGCTGCTGCTCGGGGTCTTCCAGCAATACCGCCTTTCCCTGGGCCTTCAGGCGTGAGAGCATGGCCATCACCCACTCGGGCTGCATGTCCTGCATTTCGTCCAGGATGATGAGGTCAAGATCTGGCTCGGCTTGCTCCAGCAACTCGATGCAACGGGCTGCAATTTGGTCGAAAGCGCCGGCCTGTTTAAAGTCCACCCCCTCGCCAGATCGACGCACCATGCGCTGCGCATACTCGTGGAAAGGTCTCGGCAGGCATGCGTACTGGCGCAAGCTGCGAGATATGGTCGGCCAAAGCGCGGTTGAAGCAAATGTAGGCAGCCTTGTGCCCCGCCGCATCGGCATCGCGCAGCAGTCGCAGCGCCAACTGTGTTTTGCCGGACCCCGCGGTGCCGCTTACCCGAAGAAGGCCGGAAGCGCAGGTAATGCGTGGCACCCAGGTGGCCAGACCGGCCGACATGCGGGTGGCGGATTGTTGAATGCGCCCCGCCAGGGCGGAAACATCGGGAACTACCTGGAATTTGTTTTCGAAGAACGCTAGGACTCGGCGGTGAATCGCAGCATTTGGTAATCCAGGCCCAATCGATTGGGAAATACGGGTGACAATGTTTCCGATGTCATCACTGTCCACGATGCGTTCCACGGGGCCACTGCGCCGTCTGCGTTTTCACTTTCAGTTGAGGCAACACCAACAGATGGCTCAGATGCACATGCAGTCCGCAGTCCTCAAGCCGCGACTTCAAAGCACCGTATTGCAGTCCGATCTGCCTGGTTATGTTCTTTTGTGTCCGCCATAAGACTTGAAGATGCCTTCCGGCGTGAAATCAACATCGCCTGACTTGACCTCAATCAGCAGCACATCCCCTGCCTGGTTAACGACGACTATATCGATCTCTCCATGCTGTTCCTGTGACCCGATCCCGCGCGACCAGTCGACGCTGTGAAACAGGGAATAGGCATCAGACAGGCCGCGTTCCAGGGTCTGCAGCAACTCCAGTTCTGCATGCTCCCCCGAGTTGAAGGTGCCTTTGTGCATGGGGATGGAGGGGTATAGGTGGGACATGGGTGTTTGCTCTACGGGAGACTAGTCATTTGGTGCACAGGCATGAAGAATGTGTTTCCAGCCATTTCTGGCACCAACGGCCTGCGCCAGGATGTCCAAGTATTCTTTCTGGTTCACGACGTCTTTGTTGGGAAGGGAGCCTTGCGAATGAAGCGCCAAGGCATCACGGCGGCATTTCAGCGAATTGCCCATCGTCAATATCCGACTGTATGCCTCACAGGCATAAGCGAATGTTTCTCTTTTTGCATAGTGAATGTTGAGCAGGGCGTGGCGGGTGCGGGTTTCTGGCAAGCCGATGGTGCAACGCCTGCAGTTGTGAAAGACATGCGCGGCCTCGTGCACCAGATAGTCTGCGAAGGGGTCATTGCCTGGCTCTTTGAGGTAGTCAAGGCTGAGGTAGCAACTGGTTTCCTGGCTGAGTCCAACAATCGACGGAGCGTCAGGAGACAAGGGGTCAGCCCCGCGCTGCAGCAAATACATATTGGCCAGATCCCAAATAGTGTGCAACCAGGGGGAAGTGCGCAAAACGCTCTCAATGTTTTCTGGTGTCAAAAAGATGACCGATGTCTCCAGCGCCTTCATGACGATAGCCCGCTCAACCTGTGGAAATAGCCCGTTGACCATTGGCTGTACCTTGGCGCGTGTCAACGCCACCAGGTTTTCTATGGGGGGTGTCGGTAACTGAACAGTCTTTGGCGCTCTTTTGAGTACCGCGGCAATGAGCCCCTCTCTCATCGCTTTATCGGCATTGGTCAGAGCTTCGACGATGTTCTGCCCCGGCCAATTCCGGTCATTCGCGTTGTAGTCGCCGGTTTTAACGTAGTGCCGGATCGCGGTTTTGTTGGCGGCACTGAGTTTTTGCATCGCTCCATTCTCACGGAAATTCCAGCCAGACCCGGTGGGTCCAGCAGCTGTATGCAATTGCAGCGTCTCAGTGTCACCCCATGCGCCTGCGGCTCGCGAAGATGGAGATCCCAACGCAGGATGAATCGTTGCCGGCAGTGACCGGCGGGAGCGAGCGGGCATCCATGCGTTGGGACCTTACCAGGAAGCCCCCATGAGCCACGATATTGATGAATCGACCGGTAAACCCGCTATGGCCTACGTGGGCGCTGAGCCTTGGCACGAGCTGGGAGAAAGGCTCCCGGCCGGGCAATCCATCGAGGTTTGGATGCGTGCCGCCAGATTGGATTGGAGGATCCAGATGGTGCCGGTGCAGTATGCATTTGGGGGCAGAGCTCGAATCATGCGAACGCGGTTCGTATTGACCCGCGACGACACGGGTGCCGCGTTGTCGGTCGTCTCGGCAGACTACCAGGTCGTGCAGCCGGCCGAGGTACTGGAGTTCTATCGGGATCTTGTGGCGCAGCGGCATTACACGCTTGAAACTGCAGGAGCATTGGATGGTGGTCGGAAAGTTTGGGCACTGGCCAGGACGGGCATGGTGGCCAACATTGCAGGAAACGCGGCCGACCAACTTGGTGCTTATGTGCTTCTTGCGACGTCCTGCGACAAGACTTTGGCCACCACGGTGTCGTTCACCAGCATCCGGGTGGTTTGCCAAAATACCTTGGGATTTGCGTTCAACGATATGTCCGCAAACCGGCGCCGACACCCGAAGATAGACCAGCAAGAAGTTTGACCATGACAGCGTCAAAGAGTCCCTGGGTTTGATCGACGAAGCCTGGTCGAATTTTCTGATGCAGGTCAACCCGATGGCCAAACGCTCTTTGACGGATTCTTCGGCGCAAAAGTTCTTTGAGAGCCTGTTCGTAGCGCCCGATGAAGCGGGAACCAAACCAATATCAGGCGCCAAAGGCAGGGAGGTCTATCAATTGATGTGCCTCTACCGGTCGGCGCGTGGCCAGGACCTTGCTACCGCCAAGGGAACGCTGTGGGGGGCAGTCAACGCCGTCAGCTATTACACAGACCATGTGCGTTCATCGAAGAGCACGGAACGCATTGACAGCGCGTGGTTTGGGAGCGGCGCCGCGTTGAAAGCACTCGCATGGCGCCGAGCTCAAGAGTTGATGGAGCTGGCTGATACCAGCTGAGCACACCGCGTGCGCAACCCTCGGCCACACAGGGAATTTTTGAGATTTGCAATTTTCAGCGGTATTGATACACTAATGGTGTATTTAATAAGTGGCTCAAATGAACTTGCATGTCCAACTCTGATCAGCACACCCTCAATGACCTGTGTGTTCTGGCCGACTTGCCGGTGCGCACAGTGCGCTATTACGTTCAGAACGGCCTGGTCGACAAGCCGCAAGGCGAAACTCGGGCTGCGCGGTATGGCGCGAGGCAGTTGGAGCAGATCCTTCTCATCAAGAAATGGACCGCTGCCGGGGTGTCGCTGGAACGCATCCGCGAGCTGCTTCAAGGTGAAAACGAACCGGTACCCGCGCGCGCCAGGAAGTCCGGTTCGGTCGAAGTGTGGAGTCATTTGCTGGTCGCAGACGGCCTTGAAGTGGTTGTCGAGCCGGGCAGGGCGCAAATGTCGCCGGAGCAGGTTCGGGCCTTTACCCGCGGGGTGATGGCCCTGTATGCATCGATCACGAGTCCGACTGAGCCGGACTAGGGCAATCCTTGCAAAGCTTGAATGAATTTTCAGTTGTCACACAAAAAGGGAGAATAAAAGTGAAAGCAGTGCGTCATGCGGAAATGGTTTGCGCGGGGAATCAGAAACCCATGCTGTTGGGCGTCAAAGCCAATGGCGCGATCAAGGGGCGTTTGCTGGCCATGAGCGTGCAGCAACGATTTCGCAACACCAGCAATACCAACACCGAGATCACATACACATTTCCCTTGCCGTTTGGCGCCGTCTTGATGGGGGTGGAAGTAGAACTCAACGGCAAGCAGCTCAAGGGCGAGGTTACGGCCAGAAATACCGCCCGCGCCCGATACGAAGAGGCGATTTCCGAAGGTAACTCAAGCATCATGCTTGAGCGCAATGCCGACCACAGCTACACGCTGGAACTGGGCAACCTCATGCCGCGCGAGGAGTGCAGTATTACCGTGCGCTACGCCCAGGTGCTGCAACTGGAGCACGGCCAGATCCGGTTGATGCTGCCAACAACGATTGCGCCCCGGTACGGCAATCCGATTACCCAGGGCGGCTTGCAACCGCACCAGACCACAGTGACAGATATCACCGCCGAGTACCCGTTTGATATCAGTCTCACCCTTTACGGCGATCTCGCCAGAGCCAATGTGGCTTCACCCAGTCACAAGACCGGCTACCACCCCAGCGGTGAGGAGCTGGTGGTCCGCCTTGCCCAGCGCGGTTCACTCGACCGGGACTTCATCCTGACCATCAGCGACCTGCAAAACCAGTCATCTGTCATCTCCTGCCTGGATATCTGCGTGGAAGGCCAGACCGCGTTGATGGCGAACTTCAGTCTGAACTTTGGGGGCCGTGCAGCAAAGCCTGTCTCCGCGAAGATTCTGGTGGACTGCAGCGGCTCCATGGGGGGAGACAGCATTGCTGCAGCCCGCAACGCCTTGCACCGGATCGTGGCCAGCCTGGAGCCGACAGACAAGTTTT
>JADJBC010000041.1 GCA_016703945.1 Candidatus Aalborgicola danicus
CCGATTGATACCAAACAAAAGTCACCCCAGCTCTCCTGCTCGACACTTGGGGCGATCCGGCGACTCTTACAACCGGGTCACGCCCGGCACATACCCGATGAGCTTGCCGTCCACATACAAGGCACCTTCAGGCGCACCGGCTTCGGCATAAAACTCGTAGACCTGTTCGCCGCGGGTGCGTGCACGTTCACTGGCGCTTAAGGCGCGCGACAACTGGGCCAAGCTATGGCTTGCAGCCCGCAAGATGCCTGCTAAGAGGCGACGAACCGACGGACCGCGTGGGGCGTAATACGGCAAGGTCCGGGTGTAAAAACTTCCTACCATGATGGTGTCTCCTGACTTGGGCGCGGCCTCTGGGGCGCTTGCCCGATTGATTTATGTACAACTGGGGGGTCTGGCATCTCCACGCACGTAGCGAGGGGATCGCTTGGGGGCTTGCAGACACATATTGGTGGGTAACAGGGTGAAATGGGACATAGGTCTCTCCTTCAGGTGGCAGGGTCAAGAAAAAGCAAGGCACAAAAAAGCCCGGACTGCTTTCGCACCCGGGCTGCTGTGGAGAGAACGTGTCACACGTTCGCGGTGACACTCAGCCCACAGACGCCCCAGGCAGGGCGCGACGGTTATTCCCACTCGACAGTGCACGATCCGATGGCTTGACAGACAGCTGCGCCATGCGCGGGCTGAGACAAGCAATTTCCAACGAGAACAGGACCATGGCTAACGGGTGAGGGGTTAATCGGACTTGCGGTAGCGGGTGACGGTGGAAGTCACCACTGCAGCAAACTTGCTCAAATGATAAATGAAAAATTATCTTGAACCAATAGAAATTATTCAGAAGATAAAGTTTCTACTTCTTTTGTCGCAGCGGCGCAACACCCGCTTGGGAACGCAGCCACAGCGCGTGGGCGTCGGTTGGAGGGGTTGCCGTGGTGACAGAAGATGGCATCGTTTTGGCGGATGCCACAGGCTTGTTACTGGGTGCGGCAATCGGTTTGGGCTCGTTTGCCGTGGCGGTCAACACCTCACCGAGCAGATCCAACAAGCGGGTGCGCGCCCGCTGCGGGTGGCGCCGGTAATACGTCAGCACCAGGCCAATGATGAAACGCTCGTCGTCGTCCCGCGGGGCATGGCTGTCACTGGCAGATACAGCCGACGCGGCGGGTTTTGCCGCGCTGGCCCCCGTAGTGTGCACCTGGTCCATCCAGCCATTGGGTTTGTGGCATAACTGCTCGAACTGGCGCGCCAGGCGTTCACCAATCTGGCGTGAACGGCCCTTGATCTGGCTCCAATAACTGGGTTGTATTTGAACCCGCTCGGCGAAACGGCCTTCCAGCCCCCGCAGGGTGGCGGCGTCGGGGTGTTTGATGGTGTTGCGCACAAATTCATCGAACAGACTCAAGGCGTTGTCGAAGCGGATTTGCGCCAGATCGGTAGCACTGGTCATGATGCAGATGATAAACCTGCGTTGAGCAACAGAGATTTCCGTGTTCCCGGGACGTCTATCACCGGCCTCCCCGTTTGTCACACTTTGGTGCAGTTTGTCTGCCAGCCAGGCAGTGCATCGCCTGCCGCTGGCGCCCGCAACGGTTCAGTCGGTACAGTGCAGCCATCTAACGTTGCCCAGTGAGTCCGCCACCATGAACACCTCTTTGCCCACTCCAACTCCCCCCAACCGCATGGCGCGGTTCCTGGAATCCTGTGTCGCGGTATTTCATGCCTATGCGACCTGGCTGGTCAGCATCACCTGGTGGCGGTTCATTCTGATCAGCCTGGCGCTGGCGATCACGATGGCCATCATCCACGACCTGCCGCCCTTCAGCTGGACGTACACCGAGACGATTCTTCCCGAAGAAACAGCCCAACCGCCGACGCCACCCAAACCGCCCAAAGAAATAACACAACGCAAACGCATTCAGCTGGGCGACGCCAAGGAGGGTCTTGACATTTCCATCGATGAACGGGGTGTGCGCATCCAGACCAAGCCCAAAACGCCCTCGACTCCGGCCCAGGGCGCATCCGCCCCCGCTTCGACGGAAGAATCCATTGGCCCGGGCATCTCCATCCAGTTGCCGCCCAATTCAGACCCCCAGGCGGTGCGCGATGCCATTGCGGAAGCCCGCAAGGAGATCGAGGCAGCCATTGAAGACGCCAAACAGAGCGCACGGGAGGCAGCAGAAGAAGCGGCCCAGGCGGCGCGACCCCGTATTCGCAAGCACCGGTTTGGCGACCCCATCATGCCGCTGACCATGTGGTTCATCCTGATTTCGGCGATTGTCAAGGTGACGTACAAAGGCAAAGTGCAGGCCGAAGCCAAGGCCGCCGTGGCGACCGAGGTGGCCGAATCCGAATCCCTGAAGCGCCAAGTCATCGAAGCCCGCATGGCGGCCATGCAGGCCCAGGTGGAACCGCATTTCCTGTTCAACACCCTGGCCAGCATTGACCATTTGATTGAGACCGATCCTCCGCGTGCCAGCATCATGCAGAAGAACCTGATTGCACTGTTGCGTGCCAGCATGCCCACCATGCGGGAAGCCAACGCGCAAAGTCCGCGTGACCTGGGCCGGGAGCTGGCGGTGATACGCCCCTACCTTGAAATTCTGAAGGTGCGTATGGAAGAACGCCTGCAGACCGAGGTGCGCGTCAGTGACGGGCTGTTGTCCGCCGAGTTCCCACCCATGATGTTGCAAAGCCTGGTCGAAAACGCCATCAAGCATGGGCTGGAGCCCAAGGCCGAAGGTGGAAATTTGACGGTCAGCGCCGAAATCATCCATGGCAAGCTGGCCGTGACGGTTGCCGACACGGGCCTGGGCTTTGGCAAGGCCGCAACGGCGGGCACCGGCATCGGCCTGACCAATATCCGGGAGCGTTTGGCCCTGTTGTATGGCAACAAAGCCAGCCTGAGCGTGAAGGACACCGCAGGCGGCGGCACATCGGTCACCATCACCGTGCCCTACATCGCCCGGGCTGACAATGATCAGCCAGAATGACGGGTCAAAGTCTCAACGTTTGAATGGAGATTGAACATGCCAACCGCCTTGATAGCCGATGACGAACGCCTGATGCGCGAACAGCTGCGCTCGCGTTTGCGTGAAGTCTGGCCCGAGCTGGACATTGTGGCCGAGGCCAAGAACGGGCAGGAGGCGGTGGCGCTGACGGAACAACACCACCCGGACATTGTGTTCCTGGACATCCGCATGCCGGTGCTGACCGGTGTGGACGCGGCCCGACAAATCGCCCAGCTTCCCACCTATGACGAAACCGATGGCTGGCCCGGCTGTGAGGTGGTTTTCATCACCGCCTATGACCAGTACGCGGTGGAAGCGTTCGAGCAGGGGGTGGTGGACTACGTGCTCAAGCCCGCCGAAAGGGAACGCCTGCAAGTGACCGTGGCGCGCATTCAGAAACGGCTGGCCGACCGTGCGGACCACGCGGGTGACGACACCGACGAACCCGCGTCACCGCTGCCAACCCACACACCCGACATGCAGCAACTGCTGCAACGCCTGTCTAGCCAAATCAATCCGAATGCACCGGCCAAATTAAAGTGGATACAGGCCACCGTGCGCCAAAGCATTCAGATGATCCCGGTCGAGGATGTTTTGTTCTTTATTTCGGACGAAAAATACACACGGGTCCAAACTGCCACCGTGGAGGCACTGATCCGCAAACCCATCAAGGAATTGGTGGAAGAACTCGACATGCAGTTGTTCTGGCAGATTCACCGCTCCACGTTGATCAACGTCAAGGCGATTGCAGGTGTCAGCCGCGATGAGCGCGGCCGTCAATTGGTGAGTGTTCGGGGGCTTTCGGAAAAGCTCGAAGTCAGTCGCAGCTACGCGGGCCTGTTCAAAGCGATGTAGTGTTTTCGCGCGCCGCGCCGTGCGCTCGGCGACAATTGGACGTCTTGCCCCATTGACCTTGCCCATCGCCGAGGCTCGTCTGAAGCCCGCCAACGCCTATGTTCCTGATTCGCCTGTTTCGCCTGCTGGGCCACCTTCCACTGCCGTTTATGCAGCGTGTGGGCGCGTTGCTGGGCTGGGTCGTTTGGCTGGTCTCGGGCACCTACCGTCGTCGTTTTGAAGAGCAGGCCCAGGCGGCCGGATTTACCAAATCGCAATACCGACCCGCTGTTGCCGCCATTGGCACCATGGTGGCGGAGTTGCCATGGTTGTGGCACCGCCCACAGTCGCAAGGTGTACTGCACCTGATTCGCTGGGACGGCTCAGAACATTTCGAGACCGCGATGGACTCTGGAAAAGGCGTGATTTTTTTGGCGCCGCATCTTGGATGCTGGGAGATGATTGCCCAGTGTCTGGCCGAGCGTTATGGTCCGACACGGGGCCCACTGGTCGCGCTCTACCGCCCCGCGCGCAAGGCGTGGCTGGCACCGCTGGTTGCCAGCTCGCGTGACCGGCCCGGCCTGAAGGCGGTGCCGACCAGCATGTCCGGCGTTCGCAGTTTGATCCGGGTTCTGCGCGAAGGGGGTTACACCGGCATCCTGCCCGACCAGGTTCCGCCACTGGGCCAGGGCGTATGGGCACCTTTTTTTGGACGCCCGGCCTACACCATGACGCTGTTGTCGCGGCTGGCCCAACAGACCGGTGCCCAAGTCCTGTTGACCTGGTGCGAAAGACTGCCCCCCGGCAAGGGTTATGTGGTGCACTTTGAACCGGTGGAGGCCGCTGAAATGCGTGATGCCAGCGCCAGCCCCGAGGCCGCTGCGGGGGCCATCAACGCCGCAGTGGAAAGCCTGATTCGCCGCTGCCCCGGCCAATACCTGTGGTCTTATGCGCGCTACAAGCAGCCGGCGGGAGAGGAATGAGCCGCAAGGCGACGCAGATTTACACTGAATTTGCTACGTATTTTATAGCGATATACGCATATTCCACGTGGGCTATCGGTCTTTTTTGCTTACAAAACGTATGAGATTGGCCTGTGCGTCGCGTCAGGCAGACGGCGCGGCTTACGTACTTTGGCACGCTGCGCGGAAAGACGGGTTTGGCTTGCTGGCGTTGACGCGTGAACACCATGGCATGCGTACTTGCTTGGCGGCAGCCCAACTCGCGCCGGCCTACCCCGTGGCCCGGCGAGTCAACTGGTGAGGGATCGCGACTGCGATTTCGCAAGCGCTTTGGGCAAGCGGTGTCTGCCACTTCAGAGGACCCGACTTACCGTAAAGCCTGTGGCCATCGGCCAGCTGCAACCGCTCAAAAAGCACAGCTCGAAGGCGTTTGGTGGCCCCAAACCCGTGCAACACCTGGTCTCATACGGTTGATTTCCCGCAAAACTTGAGCCACAAGCAGCGCAGGGGCACGCCGCCCTCGTTCGTTCCTGGCGGCGCATGTCGCCGCTACACTGAATCGGAACCCGAGGTTTTAATCCACTGGAGCCTGTCCTTGATCGAACAAAGCCTGACCCTGCCCTGCGGCCATTCCGTCGTCAACCGCCTGTGCAAATCCGCCATGACGGAAGGGCTGGCTGACGCGCACGACCACGCCACAGCGGCGCACCAGCGTCTGTACAGCACCTGGGCGCGCGGCGGGGCGGCGATCCTGATGAGCGGCAACATCATGATCGACCGGCGCTACCTGGAGCGATCCGGCAACGTGGTGGCCGAGGGCGATTCAGGCCTGCCCCAGCTGCGCGCCTGGGCCCAGACGGTGCATGACGGTGGCAGCCAGCTGTGGGCACAGATCAGCCACCCTGGCCGCCAGTGCCCGCGGCTGGTGAACCTGACGCCGCTGGCGCCCTCCGAGGTGCAGCTGAATATGGGGGGCAACTTCGGCAAGCCGCGCGCAGCGAGCGAGGCCGACATCCGGGACGTCATCCAGCGCTTCGCCAACACCGCCGCGCTCGTCCGGGAGGCTGGCTTCGACGGCGTCCAGATCCATTCGGCGCATGGCTACCTGCTGTCACAGTTTTTGTCGCCGCGCACCAACCAGCGGCACGACCGCTGGGGTGGTTCGCTGGACAACCGGGCCAGCCTGCTGCTGGAGGTCATCCGCGCGGTCAGAGAGCGTGTCGGGCTCGGGTATCCAATTTCCGTCAAGCTGAATTCGTCGGACTTTGTGAAGGGCGGCTTCACGCTGGACGAAAGTATCCAGGTCGTGCAGTGGCTCAACGATGCGGGCGTCGATCTGCTGGAAGTTTCCGGCGGCACCTACGAGCAGCTTGAGTTCTTCAAGCCGCAGGCCGTGGTGGAGATTCGCGACAGTACGCGCGAGCGCGAGGCGATGTTTCTGGAATACGCCAAGTCCATCAAGGCCGTGGCGCGCATGCCGATCATGGTGACGGGCGGTTTTCGGACCCTGGCCGGCATGGAGGCGGCGCTGGTGGGCGGTCACACCGACATGATCGGCCTGGCGCGGCCGTTTTGCCTGGACCCGGATTTTCCGGCGCGGATGTTGGCCGGTCAGATGGCACGCCTGCCCGTGCCGGAAGACCGACTAGTGCTGGGCAAGGGCTACTGGGGTCCCAACAGCGCCTCAAGCGTCATACGCGCCCTGAACAACCAGGCGCAGGCGGGCTGGTACTACCACCAGATCGAGCGCCTGGGCGCCGGTCTGCCTCCCGAGCCTGATATGAGCCCCCTGCGTGCGATGTCGGCGCATTTGGTGAAGGACTTCGGGCGCGCCCTGCGGCGCAAGTTCGCCTGACCACGGGTTGCGAATCCGGGTGCCAGGAACGACCCGGCGCAGCAGGCAGTCATGATCGATTGGATCAGTAGTGCGGCGGCAACTCATCGCGCAGGCTGCGAAACTGCACTACATCGCTTTCGTGCATCCGCTGCCGCAATTCGCTGCCCCGCGAGTCAAGTCGTCAAACTGCTGTTGCTGGTTAACGGCGATCTGGTTGAGTTGGTTCAGCAGGTCTTCGGTGAAGCTGGCCGTGGTCTCCAGCTCGGGCAGGCACCAGGCCGTGCCGTCATCGGACGCCATGGCCTCAGTTGCCATCGATTGGTGGACGGCGTTCTCGCCATTGGCCCAAACTCTGCCGCCACAACTTAGCCGGCGGAGTTGCCGTCGACTTCACTTCAACCGACAGCAACCGAAAAAGCTACATTTTTAATAGCTACTTACGCCCAATCGACGAGGGCTATGGTCACATTTCGTTATGCAACCGCCCGCGCCACGTGCCCTTCCAGACCCTTCGGGATAGCACCCAACAGTTGGCGCGTATAGGCATGCTGGGGCCGGTTGTAGATGTCGTCCGAGCTGCCGCGCTCCACAATTTCGCCCTGATTCATCACCAGAATGTCGTCGGCCATGTACTTGACCACTGCCAGGTCGTGGCTGATGAAGACGTAGGTCAGGCCAAACTCTTCCTGCAGGTCCAGCAGCAGGTTGAGCACAGTGGCTTGCACGCTGACGTCCAGCGCGCTGACGCTTTCGTCGCAGACGATGATCTCGGGTTTCATGGTCAGGCAGCGCGCAATCGCAATACGCTGGCGCTGGCCGCCGGAAAACTCGTGCGGGTACTTGCCAAACGCGTCTGCCGGCAGGCCTACTTTTTCGATCAGGGCCACCGCACGCTGAGCGCGCTCGCCATCGTCCTTGCCAATGCTGTGGATACGCATCGGCTCCATCAGGATCTGGCCGACGGTGAAGCGCGGGTTCAGGCTGGCATAGGGGTTCTGAAAGATGATCTGGATGCGGCTGCGGTAGGCCCGCATTTGGGCGGCATTGAGCGTGGCAAGGTCTATGCCTTCAAACATGATGCTGCCGGCAGTGGCGGGTGTCAGGCGGGTCAGCATCATGCCCACCGTGGTCTTGCCCGAGCCGGACTCACCCACCACGCCCAGCGTGCGCCCCTTGTGCAGGGAAAAGTTGGCGCTCTTGACGGCGCTGAACACGCTGCGCTTGAACAGGCCGGTTTTCAGGGGGTAGTCTTTTTGCAGCCCCGTGACCTCGATCAGCGCGGGGCCGTTTGCGGGTGTGCTGATGCGTTCTTCGGTGATGGCCGCTCGCTTGTTCATGATGTCGTCAATCACGGCCAGGCGGCGTGGGCGCGCGTCCAGCCGCGGGCGGCAGGCCAGCAGGGCTTGGGTGTAAGCGTCCTGCGGTGAGGTAAAGATAGCCGCTGCGTCACCCGCCTCACGCACCAGGCCATTGCGCATCACCACCACACGGTCGGATATCTCACCCACCAGGCCCAGATCATGGCTGATGAACAGCATGCTCATTTTCTGGCGCTGTTGCAAGCGGGCCAGCAGCTCCACAATCTGGCGCTGCACCGTCACATCCAGTGCGGTGGTGGGTTCGTCGGCGATCAGCAGCTTGGGCTCGCAGGCAATCGCAATCGCAATCATCACGCGCTGCTGTTGACCACCCGAGAGTTGGTGTGGGTAAGCGTTCAGCCGTTCTTTGGGATTGGGGATGCCGACCTCGGTCATCAGCTCCAGCGCACGGTCCAGCGACTGTTTGCGATTCAGTTTGAGGTGGATGCGCAGCACTTCGGCAATCTGGTCGCCCACGGTGAAAACCGGGTTGAGCGAACTCATGGGTTCCTGGAACACCACCGAAATATCCCTACCGCGCAAAGCGCGTAATTCTTCAATGGGCGCTTGCAGCAAATCTTTGCCGTTGTACAGGATTTTGCTCTGGGCACCGAGGATCGCGTTTTCTGGCAGCAGGCGCACGATGCTCATGGCGCTTACGCTCTTGCCGCTGCCGGACTCGCCCACCAACGCTACCGTGCTGTTGACGGGAATGTCAAAACTCACACCCATGACGGCCTCAACCGTTCGGGTCTTGCCCATACGAAAGGCGACGCGCAGGTCCTGAACGCTAATCAAATTATTCATGGTGTTTAACGAAGCTTAGGGTCGAGCGCATCGCGCAGGGCATCGGTCAGCAGGGCGAATGCGGTGACAAAGGTCGCCATGAACAGCGTCGCAGTGGCGAGCTGCCACCATTTGCCCTGCACCAGTTCAGTTTGCGCTTCGGCCAGCATGGTGCCCCAGCTGACCATGTCGATCGGCACGCCCAGGCCCAGATACGAAAGAATCACCTCGGCCTTGATAAAGCCCACCACGTGCAAGCTCAGCTGCACCAGCACCACGTGGCTGATGTTGGGCAGGATGTGGGTAAACATGCGCGATGCATTGGACGCACCAATCGCCTCGGCCGCCATCACATATTCCCGCGAACGGTGCTTCATGTATTCGGCGCGCACCAGGCGGTAAATGCCGGTCCAGCCCACCAGACTCAAGATGATGACCACGGTCCATACGCCGCTGCCTAGCGTAGCGGCCAGCGGCCCGGACTTGAGAACCGCCGCCAATGCGAACACCAGCAAGATGTACGGAATGGCGGTAAATACGTTGTAGACCCACTCCAGAAAATCCCCCGCGCGGCCCCCAAAATAGCCACCAATGGCTCCCAGAATGGTACCGATCAACGTGGCAAAAAGGGCAGCTGTAAGCCCCACGGTGATGGACACCTGTGCGCCCTTGATCACCTTGGCAAACACGTCGCGGCCCTGCTGGTCGGCGCCAAAGGGCAGCGTGTCGGCCTTGACTGTGACCTCGGTCTTGAACTGGGCCGAGCGTTCGTCCCACTCTTTGTAACGGCTGGCCAGCGGGTCTACTTCGCTAATGTCCACGTTGGGTCCGACAACGGTTTCCACGATGGCGTTCTGGGTGCCGTCAGCGATTTTGCCCACCAGGGTGGGTGCAGCAAACGGCACGCCCACCTCCTTTTGCCAGTTGCCGGCCACCAGGCCCAACTGCGCCGCCAGTACCAGCGCGATGAAGAACAGGGTCACATACAACGACACCATGCCGACGCGGTCATTCTGCAGGCGTAGCCACGCCTGTTTCCACACGCCGGGTGACTGGGGTAGAGATTGCAAAATTTCGGCACTCATTTCAACGTCACCCTTGGATCAACAAACTTGTACAGCACATCGGTGATCAGGTTGATCACCATGGTCAGCACTGCCAGATACACCGTAGCGGCCTGGATGACGGGATAGTCGCTGCGATTCACCGCCACCAGAATTTCACGCCCCAGCCCCGGAATGGAGAAGAACACTTCGATCAGGAAGGAGCCAATGAACACACCCGGCAAGCTGGTAGCCACATTGGTCAGAATGGGAATCATGGCGTTGCGCAACACGTGTTTGAACAAAATGGCGTTTTCCGTCACGCCCTTGGCCCGTGCGGTGCGTACATAGTCTTGACCGATCTCGTCCAGAAAAAAGCTGCGGTACAGGCGCGTCTGCGGTGCCAGGCTCACCAGCACCGCCAAAAACACCGGTAGAGGCGCATACGTTGCGAGATTCTTCCAGACGCTGTTGCTCCATCCCTGCACCGGGAACCAGCCCAGTACAAATCCAAACAGGTACTGCCCGACAATGATGTAAACCAGGAAACTGATGGAAAGCGCCACGGTGCTGATGATCATGATGGCCCGGTCGGTCAGACTGCCGCGCACATAAGCGACAGCCAGACCGGCGCCAATGGCCAGCACCACTTCCAATATCAGGATAGGAATCATGATGGTCAGCGTGGCCGGCAGGCGAGTGGCAAAAATGTCGGAGATAGCCTCGTTGGTGGTCCAGCTCTTGCCCCAGTTGAAGGTAAAGACCTGCTGCACAAAGACCCATAGCTGCTCCAGTACGGATTTGTCCAGACCCAGTTGTGCCCGCAATGACGCCAGACGCTCGGGCGAAGCCTTCATGCCGGCCATGATTTCGACCGGATCGCCGCCAAACAACTTGAACAGGAAGAAGATCAGCAAAATCACCCCCAGCAGGGTGGGAAGCATTTGCCAGATGCGCCGCAGAATGTAGGAAAGCATATTTCGTTCGTTAGAGGGGAGGGAATTCCCTTGGGCCCTTGGGTTTACTGTCCGGGGCGATTATGCTTGCACCCGTTTGCACAGGCATTGGTGTTTATTACTATGAATAATATGTTTTCGCGTTTTTTGTGTTGCATGGGTCTGACCCTGGTGGGTGTGGGCAGTCTGCAAGCACAAACCGTTCCGGCTGAAAAAGTGTTGCGGTACGCCTTTGAAATTGCAGAAACCGGTTTCGACCCGGCGCAAATTACAGACTATTACTCCCGCACCGCCACGGAGAACATGTTCGACGCGTTGTACCGCTACGATTACCTGGCGCGACCCGCCAAGGTGATTCCCAACGTGGCAGATGGTATGCCGGTCATCGCCGATGACTTCAAGACCTTCACGGTCAAGGTCAAGCCCGGCATCTATTTTGCCGACGACCCCGCCTTTGGCGGCAAGAAGCGCGAGCTGACCGCGCAGGATTTTGTTTACACCTTCAAACGCATATTCGACCCCAAGACCAAGAGCCAGATTTACTCCGACCTGGAAGACGTCAAACTGCTGGGCATGGACCCCTTGCGCCGTGACGCTGAAAAGCCGGGTGCCAGCTTCAATTACGACACCGAAGTAGAGGGCCTGCGCGCCCTGGACCGATACACCATCCAGTTCAAGTTGGCTGAGCCCAAACCTCGATTTGTGTACCTGCTGACGGAGTCCAGCACCCTCGGTGCAGTGGCGCGCGAGGTGGTTGAGAAGTATGGCGACAAGATCATGGAGCACCCGGTGGGAACCGGGCCATTCAAACTGGACCAGTGGACGCGCTCCTCCAAGATCACCTTTGTGAAGAACCCGAATTTCCGCGAAGAGTATTACGAAGCAGAGCCACCCGCCAACGACGCCCTGTCGCAAGAGATTTATCGCCAGATGAAGGGCAAGCGCATTCCGATCGTGGACAAAGTGGAGATTTCCATCATTGATGAAGTGCAGCCACGCTGGCTTTCGTTTTTGGGGAACGAGCATGACTTCCTGATGTACCTGCCCGCCCAATTTGCCAACCAGGTGATCCCCAACAACCAGTTGGCCCCGCATCTGGTCAAAAAGGGGATTCGCATCGAACGTTATGCCGCACCTGAGCTGACGTTCTCTTACTTCAACATGGAGAACCCCACGGTGGGGGGCAACTCTACCGAGAAAGTGGCACTGCGCCGTGCCATTGCCCTGGCCTACAACACCGAAGAAGAAATTCGCCTGCCCCGGCGTAACCAGGCGGTATCGGCCCAGGGGGTCATTCCACCCAATACCTGGGGCTACGATCCCAAGTTCAAGTCCGAGATGAGCGACTACAACCCTGCGCGCGCCATGGCGCTGCTCGACATGTTTGGTTATGTCGACAAGGACGGTGACGGCTGGCGCGACATGCCCGACGGCAAGCCGCTGTTGCTGGAATATGCAACCTCACCGTCTGCCGCCGACCGTGAACTCAATGAGGTATGGAAAAAAAGCATGACGGCTGCAGGCATCAAAATCGTGTTTAAAACTGCCAAATGGCCTGAAAACCTGAAGTCGGCGCGTGCCGGCAAAGTCATGATGTGGGGCTTGGGCAACTCGGCTTCCTCACCTGACGGCGGCAGCTTTCTGGATTTTGGTTACGGCCCGCAAAGGTATGAGGGTAATCTGGCAGCTTTCCAGAACGACGAATACGACAAGCTTTTCCGTCAGCAGGTAGTCCTGCCGGATGGCCCCGAGCGGCTGGCTATCATGAAGAAAATGGTCAAGATTCTGGTGGCCTATATGCCCTACAAGTTCAACACCCACCGCATCCGCACCGACATGGTCCAGCCCTGGCTGCTGGGCTACCGCCGTCACCCGACTTCACGCGCCTTCTGGCGCTACGTGGACATAGACACCAGCAAGTTACCCAAACAATAGCGAATCGATCGATGCCTGGTTTGCTATAAAACTTATAGCTGATTGCGCCCCATAGGTGAGAGGTCTAGGTCGGATTTCGACACATCCTACAATGCTGCACTTTCCTCTCCTGCTTATCTGCAACCCAAGAGGACCGGCTGGGTTTTCGCACAACGAGCCATGCCCGTCCTGAAGTGACTAGGAATACCATGCAATTGCGCTTTCAATTGACAGCTGTCGCGACCCTGTGTCTTTCTCTGGCAGCCCCGGGTCTTGCCGCCCTGATCCCGCCGGGCACACAGCTTCACGCCACCCAAACGATCATCCGCAATAACGGGTCGGAGCCCGAGACACTGGACCCCGCTGTTGCAGAGTCGGTGGGCGCCAACAACATCACCCGCGATCTTTTTGAAGGTTTGACCGCGAACGATAGCGACGGCAAGCTGGTACCCGGCGTCGCCGAGAGCTGGAAGCAGACAAACCCGACCACCTGGGTGTTCAAATTGCGGCCCAATGCCAAGTGGTCCAACGGTGACCCTGTCACGGCGGAGGACTTCTTGTTTGGCATCCGCCGCTTTGTCGACCCCAAAACGGCGTCAACCTATGCGGCAACCTTTGGGTCTTTCTTGCTGAACGGCAAGGACATCGTGGCCGGGAAAAAACCATCGAGCGCGATTGGTGTCAAGGTGATTGACAAACTCACGCTCGAAGTACAAACCGCTTTCCCGGTGACTTTTTTGCCCAATTTGATGGTGAACAACAACCTGGGGCCGGTCCACAAGGCTTCACTGGAGAAAAACGGCAAAGACTGGACCAAGCCTGGCAAGCTGGTCAGCAATGGTGCCTATGTGCTCAAGGACTGGCAGGTCAACAACCGGGTGGTCATTGAAAAAAATCCGCAGTACTGGGATGCCGCCAACGTGCAGCTGACCAAAGTGACTTACCTGCCAATTGAAGATGGCTACGCCGACGTGAAGCTGTATGAGTCGGGGGAAAATGAGTGGGTTTACCAGCTGCCGCCTGGTACCTATGAAAAGTACAAGGTCCAGTATCCCAAGGAAATTCGCAATGCACCCATGTTGGGCTTGCGTTATTACTCGTACCAGGTTCAAAACCCCGCGTTCAAGGATGTCAGGGTTCGCAAGGCCCTTTCGATGGTGCTGGACCGGGACATCTTGTCGCAGCGGGTCACGGCTGATGGTCAAGCACCTTCGTACAGTGTGATGGTGCAGGGCGTAGACGGCGCGGACGTGACACCCTACGAGTGGGCCACCTGGCCCATGGACAAAAAGGTTGCCGAAGCCAAGAAGCTGCTGCTTGAGGCCGGAGTCAAACCGGGCTCCAAGTTCGTGTTTTCGTACAACACCAGTGAATACCACAAGAAGATGGCCATCTTCGCGGCGTCCGAGTGGAAGTCCAAACTGGGTTTGAACATCGAGACCGAGAGCATGGAGTTCAAGGTGTTGTTGAAGAAGCGCCACGATGGCGACTTCCAGATGGCGCGCAATGGCTGGATCAGCGACTACAACGACGCCACATCCTTTCTGGCGTTGATTCGTTGTGACTCGGATCAAAACAACAACTTCAATTGCAACCGTGCCGCTGAAGATTTGATCAACCAGGGAACCCAGAGCAGTGATCCGGCCAAGCGCAGGGCTTTGTTGACACAAGCCTCCAAGATGATCATGGATGACTATCCCATCATTCCGCTGGTGCAG
Organism: Candidatus Aalborgicola danicus; assembly: GCA_016703945.1. Taxonomy (GTDB): domain Bacteria; phylum Pseudomonadota; class Gammaproteobacteria; order Burkholderiales; family Burkholderiaceae_C; genus Allorhodoferax; species Allorhodoferax danicus. The sequence continues at coordinate 14,417 of JADJBC010000041.1, forward strand.
TATTCACTTCCCCGCCTGGTGAAGTCGTATGTTGGTGGTTATTCGCTGCAGAATTCGCAAGATAGGTTCCGTAGCAAGGACCTGTTCATCATCAAGCACTAGGCGCGGGCCGTCCCATGTGGTCATTTACGATTCGCCGCGTGTTGGCGACCTTGCCAACATTGCTGGCCGTCATTTCCCTGTGTTACTTCCTGCTGCATGCAACCCCGGGTGGGCCCTTTGACTCGGAGCGGCAGGTTTCCGCCGCAGTGCTTGCCAATTTGCAAGCCAAGTACCACCTGGACTTGCCATTGTGGCAACAGTACTTGCTGTATTTGCAAGGATTGCTGAGCGGCGACCTCGGCGCTTCTTTCCGTTATGCCGACTGGTCTGTGAATGACCTTGTAGCAAAAGCTTTACCGGTGTCCCTGGCCATTGGTGGCACTGCCATGTTGCTGTCCATATTCATTGGTGTGACGGTCGGCATCGTCGCGGCACTGCGGCAGAACAGCGTGGTCGACCACACGGTCATGCTGCTCGGAAACATTGGCAGCGCCTTTCCGTCTTTTGTAATCGGGCCGGTGCTGATCATGGTTTTTGCAATATCGCTTGGCTGGCTTCCAGCGGGAGGCTGGAACAATTTCGCCATCCAGTTCATGGTGTTGCCGGTTGCGTTGCTGACTTTCATCAATGTGTCCACCATCGGACGCGTCATGCGGGGCAGTCTGATTGAAGTGATGCACAGCAACTTTATTCGCACGGCCCGCGCCAAGGGTCTGCCGGAGCGGGTCGTCGTGTTGCGCCATGCGCTCAAGCCAGCGCTTCTTCCTGTGGTATCGACTTTGGGCCCTCTCACCATCAGTTCGATCACCTCTGCGCTGGTAACCGAAACCGTTTTCTCACTCCCCGGGCTGGGCAAGCTAATTGTGAATGGCGCCGGCAACCGAGACTACACGCTTGTGCTGGGCCTGGTGGTGCTGGTCACTGTGTTGGCGGTCACCATGAATCTGCTGGTAGACCTGGCCTACGCCTTGCTGGACCCTAAGATTCGTTACTGACGGTCGCCGCTTCATTCTTTTTTTGGACCCGCAAGTGAATCCCCTGACCCCTTCAAAAAATGACGGGCTGGTGCAAGGCCTGAGCCGGTTGCCCGATCCCGGCAGCCCACCACGAAACCTGTGGGCCGATGCCCGAACCCGTTTCTTTCGCAACAAGGCGGCTGTGATCAGCCTGGTGGTGTTGAGCACCATCATTCTGGCGTGTGCGATTGGGCCTTTGTTGTTGCCCCATGCATTCGACACGGCGGACTGGGATGCGATGAGTCTCGGGCCGTCATTCAAGAATGCCCATTTCTGGGGGACGGACGAAGCCGGGCGTGACCTGTTGGTTCGCTGCCTGGTCGGTGGACGCATTTCACTGATGGTGGGTCTGATGGCCACCTTTGCGTCGGTTACGGTTGGCATCGCCTGGGGGGCGGTCGCAGGCTTTGTGGGTGGCAAGGTCGACGCTTTCATGATGCGCATTGTAGACATGATGTATGCCATCCCTTACCTGTTGATTGCCATTCTGCTGGTCACCATTTTGGGGCGGGAGTTCTACCTCGTCGTGATCACGATTACGGTGTTTTCATGGATGGACATGGCCCGCATTGTGCGCGGGCAGACCTTGTCATTGCGCTCGCGAGAATATGTGGAGGCGGCACATTCCATTGGAGTGCCCATCCACCGCATCATCACCACCCATATCGTTCCCAACCTGCTTGGGGTCGTGGTGATCTACACCACGGTCACTGTACCGGGCGTGATTCTGACGGAGTCGGTGTTGTCGTTTTTGGGCTTGGGCATCCAGGAACCCATGACCAGTTGGGGCGTGCTGATTGAAGATGGCACCAAAGTGATGGAAGTCTCGCCGTGGATCCTGCTGTTTCCGGCGGCAATGTTGTCCATCACACTGTACTGCTTCAACTTCATCGGTGACGGAATGCGCGATGCCTTGGACCCCAAGGATCGATAGAGCATGAACATGAACACGACATCCAACCCTTTGATGCAGGTGAGCCAGCTTGCGGTCCAGTTCGAGACGCCAGATGGCGTCATCAATGCGGTTAATGGCATCACCTTTACACTGGACCGCGGTAAGACATTGGGCATTGTTGGCGAAAGCGGCTCAGGCAAGAGCCAGTCCGTTTTGGCCATGATGGGCCTGCTGGCGACCAATGGGCGAGCCACGGGACAGGTGCTCTACCAAGGGCAAGACCTGATCAGCATGCCAACAGCGGACCTGAACCGCATTCGCGGCAACCGGGTCGCCATGATTTTTCAGGACCCTATGACCTCGCTCAACCCATATCTTACGGTTGAACGCCAGATGACCGAGGTGTTGGAACTCCACAAGGGTTTGAGCCGCCGGGAAGCACGGGTACGGGCGATTCAAACGCTGGACGCCGTGAAAATGCCAGAAGCTGCGCGCCGCATTAACATGTACCCGCACGAGTTCTCAGGCGGCATGCGCCAGCGGGTCATGATTGCCATGGCCTTGCTGTGTGAACCCGATGTGCTAATCGCAGACGAACCCACCACGGCCCTGGATGTGACGGTGCAGGCCCAGATTCTGGTTCTGATGCGCGAGTTGCAGCGCGATTTTGGAACTGCCATTGTGTTGATCACCCATGACTTGGGCGTAGTCGCTGGGCTGTGTAACGAAGTGATGGTGCTCTATGGCGGCCAAGTGATGGAACAGGGCAGTGCGGAGGCAATTTTCTACCGGCCTTCGCACCCTTACACCGCCGGTCTGCTGGCCGCCGTTCCACGCCTGGAGGATGGGGACGCTCCGATGTTGGCCATCCCGGGCGCTCCACCGAACATGGCCCGTTTACCCGCCGGTTGCCCGTTTACGGATCGTTGCGCGATGGCGCTACCCCAATGCGGCGTGGAACGCCCCGCGTTTGCTGCGTCAGCCCACGATGCCGACGTGCTTCGCGCCTGTCATCTGGGTATTGAAGATGTGACCCGTAACCTCCAATATTTGAAGTCCCAACTGGGAGTGGCAACATGAGCGACGCCCATTCCACCAGCCGTCCCATTTTGGAAGTTCGCAATCTCAAAGTGCAATTCCAGGTGCGGGGCGAGGGCCAATGGCCGTGGTCGCCCAAGCGTTTTCTCAAGGCAGTCGACGGCGTGTCCTTTGATTTGCGTGCGGGTGAAACCCTGGGCATCGTGGGTGAGTCGGGTTGCGGCAAATCTACGTTGGCACGCGCACTGATCGACCTGGTGCCGATTGCCGATGGCAGCGTGCGGTGGCAAGGGGACGAAATGCGGGGAGCCGGGCCTGAAGCCTGGCAGGCCAAGCGCAAAGTGGTGCAAATGATTTTTCAGGACCCGCTGGCTTCGCTTGACCCGCGCATGACGGTGGCACAAATTATTGGTGAACCGCTGCGCACCCATTTCCCGGGCCTCAGTGCGACGGAACACAACGAACGTGTCTTGGCCATGATGCTGCGCGTGGGGCTTACCGCGCAGCAGATCAACCGTTATCCGCATGAATTTTCAGGTGGCCAGTGCCAGCGGATTGGCATTGCCCGCGCATTGATTCTGAAACCACAGGTTGTGATATGTGATGAGCCGGTGTCGGCACTGGATGTGTCGATTCAAGCCCAAATCATCAACCTGCTCAAGGAGTTGCAGGCCGAGATGGGTTTGGCACTGATCTTCATCGCCCACGATCTCGCAGTGGTGAAACACATCAGCCAACGCGTGATGGTGATGTATCTGGGGCGTGCAATGGAAATTGCCCAGAAACACGCGTTGTACGACTCACCACGGCACCCGTACACGCAGGCATTGTTGTCGGCCATTCCAGTACCTGACCCTAAGATTGAGCGCGCCAAGACATTGCAATTGTTACAGGGGGACCTTCCCTCTGCGATCAATCAACCGTCAGGGTGTGTGTTTCGCACGCGGTGCCCAAAAGCGGTTGAGGAGTGCGCAAAGAACATACCGGCCTTGCGTCGGATCAGCGAGCAAAGCGAGTCGGCCTGTATCTTGGGGTGAGCTTTGCCCGCTGCTGGCAAAGCTTACTAACAAATCACCTCGTAGCCCCCGTCATTACTCAATAAAGCGCTATCAATTCAGGACTGATGTGCTTCCGTGCGCCAAAAAAAAGACCGCCCGAAGGCGGTCTTTGGTCTGACTAGCTAGGCCGATCAGAATTCGTAGGCTGCAGACAGGCGAATTGCACGGGGCGCTTGAATGCTGGTTGCCACAGGCTGGCCATAGGCTGGATCAGCCGAGCGCAACGCTGTTTCACCTTGCTCGTTGATACCACGCACGCCACGTGCATTGAAGATATTCAAAGCGTCAACCGTAAACGTCAGGCCCTTTTGCCAGCCTGGTGTGTAGGTGGCCTGCAGGTTGACTTCGTTGGTCCAGTCCAGGCGACCTTGTGAGCCACGGGGTGTTGGAACACCGTTGCAGTAGAACGACGAAGAGCCGTACTGGATGGACACAGTGTCAGTGGTTCCGTTGTAGTAACCGAAGCAGTTCTTAGGACGACCACTCTTGGACACCAAGCTACCGCCGACACGCCATTCGTTATTCAGCGCGTAAGAGCCAAACATCTTGATGGTGTGCTGACGATCATTTGGCAGGTCGCCGTAAGCGCCTTCCATCAGACCTGGGTAGTCAAAGTCCTGGCTGATACCGGCGTCATCCTGACCAATGTCGGACTTCACATAACCTTCGGTGTTACCGCGGCTACGTGCATACACGTAAGAACCTTGGAAGCTCCACTTCTTGTCCCAGGCGCGTTCGAAAGTAACTTCGATCGCATCATAAAGACGCTCTGGCTCCGGCATTTGCAGGGCAACAGCGGGAATCAACACGGGTGTCAATGTGCCCGATCCATCCAAATCGATGTTGGCCTTCAGATCACGCCCTGCGTTGTACAGGAAGCAGTGACCAATTGCGCCACCGATGGCATCGGCTTGAGCTTGGGTATAGCCGTTCTTGATGGCCCATGCCGCAGGACCTTCGTCGTTACAGATGTCATCCATCGCATCGCGCAGCTTGCGGTGGGTGTACTTCATGCCGAACGACCAGTTAGCAGCCAGGGCCTTCTGGAATCCAAGGATGAATTCGTCTTGGTGCATCGGTTTGATATCAGGATCAACCACGGACAGCGGGTTGGGCGTCGCACCGGTGCTGGAAACCAGTCTGGTTCCAAGCATGGCACCCATCAGAGGAATCTGCTTGGGCAAGGCGCCGACGCCGTTGTAGACGTAGAACTCACGGTAATCGCTTTCCGAACCTGCCAAACGAACGTTGGTGTTCGCGTAGACCGGGATGAAGTAACGACCGAGGTTACCGTAGACCTTCAAGTCACCCTTGCCAGACACATCCCACGATGCGCCAAAGCGGGGCGCCCAGGTATTCTTAATGTCGATGAAGGGGATGCCGTCTGCGTTGTTGTTCGTGAACTGCTCGTTACGAATGCCAGCGTTGATCAGGACGTCCTTGGTGACCTGGAAGTTGTCTTCCACATACCAGGCGGAATTCTTGGTCAAGAATGAGCCGCCGTTTTTGAAGGTCCGGGCAGCAACATACTGAATGGGTGCGCCAGTGGTGTTGACATAACCATTGGCCAACCTAGAACCATTGTTCAGCGTGAAAATTTGGTAACGTGTGTCGCCAGGATAAACCGTTCCGTCAACCACGGTGTACTTCTCAGTGTCGAGACCGGCGCGAATCTGGTGATTGCCCCAGGTGTATTCACCGTCCAAACGGAAGGCTTCACGCTTGTCATTGGCCGTCGGGTCTGTAATTGCCGTCGCAGTCGAGCAACCGTAAGTAATACGGGGGCTGACACGGTCATCACGAACGAATGGGCAACCAGCGGTAGAGATGTCGGACGAACGAGAGTATGCACCACGCGCAAACATGGCAGACATGTTGAAGTCGTCGGTGATCCAGCTGGTCCACTTCAGAATGTGGTTTTCGCCACCGTAGGTATAGGCTTCAGAACCAACATAGTCACCCTTGGCAGTACCGTACTTGACAGGTGACTTCCAGGTGTCGATGTAGTCAGTGGTTTTGTCGCTGAACGACGTGAACTCCAGCAGGTTGCTCTTGTTGATGTTCCAATCCAACTTGATCAAATAATTGGGCGACTTGTTCGACAGCGCGGTCTGGCGATCCACACCATAGGTATCCGTTGTCTTGTTGGCGCCTTCGATAATACCGAAGAAGAACAGCTCATCCTGGATGATCGGGCCGCTGCCCCAGATGTTCATCTTGGTGTCTGATGTACCACCGTCACGGGTCTTCAGTTCCCAATCACCGCTGGCATTCTTCTCGGAATAGACAGAAGAACCTTTCCATTGGACTGGTGCGTAGCTGGCGCTGATACCACCGTGCCAATCATTGGTACCACGCTTGGTGTTCACACTGATCACGCCACCCAATGAGCGGCCGAACTCAGCGCCGTAACCACCGGTCTTGACCTGGTGCTCACCAATCGCTTCAAACGGGATCTGGTTGAATGCAACACCGTTGACGATGTTGGTCACGTTGAAACCGTTGATGTAGTACGCATTCTCAGCAGGGGATGCGCCGCCGAGGGATGGTACGTTGCCGCCGCGCGAACCGGTTTGACCGATACGGCCGTCACCTTCAACAGCGCCAGGGGCCAACAGTGTCACTGCAGTGACGTCTTTGATCACGGGGATGCGATCAATGGTTGCCTTTGTCAGGGTCTGGCTGGATTCAGTGGACTTGACGTCCAAAGAACGGTTGGCGGAACCTGTAACCACCACGGTCTGCAAGGAACCGAAATAGGCGTCAGAACCTTGGCCGGCCTGAACTTCCACAGTCTTGGTGTCTTTGCTACCGTTGGCGTTGATAACGGTTACGGTGTAGGTACCGGATGGCAACTGGGATACTTGTGCAGCACCGTCGTCGTTTGCCTTCAGTTGGCGCGAAACACCAATGGATTTGTTCTCAATGACGATCGACGCACCTTTGCTGGCGCGCACGTTGATGGAGCCTGCGCTCTGCTGTGCATGAACCGCACCAGCGGCCAGCAAGAGACCGGCTGCGGCTGCAACTGCGGTACGCCTCCATAGGGGAGACTGTGGCAAATATTTGCTCATAAAGATAAAACTCCAAGAATTAGATAAACGACCCATCACTTTACTTATAAAGTGGGTGGAAAGCAGTCGGGCGAACCCTGCTTGTACCCTTTTCGTAACAATCTGTTGCGTTAGTGCATCAATCTGTCACAAAGTTGTGATGGGGCTATGAAAAGCAAAAAAGCCGCGGTGGTTTCCCACGGCGGCTTGACACAAAAGAGGGCTCAGCGGCCACCCGATGCGGTGGAGTTTTACTCGATCTTGAACACAAACTCTTGGGTTGCCAAAATTTCCGTGGCGTCGGCCGTGCACTTGTACTGCAACATCGCCGCCTTGACCGCAGCGTGGAATACCCGCGGTCCAGAAATAATGGTGACATCCTTCACCATGCCGTCCTTCACCAGAGCCTGCGCCTTGACAGTCCCTTCAGAGCCATCCTGAATGGCCTTGCGGGGCATTTCAGGTGGCACCTGGGTTGGACAGGCGATACGCAAGTCTGCACGATTGGGCGCAGGCTTGGGCGGTGCTACAACCGCCGGTGGTGGTGGAGCAATGACGGCCGGCGTGGGAGGCGGCGCCGCCACTGCAGAGATGGTGGGCGCATTGGTCACCTGCGGTGCCACATCGGGAGGTGGAACAAACGGTGGCGGTGGAGCTTCAACAACCTGCGCTTCCGGAGGTTTGATCTGCTTCGGCGGTGGTGGCGGTGGTGGTGGAATGATCACCTCTTGAATCACTACGGCTTCGAGTGGTTTCTTGATGATCTTCAGCGCATCTTGGGCAGTGCCGGAAACCAGTCCCCATATCAGCAAGATATGCAAACCAATAACGACAGCGATGCCTTTGTAACGCCGCGAAGGGTCCCTTGGCCGGTAGACCGGGTGTAAGCCAAGCGTATTCATATTCATTGGACGAACTGCTCGCTTCCGATTACCGCCATTTTTGTCAAGCCCTTGCGTTTGGACGTAGACAAAACGTTGGCGAACACGGCGTATTGAGAGCCCTTGTTAGGCCGAATGTGCACTTCAGGCTGACTGGGTTGTTGTGCTACGGTTGCCATATTGGCTTCCAATTCTTCAGCCGACACTGCCACACCCTGCCAATACACCACGCTAGTTTCGTCAATATCAATCTGGATTTTTTCCGGCTTGATGTTGTTGGTCGGCGGCGCACCGACGGGCATATCCAGACTCACTGCATGTAACTGGATGGGGATCGTGATGATCAACATCACCAACAACACCAACATCACGTCAATCAACGGAGTGGTATTGATGTCCATCAGCACTTCAGGTTCGTCCGAACCCCCGGGACTTCCTACATTCATAGACATATGGGTATTCCTTGCAATACTGGTGAGGCTTTAGCCACCCAGTGCGGGCGGTTCAGTAATGAACGCCACTTTGACGATGCCTGCGCGCTGGCAAGCGTACAGAATCTTGCCAACACCTTCGTATCGGGAAGCCATATCGCCGCGAATCTGAACTTCGGGTTGCGGCTTGACCGTCGAAACCTTCTTCAGTTTGTCAACCAGCGCTTCCACATTGGAAATCTTCTGGTCATACCAGAAGACGCCACCTGCGCTGTCAACCGAAATGATGATGTTTTCTGGTTTGGTTTCCCGAATCTCAACCCGCTCTTTGGGCAGGCTGACGGGAATCGAGGTTGTGACGACAGGGATGGTGATCAAGAAAATGATCAGCATCACCAGCATCACGTCCACCAGGGGTGTTGTGTTAATGGCTGATATGACGGCATCTTCTTCGCCGTCAGGACTGCCAACGTTCATGGACATAGAGCCATCCTTCTGCGTAAGTTACGCAACGCGATCAGCTCTTGGCAGCAGTCGAGGAACCGAGCAAAACAGCGTGCAAATCGCCACCGAAACTGCGGACATCGTCCATGACTGCCTTGTTGCGGCTGATCAGGTAGTTGTACGCCAACACGGCGGGAACGGCAACTGCCAGACCCAAAGCGGTCATGATCAGCGCAGAACCCACGGGGCCTGCCACCTTGTCAATGGAGGCCTGGCCGGACATACCAATGGCGGTCAACGCGTTGTAAATGCCCCAAACCGTTCCAAACAAACCAACGAAGGGAGAAATGGAACCGACAGTTGCCAGGAAAGACAGGCCGCTTTGCATTTCGCGGTTCACGCGGTCAACGGAGCGCTGGATACTCATGCTGATCCAGTCCGTCAGGGGAATGTGCCCCATCAGACCACTGTGTTTTTTGGTCGCTTCCACACCAGCGGCTGCAATGAACTGATAGGGACTATCTTTGTGCAGCGCTGCAGCGCCTTGTGCAACCGTACCGGCACTCCAGAATTTTTCGGTGGCTTCACGGGCAAATTTGGCGGCCTTGGCCTGCTCCAGCATCTTGACGGCCAGGATGTACCAGCTACCCATACTCATGATGCCCAACATGATGAGCACGCCCATATCCACTGAGTGGGCGTTGGTCCAGAGGGCGGCGATGCCGTAGGGGTTATCGGTTGTGCCTTCTACTTTTTTTGCGGTCGCGTCGGTTTTCACCTCGGTTGCGACAGGTGCTGCGACCGGCGCGGCAGTTTGAGCCAGGGCGGCAGTCGACATGCCAGCAACGCCAACAAACGCCAGACCGATGGATAGGGCCCAGGCACGGACCAACACTTTGAACTTAGTATGCACAATCATTTCCTTTTAGAAAAACTAACAATCGCCATATGAATTCCGGGTCGGAATCCTTGGCGCAGCGTCCGTGAACTGCGAAATTTAAAACCGACTATTGTAATTTGCCTAGATGCGGCTGTGTCTTTATCCCGCAGAACTCCACCTAGCGTTTTCGATATCAGGGTTTCCACCTGATTACCTCCAAACGCCTTCAGCAATTCCCATGCCTGAATCGTTTTCTCGGGTCTTCCATAGAATCAAAGAATCTGAAATCAAGCCACGGACAGTGAAGATGGAACTCACCTCCCGGGACAAACAGTCCACAAACCCCCTATTGCAAATCTGGGGCAAGCCCTATGGGCTACCCCCCTTCGGCTCAGTAGTTCCAGCGCATTTCAAACCGGCTTTCGACCTGGCCATGGCATCGCACATGGCAGAGCTAGAGTCGATCGCCAAGCAATCGTCACCACCGAACTTTGACAACACGGTAGCAGAATTGGATCGCAGTGGCCGAGAGTTGGAAAGAATTACTCTGTTGTTTCACAACCTGACCACCAGTGAGACGTCGGATGAACTGCGTGCTGTACAGACGGAAATGGCGCCGCTGTTGGCAGCCCACGAAAACGCCATCTTTATGCATGCCGGACTGTTCGGACGTATTGATGCCTTGTATCAGGACCGGGGACGCCTGGCACTGGACGCAGAACAACTGCGCATGCTCGAACGCATCCACCTGGACTTCGTCAGGGCCGGCGCCCGCCTGACCGGCCAGCAGCGGCTGCGGTATGGGGCTGTCATGTCCGAACTGGCTTCTTTGACCACGCAGTTTTCACAGAATGTTCTGGCAGAGGAAGCTGCCTTTGCGCTGCAACTGCGCGACGACAAAGACCTGGCAGGGCTTCCGGGTTTCGTGCGCGACGCAGCGCGTGCCGCGGCCGAACAAAGGGGCCTGGGCCCGGGCGCCTTTGTGATCACGCTGTCTCCGTCATTGGCTGAGCCATTTTTGACTTTCTCGGACCGGCGTGATCTTCGGGAGACCGTCTGGCGGGCTCGAAAGTCGCGGGGCGCAAACGGTGGCGCCCACGACAATCGGGGGGTGGCCGCAAGAATTATGGTCTTGCGCCAGGAACAAGCGGCACTGCATGGGTACGCGAGTTACGCCGAGTATGAATTGGTGGACCGCATGGCCGAAAATGCGCAGGCTGTATTTGACCTCCTGTACCAGGCTTGGGTTCCAGCCAAGGAGCAGGCGGACCTGGACCGTGTGGCTCTGGTCGACATGGCGCGCACCCTGGGGCAACCGGTGCCGATCGCCGCCTGGGACTGGCGCTACCTGGCGCAGAAGGTCCGTGCACAACGGTTTGATCTGGACGACGCAGAGCTCAAGCCCTATTTCTCTCTGGATGCCATGGTTGCGGCCATGTTCGACTGCGCGCACCGCCTGTTTGGCCTTCACTTTGTGGAACAACCGGGCATTGCGCTGCACCACCCTGACGCGCGCCTGTGGGAGGTGCGCAGGGCAGACGACAGCCTGGTGGGTATCTTCATCGGTGACAATTTTGCCCGCACGTCCAAACGCAGCGGCGCCTGGATGAGCGTGTTTCGTAGCCAGTCGGGCCACGCCGGTGGCACCTTGCCGATCGTCATCAACAATAACAACTTTGCCAAAGCCAAGCCTTGTTTGCTGAGTTTTGACGACGTCCGAACGCTGTTTCACGAATTTGGCCACGGCTTGCACGGGCTTTTGTCACAGGTCCGTTATGAGCGCCTGGCCGGGACGCAGGTGCTGCGTGACTTTGTCGAGCTTCCATCGCAATTGTTTGAAAATTGGGCCATGGAGCCGCAGGTTTTGCAACGCCATGCGCGTAACTATGCGTCGGGCGATCCCATGCCGGTGGAATTGCTGGAGAAACTCAAGCGATCGCGCCAATTTGACCAGGCTTGGGCCACCGTTCAATACACAGGGCCGGCACTGCTGGACATGGCTTTGCATTCACTCCCCAACGGAACTCCGGTCGATATCGACGCTTTTGAGGCGGAGCAATCCGCAAAACTCGGCATACCTGCGGATATCGGTCAGCGCCACTACCTTTCGCACTTTCAACATTTGTTTTCCGGAGCGAGTTACGCCGCGGGCTACTACGTCTACATGTGGGCCGAAGTCTTGGAAGCCGATGGTTTTGAAGCGTTCACCGAGACCGGAGACCCCTTTGACAAGGCCACTGCCGCGCGACTGTTGCGGACCATTTATAGTTCGGGCAACACCCAAAACCCGGCAGACGCCTACCGCGCATTCCGTGGGCGCGATCCACGTATCGAGCCGATGCTGCATAAGCGTGGCCTGAAGGCGGCAACCACCGCCTAGTTTTGGGCAACCCAAACTGCGAAAACACCACCTATGTCCATCTGGAAGACACCCGTCACAGTCGAATTGCTGACCGCCATGAGCGCCAATACGGCGACCTCCCACCTCGGGATTGAATTCTTGGAGGTTGGCGACGACTTCATCACCGCCCGGGTTCCGGTAGACGAACGCACTCGGCAACCCTACGGCCTGCTGCACGGTGGCGTCAGTGTGGTGCTGGCCGAGACGCTGGGCTCGTGCGGAGCGGCGTGCGCCAGCCCCGCGGGAAGCAAGGCAGTGGGGCTGGACATCAACGCGAACCATCTGCGCGGCGTCACCACCGGTTGGGTGACCGGCATCGCGCGACCACTTCATATTGGTCGTACAACCCAGGTCTGGCAAATCGAGTTGCGCAACGAAGGCGGTGAATTGACCTGCATTTCACGCATCACCATGGCCATCCTGACCACGGGCTGATGGATGCACGGGCCGGAACTGTATTTGCATTTTCAAACGACAGATTTTTTGCAACAATGGCCGTTTCAAAGGGGATCTTCATGAAATTGTCCAACTCTTTGGCGGCGCTTCTGTTGGTGGCGAGCGTGGCAAGCGCCAATGCGCAGACCATCAAACCGGGGCTTTGGGAATTTGCAACCCAAATGCGGGGCGGCTCCGGCCAGATGGCCGATGCCATGGCCCAAGCGCAAAAGCAGCTGGAGAACATGCCACCGGAGCAGCGCAAGATGATCCAGGACATGATGGCCAAACAGGGCGTTCAGATCGGTGCCAGTGATGGTGGCGGGGTAACCGTCAAGGTGTGTATGACGCAGGAAATGGTGGATCGCAATGAAGTCTCCAGCCACCAGGGTGATTGCACACACACCAACAGTCCGCGCGTCGGCAACACCATGAAATTTGCGTTCGTGTGCGCCAAACCACCGAGCAGTGGCGAAGGCGTTGTCACCTTCACCAGCCCCGAGGCGTACAGCATGAAAATGTCGACGACCACATCCATCAATGGCCGCCCAGAGAAAATGGACATGCAAAACAGCGGGCGCTGGTTGGGTGCAGACTGCGGCACCGTAAAACCCCTGGTGATGCCTAAGAAATAGCACCCCCACGCTTGCCTTGGGGCGGCCCGGCTGCCAATTCCCTAACCTCGTTCTCCAAAAATCGCGCTGCCGACCCGCACCAGAGTCGAGCCGCTGGTTATGGCCGCCTCCAGGTCATTGCTCATGCCCATGGACAGGGTGTCCAACCCCATTCCAGCTGAATTCATTTGATCGAATAGGGCTCTAGCCCTCGAAAATACTGCGCAAGCAGCTACAAAATCAGGAGCAGGCTCGGGAATGCACATGATTCCCCGCACACACAAACGGGGCAGTTCGGAAACTGCACGGGCCAGTTCCAGCGCGTCCTCGGGCGCGACACCCGACTTGGTCGGGCCACCATCCATGTTGACTTGAATACACACCTGCAGCGGCGCCAGATGGGGCAGGCGTTGCTCGCTCAGACGCTGGGCAATTTTGAGTCGGTCAATGGTCTGTACCCAGTCAAAGTGCTCGGCCACCAAGCGGGTCTTGTTGCTTTGGATGGGGCCTATGCAGTGCCATTGCATTGGCAAGTGGGCCAGGAGCCTGGGCGACAGCGCGGCAATCTTTTCCACCGCCTCCTGGATGTAGTTTTCACCAAACGCCATCTGCCCGGCCGCATGGGCCTGCACTACGGCGTCCGCGCCAAAGGTTTTGGAAACTGCCAGCAGGGCGACGGAATTGGGGGACCGGCCCGCTTTGTCACAAGTCTTGGCTATTCGGTCGTGAATCCTTTGCAGATTGTCGGCAATCATGGTCATAATCTCTCAAGCGTAACAAACATCGACTCTAGCCAAAGAGGATTCCGTGGACATTACCCAATTGCTGGCCTTCAGCGTCAAAAACAAGGCATCCGATTTACACCTGTCAGCCGGATTGCCCCCGATGATTCGAGTCCACGGCGATGTGCGCCGCATCAATGTGGAGGCGCTGGACCACAAGCAGGTCCACGGCATGGTGTACGACATCATGAACGACGGCCAGCGCAAGCACTTTGAAGAGTTTCTGGAGATCGACTTCTCGTTCGAAATCGACGGCCTGGCGCGTTTTCGCGTCAATGCCTTCAACCACAACCGCGGCGCCGGCGCGGTGTTCCGGACCATTCCGAGCAAGATTTTGTCGTTGGAACAACTCAACGCGCCCAAGATCTTTGGCGACCTGGCCCTCAAACCCCGTGGCATGGTGTTAGTGACCGGGCCCACCGGTTCCGGCAAATCGACCACGCTGGCGGCCATGGTCAACTTCCTGAACGAGACCGAGTTCGGCCACATCCTGACGGTAGAAGACCCCATCGAATTTGTGCACGAGTCGAAGAAGTGCCTGGTCAACCAGCGTGAAGTCGGACCCCACACCCTAAGCTTTGCTGCCGCGTTGCGCTCGGCCTTGCGCGAAGACCCAGACTGTATTCTGGTCGGTGAAATGCGTGACCTGGAAACCATCCGCCTGGCCATGACCGCTGCCGAAACCGGCCACCTGGTGTTTGGCACGCTGCACACGTCGAGTGCCGCCAAGACGATTGACCGGATCATTGACGTGTTTCCCGGCCGACGAGAAGGAAATGGTGCGCGCCATGTTGTCGGAGTCGCTGCAGGCGGTGATCTCGCAGACGCTGTGCAAGACCAAGGACGGCCAGGGCCGCGTCGCCGCCCACGAGATCATGCTGGGCACCAGCGCCATCCGCAACCTGATCCGCGAGGCCAAGGTGGCGCAAATGTATTCGTCCATCCAGACCGGCAACAGCGTGGGCATGAAGACGCTGGACCAGGACTTGACCGATCTGGTCAAGCGCAACGTGATCAGTGCGGCGGAGGCAAGGTCCAAAGCCAAGATTCCGGAAAATTTCCCCGGCTAGCGGACTCTCCGGGCACAAACCCAGCATTGAAAAGGAGGTGCTCACATGGAGCGCGATCAAGCCACGAAATTTATCAACGACCTGCTCAAGCTGATGGTGGGGCGCAATGGTAGCGACCTGTTCATCACCGGCGATTTTCCACCAGCCATCAAGGTGGACGGAAAAGTCACCAAGGTGTCACCCCAGGCCTTGAATGCGTCACACACGCTGTCCTTGGCGCGTTCCATCATGAACGACAAGCAGGTTGCCGAATTTGAGCGTACCAAAGAGAGCAATTTCGCGATATCTCCACCGGGCATTGGGCGCTTTCGGGTCAACGCTTTTGTCCAGCAGGGCAAAGTCGGGATGGTGCTGCGGGTGATTCCGATGGTGCTGCCGACCATTGACGGCCTCGGTGTACCGCAAATCCTGAAGGAGGTGGTGCAATCCAAGCGTGGCTTGTGCATCATGGTGGGGGCCACCGGTTCGGGCAAGTCCACTACCTTGGCCGCGATGGTGGACTATCGAAACGAGAACTCCTACGGCCACATCATCACGGTCGAAGACCCGGTGGAGTTTGTCCACATGCACAAAAACTGCGTGGTGACACAACGCGAAGTGGGCTTGGACACTGACAGTTGGGAAGCGGCGTTGAAGAACACATTGCGCCAGGCGCCCGATGTAATCCTGATGGGCGAGATCCGCGACCGTGAGACGATGGAGCACGCCGTCGCCTTTGCCGAAACCGGCCACCTGTGTCTGGCGACATTGCACGCCAACAGCGCCAACCAGGCGCTGGACCGCATCATCAACTTCTTCCCGGAGGAGCGAAGGGCCCAGTTGCTCATGGATTTGTCGCTCAACCTGAAGGCTCTGATTTCCCAACGCTTGATCCCCAAACAGGATGGCAAGGGTCGTGTCGCCGCGGTGGAAGTTTTGCTAAATACACCTCTGATTTCCGACCTGATCTTTAAGGGTGACGTCTCAGAGATCAAGGAAATTATGAAGAAGAGCCGCCAGGCCGGCATGCAGACCTTCGATCAGGCGTTGTTCGACATGTACGAGAAGAACATGATCACGTTCGAAGATGCCCTGCGCAACGCCGATTCACTGAACGATTTGCGCTTGCAGATCAAACTCAACAGCGCACGCGGCAAATCGACCGACCTCAGCGCTGGCACCGAAAACTTTGCGATCATGTGAATGTGGCCCCCACGCTCCACCGCTGCGCGGGTCGCTGCCCCCCAAGGGGGCTAATTCGCCTTGGGGCGGCCCGGCGGCAAATTGCCCTTCCAACCAACTGACTTGGCCCCTGCTATGCCCACCACAAACCCCAAATCCTACGACGTTTGCTCCCGCACCAAGGTTGCCTTTTTGGGCCTTGGTGTCATGGGTTTTCCAATGGCGGGCCACTTGGCCCTGGCCGGACACGAAGTCACCGTCTATAACCGAACTGCTACGAAATCAGTAGCGTGGTGTGCCGATTTTGCAGGGGCTAAAGGCTTAAATGCTTCCAACACTTTCGCCGAAACGCCACGACTGGCAGTTCAAGGTGCTGATCTGGTGTTTTGTTGTGTTGGCAATGATGACGACTTGCGCAGTGTGACCATTGGCTCCAATGGCGCGTTTGCCGGTATGAAGCCGGGAGCTGTATTTGTGGACCACACGACCGCGTCTGCCAGTGTCGCGCGGGAACTCTCCGCATTGGCCGTCCATGAGGGCTTACATTTTGTGGATGCCCCCGTGTCAGGAGGACAAGCCGGGGCCCAGAACGGCATGCTCACGGTGATGTGTGGCGGTGACCAAGTCGCATTTGAAGCCGCCAAGCCTGTGGCTATGGCCTTTTCTCGAGCCTTTACTTTGTTGGGTTCCAGCGGGGCAGGCCAACTGGCCAAGATGGTGAATCAGATTTGCATCGCTGGCCTGGTACAGGGTTTGAGCGAAGCGGTGGCCTTTGGTCAACTGGCAGGCCTGGATATGAACCAAGTGCTTGACGTGATTGGCAAAGGGGCGGCCCAGAGTTGGCAACTCGACAACCGTGGCAAGACCATGGTTGCCGACAAATTTGATTTTGGATTCGCCGTCGACTGGATGCGCAAAGACCTCGGTCTGGTTCTCGACGAGGCCAAGCGCAATGGCGCCCGGCTTCCGGTGACCGCACTGGTAGACCAGTTTTATGCTGACATACAACACATGGGCGGGAACCGGTGGGACACTTCCAGCCTGATCAAGCGACTCAAGTAAGGGACCGCGCGTAGTTGTGCCACGCGCTCGCGCTTCAAGCAATCAGGGTCATCAGCGCTTGGATCCTGAAGATGCTGTGGACGGCTGCAAGCGGGCCAGCTCTTCCTCGCTAATGGTTTCCAGGATACGGACCACCCGCTGGACACCCGTTGTTCCACTGATAACCTCGGTCGCACGTTTGGCTTCACGGGCGGTCACACGACCCATGACGTAGGTGGTACCACGTTCGGTTGTAATTTTGAACGCGTTGGCTGATAGATCGCTGGCGTCGATCAATCCGGCACGCACCCGGCCGGTGACCAGGGAGTCCGATGATCGCTGGGTCAGTGTTGAGTTGCCCAGAATGGCCAATTCGTTCACGATGTGGCGCACATTGTCTACACTGGCAACGATTTGTTCGACTTGCTGCTTATCCTGAACACTGGGTACCTCACCCGTCAACAATACCTGCCGGTTGTAACTTGTCACGTTGATGTGTCCGCGGTCACCCATGGCCGCTCGGATGCGGCTCGCAGAGCGCAGCTCGATGCCTTCATCCTCAACCACCGTACCTGTCGTTCGGCGGTCGGTTGCCACCAGGCCACCCACTACGGCGCCACCCACCGCCAGAGGGAAACAAGCTGTCAGCGTGGTGAGCGTACTGCCAACCACCAACAATACGAGAGTGAAGCGCCGAGGTTCGAATTTCATTTGGAGGGTTCCTGTTCACCCAAAAGTTGGGCATCAACCGCATCACAAATGCAATGCAGCGCCAATATATGCACTTCCTGGATACGGGCCGTGCGTTCGTGGGGCACACAGATATGAACGTCGGTGTCGCGAAGCACCTGGGCCATCTTGCCACCGCCACGTCCCGTCAGACCCACCACGACCATTTCCCGCTCATGGGCCGCATCAATGGCGGCCAATACATTGGCGGAATTGCCACTGGTAGAGATTGCCAACAGTACGTCTCCCGGGGAGCCTAGTGCCCGCACCTGGCGGGAAAAGATGACGCTGAAATCATAGTCGTTGGCGATTGCGGTGATGATAGATGTGTCGGTCGTCAACGCGATAGCGCCTAACTCAGGGCGTTCGCGCTCAAACCGACCCACGAACTCGGCAGCAAAGTGCTGCGCGTCCGCTGCGGACCCACCGTTGCCACACGCCAACACTTTGCCGCCGCCCGTCACACAAGCCAGCATGGCTTGTACCGCCGCTGCAATGGGTTTGCTCAGGGATTGCGCTGACTGGTATTTCAGGTCCGCGCTGTCGATAAAGTGTTGTTGAATTCGTTGTTCCAGCATAGGGCATCGATGATACCGTGCTGTTGATACCCTCAGAGCAGGCGGGCCGTGGACGCTGCCGCCATTACACACCGTTACGTCTTGGGTTCAACTCGCATCGAATGCAGCCTGCAGCCACTGCATACCGTTGGGCTCGACGACCACGACGTCAAATCGGCAAGGTGGCAGTTCTTTCAAACGCATGAGGTAGTGGCGCGCCGCAAACACAATACGCCGCTGTTTGATGCCGCCGACACTGGCCGCTGCACCGCCGTGGCGTGTTGATGCCCGCTTGCGCACTTCCACAAAAACCGTCGTACCGTCGGGGCCCTGCATGATCAGGTCAATTTCGCCTCCCCCCCGCCCCGGGGTCCGATAATTGCGTGCCACCAAACGCAAACCCTGACGCTGCAAATAGCGCAAGGCTTCATCCTCTGCCGCGTCGCCCATTTGTTTGGTTGTCGCCGTGTGAGCAGTAGGCGCCGCTGGTTTTGACGTAAGGAATCCCATGAGTGCTCACTTTGTAACTGCCCTTGCGGCTTCGGCCGAGGCGGCCTCTGGCCAACATTATCCGCATGGAGCGCTTTATATCGTCGCTACGCCGATTGGTAATTTGGCCGACATCAGCTTGCGCGCTATGCACGTGCTGGCGCTGTCCGACATGATCGCCTGTGAAGACACCCGCCACACCCAAACCTTGCTGCGGGCCTACGGCATCGACAAAAGTCCCGGGCAGTTGTTGGCTCTGCATCAGCACAATGAGGCCGAGGCGTCGATGAGTGTCATTGAACAATTGCGCCAAGGAAAAAGGATAGCCTACGTCAGCGACGCAGGAACGCCAGGGATCAGCGATCCAGGGGCGCGACTGGTGGCTGCCGTCCGGGAACAGCGTTTGCGCACCATTCCATTACCTGGCGCCAGCAGCGTTACGGCGCTGTTATCGGTCTCAGGCGTGATTGACAGCCAGTCAACCGGATTTGTCTTCTGTGGATTCCTGCCCAACAAACCCGCTGAACGCGACAGAGCGGTTCAACGACTCGCCACAGAGACCCGCACTGTGGTTGTGCTGGAGGCCCCTCATCGCGTGGAGGCGCTGGCTGCCGCATTGTCCAGCTTGGGCACGCGTGCGGTAACTGTGGGGAGAGAACTGACCAAGCAATTCGAGGAAGTTGCGACCGTCGCCGCTCAAGACTTGCCCGCTTGGTTCGCTCAGGATGCCAACCGCCTGCGCGGTGAGTTCGCGCTGGTGTTGCATCCACTGCCTGCAGCGCCGGAGACCGCGCCAGACCATCGTGTTCTGAAGTTGCTACTGGGGCAACTGCCATTGAAAACTGCCGTCAAATTAGCGGCGGAAATCACCGGCGAACCGAAAAACACACTGTATCAAGCAGCGCTGGACCTGAAGCCTCACAAGTCCGACTGAACTACAAGGCCGGTCTCACCGACATACCCTTGAACACAGTGGCGCAAGACCGTCTTGATTTGGTCGACATCGCCAGCTTGTGTGGCATGGCGCAAGGTTTCAAGCTGAGATTCGAGCTGCGGCCACTGCAAGAAGTGCTCATGGGCCTTCATGATGCGTGCATGGACGGTCGGCGTGGGGTCATCGCCTATCAGCAACTCTTCATACAGTTTCTCGCCAGGCCGTAGACCGGTGAAGGTGATCGCGATATCACCGTCCGCATGGGCTTGGTCACGCACAGTCAAACCGGAAAGTTCCACCATGCGATGGGCCAGGTCCAGAATTTTGACGGGTTCCCCCATGTCCAATACAAACACTTCCCCGCCGTTCGCCATGGCACCGGCTTGCAGGACCAATTGCGCGGCTTCAGGAATGGTCATGAAGTAGCGTGTAACGTCAACATGGGTGACGGTCAGCGGGCCACCTGCGGCGAGTTGACGCCGAAAGAGTGGCACAACACTTCCGCTGGACCCCAGCACATTGCCGAAGCGGACCATGCTGAAACAGGTTCCGCCTTCCGGTTTCTCTGCGGCCAGGGCTTGCAAGACCAACTCTGCCATGCGCTTGCTGGCGCCCATGACATTGGTGGGCCGAACGGCTTTATCGGTAGACACCAGCACAAAACTGGCGACTCCACTGTCCCGGGCGGCTTGCGCCATGTTCAACGTACCAAATACATTGTTATCCACGCCAACGGCAGCGTTTGACTCCACGATGGGAACATGCTTGTAGGCCGCTGCGTGGTAGACCGTATAGGGTCGGTAAAGACGACACAAATCTTGCAGGCGCCCGAGGTTAGAGACGCTGCCCAGCAGCGGCACTAATTCAACCGACCTTCCGTCCGTACTACACAGGCCGTGGAGTTCCTGATGAATGCTGTAGAGATTGATTTCGCTGTGATCTAACAACAGGAGCTGGCGGGGACTTTGCGCCAGAATTTGTCGGCACAACTCGCTTCCGATACTGCCACCCGCACCGGTAACCAGAACCACTTTGTCCGTCAAATTACGGGCCAGAAGATCAGTGTTCGGTGGAACGGGATCTCTGCCCAACAGATCTTCTATATCTAGGTCCTTGAAGTCGCTCACTGTCACTCGACCACTCGCCAAATCAGCCCAATCTGGCAAAGTGCGAATGTGAACGGGTAATGAGCGAAGACTCTCGATGATGTCCTTGCGACGGCCTCGAGATGCGCTTGGCAGGGCCAACAGAATGTCAGTGACACCCAGCTTGACAACCAAAACTTGCAAGCCATCGGACGCAAAAACTGTTACGCCATTGATACTGCGGCCGACTTTGGCAGGATCATCGTCAACAAATCCCACGAGCCTAAACTGCGAAGACATTGCCATGGCGGATGCCGTTTGAACTCCAGCGGTGCCGGCTCCGAAAATTAAAAATCGACCTCGGGAGCGGGCACCCAAAGGGTTCAATCCAGCCAACCAAAAGCGCGCGAACGCGCGACTAGCTCCGACAAGCAGGAAAAATATCAAGGGCTGAAGTACACCCAAGCTGCGGGGAACGCCGGTCCACTGCGCCCATAACAGCAACGCCGACAACATGGCGCCATAAACAACGGTCGCCTTAGCAGTTGCCAACAATGCGGCTTGACCCGTGTATCGGAATATCGCCCGGTACAAGCCAAAACGCACGAAGATGGGGATGGACAACAACGGTGTCAAACCATAAACCCACCATTGCGCGTCAACCGGCCAATTCAACTCTTCCAAACGCAATGAATAGGCCAGCCAAGTGGAAACCAAGGACAGGCAAACATCAAGCGCCACGACGAACAGGCGTTTAGCCGACCGTGACCACGCCAGAACCGTGCGTTGCATAGAACGCAGTGTCCGCGTGTCAGTTTTTGATTGCAAAGTCTTCTTTGGACTTGCCTTGCTCGATCAGACTGGCCAGCCAACGCGGCGTCAAGCCACGGCCACTCCAGGTCTCGCCATTAGGACCACGGTATTTCGCGGCGACTGTCTTTGTTGCATCCTTTTTCTTGGTGACCGCTACTTTCGAAACACCTTTAGCAGCGGGACGGCCACGGCCCTTGCTACGCACCGAAGTGACCTGCAAATCTTTTGTCGTAATGCCAAAGGCTTCCATTTTCGACAGAATATCTTGCACCGTGGCATCGAATTCGCGGGACCGAATTTCTGCCGCTTGTTTCTGAAGCTTTTGAATTTGGGATTGAATGTCTATCAAATTACTCATAATTCGCCTTCTGCTTTAGGGACCAATTGGATTTAATGAAAAGCATGTGTTCAGTGACTGACATTATCACTTCGAATGACTTTCAAAAGTGTTTTAAACAGAATTTCGATATCAAAACCGAACGAACGGCGCCGCAAATATTCCAAGTCTAGCGCGACCTTCTCCGGGATCGGTATTTCATCTCTGCCGTTGATTTGGGCCCAACCGGTCAAGCCGGGGGGTAATATATCAACTCCGCAGCTGCTACGCAATTGAATCAAATCCGTTTGATTAAATAAGGCAGGTCGCGGCCCGACAAAACTCATATCATTTATTAGGATACTCCATAGCTGCGGCAATTCGTCCAGACTGGTTTTCCGAAGTAGGCTTCCCACCGGCGTCAAATAGTTCGTTGCGTCTTCCAACAAATGGGTAGCGACGGCGGGTGTCCCTACGCTCATCGTGCGAAATTTTGGCATCTGGAAAAGTTGGTTGTTGCGCCCAACTCTGGATGACCAGTACAAAACTGGTCCTCGTGAAGTGCATTTCACTAGCAAGGCAAGGATACATATGAGGGGAAGGAACAACAATAGGCTCACACAGGCGAGCGAAACATCCAATGTCCTCTTAAGCATCAATAGTCACCGTTCAACGCACGAAAAAGGGCGTCATCTACCCGAACAGGAGGTTTCCAACCCAATATTCGCGCGGACTTGGCAATATCGACTTGTAATGTTCCACACAACTTTTGGAATACATTCAATTTGCGCAACAGGACTGCAGCCGCCTTTAGTATTGGGAGGGGTATGGTCAAGATCCGTACGGGTCTGTTCAACGAACGCCCAATTCGTCGGACAAGTTCTAGCGTTGAAAGGTCTTCACCGTCGCTAACCGAAAAAGTCTCGTTGGCGGCACTCGGATGCGCCAAGCAAAGCAGTATGAAGTCCACCAAATTGTCTATCGACACCAGGCTGCGACGATTGTTTACAGCACCCAATGGCAAAGGGACACCACGTGCCACCGCACGGATCAGCATTTTGAAATTGGCGCCAGCACCACGGCCATAGATTAAGGGTGCCCGAATGATGACAACTTCCATTTTGGAGTTCTCAGTAATTTGGCGCAAACCTTGTTCCGCTTTCATTTTCGAAAAGGCATACGCTTCTCGTGGGCAACAGGGATCACTTTCCGCGAAAGGGTGTTCGGGCAAAGATTCTTCGCCAAATACCTTTATTGAACTTATAAATACAAAGCGCTTTGTTCCGATCAGCGCCGCCTGCCGTGCCAAATTGAGAGTCCCTCTGACATTGACCTCGTCAAGCTCGTCAGACGGGTATTTTTCTGCGGCGGTTGTGGCGCGCGTCATTGCAGCTGTGTGAACCACCAAATTTACACCGACAAGAGCATTTGTCCAATCTGTATCAGCCGAAAGTGCGGCTACAACCGTATGTCGGTCTACAGCTATTCCATTCTCAATCCGTCGCACGCTTCGTCGCACGACATACTGCGATAAGTTTGACAGATGAGCAACTACAGCCTGCCCGACGAAGCCGTTGGCACCAGTGACAAGTACCGTTTGAGTTTTTGTCATTGCCGCGTGTTCAATGCTTCGGCGTTCGGTAGATGCGAAAGGACGTCATAGATTTCAAGGTGTTGCGCGACCACGCGTTGAATATCAAATTGCTTCTCTGCCCATATTCTTCCAGCAGAACCCATAGTTTGCCGTACCTTTGCGTTAGTTGCCAAGTTTTGAATTGCATTTGCCAAACTCATTGGGTCCTTTGTGGGAACGAGCAATCCCGTGACATTCGGTTGAATGGCATCCCTGCAACCGGGTATATCTGTGGTCACCACTGGTCGCCCGCAAGCAGCCGCCTCAATCAGTACTTTTGGTAAGCCTTCATACCAAGACGGCAAGACAACAATGTGGCTGCCTCTGAACAATTCGGGTATGTCCGACCGATACCCGAGCAACTCTACATAACGGTCTGTGCGCCATTGCTCTAAATCAGCCACAGTACATGAGGTCAGGTTATCGGGATCCGGCACACCGGCTAAGCGGAATTTGGCCTCGACTCCCCTGTCTTTCATGATTTTGGCCGCTGCGACGAACTCGAACACCCCCTTATCCTTCAACAATCGCGAAGCCATGGTAACGACAACGATTCCCGTTGGCTCAGGCAAATAAGTATATTTTGATAAATCTACGCCCGAGCCGGGAATCAACACAGTTTCATCAGCCTTTAAATTCGCAAACTCTGAGATTAACTCTAGATCTCTAGTGTTCTGGAAAATCACTCGCTTGTTCAGAGACCCAAGGGCGAGGCGATACATCAACCGCACCAGACCGAAAAGCAGATTCGACAATGTTCCATTCCTCTGTAAGGCGTAGCCAATGCCAGATATCGCCGCAACAACACCGCGCACACCCGTGGTACGTGCTGCCAGGCCGCCGTATATGACCGGTTTAATGGTAACCAAGTGAACGATGCTCGGACGCAACTGCCGAAACAAGCGAATGAGCATACAGAACAGCCACAGATCAGCAAACGGGTTTCTCGCGCTGCGTTGCAGGGGAATTAAGTGGTGGATCAATCCCGCCGCTCTGATCTGTTCAACACCGGGGCCGGACTGGGTAGCGACGTGGACCTCATACCCCGCATTCAATGCTGCCACCGCCAAAGGTAGGCGATGGGTCAAGAAAAATGCTGGCTGGTTGACGACGAAGAGGAGCTTTTTTTTGATGGTCGTCATTGCACCCCAAGCCTTGTTTGAACCACGGACGAGAAACTGTAGTTTCAAGTGTTGTGCTCCTGCCATTGTTGAAACATGAGCACATCCCACAAATAAAAAGACCAGTTGCGGGTACCTGACTGGTGTTCAATCCATTTTCGATGAATTGGTGCCGGGTCGAAAAAATTCTCCCGCGTCAATCGCCCTGGCTCGATGAGCGCAGCCGCCCAAGGTTTAAGTGGCCCGCGCAGCCAGTCGCCTATCGGTACTCCAAAGCCCATTTTGGGACGATCCGTCATTGCCTGCGGAACATGGCGATGAAGCACTTGGCGTAACAGCCATTTACCTTGGCTGCGGCGGATTTTCATGTGCAGAGGCAACGTCCACGCGAACTCAACCAACCTGTGGTCAAGCAGCGGCACACGGGTTTCAAGACCGACGGACATCGCAGCTCTGTCCACCTTTGTGAGAATGTCATCGGGCAGGTAAGTCACCGTATCCAAATACATCATGCGGTGCTCGAAATCAGGTAAATCTACGCGGTGAGCGGAATTGGTGAGCAATGTTGGCGGCTCGTGACCGCCGGGCACTAATTGATCGGGGTTTTTCCAGTGCGACACGAGACCCAGGTAAATCTCCTCTGGCGACCGCACCGCAAGAATCTCAGCCGCTTTGTGCAGTTTGTCACCTGGGTTTGCATAGCGCAGACTCGCTGGAACCCACCGCTCCAGCTTGTGGAAAGCCGTATTCCATGCGGAAGGGGGCAACGTGGTCAGCACCCCGGCTAACGCCGCGCGCAGCGAACGTGGCACCCAGCCAAGTTTTTGCCATACATTGCGCGCCCAGAAGTAGCGGCTATATCCGCCAAACAATTCATCGCCTCCGTCACCCGACAAGCTAACTGTTACCTGTTGGCGCGCCAGACGCGAAACCAGGTAAGTGGGGATTTGCGACGAATCGGCAAACGGTTCATCGTACATGGACGACAGTTTCGGAATCACATCCATTGCATCTTGCGGCGTGACATAAAGCTCGGTGTGTTCGCATCCCAGATGTCGCGCTACCACATGCGCATGTTCGGCCTCGTTGTATTCGGATTCATTAAAGCCAATAGTGAAAGTTTTCACAGGTCGGGTGCTTTGCGCTTGCATCAGCGCTACAACAGTGGTGGAATCGATACCGCCGGAGAGGAACGCGCCTACCGGTACGTCAGCCACCATTTGTCCGCCCACCGCCTGAACGAGCAGTCGTTCAAGAGCGGACACCGCTTCCGCATCGCTGCCCTGGAACAGGTTGTGCTGCCCCGCTTCGGCTGCCGACCGGGCAGACCAATAAGCCACCGGACGCGCATCCTTCCGCCCAGCATGAACCTGTAAAAAAGTGCCTGGTGGCAGTTTGTGTATTCCGAGGTAAATCGAATGGGGCGAGGGAACGGCGTTGTGGCGTAAAAACAGCGTCAGCGCGTCGCGGTCGATTTCTGCGCGAAACGCCGGGTACGCCTTAAGCGACTTCAGTTCCGAGCCGAATAACAATGTCTCTCCCTGCCAGCCGTAATACAACGGCTTTTCGCCCAGACGGTCACGGGCAAGTGACAACGAACGCACCTTACGATCCCACAGCGCAAAGGCAAACATACCGACGAACTGCTGAAGCGCCGCCTCCAGGCCCCAAAAAGCAATTGCCGCTAGCATCACCTCAGTATCGGAATGTCCGCGCCAAACGGAAGCAACGCTAGCCGAGTTCAGTTTGTTGCGTATCTCCGCAAAGTTGTACACCTCGCCGTTGAATGCAATCACGTAGCGCCCGCAATGGGACAGCATGGGTTGGTGACCTTGCGGCGAGAGATCGAGAATGGAAAGGCGACGGTGGGCGAGCGCAAACCCCGCGTCGGCATCAGTCCACACGCCCTGATCATCCGGGCCGCGATGGATGATTTGACGTGCCATTGCGCCCACAATCGCTTCTGCCTCTTGAGTCGAATGCCCGCTGGTTGTCCAGTAACCAGTCAGACCGCACATGTTTGAGACTCTTTTGACATGCGCGCGGCTTTGTCGGACATCTGCAAACAAGCAATTTTTAAAATCTTCATATTTCCTAACGACTCCACCAATCTCAAAGTATTCCGCCTCACGGAAACGCGCGCGATCGTCCAATACAACATGAGCCAAGCCGCCCACATTCTTCACAGAGCATGGTGCGCTACATCCCTTCGCCCCACCCAATAGGTCAGGAAATGCCACCCCTAAAGAGGAAGAAAAAGCCTGTAGTTCCTGTGCCGACATGAGCGCAGGAAAATCATCGCTCAAACCAACAAGTGGGTATTGGTGATTACACCTGCCTCAGTAGTTCCTTTTATCAACGCCGCGTCATTCATATCGATACCCTGGCTAGCCAGAACAAATTGGACATGCGGCATTTAGTGTTGTAACACAGCCGTCGCTGCAAAAAACGGCATCATATCTAGTAGGATCGAGCCTCCCGATGAGCCTCACCAAAGGCTATTGATCAAATATGCCAACTCAGTTCATATCTTATGCTGGGCCACCTGTCCGAAACGAGGTAAATCTAGACATTATTTGATGCCACAATTGATGCTCAAAAGAAATTTCCATGCATACCGCCATCAATTTTGACGACGAACTGTTGACTCAAGCTCAGCTCTTGAGCCATTTGACCGAGCGGATCCAGCTCTTGCGTAAAGCGCTGCTGGCACTGGTGCAGCGCGAGAGTACTTGCCGTCTCGCCCGACTTGAGGGCACAGAACCCCACTTGCAATCGCTTTCTCTTTGCCGAGACGCGAGCGAATGATGGCGGTCGAAACTTCGGTCTGGATCGATCTTCTCGGGCGGGGCGACGCTGGCTTAACAGATGCGCTCAAGTGGCATCAAGCCTGACCTGTCTTAAATTGAAGCGTGCGCATGAAGTCCCTAAATAAAATCAGATTGGCCATCATCGGCCTGGGCTACGTCGGTTTGCCGCTGGCTGTTGAATTCGGCAAAAAACGCCCGGTCGTCGGCTTTGACATCCAGCAGCAGCGTATCGATCAGCTCAGGAGCGGCCATGACGTGACGCGTGAGACTGAGCCTCAGGAGCTGCAAGCGGCGAGCCAGTTGCGCTTCAGTACCGACCCGGATGATTTGCGCGACTGCAATTGTTTTATTGTCACGGTTCCGACTCCGATCGATCAACATAAGCGTCCAGACCTGATGCCGCTGTTCAAGGCCAGCGAGACCGTTGGTAAAGTGCTAAGGCGGGGAGATATCGTCATTTATGAGTCAACGGTCTACCCCGGTTGCACCGAAGAAGATTGCGTTCCCGTGCTGGAAAAATTCTCTGGCTTGCAGTTCAACCATGACTTCTTTGCCGGCTATTCCCCTGAGCGCATCAACCCGGGCGATAAAGAGCACCGCGTCACCACAATCAAGAAGGTCACTTCCGGCTCCACGCCCGACATCGCTGACCTAGTGGACGCACTTTACAGGCAAATCATCACGGCCGGCACCCACCAAGCCAGCAGCATTAAGGTGGCCGAGGCCGCTAAAGTGATTGAGAACACCCAGCGCGATCTCAACATTGCGCTTATCAATGAGCTGGCCTTGATCTTCAACAAAATGGGCATTGATACCGAAGAAGTTTTGCAGGCCGCCGGCAGCAAGTGGAACTTTCTCCCGTTTCGCCCTGGCCTCGTGGGCGGACACTGCATTGGCGTCGACCCTTACTACCTTACCCACAAAGCCCAGAGCCTCGGTTATCACCCCGAAATCATCTTGGCCGGCCGACGCCTGAACGACAGCATGGGTGCCTATGTAGTGGCCCAACTGGTCAAGGCCATGACCAAGCGCCGACTGCAGGTCGATGGTGCGCGCATCCTCGTCATGGGGCTGGCCTTCAAGGAAAACTGCCCGGACCTGCGCAACACCCGCGTGATCGATATCGTGACCGAACTGCAGGATTACAACTGCCAGGTCGATGTGTTTGACCCCTGTGTCCTGGCCGAGCAAGCGCACCACGAATATGGCATCAATCTGGTCGAGCAACCGGCGCCCCGCACCTATGAAGCGATTGTGTTGGCGGTGGCGCACCATCAGTTTCGCACCATGGGTGCCGCAGGCATCCGGGCCTTGGGTAAGCCCGGTCATGTGCTTTATGACCTGAAGTACCTGTTACCGGCGCACGCTTCGGATTTGCGGCTGTGAGCATGATGCACATCGAACTCCTGAAGCCTATCGCCGCTGACGAATCGCAAACGCTGGAGTTCAAAACCTCGTTTGAAAAAGGCGGCATCGAGTCTCTGGTCGCTTTTGCGCAAAAGCAGACAGAGTCGCCCGATGAGGGAGTAAGTGCCGGAGCAAATGCAGCAGCATTCCACTTGCATCAAATGATCCAGCCACTGCCTTGGCTAAAGACAGCTTAACTGGTGGGCCAAACAGGTAAAACACTAAGAACCGTAGAACCCTGGCTGAAATAACTGAAGGCCGGCCAACTCATCGAGTTACGCCGTGCACCAATAACCGGGGTCTACCGTCTACAAGACTCACGAACAGGACAAAATGCACCCAGACAACCAAATCCAAACCGTCCCGCCGTCAGAGCCAAAGACATGGCTCGTCACTGGCGTTGCTGGCTTCATTGGCATGCACACCAGTTTGCGTCTGCTGGCGCGGGGCGAACGTGTCATCGGGCTGGACAACCTGAACGATTACTACGACGTTTCGCTGAAGCGGGCTCGACTGGCGCGCCTGCAAGCGACTTTCAACTTTGGTTTTCATCAAATGGACGTGGCCGACCGCGACGGGATAGCCGCGCTGTTCAAAACCGTGAAGCCGCACCGCGTTATTCACCTGGCCGCACAGGCTGGCGTGCGGTACTCCATGAGCAATCCGCACGCCTATATAGACGCCAATGTGCAAGGCTTCACGAATATTCTGGAGGGCTGCCGTAACAACACCGTGCAACACCTGGTGTACGCAAGCAGTTCCAGCGTATACGGAGGCAACACTGCATTGCCATTCAGTGAACACCACAATATTGACCATCCCATCAGCCTTTACGCCGCCACCAAAAAGGCCAATGAGCTGATGGCCCATACGTACAGCCACCTGTTTGGCCTGCCCACCACGGGGCTGCGCTTCTTTACCGTCTATGGTCCCTGGGGGCGGCCCGACATGGCGCTGTTCTTGTTCATCAAAGCTATCCTGGCTGGTCAGCCGATTAACATCTTCAATCATGGCAACATGGTGCGTGACTTCACCTATGTCGACGATATCGTTGAGGGCGTTATGCGCGTAGCCGATAAGCCTGCCACACCCAACCCCGCCTTCGATTCCGCCAGCCCCGACCCCGCCACCAGTAACGCGCCGTACCGTGTTTTTAACATCGGCAACAACCAGCCCACGCCGCTGATGGATTACATCCGCGCGTTGGAACTCGCGTTGGGCCTCACGGCCCTGAAAAACTACCTACCGATGCAGCCCGGTGACGTGCCCGCCACCGCGGCCAACACGGACGAACTGAGCGCCTGGGTGGACTTTAAGCCCAATACGACCGTTGAACTGGGCGTGGCGCAATTTGTGGACTGGTACCGCCGCTACTACAAGGTTTGAGGCAAATACTATGGAACTCTCAATCTTGGGCGCCGTTGATGTTGGCTTGGTCAGCGATACCAGCCAGGGCGAGTTGGGCCACCACGTGGTATGCATGGAAGTGGATCCCATCAAAATCGACCAACTCAATACCGTTATCCTGCCTATTTGGGCGTCGGGCCTGGGGTTAGTCCGCAGGTCTTTGACTATTGAAGTATCCTGCTAATCCACACACTGTTTCAATGCCACGTTTGCAGCTGATCGCAACCATTTTTCAAGGTGGGGACCCGTAATCTGTATGGAGAAGGATCGCTCAACACGCTCGCGCCCAGCGAGTCCCATGATTGTCCTTAGCCTCTCGTCGGCGAGCAACGTCGCCAAAGCGACGCCCCATTCTTCAGACGTTCGTGCCAGAAAGCCATTTTCACCGTCTTGAATCATTTCAGGGTTCACCCCGACATGGGACGCAACGACTGGTAATCCGCATGCCATGTACTGAATCAACTTGTAACCGCATTTGCCTTGCTCCCAAGGTGAGTCCAATAGCGGCATTACGCCTACATCACACTGGTTGATATCGACTACCTCGGTGGCTTCGGACCACAACTTAAACTCCATTTGCACACCGGGCAGGTTGATTACTTCGCAGCCTATCAGACGCAGCACAAATGGAACTTTTTTTGCAAGCTTTTGCAGAGGCTCCCGTATTAGATTCAGGTAGGACACGGTGGATGGAGATCCAATCCAGACTATACGGGGCAACCTTTCGAGACCTGGCACCAGAATAGTGCGGGTTGGCTTCACGTTATAGCGGTCAAGATCAATCGCCGTAGGCAATACTTGCACCCATTGGGCCTGCGCTTCGTGGGCACGCTTTCCTAGATAGTTATTGCCCACCACCACCAGCGCGGCTTCGGCCATGATACGGTCGAGACGGTTACCGAGAAGCCACCTAACCCAACCACTGTTATGCCGATCGTAGTTGTGAAAAATTGCATCGTCCAAGTCCAACACATATGGCACGCCTCTCAGCATGGCACTCTCCAACCAAAACGGCACCCATGGCAATGCCTCCTTTTCAATCCACAACAGATCGAAATCATGGCGACACCGCATTGCGAGCAATCTTCCGGCGTACGCCCCAACCAGCGCCTTTAGACCATAACGGCCGGTCTCATACCGTTGCCGTAGACACTCATCCGAAATCAGACTCTGCACGCTTAATTGCAACCCAAATTTCTGTAAGTCAGGAAGGTATTGCAGGAACCGCAAACGTGAGGACGCGCCAAGCCGACCATATTTAGTGAGCACCAAAACCTTAAGCGGCTTCAACGTAGGCCCCCAGCGGACGGCAACTTCGGCAACCACCGCCACAGCATGACATACGCAACCCAAGTGTCTTTAAGACCCTGCCATGAAGGATACACAAGAATCATCATGGCCGATCTCGTGAGGGGTTCAATCAGCAGAGTGGTCAACATTACCGCTGTAGCCCCTGCCCATGAATGATGTTTGAATGCGTAAAGCAAACGACTACGCATCGAGTAAAAAAGGCGAAGAGCCTTAATTTGGTTTGACGTACCACCGCCCGCGTGAAACGCTTGCACGTCAGCCAAATAGACACTTTGCCAACCGGCTTGGTGGGCGCGGTAAGAGAAGTCCAGATCCTCTAGGTACAAAAAAAACCGCTCGTCAAATCCGTTCAAAACTTCAAAGACCTCACGTCGAACCATAAAAAATGCACCGATCACATGGTCCACTTTCTGGGTGTGTGCATGACTCCAATCACTCATAACGTACCCAAGACCTTTAAAGATTCGATCCAAACCAGCGGAGTGTATGACTAGGTCGACAGGTGACGGAAACCTTGCGCAACTACGAGTCACATGGCCGGAATCGTCCAGCAACTGGACCCCACAGATACCTACTCCGTCGCTAGCAACATCCTCCATGTAGGCCAACGCCTTTTGCAAAGTTTCAGGATACAAAACGGCATCGGGATTGAGGAACAACAGATACTTGCCTTCAACCTGTTTGGCCCCTTGATTGCACGCCCTGCCGAAACCAATATTCCCATTCGCACGAACTAGCTTGAGACTCGAACCGGATTTAATGGTCAGATCAGATCCATCAGTTGAAGCATTATCTACAACAACTATGTTGTACGGCGATGCAACTTTGCATTGCTGGATAGAGTCAATGCAATTGCGAAGCTGGCCACCTGAATTCCAGTTGACAACTACAATACCAATCATCAGTATCAGCTACGTTTTTGTAAAAAGAAAGAAAGGCTCCCTGGGGTTTACACCATATTTACCGGAATCAATCGATGCAAGTAAATTCCCATGCTCCTTAACTTTGCTTTGAAATCCGAAGGATTCAATATATTCGACAATATTCGAGCCATAAAGTCTCATATGATCCTCTTGACCATAGATCTGAAGTCTCAATGCGTCCGTATGGATACCCGGATCTTCGAAAGTCTTAGACAAAATCATACTGAAAGGTGTCTGCAGAATTGCCAACCCCCCTGGTCTTAAAACCCGATTCAACTCAGACAAAGCAAGGGTATCATTTCCTACATGCTCCAATACGTGATTGGCGACCACCAAATCAAAGGAATTGTCATCAAATTGCATTTTGGTAACATCAACGCACTTGACATCAGTGGAAATTGGATGTAGATCAGCTTTAATATAGTTTAGTGGTCCTAGGTTGGCTAAATAGTCAAAAAAATCTCTCTGGTGCGAAATGTAAAATACAGGAACCGGCAACAATTTCATTCAATCCCATTTGATCAAAATACAATTTCAAATGCCGCTCCCTATCATGACTTCCGCACTTGGCACAAGAATGATTAGCAACATCGCTTCCTATTAAATCCATCGATGATATGAATTGCGAAACATCACCCGGACCTATTCTATAAGGCAAAAAATAGAGTGAGCGTTTTTGACAGTAGCAGCAAAAATATGCACCGCCACTCAGGTACCTAGCAATGGCTTTCAAGCCTAGCGAATAGATTCGCGTTAGGAAAAATAGAAAAGAATCCATTATCTTCTATTGAAAATTCGAACTTGTTCCACACCAATTGCTTTGGATAAAATTCTTCGAATGACCGCTAATGAAAACATTACACAGCCTTGGATCAGACCTAAAAAAAGTACTTGATAAATACCGGAGGGGAAGATCCTCTGCAATTCTTTCCCCCAATGATAGGCCCAAGACAATCTCGATTTTGGAATCGCATCTTTGACTATTCTTGCCCAAAAATTAGCAACTGAAATTTGGCGAACCGCCTGGGAGGCTAATTCGCGATCAAAAACATCTTTCAATGCATACAGATATAGCAATCTGATCTGATCTGTAGAACTCCTGATGATTGACTGTGAAGAACCATGTCGATAAGCAACGAATGCACTGTCGACATACCCTAAAAAGCCCTTCCCCGCCAGCTCCAAGTGAATTCCGTAGTCCAACAGCTGGCTTGACATTTTACTAACATGCGCTCTATAACTTCCGCGATAAACAAGAGAGCTATGATTTAAAAAATTCCCCTCAACCAACAAATATTCAATGTCAAAAATAGTTTTTATTTTATTATTAAACAACCCCATGGGTCGCAAATCCTCCGACACTACCCAAGCATTCGTGTAACATGCGGTGCATTGCAAATTTGTTTTCAAAAAGTTAATTTGCGATTTCAATTTTCCAGGAAACCAAAAATCATCGCCATCAAGATGGGCAATGTAATCGCCCCTTGCTTTCCGCAGCAGATCCCTTAGATTTTCCGAACCGCCTATATTTTTTTCTCGTCGAAAATATTTGATTTTTTCCGGAAAACGATAAATTATCGACATGATCTCGCTTCGAGTATTATCAGTCGAGCAGTCATCTCCAAGAAGGATTTCAATTTCGCCGTCAACTACCTGCATTAATGCACTCATTAGGCAGCTCTCAATGTAGTTTTCGTGATTGAACGTGGTGACACAGATAGAGACCAGTGGATTAGTCACATTTTTAATTTAGAAGTAATGTACAGAAGAAAAGTAAATCATACCCAGTCTATTTTTTGACGAATTTTGAAAGTGACAGTAGACCTGCAACAGCCCCAACAACAAACAATTGTGCGCCAATCATCATTCGGTTGCCGGGCCACAAATGGAATATTTGTATAACGGCACCAACCACACACAGGAAGCTCATGCTTCGCACATTGAATTTCAACACGTCTTCGACAAACCATCCTTTCAAAAGATCCCCCTCGAGCCGCTTATGTATTCGTGGAACCCAAAGCACAATGTAGACAATATTTGTAGTAATCCAAGCGTAGCCCGCTCCTACAGCTCCGAATTGAAGAGTGGCCCAAATTAAAATTGGGACAAACAGGAAGACAAACATGAAGCTTCCGACAACATGCAGCTTTAAGTCCCCTTTTGCACATTGAAGGTAATAAGGAAATCCTGCAAGCGTAAGTATGGCGTTTCCAAGAGCATACAGCGATAGTACGCGCGCTGCGTTTTGAGCGATTGCAAAATCGCCAGTCCAAACCAATAGTATTTGCTCAGGAAAAAGTCCAAGCATCAGCGCGACCGGGATCGCGACGGAACCGGCTATATGGGTTGCACTTCGATACAGATCAATGACGCCGACCGAGTCCCCTTGTGAGACAAGTTTTGTCATGCGAGGAAGCAATGCTACACTGATAGGCCCTCCAATGACCATGACGCCACTGGCGACCATGACTGCAAGTGTGAAATATCCATAATCTGCCAATGAGAGTAACCGGGATAACAGTAATTTATCGGTTTGCGTTACGAGAATCCACACTAGACTTGCAAATGCAATAGTAAGTGAAAATCGAAGAACTTTACGTATCGGTGCCCACTCCCAGGATATCGACTTACGGTCCGACATTACTGGCAACAAGCGATATGTTTTTCCTATTAATATAATTACTTCGATGAACGCCAATGTCAGTTGGTAAGTAAAGAATTGCGTTGGTGACGCGCCTACATATATAAAAAACGGAATAACAAGAACAAAACGGGCCGTTGCCATGGCAATATTCAAGCCACCGAGCCACACAAGTCGCTCAAAGCCACTGATGACACCGCGATACAAGCCACCCACCCAACGTAAAGCCACTACTCCCGCCATTAGCACGACAGCGTTTCGCACTTCAACAAGTGGGAGCTGATCTACTTGCAGCCATTTCTCGGCAATGAAGTCTGCACCGCTGACTGTGATTGAGGCCACAAACAAAGCGCCCGCCACAAAGATCCCTTCCATAGCGCGAAGTAGACTGCGCAGGCTATTTGCGTTGATCGCGCCACCATTGAAACGGGCGGTCTCGCGTGCCATAGTGGGCGTAAGACCCATGTCGAGAAGTTGAAAACACGCTTGCATCACGCCGAAAAAACCAACCAAACCGTAAGACTCTGCGCCCAAGTACTTGATGTACAAAGGAACCATCAAAATCCCGATTAACGTGACATAGAATTGGCTAACGTAGTTGGCAAGAATATTGCGGTTCACTGACATAAATCTTCTAACTACGCGCCTGAGCCAGTTTTGAACTCGAAATAAATACTTGAACACAAATCTGGATACTGCTGGCCAATTTTGCAACACCCCTCAAGATACAGTGGAAAGGCAATGTCAGTCTGCACTAAGCTAGCCCATTGAAAATTCTTCCGCGTCATGAAGAAAATTCGAAACTGATGGAATACACAAAGACCGCGCCACAGCAACGTACTCTCCGAGGTGCAATTATAGTTGCACCGGTTTACGTTCACGACGTCGGAATGCATTAGAGCTGTATTGCTCGCTATAAAATCCATCTTTGCGGCGTTCTGACGCGTAGTGGCATGGGCATTCGGGCACAAAATTAATGGGTAGGTTCCGGACTTTGAATGTGCGGTTGATGAATTCTGACCGGTAAGCTACATAGGTTTCACCCCAAAACGTATACTGCCAGCTCTGCGGTAAACGGGCGGACTGCGCCGGCGCGTAAGGCTGCCAGAGTTCCAGAGCAGTACCTTAAGGTCCTGGGTTGGCACCCATTGCGTTGTTGGCACGGTGCATCCCCGGTAAAGTATCGAAGACTGGTTTGTGTTACGCAATGATTGTGTGGAGCAGACTATTGACCGTCCAAGCCAGTGAAAGAATAATTTTCGACACAACATTTGCTGCACCTGCATAATGACCCGTCAGGACGCCAGCAGACTATCACGG
Source organism: Candidatus Aalborgicola danicus (assembly GCA_016703945.1). Lineage (GTDB taxonomy): Bacteria > Pseudomonadota > Gammaproteobacteria > Burkholderiales > Burkholderiaceae_C > Allorhodoferax > Allorhodoferax danicus. The sequence goes on from JADJBC010000041.1 coordinate 51,155, forward strand.
ACCGTGCATAACTAAGTTGTACCATGAGCCAATCCACACCCGTATACGTTACCCAGCCCTACCTTCCGCCGCTTGATGAATTCATACCCTACTTGCGCCAGATATGGGATAACAAAGTTCTCACCAATTGCGGCCCATTCCATCAACAACTAGAAAGAGCCTTATGCGATTATTTGGGCGTCGAACACATAGCTCTATTTACCAATGGAACCATCGCCTTGGTCACGGCCCTTCAGGCGTTGAGGGTTACAGGTGAAGTCATTACGACTCCATATTCGTTTGTTGCCACATCCCACTCTTTATTATGGAACGGTATAAAACCGGTCTTTGTTGACATTGACCCCAACACCCTTAACATGGATCCCGCCAGAATCGAGTCTGCCATCACCCCTCAAACTACAGCCATCATGCCAGTGCATTGCTATGGGCATCCCTGTGACGTTGAGGCCATTCAAATGATTGCTGATAACTACAACTTAAAAGTCATTTACGACGCGGCGCATGCGTTTGGCGTTGATTGCAGTTGCGGCAGCATCCTCAAGCACGGAGACTTGTCAGTGTTGAGTTTTCACGCCACTAAAGTATTTAATACCTTCGAGGGTGGAGCTATTGTGTGCCCGGACGAAAAGACTAAGATCCGCATCGACCAGTTGAAAAACTTTGGCCATGTCGGTGAAATCAATGTAGTTGCGCCCGGCATCAACGGCAAGATGAGCGAGTTTAATGCGGCGCTGGGCTTGCTGCAGTTAAAATATATAGATCAAGCCATTGCCAAGCGCAAAAAAATTGACGCCCGTTATCGCGAACAATTGAGTTGTGTTAAGGGAATTCACTGCTTAAATGGTGCGGAAGAGAAAGTAGCTAACTATGCCTATTTTCCAATTCTTGTAGGTTCTGACTATCCACTGAATCGTGATGGGCTCAATCAACGTCTCAAAGATAATGGTATTAATCCACGCCGATATTTTTTCCCCTTGATTACTGAGTTTCCAATGTATCGTGGATTACCCTCCGCTGCCCGCGAAAACCTGCCGGTCGCGACGGCGGCGGCCTCGAAAGTGCTTTGTTTGCCTATTTATCCTGACCTTGAAATTTCTATTGTGGATGAAATAGCTAGTTTCATAGCAACACAGTCCAAGTAAGCCAACAGTTGCCAAGACACGTAACGGGTTGTGCGATATGAAGCTTGGCATAATGCAACCGTATTTTTTTCCGTATATTGGCTATTTTCAACTGATTGCGGCCGTTGACGTATTCATCGTTTACGACAACATCAAGTTCACAAAAAAGGGTTGGATCAACCGCAACCGCATGCTGCGAAATGGTCACGACGTGATGTTTTCCTTACCCCTCAAAAGTGACTCGGATTACCTCGATGTTTGCCAACGAGAACTTGCTTCTGACTTTAGTCGTGACAAGTTTCTCCAAAAAATGAAGGGTGCATATCAGCGCGCACCCTATTTTGAGCAGACGTTCTTCCTTATTGAACAAATCTTGCGTTGTGACGAAATCAATCTATTTGGGTTTCTCCACCAATCCATCGTTAAAACCTGTGCACACTTGGGCATCACGACAGAAATCAGGGTGTCGTCAAGCATCATGATGGACCACAGCTTGAAAAATCAGGACAAGGTACTAGCACTGTGTTCGGCACTCGGCGCCAATACCTACATCAACGCCATTGGTGGTAGAGAAATATATTCAAAGGACGCGTTCAGTGAACGAGGAATTGACTTGCAGTTCATTCAGTCCAAGCCGTTTGAATATCCTCAATTCGGCAGTATATTCGTACCTTGGTTGTCGATAATTGATGTGATGATGTTTAATTCGCTTGAGAATGTGTCGGCGACAATTTATTGTGATTTTGACTTGCTTTAGGACGGCTTCCAGAGTACTGATTAAATAATTCCCAACTCCTATAAAGCCGATTTAGATCAAAAGTTCATTTGATTGGGAACTTATTCCAGCGACTTTTTAACATTTCGTAACCCAAACATCTGACCACATCCGCATTTACTACAACCAGCCAAGCAAACATCTATGGAAAGTAACAGTCTCGATAAACACGTTCAAGCCTACCAAGGTATGAGCATTTACGAATTTGACAACACCATTCTGCTGAAATGGTACCCACAGAGAATTGCACAATCCTGCAAGGGTGCATCTTCACTGCTTGAATTGGGGCTCGGGCATGGGATTACGGCAAACGTTTTCCAGCAGCACTTTAATCGACATGTTGTCATCGATGCCTCACCCGCAGTTATTCAGAATTACAGTAAGCGCTTCCCTGATTCTAAAATTGAAATAGCAGAATCCTACTTTGAGAATTTTGATACGGCTGAGCGTTTTGACGTGATCGTCTTTGGATTCATTCTTGAGCATGTGGATGATCCCATTCAAATCTTGAAGCACTTTCGCGCGTTCTTGACCCCAGGTGGACGAATGTTTGTCACGGTGCCCAATGCAGAAGTACTCAACCGTAGGCTGGGCCATTTGGCCGGCATGTTGCCTGATATGAAAAAATTGTCTGAGCATGATTTGCTACTGGGGCATAAACGGTACTACACGGTCGAATCTCTGCGTGAGGACATTGAAGCATCAGGATACAAGATCACCCGCTTGGAAGGGATTTATCTGAAGCCGTTGACCACCAGTCAAATGATGTCACTCAATCTGGATGAGAAAATCATTGATGCGCTGTGTACCGCAGCGATTGACTATCCAGAGTTGTCTTGCGGCATTCTGGCGGAACTTGAACTAACGGACAGTTGATACGCAATGGACATAGAAAAGCATCGAGTGCTGGTTTTTCCAGCAGGTTCTGAAATCGGACTTGAGATATTTAATTCTTTGAAATACAGTCACCATGTTGACGTATTTGGGGCATCAGGAAAAAGTGATCATGCGGCATTTGTTTACGCCAGCGATCGCTACATTGAAGATTTGTTCTATGTTGAACAACCAGATTTTATCGAGCGCTTTAATCGGCTTCTTGATACGCATCAAATTGAGTATATCTATCCGACGCACGACTCCATCGCCTGTTTTTTATCTGAACACCAATGTGAGCTGCGGGCTCAGGTACTGACTTCGTGTGTTGAGACCAATCGCATTGCCCGATTTAAGCGACTTACGTATGAAGTGTTTCGCCAGTTTGACTTTTGTCCGACTATATTTGAGGAGCCCTACAGCGATCTGCCATATCCAGTTTTTTTGAAACCAAATAATGGACAAGGCGGGAAGGGGACACTCTTGGCCGTAAATCAGGATGATCTGTCGTTTTACCTAAAAAAGGCCCCGTACTTGCTGGTGACTGAGTTTTTGCCGGGAGATGAACTTAGCGTCGATTGCTTTACCGATTCGAATCGTCATCTGTTATTCGTTGGCCCTAGAACCCGTGAGCGGATTCAGATGGGCATTTCATTTCGTTCAACCGCCTTGCCGGTCTCTGAAGAGATCAGGCGCATAGCACAGTCCATTAACGAAATCGTAAACCTGAATGGCGCATGGTTTTTTCAAGTCAAGAAAGCATCGAATGGTGCTTACAAACTAATGGAGTTCGCGCCCAGGCAATCTAGCACCATGGGTCTCTATCGGCATACGGGTGTGAATTTCGCCTTGCTGACACTGTTCAACGCAATGGGGATGCCAGTACAAATCTTGCAGAACCATTATGCCGTTCAACTGGACCGATGCCTTCACAACCGCTTCAAGGCTGATTTGAAGTTTAGTCGGGTTTATATTGATTTTGACGAAACCCTCGTCGTTGGTAAATATGTACATGACCGTGTTATGGCATTTGTCTATCAATGTCGGAACAATGGAATACACGTCGTGCTGCTTACAAAACATCAGCATGATTTGGCAGAATCATTGCGCTCGCGCGGAATCGCAGAAAGCCTTTTTGAAAGAATAATTCATATTTCTGATTCAGAATCGAAGTGGCAATTTATCAGTCCAAGCGATGCCATTTTTATCGATAACTACTGGTTTGACCGCCGTGAGGTGAAGGAAAAATTAGGTATACCGGTTTTCGATGTCGACGCCATTGAATGCTTGCTTCGATAAGATTTCTTTGAATGAGATAGTGCTCCTATGTTTAAATGGAAAAAGCTCGGAAAGATTTTTGATCCACGTGACCGAAAAAGCGCAGGATGGATGCAGGAATTCGCACAATCCCCTTCGGTAGTAATTTTTGATAATTTTGTCCGGGTGTATTTTTGCACTCGACCGGCGCCAACGCAGGATGGTCAATACCTCAGCTACCTTTCTTACATAGACCTTGACCGAAGGAATCTTTTAAATATCGTGAACATCTGCCAAAAGCCTATTCTTAGCTTGGGTGGTTACGGAGCATTCGATGAATTTGGAACCAATCCGATCTCTGTTATTCGAGACAGAGATACGGTCCGTGTGTACTACGCGGGGTGGACGCGGTGCGAATCCGTGCCTTTCAATGGCGCAATTGGAATGGCGATCAGTTCTGATAATGGAAACTCATTTGAACGATTGGGACCAGGTCCGGTTCTGTCCTACTGCCCTGATGAACCATTTTTGTTAGGAAGTCCCAGAATTCGAAAATTTCATGGCACATGGTATCTGTGGTATGTGGCCGGTCGAGAATGGCTCAAATTGGATGGTAAGGCGGAACCGGTATACAAGATCCGGATGGCATCGTCTGACGACGGTATCGCATGGACCAAGTTGGGAAAGGATTTGATCGAGAATAAATTGGGGGAGCATGAGTGCCAAGCCTGTGCCGACGTACTCTTGCATCAGGGTCGATACCATATGTTTTATTCGTACCGCTCCACCCAGAACTATAAGATAAAGGAAGGTGGCTACAGGATTGGATATGCATTTTCGACCGATATGGTCAATTGGCAAAGACAGGACGAGTTGGCTGGGATGGATGTGTCAGCCGAAGGATGGGATTCAGAAATGGTCAACTATCCGCATGTATTCATGCTCGACGGCGAATCATATATGCTTTATCAAGGTAATGAAATGGGACGCTCAGGTTTTGGGTTAGCTAAATTGGACAGCAATCAGGATTGGAGCAGCCCATGAAGTGGTCCAAACTGGGGAAGATATTCGATCCCACCGGCTATAGGCTTCCCGACAACTGTTTTGGTTTCGCCCAAGCTCCGCAGGCTCTGGTTCTCGATGATCGTGTCCGCATCTATTTTTCAACTAGAGAGCGAGACAGCATAGGTAAAATTTTGAGCCATGTAGCGTTTGTTGATTTTGATAAAGCCTTTAGAAATATCATTAACATTTCAAAGTCAACAGTTATTGCCTTGGGCAAATTAGGATGCTTTGATGAACACGGTATTTTCCCGGTGAATGTATTGAAGGATGGAAACCGGGTACTCGCTTTTACAACCGGTTGGAATCGCAAAGTTTCCGTCTCCGCCGACGCATCCATCGGTTTGGCAGTTAGTCATGATGACGGCTTGACTTTTCAAAAATATGGACAGGGTCCCGTAATGGCGGCTTCATTGCATGAGCCATTTTTGGTTGGCGATCCGTTTGTCACCAAGCATGGCGACCTGTTTCACATGTGGTACATATTTGGTCTGCGGTGGATGAAATCAGCTGAATCGGAGGCCCCCGATCGCGTTTATAAGATTGCTCACGCTACATCTGTTGACGGTATCCAGTGGCACCGGGATGGACGAACAGTCATTGCGGACAAGCTGAACGCAGATGAATGCCAAGCGCTACCGACTGTATTTCAGCGAGGCGACAAATATCACATGTATTTCTGCTACCGGCAGGCGCATGGTTTCAGAAACCATAACGAACGCGGCTACAGACTTGGATATGCCTATTCAAACGATCTTGTTCATTGGATCCGGGACGATACCTTAGCTGGGATTGATGTTTCCGGCGAGGGCTGGGATTCCCAGATGCAGTGCTATCCGCATACGTTTGAGTTAGATGGAAAGATTTATATGCTTTACAACGGAAACGAGTTTGGTCGTTACGGTTTTGGTCTGGCCGTGCTGCAGGAATAGCGAAACCGGCCGATACGCCATCAGAGGTTAGAAATATATCTACGGTACTGACAGGAGAAATGATGATCTCGCCAAGAAACTTTAACGAAGAGTTGGATGATTCGAAAAACGCGGAGAATGAAAAATATGCTTACTCGTTTGATTACGATGTAATGCATCCTTACATGATCAGATCATTTGAGCCTTTCTTCAATAGGGGCAGTTTGCTGGAGTTAGGCAGTTACAAAGGTGATTTCACTACGAGGCTACTTCCCTATTTTGAAGATATCACCTGCGTGGAGGCGTCTGATGTAGTGATGGTTCAAGCCCAAGCCAAGCTGGGTGCAAAGGTGACATTTATCAACTCACTCTTCGAACAAGCCACACTCCCGAAGCGCTACAGCAACATTGTTCTGACCCACGTTCTGGAACACCTAGATGACCCGGTTTTGGTACTTAAACGCATCAACGGCGAATGGTTGGCTGATGGAGGGCGCCTCTTCTTGGTATGTCCCAACGCAAATGCGCCATCCAGGCAAATCGCCGTAAAAATGGGTCTGATTTCCCATAACGCCGCAGTGACACCGGCCGAAGCCGAACATGGGCATCGCTGCACATACAGCTTGGATACACTTCAACGCGATGCAGTTGCGGCTGGCTTAAAAGTAGTTTACCGCTCCGGAATTTTCTTTAAGGCATTGGCCAATTTTCAGTGGGATCGACTGCTGCAAACAGACATCATTTCCAAGGAGTACCTAGAAGGTTGCTATCAACTTGGACAGCAGTATCCCGATCTGTGTTCTAGCATATTCCTGATGTGTGAGCGCGGTGATGTAAAGTGAAGGAGTAGAGTGAGTGTGGTCAACTGAATTGCGGGGCTGTGGGTCAGATTTCGTGATCGGCACCACATGGTTGATTTCCGTTTCACCAAATAAAACGCCGCTGGCATTGAGTGCAGGCTGCGTTTTGGTCAACTTGGTGATGACCTTCTCGTAGTGAATTGGTAATGTCTTAAAACAGCGTGAAACAGCCCCGAAATGGCCTTCAAACTGGCACGGTGTCAGCAAAACTCGCGCGCTGCATCAATTTATCGTGCAGCCGGACCAGATTGGGGTATTCACTGCGCCAGTCAATCTGCGGAAAACGAAAATCCAGATACCCCAAGGCGCAGCCAACGGCGACATCAGCCAGGCTGAAGGGGATCCCACCGCAGAATGGCTTGTCGCCCAAACCATTGCTCATGGCCCGGACCGTGGAGGCGACTTTACCCAATTGCCGGTCAATCCAGACCTGGCTGCGTTGCGCCTTGGTGCGGCCGCTCCAGGTAGCTTCCAGGCGCGCCAGAATCGCAGCGTCCATCAAACCATCCGCCAAAGCCTCCCAGGTCTTGATCTCGGCGCGTTCGCGGCCGACTTGCGGAATCAGCTTGCCGACGGGGGACAGTGTGTCCAGGTATTCCACGATCACCCGGGAATCAAACAGGGCTTCGGCGCCTTCCATGATCAGGCAAGGCACTTTGCCCAATGGGTTGGACTCGGATATCGATGTGTCAGCACTCCAGACGTCCTCAGTTACGAACGCATAGTCCAGCTTCTTCTCAGCCATTACGACGCGCACTTTGCGGACATAGGGGCTTGAGGTGGATCCGAGTAATTTCATGGTGGCTCAGCAGTTTCACAGAGGGTTCATTCTATCCATTGCCCCCGCGGGGAGCCTTTTGAGGGCGAATGGTGGTGTACAACCTACAATTCACCCATGACTTTTTCTTCCATTTCAGCCCTCTCCCCATTGGATGGCCGCTACGCCACCAAGCTTGCTGCCTTGCGCCCTATCATGAGTGAACAGGGCTATATGCACCGCCGTGTGCAAGTGGAGGTGGCGTGGTTCATTGCCCTCAGTGATGCTGGCTTTGACGAATTCAAGCCCCTTACGACAGGAGCACGCACTTACTTGCTGGGGTTGGTCAAAAATTTTACAGAAGCCGATGGCCTGGCCATCAAGGCTATTGAAAAGACCACCAACCACGACGTCAAGGCCGTCGAGTATTGGATCAAATCCAAGTTCGAAGCCCGTCCTGAGCTGGTTGCGGCCCAGGAATTCGTGCACTTTGCATGCACCAGCGAAGACATCAACAACACCAGCCATGCCCTGCAACTCAAAGGCGCTCGAGACCAGGTGTTACTGCCCGCGCTGGATGCCGTGATCACCAAATTAAGAGCCATGGCACATAGTTTTGCCGAAGTGCCCATGCTCAGCCGAACCCACGGCCAGACCGCCAGCCCCACCACCGTGGGCAAAGAAGTCGCCAATGTGGTCGTTCGCCTGAACGCCGCACGCGAGAAAATTGCAACCATCAAAATCATGGGCAAGATGAATGGCGCCGTGGGCAACTACAACGCCCACCTGTCCGCCTGGCCCGATTTTGACTGGGAGGCATTTAGCCGCAAAGTGGTTGAAACACCGGAACCGATGGGCCTGGGCCTGACCTTCCAGCCCTACAGCATCCAGATCGAACCCCACGACTACATGGCCGAGCTGTTCGACGCCATTGCCCGGGTGGACACCATCCTGATCGACTGGTCGCGCGATGTCTGGGGCTATGTGAGCCTGGGTTACTTCAAGCAAAAGCTCAAGGACGGGGAGGTGGGTTCGTCGACCATGCCGCACAAGGTCAACCCGATTGATTTCGAGAACGCTGAAGGCAACCTGGGTCTGGCGAATGCCATGCTGCGCCATTTGAGCGAAAAGTTGCCCATCAGCCGCTGGCAGCGGGACTTGACCGATTCCACGGTGTTGCGCAACATGGGTGTGGCTATGGGCTACGCCGTGCTGGCCTATCAGTCGCTGTTGACGGGCCTGAGCAAGCTGGAAATCAACGAAGAAGCCATTGCCGCCGACTTGGATACCTCCTGGGAAGTGCTAGCCGAACCGATACAGACCGTGATGCGCCGTTTTGGCCTGCCCCAGCCCTATGAACAACTCAAGAAATTCACCCGTGGTGCTCCGATGACCCGCACACTGATGCAAGGGTTTATAGCCAAGCTGGAGATCCCCGAGGACGAGAAACAGCGCCTGCTGGCGATGACACCCGGTAGCTACACCGGTATGGCCGCCGAACTGGCCCGGCGCGTCTGATGGCCCTCAAATCCACCATCTTCAAGGTCAATCTGCAGATCGCGGACATCGACCACGGCTACTACGCCGACCACGCCCTGATGCTGGCGCGCCATCCCAGCGAGACGGATGAGCGCATGATGATCCGGCTGGCCGCGATGGCTTTGCATGCGCACACTTTGCAGGATGTCTGCAACGGAGATGGCACCTTGGCCTTTGGTGCGGGCTTGTCGGACCCCGAGGACCCGGACGTGTCGCTCACAGACTTTACCGGTCGCAAACGATTGTGGATCGAAGTGGGACAGCCCGAGGACAAACCCCTGGCCAAGGCCTGCCAGAAGGCAGACCAGGCGGTGGTCTACTGCTTCAACCACGCGGCCGAAGTATGGTGGAAGGGTATTGAGAACAAACTGACACGGCTCGACCGCCTGCAGGTCTGGCGCATCCCGACGGAAAGCTCTCAGGCATTGGCCAAACTGGCGCAACGCAGCATGCAATTGCAAGCCACGATTCAAGAAAATACGCTGACTTTGGGTGATGACAAGAACGCGGTGAGCCTGGAGCCGGTACGTTGGAAATAGCCAACATCGCTCCCGGTTGGCCGTGACTCATGACGAAATAGGCCTCCAGCCCTCATAAAACAAGCGTAAGCAGCTATCAATTGAATAGCAATTCAGGTCTTTTCAGCAGCCCGATCTGCGTATTTGTTGAATCGCCAAGCGGTTGCCTGCACTGTGATACGCCGCCAGGTGCGGCGTTTTTCCACCGCCCCCATTTCTGGCCAGTGTTGCACCTCGTAAAAGGTTCGCCCGCAACCCTTGCACACATCGTCACCCTGGCTGGTGGAACATATGGCAATACAGGGCGTGTCGGGTGTGCTGGCATACCACTGCATCCAGGCATTCAGCGCGGCCGGTTGCAATGAAGCGTCGTCCACATAACTATTTTTGGCATAAGCCATCGTCGCATACACCTCCGCCAAGGCGCGGGTTGGGTCGGGCAGCACTAAACCGTCAACCGATGGCTGACATCGCCGCCAGTAATTGATGGCCGACTCAATGTCGGTGATGTGTATGCCTGGCAACGCCTGTCTCCCTGTGTCAGAGCAAAAAAAGGGGGAGGCGCATCATAACGCGAGCAAAGTGCTATTCTTCCCGGCATGAAACTCATTTTCAAATGGCTGCTCAGTGCGGCCGCCTTGTTGGCCGTTGCTTATTTGTACAGCGGTGTCGAAATCAAGAGTTTTACTTCCGCGTTGATCGCCGCTTTTGTGGTGGGGCTGCTCAACTCGGTGCTGCGCCCGATTCTGGTGATTCTGACGCTGCCAGTGACGGTTGTGACCTTGGGCCTGTTCCTGTTCGTCATCAATGCCCTGATGTTCTGGTCTGCCGCGGGCTTGTTGCCGGGCTTCAATGTCACGGGCTTTGGCGCAGCCCTGATCGGTTCACTGATTTACTCGGTGCTGGGCATCGTGATCGACTCAGCGCTCCAGCGCCTGTTCCCGAACCAATAGCTCTACCTGGCGGGTCCGGGTGTCCACAATCGACGCCTCGTAGTGATCGGTTCCGGCGCCATTCTTGCGCGCCCAGTCCTGCGCCGTTTTGAATCGACTCAAGGCCGCAGAGTAGTCGAGTTGCGCAACGTTGACCTCGGCTTGAGCTCGAATCGAACTCAAGGTGCGGCCCTGTGCTGCGTAGGCACTCGCCAGCAACTGCCAGGCTTGTGCATCGCGCGGGTTGTTCGCGACCCAGGTCTGTAAATTCTGAATCGAACGGGCCAGGCCGCTGGTTGCCTTGGCGTCCTTCGGGTTTGTGCGGGCGTCAGTCGCTTCAGCCGCATCAGTCGAAGTTGCCTGCACCCACGCCTGCGCTTCAAGAAACAACACGGCCCGACCGCGCGTGTCTGGGGTAGCACCGGTATCTCCCAGCAGCCGAATGGCGCCCGCGCTGTCGCCCTGCGCCAGCAGCAACTCGACGCCGAGCAAGTGGGCCAGTCGCTCTGCCGCCGCGTCACTGCGCACACGTTCGTTCAGACGCCGCCACAACGCTTGCGCTTGTGGGTAGTCTCGAAACCGGACAGCGGCCAACACAGCACCGTACAGTGCCCCCGCCTGCTGCGCCGCCGACATCCGGCCCATCGACGCGGGCTCAACCTCTGTGGCCCAATTGCGCAACGCGCCGACCGCCGAGTTGGACAAGACGCGTGCGCGCGCAGAAACCATGGCATGGTCCATTTCCTGAAGATTCTTGCGGGATGAGGGCCGATCGCTCGGTTCGCCGTCGGCCTGGTCAATGCGCGACTGCATGTCCGCCATGCGCTCGGTACTCAGCGGGTGGCTGCGCAGGTAGGGAAAATTGTCGGAGTCATTCAGCCGCGAGGATTGTTGCAGTTTGGCAAACATGGACACAAAACCCTGTGGCGCAAAGCCGGCCTGGCCGGCAACCCCAAACCCCACCCGATCCGCCTCCCGCTCCATGTCACGCGAGAAATTGAGCTGGCTTTGGGCACCCACCGCCTGCCCGCCAACGATCATGGCGTTAGCCGCGCCGGGGTTCTTGCTGGCTGCCAGTATTCCTAGCACCATGGCACCAAGCAGCCACGGCGCCTGTTGGCTTTGGCGGGTCATCATGCGTGCGATGTGACGTTGGGTGACATGGCTTAACTCGTGGGCCATGACGGAAGCCAATTCGTCGCGGCTGCTGACGACACCAATCAAGCCCAGGTGCAGGCCAAAATACGCGCCCGGCAGGGCAAAGGCGTTGACCGAACGGTCGCGGCCCAACAGAATTTCCCAAGCGTAGGCCTCGTCCAGTTCCGGGCTCAAGTCACCGCTCTGGCGCGCTGCCGCGAGCAGGGGCTGCCAGATGCCCTGCACGTATTCCATCAAGACGGCATCGTCCACATAGTCTGCATCGCGGTACAGCTCGCGGGCGATACGATCGCCCAGGGTACGTTCCGAGCCGGGCGTCATGTCGGAGCCGTCACCCAAATTGGGCAAGGACGCTGCGGGAGCGGTGACCCGGCCGGTAGCCACCTGCGCCAAGCCTTCGGCAGGACTGGTGGCTGCTATAAAACAGATAGCGCCTTGTGCAACAGCTACGAGGGCTAGAGCACGATTTTTCTTAAGAAATTGATTCAAAACGAGTCCAGTGGCATGGTGCCGATCACGCTGGCATTGGCGGGGTCCAGAAAGACGGTCCAGAACACATTGCGACCTGTCAGAGGCAGGTACAGCGCAGTTTCCGGTTTACGCCCGGCAGCGGTCACGATTCGGTCTATCTCTGCCGCGCTATCGGGGTACCGAGTTTTCAGTGTGCTGACAGGCTGGGCCACTTGCAGGATTCTGGGCACCGCATCGGCATAGGGCTGCCACAGATCGGGTCTGGCTGACAGGGACACACCTTGCAAAGCAGCCAATGTGGCGTTCATGCTTTCCTTGTCATCCCGAAAAGGCCGCACGGCCAGCAGCGTGGGGCCAGTCAGCGGCAGCGCCTGGACACCTGGTGGTGTCCGCTCCAACAACTCGTTGGGAATGTCGACCCCGTGGACCACACGAAACCGGTCGATCTCAAAAACCATGTGGACCGGCCGTGCGACGCTGACAGTCCACAGGCCATAGGCCAAGGCGGCGAGCTGGATCAACACAACAATGACAAGGTCTCGGCGCAGTTCGGTCCAGGGCTTGGCCCGGTTGAATACGGCCAGTGTAATCAACGGCCCCAGAATCACATCGACCGTGACCACCAGCAAAAATAGCTCCCGGCCACCGGAAATCTCGCGGTAGGGATAGGGATACCAAATACCAAAGACCAGCAGCGCTGCGGCCAAAGCAATCACAAGGCTCAGGCCGAGGTGGATGCCGCTGGCCCGGAGTCGGTCACGCCAAAAGGTAGATGTTGTCAACAACATAGTCGGATGATGCTTCAAGTTGGTTCAAGGGGGCGCCCCACACAGATGAAGGTCAGGTAAAGTTGGACCCCAAGCATTTACGGTCATGGACCGTATTTTCAAGTCCGCTCGTTTCTGCCGTCACCCACGTATGTCCACATTGACCCATTTTGACACCACCGGCCAGGCCCACATGGTGGACGTTGCAGCCAAGCCTGCCTCCCATCGCATCGCTGTGGCCAGCGGCCGCATCGAGATGTTGCCTGAGACTTTGGCACTGATTGCTTCGGGCGACGCCAAGAAGGGGGATGTGCTGGGCATTGCCCGCATTGCGGGCATCCAGGGCGCCAAGAGAACCAGCGAATTGATCCCATTGTGCCACCCCATCGCCTTGACCCGCGTTGCAGTGGAGTTTGAGGTCGTTCTTGCCGACGCCCTGTTTCCTGCCCATGTGACGTGTCGTGCAACCGCCGAAACGGTGGGTCCAACAGGTGTTGAGATGGAAGCCCTGACTGCGGTTCAGGTGGCGCTGCTGACCATTTACGACATGTGCAAAGCCGTCGACCGCGGCATGGCGATACAGCAAGTGCGGCTTCTGGAGAAACACGGCGGCAAGTCAGGGAGCTTCGTCTTGGGCTGAGTCCGACATCCATCGGAGGTAGGCGTCCGGGAAGGCCGCTCGGTAGCGCACGCGGTACGACGCAGCTTCGTCATCGAGGCCCAACAGGTCTGCGCTGGCTATCAATTTTTCGACTACGCGCGGTTCGGGAGAGAAATGCAGCAATTGCAATCCCATGCTGTGCAGTGCCTGGGCATTGGCAGGGGTGAGGGCTGTGGTTGTGAATTCGGCAAACGCCACCTGGTTTGAAAACAAGCGTGAGCCTCGCACTTTGTCGAGGGTGTTCTCTTGGTATGCGGGACTGCGTGCAGACGCTGACAAATAGAGCTGACTGACACGCCAATAGTCGAACCCCGCCCATGCGATGGTTGCTATGCAAATGACAGCTATAAGTATCGATTTAACGGGGGCTATGTGTGCATTTGTCGGTATGACTTTGCACAACAAACCGATACTCAGCAAGGCCGCCATTTGAAAAGGACCGTACCAGAGAGGGTACTCCAGCAGGCTGTGCACCGCGATGACCGCCAGCACACCCCAAGCCAACTGACGGGTAGGATCCGTCTCGCGCCAGGGCCGGGACCGCACAACCGCCCACACCAGCACGCCACACGCCGTCAGCGCAAAAGGCACTCCCAGTTCAACCGCCAAATGCAGTGGCAGGTTGTGTGCGTTATCCAGGATGTCGCAGAATCGCTCTCCCGGATAAAGGGTCATAAAGTGCGCGTAGTCAAGCTCACCCCAGCCCCAACCCAGCCAGGGCTTTTGGGTGATCAGGTGCAAAACGTTGGACCACAAAATGGTGCGACTGGCGCAGCCCGCGTCCTCGCTCAGACGCCCCAACAAACCATCAGCATGCACGCCGGTCACCGTGGTCAGCAACCCAGGTAGAAACAATACGGACATCAAGTAAATTGCAATGCTGGCAAAGGCCATTGCGACTGATTGCCACTGCTGACGCTGGCGCCAAACAATTGCCAGCACCAACACAAACATCCATTGCAACAGGCCGGTGCGGGAGCCCGACGCGGCGTTGCCCATAGCCAAAAGGACAACATAGATGGTCGCCAGCATCACGAAAGCCTGGTCAGTTCCCCATTTGCCAAATACTTGAGAACGCACGCGTTGCGACAACAGCCACAGCCAGGCCAACAGTCCGATGCTGGTCAATGTGGCGAATTGGTTTCGCTGCCGGAGGTTTGCGTAGGCCTCTCCCACTTGCGCATGGTTGACCCATTGGCCGAGCCATCGGGCTAGGTCGAAAAACTGCAGCAGGCCAATGACGGCACTGATGACAGCCGCAGCGACCCACACCGTTGCAACGACCCTCACCGAGAGTCTGTCACTCAGCAACCAGGCACAGACCGCACAAAATGCTGAGAACAACCACGGAACAACCCCTGGTGTCGGGCCGCCACTGAACGGATTGAGCCACGGCAGCAGGAGAGCAATTCCTGCCAGCGACCGCGCCAGCATCGTGTGCCGAAGGTTCATGGCAACTTGAGGTTACGCAATTGCGGGTATTTTTCCTCCGCCAGAGTTTCCCACTGGGCCTTGATACGCGCATAAGCCGCCGCCTCATGCATCGCACGCATGATGTTCAGTTGTCTCAACGCTTCCTCAGAGTTGCCGTTCAGTGCAAGCGACAGGGCGTATCTATTTTGGGTGGCAGTCCATGGAAAGCGCATGGCGACCTGGCGTACCTCTTCAATTGTTTCGATGGGCATTGAAGGTATGGGCACCACTCGTGCCACATTCAGTAGCGCGTCCAGTTGGGTCAATAGGTGAATACGTGGGCGCTGGTAGTCTGCGGGTGTCTGGCCTACATGCAATGCTTCAAACCTTGCAACTGGAAAGTCTTCTTCAATCGATATGTATTCAAACACACTCCAAACCGACACGAAAACGATCGCAGCCGACACCACTACGGTCAACCGTAAAGGTGGGCGCACCACTGCAAAAGGCGCGACTCTACTCTCCAATATTCCCACGGAGAACATGATGGGCGCCAATAGGTAAGCATAGGCGAATGGGAATTCGAGCAAGGAGTGAATTCCAAAAGGAAGTATCAAGGCAATGCAATACCAGCTAGTCAGGTCTTGGACCATAGTGGCCCGTCGGTAGAACCAAGCGCAGCCAGCGATCACCAGCAAGAATGTGAGCGGCAAGCCCATTCCGACTGCCAAGTCCAAGACGACATTGTGAGCGTATGTGAAGGGTTCGGCCAGGCTTTGGGTTCCTAAGACTGAATTGTGTGCAGTCGATACTTCTCGAAGACCCCAGCCAAACCACGGTCGCTGCAAGGCTGCATCCCAGAGTTGTAGCCATACGACGGGCCTAGTGCCTGTAGCGGTGCTCACTGTCGCGTCGCCGATTGCAGTCATGCCTGATATCTGGACCGTATTGAAAAGTGTTGGCCAGAACCAGAGTAAAAGCAATGACAGGGCTATCCACGCGCCAAGGACTGGGGGTCGCAATTTGAAGTCCAAAGCGCGGTATTTCGCGACCCACCAAAGTGATACCAATAACAGACTCATGCCGCCTGTTCGCGACTCCGTTGTTGCAACGCCAATCACCAAAACGACTGCGGCCGGGACTGCTACCAGTGCCGTGACATGTCGCCTTTCAAACAAATAGACAAGGCTAACTATTCCAAACAGAATCAAGGTTGCCAATTGATTGGGTTGCGCCAAATTTCCACCCGGTCTACGCAGCGCGGGCATGCGCAAGATCCACTCAGCATCACTCCAGACATTGAGCACTTGAATGAGTGCAATAACGGCAGAGGAAAGCGCTCCAACCAGGAGTAGGCAGGCAGACCATTCCAGAATGTTGCGTTGTTGTCTTAGGGGCAAATGGGATTCACTGTCCCGGCATGCGAGATTGAATCCAGTTGCCAACGATCCGATGCAAACGGCCATATAGAACAGCAGAACAATCGCATCACCGAAGTAGTTGATTTGACCTGCAAAGAACTGTGCAACTACGACCGCGCTCAAACCCAAAAATGGCCATGCTGCCAGTGGGATGGCTATGGCATTACCGCTACCCCGAAATTTCTCAAAGCAAACATTCGCAAATCCGATGACCATGGCTGCAAATGCCCAAGCCTCGCTGTGCCAACTGATCCACGGCAGAAAGTGCAGAGGAGTTAGCCACGCAGTCAGCATCAAGGCGGCACTTGTTGCATACAACGTCATGCTAATAGAATTGAAAAACGCCCCTTTCGGGGCGTTTTTTTATCAAATGTGTTCCTTGATCAGGTGTTTACGCTGCGCGGCATGAACCGGGCAAATACTTGGCATCTGCACCATTCGTTGCGCCAGGGCCACACAACCAAACTGCAATGCTGCCCCCTGCAGCCACTGGAGCAGCTGCACAGGCTGCCATAGTTGTCGCTGCAGCACTTGATGAGGGACACAGTTGGACAGTACCTCCTTCGAGAGTGCCGTTCGTGCGGTTCTTAATAGCTTGGGATGTCACGGTGATCACGCCAGTAGCAGACGTGCTCACCAAGGCAACATACTTGGAACTACCACCGGCTGTGGACGATTCACAGCCCCAACCGTCAGCTGCTGGCAAGGAACCAGAGCCAGATTGGACAATCTCTGTAATAGACGTACGGCATTGTGACGCAGCCAAAATGACTTCAGACATCTTGGCACGCACGGTGTAGTCCTGGTAAGCAGGCAATGCCACAGCAGCCAAAATACCAATGATCGCGACCACGATCATCAGTTCGATCAGGGTAAAACCCTTTTGCAGAGAATGCTTCATATAAAACTCCTTGTTTAAGAAAAGAAAGCCGATACTGAACTGCAGATTCCGTGCCAGATATTTTTCGCTCAAAAATTCGATGAAATGTCGTCAGACAGGCCGCATTCAGAACTATTCCACCGCATTTTTTGATCTTTTTGCCACTGTGCCTGACAAATTTGTCATACTTATTGTCACTTGATACAAACTTGTCGAACCATCTTCAAATCCGTCAGCCCCATCATGATTTTTTCCATGCCGTCCATTTTCAGGGTGCGCATGCCGCCTTCCACTGCCGAGGCAAACAATTCGGCAACCCGGGCACGCTCCTGAATGAGCTTTTTGACGCCGTCATCGGCGACCAACAGTTCGTGCAGGCCGACGCGGCCCTTGTAACCGGTCTTGTTGCACTTGTCGCACCCGACTGCCTTGTAAAGCTTGATGTGCCCGTCTTCACCATACGTCTTTATCCAGCCGTCAACGAGCTTCTTGCTTTCACCGTCGTAATCCGCTTTCCAGGCCTTGGAGTGGCGCAGCTCCTCTGAGTATTCGACTACAAAGAGTCGAAACTCTTCCGCGTCAGGCACATAGGATGTCTTGCAGTCGCACAGTTTTTTTGCCAACCGCTGTGCCAGGATACCCAAGAGCGCATCGGCAAAATTGAATGGGTCCATGCCCATGTCCATCAGGCGGGTGATGGATTCAGGTGCTGAATTGGTGTGTAAAGTGGAAAACACCAAGTGACCAGTGAGTGAAGCCTCAACCCCCATTGAAACGGTTTCCTTGTCGCGGGACTCGCCGACCATGATGATGTCGGGGTCTGCACGCAAAAACGCTCGCATGATCAAAGCAAAATCAATACCCGCCTTCTTATTGATCTGGACCTGGCGCAGTCCTTTTTGGGTGATTTCTACCGGGTCTTCCGCGGTCCAGATCTTGGTGTCGGGCGTATTGAGGAATTTGAGAATGGAGTGCAGCGTGGTTGTCTTGCCTGAACCCGTTGGGCCGCAGACATAAAACAAACCATAGGGTTTGCTCACCGTTGATTCGAGACGGGCCTTGTTGTGCGGGGTTAAACCCAATTTCTCCAGCGGAATGGGCTCACCCGCAGCCAAGATCCGCATCACCACATCTTCCACACCACCGGCTGATGGTATGGTGGCGACCCGCAATTCAATGTCCAGGGGACCGTATTTCTTGAACTTGATTTTTCCGTCTTGCGGCTTTCTGCGTTCAGAGATGTCAAGGTCACACATGATCTTGAGCCGGGTGACCATGGCTTGTCGCAGGTGCGAGGGTACTTCGACATAGGGCACTAGGCCCCCGTCAATGCGAAAACGTATGCCCGTCTTGAATTTGCCCGGCATGGGCTCGATGTGAATGTCGGACGCCTTCTGGTTGTAGGCGTCGACGATGACCTTGTTGACAAATTTGACCAACTCATTGTCGGCCGCTGCCGACTCCAGCGAGTCTTCGCTGGCAGTGTCTTCGAGCGGCGCGTCGTCCATGCCCGCCAGGAAGTTCTCAATCGTGGTTTTGTCTTCCGGGGTTCCAAATAGCTGCGCTAAGGTTTCGTCGAACTCGGTTTGTGTGGTAACCCGATAGGAAAACTTTCCAATGCGCGGATACACCTGTGGCACGACCCTGGAACCTCGAACGGCTTCAGGGTCAACACACATAATCACAAGACCTTCGGGCGACTCCTCCAAAGGAACCCAGCCTTGCTCCTCAATAAACTCGCGTTTGAGCGCGCCGTGCAACACCTCAATGCGGATGCGGCCTTTATTAAAGGGCTCGTAGGGAACGCCAAAGAACTTTGCCAGCGACGGTCCAATTTGCGCAGGCTTGACGTTGTACTGGGCCATGAGCAAGTGCTCGACGGACTTGCCTTCCGCTCGGGCGTCCTGAATGCATTGGGTTAACTCCTCGTCTGTTAACAAGCCATCTGCAACCAGCGCGTCATATTTCGTGGCCTTGCGGCGTTGTGCCACGGTGGCCCCTTTGGCACGTTGGCGAATGGCTGTAGCGAGGGTTTTGCACAACTCGGAGACGCCATCAACCTCCAACTCACCAAATGGTTCATCGCTCTTGTTATTGATGACCTGCAACACCCCATGCAGGATGTTGCCCTCCAAAATGGGGGCCACCAACATTTGTTTGGTGCGATAACCCGATCGCTTGTCGACCACTTTCAGAAAGGTCAGCGACGGATGCACGTGTTTGAGAGCCTCATCGTCATACACATCCGGTATGTTGAGCGCTTTGCGACTGAAAGCGACATAACCTGCAATGCTCTGCGGCGAGATCGGCAGCTTCAGGTCACTGCTGCTGTTGAGCCCGGTCTTGATTTTGGAAACGATCGCCGTTTGGTCGTCATTCACAGCGTACAGAGTCAAGCGATCGGCGTTGAGCAGTTTACATATGTCCTGGCTGGCTTCCAGCATGATTTGCTCAAGGTTTTCTGTGTCGTGAATACGCGCCGTGACGTGGTGCAGTTGGCGGTAGAACAAGGCCTCGAAAGTCATACCCCTCTTTTGAGAGGGCAACTTTTGGGACTCAAAGAAGGCCTGTTCGGTCGCTTTGTCCGATGACCCCGGCGATACAACGGCGTTCATATTTCAAACTCCTGACCCGCGCGCATTCTGCGGATGTCGTGGGTGACGTTGGGCCCAAATGTCTGGTCAAAACGCTGAACCTCCGCCATGATCAATTCGGTTTCTGCCGGCTTGGTATGTGTAATGTAGATGGGGTAGTTCTTCCCTTTTGCGATGCAATCCAGCTCGTTCGCCAAAACCGTGGGTGACAAATGCAGGCTTCGCCGCGCGAGGTCTTTTTCCCGATTGCTGAATGCAGTCTCAATGACCAACATGGCTACGTTCAATTGATTGATGCGATCCCAAAAGGCCTGGTTGCGCTCGGTGTCACCCGTGAATACCCAACAGCCTCGGCCCGCCGTAATGGCAAATCCGGCGGCCGGAACCGTATGGACCGCTGGCAATACCTCAATGTATTTGTCAGAGAGCTGAAACGTCTGGCCGACACGAATTTCATGGAAGCTGACGAACGGCGCCTCCGGTGTGGGAATGCGTGAGAAATCAGGCCAGATGACGTTGTTGAATATGTGGGAACGCAGAGCCTGTATGGTGCCCGCCAGTGCGTATATTTTGAGCGGCGCTTTGCGTTGCGCAGCGATAGCGTCGACCATTAAAGGGAGCGCCGCTACGTGGTCCAGATGGGAATGGGTCAAGAGCACGTGGTCAACTACGCGCATTTCGTCCAAAGTCAGATCGCCTACGCCTGTGCCAGCATCCACAAGGATTTCACCATCGATCAGGAACGACGTGGTCCTGCAATCTTTGGCAATGGCCCCAGAGCAACCCAATACACGTACTTTCACAGCAGGAGCCTCATTTGGTTACAAAGTTGGTTGCGCCATCCCATTCTGGATCAAATGGGAGCGACCTTCTGGAGGCTACCCGTTCTGCGTACAGTTGGTACAGGAACTTTTTGGCATTCATGCGGGTTAGATTCAGCAATAGAACGTCCGCCTGGTCCCAGTTTTGAGCCCGATACGCCTTGATGAGAGCCCCCCAGGTCTTGAGTTCGCTGGTGGCGGTCTCATTCAGTTGTGCGACAGGTGCCATCGGCCAGAAAATAGCCACTGCCACATCTTTGCCTTTGACCCGAACGCGGTCCAGTTCTTGCCAGGCGAATTCGGGTGCCAACTTACGTGTGGTCTCACTCACCACAATATCGACGCCGTATTCTTTTGAAAGACCTTCCAGACGCGATCCCAAGTTCACCGAATCGCCAATGACGGTGTAGGCCTGCCGGATGTCGGATCCCATGTCGCCAACACACATGATGCCGGTGTTGAGTCCAATGCCGATACCAATTTCCGGCAACCCCCGTGCCCGGTGGTCGATATTGATTTCGCGCACTGCACTGGCCATTTCCATCGCAGCTTTGACTGCGAGATGGGCGTGTTCTGCGGTTTCCACCGGGGCGCCCCAAAATGCCATGACACAGTCACCCATGTATTTGTCGATCGTCCCACGATTGGCCCGGATAATGCTGGTGAGTTTGCTGAACACCCCTGTCAACAACTCCTGAAGTTGGGTCGGCTCCATATGCTCCGACATCTTTGTGAAGCCGCGCATGTCACAAAACATGACCGTCAGCTCTCGATTCGATGCCTTCATGCTGTAGCCAGCGGGGTCCTTTACCATTTCATCGACGAGTTCTGGCGGTACATAAGTGCCAAACAGGTGAGCCAACTCCCGCTTTGATCGGGTCTCGACAAAATATCCGTAACTCATATTGAGCGCAAACGCGGTCAGGTTCATTACGATCGCAGCGGCCAAGGGCATGACCAACCCGAACGACAGGTAAAGCCACGTATTGATGATAGTCACGGTCGACAGAACCCCAACGCTGAGCAGCACCGCACGTGGCGCTGACAACAACGGAAGACCAATGGCCAAGGCCAAACCTGCGATGACCAGGATGAACACGTCGTAACCCAAAGCCCAATCCGGCTTCAGCGTCACTTTGTTGTCTAGCCAACCCGAAATCACATTGGCGTGGGATTCAACCCCGGGATAGGCCTCCCCGACGGGTGTTACTCGAAGATCATTCAGTCCAGGGGCAGTCGTCCCCACCAAGATGATCTTATCTTGCAAACTTCCAGGAGGTAAACGTTCAAACAACACGTCAGCAGCCGAAACATAACGGTACGACCCGCCTTTGACTCCTCCGGGTCCTCGGTACGGAACGAGCGTGGCAACATTTTTGTCTACCGGGATCTTTAGGGAAGACTTACCCTCAACAAGCAGAATTTTTTCCAGCGCCTGAAACTTGCGCAACATGCCTTGCTCTTCCGAAAAACCCGGTACCACCGTTGGGGACCCGAATAATCGGCGAAACATGGCAAGGGCCAGCGATTCATAGTAGGCCCCCTTGTATTCCGCTAACAGGGGTAGCGAACGAACAACACCATCCTGGTCAGGAATTGGATTGAAGTGTCCGGCCAACGGAGCCGCCTTGGCGAGACTCTCTATATTTGCCCCAAATCCAGTCCATGAGAAGGCAGGTACCAATCGACCTTTGAGATCAGCGTTTGACAAGACGGGGGTGGGCAGCGTACCGGCGGTATGACCATCACGATCACTGGTGAAGTAGTACCCCAAAATGACCGGGCGTTTTTCCAACTTTCGTGCAAAAACCGCGTCATAGTCCAGTTCCGATTGAAGCTGGCGGATCCGTTCAGCAAACCCAGGCTGGTCCTTGAGTTCATTGCGTGCCAGGTCGTTTAACCGGCTAAGACCAGAACTGTCGTCTGGTTCGGCAAAAACAATGTCAAAGCCGAGCAATGCTACTTTTTGTTTTTCGAAAAGCACATCGACCAGTTGCGCGAGTTTGTTTCGACCCCAAGGGAATCGACCCACTTCAGCCAGGCTTTTCTCGTCAATGTCAACAATAACGATACGTTCATCCAGCGTCTTAGGCATCGTTGCCCGCAACCGCGCATCGTAAATTATGTCGTCAAGTCGCTGCAGGACACCGATCGGCGTCACGTCCATTGCATGCAATAAGGCGAACACGAGCGGAATCAAGGTGATCGCTATCCGTTGCCAATGCTTTGCTATCATTTTCATGCTGCATCACCCGGAAAATTGGCGCGCAACGGTCACCGCCAAAATAGCGCAGACCGTCAGGTCTGGACAAATTGCATTTGCGTGCCGGCCAACTCAATCAGATCGCCGTTCTTCAATGCGACCGGTTCTGCCCGGATTGGAGACCCGTTGAGCATGGGGTTTCCCGCGCCTTCAACATGGTGGACCACAAAGCCTTGCTGTCGCCGCGTGATCGCCGCTACTGCAACACCAGGTTTGCCGATCGTCGTAACAACTTTTGTTAAAGGCACTTCCCGACCAGACGCCGCGCCTGAGAGGACCTTGATGGCGGCATGGAAAGACCCCATACCCAGCGAGTCACCTCCGTTCATCGCAGGGGCAGCTACCGGGCGGGCGGGTGTAGCTGCTGTAGCCGGGCGGGCCTTAACGACCATAGTCTTGTCAAAGTTGTCCGCAACACCTTCTCCGACAAACTTGATTTTGTATTTGCCGATTTCAATGCTGTCGCCATTTTGAAGTTGCTGCTTCTTAATGGCTTTGCCGTTCAAATAAGTTCCGTTGGTGCTATTCAAGTCCTCCAAAACAACTTCATTGCCAGTCATTTGAAGAACGGCATGTTCACCGCTCACAGCAAGGTTGTCTATAACGATGTCGTTATATGGCCTACGCCCCAAAGTGGTCTTGTCTTTGGTCAGCTGCACCTCTTTGATCACGACCTCATCGATCGAAACGATCATTTTCGGCATGATCGACTCCTTTTCCTGTAATTTGTATTTGGAAAGCCCATTTGCATATTATTTCCCCAGCCACCGAGCGATTAAACCGCGCTTTTCAGGCGCCTCATGCAATTCAACCATCAACACGGAAATATTATCCCTTCCGCCATTTTCATTGGCCGCGTCGATTAGTTGCTTGGCTTTTTGGTCCAATGTTGCTTCTGATGCAACAATTTTAGCGATTGCATCATCGTTAACCATATCCGACAACCCATCCGAGCACATCAGATACAAATCACTGCCCTGTATCGTGTGCTCATTGACTTCAAGCAAGACCGATTCGTCAACACCCAATGCCCTGGTCACCAGGTTCTTGATGGAGGACGTGGCTGCCTGTTCCGCCGTTATAAGCCCAGCGTCCATCTGTTCCTGCAACAGTGAATGATCTTTGGTAATTTGTTCAAACGAACCTTCCCGCAAACGGTAGCAACGCGAATCTCCGATATGACCAAGTACCAGCTTATCCTCCCTGAAAACACCGACGACCAAGGTGGTCCCCATGCCAGCGTAATGTGAGTTGGAGTTGGCCGAGTTGAAAATGGACCGGTTGGCATTGTCGACACATATCTCCATGGCACGCCGAACTTCCTTGGCTTTGACATTTGTTCCCGCTTCGGTGATCCAGCGACTCAGCTCCGATTTGATAAACGCTGTCGCCATTCCGCTGGCGATTTCGCCGGCGTTATAACCACCCATGCCGTCAGCCAGCACAGCTGTCAATGTCAACTCGTCGTAAGCGACAGCATCCTCGTTGTTGTCGCGCGCCCGGCCAGGGTCTGTTTTTGCACAAAATTGGTAATTCATTTGTCTCTTATTTCACCGGATTTGACCCATTGCCCGAGCCGGACGGTCCAAGGTCCGTAACATTCAGCACATTCGTTCTTTGAAATTCGTCAGGGCTGGCAGCTTCCGTGGCAGAAAAAGTTACGGTTCTCTCACTGGCGCCGCTGCCGCCGAGGGACCGGCCTGGTTGTCCCATTGCCCCACTGTCCAAAACCTGACTCAAGGTCTTGCGCAGATCCACGGCAAATTGGTCCCCCGTCTGGTAGCGAGTTTCCGGGCGTTTGCTCAAGGATAACGCCACAACGTCGGCCAGGGCTTGGGGCAAATCGGGGCGAATGATACGGATATCCGGGGCCTCTTCGTTCGCAATCTTGTACATCAATTCAGACATAGAGTCACCGCGGAACGGCAACACGCCAGCTAACAATTGGAACAGCATGACACCCAGTGAATACAGATCTGAGCGTCCGTCGACCTTCTTGCCCGCTAGCTGCTCAGGGGACATGAAGCTTGGGGTACCCAGCACCAGTCCGGTCTTGGTTTTACTGGAATCCGTAATCCGTGCAATGCCGAAGTCCGTCACCTTGACCGTATCACTCTCCGTTTCATACATGATGTTGGCCGGCTTGATATCGCGGTGCACCACATTTTGTTTGTGGGCGTAGGCCAAGGCCTCTGCTACCCGGGCCACGATGCTGATAACTACCGGAACCGGCAGCAATTGGTCGCCTTTGCAATGGTCCGCCAGGTCTTTGCCTTTAAGGAACTCCATCGCGATATAGGCCAGGTCGTGCTCTTCACCGGCATCGAATATGGTAACGATGTTTTGATGCTGAAGTCGACCGGCCGTTTCAGCCTCCCTGAAGAAGCGCTCCCGGGCATCGACCAATTCGTCGCCAGCAAATTCCTGACTCAACGCCATGGTTTTGATAGCCACAACCCGGCCGATTTTGGGGTCTTTACCCAAGTACACAACCCCCATCGCTCCCTTGCCGAGTTCTTTTTCGACCTGGTAGCGACCCAGCATGGGTTTCTCGACGGCACCGCCGTCGAGCAGCATGGTGCCACCGGGGTGAGAACCACCACCACCCAGCATCACCGTCTCCGAGAGATTCTTGGCCCGGCTAAGCTTTGCCTTGATATCTTTGTAGTCCTTGTCAAATGCCGCCATATGCTGGTAGACGGCTTCAGCTTTGTTGAACTGGCGTTTGCGCTCAAAGTCCATCGCCAGGTTGTAAAGATTGCCCATCACAGCTTCGCCCATCGGCACGCGGCGGAAACGGTCAAACGCCATGTCCAGTTGGCCTTGCCCTTGCAGCGCCAGACCCATCATTCGGTTGGTCTCTGCCGATTCTTCGTCCGCCTTGACCTTACCCGCTTCGGTCATCAGGAAGCGTTTGGTGGTTAAGGCCAGGTGCCCCAGAACCAGCACCGTCGCAGGAAAGACCAGCTTGATCCATGTGGCACTTGCCGACAACAAACTGAACTCCACCGCCAACGCACCAATGAACAGTACCAGCGTTGCAATTGCCGCCATTCCAGCAGAGAGCCGTGGCAGGGCAACGATCACGTACGCCGCAACCAGCAGAAATGCGCCAAAAGAAGCCCAGACGCCCCAAGTCGGCTGAACGATAAAGTGTTCACTCAGAATGCTGGAGGTAATATGGGCGATGGTTTCCGCCGGGGACAATGCGGGATTGCCAGGCACAGGAAACTGAACCCCAACGCCGGCGGCCGTTGCCCCAATAATGACGATTTTCCCCGCATATTTGGAGGCCGGGATCTTGTCTGTCAAAACGTCATAAAAGGAATCAACCGTGAAGGCGGGTTTCCCCTCTTTGGCTTTGTAGAACTGGGGCAACATCAATGCTGACGTGTCCGTCTTGATCTTCAGCTTGCCGATTTGCACGGATTCACCAACATTGAGCCGAATATCGGCAGGGGTCAGGTTGAGACTGGCGGCGGCTGCCAGCAACGCCATGGAGGGCACTGCTTTACCAAAATAGTTCACCAATAGCGGCTCTTGCCGGACGTAACCATCACTGTCATAGCTCTGATTCAGATGCCCAATTCCTGCCGCGGAAATACCAATGACTTCGATCGGCTGTTGCCCCCGATTGGCAGATACTGAATAGCCATTCGGGTCATCGATCATGCTCTTCAAGACAAACCCGGGGAGCACGTTGTCAGGCTTGCCCTGCTGCTCGCCCAAAGTGTATACAGAGGGCAACAATACATTGCCTGCAGACTTGAGGCTGGTGGCCAAGATTGCATCCGTATCAAGCGCTACTTCCGCTTCGGCAACCAATTGTTGGAGTTGTTCATTCGCGGCGCTGCTATCCGTTGCACTGGTCAGCACCAATTTCATTTTGCGAATGAAAGCAAGGCCCGGGTCAACTTGCGGCTCCAGAAAGAATGTAGTTTGCGCAATTGTCTTTGCCTTCGCCGCCGCCAATTTGTCAATCAGCTTGGCATGGATGTCACGGGACCAGGGCCAGCGACCCAAGTTGGCAATACTTTGGTCGTCAATCGCGATCACTGCGATTCGGTCCGACGGCTGGCGCGATGTACTCGTACTAGCAAAATCGTAAAAGCGCCGCTCCATGGCATCAAAGGCGTCAGTCGCCAGATGAAGCACCAAAACAGCCAGCACAATTGCCACCCCGGCGAACCAGTCTGTTCGCCAGAAGCTACCCGATTTGGATAAAGAAGATTTCGCCACGTGCCCGTCCTACCCCTATATGCAGCTGCGCTTGATTGACAGCACCCACCCACAACGGAACCCCGACGGCAAGGCCGGGGAAGATGGCGACCTTAGCACATGATGTTGCAGCCGACAAGGCAGATGTTCACGTCAGTTGGATTTACGTCATGTCGCGTCGCTCGGCCACGGCCACGGCGCTGGCTTGACGGGGCTGCGAAAAATGATCAAGCCGCTGCTTGAACCCGGCGTTTGAGCAGGGCCCCCACCAGAAAAACCAACAATGCGCCGGCCACACCCAAGCTGTAGGCCCACACTGCGGTTTGTGGCAGGAAGTCCTTCAGTGCGGGGTCACTGTGCGCCATTGTTCCGGCGATCCAGCCCAACAACATTGCACCAACGGTAATGATCAAGGGGAAGCGATCCATTAACTTGAGAACGAGTTGGCTGCCCCAAATGATGATTGGGATACTGACAAGCAGACCAAATATCACCAGTGGCATCTGATGCTGGCCACCAGCGCTCGTAGCAGCGCCAGCAATCGCGATGACGTTATCAATGCTCATAACCAGATCGGCCACAATCACCGTCTTGACTGCTGCCCACAGCTTGTCGCTGCTCTGGATATGGGCGTGCCCATCTTCGTCCTGTGGCGCCAGCAGTTTCACGCCGATCCACAGCAGCAGCGCGGCGCCGACCAACTTAAGATATGGAATCTGGAGAAGCGTTAGTGCAAATGCGATCAAAACGACCCGCAGCACGATCGCGCCAGCAGTTCCCCACAGTATGCCTTTGAGCCGCAAGTGGGCGGGGAGTTGGCGGCACGCCAGAGCAATCACCACGGCGTTGTCTCCCCCCAGCAGGATGTCGATCATGATGATCTGACCCACGGCGAGCCAGAAGTTGGCGGTCATGAATGCTTCCATGGAGTTCCTTGGGGCTTAGGCGCAGATGACAAACTGCACCACAAAATGAAAAAACCGGATTCCCCTTAGGAAACCCGGCCAGCATTATGACTGCTCGAAAAACCAGCGCCTGATACGCTGACAGATTCAGCGCCTGTTAGAGCAAGGCCTTGAGCAGCTTCGCCATTTCAGACGGGTTGCGGGTGACAGTAAAGCCACACTCTTCCATCACCGCAAGCTTGGCTTCGGCAGTGTCAGCACCGCCAGATATCAGCGCACCGGCGTGGCCCATGCGCTTTCCGGCGGGGGCCGTCACACCGGCAATGAAACCAACAATGGGCTTCTTCATATTCAGCTTACACCAGCGCGCGGCTTCGGCCTCGTCTGGCCCGCCGATTTCGCCAATCATGATCACGGCATCGGTATCGGGATCGTCGTTGAAAGCGCGCATCACATCGATGTGCTTCAGGCCATTGATAGGGTCACCACCAATGCCCACGGCAGAAGACTGACCCAGGCCGATCTCGGTCAACTGCGCCACGGCTTCGTACGTCAGCGTGCCAGAGCGGCTCACCACGCCGATACGGCCTTTGCGGTGAATGTGGCCAGGCATGATGCCGATCTTGATTTCGTCTGGCGTGATGAGACCGGGGCAGTTGGGTCCCAGCAACAGGGTCTTTTTGCCACCAGCGGCTTCCTTGGCCTTCATGCGGTTGCGCACTTCCAGCATGTCCTTGACGGGAATGCCTTCGGTAATGCAAATGGCCAAATCCAGATTCGCTTCCACGGCTTCCCAGATGGCCGCCGCAGCGCCAGCGGGCGGCACATAGATCACGGATACCGTAGCGCCGGTTTCCGAAGCCGCTTCCTTGACGGAAGCGTAGATTGGAATGTTGAAGATCGACTCTCCAGCCTTCTTGGGGTTCACTCCGGCAACGAAACAGTTCTTTCCGTTGGCATATTCCTGGCACTTTTCCGTGTGGAACTGACCGGTCTTGCCGGTAATGCCCTGGGTGATGACCTTGGTGTCTTTATTGATGAAAATCGACATGATGTTTCCTGATCGGTTGAGGACACGGCTTCGCGTTGCTGCAGCCTGCCCTGCAAATTACTTCGATACCGCTGCCACAATTTTTTGGGCCGCTTCGGCCATGCTGTCTGCGCTGATGATGGGCAGGCCACTTTCGGCCAGCATCTTTTTGCCCAGTTCTTCATTGGTGCCCTTCATGCGCACGACCAGCGGAACGCTCAGGTTCACGGCCTTACAGGCGGTGATCACGCCGGTGGCAATGGTGTCGCACTTCATGATGCCGCCAAAGATGTTGACCAGAATGGCTTTGACCTTGGTGTTCTTCAGCATGATCTTGAAGGCTTCGGTGACCTTCTCGGGGGTGGCACCGCCGCCCACGTCCAGGAAGTTGGCAGGTTCGGCGCCAAACAGCTTGATGGTGTCCATGGTCGCCATGGCAAGACCTGCACCATTCACCAGGCAGCCAATGTTGCCGTCCAGGCTGATGTAGGCCAAATCGAATTTTGAGGCTTCCACTTCGGCCGGGTCTTCTTCATCCAAATCGCGGTAAGCCACGATTTCAGGGTGGCGGAACAGTGCGTTGGCGTCGAAATTGAATTTGGCGTCCAGCGCCATCACATTGCCCTTGCTGTCGCGGTTCAGCGGGTTGATTTCCACCAGCGACGCATCGGTATCCATGTAGCACTTGTAGAGCTTCTGGAAGATATCCACAGCTTGTGCGGTGGAATCAGCAGGCATGCCGATGGCATCAGAAATCTTCTTGGCTTGCTCCGCACTCAGACCGGTCAGTGGGTCGATGAACTCGGTGATGATCTTTTCAGGCGTGGAATGCGCCACTTCTTCAATGTCCATACCGCCTTCGCTGGAAGCGATGAACGCCAGCTTTTGTGTGGCGCGGTCGGTCACGATGGATACGTAATATTCTTTGTTGATGTCGGCGCCGTCTTCAATGTAGAGGCGGCGAACCTTTTGGCCTTCAGGACCAGTCTGGTGCGTTTTGAGCTGCATGCCCAGGATTTCTCCGGCAATGCGCTTAACGTCATCTATGGTCTTGGCAACCTTGACACCGCCGCCTTTGCCACGCCCACCGGCGTGAATCTGCGCCTTCACGACCCACACCGGGCCGCCGAGCTTTTGGGCGGCTTCCACCGCCTCTTGTACTGTAAAGGCCGGGATGCCGCGGGGTACGGGCACACCGAATTGGCGCAAAATTTCTTTGCCTTGGTATTCGTGGATTTTCATGACGTCTCTTTGGGGGCTGGACAATGTTCATCAGTTTGCAACATCAATCTGCCGCAAATCTGACACTGGACACATCAACTCCGAAATGTATCATGTTGCATCGCACCAAACTTGTGACTGCCTTACAGCGCGATTTTGGAACTGAATCGTTTCCTTTACTGAACCCGCTCTGGCGGCAATGGAATGAAAAAAATATTCATTGATGGCGAAGCCGGCACCACCGGCCTGCAAATTCGCGAGCGCTTGCAAACCATGGCCGGCGTGGAACTCATCAGCATAGACCCAGCCCTGCGCAAGGACGCCAACGCCAAGCAGTCGCTGATGGCGCAGGCCGATCTGGTGGTGCTCTGCTTGCATGACGATGCCGCTATTGAATCCGTAGCATTGATCGACGCATTGACCAGGGCCAACAACGGAAAAGGCCCAAAGGTTATTGACGCTTCCACAGCGCACCGCACGGCACCAGGGTGGGTCTATGGCTTCCCTGAACTAGCCGCTGACCAGCGCGAGGCCGTGGTGCAGGCGCGCCGGGTGGCCAACCCGGGCTGTTATGCCACCGGTGCGATTGCGCTCATCCGCCCGTTGGTGGACGCTGGCTTGCTACCTGCCGATTTTCCGGTCTGCCTGCCATCCATCAGTGGCTACTCCGGTGGCGGACGCACCATGATCGAAGCTTATGAGGCCGGGCAGGCACCAGCCATGGAGTTGTATGCGTTAGGCCTGAAGCACAAGCACATTCCCGAAATCATGTGCTACACCGGCCTGACCCGTCGCCCGCTGTTTGTGCCATCGGTCGGCAATTTTGCGCAGGGCATGCTGGTCCAGCTGCCGCTGCATCTGGACACCTTGCCGGGCCAACCCACCGCGCAGGAATTACACGAGGCACTGGCCAAACATTACGCCGGCAGCACGTGGGTGACCGTGGAACCCGCCACGCCCGATCTGAAACTGGATGCTGTGGCACTGGCCAACACCGACAAAATGGAACTGCGCGTGTTTGGCAACGACGACGCACACCAGGCCGTGCTTGTTGCGCGCCTGGACAACCTGGGCAAAGGTGCGAGTGGAGCGGCCGTGCAGAACCTGCAGTTGATGCTGGGTATTTAAGGCGCCGGTGAAGACAAAGGCCCAACTCGCCCGTGAGGGGGAATGTCGGGGCCGATTTGCTGGACCAGCAGGGACGGATGAGGGCTTCGGCTTCCCCTGCCACGGCTGATTCGACCGTTTTTACCCTTGCTCGTCAAAACTACCAGACACCACTTTGCGAATGGCGTCACCGCCGAAACCGCGGCTAGCCAAAAAGCGCATTTGTTTGCTGCGCTCGGCGGCATCGGCTGCGGGTTCCCCGAACTTCTTGCGCAAGACTTCACGCGCCCGCTCCACCTCGCTTGCGCGCAAAGCCTGGACCGCCTCGGCAAAAGCCTGCGGTTCTAACCCTTTGGCTTGCAACTCATGTTTGATGCGGGAGGCACCGAGCTTGCCCGCACGGCGGTGAACTACCGACTCCACCACACGGCCTTCATTGATGAAATCCTTTGCTTGCAGCGCATCCAGCACCCTGGCGAGCTGGCCAGGCGCTTCCTCAAAGCTGGCCAGCTTGCGCTCCAGTTCCGCCCGGGAATGCTCGCGGGCACTGAGCAGGCGCAAAGCCCGCCCGGTGAGTGACAAAGTCTGGGTTGTCATCAGTCGGTGGACCTCGGTGCCTCAATTTTTGCTATATTTTCAATAGCTACTTGCGCTTTATTCACGAGGGCTAGCGGCATATTTCGTTCTTACTCCGTTTTCTCGGTCTTGTCCGCCTTCTTGCCCTTGGCCTTGGCCTCGGATTCCGCCACTGGCAGCAAAGGGATGCCCAGAGATTCACGGACCTTGTTTTCGATCTCGACCGACAGCGTGGGGTTCTCACGCAGGAACTCGCGGGCGTTGTCACGGCCCTGGCCGATCTTTTCGCCCTTGTAGGCATACCAGGCACCGGACTTTTCCAGGATGTTGGCTGTCACACCCATGTCGATGATTTCGCCGTGGCGGCTGATGCCTTCGCCGAACAAGATGTCGAACTCGGCCGTCTTGAACGGGGGCGCCACCTTGTTTTTAACGACCTTGACCTTGGTTTCGTTGCCAATCGCCTCGTCACCCTTCTTGATGGTGCCGGTGCGGCGGATGTCCAAACGCACGGAGGCATAGAACTTCAGCGCATTGCCGCCGGTGGTGGTCTCTGGCGAGCCAAACATGACGCCAATCTTCATGCGGATCTGGTTGATGAAGATCACCATGCAGTTGGTCTTCTTGATGTGGGCGGTGAGCTTGCGCAAGGCCTGGCTCATCAGGCGCGCCTGCAAACCGGGCAGCGAGTCGCCCATTTCGCCTTCCAGCTCGGCCTTGGGGGTCAGTGCCGCCACCGAGTCGACGACGATCAGGTCCACGGCGCCGGAGCGCACCAGGCTGTCGACGATCTCCAGGGCCTGTTCGCCGGTGTCAGGCTGGCTGATCAGCAAGTCTTGCAAGTTCACGCCCAGCTTTTGCGCGTACTGGATGTCCAGCGCGTGCTCGGCGTCGATGAATGCGCATTGCCCGCCGGTTTTTTGCATTTCGGCAATCACCTGCAGGGTCAGCGTGGTTTTACCGGACGACTCCGGGCCGTAAATTTCGACCACACGGCCGCGGGGCAGGCCGCCCACGCCCAGCGCAATGTCCAGCCCCAGCGATCCGGTGGAGACGACCTGGATGTCCTCGATCACCTCCCCTTCGCCCAGGCGCATGATGGTGCCCTTGCCAAATTGTTTTTCGATCTGGGCCAGGGCCACTTGCAGGGCTTTTGCTTTTTCACTGTTGGCGGCGAGGGGCTTGACGGGTGCATCCATGGGAAATCTCCTTAAAAATCAAACATCTGAGAGCACATCGGTAATTGGGTTTAATTACAGCCTGTATGCTTGAACAGTAGTTTACAGTCATACATTGAAACCAGTAAACACATTTTTTAGTCAGTTTGCATTACTATTTTGACCATGGCTTCACTCTCGGGTTCAGATCCCCTTGGATGGCGACAGGCCCATATCGGCCACTGGATGCGCATGGCGCTGCAGCAGTTCGATGACCGGGTGCTGACCCTGATGGCACAGCATCCGGCCGTGCCGCTGGGCTTGTCCAATCTGGCGGCCCGAGGGCAGGTCGGTGCGGCACACATCCACATCACACGCCATTTGGCGCAGGACGGCTCACGACTCGGTGAGCTGGCCACGCGCGCCGGCATGAGCAAGCAGGCCATGGGCGCACTGGTGGACCAATGCGAAGCCTGGGGCATGGTTACACGAGCGGCGGATCCGGCCGACGCTCGGGCCCGCCAGGTACGCTTTACCGCCACCGGTCTTGCGTGGTTGGGCGCCTACCGCGACGCGGTTGCGCAGGCTGAGGCCGAGATGCGTCAGGCCATTGGTGATGAGGTGGCAACCGTGCTGGCGCTTGGGCTGGAAGCCTACAGCGGCCAATAGTTCTGCTTTCAACAGGGTGACGCGCGCCAGCCCCGCCACGCCTAGAATGAGGGACAGTAAAAAACGGCGCATTGACCTGTAGAGGGCCAATGTGACTACAACGAGGAGCAGACATGCGAATATTGATCGCCGAAGACGACCAGGTGCTGGCCGACGGCCTGCTGAGGGCCTTGCGGGGCGCAGGGGCGGCTGTGGACCACGTGGCCAGTGGCTCTGAGGCCGATGCGGCGCTGATGACCAACACCGAATTTGACTTGCTGATTCTGGATCTGGGTCTGCCCAAGATGCACGGCCTGGAAGTGCTGAAAAAGCTGCGCGGGCGTGGATCCTCCCTACCGGTTCTGATTCTGACGGCGGCTGATTCAGTCGATGAACGCGTCAAGGGGCTGGACTACGGGGCCGACGACTATATGGCCAAACCCTTCAGTCTGCAGGAACTCGAAGCCCGCGTGCGCGCCTTGGTACGCCGCGGCATGGGCGCCACCAGCAGCAGCATCAAGCATGGGCCTCTCACTTACGATCAGGCCGGTCGTGTGGCGACCATTGACGGCAAGATGGTCGAGTTGTCTGCGCGCGAGCTGGGTCTGCTGGAAGTTCTGCTGCAACGCGCCGGGCGGCTGGTCAGCAAAGACCAGTTGGTCGAACGCCTGTGTGAATGGGGTGAAGAGGTGAGCAACAACGCCATTGAGGTTTACATCCACCGCTTGCGCAAGAAGATAGAAAAAGGCCCCATCCGCATTGCGACGGTTCGCGGTCTGGGATATTGCCTGGAAAAAATTCCGAACTGAGAATGTGGCCCCCACGCTTGTCGCTTTACATACTGTGCTGCCCGCCTGGGGGGCCATCGCGGCTTGCGGCGGTCCGGCGCCGCTCAAGCTCGCCCTGACCCTGTGAAGATCTTCCAGCGCGAGCAACGCAGCCTGTTCGGAGAGATCCTGGACTGGATGCTAACGCCGTTACTGTTGTTGTGGCCTGTGAGTCTGGTGTTGACCTGGTTGGTGGCCCAGGGCATCGCTGGCAAGCCGTTCGACCGGGCGCTGGAGTACAACGTCGCAGCCTTGGCTCAGTTGGTCACGGTCAACCAGAACAAGGCCCAATTTGTCCTGCCTTTGCCCGCACGGGAACTCCTGCGTGCCGATGACACCGACACGGTCTACTACCAGGTGCTAGGAACATCGGGTGAGTACCTCAACGGAGAGAAAAACCTGCCTTTGCCACCGGAAGATGAAAGGCTTGCCCCGGGTGAAGTCCGTATCCGTGACGACGAGTTCCGCGGTATGGCTATCAAGGTCGCGTACACCTGGGTCAAACTGGATGTACCCAACAGCAAACCGGCGCTGGTGCAAGTGGCGGAAACCATGGACAAACGCGCCCTGCTTGCCACCGAAATCGTCAAGGGTGTGATGTTGCCGCAGTTTGTCATCTTGCCACTGGCGGTGTTACTGGTCTGGCTGGCATTGGTACAGGCCATCAAACCCCTGAATCACCTGGAAGAACGCATCCGGGCGCGCAGCCCCGATGACCTCAGCCCATTGGATGCGCAGGCCGTGCCTATTGAGGTCGTGCCGTTGGTGTCGTCCGTTAACGATTTGCTGATGCGACTGAAAGATTCCATCGCTACGCAAAAACGCTTTCTGGCGGACGCAGCGCATCAGCTCAAAACGCCGCTGGCCGGACTGCGCATGCAGGCCGACCTGGCGCAACGAGAAGGCGCCAACGCCGAAGATCTGAAACAGTCTTTGCGACAGATCGGCCGCTCCAGCATCCGCGCCACCCACACCGTCAACCAACTCCTAGCCTTGGCCCGCGCCGAAAGCAGTGGCACCGCCATGAGCCAGCAACCGTGCAACCTGGTGCGTCTCACCATGGATGTCATCCGTGATTGTGTGCCGCGGGCCATGGACAAACACATTGACATTGGGTACGAAGGCGCAGAACAAGGTAGCGACGATACCGTCTTGATGGGCAACCCGACCTTGCTCAAGGAAATGGTGCGCAATCTGATGGACAACGCCATTAACTACACACCGTCCAATGCCGACAAGCCCGGAATGATTACAGCGCGCATCCTGAAAGACCCCTTCAGCAAGGTGCTCGTGCTACAGGTAGAAGACTCAGGGCCCGGCATTCCGCCGGTCGAACGTGAACTGGTGTTTCAGCCTTTCTACCGGGTTCTGGGGACCGAGGCGGATGGCTCGGGCCTGGGT
Organism: Candidatus Aalborgicola danicus; assembly: GCA_016703945.1. GTDB lineage: Bacteria > Pseudomonadota > Gammaproteobacteria > Burkholderiales > Burkholderiaceae_C > Allorhodoferax > Allorhodoferax danicus. Next base: position 87,299 of record JADJBC010000041.1, read on the forward strand.
CTGCCCATTGTTCTGGAGATCGCACGCCAACACAATGCCAGTGTCAGCATCGAAGACAGCCGACCGGGTCAATCGCCACCTGGAACCTGCTTTACCGTTCGTTTTGCCCAGTCAGATTGAGCGCCGTCCGAGCGCCGCAGTCAGCTGCAGTTTTTCAACGTACGGCCCGCCAACGCTGGTTTGAGATCGTTCAGACGACGCTTCATCTCCTGCGTCAAAGCCGGTAGCTTGAGCTGCGTTTGTTGTCCTTCGGCACGTTCCTGCACCACCCTCGCGGTGCGAATTCCCCGCAAGCTCAGGCGCGCCAGTTCGGCCTGTGCGGCCGACTGGCTGTCAAAACCGCCCAATGACAGCCCGATTTCCAGATCCGCATTGTTCAGGACTTGCGGTACTAGGCGCATAACCGCAAGTTCCTCACGCTTTTTGGCCAACCCCTCGGCGTTGGCAAACTTGCCCATATAGACAATCCAGCGCGCCGGTACGGTGCTCACTTGCAATTGCCAGCTGCCCGGCACCAAAGTGGCCTCCAGCGCCGCGCGCAACACCGTGGCTTGGGCGTCATCAAACGGTCCGGCTTGCAGACATTCCTTGGGGACCAAATCCGCCTGCACCTGCGCTTCGACCCGCTTGAATTCCGCAGTAGTCAGAACCCGAAAGGCCTCCGGCTTGATTTGTTGCTCCATGCGCTGGGGCTCATGCTGGGATGTTGGAGCGAAACCGTATGAACGCAGCATGCCTTGACTCCACACAAAATAAGCGCCATTGGCCAGAATCAAAGTCAAAAATAACAGTCTCAGCATGGTGTCATTGCGCTTGTGTAGATGGGGTCGGGCGCACGCTAACTTCTGCGCTGGTGATTTTTTTTAAACCGTTTTTAGTATGCACCAGCAACGCTCCGGCGGTGTCAACGCCGCGGGCGAACCCGGTCGTACCATCGTTGCACAAAATCTCTTTTCCGTACAACACATCACGTGCATGAAACGCTGCACGCAAGGGGCCAAACCCATCCGACTCAAAACGCTGCACTGCGGATACCAGCGGCGGTACCAGGCGGGCCAGTGCCGTCGGCGCATTGACGCCTGGCAGAACTTCAGACAACGCGGCTGGCGGCGTACGTAGCCCCTGGCCACTGCGTGGCGTGATGTTGAGGCCAATGCCCACCACGGCATACCGCAGCTCACCGAGACTGGCCGTTTCAATGAGAATGCCTCCAAGCTTGCGCCCCTGCAGCCAGAGGTCGTTGGGCCATTTCAGTTGAAGGCTGGGGTGCAAGCTCTCTGCCAGGGCCAGTCCGACTGCGAGCGACAGACCCGACCAATCCTGCGGTGCCAGTGCAAAACCGAGTGAAAACGTCAACGATGGTTGCAGCTCGACACAAGCCGCACCATCAGAGGTTGGCACAGCGCCGAACTGACCTTCAGTGTGGCCATCGTTTCCGCTGAACCACTGCCGACCCAGACGCCCACGACCGGCCGTTTGTCGCTCAGCCACCAGCAACACCGCGTCCGCTTGGCCGGCGCGCGCGCGGCGCATCAGCTCGGTATTCGTCGAATCAATTTCGGGCAGAATTTCCACTGAAAACCCCGGCAGAGAAGGCGACACCGCCGCCCAAATTGCCTCAGCAGGCCAGTGAATAGGCCCCAACAAAGGGTCCTTCGCAGCTTGGGGCGACCCGGCGCTGCTCATCTCGCTCACTTCTTGCCGCGCTTAGGGGATAACAAGGTGCCGCGACAGGTCTTGGCACCGCACCAGCAGGGGTGCTCGGCCTTGAGCTTCTTGGTGTAGCGCTCGTCCAGGATGAGCCCGTAATCGTAGTTAAGCTCTTCACCGGGAGCGATGTCACGCAAGGCCTTGATGAAAATGCGACCATCAACTTCGTCGGCTTCACAGTTGCCATCACACGAGTGGTTGATCCAGCGCGACGAGTTGCCACCGACCTTGGCGTCTATGACATGCGTTTCATCGATGTGAAAGTAAAACGTGTGGTTGGGGTCATTCGGGTCATGCGGGTGGCGCGCCTGGGCTTCTGCCCAGGTAATGATTTCGCCCACGTACTCGATGATGGTTTCACCCTCGCCAATATCCTGCAGCGCAAACACGCCCTTGCCATGCACGCCAGAACGACGGGTTTGAATGCGACGGGTGTCGCCACGGGGCATAGTCTTGCTCACTGTTGCTCTCTTTTCTGCAGGTCGGACAACGGGTCTTAAAAATTTGGTATGGTGAACCGTATGGGCGCGCATGTGTGCGCCTGCGTGTGTGGGCGCGCACCTGCGCGCACGCGAGAACTGGATTGTAGTCAGATGAAAAACGCCGTTTTCAACAAAACATTGGTCATTGCAGAAAAGCCATCCGTTGCCCAAGACATCGTGCGGGCGCTTACACACACTGCGGGCAAGTTCGAGAAACACGACGAGTACTTTGAGAGCGACACCTATGTCGTCTCCAGCGCCGTGGGCCATTTGGTGGAAATCCAGGCGCCCGAAGAGTTTGACGTCAAACGCGGCAAATGGAGCTTTGCCAACCTGCCGGTGATTCCGCCGCACTTTGACTTGAAGCCCGTAGACAAGACCAAGACCCGCCTGAACGCGGTGGTCAAACTGGCCAAACGCAAGGACGTGGACAAGATCGTCAACGCCTGTGACGCGGGCCGCGAGGGGGAGCTGATCTTCCGCCTGATCGAGCAGTACGCCGGTGGCGCCAAGCCGCTGGGCAAGCCGGTCAGCCGCCTGTGGCTGCAATCCATGACGCCGCAGGCTATCCGTGACGGCTTTGATCATCTGCGCACCAATGCGCAGATGCAACCCTTAGCCGATGCCGCCCGTTGCCGCAGCGAAGCCGACTGGCTGGTGGGCATCAACGGCACCCGCGCCATGACCGCCTTCAACTCGCGCGACGGTGGCTTCTTTTTGACCACCGTAGGCCGGGTGCAAACACCCACGCTGTCCGTGGTAGTGGAACGCGAAGAGCAGATCCGTAAATTCATCAGCCGCGACTACTGGGAGATCCACGCGAGCTTCCATGCCCAGGCCGGTGAATACCCGGCCAAGTGGTTCAACCCGGCATGGAAAAAAGATGCGGACGACGCCGAGAAAAAGGCCGACCGTGTTTGGACCCAACGTGAAGCGCAGACCATTGCAGACGCAGTGCGTGGACAACCCGCCACGGTCACCGAAGAAAGCAAGCCCACTACCCAGGCGTCACCCCTGCTGTTTGATCTGACCAGCCTGCAGCGTGAGGCCAATGGCAAGTTTGGTTTCTCGGCCAAGACCACGCTGTCCATCGCCCAAAGCCTGTACGAGCGCCACAAGGCACTGACCTACCCGCGTACCGATTCACGCAACCTGCCCGAAGACTATGTGGCGGTGGTGAAAGACACCATGGGCATGCTGGCCAACAGCGGCATGAAACATCTGGCCCCGTTTGCTGCGCAGGCCGTTAAGGGCGGCTATGTGAAACCGACCAAGCGCGTGTTCGACAACGCCAAGGTCAGTGACCACTTTGCCATCATCCCAACCCTGCAGGCACCCCATGGCCTGAGTGAGGCCGAGCAAAAGATTTACGACCTGGTGGTGCGCCGCTTTTTGGCCATCTTCTTCCCCAGTGCCGAATACCAGGTGACTACCAGAATCACGGTGGCTGCCCAACAGTCCTTCAAGACCGAAGGCAAGGTGCTGGTCAAGCCGGGCTGGCTGGCCATCTACGGCAAGGAAGCCGCCGACGAAGTGGCCGACGCCAAGGATGGCGACAAAGGCCAGAACCTGGTGCCGGTGCAACAGGATGAAAAGGTCAAAGGTGACCCGGTCGACCCCAAGGGCTTAAAAACTAAACCCCCAGCGCGCTACTCTGAAGCAACACTGCTGGGCGCCATGGAAGGTGCTGGCAAAACCGTGGAAGACGATGAACTGCGCGAAGCCATGCAAGAAAAGGGCCTGGGTACACCCGCCACCCGCTCGTCCATCATCGAAGGTTTGATCGCCGAGAAATATATGCTGCGCGAAGGGCGCGAACTGATCCCCACCGCCAAGGCCTTCCAGTTGATGACACTGTTGCGCGGATTGGGCGTGGAGGAACTGTCCAAGGCCGAGCTGACTGGCGAATGGGAATACAAGCTGGCCCAGATGGAGCACGGCAAGTTGAGCCGCACCAGCTTCATGGCCGAGATTGCCGCCATGACCGAGCGCATGGTCAAAAAGGCCAAGGAATACGACCGCGACACCATTCCCGGCGACTACGCCACCCTCACCGCGCCGTGTCCGAACTGCGGCGGCATCGTCAAGGAAAACTACCGCCGCTACACCTGTACGGGCAAATCCGGCAATGAAGACGGCTGCGGCTTCTCGTTTGGCAAATCGCCGGCAGGACGCACGTTTGAGCAGGCCGAAGTCGAGCAATTCCTTGCAACCAAACACATTGGTCCGCTGGACGGCTTCCGCTCCAAGGCCGGCTGGCCGTTTGTCGCCGAAATGGTCATCAAGTTCGACGACGAGACCAAGAACTACAAACTTGAATTCGACTTTGGGGATGACAAGAAGGGCGAAGACAGCGGGGAGATCATCGACTTCTCGGCGCAGGAATCCCTGGGCGCTTGTCCGAAGTGCGGCGGCTCGGTTTTCGAACACGGCAAGAACTACGTCTGCGACCGCTCGGTCCCCACACACGCCCACCCCACGCCGAGCTGCGACTTCAAGAGCGGCCAGATCATCCTGCAGCAACCCATCGAGCGCGCGCAAATGCAGAAACTGCTGGCCACCGGCAAGACCGATCTGCTGGAAAAGTTTGTTTCCATGCGCACGCGCCGCGCCTTCAAGGCCATGCTGGCCTGGGATGCCGAAGCCGGCAAGGTGAATTTCGAGTTTGCACCCAGCAAATTCCCGCCCCGCAAGACGGCGGCCAAGTCCACGTCTGCTAGTAAATCAGTAGCTGATCGCGCAGCAACGACGGGGGCTGCAGCCAAAAAAGCTCCAACAAAAAAGACCGCTACCAGCAAACCGGCAGCCAAAGCCGCTGCCAAGCCCAAAGCCCCACGCAAGACCACTGCGGCCAGTGGCAAGCTGCCCAGCGCCGCGCTGGCCGCAGTGATTGGCAACGAACCAGTGGCCCGCACCGAGGTGGTTAAAAAGCTGTGGGACTACATCAAGGCCAATGGCCTGCAAGATGCGGCCAACAAGCGCGCCATCAATGCCGACGCCAAACTGCTGCCGGTCTTCGGCAAGCCCCAGGTGACGATGTTTGAACTGGCGGGAATTGTCGGAAAACACCTGAGTTAATGACCCCCACGCTCCGCCGCTGCGCGGGTCGCTGCCCCCCAAGGGGGCTAATTTTCTTGGGGCGGCCCGGCGAAAAATTGTGCCTACCCCACGCTCCGCCTCTGCGCGGGTCGCTGCCCGTAGGAGGTCAGTGAGTGGACGACGGCGGCGCGGCCTCCTGCGCCGCCGTCCAAAGATGCTGGGCAATGTGGGTGCTGAGCTTGGTAACGGCCAGCTCAATCAGGTCGGGGTGCAGTTCATGACCGACAGAGGGAACGACCTCCGCCGTGATGTCGCAGCCCATGTCACGCAAATGATGGGCCGCAACCACGCTGTGGCTGTAGTGGATCCGCGTGTCTTGTTTGCCGTGCAAAAAATGCAGGGTGGTCACTGACGGCGGCTCAGCGGGCAGGGTGGTAAAGCGCCCGCCGATGGCCAACACCCGGCTGGCCAGCATGGGCTTGGGCTTGCTGGCCTCCAGCACCATTTCGGCACCCTCGGACAGCCCGATCAGGGCGGTCGCAGCAGCCGATACGCCACTGCGCGCCTGCCAATCACGCACGGCGGCTTGCAGCCCGGGCAGCGCTCCCGCAACCCGCGGCAGACGGTTATCTTCGGTCAGGCCCTCCGCGGAGAACCACTCGAATCCATTGGGTGTTGCGGCCGGAGCGTTGGCCTGCAGGGACACGATGGTGGCCAGGGGAAAGGTTTCACGCAAACGCTCGCCCAGTGGCAACAGCGATGCGGCGTCTTCCCCCGCGGCGTGACACAACACAATCAGTTGCGCCGGTGTGTTGGCGGGCTCTTGGATGACGAGTGAAAGGTCGGGCATAACGGGTTCTGGAGTTTTACGGGCCGTGCATTTGCCCGTCGATATAGTACCAACGCCCGTTTTCACGAACAAAGCGGCTGGTCTCGTGTATGCGTTGGCCACGACCGTCGACGCGGCAACGGGCGACAAACTCCACCACGCCCGCGTCACCACTGCTGGCGGTATGGCGCACTTCCAGCCCCAGCCATTTGGCGCTCTGCAATTCCAGTTCACCCGGTGCCGTGGAACCATGCCAGGTAGCCACCAAGTAGTCGGCCAAACCCAGTACATAGGCGCTGTAGCGCGAACGCATCAACGCCTCCGGGGTTGGGGCATGAACACCCCTTGTCAAGCCGTTGTGCCACTGGCCGCAACAGTCCGCAAGGTCGATTCCACTGCCACAGGGGCACTCGGTTTGTTTCACATCAGGCTTTCATTGATTACGCAAACGCCGCCGTGCAATGTAAGTCAAAGCACAGAAGAATACAGCGACAATCGCTCGCGCGCCAAACCAATCCCGCCCGTTTTCATGCACCACACCATCTTCGACACGCCCTTGGTCAATACCTTGTTACGGGCTTTGTCCATTGGCTTCTTAAAGCTCGCAGGTTGGAAGATCGAGGGGCAATTGCCCGCCAATGGCCAAAAGTGTGTGCTCATTGCAGCACCCCACACCAGCAATTGGGACCTGCCCTACACACTGATGGTGGCTTTTGTTTTACGCCTGAACGTGTATTGGATGGGCAAAGACCAATTGTTCCAATTTCCGTTTCGCCATACGATGATGTGGCTGGGCGGCATACCAGTGCGCCGCGAGACGTCCAACAACCTGGTTGCTGCGTCGGTGGAAGCGATGAAAGCTGCCGTTGGACCACTGCAATTGATTGTCCCGCCCGAAGGCACCCGCAACAAAACACGGTATTGGAAGACCGGCTTTTACTACATTGCGCTTGGTGCGCAGGTGCCCATCGTCATGGCGTATATGGACTATGAACGCAAACTCAGCGGCCTCGGCCCGGTGTTCCATCCCACCGGAGACATTGAGGCCGACATGTTGGCCATCAAGGCGTTTTATGCACCCTTCAAAGGCAAAAATGCCGAGCAGTTTCATACCGACTGAACAACCCTGACATGACTACCCAACACCATCCGTAGACGAGACCATGGATCGCAGCGGCTTCAAAAAGGTCGTTCGCAGCAGGCATTTCAAGGGCCTGATGGTCGGCACCGTCTTGCTGCTGCTGATCACCACCGGGGGTACCTTGGGTTACCACTACATCGGGCGCCCCACAGCCACGTGGATTGACAGCTTCTACATGACCTTTATCACCATCGCCACCATTGGTTATGGTGAAACGGTGGACCTGACCCACCACCCCATGGGCCGCCTGTTCACGGTGTTCATCGCGGTGATTGGCATCGCAACCCTGAGTTACCAGTTTTCAACCGTAGTGGCCTTGTTGATCGATTCCGATCTGAACGCCGATTTGAGGAAAAAACGCATGGAAAAACAGATTGCTGCACTCAAAGGCCATTACATCGTATGTGGTATCGGGCGCGTCGGCTCCAACGTGGCCCGTGAAATGGTCAAGACCCGGCGCGCGGTCGTGGTCATTGAAAAAGACCGTGCCGTGTTGGATAGCTGGCTGGAGCACCACCCCCACGCCTTGTACTTGCATGACGATGCCTCCGATGACGACGCATTGCGAACGGCCGGCCTGGACACAGCCGCCGGTGTGTTTGCCGTCACCGGCGATGATGGTCACAACCTGATGGTGGCCATGTCGGTGAAGTTGATGCGGCCGCAGGTCCGCGTCGTAGTGCGTCTGCACGATGTGCGCAACACCAATAAGGCCAAACGGGCTGGTGCCGATGAAATCGTTTCTCCGGACTTCACCGGCGGCATGCGCATCGCCTCGGCCATGGTGCGGCCCCATGTGGTCAGTTTCATGGACCAGATGCTGCGCAGCGATGACAGTTTGCGCGTGGAGGAGGTTGTCATTCCTGACGATTTTTCAAGCACGCCCCTGGGCATCCTGTTGCCCCCCTCGCGAAACTACCTGTTGATGGCAACCCGCGAGGGTGGCGAATGGGTCTTTAACCCGCCGCCGGAACACCTTGCAACCGCGGGTACGGTTCTGGTGCTGATGACCAATCCGGACGGGCGAGCGCAGGTAGAGAAGTTACTGCATACCTGAACCCACACCGCATGGCGGTGCAGGCTTGGCGCCGAGGACTGCTGACCAAGTGCATGAAAAACGCGCCCGAAGGCGCGTGAGACTGAGCAGTGCCGAAGTGTGCCTGCACCAGGGCTACCGCGGAACCGGCTTAGCCGGGCCGCTGGTAGCGCCCCCTGCAAGGGGGAAGGCGGCTTCAGCCGCCACGGGGGTGTACCTTATTTCGCCGCCGGGCCGCCCCAAGGCGTGGACTTGGGGTTTTGCCAGATGCGCCCCCTTGGGGGGCAGCGACCCGCGCAGCGGCGGAGCGTGGGGGCCCTATTTCGCGACGACGCGCACCATCTCCAGGCACTTGTTGGAGTAGCCCCACTCGTTGTCGTACCAGGCCACGACCTTGATGAAGGTGCCGTCCAGCGCGATGGATGCGTCGGCGTCGAACACGCTGGTGCAGGTCTCGCCACGGAAGTCGGTGGCCACCACCTTGTCTTCGGTGTAGCCCAGCACGCCCTTCAAGGCGCCCTGGCTCTGGGCCTTCATTTCGGCGCAGATTTCCTTCAGCGTAGCCTCGGAATTCAGCTCGCAGGTCAGATCGACCACGGACACATCGCTGGTGGGCACGCGGAACGACATGCCGGTGAGCTTCTTGTTCAGTGCGGGGATGACCACGCCCACGGCCTTGGCAGCACCGGTGCTCGATGGAATGATGTTTTCCAGAATGCCGCGGCCGCCGCGCCAGTCTTTGTTGGACGGGCCGTCCACGGCTTTTGCGTGGCGGTGGCCGCGTGCACCGTCGTCATCAGGCCGCGCTTGATGCCCCACTTGTCGTTCAACACCTTGGCCACGGGTGCCAGGCAGTTGGTGGTGCAGGATGCGTTGGAGATGATGGTCTGGCCGGCGTAGGTGGTGTCGTTCACGCCGAACACGAACATCGGGGTGTCGTCCTTGGAGGGGGCGGAGAAGATGACTTTCTTGGCGCCCGCAGCCAGGTGCTTCTCGCCGCCGGCCTTGTCCAAGAAGATGCCGGTGGACTCGATGACGATGTCGGCACCGACTTCATTCCACTTCAAGTTGGTTGGGTCTTTTTCTTGCGTCAGGCGGATCTTCTTGCCGTTGACGATCAGGGTGTTGCCGTCCACGCTGACGGTGCCCTTGAAGCGGCCATGCACGCTGTCGTATTGCAGCATATAGGCCAGGTAGTCCGGCTCCAACAGGTCGTTGATGGCAACGACTTCGATGTCCGAGAAATTCTGGATGGCGGAGCGCAACACGTTGCGTCCGATGCGGCCGAAGCCGTTGATGCCGATCTTGATAGTCATATGCTTCTTTCGTAAATAAAAAACGGAAACCTAACCTAACCTCAACACAACAGACCCCCCGTTGGAGGGCAGCGACCCGCATCGTGACCGAGTGCGGGCGCTCAACATCATTTGCGGCTCAACACCGATTGCACCGTATCCGCCACGTTCTCGGGCGTGAAACCAAAATGCTTGAACAGCACGGGCGCCGGGGCCGACTCGCCATAGGTGTCAATGCCCACCACGGCCGCCGTGCCGTATTTCCACCAGCCGCCGGTGGCACCCATTTCAACCGCCACGCGGGGCAGGCCTGCGGGCAGCACCGACGACTTGTACTCGGCGCTCTGCAGGTCAAACGTCGTGGTGGAGGGCATGGAGACCACGCGCACCGCAATCTTGCGCTCGGCCAGCAGCTTTTGAGCGGCAATGGCCAGTTGCACTTCGGAGCCGGTGGCAATTATCACGGCCTGGGCCTTCTTCTTCAGTCCGGCGTCTGCGGGCTCGGCCAACACATACGCACCCTTGCTGATCGCGTCCAGGCCGGAGGCGTCGGGCGCCACGGCGGAGTCGCCCTTGGGCGACGTAGGCAATGTTCTGGCGGCTGAGCAGCAAGGCCGTGGGCTTGGACTTGTTCTGCAGGGCCACGGTCCAGGCCACGGCCGTCTCGGCGGTATCGCCCGGGCGCCACACGTCCAGATTCGGAATCAGTCGCAGGGACGCGGCATGTTCTATGGACTGGTGCGTGGGGCCGTCTTCGCCCAGACCGATGGAGTCGTGGGTGAACACGTGGATCACGGGTTGATCTTCATCAGCGCGGCCATACGCACCGCGTTGCGGCTGTAATCGCTGAACGTGAGGAAGGTGCCGCCGTAGGGGATGAAACCACCGTGCAGGGCCACGCCGTTCATGATGGCAGCCATGCCGAATTCGCGCACACCGTAGTTGATGTGGCGGCCACCCACCATTTCGCCGTTCGCGGCTTCCGTTTTGACGACAGCGCCGGTCAGCGCGTCAAAGCGCAGGTTGGGCGTGCTCTTGGTATTGGTCAGGTTGGAGCCGGTTAAATCGGCCGAGCCGCCTAGCAGCTCGGGCAGGGCAGCCGTAAAGGCTTCCAGCGCCAGTTGGCTGGCCTTGCGGCTGGCCACGGTTTCGGCCTTGGTGTGGGCGGCGATGACGGTATCCACCGCAGTCTGCACAAAGTTCTTGGGCAGGTCGCCCTTCATGCGGCGCACCAGCTCCTTTGGCCAGCGCGGGAAGGCGGCCTGGTAGGCGGCGAACTTGTCTTTCCAGGCTTGCTCGGCGGCCTTGCCCGCTTCCTTGGCGTCCCAATCGGCGTACACCTCTTTGGGGATTGAGAAAGGGCACATGGCTCCAGCCAATGGACTCGCGGGTCAAGCTTGATTTCTTCGGCACCCAGCGGCTCGCCGTGGGCCTTGGCGGTGTTGGCGCGGTTCGGGCTGCCCTTGCCGATATGGGTCTTGCAAATGACCAGCGTGGGGCGGTCATTGGTTTTCTTGGCTTCCGCAATCGCGGTGGAAACAGCGGCGACGTCATGGCCGTCGATGGGGCCGATCACGTTCCAGCCATAGGCCACAAAACGCAGGGCGGTGTTGTCGATGAACCAGGGCGCGACCTGGCCGTCGATGGAGATGCCGTTGTCGTCGTACAGGGCGATCAGCTTGCCCAGCTTCCAGGCGCCAGCCAGTGCAGCGGCTTCGTGGCTGATGCCTTCCATCAGGCAGCCGTCGCCCATGAAGACGTAGGTGTGGTGGTCAACGACGGCATGGCCTTCGCGGTTGAATTCGCTGGCCAACAGCTTCTCGGCCAGCGCCATGCCGACTGCATTGGTCAGGCCCTGGCCCAGCGGGCCGGTCGTGGTTTCCACGCCGGGGGTGACGCCCACTTCGGGGTGGCCGGCGGTCTTGCTGTGCAACTGGCGGAAATTTTTCAACTCGGCCATAGGCAGCTTGTAGCCGGTCAGGTGCAAGAGCGCATAAATCAGCATGGAGCCGTGACCGTTGGACAGCACAAAACGGTCGCGGTTCAGCCAGTGGGGGTTGGTCGGGTTGTGGCTCAGGTGCTGGCCCCACAGCGCAACCGCCATGTCGGCCATGCCCATGGGTGCGCCAGGGTGACCGGAATTGGCGGCCTGAACGGCGTCCATTGCGAGGGCGCGGATGGCATTGGCCATTTGCTGAGCCGATTGTGGGCTGGGGGGGATGGTGGCCATGGGCTGGGCGACTCCGGGTAATGTGGGGACTGGGGGAAACCCGGTATTTTACTTTGCGCTGGAGATGGTCCCCACGGTCTCCTACTTTGTGTGACTCCCTGCCCCAAAAGTACTCTACAGTGGCGCTTATGCAAGGCCTTCACCTCACCGCCGATCTCAGCCGCTGCCAGTGCGACAACGTGTGGCTTACCGACGCGGTGCGCTTATTGCATCGTTGCGTGCAAGAGGTCTCCCACGCTGGCCTGCAAGCGGTGAGCCAACTGGCCCACACCTTCCCCGCAACCGGCCAAGGTCCGGGCGGAGTGACCGCCACCGTGCTGCTGGCCGAATCCCACTTGTGTGTGCACACCTGGCCTGAGCAAATGGGCGTGACGGTGGATGTGTATGTGTGTAATTTTGGCGCCGATCACTCGGGCAAGGCGCATGCGCTGATGGATGCGCTGGTGTTGCTGTTTGCGCCGCAGCAGGTGCTGCGCCAGGCGCTGCAGCGTGGTGGCACCCCGGAAACGCTACAAATTTAGTAGCTACCTGCGCTTGTTTCACGGGGGCCAGAGGTCCAAATGGTTACCATGATTTGCAGAATATGCAGCGATCCCATTGATGGTCGGCCATGATCAGGCCAAGGCGTCATGCAACGCCACAAACTCCTGGGTCAGCGTATGGCTGGGGTCCAGGAAGATCATCGGCATGGATTGCTCGTGTGATTCACGGATGCGCACCGACGAGCGCAGGTAGGGTTGCAACACCGGCAGCCCCTCGTCGATCAGCTCCTGCACCATGCGCTGGGGCAGGTTGGCACGGGCCTGGAACTGGTTGACGATGATGCCTTCGACCTTGAGGTCCGAGTTGTGGTCGGCCTGGATCTCCTGCACGTTTTCCAGCAGTGTGTAGAGCGCGCGGCGCGAAAAGTCGTCGCAGTCAAACGGAATCAAACAACCCTGGGCGGCAATCAACGCGCAGCGGGTGTAGAAATTCAGCGCCGGTGGCGTGTCAATGTAGATCTGGTCGTAGTCTTCGGCCAGCAGCTCCAGTGCATCGCGCAGTTTGTAGATCTTGTGGCGCGATTCGAGCTTGCTGTGCAATTCATCCAACAGCGGGCTGGACGGCATCAGGTCCAGGCCTTCCCACTGCGTGTGGACGATGTATTCACTGGCGCCCTTGTCGCGGATCGTGAATTTGAGGCTTTGCTCAAAGAACTCGGCCACATTGGGCAAGTCTTCGGGCATGTCGGGGCCCAGCAGGTAGCGGGTGGAATTGCCCTGGGAGTCGAGGTCAATCACCAGCGTGCGCAAGCCTTGCCAGGCGCTGATGGCCGCCAGGTTGCAGGTGATGGTGGATTTGCCAACGCCACCTTTTGGTTAAAAACGACATGCTGCATGGGAGGGTGCCTTGAAGAAGAGTGGGATGGTGGGCAAAGCAAGAGGAATGCCGACGGCCCAAGTTTAGCGGGCGATCAGCGCGCTATCAGAGCGGTGTAGGCCTGGCGAGTGTCCGGCGCGACCGAGTCCAGCACCTTTTGGTAAGGGGTCTGGTGGCGCATGACCAGGCGGGCCGACGCCACCCCCAGGGACTTGCAGTACCAGTGGCAGGTGTGCTGCATCAGAAAGATTTCAGCCAACACGGTAAAGGCCTTGTCCCGGTCGCTGCGCTGTGGGCTGGTGTTGGCCACGGCCTGGCTGATACCGTGGGCGTGCACCCCTAGAGCCTTGCGGAGATCAAAGGTGCTGTTGGGCCACCATTTGCCGGTGTAGAAGATCGAAATTGGCAGCTTGCTGACCCGTGCAGCCGCTTCGTCAACCCGGGCAAAGTCGGCAACAAACTTTTGGAATTGTTCACTCAGCGCCGTCTCGGCACTGCCCAACATGCTCCAGATTTGTTGTTGACGGGCCGCATCGGTTTCGCCCAGGGCGCGCATGTAGCCTTCTGTCAACGTGGCCATCAACTGCTCGATCTGGTAGTGGCCCAGATAGGTGGCCAGCAAGCCCACGCGGCGGCGCTCGTCGCGCACCTGAAAAACATAGCCCGCCAAGGCCAGTATCAACAACAACAGAGAAACATCCATGTGCGGGGTCAGGCTCCAATCAAACAGGCCCTGAGTGTAGTCACACGGCAGGCCGGCTAACGGCTTGGATCAGCGAAGGGTTGCCAGAGAAGGCGCACTCCAATGCCCCGCCGTGAATGCCTCCTCAAACACCGAATACCCCGCCCAGTCGCTGTGGGCAAAATGCAGGCGCTCCCAGGTCAGCGTCGGTCGGTCCAACAGTTGCTCTTTTCTTGATAGCTGCTCACGCTTATTCGACGAGGGCCAGAACCCGATTTGACCATTAACATTGGGTGTCAGGAATGGCCATGGCGTGACCATAACGGGTGATGTCGACGGCGGTGGTTTTGGCCACCAGATCGGGGTGGGCCAAGGACAGCTCGGCCAGGATCTGGTCACGCCAGTCGGCCCAGGGACGGCTCAGCAGCCAGGCGCGCCCGGCCGCACCGATAGGTAGCCCTGCCACAGAAGCGCCGCCAGAGGTACCACCCGAAAAGTCACCGAGCGCCCGGTAATGCGTCAGCACCGTGGCGCCGCTCTGGGCTTGAAGGCGCTGGTGCGTGGCGTCCACGTAACCCAGACCGCCGACGCCCTGGACACCGTCAACGCCCTCGACGCCGTCAAACAACACATTGTCCCAACTGGGCGCGGCACCGGGCCGGTCGTGCAAGGCGCTGTGCAGATGGATGTTGGCCACCAGCCAGGGTGCATAGAGCACCTGGCGCGCGGCTTCCCGCAGGACATCGGGCGGGGTCGGCGCCACCCGGGCCGGCACGAAGATCGGCAGGGCGACCACGGCACGCTCTGCCTGCCAACGCTCCCGCGACTGGGTCAGGGTATTGAAGGCGTCGACCTCCACACCCTGTTTGTTGTGGGCGATGCGCACCACCACACGCCCCGTGTGCAGGCGTTCACCCAGCGGCGCTGCCAGTCGGCGGGTCAACCAGGCATTGCCTTCGGGCCAGGTCAGCAGGCCCTCGCGCTCGGGCGTATCGGACCCCGGAGCATGGAAGCCGTGGCGGCTGGCAAAGTAATGGATGCCGGCCCAAGCCGACACGGTGGCAATGCCGGCGCCGTAATCGTCACGGCAGCAGTAGTCCAGGTACCAGCGCAAATGCCGGTCGGTGAGGCCATGCTGGTCCAGATACGCTATGAAACTCATAGCTACCAACGCAGATTGAACGAGGGCTAGAGGCCGATTTTGCACTGGCAATGTCCAGCGGGCGGCCTTTTGGGCCTGTTCCACCAGGGCCGCAAATGCACGGTACTGCGCCAAGGTTTCTGCGCCCACCCCGTTTATCGGCAGTAAACCTTCCTGCCATTCGCCCCGAAAGAACAACCGCTCCTGCGGGCTGTGGCACAGGTAGCGCTCGTCGTACTGCCAACGCCCGGCCAAGCGTTGGCGCAAGCCGAGTTCTTCCAGCAGGTCTTGTACCTCGGGCGCGTCGTCGCTCGGCAGGGGCAGGTAATGCGCACCCAAGGGGCAGGCCAGGCCGCCCAGTTGCCCGCCCCGGCTGTTGCCTCCGGCGGTGTCCTCCATTTCCAGCAGCGCAAAGTCGTCCATGCCACGCAGACGCAAGGCCCGCGCCGCCGCCAGACCCGCCACCCCCCCACCCGCTATCAGCACCCGGGTGGTGAACACCCGGTCGGGCTGTGGCCAGGGCTTGCCGCTGTGCAAACGGTCACGCAACCAATGGCCACGTTCAGGCTGACCGTCGGTGAAACCACCCTGGATGGGGGATGCCGACGGGCCCGTACGCCCGCAACCGGAGACGGCCCAGGCCGCGCCCAGGCCGGCACCCAAGCACTGACGTCGGTTCAACATGTTATGGCGCGTTCGACCACACAGTCCGCAATGGACCGTATGTCGGCCAGGTCAAACACCAGGAGCTGGTTTGCGTCCATCATCCCCTGGCTGGGACCAGGCGGGCCATCACCCGCAATGCCCACAATGCCCGGCCAGTGGGGCCACAGGGTGTCGCGCCCCAGCTCGGCGCGCCAAACTTCGATCTTCGGAAAGTGGCCGTCTTTAAAGCCTTCAATCAGCACCAGGTCACAGTCTTGCAGGCGGCCGATCAAATACTCCAGCGACGGCTCTGGCGCGCCCCGCAACTCATGCATCAGGGCCCAGCGCTCGTTGCCCAACAACACCACCTCGCTGCACCCGGCCTCCCGCAAACGGTACGAGTCCTTGCCAGGTCGGTCAATGTCAATGGCCTTGTGGCTGTGTTTGATAAGGGATACACGCAAACCCCGTGCGGTCAGCTCAGGCACCAAACGTTCCAACAGTGTGGTCTTGCCCATGCCGGAGTGCCCGGCGATTCCAAAAACTCTCATGGTGGTGGATGGTGTGTTGTAGATACCGGTTGATTGTGCAATGCCATACTCGATCCCCAATACTCCTGCAAAATTTGAACCATGCAAAAAAAGACACTCGCACTGACCACCCTTACTCTTCTGGCGGTGATTGCCATTGGCGCCTGGTGGTACGCCTCCAACCAAAATCCGAGTGGACAAGCAACAGTTGCCGTGGACCGCTCAGCGCTGATTCGCCCGCATTCTCCAAGCTTGGGCCGGGCCGACCCACCGGTCGTCATCGTTGAGTTTTTGGATCCGGCCTGTGAAACCTGCCGCACCTTTTACCCCATGGTCAAACAACTGATGGCACAACATCCAGACCGCATTCGCCTGGTGGTACGGTATGCACCGTTTCACAAAGGTTCGGACAAGGTCGTAGCCGTATTGGAAGCCGCCAGGCGACAGGGAAAGTTCTGGCCGTCACTTGAGGCCCTGCTGGCAAGCCAACAAGACTGGGCGTCGAACCACACCGCCAAAGTGGATTTGGCCTGGAAATACCTCGAACCCATCGGTCTCAATATGGAGCAGCTGGCGATTGATTTGACGGCACCCGATGTCAAGCAGGCCGTCGCGCAGGACTTGGCCGACGCCAACACACTGGGCGTCTCCCAGACACCGGAATATTTCGTCAACGGACGGCCGCTGCCTTCGTTTGGCTTCGAACAGTTGCGCCAGCTCGTGGCAGAAGAAGTCGCCAAGGCGCGTTGAAGGACTGTATCCAAGGCCCCTGCACGCAAGGCTGGCTACTGGCCACTGCGGCCCCACTCCTGCTCGTAGGTTGTCACCAGAACCTGGTTGGATAAACGGTTCACGTCCGCCGGAACACGTGCCATGTCTTTTGGAAAATCAAACAACAATGGCAGGGTCGTCGCGCTTAAAAACCGTAGACCTTCCGGCAGGGATGCCGGCATGTGCCAAGGTCTGTGGCTGGCGATGATGTAGCCCCACTCGCCAAACGTGGGCACATTGGCGTGGTACGGGGTGGCGTGCAGGCCCACCGATTCAATGGTGGTGGCCACAGTCCAGAAACTCTGGCGCGCCACCAGCGGCGAAGTGGTCTGGATCACCGCATAACCACTGGCCGAGAGGCGCTGGGCCAGCAGCGCGTAGAAGGTGTTGGTGTAGAGCTTGCCAATGGAAAAATTGGTGGGATCGGGGAAGTCCACAATGATGACGTCGAACATCTCGGGCTCAGGGAGTACCGCCCCCGCGCTCCCCGCGACGCGTAGTTCGCTGCCCGGTGCCTCTTTGCCCTGCAGCCACTGGAAAGCGTCCATGTTGATGGTCTTCAACCTGGGTGACGAAAGTGATCCGCTGTTGAGCCGGGCCATGGCCGGGTCTTTGGCAAACAGGGCGGTCATGTTGGGGTCCAGCTCCACCAGGGTCACACTCTCCACACTCGGGTATCTGAGGACCTCGCGCACGGCCATGCCGTCACCGCCACCGAGCACCGCCACCCTGCGTGGCGCACCATAGGCCGACATGGCGGGGTGGACCAGGGCCTCGTGGTAGCGGTATTCATCGCGTTCGGCAAATTGCAGGTTGCCATTGAGGTACAGCTTGTGGCCGGATTTGCCACTGGTCACGACGATGCGCTGGTAGGGCGACGTAGCCGCCAGCACAATCGGGTCGTGGTAAAACTTGTCTTCGGCCAGGGTGGTGATGTGATCTGCCATCGCAAATCCAACGGCCAGCAGCGCCACGGTCAACACGCACGCCCAGGCATGCGCGGCAAAAAGGCGTAACTCGTGGCGGAACACCCACAAGGTCCAGAACCCGACCGACGCATTGAGAAGGCCAAACAACAGGCCGGTGCGAATGAGTCCCAGCTGCGGCACCAAAATCAGCGGGAAGGCTACAGACACCGCCAACGCCCCCAGATAATCAAAGGTCAGCACCTGTGACACCAGGTCTTTGAGCGCCACCTCACGCTTGAGGATGCGCATCACCAGCGGAATCTCCAGCCCCACCAAAATGCCCACCAATCCCACCATGCCGTACAGCAGGAAACGGAAGGCCCCCGGTATATAGGCGTTGGACAAAACAGCAGCCCGGGCAAGGCACCGCCTGCCAGGGCCACCAGGAGTTCAATGCGCAGGAAGTGCGCGGGCAACTGGCGTTCAAAAAAACGCGACAACCACGAGCCAATGCCCATGGCGAAGAGGTAACAACCAATGACGGTGGAGAACTGCAGGACCGAGTCGCCCAGCAGGTAGGAGGCCAGCGCCCCGGCGGCCAACTCGTACACCAGCCCGCAGGCGGCTACCACAAATACGCTGGCTAACAGCGTGACTTCCAGCGGGCGGGGCGTGCCCCGCGACGGCGCGATGGCCAAATCCGGCAAACCCAATTAATGAATGGCCGCAGCGATGATGACGCAAATGCCCAGGCTCATGGCCGCCACCACCAGCGCGAGGGCCACGTTTTGTTTCTCGACGATCTCGCCCCACAAATCGTAGGGGTGATCTTGTCGATGATCAGAAAGCACAACCAGAATATCGCGACACCCATCAGTGCGAACACCAACGAGGCGAGGATTGCGCCGGGTTTCAACATTTCAAAGCCCATGGGACTCTCCTACTAAAAAACTTGCATTACTTGTGACCTCCGCCGCCCGAAAAACCACCAAACGAGCCACCCGAACTGCGCGAGCTGGACGACGAAGAACAGTTCTCCACCTTGGGGTCACAACTGGAGCAGCGGCTCATCAGTGACAGCAAAATCAGAATGACAACCAGCACCACAATGATGGTGCCAATGCCAACACTTTTTGCGGCACTGAAAGGCGCCACGTCGCGCTTGAGCAATTCTTGCTTGCCTTCGAGCTTGAAGGCCTTGGCGACCACCTCGCTGGCAATCTGGTCTCCGCTGGACCACACCACTTCGCTGGCGCTCTGCTCCAGCGACAACAGGCGTTTGCCATTGGCAAAGTCTTTGTTCTGCGTTTTCTGGCCACGCTGCACCAGCCAGTAAAACTCGCCACACACATAGTTGGTTTCGGCGCTATAGCTGTACTTCAGGGTGTAGGTGGTGCCCTGGTAGGTGGCGCTGTTGGCGTTCGAACTGGCCATGCTGGGAGCACCTGTTGTGGGGCGCACCAGGCTCCAGCCTTCTTCAGAGTCCACCAGGAAACAAAAGCCCCGCTTCTGGTTGTAGAGCAGGTATTCGCTCCAGCCAAAGTGCTCGTCGTCCCCCGGCGCTACCCCCATGCGGTGCTGAAAACCCACCACTTGCCACTGCGTGCCCTGCAGTTGGCCCAGGGTGCCCAGCGGAATCAACGGTTGAATCGGCTCATCCTGAATCGCGGATTTGAGTTCGCCACCAATGCCTTGGCTCAGGTCGATGACACTGTTGCAACTACCGCAGCTGATGCTTTTGCTGGTGGCCAAGGCCACGGTCACCGGCGCGCCACAATGCGGGCAATTGAACTGGCGGCCTTTTTCCTCCTTGGTAGATTCGTCCTTCAGGCCCTTGAGCGCCAAATCGTCCAGCAGCACAGCGGTGCCCTGCGAGACCGCAGGGGGCGTGCCGGTGTAGTCAATGCTGATGACCTCGCCACTGGCGCTGCGCAGTTCCACCACGTCAAACGGCTGGCCCAGCGGTGGCAGCTTGGGCAACTCACCCTGGGCACTGATGAGCACTGCCGAGACATTGCTGGCCACGCTGAACGGCTTGCCATTGACCCCAACCTGTTTGCCAACGACATAACGGTCCGCCGGCGGCATGTTGCGCTGCACCGTATCGGGTTGGGTGAAGACATAAGCGCCGTTGTCTTCGGCCAGCCAGCCGCACTGTCCATCGTCGAACATCGCATTCCACTCGGCCCAGGTGCCCTCTGCCGTCTTGTACTGCAGACGGCCGATCAGCGTGAAATTGCGTTTTTGGTACTGACCCGTGGCAAACAGTTGCAGCGGACTATGGTCGTCAAACAGCTCGCCCATTTTGCCGATGCGCGACAGCACATCGCCGTTGCGCACCACCGTGCTCTGGCAGAAGCCGCAGACCGCGTGTGTGGACTGCGCCGAGCGAAACTCAACCGGCGCACCGCACCCCGGGCAGGGCGCGGTGTAAGAGCGTTGGGTAGCGGTGGCCAAGGAAGGAGGGGCGGTAGAGGGTTGTGCGCAGGTAAAACCGTGACGGGAGGTCTGGGCGGCAGAGCGTTATGCGTAGGTCAAGGAGGAGCCCGAAGGGCGGGGGACACGAAGCAGAACGTTTTGCCGCCCAGACCGCCCCCTTCCAGAGGCTACACCAGCTTCTTCAACAACTCGGCCTTCTTGGCGGCAAACTCATCCTCACTCAGGATGCCCTTGGCTTTGAGTTCGCCCAACTTTTCCAGCGTGGCGAGGATGTCATCGGGTTTGAGGGTGGCAGCTGCCTGGGCAGTCGCCGCGTGAGCCGCAGCCTGGTTGTTGCCCTGCAAACCGGCCTGCAGGTTTTGCGCCAGCACCTGGCCCAGTGCCACCCCGGCGCCCAAGCCCATGGCGTCACCGGCAATGCCACTGCCACCGCCGCCGCCTTCGGCAAATTTGGGAATGGCCTGTGCGGTCTGGTACTGCATGAACTTGCCCATGTCGTTGCCGACCATGCCCATGCCGATTTTCTGGTCCAGAATTTTTTGCAGCTCTTCGGGCAGCGAGACGCTTTGCACCGTCATTCTTTCAATCTTCAGGCCCAGCTTGGCCATCTCGGGATCAAGCTGGGTGCGCAAGGCCTTGGCAAACTCCATCAGGTTGGTCGCCAGGTCCAGGAAGGGAATGCCGCTGGACGCAATCGCGTTGCTGATGTTTTGCAGCACCAGACCGCGCAACTGGCCTTCCAGCTCGGACACCGTGTATTCCTCACGCGTGCCGGATATCTCGGTATGGAACAGTTTGGGATCGGTGATGCGGAAGGCGTAGTTGCCAAAGGCACGCAGGCGCACGGCACCAAAATCCTTATCACGGATGGTGATGGGCTGCGGCGTGCCCCATTTCTGGTCGATCTGCTGGCGCGTGCTGAAGTAGTAGACGTCGCTCTTGAACGGGGACTCGAACAGCTTGTCCCAATTCTTCAAATACGTCAGCACCGGCAGCGTTTGTGTGGTCAGTTTGTAAGTGCCGGGACCAAACACGTCGGCGATCTTGCCTTCATTGACGAACACGGCCATCTGCGACTCGCGCACCACCAGCTGGCCCCCGTTCTGGATTTCCATACCGGCCATGGGGAACCGCCAGGCCAGCGTGCCGTCACCCTCTTCGGTCCACTGAATAACGTCTATGAACTGTTTCTTGATGAAATCCATTAGTGCCATGGTGTGGGCCTCCTACAGTGGGGTTAACGTGAACCGGAGGCAATGATACACAGTAGGTTGGCCCTTGTGTCACCCCATCGGGCGTATGGGATATGCTGGCACCATGAGCCTGCTTTTCACCCCCTACACACTACCCTCTCCGCGCGGTGGCCTGACCCTGGCCAACCGCATTGTGGTGGCCCCCATGTGCCAATACGCCGCCAACAACGGCGAAGCCACCGACTGGCATTTGATGCACTGGGGCAACCTGCTCAACAGCGGGGCTGGCCTGTTCACCATCGAAGCTACCGCTGTGGTGCCTGAGGGACGCATCACCCCGGCTTGCCTGGGTCTGTGGGATGACCGCACGGAAGCTGCGCTGGCCGATACCCTTCACCGTGCCCGCAAGCTGGCGCCACCTGTGCCGGTGTGTATCCAACTGGCGCACGCCGGCCGCAAGGCCTCCAGCGCCGTGCCATGGGCCGGGGCGCAACTGCTGTCACCGGCGCAAGGTGGCTGGGAGACCTTTGGCCCGTCTGCCCTGCCGCAATTGCCCACCGAAGCCCCACCGACTGAAATGACACATGCCGACATGGCCCATGTGCGAGACGCATTTGCACAGGCCGCGCAAAGGGCCGACCGTTTGGGACTGGAGGCCATCGAATTGCACGGCGCCCACGGTTATTTGCTGCATGAGTTCCTGTCACCCATCGCGAACCAGCGCAACGATGCCTATGGCGGCAGTTTTGACAACCGCATCCGTTTTCCGCTGGAAGTGTTTGCGGCCATGCGCCAGGTGGTTGGCGGCGTGCTGGGCATCCGTATATCCGCCAGCGACTGGGTCGATGGTGCCTGGGACGTGGCACAAAGTGCCGAGTTCGCCAAGCGCATCAAGGCCCTGGGCTGCGACTTCATCCATGTGTCGTCTGGCGGTGTATCGCCTGCACAAAAGATTGCGCTGGGTGCCGGTTACCAGGTGCCGTTTGCGCGCGACATCCGCCAGGCCAGCGGCCTGCCGACCATCGCCGTGGGGCTGATCACCGAAGCGCAACAGGCCGAAACGGTGTTGCAGGCCGGGGAGGCTGATCTGGTCGCACTGGCCCGCGCATTTTTGTACGAGCCCCGTTGGGGTTGGCATGCGGCTGCGGCTTTGGGCGGCGAGGTTCAGGCCAAGGAAAATTACTGGCGCTGCCTGCCGCGCGAGGTGCAGGCCGTGTTTGGCAAAGTGTCGGTGGGCATGCGTTAGTGTTAGTGACAGAGCTTGCGCCAGCCACGGCAATGATTCTGGCCGCCGGCCGTGGGGAACGCATGCGCCCCCTGACCGACAGCACACCCAAACCCCTGCTCTGTGTGCGGGGCAAACCACTGCTGCAATGGCATCTGGAGGCACTGTACCGCGGAGGTTGCCGCCATGCGCTTATCAATACGGCCTGGCTTGGAGACCATATTACCCTAAAATTTGGTAGTGTTTTTCGACCCCAGCCCACGTGGAATAAGCGTAAACAGCTATCAATTGAGGAGCAAACGGCCTCAGAATTGCGCCTCGCCTACTCCCACGAAGGCCGCGACTTTGGCGCAGCGCTTGAAACCGCCGGTGGTATCGTGCGCGCTCTGCCGCTTCTGGACGAAGTGTTTTGGGTATTGGGCGGGGATGTATTTGCTCCCGACTTTGATTTCAGTCAGGCGGCGATGGACCCGTTCACCGCCAGTGACAAGCTGGCCCACCTTTGGCTGGTGCCTAACCCAGAGCACCACCCGCGTGGGGATTTTGGCCTGGAGTTTCCCTCAGCCCCTGACAACGCCGATCCGACGGTTGGCCTGGCGCTGAACCTGCCCGACGACGACGCCCGTCCACGCCTCACCTACAGCACCATCGGTTTGTACCGCCGTGCGTTTTTTACCGCGCCGTTCTGCGACATCCCCTTTGGCAACCCCCAAGGTATTGCGGCACCGTTGGGGCCCATGATGCGCGCCGGCATGGACCAACAACGGGTCAGCGCCAGCCTGTACGCGGGACGCTGGACCGATGTCGGCACGCCACACCGGCTGGAGCAACTCAATGCGGCAAGCTGAGCGCTGGCTGCTCCGAAAGCCACTGGGTGTTGGGGCTTTGCTGTCGCTGGTGCTGCTCGGCGGTCTGGCCCATGCGGACGCGGCCACCCAATGGCGCGTGCCCGACACCATGGCACAACGCACGCTGGCCTGCACACCTTGCCATGGCAAGGAAGGCCGCGCCACCAATGCGGGCTACTTTCCCCGTATTGCCGGCAAACCAACAGAGTATTTGTACAACCAGCTAATCAACTTCCGCGAAGGCCGTCGGACCTACCCGGCCATGACCCATCTGGTCGATCACCTGTCGGATGCCTACCTGCGTGAGATCGCCGAGCACTTTGCCGATGTGCGTTTGCCCTACCCCGCGCCGCAAACCGTGGACGCCCCCGCCCAGGTACTGGCGCGCGGCCACGCCCTGGTAATGCAGGGAGATGCACAACGCCAGATTCCCGCCTGTGTGGCTTGCCACGGGGCCGCGATGACCGGCGAACTGCCAGCCACGCCGGGGCTACTGGGTTTACCGCGCGACTACCTGCTGGGCCAACTGGGTGCCTGGCAAAACGGCAAACGCAGGGCAAACGCCCCCGACTGCATGGCGCAGGTTGCCCAGCGTTTGTCCGTGGCGGATGTCAGCGCTCTTGCAACGTGGTTGTCGGCCCAGCCACTGCCTGCCAACACCCAAGCCGTGGCACCCGGCAGCACCCCGCGCCCGCTGGACTGTGGCCATGCACTGCCGCCGAAACGGTAAACCCATGATCAAGAAGTCCCTGCAAACCCGCTTGGGCCTTTTGGCTGTGGTGGTGCTGGTTGGCGCCATGACGATCTGGTACCTCTCCGGCGCTGAACCCGTGATCGCCGAAGCGCAGACGCCATTTGCGGCGACCTCTCAGCAAGTCGAGCAGGGTGCTTACCTGGCGCGCGCCGGCAATTGTGCCGCCTGCCATACGGCGCGTGGTGGCGCTGTGTATGCCGGTGGCGTCGGTATTGCGACGCCGTTTGGCACGGTGTACAGCAGCAACCTGACCCCCGACGCTGCCACCGGCCTGGGCAATTGGTCACCGGCAGACTTCTGGCGCGCCATGCACCAGGGCCGTTCGCGCGATGGGCATTGGCTGTACCCGGCATTTCCCTACACCAGCTATACGCTAATTCGCCGCGAGGATAGCGACGCCCTGTTTGCCTACCTGCGAACCCTGGCGCCGGTGACCCAGCCCAATCAGGCCCATGCGCTGGCCTTTCCCTGGCGCAGCCAGACCGCGCTGGCGGTTTGGCGTGTACTGTTTTTCAAATCCGCGGGTTTTGAGCCTGACCCCGCGCGCACACCGCAATGGAATCGGGGTGCCTACCTGGTGCGGGGCCTGGGCCATTGCGCGGCCTGCCACGCGCCGCGCAATCTGTTGGGCGCAACCCATGAGGCCAACGCGTTGCGGGGTGGTGTGATCCCGGTGCAGCACTGGTATGCCCCGTCGCTTGTGGACACCCGGGAAGCCGGCGTCCAACCTGACGACATCGCGCAAACCGTTCAGTTGCTCAAGACCGGCATCGCTGCAGGACGCAGCGCCATGGGGCCCATGGCAGAAGTGGTGGTCCGCAGTACCCAGCACCTTACCGACGTAGATCTTCAGGCCATGGCGGTGTATTTGGCAGATCTGGCGTCGGCAAGCCCACCCGCGCCGGTCTTACGGGCGGCCGACCGGCCGACCCCATCTGTTACCGGCGAGAAGATTTACACCCGCCATTGCGCGCAGTGCCATGGAGAACGGGGTGAGGGAGCACCGGGTGCCTATGCACCGCTAGCGGGAAACCGCGCCGTCACGATGGGCCACAGTGCGAATCTGGTGCAAGCCGTCCTCAAGGGTGGTTTCCCACCCGCCACAGCCGGCAACCCACGCCCCTTTGGCATGCCGCCGTTTCGACAAACGCTGGATGATGCTGAAGTGGCCGAGGTGTTGTCCTACATTCGGCAGGCCTGGGGCAACGCGGCCCCGGCGGTGTCGGTGCTGGAGGTCATGCAGCGCCAATAGGCGCAGCCGCAAGGCGCCCTGGGCTTGCCCTCGCGAATCACTGGGGCCAGATCTTGCCCAGGTTTTTGAACGCCCCCGTCGTGGTGCGATAACCCATGTAAATTTCGAGACCGTAGTACTTCATGGCGTCTTTAGGCAACCCCGTTTCGAACGAAATAGTGTGCTTGGCGGCCAATGACGTGAAGCTGGTGTAGCGGTACAAATCCGCATTGGGCAAAAGCAGCAATTGCCAGGCGGGTCGGGTATTGAAAAACCAGGTGTCGGTGGTAACAAAAAAGGCCGACGCGGGAAGTCTTGCGGCGATCCAGACATTGGCTGCACTGCCCAAATCAGACACGTCAGGCGCCCAGTCAAAGCTCAGGACCAGAGAGTCCGGTGTGCCAGACTCCACTACTTGCATGGGCGCAATCAGACTCAACGGCGCACTGACCGTTCCGCACTGAATGGTCAACACCAGCGTGTCCGATATCGCAGCGGATGAAGCCACATTGGAAATGACGCCTTCGGGCGTGATCTGGAGTTGAGACGAACTGGTTCCAAAACTGTTCAGAGCCGTGCACTGCGGCAACGAAGCGTTACTTGGCAAGGGAAAAATCGAGACCGTATTGGTACTGCCCTTGAGCAAGCTGGACGCGCTAAAGGAAATGCCGGTCAGCGCGACGAACGTGGGTTCAACCCGCAAGGTGGCACTCGCCGTTCCGCATTGAATGGTGACAGTCTGTGATGACGTGATGCTGTAAGAGCCCGCTGCCAGCGAAATGACACCGTTGTGGATGTTGACCAAGTTCGAAACACCGCTGCCATACACCGGCGTGCAGCTGGATGTTGACGCAGCGCTGGGTGATGGGGTAATGGTGATGGTGTTGTTGCTTCCCTTGACCAGCGAATTGCCGCTGAGCGCGATGGACGTCAACGGAATGGGGCCCGCGCAGGTGTGAACCACATCCTCGGCGGGATTGCCCAAGGCGTCAAATTGCGCGTCGGCAAACCACGACCGGTAACAACTCTCATCCACCGTGACGGAGGAATTGAGTTCAAAGATACGACTGCCCGGCACCTGCAGGGCGTTGATATAAAGCCAGCCTCCGGTTGTGGTCAGAATGGTTTGTGTCAACTCACTGGAACGGCCGGACAACCGGATAGCGCCAGCGCTGGCCGGGGCGGAAAATGGCAGCTCCAGATTGGTATTGCTGGTCAATCGCTGCACGATTTTTGTGATGTCGACCGCCGCCGCATTCTCTGGCGTTACATTCGCAGCGGTCCCGGTCGGGGGGCTACCAAAACGCATCAGCACCTTCGATTCTGGCGCCGAGGCTAACGTATACATGGTCATCTGCAGAGTTTTGGTTCCCGGGGGAATGAAAACACGCCACTGCAACGCGAACGTTTCTCCAACGACGGACGGCAGGGTCACTTCCCCATCCGAAATTGCCAACAACTCCGAGGTGGGTGCAAATTTAGTTTTGAAGGCGCTGCTCCCGCGTTGGACCAATGCGCTGTAGTTGGATGCATAGGCGATGCCCGACACCGACACCATCACCAGCCCCATAATCCCAGCCAGAATGGATCGTGCGACCCTGGTTGCATTCCAATTCATATCCATCTTCGAACCTCATTTCAAGAAGAAATCAGCAGCACAAAAAACACTTCACTCAGTGGGAACACTCCCACCTGGGCATTGTGAATCTTTCGATCCGTTTTGCCTCGTGGGGTTTGGCCTCCAGCGTGACGGCCATCACGTGAGCCCTCAGGCAAACACGTTAAACCGCGCTGAGAGTTGCTGCGGTCCCATGAACTTGCTGGCTGGCACAGGTTCTTGCGCCATGTTGAAATCAAACGACTGAGCCTTTGGAGTTCAGAAACGTCGCTGAACTCGCGCATGGCCGACACAGCAAGCGCCACAACCAGGGATTGCTTCAAGCGTCCAACGCGAAAAAAAACCATGGAAGGGGTATTTCCTGCCCAAACCGTCAACGGCGCACTACGAACGCAGGTTCTGCTTTTCCAGCGCGGGTTGGTGCCATGCCAACAGCGCCCCTAGCCACAAGGCCAGCGCCGAATACACCAAGCCCCGCGCCAGCCCGCCGGGGCCATCAGCGATCCAGCCAACCAGGGTCGGCCCGGCGATCTGGCCCGCAGCAAAAACAGTCGTGAAGGCGCTGATGCCGCTGGCCCAGGCGGTCGGAGGCAAGTTGTGTCGAACCAAGGCCGTGGTCGACGCCACGACCGACAGAAACACCCCCCCAAACAGCAAACCCGAAGCCAGGATCACCGGCCACGATTGGGTCAAGGCGGGCAAAATCGTCGCCAGGCCCAGCAAACCATTGAGTAACGCCAGGGCCTGACCCGTCTTGTGCCGGTCCAGCAGCCCAGCCCAGACCCGTGACGACGCCATCACCGCCAAGCCCAGCAGACCGTAGAACACCGTCACGGCCAATGAACTACTTCCTTGGGAGCGCAGCAGGGCCACAACAAAGGTCATGTAACCGATGTAGCCCATGCCAAACAGGGTGTAGCCCGCCAGGGCAAAGCCAAACTGTCGCCAGCGAAAGCGCACTAGGCCAGCACCCATACCCTGCCCCGGCGCGAGCGGTTGGGCCATGGCCCGGGCTGGCCACAGCAGTGCAGCGCTGCCAACCAGACACACCAGGGCCAGTAACCACCAGGCCCAGCGCCAGCCGTGGGCTTGACCCGCAGCCTGCTCCAGCACCCAGGGCACCGCGATGGCCGACAGCACTATGCCGACACCGGTCCCACTGTAATAAAGACCAATCAGAAACCCACTGCGCTCAGGCGCACGCACTCCCATTTGCGCGGCCAGCAAACCACCAGAGATAAACACAAAAGCGCTTGCAACACCTGCCAGCATGCGTTGTGCCAACAAAGGTTCGGTGGCCGTGAAGAATCCACTCAAGCCCATAAACACACTGGCCAAAAGGGCGCCACCCCACAACACGGTGCTGGCACCCAGCCTCCTGAGAAGCCAGGGCGTTGCCAATGCACCCAGAAAGTAGCCCATCGCGTTGGCAGTATTCATGGCACCGGCCAGTGTGTAGCTCCAGCCCAGGTCGGCGCGCATGGCTGGCAGCAACAGGCCATAGGCAAAACGGGTAATGCCCAGTGAAACGGCTGCGCCCAACGACAGTGTCAAAGCCAGCGCCCACAGGTTTCGAACAGAAGTCACTAACAAGTTGCCCAAGAGTTTGAAGTGTTTGCATTCTGCGGTATCCGCTGGCGATCGACGGACTACCCGCCAATTTCGGCAACAGGCTTGGGAACTGACGTTTGACTGACAACTGCCGTTTACTTGGGGTAAACCAGCCCGCATACGATGCCCTATCGTGCCTAAACTTCGCGTCAACCACAACCAGGAGACCATGATGCGTAGACCCGCTCGTTGGATGACCCGCTTGCTGGGCACAGTGATCCTGTGCACCAGCCTGTGCGCAATTGCACAACCCACCCCGCCTCTGAAAGTTGGCGTGATTGGTCCTTTCACAGGACCATCCTCTGACTTTGGTGTCCTGATGCTGCAAGGGGTGCAATTGGCGGCGGAACAGGTGAACGAGGTGGGCGGTTACCTGGGACGCAAAATTGAACTGGTGATCAAGGATGACGAGGGCAAGCCCGACGCTGGCCTCAAGGGATCACAAGAATTGGTGGCAGAAGGCGTCACCGTGACGATAGGGTTTTGCAATACCGGCGTCGCGCAAAAATCCCTTGAGGTGTTCCAGAACGCCAAACTGCCGCTCATCATTCCCTGCGCGACCGGGTCACCGCTGACCACCAAATATGCAGCGCCCGAAAGCTACATCTTTCGCACGTCGGCGCGGGACGCAATTCAGGCCCCATTTGTAGTGGATGAAATCCTGCTGCGTGGCTGGACCAAGGTCGCCATTTTTGCCGACACCACTGGGTATGGCGACGCCGGTTTGCAGGACGTGGAGCTGGCTCTGGCGAAAAAGAATCTGAAAGCGGTGCATGTCGCCCGATTTCCGCTGGGCGTAAAGGACCTGCGTGACGAACTGAAGGCTGCGCGTGACGCGGGTGCCGATGTGGTCTTTAGCTACACCGTTGGCCAGGAAAACGCGGTGATCGCCAACGGGCGCAAGGACCTCAAATGGAACGTTCCACAAGTGGGTGCCTGGCCGCTGTCCTTTCCCTTCTTTATCAACGGTGCCAAGGACGCGGCCGAAGGCGCCATGATGGCCCAAACGTTTATCGCCGAGCCCAGCAACGAGCGCCGGGCCTCGTTCCTGTCGGCCTACAAACGCAAGTTTGACAAACCCATGGCGGTGCCCATGGCGGCAGCACAGGGTTACGACAGCGTTTACCTCTTGACGTTTGCATTGCTGGGTATCCGTGGCGGCAACCTCAACGGGCCCACGTTGAAGGCGGCGCTGGAGAACATCACGCGCATTTATTATGGTGTGGTGGCCACGTACGAACGCCCCTTCAGTCTCAACGACAAGGATGCAATAACCCAAAACATGTTAGTGATGGGCAAGGTTGCCAACGGCCGTGTCACCTTCGCCCGCCCTGAGGACGCTAAACGAAGTCTGGTTGTAAAACGCAAATCCTGAACCGCTGCTGGCGTGCAGTCAAGTGAGGCTGTCCGTTTCACCCAGCCCAACCGGCACGCGGGCGCGTAACACGATGCGGGTGAACAGCCGGTCGTAGGCCGAGTTGGGTGGGTATTTGCCCCCCAATGGGTCCATGTTTTGCCGGAAGGCAGCGTCCAACTGTTTCCAGTCGGCTTCGGAAAGACATTTTTCCGCCTCAGGCAGGATCAGTGTCTCTTCCAGATGCATGTGCGCCTGGTAGAAGTCCAGGTAACGCAGGCCGGCCGTCACGAAAGCCTGCATGCGCGAATCTCCCAATAGCTCCCAGGCCAGCAGCAAGTGTTGCAACTCCCGCACGGCCTTCTCGCCCTGTTCGTGGTCGCTATTCAACTGTGCGATGGCAGCCTGCAGTCCAGGGGCCGCTTCCAAAACACGCGGAAACAGCAAGGTCGACTCCTTGGTGTGGTGCAGCCGTTCGGGAAATTCATCGATGTAGAACAGCATGGCCCGCAGGCAGTCAAAAAAGCGCTGCGGGCTGTCGGCTGGGCCGCATTTGATGAGCATGCGCATGGACTTGAGCATGGCGCCCAGAGAGGCATGCTCATCGCGGATGATTTGCAGGCTGGTGTGCTTCATGGTTGTCTCCGGCGGGCTCCATGCTTGAATGCAAACAAGCAGCGCCCAGAATGACGCCAACGCGTGACTTCGGGGCTGACACAAATCAATTTGTCCGCAAGTAATGCCAATTCAACGCCGCGACACCAGCTTCGAGCAGTCGGGAATGCGACGGGACCCAGTGAATCTGATACGCTTTCAACCAGTCCCACATTTTTTATGAAAGGTGTCCCATGTCCGAATCTGTCAGCTCCAACCTCAGCGCCCAGGAAAAACTGGTGGTCGATATCCGTGCCGTGATCGCGGATGCCGAAGAAATTTTGCGTGCCACTGCCGACCAGACTGGCGAAAAGATCGCCGCGCTGCGCCAGCGCATTCAGGAACGTCTGCTGGACGCCCGCATTCGTCTGGACGCCGCCGAAGCCGTGTTGATTGACAAGACCCGCGCAGCAGCCCGTGCCACCGACGACTACGTACACGCCAACCCCTGGCAAGCGGTCGGCATCGGTGCCGGAATCGGCTTTTTGCTGGGCCTGGCCCTGGGCCGTCGCTAGTTCGGCGATCACGACCAGTGGACGAACCACACGGCGAGTCCGGCGCCTGGGGCGCCGCCAAAGCCAAGGCCAGCAGCCTGCTGGCCATTGGCTACACACGCCTGCAGTTGTTGGGCAATGAACTGGAGGTGGGGCGCATCAGTGCCATGCGCCAGTTGATGTTGGCGCTGGCCCTGGTCTTTTGTGTGGGCGTCGGCGTGCTGCTGACGGTAGGCGCCCTGGTGTTGTTGTTCTGGGAACAGCGCTTGGCGGTTGTCAGCGTGGCAGCCGCTTTGTTCTGGGTTTTGTCGGCCTTTTTTGTTCTCCGGTTGCGCCAGGCTGACAAAAAGACGGAACCGTTGTTCAGCGCCAGCCTGGCCGAATTGCAGGAAGACCTGCGCCAGCTCAAAGCTGCTTCTGGCCATGGACCCTCGCCTGATTGAGCTGTATGTGCAGCGCGGCAGACTGCGCGAGCGCATTGGCAGCCAGCGCAGCCAGGTGGCACGTGATTTGGCCCCGTTGGGTCGCGCGCTGGCCGGCGTCGACCGTGCAAGGGCAGGGTGGCACCAAGCGAAACGCTGGATTGTGGCCCATCCGGTCGCTGTTACCGCCGGCATGGTTGCACTGCTGGTGTGGCAACCCCGGCGGGTGTTTCGCGCCGTGAGGTGGGGCTATGTTTCCTGGCACCAATGGGCGCGTGTGCGCCAGTGGTTATCGGACGGAATCAAGACCCTTTGATCGGTCTGCCGGATAATCAAGCCATGGTACCGACCGACCCCACCCAGCCAACCACTGAAAGCACTTCGGCCGCTGCACCGGGGGGCTTTGATCCCAACCAGACGATTTCCTACCAGTCGATGCCACGTGCCAAGCGGGCACCCAAATGGGTCCATTCGTTCCTGGCCAGCAACAGCCGGGAGAAGAACCGCCTGCGCAATGAGCTGGGCAAAATCAAGGGCGCCGTGCCTCTGTTGATGAAGACCAGAAACGGTGGCCGCTGGACGGCCCAAGACCGTACAGACCTGCAGCACATCGTGCGGGCCGCGTCGGCGGTGAGCCCCTACCTGTTCATCTGGGCGCTACCGGGTTCCGTGTTGTTGTTGCCATTTTTAGCGTGGCATCTGGATGCCCGGCGCAAAAAAAGCCAGTGACTACGGCAACGTCCCGCTCGCGTGCCGGACCGTACGGTGGGGCAAGGCCCCCGCCTGAAAGCCAAGTTATGAAGCGATTCGCTGCGTTGTTGTTGTTCTGTGTGTTGTCGGCGTCCGCGCTGGCTGCCAAGGATGTTTTGCCGGTGCGCCTGCCGCCCGGCGTTACGCCCACCGCTTACCGGTTGGTGCTGAACGTGGACCCCAACCAACTGCAGCACAGTGGTGAGGTCACCATTGCAGTCAGCATCACCCAGCCCGGAACCGTGATTCGGCTGAACGCCGCCGAGATCAAGGTCAGCTCCGCGGTATTGGAGGTTCAGGGGAAAAAATTCAGCGCCAAGGCCCGCGTACGCAACTCGGACCTGATGGACCTGGTGTTCAGCCACCGCTATCCCACCGGCCAGGGCAAACTGACCGTGGTGTTCACCGGGCGGGTGGAGGACAAAGACACACAGGGCCTGTTCCGGCAACAAGAAGGCGGCGACTGGTACGCCTACACCCAGTTTGAGTCCATCAGTGCGCGCCGGGCATTCCCCGGCTTTGACGAGCCGGGTTGGAAAGTGCCATGGGACCTGTCGCTGACGATTCCCCAGGCAATGACGGCGGTGGCGAGTAGCCCGATGCTGCGCGAGGTGGTTCTTGGCAATGGCAAAAAACGCGTGGAGTTTCAAACTACCCAACCCATGCCGAGTTATTTGCTGGCGTTTGGTGTCGGACCCTTTGACGTTCTGGACGGCGGCATGGCCGGCAAAACACCGGTGCGTTTCATCACGCCACGCGGACGAGCCCAGGAGGCCCGTTTTGCCGCCAGCATGACGCCTGACATCCTGGCGCGGCTGGAAAACTATTTTGGGACCCCCTACCCCTACGAAAAGCTCGACGTCATGGCACTGCCGCTGACCCTCGGGTTCAGCGCCATGGAGAACCCCGGACTGGTGACCTTTTCGTCCAGGACCTTGCTGGCCAAGCCTGGGGACGAGTCGATTGGTTTCAAACGCCGCTTTGTCAGTATCCAGGCCCACGAACTGGCCCACATGTGGTTTGGCAACCTGGTCACCATGGCCTGGTGGGACGACCTGTGGCTCAATGAGTCGTTTGCATCCTGGATGGCCGACAAGATCACCAGCCAGATGGCCGTAGAGTTCCATGGCGAAAGCGGCACCCAGGATGCACGGGCCTGGGCCATGCGCACGGATCGACTGTTGTCAACGACCCAGATCTACCAACCCGTCACGGCCAGTTTCTCGCAGAGTGATCCCAATGGCGGCCAGGATGCGGCCATTTTGTACGGCAAGGGGCAGTCCATTCTGGCCATGTTTGAGACCTGGTTGGGTGCCGACCGTTTTCAAAGTGGGGTACGCCGCTACATGGCCAAACACGCCTGGAGCAATGCCACCGGGGAAGATTTCGTTGCCGCTCTGGCGCAGGGCGACAACGAGCTGGCGTCCACCTTCAAAACCTTTACCCACCAACCCGGTGTACCGCGCGTCACCATGGCACTGGACTGTGGGGCTTCGCCCATGCTGCGCCTGACCCAGTCACGCTTTTTGCCCCAAGGCGTGGTGGCGCCCAAGTCGTTTCTGTGGGCTATCCCGGTTACGGTGCGCACACCGGCTGGAACCGCGCAGATGGTATTGAAAGAACAGTCTGCACAGTTGGCCCTGCCAGACGCCACATGCCCGGCTTGGGTTCAAGGCAACGCCAGTGGATCGGGCTACTACCGCACGGTCTATGCACCAGGACAACTGACACAGCTGATGCACACCACCGCTCTCAGCCTGCCCGAGATCCTCGCCAACCTGAACGACGCTCAAGCTCTCACAGAGTCCGGTGACCTGGACGTTGCCGAAGCGCTGGCATTGGCCACCCAGTTTGCCATCCACCCGCAGCGCGAAGTGGCCGACGCGGCACTGGACCTGATCGCCCGCATGGAGCCGCTGATTGAGGCCGCCGATCGCTCCGGCTACGCCGCGCTGTGGGAACGTGCTTTTGGTTCACGTGCACGCCAGTTCGGTTTGCTGGACAAGACCGACGATTCGAGCGACGACCGGCTGATGCGCAGCGAATGGGTGGGCCGCTTTGCCAAGCTGGGGCAAGACCCAACGTTGCGAACCAGCGCCAGGCAACTGGCACAGGCCTGGCTGAAGGACCGCAAGACGCTGCCAGCCAACAACCGCGCCATGGTGCTGCGCACCGCCGCGCTGCAGGGTGATCGCGCCTATTTTGATGCGCTATTGGCAGCAGTGACGGGGAATCCGGACCGGCGTGAACGCAGTGACATTTACGCTGCCCTGGGCAGCTTCCGCAACGCCGAACTGGCAGAGGCAGCGCGGGAGTTGTGGTTGTCCCCCGCACACGATATTCGCGAAGTGATGTCGGCAAGCCTGGGCCGCGGACGAAACAGCGAAAGCCCCGAACAACTGCTGAAATTCGTGAACCACAACTTCACCGCTTTGGCGAAGAAGTTGCCCAAAGACTCCCCGGCCAATTTCCCGAATATGTTTGCCCAGGGTTGCAGCCAGCAACTGGCCAGCGAACTAGAGGCATTCTTCCGCCCCCTGGTGCCGCGTTATGAAGGCTTGGCCAAATCGCTGGACCGGTCGCTGGAAACGGTGCGGGTGTGTGCGAACTACCGTGACGCCCAGCAAGCCGGTCTGCGTGCCTATCTGCGGCGAGGCATGTAGGCCGCCCAACTATTGCAGCCGCTGACCCAGACGCTCCAAGCGCGGCAACCAGTTGTCCTTGATGGCGGCCGACACCAAAATATGGTGCGCCCGCCCGATCAACAGTTTGCGCGGCACAAAACCGATAAAACGGGAATCGGCGCTGTTGTCCCGGTTGTCACCGAGGAAGAAATAATGATCAGCTGGCACTGTGACGGGTCCAAAATTGCGTTTGGCAGCCACATCCGGCAAGAACTGCACCGTGCGGTCATTGCCGCCGATATGCTCCGTGGCCCGCAGTGCCGGCGTCGTTGAACCATTGTCCAGCGGCTCGGCGAGCGTCTGGACACCCGAGTATTCGGCCATCACCCCGTTGATGAACAACATTTCATTGCGGATCTCGACCACATCACCGGGCAAGGCCACCAGGCGTTTGATCAAACGCACACCATCCTGCGGCGACGTGAAGGTGATGATGTCCCCACGTTGGGGGTTGCCGGTCTGGTAGATCGCCGTATCACTGAGCGGCAACTTGAGGTCATAGGCCACGCGGTTTACCA
Source organism: Candidatus Aalborgicola danicus (assembly GCA_016703945.1). Classification (GTDB taxonomy): domain Bacteria; phylum Pseudomonadota; class Gammaproteobacteria; order Burkholderiales; family Burkholderiaceae_C; genus Allorhodoferax; species Allorhodoferax danicus. The sequence continues at coordinate 122,892 of JADJBC010000041.1, forward strand.
GCACCACATCACCTTCCAGGATGGTAGGTCGCATGGAGCCGGAAGGCACCGGGTTCCAGTCCGCGATGGCCAGTCGGAAGACCCCAAAACACAGCAAAAAGGCGATGAAGCCGCGGTTGTTCTTGAAAAAGAGTTTCATGATGTCTCCGGTCAAAACACCGATCAGCCCTTGCTCATCGGCGCAGCGGTTGACGCAGGGATTGGGGCAGGCGCGGTGCCCAGCTTCTTGATGCGGCCCGAGCCCGACACCGACTGCGTGACCGCTGCGTCACCGTAGTAACCCACATCGCCCGAACCGGCGATGCTGACGGTCAGTGACTCGGTGGCCCAGAACTTGGCGTCGCCGGAACCCGAGATGCTGAGCTTGACATTCTTGGCCGCCAGGTTGGCGGTCTTGACATCACCCGAACCCGAAATGCTGGTGCGAACCGTGTCTGCACGACCACCGGCTGTGAAGTCGCCATTGCCAGAGATCGACAAGGTCAGGGTATCTACATCAAGATGGCCAATGCGCATGTCACCCGAGCCGGAAATTCGCGCTGACAGTGAAGGCGATTTCAGCTTGTCCGCCTGAAAACCGCCGGCACCAGAAATCGCCAGGCTCTCAATCGCGCGCGCCTGCACCGTGATCTTCAGCGTGCTGGGTTTGATGCCGGTCATACGCTGCGCCATGCGAATCTTGAGCTGCTCTTTCTCAACCACGGTTTCAATCAGTGTGGCGATGTTGTCGTCGGTCTCGATCTGTACACCTTCTGTGTCGCCCTGGATGATTTCCACGTTGGCGGGCACCTCCAAATCGATCCCTTTGAAACCCTGCACGACCCGTTTGACCTGGGTGACCTGGCCAGAACCCGCCACGCGGTTGCCAAACGGCAGGTCCCAGGCCAACGCCGACACGCTGAGGACGCTGGCAGCGGCAACGATGGTCAGTGCCATCACTGTTTTAGCGCGGGAATTGAAACGGGACATGGTTAGCTTTCTCAAGTGAATGAACAAAACAACAGGGGGTTGGCAGGCTGGCGGGAGGCGCGGACGTTCAAGCGCGGCGGCTTGTCACCACCACGCGTTCCAGCACGACGGAAGGGGCTGCGGCATCCACCTTGGCCATCTGTGCCTGGCGTGTTTCGTTTGCATTCGCCGTGGCATTGAAGCCCATCAACACACTGCCATGCAGTCCGACGCACACGGTGGTGGCGATGGCAAATGCGGTGAAGCTGAAACGGTGGGCGGTGCGGCTGGTCATCATGGTATTTCTCCGGTTGGTGGGTCTGTGTTGACCCGATGACCGAACTGTAAAAGGACCACGTGACCGGCACCAGCGGCTTGCGACGGACTGCATCTAGGCGTGAGAAACGGTTGAATTGGCGGAGTGAATCTACAGCGTAAACGTCCACCCATCCACCAAGGCCCCCGGCACCCGCGAGCCACCCAGGGCGCGGGTGTAATAGGTGTCGCAGGCCGGGTCAATGTCGGCCCAGTCGGTCAGCGCAAGTAGTTTGCTGCCCAGGGCGTCGTACAGGCTCTCGTCCCAGCGCAGGTCGTTGATGGGGCCGACGATCTCGCCGTTCTCGACCCAGAAACAGGCGTAGCGGGTCATGCCGGTTACACGGGCCGAGACCGGGTCGCTCCAGTTCAGGTAGTGCACGTTGGAGAGGTAGAGGCCGGTGCCAACGGCTTTGAGGATGTCTGGCTCGGCCAGCGAGCCGCAGGACACATCCAGCGCGCGGGGCGCTTCACCCTCGTCGGCGGCGTTGCCGCTCAATCCATATTCCTTGGCGGTGCGTGAGCTGACCAGCAAGGTGCGCAACTCACCGGCTTGCATCAGGGGCAACAGGCTTTCGCTGACCTCGCCTTGGCTATTGAAACGCGGCGTCAAAGCAAGGCCAAAGTTCTCGCCAAAGCTCAGCAACGGCGAGAAACGCGCCTCGCGCTCCACCAGTTTCTTGAACGGGCTGCGCCCCTGTTTCCAGGCCGCCGCCGACAGGGCGTTCCAGCCCATCATGCCCAGCACATCGGCAAAGGCGCGCGGCGCCAGGTAGGTGCGGTACTGGCCGGGTTTTACGCTGACGGTGGGGCGCTTGAGCTTGTCCAGCAGGTCGCGCGTGCGGGCCAGGTTGGCGGCCCACGCCTGCGTGTCCCAGCGGGCACCGGCGTAGCTGCCCTTGGCGGCCTTGGGTCCGTCGTACAGCGAGTAGTCCAGAAAGAAGCTTTCGGTAGCAAACCAGTGGTTTTGCCCGGCCGAGTTGCGGTTGGCACGAATGACCACCCCGCCTGCGTACAGGCCCGCCAGGTCACAGCCCTCTGTGCTGTCCAGAATGGCAGACACCACATCCTGCGGTGCCAGCAGCGCACCGCTGAAGGTGTCGTCGCTGCTGCCGTGGTTGGCGATGGGCACCTGGTGGGGATCCACATCCAGCACCGCCACCTCGGCGCGGCAAGCTTGCAGCGTGGCGCTGAGCAGGTCGCAATCGGCGTCCAGGTTGCCACTCAGGGTGCAGGACTGTTTGACCGTGCGCCCCAAAGACTGCAGTTGCAGCGACAGCACCATCTGCTGCACATCGGTGTTCTGGCGCACGCGGTTGGCGTTGAAGCGCACATACAGCGTGTCCTCGGCACTCAGGTTCAGCGTGATGGATTCGTCGCCGGTGAGTTGCCCCAAAACGTGGCTGGCAACCGCATCGAAGTGGGTTCTTGCGGTGTTCATGAAGTGGCTCATGCGGCACCCCCAAACACGTGCACACCCTTGAACAGGCAGGGCGGTGACGCGTGCCCCACACGTATCACCTGACTGGGCTCGCCCTTGCCGCAATAGGGTGTGCCATAGGCCACGGTGTCCCTGCCCACACCGGCCAACCGGTTCCAGAAATCCACCGTCACGCCACGGTAGTTGGGATTGCGCACCACGCTGGCGAGCTTGCCGTTGCGAATGAGTTGCCCGCGTTCGCAGCCGAACTGGAACTTGTTGCGGTAGTCGTCAATCGACCAGGACCGATTGGTGGTCATCAGCACCCCGTTTTCCACCTGGGCAATGAGCTCGTCCAGCGTCGAATTACCCGCCTCAAGATTCAGGTTGGCCATGCGGTCGATAGGCGCACGGTTCCACGAGGCCGAGCGGAAATTGGCCACTCCGGCCAAGCCGCTACGCTCTTGCGACTCCAGCGCGCCCAGGCCACGGCACAACATGCCGCCTTCAATCAGCAACTCGCGTTGGGCGGGGTTGCCGCCGTCGTCAAACGCATAACTGGCGAACTCGTGGCGCACGCCGGGGTCGAAACTCACGTTCATCAGGGGCGAGCCGTAGCGCAGCGTTCCAAAATCGGTCGGCTTCACAAAGCTCCAGCCCGCGTAGTTGCGCTCGTCACCCAGAATGCGGTCCAGTTCCAGCGGGTGGCCAATGGACTCGTGGATCTGCAGCATCATCTGGTCGGGCATCAAGATCAGGTCCATAACACCGGTGGGACAGTTCTCGGCCGCCAGCAACTCCTGCGCCTCGGCCGCCACACGCTGTGCCTCCAAGGTCCAGCGGCTGCGGTCAAACGCTTCGCCACCCATTTGTGCGGTGTGGGACCAGGTGCGTGTCTGCGACTCCAACCCCTCTGCCGCGGTGGCCGACAGGTCGATATTGACCATGTCGAAGTCCTGCTCAATGGCAGCCCCGTTGCTGGAGAAGTAGGCCAGGCGGGTCTGGATGGTCATGACCCGCGCGCTGCGGTTGACCAGCAGGTCCGAACCCTTCATCGCCGCACTGGCCGCACGCAGACAGTCTGTGATTTCGGCCAGCGACGTGGCGTCCAGCGCCTTGTCGCGCGGGCTCTGGTACTTGCCCGAGGAGCCAGGGCGCTGTGCAGGGCTGAACGCGTGGGCCTTATAGGCGCTGGTGGTTTGGGTGGTGGCTATGGCGCGCTCGAACGCGTGCTGCAGGCCCTCTGCACTGGTGTCTGCCGTGGCGGCATAACCGAAGTGCCCGTTGAGCAACACCTCGCACATGGCGCCCGCCTCGCTGGTGGTCTCATTCTTCTCCGGCATGTCGTTGCGCACACTGCGTGACGCCGTGGTCTCGCTGGAGTAACGCACGCCAGCCCACTCGGCTGCGCGGCGCGCGTGGGCTAAGGCTTGTTGCGCAAAAGCATAGTTCTGTTGGGACATGTTGCTCAAGGATTCAGGGTTGGGGTGCAGATGCTGCACCGTGCGAGCAACATTGTGCAATGCCGGCGCAACCGGGGACTGCGTTGGCTGCGATACAGCCCCTGGGCCTCAGCGATGTGGAGCAATAGAGCCGCCTTGAACTCTAGGGTTCAAAACTATCTGCACATTGCGTACCGCTATCAATTAGGTAGCAGCTTGCGCATATTTCACGAGGGCTATTGCCGTATTTCGCTTGGAGAGTTTGTTTGGCTGAGGCAGCTCTGCGCAACGGGTCTTGGAGATATCAGAAGCGAGAAACCTGTTACTGGTATTGACGCTGCAGTCATCCACACATCTCCGGCCAAAGTCGGGTATGCCGCGTTTGCGGAAATTGGTTTAACAGAATTACCCGCTTCATACCCGACACTCATGACAGTAACCGTAACCAGCCGTTCATTGCTCATTTCAGATGCTGCCCAAGGAATTTCTCGACGCGCTTTGCAAAGTCAACTTGGGTACTCACCTGCCGCCAACTGTGCCCTTCGTTTGGATAGGTTACCCAATCTGGTGGTCGCCCCAAGTCTGTAAGTGCTGCCTGCAGACGCTCGCCATGAGCAAGTGGCACGCGCTGGTCGCTCTCCCCAAATCCCAATAACAAGGGTGCTTGAATATTTTTCGCTTGTTTCAACGGTGAGTTGGCATTCAACATATCCGCATCTTTTTCGATATCTCCAACCATCTGCGGAATCATGTAGCGGCGTGCAGTTGAACTAATGTCATCGCTGATCCACCAAGATCCTTTGACATAAAGCGTTGGGTCCGTCACCGCAGCCCACGCAACTCCACAACGGTAGAGTTCCGGATGTCGGATCAAACCCATCAATGTGCTGTAGCCGCCATAACTTGCACCCGCAATGCAGGCCTTATCAGTAACAAATCCCTGCTTTTGTGCCCAAAGCAATGCATCGGCCACATCGTTCTGCATGGACTGTCCCCACTGCTTCCAACCTGCACGGTAATGCGTATCACCATAACCCGCGCTGCCACGAAACTCCGGACTAATGACCAGATATCCGCGTGATGCCAGGAATTGCTCCATGGGTTGCCATTTCCAATGCCCAATTCGTATCCAGGGCCCCCCGTGCACCAATACGACTGCTGGAACCGGTTGGCCATGCTTGAATCCAGATGGCTGTGTCAACCAGACCGGCAAATCACGTCCATCTCGTGACTTGATGCGATGAAGATCGACCATCGCCATTTGCCTGGGGTCAATGTCATCCATGACGTTGCTCACTGGCTGCAAGCGTTGCTTTGATGGTTCAAACAGAAAGAGCTTACCCGGATTCTGGTCCGAGTAAGAACGCACCAAAATCACCATATCAGGTGCTCCACATCGGCTGCAACTCAAACGATTCACCTGCCCTGGCAGAAGTTTGTCAACTTCGACCTGCACCAGCTTCATTCCCTCATCGAACCACAGGGTTTGTTCAGCATCCGTATCTACCCTGACCCCGAGCGCCTTGGAGCCCGCACGATCCAAGATCAGCCCGCCTAAGAAATCAAACCCCGGTGTCGTGACAAGCGGGGGGCTTTGAGGTGTGCCTTTTTCAAAATCAAACTTTGTAAGGGCAGAGAAGCCTTCTGTGCCATGTTTGATGGTTCCATACAGATTGCCGGAATCATCAACGGCTTTGGGAATAAACGGTGGACTGAGCAAATCACTTTCCGCAATTTGGTGCCATTGGGTTTCATTCGGCCCCCGCCAAAACAGAGCAGTGCGTCCGTTGGTGACGGTGTTCGCCACGCGTGCCTGTCCTTTGCTGTCAAACATCCAGCCCTGTGCACCGGATGGTGCATTGAGTTCTATGTGTCGCGTTCTTGCAGTACGAACATTGAGCCACATCGGTGAAACGGATTCCAGTTCGCCACCACTGATGTTCAGTCTGCCGATGACTATTTCATCTTCAGCGACGCCCTCTTGCCGCTTAGGAACCGACAACAAAGTGTGGTTCCACTCCAGTATGCGGTCACGTCCACTGCTGTCCGTAATCTTTGATACGTTTTGACGCCTTACCAGCATGCGTAGATCACCGCCATCTGAATTTACCGAGTACATACCGGGTGCAGTCCGACGGTCCTCTCCGCTACCTTCTTCCAGGTCTAAGACACTGAAAACCAGACTCTTGTCCCCCACCCATTCAAATCGCGTGATATCTGCATTTGTGAAGGCAGCAACGCGATAGGCCTTTGATCCCTCTACTCCTAAGTCGATTACCACCAATCCCACACGGTTGCCTCCACGTGAAGTGGTCAGTGCGACTTTGGCGCCAGATGGTGAGAGCTTGGCTTCAAGCACCCTGGGGCGCTGAAAGAAGCGCTCAACCGGAATCTGAGCCGAAGAAGGCGCGGCCTTCGCTACTAAGCCAGTGTCCCCTGCGGTTGATACAGTTGTTTGTGCACGGGCATCGATGCTTCCAACACCCAGAAGGGTCGCCATGATGATGCCTTGACTCAGCCATACCTTGATAGCTCCAAGTAGATTTTCTTGGTTGATTGACACTGACTCGCTCCCGTTAACGTGTTGTTGAATTTTGATAATGATACTTTTTGGCAAGAAGAATACTGCATGGCAAACTGTGATGGAACTGATGAAACAGCCTGCACCTGAGCAATATTAAGCATCGGGATAAGCGTTACCGCATATGTGTAATTACATAGAGAGCTGGATATGTGCGACTCCACATCCACCGCTGCCGTTTTGATGGACCATAGTCTTGCTAAGGACTTATTGAGGTGCCAGTTAGCTGCCATTGGATGACGCCAGCAATCAGCTCACAAGAGTCATCCGCTGCCAAAACGGCTGTGGCAGCTTCGCCCCTGAACTGACTTCCAATGCGGATCCAACCAACAATCTACCTGCATGGTTTGGGCCATTGGATCCCGCCGATTTGTGGGCGTTTGACACGATAAGGCGGGTGCCAATGGCCCAAACCATGCCACTAGAACAGTCAAAACACTGAGGTAGTGGTCGATCCAGACCTCTGATAGCTACAAAAATAGTAGCTACTTACGCTTATTCCACGTGGGCTGAAGGCCAATTTGACACATAGATTCTGATTCAATCCCCGTAAAGGGCTGCAAAACCCAACTCCGGCGCAAATTCCATGTAACCGCAAACGCCTTGCTGGACAGCACGTTGATGGTGGCAGGCGGCAGGTTCATCACACACGGTGGGTGGCCCATGTTGGTGAAGCGGGTCAGGCGGCGGCTCTCGCCCCCGTAAAGCCTGCGTAGCCAACTGTGTATTTGATAACAATTGACAGTCATTCCCTGGGCTTCCAACGCTTCAACAGCAATGCATTGGTCATCACACTGACCGAACTTAAGGCCATAGCTGCTCCGGCAACCACCGGGTTCAGGTAGCCCAGCGCCGCGAGCGGAATGCCTGCCACGTTGTAGGCAAAAGCCCAAAAGAGGTTTTGCCGGATCTTGGCCACCGTGCGGTCGGAGATGTCCAGCGCGGCAGCCACCAGGGTCAGGTCACCGCGCATCAGCGTGATGCCTGCAGCGTGCATGGCGACATCGGTGCCATTGCCCATAGCCAGCCCCACGTCGGCAGCCGCTAGTGCCGGCGCATCGTTCACGCCATCGCCCACCATGGCCACCGTGCGACCGCCAGGTTTGGCTGCGGTGCCTGCCTTCAGTTGGGCCACCAACGCCGCCTTGTCGCCGGGCAACACCTCCGCCATCACCTCGCCCGCATCCGGGTTCAGGCCCAGACGGTGGCCCATGGCATGTGCAGCACCCCGGTTGTCGCCCGAGATCATGACCACGCGGATGCCCTGTGCGCGCAAGGTTGCCAGCGCTTCGGATGCGCCGGGTTTTGGCTCGTCGGCAAATGCCATCAGGGCGCGCAAAGTCAAACCTTGCCCCGTGCGTTCGGCCATGGCGGAAACCGTGGCGCCTTCCGCCTGCAACCCGGTGGCCTTGGCCGCCATTGGCTGCAAATCCACGCCCAGCTCTTCCATCCAGCGCAGGCTGCCGATAACAAAGCGGCGCGTATCCACCTCGCCCTCGGTGCCACGCCCTGGCACGGCCTGGAGCTGCTGCGGTGCGACGATGGTGATGCCTTGCTCCTGGGCAGCGGCCACTACGGCACGGGCCAGGGGATGTTCGCTGCCACTCTGCAGGCTGGCGGCAATACGCAGCAGGGTCCCCACGCTTGCCACCTCGGGTGCCGTGCTGCCCTCCAGGGGGGCACTCGCATCCACAGCACCCGGAACCAGCAGCGCGCTCAGGCGTGGGCGCCCCACTGTCAGCGTGCCGGTTTTGTCAAAGGCCACTACATCGACCTTGTGCGCCAGCTCCAGCGCCTGCGCGTCCTTGATCAGGATGCCGTGCTGTGCGGCGACGCCGGTTCCCGCCATGATGGCCGCAGGGGTGGCTAGGCCCAAGGCGCAGGGGCAGGCGATGACCAGCACGGCCACGGCGTGGATAACAGCGGTCTCAAACGGGTGGCCGGTCAACCACCAGCCCAGCAGGGTCAACAGAGCCAGCACCAACACCACCGGCACAAACACGGCGCTGACCTTGTCTACCAGCCGCTGAATGGGTGCCTTGGCGGCCTGGGCATCTTCCACCAGACGGATGATGCGGGCCAGCACCGTGTCCACACCCACGGCGGTCACCTGCAGCACCACGCGACCTTCGCCGTTGATGGAGCCGCCGGTGAGCTTGTCGCCAACGTCCTTGCGCACCGGCAAAGGTTCGCCGGTCAGCATGGACTCGTCGACCTGGGTCTGTCCCTCACTCAGGGTGCCGTCCACCGGAAAACGTTCACCGGGTTTGACGGCGATGTGATCGCCCACCATCACATCCGCCACGGGTACATCGACCTCCCCATCGCGTCCCAGCCAGTGCGCCACATCGGGGCGCAGCGCGTGCAAGGAACGGATGGCGGCCGTGGTCTGGCGTTTGGCACGTGCCTCCAGCCACTTGCCCAGCAGCACCAGCGTGATGACCACGGCCGAGCCTTCAAAGTACAGGTGCACCATGGCGCCGTCGGGTGCGGTCAACCACAGCCATACCGACAAGGCCCAGCCAGCGGTGGTGCCGATGGACACCAGCAGGTCCATATTGCCGCTGCGCGCCAGCAGGGCATGCCAGCCGGCCTTGTAAAAGCGCGCACCGAGGATGAACTGCACAGGCGTGGCCAGCACAAACTGCAGCCAGGCCGGCAGCATCCAGTGCTGGCCGAAGAGGTCGCCCACCATCGGCAGCGCCAGCGGTGCCGACAACAACGCGCCGATGGCGACCGGGCCAAAGCCGGCCCAGGGCGAAACGGATTCCAGCGCGTCGACCTGTGCCGGGGTGCGCACCTCATAACCTGCATCGCGCACGGCGCGGCGCAGGCGGGCTGGCATCTGGTCGGCATCTGCGTAGGTGATGCGCGCCGACTCGGTGGCCAGGTTGACAGTGGCTTCCTGCACGCCCGGCACTTTTTTCAAGGCCTTTTCAACACGGCCCACACACGAGGCACAGGTCATGCCGCCGACGGCAATGTCCAGACTGAGGTTGGCGGCAGAGGGGGAGGTTATGGTGTCCATGGGGCAGAGCCTAAACCTTCTCACCATGGAAAGGTCAAGGGTTCTCCACAGATTTCACAAGTGGCTTGACTCTCCCACCATGGTAAGGTTCACACTACCGGTTTTGCACACCAACCAAGGAATCACCATGAACCAGACTTTTACCGTTACCGGCATGACCTGCGGCCACTGCGAAAAGGCCGTCACGCGCGCGCTGCAGCAGGTGGACCCGCAAGCGCAAGTGGTGATTGACCGGGCCCAAAACCGCGTGCAGGTCGAATCCACGCAAGCGCGCGAAGCCCTGGCGCAGGCCATTGCAGAAGAAGGTTATGCCGTCGCCAGCTGAAGCCCGCCTTCCCGGAGACAGCAAGCCTGCGACTGGCGAAAGCACAGGGTCTCTGGTCAATATCGGCCAGGCGGCAAAGTTGTCTGGTGTGTCGGCCAAGATGCTGCGCCATTACGAGTCGCTGGGCCTGCTGGGCCAGGTGGTGCGCACCGACAGTGGCTACCGCCAGTACACGTCGACAGACGTCAACACCCTGCGTTTCATCAAGCGCAGCCGCGACCTGGGTTTCTCAATGGCCGAGATTGCGGAGCTGGTGAACCTGTGGCAAGACCGCAGCCGCGCCAGTGCCAGCGTCAAACACATCGCACAGAAGCATCTGGACGAACTCGGCACCCGTATTGCTGCCATGCAGGCCATGCAGCGCTCGTTACAAGACCTGTTGCAACACTGCCATGGGGATGCACGCCCGGACTGTCCGATTCTGGATGACCTGGCGGGGGGGCAGTCCCCTGCGCCCTGCCATTGAAGGCTGCCGCCAGTCGTCAGTTGCAGCCAGACTGGGCCTTCCAGATCGCCAGATCACCCAGATTCACCACCCCTTTGCCGGACGACGCGGCGAAGTAGTACAGGCTGTCATCAACACTGGAGCTGGCGAGGAAGGTATTGGTGGCGGGGTAGTAGCGGTAGTAATAGGGTGCCAGATCACCGGCCGCAGCACCGGCCAGCGGAAACGCACTGGGCACGCTACGCTCGCCCCACGCAAAAATGCAATCCGACAGGCTGCCACTGGTCACCATGGTGAGCGGGCGGCTGGGCTCCTCAATGGGCATGCCGTCGCGCCAGAGCTGGGCGCGCAACTTGATGGGTCGTGCACTATTGGGCGGGAGTGTCAGCGCGGGTGCGGTGTTGGCACTGGTGTCGGCTATGGGCAGGCTTTGAATGAAACCGGTGCCACTTTGGAACCAGCGAACTTGCAAGCCCGTATTGGCCCCGGCCACGCTGGCGGCAGTGTGGCTGGAAACCATGCGCTTCTGGGTGTTTTGGGCGATGCGCGTGGCCGCCGGAGCCAAACCGCTGGCGTCTATGGCCTGCGAGATGGACAGGGTGTAGAACCCGCCCGCTGTGGGATTCGGCGGCCTGAGTACATAGAAGCTACGCCAGGTTTCACTGTCAGACGACGTGCGTTGGGCGCAGCCTGTGCCAGTCACCCGAAGCAGTGGCCCCACCGCCGTGCCATTGGCATAGACGCCATTGAGCTGGAACTGCCCGCCCTCGCTGCACAGTTTCAGCGTTGCGGTACCCGCCAATGGCGTAGCCAGTGTGATGGAGTCCACATCATCCGCCTGTGCGGCGACGGGCTCGCTCAATTGACCCCGGATGGTGAAGGGCAGCGCCGCCACCTTGGTCCCCGCATTCAGATCGTTCGAGTAGTCACCACCTGCGCTGTCGGCTTCCTTGACGACCACGTTGTCCACCAGGCCGTCGCAGTCATTGTCCAGACCATCGGCAATTTCGGTTTTCCCCGGTGCGATGGCTGCGTTGTCGTCGCGGCAATCCACAAATCGGTTGGAGCCGTCGTTGTCGCTGTCCAGACAACCCGGGAATGGCGTTGGATAGGCTGCAGCTCCGGCCAGACCCGGGCCCTGGTACCACTTGAATTGGCTGGCAATACAGCGCGTGTCCTTCTGTGTCACTTTGGCTAATGACAGCAGCATGGCATCACTGGTCTCTTGCGGCGTGTCATAAAACACACCCGCCAGCGAGCTCGACACGCCGTCCGCCAGCCAGGCCTTGACTTGCGCGCCTGTCATTTGCTGCGCCACCACAGTAAAGAAGCTGCCGACCAGGTAACGGGCCTCGGCGCTGGCGCAGGCTGGCACATCGTTGGGTGCAGCGGCGCAGTCGGCCCAGGTCAGCGCCGGGTTGGACAGAAAGGGCTTCCAATAGGTGCCCAACCAGTCGCTCAGCACCACATTCGGCCGTTTGATTTGCGAGCCGCCGTCTGCCATCTTGGTCTGCACCCGCGCATACCACTCCTGCAACACCGTGGTCCAGTTGTGGCTGGGGTCGGGGCCATAGGCCCAGGCCGACATCACATCAAAGTTGTGCGCCAGTTCGTGCACAAAAACATTGGTCAGAATATCGTCGTCCAGGCCGATTTCATCCAGCACGGCATTGCTGTATTCGGTGGAATCCCCCGGGGCAAAGGCCAGACCATAGAAGTTGCTCGGTTCATTGGGCAATATGGCAAATACCTGTTTGCCCCGTGGGTCACTTTGCAGCGTCGGAGCCCAGCCCAGCAATTCCTTGTAACTGGCGTACAGCATGTCCAGCCGGTCTACCAGGGTTTGGATCCGCACCGCATTCAGCTTGGCGCTTCTGGGGTGCACCGTGGGGATCAAAAGGGTGACGGCAGCGCCGTCGTAACGCGAGACCGTGAAGGTTTGCACTGGTGTGCTGAAGGTGGTGTAGCTGATGGTTTCGCCCCAGCACGGCGAACAGGCGGTGGTACCAAAGTTGATGCGGGACGCAGCACTGGTACGGGTCTGAACGTGCGCCTGGGGCTGTCGCACGTAGTCCGGAGTAGCGCCAGGTTGCGGCAACCGGGGTACGGCGTTGGCACCAGCCACGCCACAGACCAGCAGAAATGCCATGCAAAAGATGGGCAGTACCCGACGGATGGCTTGGCAAGTGGGCATGAAGTTCCTTGTAGGTGGCTGGTCGGTTCTGCATTCTGGCAGTGCCGTCCTGCGGCGGCAAGGTCTTTTCCAGACCGTCTTTTTCGGTTTGCCGGCCGCTACACTGCTCCCATGTTGGACCCTTGCTCCCTGTACCCCGCGTTGGCCCGGGTATCACCTTCTCTGCCATCGCTGGGGCTCTCTACTGGTCCCATGACGGTGGCGCCTGGCACCGTGTTGTTTGATGAAAACGCATCCTGCCAGGGTTTTCCGCTGGTGATGGAGGGTGAGGTCAAGGTGTCGCGTCACTCGGCCGACGGACGCTCGCTGGAGCTGTACCGGGTGGTGCCTGGCGAGCTGTGCCTGGCGTCCAGCGCCAGTTTGTTTCGCAGCCAACCCCTGATGGCCCAAGGCGTTGCCACCAAATCGACGACGCTGTTGCTGATTCCGCCGGTGGTGTTTGCGCAGTGGTTGGAGACGCCTGCATTTCGTGACCAGGTGTTGGGTCTGTTTGCCGAACGTATGGCGGACCTGACCGGGCTGATTGACGCCGTGGCTTTCCAGAAACTCGACCAGCGTTTGGCGGCGGCCCTGTTGGGGCGTGGTCAAGACCTGGCTTTGACCCACCAGGAGTTGGCCGACGAGTTGGGCACGGTGCGCGAAATTGTGTCGCGCCTGCTACGTCGCTTTGAACGGGAAGGCTGGGTGGAGCTGGCGCGCGAACGTATCCACATCAACAACAGTGCCGCTCTGCGCCTGTTGGCCGGCGACGCCAGCAAGGCCCGGCCTTGACATAAGGCAATCTCGGTTTTAAGATGCAATTTATATACATCTTAAATTGCCATGTCACCATCCCCCTTGATCCAACTGAAGGAAGCCCCCGCCACGGACGGCGGCGCGCCCAATTTGCAGGCATTCCTTGAACTGGGATTTCGCCCGCTGTACCTGGCCGGTATCTCCTGGGCGCTGATCGCCGTTGCCCTGTGGATCTACGCACCGTCGGTTTTGACCGGCCCCTTGCAGGGCATCGCCTGGCATGCCCACGAGATGTTGTGGGGCTTTATTGCCACCATTGCTGTGGGCTTTCTGATGACGGCGGGCAGCAACTGGACCGGCATCAACCCGCTGCAGGGCCGCGCCCTGGGTGCCGTGTGTGGCCTGTGGCTACTGGCGCGCGTAGGCTTTCTGGTCAATAGCCGTACTGCTTTTTGGATCGCCATGGCCTGCGAGCTGGCCTTCTTCGGGTTGGCGGCACTGGCCATGATGCGCGCGGTTTACCGCTCCAAAAACACGCGCAATTACGCCGTGCCCTGGCTGCTGGTCGGGTTGGCCGTCGGCGACGCACTGTACCTGCTGGCGGCGCTGGCAGGTGACTACGCGCTGCTGATGGTGCGTTTTAATGCGGCGCTGGTGGTCATGGCCTTGATTGCGCTACTGATCGGGCGCCGGGTGATTCCCTTTTTTGCCATGCGCGCTGTACCAGGGCTGGACATTCCCAAACACACGACCTCCGGCCAGGTGCAATTGGGGGCCTGCACGGTGGCGGCGCTCAGCCAACTGGCCGGTTGGCCGGTGCTGACGGCTCTGGCTCTGGGTTTGGCCGGTCTGCTGGCAGCCGTCCAGGTACTGAGCTGGAAACCGCTGGCGGTGCGGCACAACCCGCTGCTGTGGATTTTGTACGCCGGTTATGGCGGTATCGCGCTGGGCCTGTTGAGCGCCGCGCTGGCCAGTGCCGGGGTGGCGCTGCCACGGGTCCTGCCGGTGCACCTGATTGCCATGGCCGGCTTCTCCGTGCTGATCATTGGCATGGTGACCCGCACATCCCTGGGCCACCTGGGGCGGCCCTTGGCAACCGACGCCAGCATGCGCGCCAGTTATTGGCTGATGCTGCTGGCAGCGGCCTTGCGCCTGGCTGCCATGGCCGACACCGCCTGGGTCAGTGGTCTTTTGTACCTGGCGGCTGGTGCATGGGTGGGGGGCCTTGGCCCTGTTTCTGTGGCGTTTTGCACCGATGCTGGTTCGCCCCCGCCTCTAAGGTTGCAGCGCTGAGCCCACACCACGGGAGGCGGGCCAGCGGAGATTTTTCCTCTGTGACAGATGTCACAGACGGACGGACGGACTCAGCATCTAATACGCCCATTACCCACTCGCTCCAAGGAATTCAGCATGCAATCCAACGTTGGCGGTATTGACCGCATTCTGCGCATCGTCGCCGGTCTGGTTCTGATCGGTCTGACCCTCACCGGCAATATCGGCCTGTGGGGCTGGCTGGGCGTGGTGCCGCTGGCCACCGGCGCCATCGGTTGGTGCCCTCCCTATGCCATCTTTGGCTGGAGCACCTGTTCCGTCAAGAAACCCGGCTAACGTCAAATGCTACTAATTTGATAGCTATTAACGCTTATTTCACGGGGGCTACGGCCCCCTTTTTGTCTTTGTAATCGGTTGTTACTGCGGTCAGCCGAGCGCAGACCCTGGTCGTTAAGGGATGACAAACCGCTACGTCTAGCGGTAGGGGCTCAGGCCCATCCATCGCCATGCACACCAACCGTGTTTTGCCTACCCCCACTGTTTCACTCCATAAACCCGTGCTGAACGCCCACTGGTTGGGCCTGTTGCTACTGGCCAGCGGAATGGCTGCGCTGGCACCCCAGGTGCATGCGGAACACCGGTACCCCGCGCAAGGGCCGGTTGTCCGGGGCTACCAGGGTCCGGACTATCGGCCACTGGTGCGTGTGCAGCCTGCGCCACCGGTGGTGCCGCACCGTTACCTTCGCAGCTACACCGATCCCCGCCCGGTCGTCATATGGCAACCGCCGCCCAGGCTTGGCCACCGCCACGGGCACTGGTATTCGCCGTACGGCAATGGGCACCGCCATGGATACGAGTCCCACTATGCCCCTGTGGTCAAACAGTACGGACCGCCCCGCTATGTTTACCGGTAACTGAGACCTTTCAGCGGCTTTGTCTGGGTTATGCCGCTGCCATCTCGCCGCTCAGGGCCTCGATCAAATCCGGGATCAGCTTGCGCAGTTCACCAGTGGCAATGGCCACGTCGGCATCGAAGTTATCGTCCTTGCCATCGGCCGGACTGGCCGCAGCGCCTTCAAACACACTTTCCAGAAACGCAAGTTTCTTGAGTTGCAAGGCTTCGGTCAGCACAAAAGAAACCCGGTCGCTCCAGGTCAGCGCCAGGCGGGTGGGCACCTTGCCCATGGCGATGTGCTGGGTCACTTCTTCGGTGTCGAGGGCATGGCGGGTGTATCGCACCACGGCACGGGATTCGTCCGCCGCCTTGAGTTCACACTCGCGGTCCACACTGAAGCCCGGGGGTGCCTCCTTGGTCGACAGCCACAGGCCCATGGCCGATGCAGGAGATGTCTGGGTGTTGACCAGCTGCACGACCAAGCCGTCCACCGCCTTGATCAGCCAGGTAATGACCTCGTCGGCCTTGGCCTGGCTACCGGCATCGGTCAGCAGGTAACCGGCCGCCGGATCAACCCACACCTGCACGCTGGACTGTTTGCTGAACGCCATGGGCAGCAGGGCCAGGCGGGCGTCATCGGTTAACTCCCGTGTTTCCTTCTTGCCGGGCTTGCGTCCGGTGGTCGCTTCGATGTGGTCCAACTGCTCTTGCACCTTGCGTTTGACCACCGAGCCCGGCACTACCTTGACCTCCATCATCAGCTTGAGCAGCCATTGACCACCCACCACTTCGACCAACGCCCCATGGGCGTGGCCACGCGGCTCGACCCAGCCAACGGACTTTTCCTGTGACGCGCCGCACTCCACAAAGTGCGCCTTTTCCAGCGCCGCTTCCAGGGGCTCCGCCACGTTCGGCCAGCCCGACACCAGGCGGTAAATCATCAAATTCTTGAACACGTAGTCGCCTTTTTCAGTTTAGAAACTTGCGGGACAGACCGCAGTCGCGTAGCGACAAGCTCTGTCGCCAACACTTTAGGATTTCGCTTGAGGGCTGTATTGTCATCGCAACGCACAAGCAGAGATTTCATGCAACTTTACAAAGCCTTATCGTGGCGCAATCGGAGTGATACACAAGCATTCCATACTTGCAACCAGCCTGATCGCGATGTCCGCGTCAGACGCCTACACAGAAAAGGAAGTCACCATGAAATCAGGTTTCAAACCACTCCTCGTATCCGCGTTGTTGGCCAGCGCTGGTTTTGCTGCGTTCGCGCAACAACCTTCCGCCCAAGACATGAACCGCGCGCACCCCAACCCCATGATGGGCATGGGTGCCCCCATGCAGCAGGGCGGCCCCATGGGCATGCGCGGGAAAATGGACCCCGCACGCATGGAAGCCATGATGGCCAAACGCCACGCCGAAATGAAGGCCAAGCTCAAGATCACGGCGGACCAGGAAGGCGCCTGGACCAGCTTTACCGCGGCCATGAAACCCATGGCAGCGATGGACCACAAACAGCCCGACCGCGCCGAGATGGACAAACTGACCACGCCCGAACGCATCGACAAAATGCGTGCCCTGCGCGCCGAACGCATGACCGCCATGAATGCTGCGATGGAAAAGCGTGAGGACGCCACCAAGACCTTCTACGCCGCCCTCAACGCCGACCAGAAGAAGGTATTTGACGCCGAACATGCACGCATGGGCGCACACCGTGGTGGCCATCGGGCCTATGGCCCCAACCGGGCGGCCAGCAAACCGGCCGCGCAATAAGTCTCTAGTTCACCGCCGGGCCGCCCCAATGTGAACTGCGTCCCCCTCTTGGGGCACCGACCCGCGAAGCGGCGCAGCGAGGGGGCTACGGTTTTTCCAGCAGCGTCTTGAGTTCGCCGCTGGTAATCAGTTTCTTCAGGTCATTGGCGCCCCCAATCAGGGTGCCTTTGACGAACACCATCGGAAAGGTGGGCCAACCGGTCCACAGTTTCAAGGCGTTTCTTTCACGCCACCGGCTGAAATACGTGCCGTAGGTCAGGTAATGGTAGGCGATACCTGCATCGTCCAGCAGCTTGCGGGCCTGCTTGGGAAAGGGATTCATGCCCATACCCACCACCACCACGGCATGCTGAGCGACAGCCCCCTGTACCTCTTTGACAATGGCCTGCTGGTGGCTGGCCACCCGCTCTTGGATGGCAGAATGGATTCGGGATTCGTCGAGGATGGAGCGTGGCATGCAGGGCCTTTGGCGGAGTAAAACGGCGATTATGAACGGACCGGCCACAGCCGCAGGTCTAGGTTTGACAGAAATCAAGGCGCTATAGTGGTTCACGTTTTACACTGCGCGGCGCCTGCGCCACCCCACCATGCCCCAAGCCACCCCCAATCTCCCTGCTGTGCGCACCATCACGTTGATGCGACCTTTGGTCTGGCTGGTCTACGCCTGGCGCGACATGGCCCGGGTGGGCTGGGTCAGTTTTGCCCACGGGTTGGCGCTGGCGGCCGTGGGTGCCATCATCGTAGCCATCGCGCACCAGCGGTTCTGGCTGCTGGCAGGCGCGCTGTCGGGTTTTATGGTGATTGCACCGGTTCTGGCCACCAGTTTGTATGCCTTGAGCCGGGCCCTGGAGCGCGGCGAAAAAGCCGACCTGAGCGTGGTTCTGAAGACCTGGTTGAACTGGCAAAACAGCCACTTCAACAAATGGGGCAACGACTACTGGTGCATGGTGCAATTTGGCGCCCTGTTGGCCCTGGCCGCCACTGGCTGGGTGGTCACGTCGGCAGCCCTGATCACACTATTGGCACCCGCACCGATTCTGGGCCCACTCGACTTTGTGCGCCATGTGGTGCTGGCGCAGGACGGCTGGTTGTTTGAATTGTGGCTGGCCCTGGGGGGCATCATGGCCGCCCCCTTGTTTGCGTCCAGCGTGGTCTCCATGCCCTTGTTACTGGACCGCCGCGTCACGCTGATGCAAGCCGTGCTGACCAGTTGGCAGGCGGTGTTAGCCAACCCGGTACCCATGGGGTTTTGGGCGGCATTGATCATGGGCTTTACGCTGTTGGGCCTGGGTTCCTTGTTATTGGGCCTGATTGCCGTGATTCCCATGCTGGGTCACGCCAGTTGGCATGCGTACCGCGATTTGGTGGATGCGTCCAGCTTGCCGCTACGCGAACCGCTGCCCACACCATCGAACAGCAGCAGGAACTGAGCATGTTTGGTTATTCAGAAGAACAGATTGCCGGCTTTGGCCTCTCCTTTGGGGTGGGCGGCTTCATGCTCTACATGTTGTTCATCATTGGCCACCTGGCCTGGGAATCCAAGGCCGGCAAATTCGGCACCTTTGTGATTTTTCTAGGCCTGGCGTTTGGCATGGTGGGGTTTGTGGCCAAGTTCATCATCCAGTGGTACATGGAGAAGTAGGCCAACCACGGCGGCCACCGCCACATGCTCAACCAAAGGGGCGGATGCCGATCAACAGCCCGTGTAATTTGAACGCAAACGCCGCCCAGGCAATCAAACCCACTAGCACGGCCACCACGGTGCCTGACACCGTACCGGCCGGGTACTGTGTGCCGGCAGCCCGGTCACGTCGGCGCGCGGCGATGAAGTCCACAACGGCCCAGGCCAGAAAGGCGCCAAACAACACCAGGTGAGCCAGATTGCCATTCACCAACACATGTGCCAACGCCCAGGATTTGACACCCAGGACCATGGGGTGGTGTAGCTTCGCCTTGATGCCATTGCGCGGCACATAGGCTGCTGCCAGCAGCACAAAAGCCACCAGGGTCAACAGCGACGCGGCATGGCGCATGCCCACCGGCACCGTCCATAACAAGGTGGGGGTTTCACGCGCAATGCCGAAGCCATAAATGATGAGCCCGAACCCGACGATGGAGACCACCGAATAAACACCTTTGTAAGTGCCATCACCCACCCGGGCCAGGGTACGGGTGCGCCAGCCGTCCGCCACGATGCGCACCGAATGCACACCCAGAAACATCAGCAAACCAGCAATCAGATAAACCATGGTGTTGTTCCTTTAAAAAATCATGTCACCAGCCACGCCCAGGGCGTTCACGTTCACGCGGTATACGCCAGCCCGTTTGAGCCAGGGCTCTGATGGCTGAGATTTTCAAGCGCGGTTTCAAAAGTTTTCTTTATCCATGACACAACATTTGCTATAAATTAAATAGCGCTTTGCGCATGATTCACAAGGGCTAGAGCACTATTTAACCACTAATTATTGAATCGGGTCTCGGGCGTTTCACCGCGCTGACATAAACAATTTGAAGGCCTCGACCGTCTTGGGGCCGTCTTCTTCATGCGGAACATGGCCCAAGTCGTCAAAGATGACCATCTGTGCCCCCGCAATATCGGCCAAAAAACGCTGTGCCGTATCCGGCGGAATCAACCGGTCTTTGGCACCCCACATGACCAGGGTTGGCACTTTAAGTCCTTTGAGGGCGGCTTCATCACCACTGTGGAGTTGATCCATCCGGTAGGCCAAGGCCTGGCGGTTGCCGGCGCGCAGAGTCAGCTCGTAATACCGGTCCACCAAATCCGCGGTGACCTTAGCCGGATCACCATAGACGTTGCGCACACTGCTTTGCACGACACCCCGGGGCAATACATATTCCATCACCACACGCAAGCCCGGCGTGCGGGCGATCGTAAAACCCAAGGGTACCGATGTCGACTGCAACCGGTAGCCCGCCGAATCAATCAGCACCAACTTTTTTACGCGCTGCGGGTGAGCTACTGCAGTACCCCAGGCAATTTGTCCACCCAGAGAATTGCCAGCCAATACAAATTGCTGCACACCCATCTGGTCCAGAACGGCCACCACAAAACGCACATAGGCGGCAATGGAATAGTCGTTGTCGGGATGGGGTCCGGTCAGCCCGAAGGCGGGCAGATCGAACCGGATGACGCGACGTTGGTGCGTCAGCGCCTGGGTCCAAGCATCCCAGGTGTGCAGACTGGCCGACGTTCCATGCAACAACACAATTGGCAGCGGATCGCCACGTGGGCCTTCGTCGCGCAGATGCACCTGCATGCCCAACACGGGCAGGAATTGCGATGGGGCTGGCGCCCAGCGGGCCGACAGTTGTTGCACGGAGCGGTCTGGCGCCCAGGTCGCCAATATACCGGCCATCACAAAAATGGCGCAGGACAGCAGCACAACACCCAGAACACGCAGCAGAAGTTTCATGGGTCTGAACTCTACACGGATCTTTGTCGATGTTGTCAACTAGAAAAGCTGTGGATAGTTTTCGCACAAGACCATGGTTATCCACAGGGTCTTCAGTTTTTGAATAGTTATTCATTTTCGGTGACGTTGGCGAGAGCAGACTCACACACAGGAGTCAAACGCATGCAAGTCCTTGATTTAGAAAAGAAATACGACCTTGTGCACAGAAACTGGCGATGCTTACCTACTACTACTATCTTTAAATAGAATAAATAGGAAGATAGGTACGAACAGCAGCTAAGAAAAAAAGAAGTTTTCCAGAGCCTGTGTTGTCCTCACAGCGATGGCCGAAAAGAAGCTGTAAGCCGGGGGTTTTTGGCCGCTGCAATCAAGTAAGATTCGCCGACTTCGGGTTCACCGACCTTTTTCCCCCGCTTTCTCGCGTTCACTTCCCTTTTCATGTCCGTTTCTTCTGCAGGTACAAGCCCCAGCCATGTGCCGGCCTCATTCGAAATAAAGAGTGCCCAGTTGCCTTTGGTTGCGCTTCATCTGAAATCCAGTGACTTTGGGAGCGTGGCGGCCGACGTGTTTGCCAAGTTCGGACCCCAAGGGGAAAGTCCGGATTTTTTTGACCACGATGCCTTGGTCCTGGATTTTTCGCATCTGGACCCGCAAACTCCGGTATGCGATCTGGTTCCTTTGCTGCGGGTATTGCGCTCCTGCAGCCTGGTTCCGGTGGCGGTTCGAGCGGCCAGTCCTGAGACGATGGCGGCGGCCCTGGCGGTCGGCCTGGTTGAAGCGGCACCCGAGGTGTACCGTCAACGACCTGCAGTGAAGGATGCCATGCCGCAGGAGGAAAAACCTCTTCCAGTGGCGGAAAGCATTCGCGAGGTGGTCCATGAGGTCGTGCGGGAAGTACCCGGACCCGGCACCATGGTGGTGGATAAACCTTTGCGATCAGGCCAAAAGATCTATGCCCGGGGTTGTGATCTGGTGGTGCTGGCCATGGTGAACCAGGGGGCCGAAGTGGTGGCTGACGGCAATATTCATGTTTATGCGCCGCTGCGTGGCAAGGCCATGGCGGGAGCGCGGGGCAATACCAGCGCCCGTATTTTTTCGCTGTGTCTGGAACCCGAGTTGGTATCCATTGCCGGTGTGTACCGCACCAGCGAGAACCCGTTGGCACCGAATGTGCGAGGCAAGGCCGCCCAGGTGCGTCTGAGCAACGACGGGCAGGACAAATTGATCATTGAGGCGTTGAACCCTTGAGGCCCGGCAGGCGTGCCGATTGACGATATTTCTTAGGGAAGCAAACAAAACTATGGCAAAAATAATTGTGGTGACATCGGGCAAAGGCGGAGTGGGAAAAACCACCACCAGCGCCAGTTTTGCAACCGGCCTGGCCCTGCGAGGCCACAAGACGGCGGTGATCGACTTTGATGTGGGCCTGCGCAACCTGGACCTGATCATGGGTTGTGAGCGCCGTGTGGTGTATGACCTGATCAATGTGATTCAGGGGGAAGCCAACCTGAACCAGGCCTTGATCAAGGACAAACAGTGCGACAACCTGTACGTGCTGGCCGCGTCCCAGACGCGGGACAAGGATGCCTTGACCCAGACCGGTGTAGAAAAAGTATTGACCGACCTGGCCGCCATGGACTTCGAGTTCATCGTTTGTGACTCTCCCGCAGGCATTGAGACGGGGGCCTTGATGGCCATGCATTTTGCCGACGAGGCGCTGGTGGTGACCAACCCCGAGGTGTCGTCGGTGCGCGACTCGGATCGCATTTTGGGCATGCTGGCCAGCAAAACCAAACGCGCCATCGAGGGGCTGGACCCGATCAAGGAACACCTGCTGATCACGCGTTACAACCCGGCCCGTGTGGACCAGGGGCAGATGTTGTCGCTGGACGATATTCAGGACATTCTGCGTATCAAGTTGATTGGTGTGATTCCCGAGAGTGAGTCGGTGTTGCAGGCCTCCAATCAAGGGGTGCCAGCCGTGCACATGCAGGGCAGTGATGTGTCCGAAGCCTATAAAGACGTGATTGACCGCTTCCTGGGTGCTGAAAAGCCCATGCGCTTTACCGAAGCTCCCAAGCAAGGGTTGCTCAAGCGTCTGTTTGGAGGGAAATAGGCCATGGCATCGTTCCTGTCTTTCCTGTTGGGTGAGAAGAAAAAAACGGCCAGTGTGGCCAAAGAACGCCTGCAGATCATCCTGGCGCACGAGCGCAGTGGTCGCAACGCTGCAGAGCCCGACTACCTGCCCGCGCTGCAGGCCGAACTGGTGGCCGTGATTAGCAAATACATCAAGATCAACCCCGACGACATCAAGGTGCACCTGGAACGCCAGGACAACCTGGAAGTGCTGGAAGTGAAGATCGAGCTGCCCGAAAACAGATAACTGTTTTAGGCCCGCACCAGTCGCAGGTGGGTAATCTCGGACGGGGCACCAAAACGCTTGGGTGGACCCCAGTAGCCCGTTCCTCGGCTGGTGTAGACCCAGAGGTCGCGCAACTTGTGCAGGCCGGCCGTGTAGGGTTGTTGGAACTGAACAAAATGGTTCCAGGGCCAGAACTGACCACCGTGGGTGTGGCCTGAGAGTTGCAGGTCAAAACCAGCGTCGGCTGCCTCAGATGCGCTACGGGGCTGGTGGGCCAGCAGCAGCTTGAATACTGCGTGGTCGGGAGCAAGGGCGATGGCCTTGTGCGGGTCGCTGCGATGGCTTTCATCAAAATGGTGGGCACTGTAGTCGGCGACACCGGCGATCACCATCACCGCAGGTTCGGGATCCTGGGTGTCGGTGCTGTGTTGGATCAGCACATGTTCGTTCATCAGCACCTGCACCCCCAGCGCGCGTAAGGTCTCGATCCAGCTGTGGGCACCCGAGTAGTACTCGTGGTTGCCGGTCACAAAAAACGTACCGTGGGTCGAGCTCAATTGGGCCAGGGGTGCAACATGCTGGCCCAGCTCCTTGACACTGCCATCGACCAGGTCGCCGGTGATAGCGACCATATTGACGTTCAGGCCGTTGACCTTGTCCACAATACGCTGCAGGTAGTGGGTCTTGATGGTGGGGCCGACATGGATGTCGCTGATCTGCGCCATGCTGAAACCCTGCAAGGCCTCGGGCAGGTTGGTGATAGGCACATCCACCTGGACCACGGTGGCGGTGCGCCGCGCGTTCCAGAAACCCAACATTGTGATGAGTAATGCCAGCACCGGTAAAGCCAGTGCCGTAGACAGCTGCAGCGCGTGCAGGGGAAGGGCATCGACCCACAGTGCATTGGTGGCGTGCGCCAGCAGCAGCAGGGTCTCGCGCACGACTGTCAGCACCAGCAGCGACGAAAAAAGGCCCATGCACAAAAGGCCTATCCATGTCAGCACCTCGGTGGCGGGTGGTTTTGAGACCCGGCGGGCCAGCAAACCCATGGGCATCAAGACCGCCGAGGCCAACAACAGCATCCAGACCAGAGTGATTGCCAAGTTGCTGTCGAATGACTCCAGCCCGAGTGACAGACGCCAAGTCACCAGGCCGTGCAAGGCCAATGAGAACGAATAGACCACGGCCAAGGCCATACGCTGGACCCCACAACAGGGTTGTGGGGTGTAGTAACAATGCCTCTATCTGGTGGGTTTTGGCGAGACTTCAAGTCCTTCCACGTGGTCATGCTCCCTGGAGAGGGTGCTTTGCCTAGATGAGGACAAAGTCGTTGGCAGACACGCTGTTGGGATCGATACCGACCAGTGTGATGCTGTTGCCTTGGCCAAGATCGATGTGCATGTTGTTTCCCTGGACCGTGATGTGCTCGGACAAGGAGTCGAAATCCTGAATATTGCTGCCGTTGATGCCGCGATCCAGCGTGATGTGGTCGGTTTCGGCATGGAAGTTCAGAATGGCGTCATTGCCATTTCCACTGTGGATGTGGAAGTCGTTTTCGACCTGGTTGCCAAGCCCATTGCCTACACCATCCACAATATTGGCAACACCAGCAAACTTGGTATCGGTGTGGATGACGGTATTCAGTGTGGTATTGGCCGTAAAGAAGTCACTAAAGAAGTCGGTTTTCTGGCCACCTGCAACCAGGATGTCATCCCCATCACCACCTTCAAAGTGGTTGATACCCTGGTCGTCTCTGCCGCCACCCACCAGAATATCGTCTCCTGTGCCAGCGCGGAGTGTGTCACTGCCATTGCCACCGTCCAGAACATCGTTGTGGTTGCCACCGGAGAGGATGTCGTCGCCGTCGCTACCCGATATTGCGTTTTGATTCGTCAGACTGCCCTGTACTTCGTTGTGGCTGGAGTCGGCGATTTGGTGCTCGTATCCATCACTTTCGATGGAATGCGTTTCAGAATGTGTTTCAGTATCGGAGCCGAATTCGTTGTCGTTGCTGTCGTCGAGGTAACTATTGCCCAGCAGGTCGTCATCGCCGGACAGGGTGGCGGTGCCTTGGCTATTGGCGTAGGTTTTGGAAACTGCGAAGAAGATACCGTCGCCATTGGCGTCGCTGTAAGTGGTGGTTTCCAGTCGACCATCATCCCACTGTGTTTTGACGACGTTACCGCCATCGAGTGACCAGGATTCGTCGTGGTCCATGCCGTCATTCTGGATGCGGCCATTTTCGATTTTGTAGACCGCAGTCACAGTGCCATTGACGATCTGGAACTTGTAGGCTTTATTGGCAGAGTTGCTCATGGTGGATTCCTTGGAAAGTGGTTGGGGAGTGAATGGACTTTAGAAATCCAAACTGAAGCCACGATTAAGTTACCGAACCGGATGCAATATTTTTCTCGGGCCAGATCAACTCGACGCAAAACCCCTGGCTGACAACTGGAAGTTCGATGGAACCACCGTGTGCGCGCAGCACCAGGTCGGCCAGAATCAAGCCCAAACCCTTGAGGCCTTCGCTGGAACTGTAGTCCTGCCGCTCCAAAGCCGCTTTTAACTTGCTGCGTCGCTCGACCGAGCAGCCTTCTCCATCGTCAACCACGCGAAGGTGGGTTTGGCTACCCAGCTGCGTTACCATCATGTTTACGCGGGTCGCCTGGTGGCGCTGTGCGTTGTCCAAGAGATTGAGCAAGACGGCGGTCAACAGGTCCGGGTCGACGTTGAGTTGCACAGGGCTGTCGACTTCGATCACCAAGGTGTTGAACGACAGCGGCGCCAGCAGGTCGGCCAGCACGACGTTTTGGCGTTGCGGCTCGATGCCACTGCGAAACATGGCCAGCAGGGCCTGCATGACGCGGCCCAGACGGGTAGTTGCCTCGCGGGCTCTTTGCAGCCGCGGACGCAGACTTTCTGGGGCCTCTCTGAGGGCCATCGCGAGTTGAACGTCGAGGCCCGCAACGGGTGTTCGCAGGGCGTGCGCCGCGTGGGACGTGAAGGCGCGTTCGCTGATGACGCGTTGCGCCAGTCGTTGACCCAGATCCTGGATCGCGGTTTCAATGGGCTTGAGTTCTTCGCGTTGTGCCGACGGCGGGGCCGTTGCCGGAACCAGCGGATCGTAAGCCTGTACATCCCGTGACAAAGTGTTGAGTGGGCGCAGTTCTTGCCGCATGCGCCAATTCATCAGCACCATGGAGAGCAGGATCATCAATAGCGAACCGATGAAGGTGTAGAACACTGCGTCATTTTGTGCCTCGCCACGCTCCGTTTCACTCTGCGCGACGACCAGAATGCGATGCGGGTCGTGTTTGAACCCCAGTGAGATAACCCGCCACCGGCCGTCAGGAGTGGGTAGGGGGTCGGCGGTGACCTCCGTCAGCAAGGCAGTCAAGGGCGCCTTGTTTGAGCGGGCCAGTACGGCCCCGCTGGAGCTGTTGATCAATTGCCAGACCAGATGTTCTTCGTATTCGGAGTTTCCGGTGCGCGTGACCGTTGCTGCCGTGTTCACCGGTGAAAGTGCCAGAACATTGTGAATGATTTCAGCAGCCTCGCGCAGCTCCTGGTTCATCAGTTCTTCCATCTCGTGGCTGACGATGTAGCGCACCAGCCCAATGGTCATGAGGCCAGTAATCAATGAGACCCAC
Organism: Candidatus Aalborgicola danicus; assembly: GCA_016703945.1. Lineage (GTDB taxonomy): Bacteria > Pseudomonadota > Gammaproteobacteria > Burkholderiales > Burkholderiaceae_C > Allorhodoferax > Allorhodoferax danicus. Next base: position 149,711 of record JADJBC010000041.1, read on the forward strand.
AACAGCGAGAACGCCAGGCGGCGGCGAATGGAGGGCAGCATCATGCCTTGGCAGGAGCCGACTCGGATGGCGTCATTCGGTAGCCCAGTCCCCGCACGGTTTCTATCAGTTCTTTGCCGAGTTTGCTGCGCAGTTTGAAAATATGGACCTCGATGGCGTTGCTGGCAAGTTCGCTGTCTGAACCAAGAACCAAGGCTTCCAGATCGTTCTTGGAAACCAGACGCCCGGATCGCAGAACCAGGGCTTCCAGGATGTCCCACTCTCGGGCTGTGAGTTCCATCGCCTGGCCGTTGAGCCAGACGGCTTTGGCGGTGAGGTCGACGTCGACCGCGCCGAAGGCCTTGCGTTGGGCGACGCCAGCGACCCGGCGTGAAATGGATCGCAGGCGGGCGCAGAGTTCTTCTGGCGCAAAGGGCTTGACTAAAAAATCGTCCGCACCGCTGTCGAGGCCCTGAATGCGGTCCGTCAGCATGTCGCGGGCGGTCAGAACCAGGGCCGGGACTTTCAGGCCTTTATTCCTGAGGGATTTGAGCCATTCGACGCCAGAGCCGTCCGGCAGGTTCCAGTCGAGCAGCCAGGCGTCATAGGGCTCATTGACCAGCATTTTTGCCTGCGCGATGGAGGTACACCAGTCAACGACATAACCGTCGCTTTGCAGAAAGTCCTGCAAGCCTTCGCCCAGGGTGGGATCGTCTTCAAGCAGGAGCAAGCGCATGGCAGGCGGACAGGGTTGGATGGATGGTTTGGGGTCTGCAAGGGAAGGCCAGCAGAACCCACCGTGTATTGGGCGCTCTGAAGATTAAGGCAATATTAAGGGCGCAGCGCAAAGTCCTGTTGGTTTTTGAGCAACAAGCCTTGCGGTCCAAAGCTGTGCTCGGTGAATGTGGCATGTGTGGAGTGAATGGCCAGCACACTGCAGGCACGGGTGCCGTACTCCGCTGTGTGAATAAAGCTGGCTGACAAGGCCCGCTCCCATTCGATAGGGACACCGGTGTGGGGCAAAGTCTCGTCGCTTGCCAGGCTGGGGTCCTGCAGCAGGGGCAGCAGATCGGGTGTGTTGGTGCGTTGCCGGGTTATCTGGCCCTGCAGCCGCTGGCTCAGTCGGGTCAACTTGGGCCAGGGCGTGTGGAAATCGGCGTTGGAGACGGCGCCTATGCCGGGTTGCAGGGGCACCAGTTTTGCGCCTCGGCTTTCCAAACCCATCAACGTGCGGCCGTCATAAACTAGCAGATTAAAGGGGTTGTAGTCGGCAGCGCGTCCTGCCAGCTGCTGCAGGTAAGTGGCTGCGTCCAGGTCGCTGTGCAGAAAACCGGCGACCAGTTCACCACGCGAGGGTGTGTCACTGCGCAGGGCATCCGCCGAGCGGTAGTTGGTCAAGGCCGCCAGGCGGCCGCTGCGGCTGAGGCCCAGCCAGGTGCCGCCCCCTTGCAGGTCTTTGCCTGCCAATATGGTGGGGCCGTGCCCATCGTCGTCACCCCACCAGTGCAGCGGCATTGCGGGCCGGGCGTAAAACTCGTCGCGGTTGGACAGCAGCAGCAGCGGTTTGCTGCTGTGGGGCTGCCAGTTCCAAGCGATCAGGCACATGGGGTTGCCCTATTCGGCGCGGGTGGAGACGTCCAGCGCGGTCTTGACCAGTACCTGGCGCAGCACAAAGCTGGAATGCACACCGGTAACCCCTTCGATGCCGCTCAAGCGGTTCAGCAGCAGGGACTGGTAGTGGTCCATGTCCCGTACGGCAACTTTAAGCTGGTAGTCGGCTTCCTGGCCGGTGATCAGCAGGCACTCCAGAACTTCCGGCAAGACCTTAACGGCCGCCTCAAAGTTGGCAAAACGGGCCGGGGTATGCAGGTCCATGGAGACGTGGATCAGAGCCATCAAGGGTCAGGCCCAGCTTCTTGGCGTCCAACAGTGCGCGGTAGGCAACGATCAGCCCCGACTCTTCCAGTACACGCACCCGGCGCAGGCAGGGTGAGGGCGACAGGCCAATACGGTCGGCCAGATCCTGGTTGTTGATGCGGCCGTCCTGTTGCAGGATGTCCAGAATCTGTTGGTCGTAGCGATCCAGTTTCATGTCAATGCCGTAAAAATCGGTTTTGTTGGCAGAGTATGCCAAAAACCAGCTATGCAGAGGCTAAAACGCAATCTTCTGCCGCCTGCGCACGTCTACACTGCATTCAACTGTTACCCACAGCCCAACACAACCCGGTGGACTACTGCCGCCGTTGTGCAGTCCAGGCCCACAAGGCCATGCATTGCGAAACCCAACCCCGGGGCATACCCCCGGCCCCGGGGCCGGTCTTTCTTGCATTTGCTCTGTTTTTGATAGCTGCTTGCGCTTATTCCACGGGGGCTAAACTAATTTTTGACTGTTGTGTTTTCCAGAAAGGCGACCATCAGGCGGGCGATGTGATGGCCTTCATGTCCGTATTGCAGACTGTCCCGGCTGCGCTGGTAGTGGTCTTCCCCCAGCGTGTCTTCACGTTTGTCCAGCAGATGGGCGCTAAAGCCCTCATCAAATTCCGGGTGGGCCTGGACACAAAACACCTCTTGCCCCACCGTGAACGCTGCTACCGGGCAAAAGTCGCTGCTGGCCACCAGTGTGGCGCCAGGAGGTAGCTTAAAAACCTGGTCCTGGTGGCTGGCCAGCAGGGCGATCCGGGTGCGATCGGCCGAGTAGGGCAGGTCTTGGCGGTGCCAGTCGTAGGTCAAACGCCCGGCACCCCAGCCCTGTGGCGCCCGCCCCACTGGGGCGCCCATACACAGCGCAATCAGTTGGTGGCCAAAACAGACGCCGACCAATTTCTTGCGTTCAGCCAGCAGCGCAGTGACCTGGCGGCGCAGTTCGACGACCCAGGGCTCGTCGGAGAAAGAATCCGCTCCACTGCCGGTCAGCAGCACCGCATCGTAGCCGTCAAAGGAGGCCGGGTACTGGCCCAACGGGGTGTTGAAAACCTCCATGGTCCAGGTGGCACCGGCATTCTCAAATAGCCGGATAAACATGGCACCAAACCCCCCATAGGCCTGCGCCAGTTCTCCTTCGAGGATGTCATTTTCAAGAATGCAGAGTTTCATTTGCTATACATTTAATAGCTGCTGACGCATGTTCCACGAGGGCTGGAAGCCAATATCACTCAATTACTTCTGACTGGTCCGCCGCGCACGCACCGCGGCGGCAAGCTGCTCCAGCACCGGCACGGTTTGCGCCATGCTGATACAGGCGTCGGTGACCGACACGCCGTGTTTCAAGGGCTGGTTGGGCGTGATGTCCTGGCGGCCTTCGTTCAAATGGCTTTCGATCATGATGCCGGTGATACGGGCATCACCCGCGGCAATTTGCGCGGCCACTTCCGCGGCGACGATGATCTGGCGGGCGTGTTGTTTGCTGCTGTTGGCGTGGCTGACGTCGATCATGACCTGCTCACGTAGTCCGGCGGCCTTCAGCAGCGCGCAGGCTGCGTCCACATCGGAGCGGGCGTAGTTGGTGGTTTTGCCGCCGCGCAGGATCACATGGCAGTCATCATTGCCACGGGTCTCGAAAATCGCGGCCTGGCCCATCTTGGTCATGCCCATGAAGGAGTGGCTGGCTTGCGCGGCCTGGATGGCGTCGGTGGCGACCTTGATGCCGCCATCGGTGCCGTTCTTGAAACCCACCGGGCAGGAGAGGCCGCTGGCCAACTGGCGGTGGCTCTGGCTCTCGGTGGTGCGCGCGCCGATGGCGCCCCAGCTGACCAGTTCGCTGATGAACTGGGGCGATAGCAAATCCAGAAACTCGGTACCGACCGGCATGTCGATGGCCAAAATGTCCAGCAGCAGCTTGCGCGCCATCTCCAGCCCCTGGTTGATGGCAAAGCTGCCATCCAGGTGCGGGTCATTGATATAACCCTTCCAACCGACGGTGGTGCGGGGCTTCTCGAAATACACACGCATGACCACCAGCAGGTCGTCATTGAAGGCATCGGCCTGCTCCTTGAGTTGCCAGGCGTAGTCCATGGCCTGCTCGTGGTCGTGGATGGAGCACGGACCTACAACGACGATCAGGCGGTCGTCCCTGCCATGCAGGATGTTGGAAATAGCGGTACGGCTGGTCTCCACCAGGGTCTGGGCCGCGTCCGGGACCGGCAGCTTTTCTTCCAACAGGGCGGGCGTGATCAGGGGCCGCACCGCACCAATGCGGGTATCGTCGATGCGGGTCGTGTCGTGGGTGGTGAGTTCGGTCTTCATCACTATGAATTTTATAGCTACTAATGCAATTCGGACGAGGGCTGGAGGCGTTTTTTTACTGCATCTGCGTGGAGGCAAGTATAGGCACTGGCGACAGGGCTGCACCTTCAAATCCACGACAATTGCCGCCATGAACAACGATTTGCGCCTTTGGTTTCGTCTGGTGCCAGCCTATGCGGCCGGTTATTTTCTGTCCTATGGTTTGCGCAGTGTCAATGCGGTTATTGCGCCGGAGTTGATGCAGGAGCTCAACATTACGGCGGCTGGATTGGGCCTGCTGACCTCGGCCTATTTCCTGGCCTTTGGTTTGTTCCAGTTGCCGCTGGGCTTGCTGTTAGACCGCTTCGGCCCGCGCCGGGTGGAGGCGGTTTTGTTGCTGGTGGCGGCTGCCGGTTGTGCGTTGTTTGCTGTCGGCACTTCCTTGCAGGCGCTGGCGGTTGCGCGTGCGCTGATTGGCCTGGGGGTGTCGGCCTGCCTGATGGCCAGTTTCAAGGCCTTCAGCCAGTGGTTTCCGTCTGAGCGCCAGCCGTCGCTCACCGCCACCATCATGGTGGCCGGCGGGCTGGGTGCACTGACCGCCAGCGTCCCGGTGGAGCTTGCGCTGCCACTCCTGGGTTGGCGTGGTGTTTTTCTGGTGGTGGCGGCTCTGCTGGTGGTGACTGCAGGGTCTTTGCTGACTGTGCCGGATCAGGAGGTGGCGGGCCAGCGCGAGTCGATCGGCCAACAGTTGCGCAGTTTGGGTGGCATTTACGGCAACCGTGCGTTCTGGCGGTTTGCGCCGCAGGGCAGTTTCACCATGGGCGGTTTCATGGCGATTCAAGGTTTGTGGGCGGTTCCCTGGCTGATAGAAGTCAACGGTGTTGGCCGGTCGGACGCGGCAGGGGTGCTGTTTTTCATGTCGTTGGCGATGTTGCTGGGTTTTCTGTTTGTTGCCACCTGCTCGGTGTGGTTGGGGCGCAAAGGCATTTCGCCCATGGTGTTGCTGACCGCTGGCATGGGCCTGGCGCTGGTGGTGGAGTTGGCTATCGTTTTGAATCTGGCCCGTCCGCAATGGTTATGGCCCTTGCTAGGGCTGTCTTTTAGTCTTGGAAATATCGCCTATTCGCAGTTGACGGCCTCGTTTCCGGTGACGTTGTCGGGGCGTGTCAATACGGCCCTGAATCTGCTGGTTTTCATCGGGGCCTTTGGTCTGCAGTGGGGCATTGGTGCTGCGGTGGATGCGTTCACCAGCGGTGGCTTGGCCCGTTCGGACGCGTTCCGGGCCACCTTTTCGGCATTGCTGGTGCTTCAGGTTCTGAGTTTTGCCTGGTTTCTGAAACCCGTGAAAACGTGAAGATTGCGCAATGTTTGCGCCAACCGGTATTGACATTGGTCATTTGGTGAAAAAATTGCAGATGTCATTGCACTCTTTTCCATTACCACCATGAAGCATGTTGTCAGCATCAGCCTGGGTTCGAGCACCCAGGATTTCGATTTTGTTACCGACTTTTTGGGCGAGAAGCTGCATGTGCGGCGGGTTGGCACCAACGGCAGCACGGCCGCCGCCGTCAAGTTGATAAAGTACTGGGACAAAAAGGCCGCAGCCATCGGCTTGGGTGTGCTCAAGGATCACTACAAAGTAGGGTCACGGCGCTTCATCGAGAAGGACAGCGCGCGCCTGAAGCTGGTGGCGACCGAGGTACCGGTGACCACTGGCGGGCGTTTGGGCGACATTTTTCAGGAATGGGCGGTGCGCCATGCACAAACCCACATGGGGAATTTTTTCAACAACACGCGGGTGCTCTTCTTCTCGGGCATGACGGACTACAAGCTGGCCTTGTCCATGGGCGAGTTCACCAGCAATCTGCAGTTCGCCGATCCGTTGATGCAGTTGGGTGTACCCAAACTATTGGGTTCCCTGGACGCGCTGAACCTGTATGCCAATGGTGCGCATTACGTCAAGGACTGGACGTTGCCTGCGGCCATGGCCTCGGGCCCTGTCAAGGAGTGGACGCGGTTTGTGCTGCGCAAGGCCATGCAGAAAGCCAGTGTGATTGTGGCGCCGGTGCATGAGCTGGACGACTTTGGTCTTGAGGAGCTGGCGGGTAAAACGGTAGTCACCGCCACGGTGAACGACGAGCGTATTGCCCAGTTTCGGGACAAGGGTGTGGCCACCATCATCGACGGCTCGCCCGTGATGCACGGGCATGTGCTGGGTGCGAATTTGCTGGATGCCATGGTGGTGGCTGCCCTGGGTAAGCGCCCCAACGACATTCTGGAAGACGACTATCTGGAAATCATCGCTGGTCTGCAATCGGAGCCGCGCATCATCCACCCGAATGGTTTTCAGCGCGTGAACCGTTTTGCCTTTGTGATTCACCCGCTGTCGCAGGAGTATTTCAAGAAGGTCAAGCCCATAGAGATGTTGTCCCAGGTGTCGCCACCGGTGCTGATGAACTCTCTGGAAAAAATCATGGCGTATGCGCCACCCTTTGTGTATTCGCGGGTGACAGGCATTCGGTCACCGACCGGTGTGCAAGCCGAGGGCTGGCTGATTTCGGTCGGGGGTACACCCCGGGAGATCATGCGCCATGACCCTGAATTCACGTATCGGCGCTTGTTGGATGCCGCTGCCATGGCCAAGCGCCTGGGTGCGCAAATTATGGGGCTGGGTGCTTTTACCAAGGTGGTGGGGGATGCAGGACTTACCGTGGCCAAACGAGCGCCATTACCGATCACCACCGGCAATAGTTACAGTGCGTCGGGCGCCTTGTGGGCGGCCCATGACGCGATATTGCGGATGCGTCTGCTGCCAGCACCCAAGGGTAAGGGGCGGGTCAAGTTCAAGGCCATGGTGGTGGGCGCCACCGGTGCCATCGGTTCGGTTTGTGCGCGCTTATTGGCACGGGCGGCGGAAGAGGTTTACATGGTCTCCCCTGAGACCGCCAAGTTGTTAGCCCTGAAGGAATCGATTCTGCTGGAGTCGCCCGACGCCAAGATTTTCCTGTCTGCGCACGCGGACAAGGACATTGGCGAGATGGACATGGTAGTGACCGCGACCTCTGGCGCTGGCAAAAAGGTGCTGGACATCATGCGGGTCAAGCCGGGCTGTGTCATCACTGACGTGGCCCGCCCCTTGGACCTGCCGCCATCGGAAGTCGCCAAGCGTCCGGATGTACTGGTGATCGAGTCCGGCGAGATTCAATTGCCCGGCGACGTACAGATGAAGAACATCGGCCTTCCAAAAGGTGTGGCCTATGCGTGTCTGGCCGAGACGATTGTGCTGGCGCTGGAAGGGCGGTTTGAGAATTTCACAGTGGGCCGAGCCATTGAGTGGGAAAAAGTGCGCGAGATCTACAAGCTGGGCTTGAAACACGGCATGAAGCTGGCTGCAATTTCGGGGGTCAACGGCCCGTTCAGTGATGCCGATATCGAAAAGGTGCGGGAGTTGGCCTTGGTGGCTAGGGCCAAGGCTGCTTTGGGTCAGCCCATTGTCTTGGAGGTGTCTGATGCCAAGGTCACCGGCAAGGGCAAACCAAAAGCCTTACCAACAAATAAACCAAAGGCCAGACCCAAACCCGAAACCGCGGGAGCGCGTCCGGTAGTAGCGAAAACCGTGTCGGTGCGAAAATCGCGTGTTCCGAGCAAGAGGCGTGTGTCCGCGCCGCCGAAGCTTTAGATCGTGTGGTGAATCGCAAAAATGCAACACATTAGCAGGCTTATGGACATCGTGTTACATTAGTGGGTCGCTTTTGGCGACTGGTCACGCCTCTGCACTGCGGACAGCGCGGACGCCCCCGGCAGAGGGGCACCAGTCCAGCCCCTCAAATGCGTCCCCACGAAACTTCTCACGGTCTAGTGGCTTTTTCCCTCTGTTGTTGTCGTCCCTGCTATGGCGCAAAACCTGTTTCCGGTTTTTTGAACCACCAGACGGGTTGACTGAATGGATTTCCCGGCATGGGGGCGTGCCTATGAAGACTCGGGTCCCTAGAGCCATATTGCTCACGGCCCATTTGAATTTTTGATGACTTTTACTGACACTATTGAACAGACGCCTATTACGATGGGCAAATATCGGATTGCAGCTTGCCCCCGTCAACTACCATGTGGGCAGTTTGCCGCACAGGTTTCGATTGCCAGCGGCCGAGGCAGTGCTTCTACGGATCGTGTGATGCGATTCCACGATGAATTTCCCTCGCTTGACGCTGCAGCGCGCTACGCCATTGCACAAGGGATCGACTGGGTGCGTGCCATCACTCGCCCACATTGAATTTAGTATTTACAGGAGTACCACCATGGCTAAAGAAGATCTGATCGAAATGATGGGCGTAGTGAATGAAGTTTTGCCCGATACCCGTTTTCGCGTGACGCTGGACAACGGACATCAATTGATCGCCTACTCTGCTGGAAAGATGCGCAAGAACCACATCCGCATTCTGGCCGGTGACAAGGTGTCGCTGGAATTGTCCCCGTACGACCTGAGTAAAGGTCGTATCAACTTCCGCCACATTGAAGGCCGTGGGCCGATGACGCCGCGTCGTTAAATAGAGTGAGTTGAACGGGACGCGTTTTGCCTTGGTTGACTTGACGGCAAAATATGCCAAATTGAAAAAAGGGCTGCAGACGCGGCCCTTTCTGTTGCGCCCCACTGTTGTAGGTTGAGCATGCGGAAGCCGGATAGCTTCGGGCAACGCTGGCTTGAGTAAACTGCAAGCTTTCAATCGCGCTGTTTAGCTTGTTCCAAGCAGCCAACTTGGTGTTCAATGACATCTTCCGCCTCTATCAGGGACAGCATTCAGAAGTTGCTAAACACCACAGGTTTTGCCGTACTTGCCACTGAAAGTGCGGGGCAACCACACACCAGTTTAATTGCCATTACACCAGTCGATGAAGGGCATCGGCTAGTTTTTGCCACGTATCGTAACACCCGAAAATTCACCAATCTGCTGCAAAACCCGCGGGTGTCGGTGCTAATAGATGGCAGTCGCCTTGAGGCAGCAGTCGGCGCAACCAGCCGTTTTGTGTTGAGTGCCGTGGGGCGGGTGCAAGAATCCAATGCCACTACACACCCCTACTTGCTGAGTGCTCATTTGGAAAAACACCCCGACCTTGGGACGTTCATACAAACGCCAGACTGTGTGTTGCTGGAGGTGGTGGTGGAGGCCTACCAAGTGGTACACGGCATCGACGATGTCACCTGGTTTTGCATGGAGGAACTGAAAATGCCTCTTAGAGAAAAGGTCAACACAGAGTCATCAACAGCCGCCGAAAAGAGCCTGTGAAGGCAAAAAGCTACTTGATTACTCAGCCAAAATCGCTGTTCCAACTCGGCTCGTTTAGCTTTTAAAGTCGAGCGGAGTGTCGACCACAGGCAGGTGCCCGGTCTTCACCAGAATCAGACAGCCCTCCCGACTAAAAGGTTGGTGCTGGCTAAGATGGGGACTGCGAATCCAGCTCCCTTGATGGTAGCTTCCATATTCGTCAGAAAAGACACCCTCAACGACGAGTATTTCTTCCCCACCGAAGTGGCGATGCGGGTTGAAAAATGTTCCAGGTGCCCAGCGCACCATAGCCGTGTGTTGGGTGCCAAATTCGGCCAGTGGCAAAACCGTCAAGCCCTTAACAAGCCCCTGAAGCCAATGCGACTGTCGGGTGTCTACCACCCGCCGTTCGGCATCTGCCGGGTCGAGATGACGGAGTTTTACAAACAATAGGCAGCCGTCCACTGAAAACGGTGCGTGCCGGGAGCCTGGTGGGTTTTTCAGGTAAGTGCCGGGTCCATAGGTACCGGCTTCATCGCTGAGCGTCCCATCGAGCACCAAAATCTCTTCACCCAATTCGTGGTCGTGCGATTCAAAACTTGCCCCGGCAGCGTATCGAACAATAGATGTAGCCTTTGCGGCCTCGGCACCGGCGCGCTCGAGCATCCGGCGGTGTATCAAGGGTGAAGGCGAGGCTTGCCAGGCCAACGTGCTGCTATCTACGACGCAGCGCCGTGAAAAGTCTGTATTGAGTCGCACGTGGTCCATGTCACTCAATCGGGGTCTGAATTGCCGGCGGGGGTTGTCAAATCAGGGTCAAAGTTCTCGCGTGGTGGCTCATTTGCGACCGGGCGGCACATTTTTTCGCCATCCCATTGTTGCCCACACCAACACAGGCCGCGGGTGTCAATGATGCACGTTCCCGTGCCACAGCAGCGCTCGTCATCTTGCATGGCTTTATCCCGATAGGTAAGTGAGCGTGGTGCGTGAATGCGAATGCCCGCAAAATTCCCACAGATAAGGGTGGTGTGGCAGCATTCATTGCTTGAAGTAATTTTGCTCTTTTCTGAATTTCGCCCATTGGCATGAGGATATTGAATCGACATGACAGCATTGAACGTTCTGGGAGGCCCGCTATTAGCCTGCTCCTATGCTCCGTTGACCGGTTACCTTCGCGATGGTTGCTGCCAAACGGATGAAAGCGACCACGGCACCCATGTGGTTTGCGCCAGGATCACCAGTGATTTTCTGGCGTATTCACTCGCGCAGGGAAACGACCTGATAACGCCCCGACCGGAATACCGATTTGCCGGACTCAAACCTGGCGACCGTTGGTGCCTTTGCGCTGTGCGCTGGAAAGAGGCTGTTTTAGCGGGAGTTGCGCCACCGGTACATCTGGACGCAACCCATGCCAAGGCACTGGAGACAGTGTCTCTGGAGCAACTGAAGCGACACGCGCTCTGAACTGAGGTGACAACGTTATGCCGCTCTTGCATCCCAAGAAACTGTTGCTGACCAAATGGACCGCCGTGAAGCCCATTGCCAAAAACAAGCATTTTCTTGTGTCGCGGGTGATAGGGCCCGTTCCACCAGAGCTGGCTATTGAATGGGTTGAATTGGAGGCGGTGTATTCAGGAACTGTGACGCGCATCCGCTGGCGGCAACTGCTGGATGAGACTCTTTGGTGCAGGGGTTGGCAGAGGGCAAGCGCCGTACAGCCTTAGATGTCGATGTTGCCAGCACGCAAGGCGTTAGTTTCGATGAAGTCGCGTCTAGGCTCCACCTCGTCGCCCATAAGCATCGTGAACACGCGGTCGGCTTCAATGGCGTCGTCAATCTGCACGCGTAGCAGGCGGCGCACGGTGGGGTCCATGGTGGTTTCCCACAGCTGGGCGGGGTTCATTTCACCCAGACCTTTGTAGCGCTGGCGGCTGGTGGCGTTTTCAGCTTGGGCGATCAGCCACGCCATGGCTTCGCGGAAGTCGGAAACTTTTTCTTCCTTCTGGCGTTCCCCTTCGCCACGCATGACGCGGGCGCCTTCGGCCAGCAAGCCTTTGAAGGTGTTGGCGGCTTCGGCCAACGCGGCGTAGTCGGCACCGTGCACAAAATCTTGTGTCAGCACGCTGCTCTTGACGTTGCCGTGGTGGCGGCGGCTGATGCGCAGAATCGGTTTGTCGGTGCGCACGTCGAACTCACCAGCCACTTCGGCGTCGGGCAGGCGGGCCTGTAGCGCGGCGGCAGAGATTTTGGCGTCGGCAACCGTGTCCAGATTCAGCGCCACTCCGTCGGCCACACTGCGCAGTGCCTCCGCATCCATGAAATTCTTCAGACGGGCAATGACCGCCTGGGCTACTTGGTGCTTGCGCGCCAGTGTCGACAGCGTGTCGCCGGAAATGGTGGTGCCCTTGCGAACTCCGTTCACATCTATTTCTGTGCCCCCGGTAAACACCGAGGCGTTGACCAACGCAATGCGCAGCAGGAAGTTGTCCAGGTCGCCTGCGCCTTGCAAATACAGCTCTTCCTTGCCGGCCTTGACCTTGTACAGCGGGGGCTGGGCGATGTAGATGTGGCCGCGCTCGACCAGCTCGGGCATCTGGCGGTAGAAGAAGGTCAAGAGCAGCGTGCGGATATGGGCGCCGTCGACGTCGGCGTCGGTCATGATGATGATGCGGTGGTATCGCAGCTTGGCGACGTTGAAGTCGTCGTTGCCGGTGGTGCCACCGGCCTTGCCGATGCCGGTGCCTAAAGCGGTAATCAAGGTCAAAATTTCGTTGCTGGTCAGCAGCTTTTCATAGCGCGCTTTTTCCACATTCAAAATCTTGCCCCGCAAGGGCAGAATCGCCTGGAACTTGCGGTCACGGCCCTGTTTGGCAGAGCCACCGGCGGAGTCGCCCTCGACGATGTAGATTTCGCACATCGCCGGGTCTTTTTCCTGGCAGTCGGCCAGTTTTCCAGGCAGGCCCATGCCGTCGAGCACGCCCTTGCGGCGCGTCATGTCACGGGCCTTGCGTGCGGCTTCGCGGGCGCGGGCCGCTTCAATGATCTTGCCGACGATGATTTTGGCGTCTGCGGGGCGCTCTTGCAAGTAGTCGGCCAGCAGCTTGCTGACGATGTCCTCCACGGGGCCGCGCACTTCGCTGGAGACCAGCTTATCCTTGGTCTGGCTGCTGAATTTGGGCTCTGGCACTTTGACGCTTAACACGCAGGTCAGGCCTTCGCGCATGTCATCGCCGGTCACTTCGACCTTGGCCTTCTTGGCCAGTTCGGATTCGTCGATGTATTTGTTGATGACGCGGGTCATGGCCGCGCGCAGGCCGGTCAAGTGGGTGCCGCCGTCGCGTTGGGGGATGTTGTTGGTGAAACACAGGACCTGCTCGTTGTAGCCGCTGTTCCACTGCATGGCCACTTCGACGCCGATGTTGGTCTGCTGGTCGCTCTGACGGTCGCCCATGGCGTGGAAGATGTTGGGGTTCAACACCGTCTTGCCTTTGTTGATGAAGTTCACAAAGCCTTTGACGCCACCGGCGCCGGAGAAGTCGTCTTCTTTGCCGCTGCGCTCGTCTTTGAGGCGAATCTTGACGCCATTGTTCAGGAAGCTGAGTTCGCGCAGGCGCTTGCTCAGGATTTCGTAATGAAAGTCAGAGTTGGTTTGGAAGATGTCCAGGTCGGGCAGGAAGTGCACTTCGGTGCCGCGCTTTTCGGTTTCGCCAATCACCTTCATCGGCGAGACTTCGACGCCATTCACGGTCTCGATCAGTCGGTTCTGCACGAAGCCCTTGCTGAACTCCATCACATGGACCTTGCCGTCGCGGCGGATGGTCAGACGCAGCATTTTGGACAGCGCGTTCACACAAGAAACGCCCACACCGTGCAGGCCACCCGAGACCTTGTAGCTGTTCTGGTTGAACTTGCCACCGGCGTGCAATTCGGTCAGCGCGATTTCGGCCGCCGAGCGCTTGGGCTCGTGCTTGTCATCCATCTTCACCCCGGTGGGAATGCCGCGACCGTTGTCGACGACGCTGATGGAGTTGTCGGAGTGGATGGTGACCAGAATGTCATCGCAATGGCCGGCCAGCGATTCGTCGATGGAGTTGTCCACGACTTCGAACACCAGATGGTGCAGACCGGTGCCGTCGGACGTGTCGCCGATGTACATGCCGGGGCGCTTGCGCACGGCCTCCAGGCCTTCCAGGATCTGGATGGAGCCTTCGCCATAGGCCTCGGTTGCACCGGCCTGGTTGGTGTCAATGGTGGGCTGGAAGTTGGAGCTGTCCGATCCGCCCTCGCCCGTGTGCACGTGCGCGTCATTGTTTTCGGGGGTGCTGTCGGGCTTGTTTTCTTCGGTCATGGCTAACTTTCTCTCGATACTCTAATGACCAAACCCCCGGGAGGCCGGGGGTTTGCGCCGTATGGCGCTACATTTTCAGTAGCATTAAATTCTCATCGGCATTACCACGTATTTGAACGTGGCGTTGTCCGGAATGGTGAACAGCGCCGAGCTGTTGCCATCGGACAGTTCCAGCTTGACCATGTCCTGGCTCATATTGGCCAGCGCATCGATCAGGTAGGTCACGTTGAAACCAATCTCGATGCTGTCGCCGCCGTAGTCGATGTCCAGTTCGTCCACGGCTTCTTCCTGCTCGGCATTGTTGGACGCCACGCGCAGGCTACCGGGGTCGATGTTCAGGCGCACGCCCTTGAACTTGTCACTGGTCAGAATCGCAGTGCGCTGCAGCGTGGCCAGCAGGGCGGTGCGACCCAGCGTGATGCTGTTCTTGTGGTTCTTGGGAATGACTCGGTTGTAGTCGGGGAACTTGCCCTCGACCAGCTTGGTCACGAACTCCATGCCGTCGAACACGAACTTGGCCTGGTTGTTGGCGAACTGCATCTCGATGGCGCCTTCGGCGTCGGACAACAGGCGCTGCAACTCCACTACGGTCTTGCGCGGCAGGATCACTTCTTGTTTCGGCACTTCCACGTCCAGCGTGGCGGAGGCAAAGGCCAGGCGGTGGCCATCGGTGGCAACCAGGCTGAGCGTCTTGCCTTCGGCAACAAACAGGATGCCGTTAAGGTAGTAGCGAATGTCATGCACGGCCATTGCAAACGACACCTGGCTCAGCAGGCTCTTCAGTGTCTTTTGCGGCACGCTGAACACAGGGCCGAAGTTGGCCGATTCCTGCACCAGCGGAAAGTCTTCAGCGGCCATGGTTTGCAGCGTGAACTTGCTTTTGCCGCCCTTGAGAATGATTTTGCTCTGACTGGATTCCAGCGACACGGTCTGGTCGGCTGGCATGGTGCGCAGAATGTCGATGAGTTTGCGCGCGCCAATGGTGGTGGTGAAGTTGCCGGTATCACCACCCAGTTCGGCGGTGGTGCGGATCTGGATTTCGAGGTCGCTGGTGGTGACCTGTAATGAAGTGCCGGTTTTGCGGATCAACACATTGGCGAGTATGGGCAAGGTGTGTCGGCGTTCTACAATTCCGGCGACGGACTGTAGTACCGAGAGGACTTTGTCCTGCGTTGCCTTCAAAACGATCATGTCAACCTCTTCTTTAATATCTGTTGTCGCAACTCTTTGCGCCACGTACCCGGTTTTTCCAGAAACCATCCATTTTCCCAGTTTTGTGCGCTACTTTCGGTCGGCTGGTGTTTTATTCGTGTTCAACCTTTAAGCGTTTGTTCCAACACATGCAGTTGCTGGTTCAGTTCGGTCATCTGCTGGCGCTCGCCATTGATTTTGCGCACGGCGTGTAACACTGTCGTGTGGTCGCGCCCGCCAAACAATTCTCCGATTTCGGGAAGACTTTTTTGTGTCAATTCCTTGGCCAGGTACATGGCAATCTGGCGCGGGCGGGCGATGCTGGCCGGGCGCTTTTTGGAGTACATGTCGGCGACCTTGATCTTGTAGTAGTCGGCCACCGTTTTCTGAATGTTTTCCACCGAAATTTGCCGGTTTTGGATGGACAGCAGGTCGCGCAGGGCTTCACGGGCCAACTGGATGGAAATTTCCTTCTGATTGAAGCGTGAATAGGCCAGAATTTTTCGCAACGCACCTTCGAGTTCACGCACGTTGGACCGAACGTTCTTTGCTACAAAAAAGGCTACCTCTTCGGGCATTTCCGTGCCTTCAACGCGGGCTTTATTGATGAGGATCGCCACCCGCATTTCCAGTTCAGGCGGTTCAATTGCAACCGTCAGGCCGGAGTCGAAGCGGGACACCAGACGTTCGTGGATGTCGGTCAAACCTTTGGGGTAGGTGTCGCTGGTCATCACGATGTGTGATTTCTTGGCCAGCAAGGCTTCAAAGGCGTTGAAGAACTCTTCTTGGGTGCGGTCTTTGTTGGCAAAGAACTGCACATCGTCAATCAACAGCAAATCCAAAGAGTGATAACGCTCCTTGAATTCGTCAAAAGTCTTACGCTGGTAGGCTTTAACCACATCCGATACAAATTGCTCCGCGTGGATGTAGAGAACTTTGGATCCGGGCTTGTCCGCCAATAGCCGGTTTCCAACAGCGTGCATCAAGTGGGTCTTGCCCAAGCCGACGCCGCCGTAGATGAACAAGGGGTTGTACAAATGACCTGGAATGGTCGCTACATGCATGGCGGCGGCACGGGCCATGCGATTGGCAGTTCCTTCCACCAGGTTTTCAAACGTCAAGCTGCTGTTGAGCCGGTTCTTGGGAAGGCCGGATGGCGTCGGTTCCCCCGCTGCCACACTTTCCTCCGCTGAAACCATTTCGACGATTGGAGAGATAACCACTTTCCGGACAATGGTTTCCCGGGGAGTGATCGCTAACTCAATCTGAACCGGTTGCCCATACATTTTTTCAAGCATCTGCGCAATGCGCCCGCTGTATTGCGCCCGAACCCAGTCCAGTTTGAAGCGGTTCGCGATATAAATGGTGACCTTGGAAAAATCTTCCTCCACTTGTGCAATGAGAGGCTTGATCCAGGTGTTGAACTGCTGTTCAGGAAGTTCCTGGGCAAGTTGGTCAACACAGCTCTGCCACAGACTTTGGCCTATATCGAGCCCGGTAGAAGGGGTTGGGTTAGATGGGTGTCCCTCGGTCATTATTCTTTTCAGCTTCTGTGGATAGTTATGGTTTGCTGCACATTGAATTGTAATTTATCAAAACCTTATCCACAATTTTGCAGTGCAGCAGCAACCTACAGTGCTACGGCGCGTTCCAGATGTAAGGCCTTGCCCTGCCTGAGAAAATTTGCCATAATCGACGGTTCCCCTGATTGTGTTCAGGGCGATTTGACCGAGAACCGCCGTTTTAAATGGTAGTGTTCCGAAACTGAGCCTGTTAGGAATTCCAAAATGAAACGCACTTACCAACCCTCCAAAATCCGTCGTGCCCGCACCCACGGCTTTCTTGTTCGTATGAAAACCCGTGGTGGCCGCGCGGTCATCAATGCGCGTCGCGCCAAAGGCCGCAAGCGCCTGGCCGTCTAGCCGCTGGTTGCGGGTGTATTCCTGCACATGCGCCTCGCGGTTTTGCCGGCGTGCGGTTTTGGTAAAGAGCCAACGTGCAGCGATTGAAATCTAGGCCCCAGTTTCAGGCAGTCCTGGCTGGGAGTACTGTAGCTCGGACCGCGCACTTTGCCATGCATTGCTGCCCTCTTGAGTTGCCGCAGCCTCTTAGTCATAGCCCGGCTTTGTTTGCCGTGAACGCGGTATGGTTCGGTGCTATGGTTCCTAAGCGTTGGGCAAAACGGGCTGTGACCCGAAACACCATCAAACGTCAGATTTACAGCGTCAGTGTTGATTTTGAGTCCGTGTTATCCACACGGGCGCATGTGGTCCGATTGCGTGCCGGGTTTGATCGGGTGCAGTTTCCAAGCGCGACGTCCGATGCGCTCAAAGCGGCCGTTCGTGCTGAATTACGGCTGCTGTTTTCGCGGGTTCAAGAGGCTGTTGCCAAATGATGCGTGTCGCCCTTATGCAAGTTGTCAAAGCATACCGGATGTTTTTGAGCCCGTGGTTGGGGTCGTCTTGTCGCTTTGAACCCACTTGTTCCCTGTATGCTCTCACGGCCTTGGAGTCGCATGGTGCGGCGGCCGGTAGTTACCTTGCTGCTACTCGAATCGCGCGTTGTCACCCTTGGTGTGCGGGAGGTCTTGATCCTGTGCCCAGTGAAGCTCCCAGGTTGTTTGCCTGGCTGACCCCCTCTTCCCATTCTGAAAAGAAACGCTCATGAACGATATTCGCCGCACCATTTTGTGGGTGATTTTTGGCTTCTCCATGGTTCTGTTGTGGGATCAGTGGCAGATACACAACGGTAAGAAAGCGACTTTTTTCCCAGCTCCGGCTCAGCAGGTTGCAGTTGCCACCAATGGTACGACCGGTTCTGTTCCAAGTGTGAATTCAGCGGGTGTGCCCAGCAGCGCGGGGTCGGCGCCCCTTGTGTCCGTAGCGCCTGCTACCACCGGGTCGGCGTTGGTGAACCCGTCCGTGCCCAAAGAACGTTTTGAGGTTACCACCGATGTGTTGAAACTGACCTTTGAGTCCGAAGGTGGTTCTTTGGTTCGTACCGAGTTTCTTAAGCACACCGACATGAGCGACAAGAGCAAGAATTTTGTACTGCTCGATGACAACAAGGAGCGTGTTTATTTGGCGCAGTCCGGCGTGATCGGTGGCGGCGCTGCTGGCAGCCTTCCGACCCACAAGACCCCCATGACCATGAGTGGCGCTCGAACGCTCAAAGACGGCGATGACGAATTGGTAGTCAAGTTCACTTCGGGAGAGGTGGGCGGCATCAAGTTGGTCAAGACCTACACCCTGCGCCGCGGTGCTTACGATATGGCGGTCAAACACGAACTGACCAATGTGTCCAATGCGCCGCTGTCACCGCAGCTCTATCTGCAACTGGTTCGCGACGGCAGCAAACCGCCAGGCGAGTCGTCTTTCTATTCCACTTTCACCGGACCAGCGGTTTATACGACGGCCAAAAAATACCAAAAGGTGGAGTTCGACGAGATCAAGAAAAAGAAGGCCGACTACGAAAAGCAGGCAACGGATGGTTATGTGGCGATGGTCCAGCATTACTTCGCCAGCGCGTGGATGCTGCCCGATGGTATGGCGCGCACGATTTCTGTCGATGGTGTGGACATTGGCTCCTCAGTTGCCGATTGCTGTTACCGTGCCACGATGATCACGGCCCCCGAGACAATTGCCCCGGACACCACCAAAGTTATCGAGACCAAGTTTTTTGCCGGCCCACAACAGGAAACTACGCTGGAAAAACTGGCACCTGGCCTGGAATTGGTTAAGGACTACGGTTGGCTTACCATTTTGGCCAAACCCCTTTATTGGCTGCTCGACAAGTTGCACGGCTTCATCCTGAATTGGGGGTGGTCCATCGTCGCCCTGGTGGTATTGCTGAAGATCGCCTTCTACTGGCTCAATGCCAAAGCGTATGCAAGCATGGCCAAGATGAAGGCGGTAAACCCCAAGATCATGGAGATGCGCGAGCGCCTGAAGGACAACCCGCAACAGATGCAGCAGGAGATGATGCGGATTTACCGTGAGGAGAAAGTCAACCCCATGGGAGGCTGCTTCCCCATCATGGTCCAAATTCCCGTATTCATTGCGCTTTACTGGGTTCTGTTGTCCAGCGTGGAGATGCGCAACGCGCCGTGGATTCTGTGGATCAAGGATTTGTCGTCGCCTGATCCCTACTACATCCTGCCCCTGGTCATGACGTTGACGACTTTGCTGCAAACCGCGTTGAACCCCACGCCGCCGGACCCGATGCAAGCCAAGATGATGTGGTTTATGCCACTGATCTTCAGCGTGATGTTCTTCTTCTTCCCGGCCGGTCTGGTGTTGTATTGGATTACCAACAACATATTGTCCATTGCCCAGCAGTGGATCATCAATACCCGTATGGGTGTGCCGCCGCAGTTTAATCTGCCGAAGTTCAAGTAACCCCAGAGTTTGGTAACCCCCTGAAGCGCCTGCGGAGCCTCCCCCCAGGGGGCGATGCCAGTGGCCCGGCAGAGCCGGTTCCACGGTATCCCTGGCAAGACAACCCTTTCCTCCGTCTCTTATGCTTGCTCGGCACCACGATCCCATCGTCGCCATTGCCACGGCCCCGGGGCGTGGGGCGGTCGGGATTGTGCGCGTTAGCGGCAAAAGCTTAGGGCCGTGGGTGGAACACCTGTTGGGTCGCAGTCTGCGTCCCCGTGAGGCGACCTACCTGCCGTTCAACGACGGGAACGGGGTGGCGATTGACCAGGGCTTGGCTTTGTTTTTTCCGGGGCCGCATTCGTTTACCGGTGAAGACGTTTTGGAGTTGCAAGCCCACGGTGGTCCGGTGGTGCTGCAATTGCTGCTGGCGCGGGCGTTGGAAGCGGGATCCGAGAGTCAAGGAGCCGATGGACAAGCGTGGTTGCCTAGCCTGCGATTGGCGCAGCCGGGTGAGTTTTCTGAGCGGGCGTTCTTGAATGACAAAATTGATTTGGCCCAGGCCGAGGCGATTGCCGATTTGATAGATGCCAGCACCGAGGCAGCTGCGCGCAGTGCGGCGCAGTCCTTGTCCGGCGCTTTTTCGCGAGAAATCCATTCTTTGCGTGACACCTTGGTTCATTTGCGGATGTTGGTAGAGGCGACGCTGGACTTCCCTGAGGAGGAAATCGATTTTCTCGAACGGTCCGATGCCAAGGGGCAATTGTTGCGTTTGCAACAAGCGTTGCAGCGCGTGGTGCAACGCGCCTTTCAGGGTGCGTTGTTGCGCGAGGGCATCACAGTGGTGATTGCGGGACAACCCAATGCGGGTAAGTCATCTTTGCTCAACGCCTTGGCGGGTGCCGAGTTGGCTATCGTGACGCCGATCGCAGGTACGACACGCGACAAAGTACAGCAGACCATTCAGATAGCAGGTGTACCTATCCATGTGGTCGACACGGCTGGCCTGCGACCCAGCGATGATGATGTCGAGAAGCTGGGTATTGCGCGCACCTGGGAGGCGATTAGCAATGCCGATGCAGTGCTGTTTTTGCATGACTTGACACGTGTGTATGCTATTGAATATATAGCTGCTGACGCAGCAATCACGAGGGCTATAGCCGAAAAACTCTCAGAACATGTGCCGGTGATCGATGTTTGGAACAAGGCCGACGCGATGTCTGGCGTGTTACCAGAGTCAGGCATTGTCATTTCCGCTAAAACCGGTGCTGGTCTGGAGCATTTGCGCCAAAAGTTGCTGGAAGCTGCCGGCTGGCAGGCTCAGACTGGCGGTGTGTTTATTGCGCGGGAGCGGCATTTACAGGCTCTGCAGCGGGTGACTTTGCACTTGGAGGCTGCGACGCAACACCTAGCCACGGACAACCAGGCCTTGGACTTGCTCGCTGAAGAATTGCGTTTAGGCCAGACTGCGCTGAATCAAATCACTGGAGACTTCACCTCCGATGACTTGCTGGGCGTGATTTTCTCGAAATTTTGTATTGGCAAGTAGCTGGAATACACTGTTTGAGTTGTCGTACTCGGAAAATCAAAAGATGTCGCTCCTCAACTGGTTCTCCAAAAAGCCCTCTGCGCAGCTACCCGCGCCCATTGAAAGCTCGGGTCTCGGTCATGTTGATGCAACCGTACCGTTCAATTCTTCTGGGAAAGGGCGTCCTCGCACGACCATCGCGCCGCCCGGCAGTGCAGCGAATCGCAAGAGCGAGCGTTTGGAGCGCCGGGAAATGCTGTATTCCGTCGTACGCGAAGCCATGATCAAGGCGGGAGTGTTGTCCTCCAGCTACAAGTTCAAGGTGCTGTCTCTGGATTCGCGTGGCCGCCAGTACTTGATCATGATGGATTTGGCACGCCAGTATGCTGGTGAAACTTCCCGTTTGGCCGAAATCGAGGGGTTGATCGCGCAGCATGCAAAACACCGGCACGACATTTTGGTAACGGCCGTCTATTGGCGTGTTAACGAACATGTCACGGCAGGTCTTAGCCGCAATGCACCGGTTTCAGCTCCAGCGCCCTTGGTGAGCAAGTCGATGGAGGTCAAATCACCAGCGATGGCACCCAAGACCGGTTACGAGCCACTGCATCCTGATGAGGTCGCTGCGTTCAAGCAAGCTTTGGCATCGGTACCTTCGGGCGCTACGCTATCCGCGCCAGGAGAAATAGTGCGGTCCGGGCGCCGCAACCCCGCCCCACAACCCAGCTTCGAAGATACGGAATTGGATGATCGGCCATCCCCATTGAGTGGCACGCAATACGGGGATTTCAATTAAAGACAGCTGACAGGTCTTGTGGTTGTGGGCGTCTTCAATGACCGCTGAAATCCACCAGGGTAAAGAGCGGCAGGCCGGACTCCCGTAATTTTTGGGAACCACCGAGTTCAGGCAAGTCAACAATCGCTGCACCTTCCATGACGTGGGCGCCCAGTCTTTCCAACAGCCTTCGCCCAGCCATCATGGTGCCGCCCGTGGCTATCAGATCGTCGATCAGCAGGACCCGGTCGCCTGCCTTAACGGCGTCGGTGTGCAGCTCGACGGTTGCGCTACCGTATTCGAGTTCATAGGTCTCTTCCACCGTGGTAAAGGGTAATTTTCCCTTCTTGCGGATCGGCACAAAACCAACATTGAGTTCGTAGGCCACCACAGCGCCCAGAATGAAGCCCCGTGCGTCCAGCCCGGCCACGATATCCGGGCGCATGCCTGCATCCATGTAGCGGTGGACAAACGCATCAATCAGGACGCGGAAAACCCTGGCGTTTTGAAGCAGGGGGGTGATGTCGCGGAACTGCACACCGGGGGTGGGCCAATCCGGTACGGTACGAATGTTGTCGCGAAGGTACTGGTTGACACTGGTGTTTTGCATGGTTGAGACGGCGCGTAGGGTTCGTGGGTCGACAGCAGGTTGCATTGTGCCCGTGTCGGCGCGGCCGCAGGCACTAGGCTTTGAGCAATTTTTGCTCTGCCACAGCCAGCATCTCGGCTTTTCCCGACAACACAAGGGTGTCGCCGGGACTGAGTACCGTGGCGCCCGTGACGGCTGCAGACTTGCCGTCGGCGTGGCGCAAGCTGACAATGTGCACGTCGAGGGTGTGAAAGGCAAAAGAGTCAATGGTACGGCCCGCCACCTTGGCTCCCAAGGGCAAGGTCAACGTGGTGAGGCGTTCGTACTGCAGCTCATCCACGGAGTCATCATCCGATCCTCGGAAAAACCCCCGCAGAAGGTTGTAGCGGGCGTCTCGTTGGTCTTGAACGATGCGAATGACGCGGCGCATGGGAACACCGACGAGTGCCAGGGCGTGGCTGGCCAACATGAGTGATCCCTCGATGGTCTCTGGCACCACTTCGGTAGCACCGGCAGCACGCAAGACATCGAGGCTGAGGTCATCCTGGGTGCGGACAATGACCGGGACTTGTGGGGCGTGGGCGCGCGTGTGGCTCAATACGCGCAGAGCGCCAGCGACGTCGAGGTATGTAATGACCACAGCACTGGCGCGTGCCAGGCCCGATGCAATGAGGGCCTGAAGGCGCGCGGCATCTCCGAACACCACAGAATCGCCGGCCGCGGCTGCCTGGCGGACGCGGTCTGGGTCCAGGTCCAGTGCCATATAAGGTATGCCTTGGCTTTCCAGCATCTTTGCCAGATTTTGACCACAACGGCCATAACCACAGATGATGACGTGGCGGTTGGCGTTAATGGACTTGCGCGCAATGGTGGTCATCTGCAGTGACTGCAACAGCCACTCACTGGCGACCAGTTTCATGACGATGCGGTTGCTGTACATCACGATAAACGGTGTGGCGAGCATCGACAACACCATGCTGGCCAGAATCGGGTTCAACAGGGCCGGTGGTACCAGGGAGCTCTTTTGCGCCAGAGTCAACAGGACAAAGCCGAACTCGCCGGCTTGGGCCAGATACAACCCCGTGCGCAGCGATACGCCTGAACTGGCACCCAGTCCCTTGGAAAGGCCTGTGACAAGTGCTGCCTTGAATAACGTGGGCACAATCAGCAGCAGCAGCACCAGTGGCCAGCGTTCCAGAACCAGGCGCCAATCGAGCAGCATGCCGATGCTGATGAAGAACAGCCCCAGCAACACATCATGAAAGGGACGGATGTCGGTTTCCACCTGGTGTTTGAATTCGGTTTCTGAAATCAGCATTCCGGCGATAAATGCCCCCAGGGCGAGACTGAGCCCCGCCAACTCAGTCAGCCAGGCGAGACCCAGTGTGATGAAGAGCAGGTTGAGAACGAACAGTTCTTCACTCTTGCGACGGGCGACAACTGTGAGCCAGCGGCGCATGACGTGTTGTCCGCCAACCAACAAAACGGAAATGAGCGCGATGGCTTTGACGGCGGCGAGGACCAACGCACCTGCTAGCTGTTCCGCAGACGCTCCGAGGGCCGGAATCAGGATGAGCAATGGCACCACAGCGAGGTCTTGAAACAGCAGGATACCCATCACCCGTTTGCCGTGCTCGGATTCGCGCTCCAACCGCTCCACCAACAGTTTGCCAACGATGGCTGTGCTGCTCATCGCAAGCGCGCAGGACAAGGCCAGCGCGGCTTGCCAGGTCATCGACCAGATGTTGGGCAAAAGTAGGGACAGCGCGATGGTCGCCATGGTTGCAATCAAAATGGTCATTGCAACTTGCAACAGGCCCAGACCGAATACATGCTGTCGCATGGCGCGCAGTTTTTGAAGGTTGAATTCCAGTCCGATGACGAACATCAAAAACACCACACCAAACTCCCCCAGATGACGCACACCATCGGCGTTTTGCGAGAGCGCCATCGCATTGGGGCCGATGACCACACCAACGGCGAGGTAACCCAGCATGGGAGGAAGTTGGAAATAGCGACACGCCACCACGCCGATCACTGCGGCAAGGAGGTAGAGGAGGGTGATTTCCAGTCCTGTCATGGCACCATACTAGCAAGAGTCTGTGGGGTCTATAAAATGTCTGCATGTCCACACTCCTAGTCCAGCAATCGGTATCCAAAGCTGAAAGAGCGATTGTGTTGGCCCGTGAAACTTTTGACATCGAGGCAGCAGCAGTCCTCGGCCTCAAGCAACGGGTCGGTCCGTCTTTTGCACGGACGGTTGAACTGGTCCTTGCCACGCGCGGACGGGTGGTAGTGATGGGCATGGGTAAGAGTGGTCACATTGGGCGCAAGATTGCTGCAACGCTGGCGTCGACCGGCACGCCTGCGATGTTTGTACATCCCGCCGAAGCGAGCCATGGTGACCTTGGCATGATTACCGCAATAGACTTGGTCTTGGTGATTTCCTATCGTGGTGAGTCTGACGAGATTGCTGTCATTTTGCCCGCCCTTAAACGATTGGGCGCTCCCATCGTGGCCATGACAGGCAGCCCGGATTCGACGCTGGCCTTGCACGCGGATGTCTGGCTCGATACGGGGGTTGACAAAGAGGCGTGCCCGTTGAACCTCGCGCCGACGGCAAGTACCACAGCGCAGTTGGCGTTGGGGGATGCGCTGGCCGTGGCGTTGCTGGACGCCCGCGGTTTTAAAGCCGAGGACTTTGCCCGCTCCCATCCAGGGGGTGCCTTGGGGCGCAAGCTGTTAACCCATGTCAGCGATGTGATGCGTACCGGCTCGGATATTCCGCGGGTGTTGCCCGACGTGATTTTCAGCGACATGATGCGTGAGATGAGTGCCAAGGGCCTGGGTGTTGCTGCGGTCGTGGATGCCAATAATTTTGTGCTCGGGATTTTTACTGACGGTGACCTACGGCGTCTGGTGGAGCAGGGTGTCGATTTGCGGGCCACGACGGCCCAAGACGTGATGCACCGCTCGCCACATTCCATTGGCGCTCAGGCGCTTGCGGTCGATGCTGCGGAGATCATGGAAGCCAAGCGGATTACGTTCCTGCTCGTTGTTGATGAAGCAGGGCATTTATGCGGGGCACTCAACAGCAACGACCTGATGCGTGCCAAGGTCATTTGATGGCGCCCGTACTGAACTTTGATCCTGCGTTGTTGTTGCTGGCCCAAGGGGTCAAGGTTGCATTTTTCGACGTCGATGGGGTCTTGACGGACGGTGGCTTGCTGTTTTCCGAGTCAGGTGAAACACTTAAACGTTTCAACACGCTGGATGGACATGGCCTGAAGTTGTTGCAATTGGTCGGCATTACACCGGTTGTTATCACGGGGCGGGATTCCAAGGCTTTGCGTGCGCGGCTGCTGGGGTTGGGGATTGAACGTGCATTTTTTGGCACGGAGGACAAGCGCCCTGCTGCTGAAGAGACGTTGGCCGCTTTGGGTCTCGATTGGAGTGAGGCTGCAGCCATGGGGGATGACTGGCCAGACTTACCCGTGATGCAGCGTTGTGCTGTGTCGTGCGCGCCAATCAATGCCCATGCTGAGGTTTTGGCGACCGCCAGTTACGTGACCAAAACAAGCGGCGGACATGGAGCGGCACGCGAGTTCTGCGATTTGCTGTTGGTTGCCAGTGGGCGTTATGTCGACCTTTTGGAAAAGTACACGCAATGAAGAGTTTGTTGCGGGATGCATGGGATCGATTCCTGCTTTTGTTTCCGCTGGTGTCCATGGGTTTGCTGGCGTTGGGGACTTACTGGTTGGTGCGCAGCACGCCACCTTCGACCGGGGCGGTCGCAGCGCGCGCAGTGGTTCATGAGCCTGACTACTTCATGAACGAGTTTTCCGTGAAGACCTTTGATGCATCGGGGCGGGTCAAGACAGAAGTGAGCGGGTTCATGGCCCGTCACTATCCTGATACACAATGGCTGGAAATTGAAGGGGTGCGTGTGCGCTCTTTTGATGAGCATGGGCGTGTCACGACGGCCACGGCGCAACGGGGCCTAACCAATGAAGATGCTTCTGAGGTTCAGTTGATGGGTAATGCGGTTGTTGTGCGCCAGGCTGATCTAGGCAGCATGCGTCCGGCATTGCCGCGCGTGGAATACCGAAGTGATTTTTTGCATGCCTTTCTGAACACCGAGAGAGTGCAATCGCACAAACCGGTTGAATTGATTCGCGGCAATGACCGTTTCACCGCCGATCGACTGGAGTTTGACAATGTCGAGCAGATTTTGCAGTTGAGTGGCAGGGTGCGTGGCACGCTCTCGCCGGTTGTGAAGTGACGTCTGTGAAAGTCCTTGCATGTCCAAGTTGATCTTTGTGACTGGCGCGTCCAGTGGTATCGGACAGGCGCTCGCTTGGCGCTATTACCAAGACGGTTATGACTTGGCGCTGGTTGCGCGGCGTACGCAGGACATGCAGGCCTGGGCCACAAAGCAGGGTCTGGCCGAGTCCCGTTACCAGATTTATGGCGCAGATGTGGCTGTGATTGACAGCATCGTGGCCGCTGCACGCTTGTGCCTTGAGCGTCAGGGAGTACCCGATGTGGTGATTGCCAATGCAGGTGTCAGTATTGGTGTGGATACTGCTGTGCGGGGCGACTTGGACGTCCTGGTCCAAACCTTCGCGATTAACAATGTCGGACTGGCCGCCACGTTCCATGCCTTTGTGGAGCCCATGGTGCAACGTGGTTCCGGTGCGCTGGTGGGCATTGGCAGTGTGGCGGGAATACGTGGATTGCCCGGACACGGTGCTTATTGCGCCAGCAAAGCTGCTGTAATCGGCTACTGCGAAAGCCTGCGCGGTGAACTGCGCCATGCCGGTGTCAAGGTCGTCACGATTTGCCCTGGCTATATTGACACGCCACTTACGCAAAAGAACCGGTACGCCATGCCCTTTTTGATGCAGCCCGAGGTGTTCGCCGAAAAGGCCTTCAGGGCGATTGGGGCTGGTGCCAGTTACCGCGTGATTCCGTGGCAAATGGGATGGGTAGCCAAGGGCTTGCGCTTGTTACCAAACTGGTTGTTTGACAAAGTCCTGTCTGGCCGCCCACGCAAGCGGCGCGCCAATGAAGTGTGATAGGCCACCAGTGAAAGCCCTCACCGCTTTGGGTTGAGTGGGACAACAAAAAAGGACCCGAAGGTCCTTTTTGATTGGGGTTAATCCCCAGTCGGTGCTTAGTAGCTGTTGCGGCCACCGCCGTAACCACCACCACCGCCGCCGCCACCACTGCGGCCGCCGCCGGCGCCACCACCGTAGCCGCCACCACCGCCGTAACCACCACCGCCGCTACGGCCGCCGCCAGCACCGCCGCCAAAGCCGCCGCCGCCAGTGCGGGGAGGACGAGCTTCCATCGGACGTGCTTCGTTCACCACGAGACCGCGGCCACCGAATTGTTGACCATTCATGCCACCGATAGCGGCTTGTGCTTCTGCATCGCTGCCCATTTCCACAAAGCCGAAGCCTTTGGAACGGCCCGTGTCACGTTCCATCATGACTTTGGCGCTGGAAACGGAACCGTAGGCTGCAAACGCTTGTTGCAAGTCTTCATCACGGAAAGAATAGGGCAGGTTGCCCACGTAAAGTTTGTTGCCCATGTAAGGACTCCTCAAAATAACTCTCAAAACGCGATGGTGTCCAAACCCGCAATCAACAAACCAATGAAGACTTAAAGCAGACGCGAAACTGGTAAATCACCGCAAACCAGTAATACCGAAATTTCGGCAATACTGCGCCATTATGCTGGGTTTTCAGACGTTCGCCAAATTTTATTTTGGCAAAACCCCGTCCTGCTGCGAATCGTCAGCGGCGCGGTAATTGCGCCACTGCTGCATGCTGTTGCGCATGCTCAGTATTTGGCGCTCGAAGCGGGGGCAGGTGTCGCAGATGAGCATGTGCATGCGCAATGCCAGACGGTCCGGCAGGCCGAGGGCGCGGTCTTCCCGAGCGACCAGCAGGGCGGCGACTTCGCGGCAGGTTCGGTTGAAAGGAATCACGTGGCTTCGGGTTTCATATACCAATGGAGCTCCAGGCACTCCCGCAAACGCAGGCGGGCCCGGTGGAGCTGAACGTACAGGTTGGTCGGAGTCAGCAGCAACTCCTTACAGATTTCTTCACTGGAAAGCTCCAGCCATTCCCGCATCAGAAACAAGCGACCCTGGGTGGCGGGTAGTTTGTTGACGCAGGCTTCGAGGATGGCAAAAAACTGTTGGCTGCTGGCCTGTTGTTCCGGGTTTCCCCAGTCTGCCGGCGCTTCAACGAAATGGCCGTCGGTGTGAAAGGCGATGGATTCGAGCGGGTCCGCTTGCGCGTCCTCCGATGTTTCGAGGCCGCTGACTTCGCGGTGGTGATGGCGCAGGGCGTCAACGACTTTGTGTTTCAGAATACCAACCAGCCAGGTCTTGAGCTGCGAGCGGTTACCAAACGATTGCGGTTTGGCCAGTGCCGCCACCACGGTTTCTGATACGGCGTCTTCCGCCCAGGCGTCGTTGCGCAATTGGAGGCGTGCGAATTTGAGCAGGTAGTCCTGCAGCGCAACGATTTGTTGTTCGAAACTGCTCATCGGGTCCCATTCAATGGCGCACACGGGTCGCTCGTGAAAAGTGCGATGGTAAACCCGGAGACGAGATAATTTGAATGGTCTGTAAGAAAGCGACCCTGCACCAGACTAAACCGTAACCAGCAACAAGGTGCAATCTGTGTGCGTCTCCGCTGGTTTTACTTTAACTGTCCCTTTTAGGAGTTTTCCAATGAACCAACGTGCCATGATCGCTGCCACGGCAGCCGCTGTGATGTCCCTGTCGATGGTGTCGGTGCCAGCAGCCGCCCAGGAAAAAGAGAAATGTTTTGGTATTGCCAAGGCGGGTCAAAACGATTGCGCCAGCGTGAATGGTGCCCACTCCTGCGCCGGCCAGTCCAAGGTCGACATGGACAAAATGGAATGGAAATATGTGGCCAAGGGCAGTTGCAAGAGCATGAAGGGTCTGAGCCTGGATGAAGCCAAGGCCGCAAAAAAGGCGTAACGCCCTGGATTGCGTGTATCGCGCCTTTTTCTTGAGTTTGAGGCCATGACACGCCTGACCGTGGAAGATGCCGATACGGCAGCCGCCAGCAACGAGAACGAGGCAAATGTGGCGAACGTGGGGAATGTGGGTATCGGCTGGCGGCATCCCCATTACGCCGAGTTGCTGGAGCGCCTACCAGCCTTGGATTTTCTCGAAGTGCACTCCGAGAATTTCTTTGCGCCGGGCGGAGCGTCCCAGGCCGTGCTGGAGCAAGGGCGTGCCCACTATCCCGTCAGCCTGCATGGCGTCGGTCTGTCACTGGGCTCGGCCGCGGGCCTGGATGATTGGCATCTGGACCAGTTGCAGCGTCTGGTGCAACACATTGACCCGGTGCGGGTGAGTGACCATGCCTCCTTTGCGCGCGGCGTTTTCAAAGGCGCCGTCGTGCATGCGGCTGATCTGCTGCCGATCCCGTTCAGTTCCGAGGCGCTCGACGTGTTGTGCGCCAATGTCAGCCGGGTGCAGGACCGTCTGCAGCGACGGTTCATGGTGGAAAACCTGTCTGCCTATCTGCGCTGGAAGTTGCCAGACACGGAACGCGTCTGGGCGGAAACCGAATTCCTGACCACCCTGGCCCGCCGTACCGGCTGTCAGCTGTTGGTGGATGTGAACAATATTTATGTCAACGCCTTGAACGCGCAGTTGCGCGAAGGCAGTGTGTGTGATCCGGTGCAAGCCTGCCGCGAATGGCTGGATGCCATTCCTGCTGACATCGTGGGCGAAATGCATCTGGCAGGGCATTGCCGTGTCAGCGACGAACACGGTGACATCGCTATCGACGACCATGGCAGCCAGGTCTGTGACCCGGTCTGGGACTTGTACCGACAGGCGGTGTCGCGTTTTGGCGCCGTGCCGACGTTGCTGGAATGGGACACCGATGTGCCAACGCTGGACGTCTTGCTAGACGAAGTGCGGCGTGCCCGCGGAGTCTGCGCCGAAGTGGCGGCCCTGTCGGTTGGGGTGCCAGCATGAGCAACCTGGCCCGGCAGCAGCAGGCCCTGCTGGATGCCCTGTTGGCATGGCCCCCAAAAAATGCTATAAAAAACATAGCTGCTTACGCAATTGATTCGAGGGCTAGAGGCCTAAAAGCCTATCAAACCCATGGACATATGCTGGCCCAACGCGCGTTGCAAGCAGCCTACCCGGTGGTGGCGCAGATGCTGGGGGAGGAGAGTTTTGCCGACCTGGCCCGTGCCCTGTGGCACGCCCAACCGCCGGTGCGTGGTGACATCGCGTGCTGGGGCAGTGGTTTGCCGGCCTTTTTGCAAACCAGTGAACAGTTGCAGGACGAGCCATATTTGCCGGATGTGGCGCGGGTGGAATGGGGGTTGCACCAGTGCGCTGGGGCGTCTGACCGTGCTGCGGACTTGTCGACATTGGCCTTGCTGACCACGGACGACCCCGCCAGCCTCACTCTGGTGCTGGCGCCGGGCTGTGCAGTGGTGCGCAGTGCCTGGCCTATTGCCAGCATTCTTGGTGCCCACCTGGACGGCCAGCCCTCGTTGCAAGAGGCCGGGGCTCAACTGAGGGCCGGCGTGGCGCAGGATGTGGTGGTCTGGCGCGCCGGGTTGAAACCCCGCTTTCGGCTGGCGGTAGATGGCGAGGTCGGGGCGGTGATGGCGTTGTTGCGTGGAGAGTCCCTGGACCAGGCGTTATCACTGGCGCCTCAACTCGATTTCGCTCTCTGGTTGCCCATGGCCGTGCAAAGCGGTTTGCTTGTGTCGGTCCAGGTTTTACCAGGTGGACTGGGGAGCACCGCCGCTTGATATGGGTGCACCATTGCGCATCCCAACGGCCGCACAGCCCAACGCCTTGCCATGGAACCTACCCCAACCCATCACACGCCGGTGACGCCTAGCACCACAATGCCGGCTGATTTGCCAGGCATGGCAGAGCAAGCGTGGCAGCGTTGGTGGCCGCAACGCATAGGCTGGCGGCTGGCGCTGGGGTTTGGTGTGCTGGTGGTCTTGATGCTGGTGGCATTGGCGCAAGCGACCTACCAGATCCGCAACATCACCGGTGTCACGCAACGCTTTGCGACCGGTGACATGCAACGTTTGCTGAGGGTGCAGGCCTTGTCCATGCAGACCGAAGGGGTTGGCAACGCGTTGATTCGGCTAATCAATGCCCCACGTGACAGCCGCGTTGCGGAATATGCCGATGTGGACGAACGCAATCGGCGCATCGACGGCGCGATTGAGTCGCTTGTCCAAGACATGCGGGGCTCTGACCAAGAGGAAAACCTTAAGCGTTTGGTCGAATGCCGTGCGGTCTACGCGGCGGCCTTTATTGCTACAGCCGACGAGATTGAGGCTGATAACTCTTCGCAAGCCTGGCGTTTGCTCAACGACCGTGTCAATCCCGCATTAAAAACCATGCTGGTGGAATCGAACGCCTTGTTGCAGAGTGAGCGGCAACGGATCGAGTCGCAACTGGACGACGCCCAACGCCAATTCGAGCGCGCTGCGCTGTGGGTGGCGGGTCTGTCGCTGCTGGCTGTGGTGTTGGCCACGTGGCTGGGGGTACGCACCACCCGCAGCGTGGTGGGCCCGCTGGCGCAGCTCGAAGTGGCGGCCCAGCGCATTGCCGAAGGCGACTACAGCAGCCGTGTGTCCACCACCCGCACACAAGAGGTTGACCGCGTTGGCCAGGCCCTGAACACCATGACCGACGCCGTGGCGCAACGTGAACGCGACATCGAACACCTAGCCTTCCACGACCCGCTGACCGGTTTGCCCAACCGCACGGCGCTGTTCCAGCCCCAGCAAGCCAGCGCAACCGAACCCCATTGCCTGGCGCTGATGGACTTGGCCCGCCTCAAGGCCATCAACGAAACCTTGGGCTACACCACCGGCGATACGCTGATCCAGCAAACGGCGCAGCGCGCCAGCCTGGCACTGCAGCAGGCTGCGGCCGATGGATTGATAGGCCCGGACCCCATCGTGGCGCGCCTGTCCGGTGGCACCTTTGCTGCGATCTTTTCCGCCCCCAACCGGGCGACTGTGGAGGCTCTACGCGAACGCATCGAGCAAGCCATGGGCGCGCCGGTGCAATGCAGCGGCCATAGTGTGGATTTGAGCTTGACGTATGGCCTGGCGGACTCTGGCGACCGGGCACAGGGTAGCAAAGCATTGCCGGTGGACACGCTGCTGCGCAATGCCGAGGTGGCCCTGCACAGCGCCAAGCGGGCGGCCGTGGGCTTTGCCTGGCACAGCGAGGCGCAAGAGGCGGCGCGTTTGAGCCACCTGAGTCTGCTGTCGGATTTGCGCCAGGCGGTGGCCACCTCCCAATTGCAGATGTGGTTGCAACCCAAGTTCTCACTGGCCACGGGCAGGGCCGTCGGCACCGAGGCCCTGGTGCGCTGGCAGCACCCGACACGCGGCTTTGTGTCGCCAGCCGAGTTTGTGCCCTTTGCCGAACAGGCCGGCTACATCACCTTGGTCACCGAATGGATGCTGCAGCAGGCCCTGCGCACGCTGGCCGTCTGGGCACCCACGCACCCCGAGCTGAGCATTGCGGTCAACGTCAGCACGCGCGATCTGCAACACAAAGGCTTTGCCGAGCGTGTGGCCCGCATGATTGAGGCCAGTGGTGTGCCCGCCAAACGCCTGCGCCTGGAGATCACCGAGAGTGGCCTGATGGACGACCCCACGCACAGTGTGGCCCTGCTGTACGAGCTGCGCGAGATCGGTACACCGCTGTCGATTGACGACTTCGGCACCGGCTATTCGTCGTTGGCCTACCTGCAAAAGTTGCCGGTCAGCGAGCTCAAAATTGACCGCAGTTTCGTTGACAAGCTGGACCAGTCTCCTGGCACCCAAAAGCTGGTGCGCGCCATGACCGAGATGGGCCATGGCCTGGACTTGATGGTGACGGCCGAAGGTGTGGAGACCGAGGCCGAGCGCGAAACCATCACGCGCCTGGGCTGTGATGTGATGCAGGGTTATCTGGCCAGCAAGCCACTGCATGGGGACAAGCTGCAAGCGTGGTTTGATGCGCTGCCGGTGCATGCCGCGTCCTAGCGCATTGCGCTGTCTTATTTGCCAATGTCGGTGGGGTCACCCAGCGATGCGTTCAATGCCACTGCTTCTAGTGTGAGACGGCTGGCAGTAGCCGAATCCACGCTGTCCCCCGCACGCAGTTCAATAGTGGCCATTTCATATTTGCCGCCAGGTTTGAGACGGGGATTCAGGTGACGCAAGCGCTTGCCGCGCCAGAAACCGAATAACACCCGTTCTTCCTCCCGCACGGATCAGCAGCACCGGGCCGTTGGACAGGTAGACCAGATGGCCCCACTTGATGGCTTCGTCCAGCTTTGCACCGCTGCGAACGGCCGCGCGCAAGCTCTCAACACACGTGTGTTGCCAGCCGGTCAGTGCGGCGACATAGGCGTCCGGGTTGGTGGCGGGGGTTGACTTCTTCATCCGTGGGAGGTCGCTGGACCCATTAAAACGCTACAAAAAAATAGTAGCTGACTACGCTATATCCACGAGGGCTAGCGGTAAGTTTGATCCAAGACATTGTGCAGAAACCGTGAAGGGGTATTTCAGTTCTTGGCGCAATGTTTGCGCCATTGCTCAGGCGTAATACGGTGCAGGATATGCCTTTTGAGCGGCCAGTCTGTCGGCACGCGCGGGTGGTCAAAGTCGGCCGCCTCGTCGCGCACCATGCCAATGCGCTCCATGACGCTGTGCGATGGCGTGTTGGTGGTTACGGACATGGCGACGACCTGCGGCAGCTCCAGGTGTGTGAACGCGAAGGCCAGCGCGGCCGTGGCGCCTTCGGTGGCGTAGCCCTGGTGCCAGGTCGCTGGGGCGAGGCGCCAGCCGATCTCTACGGCGGGCATCCACGGTGCTTCATAACCGGGCAGGCTCAGGCCCACAAAACCAGAGAATGGATGGACGCCAGGAATCTCCAGCGCCCACATGCCCCAGCCGCGTTGCGTGATGCTGGCGCGTATGCGGTCAGCCTCGGCCTGTGCTTCTGCGCGGTTCAGCACGGCGGGGAAAAAGCGGCGGACCTCGGGGTCCGCATTCATCGCCGCCCAGGCGTCGATGTCGCTGTCCTTCCACTGGCGCAGCAATACACGCGGCGTGCGCAATTCGATTGGCGAGGTAAAGGTGCGCAGCACCAACGTGGGCACACCGTGCATTACTTGAGCAGCCCTTCCGCTTTCATAGCGGCCACCACGGCAGGACGCGCCGCCACACGGGCGCGGTAGGCGACGATGTTGGCGTACGGTGACAAATCCAGCCCCACGTACTGCGCCCAGTTGGTAACGGTAAACAGGTAGCCGTCAGCCACCGTGAAGCTGTCACCCATCAGGTATTGTTTGTCTGCCAGTTCGCCGTCCACCCAATTCAGGCGTCCTTGCAGTTTGGTGATGGCAGCTGCCTTGGTCTCGGCGGGAGTGGCGGGGTCAAACAGCGGCGAGAAGCTTCGGTGCAGCTCGGTGCCGATAAAGGTCAACCATTCCTGCAGCTTGTAGCGCGCATAAGTTCCGTTGACGGGTGCCAGGTTTTTGGCCGGCACCTGGTCTGCAATGTATTGCACGATGGCCGGGCCTTCGTGCAGAGATCGGCCGTCGTCCAGCGTCAGGTAAGGCACGTAGCCCAGCGGGTTGATGGTGTAGTAGTCAGTGCCGTCGGGCAGCTTGTGCGTTTTGGTGGGTGCGGGGATGGCTTCAAAGGCCAGGCCAGCCTCGTGCAGAGCGATGTGGGGAGACAGGGAGCATGCGCCGGGGGAGTAATACAGCTTCATGGGATTCCTTGCTTCTTTTTGACAAATGAATGAGAGGCAGATACTACCTCTCGCATTGCTTTTGCGCTGCGTTTGGGTTATAGGCCCGCAGCAGGTATGGGGTGGCTGTTCTGCTCCGTGTCCCCCGCCCGCTGCGGGCTCCTCCTTGACCTGCGCAGAACAGCCACCCCATGCCTGCTGCTCGAACCTTTGCTCGCAGCAGTTGGTCGTCGAAATCGCCTTGGTCGGTGGAGCGAGATGACGGACTTCTGTCTTCAGATCAGTACAAACCAAGCCCCGCTGTATTCATCGGGTAGTGGGTTTTGCGCAGGTCAAGGAGGAGCAGAGGGCTTCGGCCCTCTGCGGGGGACACGGAGCAAAACCCGCTACCCGATGGATACGAACGTCACGTTGGCACTCACCCCCGGCCTGCCGCTCGACAGCTCGGGGCTTCCCCTTTTAGGCCAAAGCCACTTCCTTGCCGGTCAGGCGTTTGGCCAATCCCTGTGCCAGCCGATTCACATTGCCATAGATGGACAACTGCGGGTTGGCGCCAATGCTGGTGGGGAAGATCGAGCCATCGTGGATGGACAGATTCTCCAGTTGCCAGTGCACACCGTCGGGGCGGGTGACACCGCGTTTGTCGTCCGCAGACAGACCGCAACCGCCCATCACGTGGGCGCTGCCGATTTTGGTCAGCAACGGCTTCATCGGCAGAGCATTGATGGCGGCCTTGGTGTCGGCCCAATTCGTCGTGCCCGTGCCCATTTCATGGCCGGGGTAAACCGTTTTGGCACCGGCTTCGAACTGGATTTCGGCCATGGCCAGCATGGAACGGCGGGCGCCTTCCATCAGGTAGTCGGTCAGCGGGTAGTCCAGCAAGGGTGAGCCGTTGCCGCGCAACTCGACCTTGCCACCGACCGCTTGGTCATGGAAGCCGTCGCGCATCAGTGCCAGCATGACGTTGGCATGGGGGTATTGGCGGAACAGCTGGGCTTGTTTCTCGCCAAAGCCGGGCAGGTTGGCGCCAAAAAATACCGGGTGCAGCGGTGCGACTTCGAGCTTGAAGCCAATCGGTCCGTCGATCGCCTGGGTATTCAGGAAATGGTCCGAGTAAATGGATTGAGGTGCACCGTCCCACGCGGACACATTGTTGGCCATGATGGCCGTAGTGATGGCCACCGGGTGCAAAAAGGTGCGGGTGCCCAGGCGTTTGTGCGGGTCAGGGGCGCCCGAGCGCATCAGCAGGGCCGGCGAGTTGATCGATCCACCGGCCAGTACATAATGTTTTGCTATGATTTGTGTAGGTGGCCCCGCAGTTTTTACGGGGGCTGCATTGGGTTTTACTGCTATACAACTGAGGCTCTGGATGCGTCCGTTGCTGATTTCGAACTTCTCGGCCCGGGTCTCCACCAACAGGGTGGCGCCGCCGTCCAGCGCAAACGGAATGGTGGTGACCAGCATGGACTGTTTCGCGTTGGTCGGGCAGCCCATGCCGCAGGAACCCAGGTTGTAACAACCCTTGACGTTGCGCGGAATCACCTCGGCCTTGATACCCAGCTTGGCGGCACCCCGGCGCAGCAACTCGTTGTTTTCGTTGGGTGGGGTTTGCCAGGGCGCGATATTCAGGCGCTGTTCGGCTTGCTGGAAAAACGGTGCCAGGGCATCGGGGTTGTAGTCGGTTAGGCCAAATTGTTCTTGCCAGAATTTGAGCGTGGCAGCCGGGGTGCGAAACGAGCTGGTCCAGTTGACGGTGGTGGTGCCGCCCACGCTGCGCCCTTGCAGGATGGTGATGCCTTTGTCCTTGGTTTGGCGGCCAGCGGCCTCCTGGTACAGCGATGCATAGGCTTCGGGTTCGCGCTGTTTGAA
The DNA here is from genome assembly GCA_016703945.1 of Candidatus Aalborgicola danicus. Taxonomy (GTDB): domain Bacteria; phylum Pseudomonadota; class Gammaproteobacteria; order Burkholderiales; family Burkholderiaceae_C; genus Allorhodoferax; species Allorhodoferax danicus. The sequence goes on from JADJBC010000041.1 coordinate 186,650, forward strand.
GTCGCTGCTGCTTTTGAGCTGGCCTTCTTCGATGATGACAACCTTGAGGCCGGCCTTGGTCAACAGCTCGGCGGTGATGCCGGCCCCCGCGCCTGAGCCGATGATGGCCACGTCACAGGTGATGCTGGTCGGGAGCGCCGCGTGTGCGCCGCCCAATACTTTCCAACCGCGGGCGAGTCCCTCTTTGATGGGGTCCGTTAAGCTGCTCATGGGTGTTTTTTCCGATCAGAGGGTCTTGGGGCCGGGGTAGCCCAGCACGGCCCAGGATTCCTGGCCGGAGAAATACGAAGCACACACGATATCGTGCAGGCCCTGGTAGGCCTGTACCCGCAGGGACACGCTGGAGGAGCGCATGGCCTGGAACGCCTCGGTAATGTCAGCCACGCTGGCGTCCGCCCAGCCACTCGACAAACCTACAACGCCGCGCCGCCCGGCTACGGTGCCCAACAGACCCAACAGCATGGACAACTCGGCCTGCACATGGTCGGGTGTGCCGCTGAGGAAGGTGTCGATGCGGTCGAGCAGGGAGTTGATGGCAATCTGGTTCGGCCCGGCCTCCGCTGGCAGGGTACCCGCCAGAATGGTCTGGCCCGCGCGGGAAAAGATCAGGCGGGAGCCTTCGGTGAGTTTGCCGTTTTGCAGGCCGGGTTGCATCAGCGCAACGGCGCCGCCCGCCACGGCCAGTACCACAGCCGAGGCAACGCCCAGTTTGAGAAAGGTTCTTCGTTGAAGATGCGGGGGTCCGTAGTGGCTCATCGGGAGTCCTTGTTGGTCAGTTGGGGACAGAGCTGAAGGGCTGTCCCGCAAGCTTTTTAATCAGTTGAGGACAGAGCTAAAGATCTGTCCCGCAAGGTAGTTACTTTGTCAAAAAGTCGAGGTATTTGGTGGCGAACTTGCCATAGGGCGGGTACATGAATTTCACGGCGCTGAAGGGCGCCTGGTAGAACACCGGCCGCATTTTGGAGAAGGTCAGGAACCCCTCGTAGCCGTGGTAGTGGCCCATGCCGCTGTCGCCCACGCCGCCAAACGGCATGTCGTGTTGTGCGGTGTGCAGGATGCCGTCGTTCACCGTGACACCGCCGGACATCACATGGGTGATCAGGTGGTGTACCTGTTTCTTCTTGTTGCTGAAAGGGTAGAGCGCCAGCGGGCGCGGACCATTGTTGATGATCGTGATGGTGTCTTCAATGTTGGTGTAGCCAATCACCGGCAGGATGGGGCCAAAAATCTCGCGGGTGCGCAGCTCGCAGTCGGCCGGTGCGTTCAACACCACGTGGGGGGCGATCTTGCGGGTCTTTTTGTCCCAGGCTTTACCGGGAATCAGTTGTACCAGGGTGGCGCCGCGTTCCTTGGCGTCTTGCAGTGCGTTGGTGATGCGGTTGAAGGCGCGGTCATCAATAATGGAGGTGTAGTCGGGTGTGTCCAGGGTGGGGTAGCGTGCCGTGACAATCTCTTTGGCCATCTCGACAAAACCCGCCACCTTGGCCTCGGGAACGAACAGGTGGTCCACCGTGGTGCAGACCTGGCCAGCGTTGAAACACTTGCCAAACAGCAGACGCTCGGCGGCCAGCCGCATCGGGAAGTCGTCGAACAGGACTGCAGGTGACTTGCCGCCCAGTTCCAGCGTGACCGGGCACAGGTTGCTGGCGGCGGCGGCCATCACCGAGCGGCCGGTGGTGCCCGAGCCGGTGAAGATGAGGTGGTCGAACTTCAGCTTGGAAAACTCCACACCGACGCCGCCGGTTTCGTCAAAAAAAGCCAGTTTTTCGCGCGGGAAGTAGTCGGGAATTTTTTCCAGCAACAAGGCTGCGATGTGGCGCGAGTTTTCCGACATCTTGACCATGGAGCGGTTGCCGGCGGCAAAGGTGCAGATCAGGCCGTTGAAACTGGTCCAGATCGGAAAGTTCCACGGAATGATGGCGCCCACCACACCCAGAGGTTGTGGGATGACGCGGTTGGATGCGCCAAAGAAACTCTTCAAATCGATATGCCGGTTTTGGGGTTTCATCCACAGCTTGAGGTGTTTGAGCGTGTGGCTGACGCCGTCGATGATGCTGAAAATTTCGGCAAACAGGGATTCGTGCCGTGAGCGGTTGCCATAGTCCTTGTTGATGGCGTCGACGATGGCGTCGCGGTTGTCAATGACAAAGGCCTTGAGTTTGAGCAGGTCGGCCTTGCGCTCAGCAAAGCTGGGGTAGGGGTGCGCCATAAAGGCATCGCGCTGGAGTTTGAGGGTGTCTTCCAATTCGATGCGCACGGTATCGATGGGGGTGACAGCGTGGAGAGGGCTTGCAGCCATGGGATTACCTCAGTAAGAAGAAACAGTTGGGACGGATCGCAGTAGCGAAGATCGGGTGATGGGTCAGTGAATCCTCAGGTCTTGTAGCCGGGGTCCAGCCGGTCGGCTTTGCGCAGCAGAGCGGGCCAGGCAAAGGCACCGCCCAGGCCGCCGGTCTGCACCCGCATGGCCTCGGCCACACCTTTGACGATCAGCGGGTTGACCTGGGTGAGTTGACCACCACCGGCCTGGGCACTGATCTGGATCTGGCAGGTGGACTCAAATGTGTACATGGACAGAAAGGCGTCGGCGATGGTCTTGCCCACGGTCAGCAGGCCGTGGTTGCGCAGCATCAGGAAGTTGGCATGGCCCAGGTCGGCTTGCAGGCGGGGCTTCTCTTCGTCGCGGAAGGCTACGCCTTCGTACGCGTGGTAGGCCAGCGAGCCCAGCACAAAGGTAGATTGCTGGCTGATGGGTAACACGCCATCTTTTTGTGCGCTGACGGCGACTCCGGCGCGGGTGTGGGTGTGCATGACACAGCCGGCATCTTCGCGCACCTCGTGCACGGCGCTGTGGATCACAAAACCGGCCGGGTTGACCGGGAAAGGCGAGTCGATCAGCTTGTTGCATTGCTGGTCCACCTTGACCAGGCTGCTGGCTGTGATCTCGTCGAACATCAGCCCATAGGGGTTGATCAGGAAGTGGTGCTCCGGCCCGGGGATGCGTGCGCTGATGTGGGTGAACACCAGGTCGCTCCAGCCATAAGCGGCCACCAGGCGGTAACAGGCGGCCAGGTCGACGCGCAACTGCCATTCTTCGGGGCTGACTTGATTTTGAATCGAAGGAATGTTCATGGGAGCGCGATCCTTGGGGTACGGTCTGCCACGTTAACCCGCTGCTCGCTGTAAGACTGTTAAAAATCTTACAATTTAGGGTAATCACCGGGAAGAAATGGATGGCCGACTCAAAAGACGAATGGCTGGGAATTTTGTCAATGAACCCCTGGTTTGGCGCGTTGCCATTGCCTGAGCGCAAGGCGATGTTGGCAGCGGCGGACGTGGCGCAGGTGCGTGCAGGCGAGATGCTGTACCGCAAAGGCGATACCTCTGGTGGATTTTTTGGTGTGGTGAAGGGTGCCTTCAAGGTCTCTACGCTGGGGGAGGATGGGCGCGAAGGTATTTTGTCGGTGGTGGAGGCAGGCAACTGGTTTGGCGAGGCTTCGCTGATCGACGGTCAACCACGGCCGCACGATGCCACTGCCGTGTTGGCCAGCACCGTGTTGGTGATTCAGCCCCAAGCTTTCAAACGCCTGATGCAGCGCAGCGTCTTTGCCCGCGCCATCGCCGCGTTGTTATGTAGCCGGGTGCGGGTGCTCTATGGCTTGGTGGAAGACGCCATGCTGCGCTCGACCCGTACCCGCATCGCCCGCCGTCTGATCACGTTGGCACGCGGGGATGCGACCATGGCGAACGACGCGCGCAGCAGCGTGGCGGTGTCCCAAGAAGCGCTGGCAATGATGCTGGGCATCACGCGGCAGACCTTGTCCAAGGAACTGAAGGTGCTGGTGCGCGACGGGGTGCTGAGCCTGGGTTATGGACGGATTGAGATTGTGTCCATGGCCGAGCTGGAGCTGCGCGCAGAAATATAGCCCCCTACTGGGACTTCCCCCGGTGTCAAGCAATCGCTTGCGTTTGGATATCCCTGGAGACGGTATTTTTTGCACTGGCGTGAACTGGATTTGCGAGTAAATCAGAAACAGACTGCACATCTACTGTCGGTCTTATTGCACCGTTGACCTTGATCCTGGTGCGGACCCAGATACGAACCGCTCAGCGGGGCTCCAATCACGCTACGTGGACATTGTCAAAACGCCACTGGGGGCTAGTCGAGCTTGCCCGCTGCCGGTCTGACCTGTTTATTGCATCTTTCGATTTACGCCTTGCAAGAAACTATCTATTCAGTTACCCAAATTGTCGTCACCGGCTAGCCATTCACTATCGCCGGTCGCACGCTCACATGGCGCGCATCGAATGGCTTACCACGTGTAAACACGGCCCAGAGGATGCGCGCATTCTTGTTGGCCAGCGCTACAGCTGCCTTTTGCCAACCCGTCTTTTCGCGCAACTGATGCGCCCACTTGGAAATGGGATCATCGCGCCGATGCGCCGTAAATACTGCGGCCTTGGCTCCTTGAATGAGAAGGGATCGCAGGTAGGTGTCCCCATGTTTTGTGATGCCGCCCAGGTTGCTTTTGCCGCCGCTGGAGTTCTGCCGAGGCGTCAGCCCCATCCAGGCGCCAAACTGTGCGCCATTCTTGAACTGTTTGAAGTCACCTACCGTGGCAATGAGTGCGGAGGCCCCAAGCGGCCCAACGCCTATGAGTTGCTCGGCCTGTCGAACCTGCTCATTGGCTTTGAGATGGGCAGCAATGCGTGCATCGCACCAGCTCAGGTGTGCATCAAGCTCCTGCCACTGCTCCCAGGCCCGCTGCAGTGCCAGGCGGGCCAGAGTTGGAAGTTCGTTACTGGCATCTTCAATAACGTCGGGCAAGGCGTGGTGCAGGATCTCGGGCTTTTGCGCTAACACAATGCCAAACTCGCCCAAAAGACCCCGAATGCGATTGGTACAGGCGATGCGCTCCTTCTTGAAGCCTTCGCGCAAGCGGTGAATGCACAGCATGCTTTGTTGTTCTACGCTCTTGATGGGTACGAAATGCATTTGCGGACGTGATGCAGCCTCGCAAATGGCCGCCGCATCATTGGCGTCGTTCTTTCCGTGCTTGCCCTGCATCCGGTAGGGTGCAACCAGATGGGCAGCGATGATGCGCGCATCCAACCCAAGCGCGACCAGCTTGCGTGCCCAATAATGTGCGCTGGAGCTGGCCTCCATGACCACCATGCAACCAGCAGGCAATTGAGCGCACCAAGCCGTGAATTTGTCGCGTGGCAGCGCTCGGCCAACAACCCGCTGATCAGCTCTATCCACTCCGTGAACTTGAATGACCCGCTTTGCCAGATCAACGCCGACTCGTGTAACCTCATGCATGGGACTTCTCCTTCCAAAGGTTTTAGATTGACTTTTCAAAACCAATCTTGGCACTCAATGCCGTTACCAGGAAGTGGGAAGTCCCTTCGTATTCACGCTCCACCGCTACGCGGGTCGCTGCCCCCCGAGGGGGCCGTGTTTCGCCTTGGGGCGGCCCGGCGGCGAATTGTCTCCGCGATAGTTATTGCGCTAGCCGCTCGGCCGCCCACAAAACCTGCTTGACCACCTCCAACACGCTGTCGCGCTGAGCCGGCAGCTGGAGTTCGCCGTTGTCGTCAAAGGCGTCTCCGGCCCGGCCAAGCGCAAACTGCTTGGGCGCGATCCAGCACTGGGATAAGGTCATCAGCGGGTTCAAGTGGCTTAGCGACCGCAGGCCCCCTAAGGCGCCGGGTGATGCGCTCATCAGGCCGACGACCTTGCCGCGCATGGAGCGGTCACCGTCGGACCAAATGGGGTCGCCTTTGACCGGGCTGCTGATCCAGTCGATGGTGTTTTTCAGCAGGCCGGTGTAGGAGCCGTTGTACTCGGGTGAGCAGATGATCCAGGCCGGGTGGTCATAGGCGATGGCCTTGAGGCGCATCACGTCGGCCGGTGTGCCCCGGGCTTCCAGGTCGGCGTTGTACAGGGGGACGTCGAAGTCGCTCAATTCGATGTGGGTGACTTCCGCGCCCTCGGCCCGTGCCATGGCGGCGGCGGCGTTGGCGAGGCGGCGGTTGAAGGAGAGTTGGCGGGTGCTACCCGCGAAGATGAGTAGTTTGGTCATGGGGCTATTGTCACCAAGTTGTGGTTTTCCCCCCATACCAGTTACCCCGGGATCAGTCGGTATATTGCGCTCGCCCGCGACAGGCAAGGCGCGGGTTTTTTTTGCTCCGTGTCCCCCGCCCGCTGCGCGGGCTCCTCCTTTACCTGCGCAAAACACCCATGCCTTGCCTGTCGCTGGAGGTTGGTGAAGGACGGGCTGTTTGTATTTTCGGAGCCTGGCCACCTGCTACGCCAGATCGGTTGGGCTGTGCGTTTTGCGTAGGTCAAGGGGGAGGCCAAGCTTGCTTGGCCGGAGGACACGCAGCAAAACGTGCAGCCCAACCGATCCCCCACAGCAGCAACCCAACCCAACGAATTCTCCCAACGTGCCAAAAAACCAGGCACCCGGTAAAATCGCTGGCTACACCACACTGGGCGCACGCGGATTTGCCTTGCGCCCCCGAATGAACACCATGCTCTACCCACAAGAATTCGACGTCATCGTCGTTGGCGGCGGCCATGCCGGAACCGAGGCTGCGCTCGCGGCTGCCCGCATGGGATGCAAGACGCTGCTGCTGAGCCACAACATCGAGACCCTGGGGCAGATGAGCTGCAACCCGTCGATCGGCGGCATTGGCAAGGGCCACCTGGTTAAGGAAGTCGACGCGCTGGGCGGGGCGATGGCACTGGCCACGGACGAGGCCGGCATCCAGTTCCGCATCCTCAATTCCAGCAAGGGCCCTGCCGTGCGCGCGACGCGGGCGCAGGCGGACCGGGTGTTGTACAAGGCGGCCATTCGCCGCATGCTGGAGAACCAGCCCAACCTGTGGTTGTTCCAGCAGGCGGTGGATGACCTGATGATTGAAGGCGACCGCGTGGTGGGCGCGGTGACTCAGGTGGGCATCCAGTTCCGCAGCAAGACCGTGGTGCTGACAGCGGGTACTTTCCTGGACGGCAAGATCCACGTGGGGTTGAACAATTACGCGGCGGGCCGGGCGGGGGATCCGCCGGCTGTATCGCTCAGTGCGCGGCTGAAGGAATTGAAGCTGCCCCAGGGCCGCCTGAAAACTGGCACGCCGCCACGTCTGGATGGCCGCAGCATTGACTTCAGCAAGTGCATCGAACAACCCGGCGACGGCGTGGCCGGTGGCATGAGCCCGGTGATGCCGGTGTTCAGCTTCATGGGTCGGCTCGACATGCACCCGCAGCAAATGCCGTGCTGGATCACCCACACCAACGAGCGCACCCACGACATCATCCGCAGCGGCTTTGACCGCAGCCCGATGTTCACCGGCAAGATCGAGGGCGTGGGGCCGCGCTACTGCCCCAGCGTGGAAGACAAGATCAACCGCTTTGCCGACAAGGACAGCCACCAGATTTTTCTGGAACCCGAGGGCCTGACGACCAATGAGTATTACCCTAACGGCATCAGCACCAGCCTGCCGTTTGATATCCAGTACGACTTGGTGCGCAGCATGGCCGGATTGGAGAACGTGCACATCCTGCGCCCGGGCTATGCCATCGAATACGACTACTTTGACCCGCGCTCGCTGAAGAGCAGTTTTGAGACGCGCCAGATCAATGGCCTGTTTTTCGCCGGTCAGATCAATGGCACGACTGGGTATGAAGAGGCGGCGGCGCAAGGATTGTTCGCCGGTGTGAATGCCGCGCTCCAAGCCGGCGCACCCGCTGCTCAATCGGCGGAGTGGGGCAAGGACACTTGGGTGCCCGGCCGCAACGAAGCTTACTTGGGTGTGCTGGTCGACGACCTGATCACCAAGGGCGTGACCGAGCCTTACCGCATGTTCACCAGCCGGGCCGAGTTCCGCCTGCAGCTGCGCGAAGACAACGCCGATGCCCGCCTGACCGAAACCGGCCGCAAGCTGGGCTTGGTGGACGATGCGCGCTGGGATGCCTTCTGCCGCAAGCGCGATGCGGTTTCACGTGAAACAGAGCGGCTGCGCAGCATCTGGGTTAGCCCCAAGAACTTGCCGGCCAGCGAATCCGAGCGTGTGCTGGGCAAATCCATTGAGCATGAATACAACCTGGCGGATCTGCTACGCCGCCCGAACATTGCCTATGCCGCGGTGATGTCGTTGGACGGCGGGCGCTACGCCAGCCAGGATCTGCCGGTGCTTGCCGGTGTTCCACGTGAAACAACGGAAGAGGGGTCAGAAGCCGATGTTGCAGTATTGGCCCAAGATGTGTTTGTGGCCGCCGTCATCGAGCAGGTGGAGATTGCCGCCAAATACTCCGGCTACATCGACCGCCAGAACGACGAGGTGGAACGCGCCGCCCACTACGAAAACCTGCGCCTGCCGGCCGAGCTGGACTATATGCAGGTGACGGCCCTGAGCATTGAGGCCCGCCAGCGCTTGAACAAACAGCGGCCCGAAACTCTGGGCCAGGCGTCGCGCATGTCGGGCATCACACCGGCGACCATCTCGTTGTTGTTGATTCATCTGAAGAAGGGCAACTTCCGCGGGTTTGCGGCGGTGGCCACGCCGGACGTCGCCGGGGTGTCTGCCTGATGCCTACGCACGCTTTGGATTCAGGCTTGCGCCAAGGCTTGGTTGGGTTGGGTTTGGCACTCAGCGACGCGCAGGTACAGCAGTTGCTGGACTATCTGGACTTGGTCCAGAAATGGACCAAGGTCTACAACCTGACGGCGGTGCGTGACCCGGCGGAGATGCTGACCCACCATTTGCTGGATAGTCTGGCGGCAGTAAGGCCGTTGGACCAGCAGTTGGAAACGCTGGGTTTGGCGCACAAGGCGGTTCGCTTGCTGGACGTGGGCTCGGGTGCCGGGTTGCCGGGCATCGTCATTGCGGTCTGCCGACCGGACATCACGGTGCATTGTGTGGACACGGTGGCCAAGAAGGCGGCGTTTATCCAGCAGGTGGCGGTGAGTTTGAAACTGCCGAATCTGCGCGGTCTGCATGCGCGGGTTGAGTCGCTGACCGATCGGTATGACGTGGTGAGTTCGCGGGCGTTTGCGTCTTTGGTTGACTTCACCATTTGGTCGGGTGGGGCGCTGGCGGGGCAGGGCGTCTGGATGGCGATGAAGGGTAAACATCCGGCGGATGAGATTGCGGTATTGCCTGCTTCGGTTGAGGTGTTTCACGTGGAACAACTGAAGGTGCCGGGGTTGGATGCTGAGCGGTGTATTGTTTGGATGCGGCGCGGCGGGCTGATACTTGATTGCCTGGGTTGGGGGATAGGTCGGGTCACGCGTTCTGCTGGGTCCCCGCGTCGGGCTGCAGAACGCGCACCATCTGGGGCTGGCACGTGGGAAATCCAGCGCGAGTGCCTTGTCGGCGCAGGCCCAGCATCAGGGGTGGGGTGTGCGTTTTGCGCTAGGTAAAGGAGGAGCCCGCAAAGCGGGCGGGGACATGGAGCAAAATGCGCGCCTGATGCGTGCGAGCGAAGTGATTTCAAAGGCAGAACAGTACAAAACCGGACCGCCAAAAAACCAACGTAAACTCGCCCTTTCCCCAGAAAGAAACCCACCATGCTTGGCGTCACCGACTACGGCACTTTTGTTGTCACCATCATCGTCTTCCTGCTGATCCCCGGCCCAGGTAATCTCGCGCTGATCACCTCCACCAGCAAGGGCCGTATCCCTGGCGGACTGGCGGCCACTATGGGTGTGATCGCCGGGGACCAGGTGCTGATGTGGTCGGCCGTGGCCGGTGTGGCGGCCTTGCTGGCGGCCTACCCGGACGCCTTCCAGGCCGTGCAGTGGATAGGTGCCGCCTACCTGGCGTGGCTAGGCACCAAGATGCTGCTGGCCAAGCCCGGCGCGGCGCCAGTGTTGAACATCACGGCCGGTCACTATTTTCGCCAGGCCCTGATGATCACACTGCTCAACCCCAAGGCCATTTTGTTTTACATGGCGTTCTTTCCGCTGTTCGTCGATCCGGTGCGCCAGCAGGGGCTGCTGACCTATGGCTTCATGGCCGCCACCATTGCGGTCATCACCTTTGTGTATGGGCTGACATCGGTGCTGCTAACCCATTTCCTGGCCGAGCGCATTCGCGCCAACCCCGTGGTGTCGCGGGTGCTGGAGAAGATTGCCGGTCTATTCCTGATCGGCTTTGGCATCAAGCTGGCGGTGTCACGCTAGGGCGGGCGCTGCGCTGTTCCACGTGAAACACCGACGACGCCCCACGGTTTTAACCTTTCCTCCCTGAGCACCCCATGGCCAAAATCTTCTGCGTTGCCAACCAAAAAGGTGGTGTCGGTAAAACCACCACTACCGTCAACCTGGCAGCCGGCTTGGCAAAGGTCGGGCAGCGTGTGTTGATGATTGACTTGGACCCCCAGGGAAATGCCACGATGGGCTCGGGCGTGGACAAGCGCAAGTTGGAGTTGACGGTCTACGACGTGTTGCTGGAGTCCGCCACCATTGCAGAGGCTCGCGTCCAGAGTGACAAGCTTAAAGACGGCGGTTGCAGCTACGACATCCTGGGCGCCAACCGCGAGCTGGCCGGTGCTGAGGTGGAACTGGTCGAAGTCGAGCGGCGGGAGAAACGCCTGAAGCAGGCCATTGCGGCAGTTGCCACCGAATACGACTTTGTGCTGATCGACTGCCCGCCATCACTAAGCATGCTGACGCTCAACGGCCTGTGCTGCGCCCATGGCGTCATCGTGCCCATGCAGTGCGAGTACTTTGCGCTGGAAGGCCTGACCGACCTGGTCAACACCATCAAGCAGGTCAAGGCCAACCTCAATGACGACCTGCAGATCATCGGCCTACTGCGCGTCATGTTTGATCCGCGCATTACCTTGCAGATGCAGGTGAGTGAGCAGCTCAAGGCCCACTTTGGCGACAAGGTGTTTGATTCCGTCATTCCGCGCAATGTGCGCCTAGCCGAGGCACCCAGTTATGGCCTGCCCGGCGTGGTGTTTGATCCCTCGTCCAAGGGAGCCCAGGCCTTTGTTGCGTTTGCGCAGGAAATGGTGACGCGCATAGCGGCAATGTAAAGGCGGTTTTTACCAATATACGTATGCGAAATCAGCATTTAGCCCCCGTACTGTCTGCCTAGTGCGCTCCTGAAACAGTAGCAATTTTCCATTCGTTTCCTCGTGTCTACCGATACCACCGTCCTTATCCTGCCCGGCTGGCAGAACTCCGGCCCCGACCACTGGCAAAGCCGCTGGGAAGTTCTGTATGGCGACCAGCGCGTGCAGCAGCACGACTGGATGCAACCCCTGCGCGGCGACTGGATGGCGCAGCTGGAAGAAGCGGTGTTGGCCGCGCATGGCCCGGTGGTGCTGGCTGCCCACAGCCTGGGCTGTCTGCTGACCGCCGCCTGGGCCCAGCATTCACGCAACACCCACCGCGTGGTCGGTGCACTGCTGGTGGCGCCGGGTGATGCCGAGCGCGAAGAGTTCCGCGCACCGCTAAAAAGCTGGTCGCCCATCGTGTTGCAGCGCCTGCCGTTTGCCAGCACGCTGCTGGGCAGCCATGACGACCCGTACTGTGCGTTCGAACGTGCGCAGCAACTCGCCAACGCCTGGGGCTCGGCATTCGTCGACTACGGCAACAAAGGCCACATCAATGCCGAATCGGGCCTGGGCGAATGGCCCGAGGGCAGGGCGCTGTTGAACCGCTATTTGGATTTGAAGAAAGAGAACGCTTAAATATGGTTACAAAAAAACCCAAAGGCCTGGGCATGGGTCTGGAAGCACTGCTGGGTCCCAAGGTCAAGGATCGCGCGCCAGTCGAAGAGGGCGTGGCCAACTCCGGCCTGCCCAGTACGTTGCTGCTGACCGAACTGGTGGCCGGCCAGTACCAGCCCCGCACCCACATGGACGAGGGCGCGCTGTACGAGCTGGCCGAAAGCATCAAGGCGCAGGGCATCATGCAGCCGATTCTGGTGCGCCGCCTGAGTGACGTCAAGGCGCGAATGCACCGTGAAAAAGAATCGGCCGCAAGCCAGGGGCAGCAGCCCGGCACCCTTTCCGCCAAAGCGTCGGCCGGTAACGGCGTCGTGCGCCCACTGTATGAAATCATCGCCGGGGAACGCCGTTTCCGCGCCGCCAAACTGGCCGGCCTGGACAACGTGCCGGTGCTGGTGCGCGACGTGCCCGACGAGGCTGCCGCCGCCATGGCGCTGATTGAAAACATGCAGCGCGAGGACCTGAACCCGCTGGAAGAAGCACACGGCCTGCAACGCCTGATCAAAGAATTCGGTATGACGCACGAAACCGCCGCCCAGGCGGTGGGTCGCTCGCGCAGCGCCGCCAGCAACCTGCTGCGTCTGCTGAACCTGGCCGACCCAGTGCAAACCATGCTGATGGCTGGTGACCTGGACATGGGCCACGCCCGCGCGCTGTTGTCGCTGGAGCGCGGCACCCAAATCACCGCCGCCAACCAGATTGCCGCCAGGAAAATGTCGGTGCGCGAAGCCGAAAGTCTGGTCAAAAAGCTCAGCGCCGAGTTCGAACTGACGCCGTCGGCCAAGCCCAAAAAGGAAAAGTCGCGCGACCTCAAGCGGGTGGAGGAAGAGCTGTCTGACCTGTTGATGGCCCAGGTCGAGATCCAGATCAAGAAGCGGGTCAAACGTGCCGGACGCATGGAAGAGATGGGCGAAGTCGTGATCCAGTTTGGCTCGCTGGAAGAACTCAATGGTCTGATCGAGCGCCTCTCGCCCGGGGCCAGTCGCTGAGCGTACGGGCAAGCCGTAGCGCAAAGTCGCCCAAACCGGCCCTGACATCCCACGGGGGGATAAGCCCTTAGGCACTAGCTCAATTTCCAACCCGGCCTTCCCGCCAGCGGCCACCACCCCACCGCACCTCCGGGTTGGCCTTGAAACGGGACGAAAACCCGTCGGCTAAGCTGCCGTCCCGGGCGCGCAAACCAACCCAGCCATTGCGTCCCGAGCGCTTGGCCGCATACAGCGCGGCGTCTGCCAGTTCGATGACATCAACCCAGGCAACCGCCCGGGGCGTGGCGGGCGCAAACGGGAATGCGGCGAAACCGATGGAACAGGTCTTGTGCAGGGAAACGCCACCCGGCAGCTCAAAGGCGGTTTGCGCCACGGACTGGCGGATGCGTTCTGCGCGGTCGGCGCCGCTGCTGCGCGACGTGCGCCGGGCCACCACCAAAAACTCTTCACCGCCCCAACGCACCAGGTAGTCCGTGTCACGGAAAACCGCTTTCAGGCGTTGTGGCAATTGGGTTAACACGGCGTCACCGCCGCCATGGCCATACACATCGTTGACCTGTTTGAAGTGGTCAATGTCGATCAGGTAAAACACCAGATCCGAGTCGTCGTTCTGGGTCGCAGCCCCCGGCGCGCCCTCGTGGCTGCGCAGGCTGGCAGCGGCATCGCTGTCCAGGTGTTGCATCGCAAAGCGGCGGTTGCGCAGACCGGTGAGCGGGTCGGTCAGGCTGATTTCTTCCAGCGCGCGCGAGGCCGTCTCCAGTTGCGCGGTGCGTTCCTGCACCTTCAATTCCAGCGCGTGTTGGCGCCGCCGCAGGGCCGCAGTGCGCACCGCCACAATGCCATAGACCGTAGCCATGGCCAGCAGCAGCAGGGCAAAGCGGAACAAACCAGTTTGGTACCAGGCTGGCAACACCCGGATGGGCAGCGCCAGGTCGGCCGCGGCCCACTGACCATTGCGATTGCTGCCCCGCAAACGCAGTGTGTAGTCGCCGGGTGCCAGATTGGCATAACTGGCCAGGCGACGGGTCGGGTCGCTGGCAATCCAGTCAGTGTCGACCCCGTCCATGCGGTAGGCATAACGGTTCAGTTCGGGAGCCGAAAAATCCAGCGCCGAAAACTCCACCGCCAGACGGTTGGTATCGGCTGGAATCACCACCGTTGAAAGGCCCGTGCCCTGGCGTTGTGGAGACGCGATGGCGTGGTCTCCCACACGCAATTCCGTGATCGCGACGGGTGGCTGAAAAGCCCAGGGAGCCGCGCGTTGTGGATGCACCACCGTTATCCCGCCCAGTGCTCCGAACACCAGTTCACCTTCGGCAGTCGCCAGGCCGGAGTCCGCCCAATAGCCGGTGGTGAAGGCATCCCCATCGGCATGGCCGTGGCTGCGCTCGGCGTGGCTACCGGCATCGATGCGCACCAGACCGCCGTCGGTACTGGCCCAGATGTTGCCCTGGGCGTCTTCCAGTAACTTGCCAATGCCGCGCGCGGCCACTTCGGCCGGGGATTGACGTTGGACGCGGTGGTGCAGGGGGCCGTGGCTGGGGCCGTCAAAGGTGATGAACTGCAAGTCTCCGGCGTCCGTGGCCACCCACAAACGGCCAACCCGGTCGCACAGTAGCGAGGTAATGCCTGACAGGCCGAGCTTGGCGGCGTCGGCGTCATTGCGGGCCAGCGCGCGGGCCTTGTCAACCGTGGCGAGCCCATCGGGCCCCGGAGGCAGGCCCACCAGATTGGTCGCGGTGGCCACCCACAGAGAAGCGGCGCAGGCGGAGCCTTGTGCCTTGCCCAGCGTAATGATGGGCTGCCCAGCCAGTGCCGCTGCCTCCATGGGCCGAACGGTGTGGCGCAGTGTGTCCATTTGCCATAGGCCACCTGCAGAGCCACCAAAATACAGGGTGCTGCCCTCCAGCAGCACTGCCTGGGTACTCTCCACCGGGCTGCGTCCGGCAACCGCCATACGCTCAACGGCGCGTGTGTGTGTATCGGCCTGGTACAGCCCGCGGTTGGTGCCAATGAACATACGGCCGTCCGGTGCGGCGGCAATGGACCAGACCCGGTCCTTGGGCAGGCTGCGGGCCGGATCAGCTCCGGGGCGCAAGGCACCGACCCGGGCCTGCGCCGGGTCCATGATGTCAATGCCGTTTCGGCCCAGACCCAGCCACAGCGTGCCATCCGGGGCTTGGGCCATGCCAAAGATTTCGGTGTCGGTGAGGCCATCGCTGCGGCTGGATGCACCAAACACCGTAGCCAGAGCGGTTTGGGCCGGGTTGTGAAAACTGACGCCCAAGTTGGTACCAGCCCATACCAGGCCGGAGCGGTCGCGCAACAGCGCCCACACACTGTTGTCCGACAAAGTGCGTGGCAGGCTGCGGTCGCGCTGAATACGGCGAGTGGCGCCGCTGGCCACCTGCACCTCGACAATGCCGGCGCCAAACGTGCCGATCCAGACCACGCCCGGCAGCACCTCGACGATGGAGGACACGTTGGCGCTCAGGAAATCATCTCCGTGGGAACCGGTTTCTGCAACCTGCGTGATCTGACCCGACCCCGCGTCCCGCCGGAACGCACCATTGCGCCGGGTGCCAATCCAGAGATTGCCCTGAGCATCACGCACCAGTCGCTCCACCGTTGCGGCCTGCCCGGTCGGCAAGGGCAGGGCCACGCTGGTAAAACTGTCGCGCCCGGCTTCGCGCACCCACAGTCCGGTTTGTGTGCCCACCCAGAGTTGACCCGCCGGGTCGCGCACCACACTGCTGATGCGCCCGCTCGGTAGTCCGTGGTTGGCGCTTTGTTTGGCGGTCCGGATCGAACCACGGGCCAGGTCCAGGTGGTCCAGGCCACCCACGGTCGCAATCCACAGTCCACCCGCACCATCCTCGGCCACGGACAAAACCGTGGGATGCGAGAGCCCGTTGTTGTCGCCTGGCCCATAGGTGGTGAAAGTGTTGGTTGCCACCTCATACCGCGCCAAGCCACCATTGGTACCCACCCACAAGCGACCTAAACCATCCACGTGCAGGGTTTGAACAAAGAGGCTGGGCAACGACGAATCTTGGTTGCTGGGGGGTCGGTAGGTCTTGAAGCGGTAACCGTCCCAGCGTGCCAAACCACCCTGCGTGCCGATCCAGATGAAACCCTCATGGTCTTGCGCCAACGCCGTTGCAATGGTGTTGGGCAGGCCGTGGTCTGTACCCAAATGCCTGAAGAGTGTGTCTGTCAGCTGCGACCAGCGCGCGTCCTGGGCGGCTCCCGCATCGCCAAGCAGGGCCAGAAAGAACGCAAGAAGGGTGCTAAGAGCGCTGAGTCGCATCAGCCAAGTATCGTACTGGGGCCGCAGGAAAAAGTGTATGGAAATTGCGCCGTTTGCCGGCAACCACTTGTCTGTGCCTGGCTGGCACCCTTGGCTTGCCGCCGTGGGCTGCTGTTGGCGCTACCAAACCCCCGGGTGGCAACATGGTATGGTTGTACCAAACACCGTTGAACAGCAGTCTACAAGGAGAGTGACCATGCCTTCCCCCAGCCCCGCACCGTCCCTTTCAGGCGCCGATGCAACGCAGGCCCAGCATGCCCAGCAGGTGCTGGTGTTTGCCCTGGCCACCCTTGTCGAGCAGCGCGAAGCCGACTCCGAGAGCCACATCCTGCGCGTCCAACACTATGTGCTGGCGCTTGCGCAGGCGCTCGGCAAACACCCCGCATTCGAGGCGTTGCTGACCCCGACCTATATCGACACGCTGTACCACAGCGCGCCGCTGTACGACATGGGCTCGGTGGGCGTGCCCGACCGCATTCTGCTCAAACCCGGGCGGTTAACCGCCGATGAAATGGGCATCATGCGCACCCACACCACGTTGGGCCACGCCGCGATCGAACGTGCAGAGAGAACATCGGGCCGCCCTGCCCCACTTCTGAACATGGTCAAAGAAGTGGTCTTGTGCCACCAGGAAAAATGGGATGGCAGCGGCTACCCGCGCGCATTGGCTGGCACCGACATCCCGGTGTCGGCCCGCATCATCGCCATCGCCGACGTCTACGACGCGCTGATCACCAGCAAGGTCTACAAAGAGGGCGTGCCCCACGACAAGGCTGTACAAATCATCTTCAGCGAACGCGGCGCACACTTCGACCCCGACATGGTGGACGCATTTATTGAAATACAGGACAGCTTTGCCGAGATCGCCCAACGCTTTGCCGACACCGACGCAGACATGCAGCACAAGATTGAATACATGGCGAACGCGATTGCGGAGATTGCAGTGTTATGACCCACCTTCGTCACGAGTCCGCCAAAACGTCGGGATCACCTTGGCCATGTCTGGGCAATCCCCCTGTTGCGGGGCGCGCCACCCAAGTACCACTGAGGAATCTACGAATGAGACAACTATTTGTGGGCGCCCTGTGTGCGCTCAGCCTGGTCGGGGCCTGCGCGCAGGCCATCGTGACGCCCAACGCCAACTTGCTGGCCGAAGGCATACCGCCCATCCCGCAGACCATTGCCGACAAGGTGGCCTAGTACACCGATTTTCGCGGCTACGCATTTGTCGGCTAGCACCCGGTGGAGCGAGCCATGCTGGTGCGCCATCGCGAGCAGGGTGCCAACATAGCACAGATCTACTGGCTCAAGACCCCTGGTGGCAAACCTGAAAAATTGACCGAATTTGCCGAAAACGTGGCCGCCGCGTCCTTTGCGCCGCGCGATGGCATATACCTCGTCTACAGCCGCGATGTGGGTGGCAATGAAGCGACCCAGGTCTTCCGCATGGATCTGGACACGCGCCAGTCCACACGCCTGTCCAACCCGGACGAACGCAGCAGCTACACCTGGAGCCGCTCTGGTGAGCGGCTGCTCATCAAGTCCGTGCCGCTGGACAAGACCGCCCAGGGCGGTAGCCGCACCCAGGTCAGCACAACACTGACGCTGGTGGACCCCCTGAAGCCGGAGACCCGCAAGCGCCTGGCCGAATTGCCCGGAGGCGGCTAGGGCAGCTTTCGCTTCAGCCCCGACGACGGCACGATTGCCGCGCAGCAGTACCGCACCCCGAATGACTCGGATGTGTTCCTGATCGATACCGCGACTGGTACTCTAACCAAAATCTTGCCCAAAGACGGCGCGTCCGCCGCCGGTTACACCGGGTTTGAGTGGAGCCTGGACAAGCAACGCCTGTTTTTGACGACCAACCAGGGCGGCGAATTCTCCGAGCTGGCGGTCTACGATCTGCGGGACAAATCCCTGACCGTGCTGTCCAGACACATACCGTGGGACATTGAAAACTTCTCGCTCTCGGCCGATGGCCGGCGCATTCTGACGGTTGCCAACAAAAATGGCCGTGACGAGGTGCACATGTTTGATGCTTTGACCGGCAAAGAGTTGGCCCGGCCTGAAGTGGCGGCCGACTCCATCGGCGGGTTGGACTGGCATGAGGTGCAGCGCAGCACGTTGGCCTACTCGCTGAACTCGCCCCAAAGCCCCGGCGACGTCTACACCCTGGACACCGCCATTGGCAAGACCGAGCGCTGGACCGTGGCCGGCACCGCACCGGGTGTCAAACCCGAAACCTTTGTCAGTCCGGAACTGGTCCAGATCAAGAGTTTTGATGGTCTGGCGGTCAGTGGCTGGCTGTTTCTGCCCGATGCCGCCAAATTCCCCGGTAAACGGCCAGTGCTGGTGAGTTTTCATGGCGGACCGGCGAGCCAATCCACGGTGGGTTTCATGGGTCGCACCAACTACTTCCTGAACGAAATGGGCATCGCTGTGCTGTTCCCCAACGTGCGGGGTTCCTCGGGCTACGGCAAGACCTACCTGGACCTGGACAACGGCTTCAAGCGCAAGGATTCGGTCAAAGACGGCGGAGCCTTCCTCGCCTGGGCGGCCCAGCACCCGCGGCTGGATGCCAAACGCATGGTTGTGACCGGCGGCAGCTACGGCGGGTACATGAGCCTGGCCACGGCGGTCGATTACAGCCCGCTAATACGCGGCGCGATTGACCCGGTGGGCATCAGCCATTTCGCCACGTTTCTGAACAATACCGAAAGCTACCGCCGTGATCTGCGCCGGGTTGAATACGGCAACGAGCGTGACCCCGAGATGCGGGCCTTTCACGAAAAGATTGCCCCGCTGAACAATGCTGCGTCCATCAAGGTGCCTCTGTTCGTCGTCCAGGGCAAGAATGACCCCCGGGTGCCGTACACCGAGGCGCAGCAAATCGTGTCTGCGGTGCGCAAGAACAATGTTCCGGTCTGGTACCTGTTGGCTGACAACGAGGGCCATGGCTTCCGGCGCAAAGCCAATGCGGACTTCGAGTTCTACGCCACAGTGCGATTTCTGGAAACCACGCTGCTGGATTGACGCGGGTTAATGGTCGCTACCCCTCAACCGCAAGCTCAACCTCATACCGGTACCCCACCCCATACACCGACGCCACGTTATGCCCCATCGCACCGGTGGCTTCGAGCTTGCGGCGCAGATTCTTGATGTGGCTGTCGATGACGCGGTCACTGACATCGCGCAGGTCGTTGTTGTGCATGTGGTCCAAGAGCGCCGAGCGTGAGAACACTCGGCCGGGGCGTGACATCAGCAAGGCCAGTAGCCGAAATTCCACTGGCGTCAGCGGCAGGGGGCGTTGGTCCCAGGTGATGGCCATGCTAACTTCGTCTACCAGTAGTCGAGCCGGGGCTGCCACACCATCGACACCGGGCGTATTAGAGGTCGATGCGGCCAGCAGGCCATCGGCGCGACGCAGCAGCGCCTTGATGCGCGCCACCACTTCCCGCGGGCTGAACGGTTTGCAGACATAGTCGTCGGCACCGGTGTCCAGGCCTAGTAAACGGTCGATCTCGTCGATCCGCGCGGTGACCATGATGATGGGCACGGCAGAAAATTCCCGCACTTGCTGGCACACGGCCAGGCCGTCCTGGCCGGGCAGCATCAGGTCCAGCAGCAACAGAGCGGGGTTGAGCGTGCGCACGAGCGGTACGGCGTCCAGGCCGTTGCCACACACGCTGGTCTCGAACCCGTGCATGTGCAGGTAGTTGGTCAACATGTCGGCGATTTTGTGGTCGTCTTCCACGACCAGAATGTGACGTGGCGCCGGTGTTGGCGCGGTAGATGGTGACGCAGCTTTTGTGTTCATGGCTTGCCCTGGTCTGCTGCTGCATCCGGTCGCACCGGCAAGCACACACGCATCTGCAAACCGCCACGCGGGGACGCGCTGGCCGAGATCGTGCCCTGGTGGGCCTGGGCGATGGAGCGGGCAATCGACAGGCCCAGGCCGCTGCCATGTTGGTCGCCGCGCTGTCTGGCGCGGTCGCCGCGAAACAGGGGTTCGAACAATTCCTTCAGGTCGGCCGGGCTAACGCCGGGTGCGCTGTCGTCCACGGTGATCACTACGTCGCGGCCATCACAACGCCAGTCCACCACCACCGTGCCGGGTGCGTTCGTGTAGCGCAGGCTATTGGTCAGCAGGTTGGACACCAATTGTTCGATGCGGCCAAAGTCCCAATGCACAGGTATGGGTGGCGCCGACTCTGGCGGCATCCGCAGTACCAGACCCTTGAATGTCGCCTGCGCGGCGAACCGCTGGGCCACACGCCACAGTTCGGCATGCGCATCACCCTGTGTCAGCGCACACCGCATGCCACCCAGGTCGGCAACCGATAACGTGTGCAAGTCGTCCACCAGGCGGTTGAGCTGCAGCACTTCATCCCGCAGGCCGGCCAACACCGCTGGGGTGGGTGTACGCGCACCGTCTTCAATGGCTTCCAGTTCTCCGCGCAACACCGACAAGGGCGTGCGCAATTCGTGCGAAATCTGGGCGATCCACGTGCGCCGGGCGGCTTCCAGGCGTGCAAGTTCAGCGGTCATGCGGTTGATGTCTTCCATCAGCTGCGCAATCTCCAGCGCGCCGGTCGGAACCAGCGCCTGGGTGTGTTGGCCGCCTGCAATGTCGCGGCTGGCACGCTGCAACGCCAGCAGGGGGCGGCTCCAGCGACCGGCCATCCACCACGCAGCCACCACCGCCAGCACGATGCTGGCCAACGCTGCCCACCACAATTGGCGGGTTTGTCGTTGCAAAAACAGTGCGTCTACGCCCGCTGGTGCGGGCTCGGCCATCAGATCGACGTAGGCCACTTCCTGCCCATTGACCTTGATGGCGCGCACCGTGGTGCGGGCATTGGGTGGCAGGGGGCGACCGGCAATTTTGCGGCCTTCGCGGTCGCGTATCAACACACGGTCACCCAGACTGCCCGCCCGCCACCACCTCCGCCAGGGCGCGGGGGTGGTGGTTCGTCTGCGGTCGGTCGTGGCGGGGGTCGACCCTCGGCCCCGGGGGGTGGGCGATCTCGGCCATTTTCATCTGGTGGCCCAGGGCGTGCCGAATTGCGTGGTGGTGGCGGGCGTTGGCCGCGCGACGGGCGGCCTGCAAATTCGTCCAACAAGGCCCGCATGGCCTCGGGCTTGTCGCGCAACCAATCGAAATCGGGATCGGTGGCGGCGTGTTGCTCGATCAGGGCCACCAGGCGCATGAGTTGTTCGTCGTCGCGCACCTTCAAATAGTCACTAAAACCGCTGCGCAGGTTGTAGTCGCTCAAGCCGCCCACCACCAGCACCGCCAACACGGCAGCGGCCGCCATCAGCAGGGACAACTGGTGGGCAATTTTTAGGCGCGGCATGGGCTCAGTTTAGTCACTGCGTCCCCACGCCGGTCGCCGCCTTATGGGCTCAGGGCGCGCGCAAACCATCGGACAAGGTGCGCAAGAAGGCGACGAGGTCGTTCACCTCCGGCTCAGTCAGCAGCGGGCCCGCAGTGGGTGCCCGGTTGAAGGGTGCTTTGGTGGTTTCGATATTGCCCCGGTACTGGGCTGGCAGGTCGTTAGGTACGCCGCTGGGGCCATACCAGCGCTGCGGGTTGCTGTTGCGGGTGGAGTAAAACCGCACCACTTCAGCCAGGTTGCCGCTAAAGAAGCCGTTGTGCATCCAGGCCGGCCGCTCGGCCACGTTGCGCAGCGTGGGCATGCGGAACTTGCCGCAGAAGTTCTCCAAGGTCACACCCGCTGTCACGGTGGCGGGCAGGCTTGGCGCGGTGCGTTCCGGGCCACACAGACCCAGGTCAAAAAACGCCGGGTTGGCGTTGCGCGGAATGGCGTTGTTGCGCGGAATGCCGGTGGCGTAGTAGGTGAACTCTGAAAACAGCGAGTCCTCGGGCTTGCCGCTGGTCGGGTTCATCAGGTGGCAGCCTGCGCAGTTGGCACGGGCCGGGTCTTGAAACAAGGCCATGCCACGCGCCTCGGCGGGGGTGAACGCCACGGCGCCACGCACCATCGCATCAAATTTGGAGCTGAAGGGCTGCAGGGTGGCGCGCTCAAACGCTTCGATGGCGACACCGATCTGGGTGAACGCGGCGTCGGTGTTGTTGAAAATGCCCTCTCCAAACTGCTGGCGGAACAGCGGCGCGTAGCGGGACGC
Organism: Candidatus Aalborgicola danicus; assembly: GCA_016703945.1. Lineage (GTDB taxonomy): Bacteria > Pseudomonadota > Gammaproteobacteria > Burkholderiales > Burkholderiaceae_C > Allorhodoferax > Allorhodoferax danicus. The sequence continues at coordinate 208,848 of JADJBC010000041.1, forward strand.
TGCAATTTTGTCCACCACGGCGCGGCGGCTGGGGTTGTTCATTTCCAGCGGGTTCAGCAGCGGCCCCAGCGCCTGCTCGGCCATGGTATTGGCCCGGCCGTCCCAGAAGAGACCACCGACGGCTTCAGTTTCGCCGTTCACCGTCTCGAACGAAAACGCAGGAATCAGGCCGACATAGCTGTTGGTCATGGCATTGCGCAGGCCCAAAGCGCCCGGCTGGCTGCCTTGCGCTACTCCAATGCGCGAGCCATGGTTGCCGGCAAAACCCTGATTGGGCTGGTGGCAGGCTACGCAGGCGGTACCACGCGGCTCGGACAGGTCGGGGTCGGTAAAAATCTGCTGCCCCAGGCGCACCCGGTCGTCACGCTGACGAATCGCTTGCGCTTCAGCCGCCGCAGCATCGGCCGCCTGCGCGGCCGCAGTGGTGTCGGCAGTCGGCACGGCAGCAGCTACCGGGTCGCTTGCCCCGCCCCCGCCGCATGCGCTTACAGCCAGCAGGGTGGCTGCGCTGGCGCAGCGCAGCATCGTCCAAAGGTGCAATTTGTAGGCCATGAAAATTCTCCTTGTGGATGCCACCGCGGCATCGCTACGGGCAGACTGTGAAGGTCAAATGTGGAGGAAATATGGAGTCGCAGCCTGGCTGAATGGCTTGATGCAAAATAGGCCACTGGCCCTCGTCAATGCTAAATTGTTAGCTATCAAAATAGTAGTGTTTTACTGCGCCGGAGGTAATCCATGCAATCCACAGACGTTCTCATCATCGGTGCCGGCATGGCCGGTGCATCTGCCGCCTACTTCCTGGCGCCACACTGCAGCGTGTTGGTGCTGGAGCGCGAAGCGCAACCCGGCTACCACGCCACCGGTCGCTCGGCGGCCATGTATTCCGAAACCTATGGCAACGCAACTGTGCGGGCCATTACCACCGCGTCCAAGCCGTTATATTTCGATCCACCCGCGGGCTTTTCGGACTATCCACTCGTCACCCCACGGGGGGCGCTGACGGTGGGCACGGCGGCGGACCACGATTCCTTGCGCGCCGCCTGGGAGGACATGCGCGCGCTAGTACCCCATGTGCAGTGGTGGACTCAAGCAAACATCTTGCAGCGTGTTCCGTTGTTGCGGCCGGAGGCGGCGCACTGCGGCGTGTATGAGCCCGATGCCATGGACATGGATGTGCATGCCATCCACCAGGGTTTTCTGCGCGGGGCCAAGGCGGCCGGCGCACAACTGGTGTGTGGGGCTGGCGTGCAGCACATCTGGCGCGATGTGAACGGTGGGTGGCGTGTAGACACGGCGGCTGGCAGTTTTTGTGCCCCTGTCGTGGTCAATGCGGCCGGTGCCTGGTGTGACGAGTTGGCGCGGCTGGCGGGTGTGGCCCCCATCGGCCTGGTGCCCAAGCGCCGCACGGCCTTCACCAGCGAAGCGCCGGCGGGCTGCGACATCAGTGCCTGGCCTCTTGTCATTGATGCGCGAGAGAGCTTCTACTTCAAACCCGATGCCGGTGTGTTGCTGATGTCCCCCGCCAACGAAGACCCGGTGGACCCGCAAGACGTGCAGCCCGAGGAGCTGGATGTTGCGATCGCTGTGGACCGCATCGAGACCGCCACCACACTGCAGATCCGCCAGGTGCGTCGCAAGTGGGCGGGGTTGCGTTCCTTCGTTGCCGACAAATCGCCGGTGGTGGGCTTTGCGCCCGATGCGCCCGGCTTCTTCTGGCTGGCCGGGCAGGGCGGTTATGGCATTCAGACTGCCCCGGCGATGGGGGAACTGGCGGCGGCGCTGGTGCGAGGTTTGCCGGTGCCGGCGGCGCTGGCAGCGCTGGGGCTACGACTTGAAGCGCTGGCGGCGAAGAGGCTTCAGCGCTGAATGTGGAAAATACCCGCTATCCGCAACATGACCCCGACACCATGCCTTATCAAGCCAGCATTTTTCCGGACGACGAACCCGCACTGCCGTCCACTGATCCCGCCCCTGCAAGCACGCTCGCGCTGAGCGCACTTAAATTCAGTGCCGGTCAATTGTCACCAGCGCAAAAGCGGTTCAACCAATTGCTGGCCCAAACCGAGACGCTGGCGCGCAAGATCGAGTCCACCCGCCACGCCACCGACACCCATCGCGCCCTGTTTGCCAGCCGCATTCACCCGCTGGAGAAGGAGCACGGAGCGCTGATGCGCCAGATGGCGCTGTGGCTGGATGGGCGCCTCAAACAAAAGGGCCTGACCGCGAAGCACAAACGCATCGCCAGTGAAATCATTTGCGGCCTGTCAGCCAGTCTGGCAGTGCAGGGTGATGAGGCCATGCAGGCCTTGCATGACGCCCACAGCCCGCACTCACTTGCCGATGAGGAGAAGGCCGCCACGGCGGGATTACAGCAGGTCATGGAAGATGTCTTTGGCGAATCCTTGGGTCAGGGAGACAACCCGTTCGAAAGCATGGATGACCTGATGCGCGCCGCCATGGAAAAAATGAACGCCAGCCAGGCAGCACAGCAAATCGCCAAAGAAGAACGCGATGCCAAGCGCAATGCGAAGCGCAAGAAAAGCCCTGCGCAGCTCAAGAAGGAAGAACTTGCTGCCAGCCAGGCCCAGGACGCAGACGGTGCCCTGCGCACCCTGTACCGCCAGTTGGCCAGTGCCTTGCACCCCGACCGCGAGTCCGACCCACAAGAGCACATCCGCAAAACCGCATTGATGAAAGAGGCCAACGCTGCCTACGAGCGCCGCGACCTGCTGGCACTTTTGCAGCTTCAACTGCGTGCCGATCTGGCGGATGGCGACAAAGTGGCCAGCATGGCCACGGAAAAGCTCGCGGCGATGACGGCACTGCTCAAGGAACGCGTGGCCGTGCTCAACCGGGAGCTCTATGTGGTGGAACAGCAAGCCATACACGAGTTTGAGCTGCCGCCGTATTCGCCGTTCAGTGAGACCGCCCTCAAGCGCCACCTGGTCATGCAGCAACAGGATTTGCAGGCCGACATTGCCATGATGCAGCTGGACTTGCAGCGCGTGCAGGACGACACGCAACTCAAGCGCTGGCTCACGCAGCAGCATGCGCTGGCGCGTAACGATGATTTCGATGCGCTGGAGTTCTTTTGATGCCGATTGGCCCAGGAAGTTTTGGTCAAATTGGCCTTTAGCCCTCGTAAACGTTGAGTAAGTAGCTATAAAATATATAGCAATTTGACGATGGCCTCATGGGCTAACCGATGCCATTTTGGGGGGTATGCCATAGCCTGATAATCAGGCACCACCACGACACCCCACCCCATGCCCGAAATCGTCTTCAAAGGCAAAGAGTACGTTTACAACCACCACCTCACGGTGCCGTACCGCCCGCTGTTAGCCGACAAATCCAAAGGCATTGGCCCGGAAGACCTCAACAGCAACCTCATCATCCACGGCGACAACCTGCATGCGCTCAAAGCCCTGTTGCCGCGCTATGCGGGCGCCGTGGATTTGGTCTTCATCGACCCGCCGTACAACACCGGCAACGAGGGCTGGTGCTACAACGACAACGTCAACAGCCCCATCATGAAAGAGTGGCTGTCCACCAACCCGGTGGACGGGGAAGACATGCTGCGCCACGACAAATGGCTGTGCATGATGTGGCCGCGCCTGGTGCTGCTGCGCGAGCTGATGGCCGACAACGGCAGCATCTGGATCACGCTGGACGACAACGAAGTGCACCACGCGCGCGATGTGCTGGATGAGATATTTGGCGCCGACAACTTTGTAGCAACCTGCATTTGGCAGAAGAACTATTCGCCGAAAGGCACCGCACAGTTTTTCAGCGAAGACCACGACTATGTGCTGGTCTACGCCAAGGACAAGCAGCAATGGCGGCCTAATTTGCTGGAGCGCACGGCGGAGATGGATGACCGCTTCACCAACACCGACAACGACCCACTCGGACCATGGAAGGCGGGCGATTTATCTGCACGTAACTTTTACAGCGAAGGCACGTACGCAATTACTTGCCCCAACGGGCGCGTCATTGAAGGCCCTCCACCTGGCACGTATTGGCGCGTGAAGGAATCGAAGTTCAAAGAATGGGATGCGGAAGGCCGCATTTGGTGGGGCGAAGATGGTGGCAACGTGCCCGCGATCAAGCGCTACCTCACAGACGTGAAACAAGGCCGCACCCCTCAAACCCTGTGGTTCTACGACGAAGTGGGCCACACGCAAGACGCCAAGAAAACCCTGCTGGAAATGGGCGTGCTCAAAGACCAGGAGAGCACCATCACGCCCAAGCCGGTGGCCTTGCTGGAGCGCATTCTGGAGCTGGCCAGCGAGCCCGACTCCATCATCCTCGACAGCTTCGCCGGCAGCGCCACCACCGCCCACGCCGTGCTCAAAGCTAACGCCAAAGACGGCGGGCGGCGCAAGTTCATTCTGGTGGAGGGCGAGGCCTACGCCGACAAGCTCACCGCCGAGCGCGTGCGCCGCGCCATCAAGGGCTACGCCTGGGTGGGCAACCGGCACGAGGTGCTGCTGGAAGAAAAAATCAACTTCACCCAGTTCAAAAAAGCCGACCAGTGGCTGGCCAGGATCGAAGCTATCAAGGTCAAGGAAGGCTTTGCAGAGGAGTCCGCACAAATGGAGCTGGGCGGTTGGGTGGCAGGGCGTTCTGCGCAGGTAAAAGGAGGAGAGCGCGCAGCGCCTCGGGGACACGGAGCAGAACCGCCTGCCGCCCAGCCCCAGCGGGCACCGGAGCAGAACGCTGCACTACCCAAGAAGAAGCGCTTCGACAAACTCAACGTCGAACTCAAAGACGGCATCCTCAAAGTAGAAGGTGAAAAGCGCATCAGCGAACGCGTGGACGGCCTGGGCGGCGAGTTCACCTACTGCACGCTGGGCGAGCCGCTGGATATTGAAAAACTCCTCAGCGGCGAACACTTGCCCGCGTTTGACGCTTTGGGTGCCTGGCTGTTCCACACCGCCACCGGCGGCACGCTGCTGGCCAAACCCAAGGATGCACCGTCGTTCTACCTGGGTGAGGCCAAAGACGCCCATGTGTGGCTGCTGTACGAGCCGTCTCTGCCATTCCTCAAAAGCCCCGATTGCGCGCTGACGCTGAGCCGCGCCAAGGGTTTTGTGGATTGGGGAAAAATTTATGACAAATCGGGCTCTAGCCCTCGTGGAATAAGCGCAGGCAGCTCCTACAACAATAGCAATCAACCACTCAGCAAGCGCCACCTGGTGTTTGCGCCAGCCAAGTACCTGAGCAACAAACAGCTGCTGGAGCTGGGCGTAGACTACGCGCCGTTACCGTTTGCGTTGTACAGGGAGGGCTAGCCATGACTATAAATAGTGACCGTTTTGACATTGCGCGCACGCAGTACAACCGCGCCCTGGACCGTCTGCATGAAGTGGTGGCGCTGGATGAGACCGACATCATTCGCGATAGCATGATTCAGCGCTTTGAGTTCACCTACGAACTGGGTTGGAAGTGCATGTTCTATTGGCTGCGCGAGCAGGGCGAAAACGTGCTGGAAATGCAGCGCCCCATTTTGCAGGCGGCCTTTCGTTGTGAGCTGATCCACGACCCAAAAGTCTGGGAAGAAATCAAGGAGCAGCGCGACGAAACCAGCCACACCTACAACGAGGCCAAGGCAGTCAGCGTGGCGGCTTTTATCCGCAGCCATGCGTTGGCGGAGTTTGATGCGTTGCGTGTCAAGTTCAACAGCTTATGAGCGAGTCCCCGGACGCATCCAACTGGCCTTTTGGCATCGCGCCCAATGTGTTCGCGAAGTTGCAAGCGCTATTTGAGAAAACCCCCGATCTTGCGAAGGTATGGGTGTATGGCTCCCGCGCGCGGGTGACTACCGTCCCAGCTCCGACATTGACTTGGCTGTGGAGTGGCAAACGCCAGACAAGCACTGGACGCTTTCATCCGGCCTGGAAGAGTTGGAGCTGATTTACCGCGTCGACCTGGTGAACCTGGCCGACACGTTGGCACCAGAGTTTCGCGCACGCATCGAGCGCGACCGAAAGCTGTTTTGGGAACCCCGCCGCGCTGCCGTCAACGCCGCCAGCGTGGGCGCGGTGCAAATGAAGAAGTTTCAGGGCGAGACGCTGGAGCAATTGGACACCTATCTGGCGGAGCTGAAGGCACAGCGTGACCAGTTCGAGAAAAACAAGCCTGGGCTGATGGCGATGGAGGGCATGGAAGACGTGCTCCAGCAGGCTTCTGATTTTCCAAAGAAGGCCTGGGCGTCTCTGAAAAAAGACAACAAGCTGCCGCCAGTATTTGCTAATCAACCCCACAGCAGCCGCTTTGACGGCGCAGGCCGCGCCATACCCAATGTGTGTCTGAAGATTCCCACCGGCGGTGGCAAGACGTTGCTGGCCGCAGCCAGCGTGGGGCGGGTGTTTTCCAACTACCTTGCGCGACACACCGGGCTGGTGCTGTGGATCGTGCCCAATGAGGCGATTTACCAGCAGACCCTCAAAACCCTCAAAAATCGGGACCACCCGTACCACCAGATGCTCAGTGTGGCGGGTGCGGGGCGGGTGAAGATTTTGGAAAAGAATTCGCCCCTGAGCAGGATCGACACCGACTCACACTTGTGCGTCATGTTGCTGATGCTGGCAGGTGCATCGCGCAAGAACAAAGAGACGCTGCGCTTCTTCCGCGACCGGGGCAATGTGCTGGGCTACACGCCCCGTGAAGATGACATTGAGGCGAACTGGGATCTGTTGCAGGCTGTACCCAACCTGGACGCTTACACGTCCTGGGGCACCACGCAGGAAGAAGCACGCGCCACCAAGGGCAGCGTTGTGAAAAGCTCCCTGGGCAATGTGATGCGCTTGTTGCGGCCCATGGTGGTGATAGACGAAGGCCACCACGCCTACACCGAGACGGCGCTCAAGACGATTGACGGCTTCAACCCCAGCTTCATGCTGGAGCTGTCGGCCACGCCACGGGTCAACTCCGACAAGGGCAGTGGCTCCAATATCCTGGTGAATGTGCGCGGTACCGATCTGGACGAGGCGGAGATGATCAAGCTGCCCATTCATGTGGACATGCGCGGCTGGAGCGACTGGCAAAGTTGTCTGGCCAGCAGCCTGGAACGGCTCGACGGCTTGCAGCGCGAAGCCTTCGCACTACAGAGCGAAACCAACCGCTATATCCGGCCCATTCTGCTGGTGCAGGTGGAGCGCACGGGCAAGGACATGCGCGATGCAGGCTTCATCCACGCCGAAGACGCCAAGGCCTATCTGATGCAGCTGGGTCTGACCGAGAAGCAGATCGCCATCAAAACCTCGGACCGCAACGACCTGAACGCACCGGAGAACATAGCCCTGCTCTCGCCCCAATGCGAGGTTCGCGCCATCATCACCAAGCAGGCACTGCAAGAGGGCTGGGACTGCCCATTTGCCTACGTGCTGTGCGCGCTGGCGGCGGGCAAAGAGATCCGTGCCATGACGCAGCTGATGGGCCGCATCTTGCGGCTGCCGCATGTGGCCAAGACCGGTCGACCTGCGCTGGATGCCTGCTATGTACTGTGCCATGACGCCAAGACAGGCGATGTGGTCAAGGCCATCAAAGAGTCGCTGGAGACTGAAGGCATGGGTGACCTGGGGCTGGCGGTGACAGGGCCGGGCACAGAGACGCGGACACGCAAAGAGACATTCAAACGCAGGTCGCAGTTTGCTTCTCCTGAGCATTTACCTGCCGCGTGTGACCTGGGTGGAGTTTGATGCCATGGGCAACAAGCGCCGCCGCGAGCTGGCGTATGAAAGCGACATCATTGGGCGCATCGACTGGTCGGAGTTGCGCACAGCCGCGTTGGCACAAGACTGGGCCCCCGATGCGATGGGCCAGCATGGCGCGCAATTGCATTTGGGGCTGGAACTGCTACGTGTAAACGCGCAAAACCCGGAAATGGAAACCCTGTCGGATGCGGGGCAGCCACTGAGGTTGGACCGTGCGCGTTTGGTGCGCGCACTGCTGGACATTGTGCCCAACGCCTGGATTGCGTGGGGTGTGGTGGATGCAGTGGTTAATCAACTTCTGGCTGGGGGTTTGTTGGAAAGGGCGATTGCTGCCAGCAGCGCCTCGCTGTTGGAGCGGCTGCGTGCCGATCTGGAGGTCGAACGCGACACCCTGGCGCAAGCCGTTTTTGAGCATTGCATCCAGCAAGGCTGGGTGGAGTTCCGCCTGCGCGCCGATGCTACGGACTATGCGCTGCCGCAAGAGTTTGCGCTGGAACTTTCTGGCAAGCCCACGCCAATGGTTCGCGACGATGCCAGGCTGGTGGAAAAAAGCTTGTTCGAGCCCGCATTGGCGGCGCTGACCGACTCAAACCTGGAGCGAGATGTGGCTTGTTACCTGGACAGCCAGGCCGCCTTGCAGTGGTGGCACCGCAATGTGGTCAAGGCGCAATACGGCTTGCAAGGCTGGAAGCGTAACAAGGTCTACCCCGACTTTGTGTTTGCAAAAGTTTCTGGCCTAGGGCAGAACACGGTGGTGGTGTTGGAGACCAAAGGGCTGCATTTGGCGGGCTCGGAAGACACGCAATACAAGCAGGAATTGCTGCAACGCTTGACGCAGGCCTACGCGGCACAAAGCCTGTCCAGCGCGGGTGAAGTGGAGTTGGTGGGCGATGGCCAGGCTCTGGTGTGCGATCTGGTGTTTGATGCCGCTTGGCAGGGCAGCCTGAATGCGCGGCACTTTTCGGGTTGATGTTGGCGATCAAATTGGCCGCTAGCCCACGTGAAATTTGCGGAAGCCGCTAGCAAACTTATAGCGAAAAGATCTTTTTTGGATTCATGATGTTCAGCGGGTCCAGCGCCCGCTTGATGGCGCGCATCATGTCCACGGCGCCACTTCCAGTCTCGGAAACCAGAAATTCCATCTTGTGCAGGCCCACGCCATGCTCGCCGGTGCAGGTGCCGCCCAGCTTGAGCGCGCGCTCCACCAGCTGGTGGTTGAGCCGCTCGGCGGTTTCGCGCTCGGCGGGGATGTTGGGGTCGATCAGATAACCCATGTGAAAGTTGCCATCACCCACATGGCCGACCAGAAAGTAGGGAATGCCGGCTTCTTGTGCCTCGGTCACCGAGTCCAGCAGCGCATCGGCCAGATGCGAGATCGGCACGCAGGTGTCGGTGGTGATGGCCTTGCAGCCGGGGCGGGACTGCACGCCGGCAAAGTAGGCGTTGTGCCGTGCCGTCCAGAGCCGGGTGCGCTCCTCGGGCGTGGCGGCCCAGGCGAACGCGCTGCCGTGGTTGTCGGCCGCAATGGCCTGCACGGTCTCCACCTGCTCCTGCACACCAGCCGGTGAGCCGTGGAATTCCATCAGCAGCATGGCGCTCTCGGGCAGGCTCAGTTTGGAGTGTTGGTTGACCACCTTCACGGTCGTGGAGTCCAGCAACTCGCAGCGCGCAATGGGAACGCCCAACTGGATGATCTGTATCGTCGTGTTGACGGCATCGGCCAGCGACGCGAAGCAGCAGGTGGCCGCCATCACGGCCTCGGGCAAGGGATACAGCTTGACGGTGACTTCGGTGATGACGCCCAGCGTGCCTTCGCTGCCCACCATCAGGCGTGTGAGGTCGTAGCCAGCGGATGATTTCTTGGCGTGCGTGCCGGTGCGGATCACCTCGCCCTGCGCAGTCACCACTTCGAGCGCCAGCACGTTCTCGCGCATGGTGCCGTAGCGCACGGCGTTGGTGCCGCTGGCGCGGGTGGCGGTCATGCCGCCAATGGTCGCGTCTGCACCAGGGTCTATCGGGAAGAACAGGCCGGTGGACTTGACCTCGTCATTGAGCTGCTTGCGTGTCACGCCGGGCTGCACGGTCACGGTCAGGTCTTCGGCGTTGATGGACAACACCTTGTTCATCTGGCTCACATCCAGGCTGATGCCGCCCTGCACGGCCAGCAAATGGCCCTCCAGCGAGGTGCCGACACCAAAGGGAATGACCGGCATCTGGTACTGCGCCGCCAGCTTCACCACTGCGGCGACTTCGGCCGTGCTCTGGGCAAACACCACGGCACCGGGCGGTGGCACGTCAAACGAAGACTCGTCGCGTCCGTGCTGCTCGCGCACCACCAGCGCCGTGGAGCAGCGGGTGCCGAACTTCGTTTGCAAAGCGTCGACCAATGCCGCAGGAACCGGGCGCTGGTTCACCTCGGGTAGTAGATGCAGGGGTGTGGGAGCGTTCATGGGTTCTCCTTGGGGGCTAGCGACCGGCTGGGCGGAGTCGCGTGGAGGAACAGTTTACGATGGCGTCTTCTTTTGTCCTTGCATGAGACTGACCCCTTGCACGGGTCAGAAGCAAGCCGCTCGCACAACGGTTTACCAGTAGGCTAAAGCACCCTGGGATGAGACCTATCCCCGTCCTGTCCTGCCACGACCCGCGCATACCGTTGAAAGCTCCAGTACGCCCAGGCCCAATCAATGAGCACGACCAAGCGGTTGCGAAAGCCGATCAGAAAATAAATGTGGGCGAACAGCCAGAACAACCAGGCAAAGTAACCGCCAAAACGCAGCGGGCCCAGGGGGCGAACTCAGGGTCTACCACGGCCGCATTGCGGCCAATGGTTTGCCAGGTTGCCAAAATCTGAATACACAAAGGCAAGGCTGCTTTGACCTGCCAGCCTCCGCAGCACATTGCTGGCAGCCTTGCGTCCCATTTGTTTGGCGGCGGGCGACACGCCGGGCACCGGTTTGGGTGCTTGTCCGGTTCGCTGACTGATGGCTGCGGCCAGGTCGCCAACCACACTGATGCGTTCGAAACCCGGCACGGTCAAGTCGGCTTGCACCACCACACGTCCGGCGCGGTCGAGCTCGCAGTGGCTGCTGCGTTGCAAGGCGCGGCCCAGCCCCGAGGCCGCCACACCGGCCGCCCAGACCATACAATTGCTATTGATTCGATAGCTGTTCGCGCTTGTTTTACCAGGGCCGGAGCTTGATTCTGCTTGTAAACCTTGGGCATCGATGGACGTCACACGGGTATTGAGCCTGACCTCCACACCAAGCTTCACCAACTGTTGCCGTGCCCGCTCGCTCAAGGCCTCTGGCATGGCCTGCAACACCCGCGGCCCGCCTTCTAGCAGCAGCACCCGTGCACTGGCCGGATCGAAGTTTCGAAATTCACCGGGCAAGGTGTGGCGTGCAATTTCGGCCATGGTGCCAGCCATCTCGACACCGGTTGGGCCAGCCCCACCACGACAAAGTTCAACAGGTCGGCGCGCGTCGCAGGGTCTTCTTCTTTCTCTGCAGCCTCAAACGCAAACAGGATGCGGCGGCGAATCTCAAACGCGTCTTCCAGCGTCTTGAGCCCCGGGGCAAAGGCCACCCACTCGTCGTGGGCAAATTAGCTGTGGCTGGCACCGGCCGCCAAATCAGATGGTCGTAGGTCAGGCGTATGCCATCGGCCAGAGTCACTTCGGATGCAACAGCATCCACATCCACCACTTCACCCATCAGGCACGTCAAGTTGGGCTGGGTGCGAAACAGGTGGCGCACCGGCGCCGCAATGGCGGGCGCGGACAAACCAGCGGTTGCCACCTGGTACAGCAGGGGCTGGAACAGGGTGGTTGGTCTTGTCGATGAGCGTGACCTCCAGCGCCGCACCGCGCAAAGCACGGGCTGCCTCCAACCCGCCAAAGCCACAACCAATGATGAGAACACGTGGCCGCGTACTGTGGGGATGCTGGGTTGAAAGACATGGCGGCATTATGCGCAGGCGTTGGTTGAGCGCTGGCGGGGCTTTCCACCACCGTCAACAGTTGCAGACCCGGCAGATTACGATAGGGGATATTTAGCGCTTCACGGAGTTGACCATGGGCAACAGACTTTCACAAATCGCCACCGCACCGGGGACAACGGCACCACAGGCCTGGCGACAACACCGGGTCTCCAAAAACAGCCTGCGCGTGCATGCCATGGGTGATGTGGATGAAACGAACTCCCACATCGGCCTCTTGCTGTGCGAGGACATGCCCGCCGCCGTGCGCAGCCTGCTGGTCGAGATCCAGCACCAGCTGTTCAACCTGGGCGGCGAGTTGTCCATCCCCGGCTTCGAGCTGCTCAAGGCCGAGGCCGTCATCGCGCTCGACGAAGCCCTGGCCGAGTACAACGAACAACTGCCGCGCCTGCAGGAGTTCATCCTGCCGGCCGGCACACACCCGCGTTGCGCAAGCCCATGTGTGCCGTACCGTGGCACGCCGCGCCGAACGGGCCGTAGTGGCACTGGGAGCGCAGGACGCAATCAAGGACACGCCGCGCCAGTACCTGAACCGCTTGTCGGACTTGATGTTTGTATTGTCCCGCGTGCTCAACCGCCACCGCACAGACGGCACGGTGGGGGACGACGTGTACTGGAAAGTGAACGCATGGCGCAAGGGGCGCCAGACCGACGCTGACGCCCGGACTGACGGTCTGGATTTTTGATTTCGGCACCACAGCCCGCAAAATTGTGAACATAATGGCGCTGTGGACGCTAACCGCGGTGGTCGAAAAGCGCTTGCACCAACCTTGTTCCACATAACTCCTGACACACCAGCAAAAAGGCAGTACACATGAAAAAAGTGCGGATTGCAGTTCTCTTGGCCGCGCTGCTGCTGCCAATTTCATCGGCTCTCGCCGCCGACTCCATTGATCTCGCCACCGGACGGGTGACCATCGGCTCCCTGGTGATAGGGACGACCGAATACCGCAACATTGTTCTGATACCGGGAAGCCTGGTGAGTTTCAGCACTGCACCGGCCACCTCCACCGACGATGTGTTCGACTTTGCCACCGGCCATTGACTATCCGATCACTCACGGTCAGTGACGTCACCTATTCCAATGTGGTGATTACTGTGGCGAGCCTGTTCGATTTGGGCAGCAGTGGGCCAGTGGGTACCGTTTCCACCAACCCGGTGGTGCCCAATGACCCCCTCTTCGGGGACCAGTGGCACCTGAAAAACACCGCCAGGCCGGTAAGGATGCTGTCCCCGGCGCCTCCGGTGAAGACCTGAACGTGTCGGTGGCCTGGAATACCGCGACTGGCAAGGCATTCAGATCGCCATCATCATTGATGACGGGCTCGATGTCCATCACGAAGATCTGGCCGTCGTTGCAGGCAAGAGTTGGGATTACCGCGTCAACGCCTACGGTGACCCTGGTGGTTGGACATCAGCCACGGAACCGGTTATGGTGGTCTGGCCGCAGCCATTGGCAACAACGGCATCGGTGTGACGGGGGTGGCATTCAGCGCCAAGCTGGTGGGGGTACAACCTGCTGTCGGCGACAACCGGCGAGCACGGAGCCGATTCGGTCAGCAAAGACTTGGAGTCCAACCACATTTACAGCAACAGTTATGGTTCAAGGACGGTCGGGGCGTGCTGCAGCCCCTCCGACGAAGCCTGGCGCCAGGCGATCGAAACCGGCATCAGCACGGGCCGTGGTAGCAAGGTGCCAGTCACACCTGGGCTGCCCGGCAAACGGTGCGCCAACGGATCGCTCCGGACTACGATGGTCAGGGCAATTACCACGCGGTGTCTTTGGGTGGCCTCCATGGAACAACAAAGGCCAGAAATCTTCGTATTCCGATCCCGGTTCCAACGTTCTTTGTGTGCCTTTGGCGGAGAGTTCCTTGCTCCTCCCATACCACCGTAACGGTGGATGTGATGGGCGCTGCCGGCTCCATAATGGCACGAGCAAACCCAATGACTATGCCGGGCAACCGAACTACACCCGATGCTTTAACGGAACCTCCGCCGCCACGCCGGAGATATCCGGTGTGGTCGCTTTGATGCTGGAAACCAATCCGGCTTGACCTGGCGTGACGTGCGTTTGGTGCTGGCAAAACCGCCCGCAAGAACGACCCCACCGACTCCGATTGGGCGAGCAATGGAGCCAACATGCCGATCAACCACAAATACGGATATGGCGCTGCCGATGCGACTGCAGCCGTGAATGCGGCCAAGACCTGGGTCAACATTGCTGCCGCAAAAAATGGCTACCGGCTCGGCCACACCGCACTGGCCATACCCGATGCCGGTGCTGCGGTTACAAAGCGAAATATCGCTGACCAACTCGCAGATATCCAAATCCGAGTTCGTCGAGAGCTGAACGTCACCAGCGACCAGCAGCCAATGTGGGTGATCTCGGGATCACGCTGACCAGTCCGTCACCGACCGTCAGCACGGGTCGCATTGCCGCACGAATGCAGAGCCACTGCGGGTGGGGACCCGGGCTGCTTTGCGGTTCGACCCTGGTCGGGAGGTTTCCGTTTGGCATAGCCCGCCTGATGGGTGAGGTGGCTGATGGCAAATGGGTCTTGAGCGTGCACAGACAGCAATCCTGCAGCACGGGTTCGCTGAAGTCGGAGCACCAGGGCGATGGGTTTTTGATCCGGAGAAAACACATGAACACCACTACCACTCCATCAAAACGCGCAACGCTCCATGACCCACACCCTGCCACTCCGATGGGAATTCAACTTGGCGTTCTGTTGCTTGCCGCAGGTCTGGCGAATCTGCAAGTGTGTTTGCTTTGTTCGCTGTATTACTACAACGGCGACAGCCAGCAACGTATTACGCCCGAGCCCACCCAGATAGCAGAATTTGCGCGCCGTACCCTGAGACTTCGGCGGCCCTGCTCCTGCCAGCCCAACCAAAGCTCGGAAGTTCGTCACGTTGCCGGCCGCAGGTCCTGGACGGCAGACGCCGCAGGTGGGGCCAAACCCCGCCCGGTGTTCCGGGAGGGCGATTCTCCTGCCGGCCGATTGATGGTCTTGGCTGGGGGGTCATCGTCCAGTTCAAGCCGGACTGGACCGACACGCAAGTGAGCGCGCATGGCTGGCCAGCAAGGCGCTGGGAAGGCCAAGCAGCGGCTGGCGATTCGGGGCTACTGGTACGTGGATTCATTCGCCCGCAGGCCAGGCAGCACTCGATCGGGCCTACGTTATGCATGAGTCCGGCGAGGTGGTGTCCGCATCGCCGAACTGGTGGAAAGAAACCGTCACCCGATAAGGCGCCGCCCGTTTCTCGCAACCGCGTTAATTGGAGGCCCATGACCGGTTAACGGATAGTACTTCAACCACATGAGGCCAAGTATCGCACCTCAGAACAGCCTGCGAACCACAGGAATATCCTCATTGTCCCACAGCGGCGCGCTGGCTGGTTCAGCCGCCGCAAAAAAAAAGTGTTGTGCAGGAGAATGATTTCCATCGCGTCTGGTGCGCCAGACACAGGGACACCTCTGCAGAACGCCCGCTTCACCACTTTGGCCTGTCACCAGTTGATACGCTGATCGACCTCAAAGTCGGGTACCGCTCACTTGCCTCATCCCAGTCGGTTGCTCACCCCGCTCGGTTTGCGCCCCGTCATCCATCTGCGCATCACCGCAGTCATCCCACAGCGTGGTCCGCGCGCTGGCTATGCGGGGCTCCGAGTCCACCCCAATGTGATCCAGAATCCGGCCTGATCCGCCCGCCCTCTGGGCCGTGGCGCGATCAGGCGCATCTGCCCGCCACACATAGCGGGCACAGCAACGGGAACACTCGTAGATGTGGGCGATCAGCACCGCCCACAGGTAGTGGG
>JADJBC010000042.1 GCA_016703945.1 Candidatus Aalborgicola danicus
GCGTGCTCCCAGCGCTCCACATCAGCTCCTGGGCGCGTGGTCGGTCCAGCGTGGGCAAAAGCGCCATTCGGAGCGCCCACAAATCCGTCCAGCTCGTCGGTGTTTTTGGTAGACGCCCACCGTTGATTGACCAGATAGGCCGCGCCCAACTCTGTGGTTTCCAATCACTGCGGGCCGCCACACCGGGAATGCCCGGCAGGTCCGCCTGAAACTGCATCAACGAATCTGGTGATGCAGGCGCCGCCGTCACCCGCAGGCGCTCCGACACGGTGGCGCCACCCACATCAGCCACGTCGCGGCCCATGGCTTGCAGCAGTGCCGCGCGCTTTGGTGAGCGATGCTCTCCAGCGCGGCCCGGGCAATAACAGGCCACCGAGGTGCCGCGTGTTAAGCCGGGTGATGGTGCCGCGCGCATCGGGCTTCAGTAGGGTGCACCCAGCCCGGTAAAGGCCAGCACCACGATCCACTACCACCGGAACCGGGCACCCGCTTTGCGCCAGAGCATGCCTCACCGCTGGCCTGGATGGCGTGCAAGCCATCGCAGCCATTGCCACCCCCGCGCCGCCGACAAAGAGCGCTGCCTTCGATTGCAAACTCGGGCGTGAAGGCCGGTTGCGCTTCTGCGCTGGTGGTAATCAGGCCGCTGTGGGAGGTCTGGAAGTTGCCACCGGTGTGCATCCAGCTGGAAGCAGCCGGTGCCGCGTAGGAATTCTTCACCATGCCCGCCTTGAAGCAGGCCTGGCTAAACAAGGCGCTCTGCTGGTCGCCTGCCACGCCACCAATGGGGATGGCATGGCCCAATAGATCGGTGCAACTTCACCATACAGTGCGCTGGACGGCTTCACGGTTGGCAGCAGGCTTGCGGGAATGTCCAGCGCTTGCAGTAGCTCGGCATCCCATTGGTTGGTGTGCACGTTGAACAGCATGGTGCGTGACGCGTTGCTGACGTCGGTGGCATGCACGGCCCCGTTGGTCAGTCGCCAGATCAGCCAGCTATCCACCGTGCCAAACGCCAGTTCTCCATTGGCGGCCTGTTGCCGGGCACCGACCACGTTGTCCAGTATCCATTTCAGCTTGGTGCCGGAGAAATAGGCATCCACCAGCAAGCCTGTTTTGGCTGGATGGTGTCGGCCAGACCCGCTCGCGGGGCTCACGCAGGTGGGTTCGGCACGGCGGTCTTGCCAGACGATGGCTCGGTGAATGGGCTTGCCGGTGCGCCGGTTCCACACCACGGTGGTTTCGCGCTGGTTGGTGATGCCCAGCGCCTGCACCTGACTGGCGGTGATGCCGGCCTTAGCAGGGCTTCGCGGGCCGTGGCCAACTGGGTGCGCCAGATCTCCTCTGGGTCGTGCTCCACCCAGCCAGGTTGTGGTAAATTTGCGGTAGCTCCAACTGGGCTTGCGCCACCACGCGGCCCAGGGCGTCAAACACGATGCTGCGGGAGCTGGAGGTGCCCTGGTCCAGGGCAAGCAGATAGGTCATGGATTCACCTTGGGGTAGATGGGGCTGCGGTGCTGGATGCTACGGTGTAGCGTACCTGCGCATCCGTGAGCAGGTCAGGGAAGGGGTCTGGGGTGGGGCATCGGTAAACAATCGGTCGATCTGCGACAACTTGGCTACCTCCACCATGGCGGGCGGTTGAACTTGCTGCTGTCTGCGGCCACCCAGACCTCACGCGCATGCGCAATGATGGTCTGTGACACCTTGACCTCGCGGAAATCGGAAGTCGCGCAGGGTGCCGTCGGCCTCGATGCCGGAAATGCCGATCAGCGCAATGTCCACCTTGAATTGGCGTATGAAGTCCACCGCCGCTTCGCCAACAATGCCCTGATCCCAGCCCCGCACGACACCACCGACCACGATCACCTCGCTGTGGGTGTTGGCGCTCAGGATGCTTGCCACATTTAGGTTGTTGGTGATGACCCGCAGCCCGGTGTGCCCGTGCAGGGCCCGCGCAATGGCCTCGGTCGTGGTGCCAATATTCAGGATCAGCGAGCAGTCATTGGGCACCGCAGCGGCCACATCGCGGGCGATGCGAATCTTGCCCTCGGCGTTGAGGTTTTCCCGCTGCTTGTGGGCGATGTTCTCAATCGTCGAGCTGGGCACCCGCACGCCACCGTGGAAGCGCGCCAGCAAGCCTTCGTCGGCGAGCCGCTGCACATCGCGGCGCACCGTCTGCAGGGTGACCCCCAGCGTGTCGGCCAATTGCTCCACGGAAACGGTGCCATGGGTTTGCACATAGGCCAGCAATTCAAACAGTCTGGGGTGTCGATTCATTGAGGTTCCTTTGGCGGATGTTGCCATGGTGGCACATCTTAAAACGAATAAAAACGAACAAAATTAGGGTAAATACCGAGTTAAATCGAAACAAAAAGAATAACAATCGCTGAAATCGAATTCAGACGAAAACACAAAGAAAAGGTGGCGTGATGCAGTTGTCCCTGGAAGGCGTCAACAAACGAGTGGGCCCGCAGACCTGGTTGCACGACATGAGTATCGCGCCGCGCAGCGGCGCGGTCACCGTGCTGCTGGGGGCCACCCAAGCCGGCAAGACCAGCCTGATGCGCATCATGGCGGGGCTGGATGTGCCCACCACCGGGCGGGTGTTGGTGGACGGGCGTGACGTGGTGGGGGTCCCGGTGCGTGAGCGCAACGTCGCCATGGTGTACCAGCAGTTCATCAACTACCCCTCGCTCAAGGTGCGCGACAACATTGCCTCTCCGCTCAAGCTGCGCGGCGAAAAAAATGTGGACCAGCGCGTTCGGGAATTGGCCGAGAAACTGCACATCGAGATGTTTCTGGACCGGCTACCGGCCGAACTCTCGGGTGGCCAGCAACAGCGCGTGGCCTTGGCCCGCGCCTTGGCCAAGGGCGCGCCTCTCATGCTGCTGGATGAACCCCTGGTGAACCTGGACTACAAGCTGCGCGAGGAACTGCGCGACGAATTGACCGCACTGTTTGCGGCGGGCAACTCCACCGTGGTTTATGCCACCACCGAGCCGGGCGAAGCCTTGCTGCTGGGCGGCTACACCGCTGTGCTGGATGAGGGCGAGCTGCTGCAATACGGCCCCACCGCCGAGGTCTTTCACAAGCCGGCCTCGTTGCGGGTGGCGCGTGCCTTCAGCGATCCCCCCATGAACCTGCTGGCCGCCGCTGCGACCCCCGAGGGTGTGCAACTGGAAGGCGGGCCGCTGTTGGCACTGGGCCTGTCGTCCAAATCAACCCCCAAGCTGACCGTTGGCATGCGGGCCAGCGCATTGCGCGTACACGCCCAACCGGGCGACGTGGCACTGCCCGGCAAAGTGGAGCTGGCCGAAATTTCGGGGTCAGACACCTTTTAGTGCACGTGCACACCCTGGTGGGTGAGCTGGTGGCGCAGCTCACCGGCGTTCACTACTTCGAGTTGGGCGTGCAGGTCACCCTGTACTTCAATCCCGCGCTGGTTTATGTGTTTGACGCCCAGGGCATGCTGGTGCTGGCGCCCGTGCGCGGCGGGGGACGTTGATATGGCACGCATTGAACTGGATCTGGCCCACGCCTACCGGCGTGACCCCAAGCAGGACAGCGACTACGCGCTGCTGCCCCTGAAGATGGCGTTCGAGGACGGTGGTGCCTATGCGCTCTTGGGCCCTTCTGGCTGCGGCAAGACCACGCTGCTCAACATCATGTCTGGCCTGGTGACCCCGTCGCAGGGCAGTGTGCTGTTTGATGGGCGTGATGTGACCAGCGCCTCGCCCCAGCAGCGCAATATTGCCCAGGTGTTCCAGTTCCCGGTGATCTACGACACCATGACCGTGGCGGAGAACCTGGCCTTCCCCTTGCGCAACCGCAAGATGCCCAAGGAGCAGATTGCCAAACGCGTGGGCGAGATTGCCGAGATGCTGGAAATGAGCGGCCAGTTGAACCAGCGCGCCGCTGGCCTCGCGGCCGACGCCAAACAAAAAATTTCGCTGGGTCGTGGCCTGGTGCGCCCCGATGTATCGGCCGTGCTGTTCGATGAACCGCTGACCGTGATCGACCCCCACCTGAAGTGGCAGCTGCGCCGCAAGCTCAAGCAAATCCACCATGAACTCAAGCTCACCTTGATCTATGTGACCCACGACCAGGTGGAGGCTTTGACCTTTGCCGACCAGGTGGTGGTGATGACACGCGGCCGAGCGGTGCAAGTGGGCTCTCCCGCCGATTTGTTCGAGCGCCCCAGCCACACCTTTGTGGGTCATTTCATTGGCTCACCCGGCATGAATTTTCTGGCCGGGCAGGTGAACGGCCAGGGGTGTGCAGGTGGGCGATACCACACTGGCCTTGTCTGCTGGTCGCTCCTTGCCAGCAGGTGACATCAAGCTGGGCATACGGCCGGAGTACCTGACTCTGGTACCGGCCCAGACCGACGGTGCGCTGGCCATGACCGTGTCACGCGTGCAGGACGTGGGCACCCATGTCATGTTGAGTGCCGACTTTGAAGGCACCACCTTGAAGGCGCGCCTGTCAACAGACGCGGCCCAGCTCACGGTCGGCGACACCGTGTGGCTCAAGGTGTTGGGTGAACACACCTGCATCTACAAGAATGAGGAGATTGTGGAATGAGCACTACAACGAAGCCAATCAACCAGAAAGCCTGGTTCTTGATTCTGCCCATGCTGATTTGCGTGGCGTTTTCCGCCGTGCTGCCTTTGATGGTGGTGGTTAATTATTCGGTGCAGGACATCATCTCGCCGGAGCGCCGCGTGTTTGTCGGCACCGAGTGGTTTGCCGCGATCATGCGTGACGAGGAATTACATGGCGCCCTGTGGCGGCAGATCACGTATTCGTTCGCGGTGCTGGCGGTGGAGCTGCCACTGGGTATCTTGCTGGCGCTGGCCATGCCGGCCCAGGGTTGGAAGTCGTCCGCAGCCTTGGTGATCGTGTCGCTGTCCCTGCTGATCCCCTGGAACGTGGTGGGCACCATCTGGCAGATTTTTGGCCGAACGGATATCGGTTTGATGGGGGCTGCGCTACTGGGCATGGGCATTGACTTCAGCTACACCGGCAACCCGGTGCACGCCTGGCTCACGGTGTTACTGATGGATGTGTGGCACTGGACGCCATTGGTCGCGCTGCTGGGGTATGCCGGTCTGCGCTCCATCCCCGACGCCTACTACCAGGCCGCCAGCATTGATGGCGCCAGCAAGTGGGACGTCTTTCGGTATGTGCAGCTACCCAAGATGCGGGGCGTGCTGATGATTGCGGTGCTGCTGCGCTTCATGGACAGCTTCATGATCTACACCGAACCCTTTGTGCTGACCGGGGGCGGGCCGGGCAATTCGACCACCTTCCTGTCGCAGTTCCTCACACAAAAAGCCGTGGGTCAGTTTGACCTGGGACCGGCTGCCGCGTTCTCCTTGATCTACTTCCTGATCATCTTGCTGATGTGTTTTATCTTGTACAACTGGATGCAGCGCGTCGGCACCCAGGAAAAGGAGGGTGGCGGCCATGCATAAACCCAAGTTCCAGAAGCGCTCGCTCTTCATGATCGCCTATGTGGTGTTTGCGCTGTTGCCCATCTACTGGATGGTCAACATGTCTTTCAAGACCAACAACGAAATCCTGGCCGGCTTCTCGCTGTTCCCGCAGCATTTCACGTGGGACAACTACAAGACCATCCTGACTGACCCGGCCTGGTACTCGGGCTATATCAACAGCCTGATCTATGTGGGCATCAATACGGTCATTTCCTTGATCGTGGCGCTGCCGGCAGCCTATGCGTTCTCGCGCTACAGCTTCTTGGGTGACAAGCATGTGTTCTTCTGGTTGTTGACCAACCGCATGACCCCGCCTGCCGTGTTCTTGCTGCCGTTCTTTCAGCTCTATACCTCGGTCGGTCTGATGGACACGCACATTGCGGTGGCCCTGGTGCACCTGTTGTTCAACGTGCCCTTGGCGGTGTGGATTTTGGAAGGCTTCATGAGCGGCATTCCACGGGAAATTGATGAAACCGCGTATATCGATGGCTACTCATTCCCTCGATTTTTTGTGCAAATTTTCCTGCCGCTGATCAAGGCCGGTGTGGGTGTTGCTGCCTTCTTCTGCTTCATGTTCAGCTGGGTGGAGTTGTTGCTGGCCCGCACGCTGACCAGTGTGAACGCCAAACCCATTGCCGCCACGATGACCCGCACCGTGTCGGCGTCCGGCATGGACTGGGCCACGCTGGCGGCCGCCGGGGTGCTGACCATTGTTCCCGGCGCCATTGTGATTTGGTTTGTTCGCAACTACATCGCCAAGGGTTTTGCGATGGGTCGCGTTTGACACAGGAGTTCGAGATGTTTGATTGGATGGCATGGACCACCCCCGTTGCGGTGTTCTTCTCTTGCATTGTGCTGATGCTGGCCGGCATGACCGTGTGGGAGATCAAGTCCCCCACCACCCTGCGCAAGGGTTTTCTGCCGATTGAAACCACGCGCGGTGACCGCCTCTTCATCGGTTTGCTGTCGGCCGCCTATGTGAACCTGGCCTTTGTCGGCATCAGCGGAAAACTGGTGGCCTGGATGAGCCTGGACGGCGAACCGTCCATCTGGATCAGCTTTGTGCTTTCGATGGCTCTGTTGGCCCTGATCATGCGCAAGGGTTGACACTATTTTGTTGAATCAAGGATCGGCTTGTTCCCCCTGGAGCCGTTGCAGCCTTTCACACAGGGGTTCATTAGACCTAGGAGATTGACGATGAAATTGAGGTATTCCGTATTGGCAGTGGCTGTGGCCTGTGCCATGGCTAGCCAAGGCTGGGCTGACGAGGCCGCCGCCAAGAAATGGATTGACAGCGAGTTCCAGCCGTCAACCCTCTCCAAGACCCAGCAAGCAGCCGAGATGAAGTGGTTCATCGATGCGGCTGCCAAGCTCAAGACCAAGGGCGTGAAAGAGATTTCCGTCGTGTCGGAGACCATCACCACCCATGAGTACGAATCCAAGACGCTGGCCAAGGCGTTTGAGGAAATCACCGGCATCAAGGTCAAGCACGACCTGATCGGCGAAGGCGACGTGGTCGAGAAGCTGCAAACCTCCATGCAGTCCGGCAAATCCATTTATGACGGCTGGATCACCGACTCCGACCTGATCGGCACCCACTACCGCTATGGCAAGATTTTGAACCTGACCGACTACATGACGGGTGCAGGCAAAGAGTGGACCAACCCGGGCCTGGACATCAAAGATTTCATTGGCACCAGTTTCACCACCGCGCCCGATGGCAAGCTCTACCAGTTGCCCGACCAGCAGTTCGCCAACCTGTACTGGTTCCGCGCCGACCTGTTCGACCGCCAGGACTTGAAGGACAAGTTCAAGGCCAAGTACGGCTACGACCTGGGCGTGCCCTTGAACTGGAGCGCCTACGAAGACATCGCCGAGTTCTTCACCAATGATGTGAAGAACATCGACGGCAAGCCGATTTACGGCCACATGGACTACGGCAAGAAAGACCCATCGCTGGGCTGGCGCTTCACCGATGCCTGGTTGTCCATGGCCGGCTCCGCCGACATCGGCATCCCCAATGGCAAGCCGGTTGACGAATGGGGCATCCGCGCCTCCGCCGACGGCTGCACGCCACAGGGTGCCTCCGTGGCGCGTGGTGGTGCCACCAATTCACCCGCTGCCGTCTACGCCTTGACCAAGTACATCGACTGGATGAAGAAGTACTCCCCCAAGGAAGCCATCGGCATGACCTTTGGCGAAGCCGGCCCCGTGCCCGCGCAAGGCCAGATCGCCCAGCAAATCTTCTGGTACACCGCGTTCACGGCCGACATGATCAAGCCTGGCCTGCCCGTGGTCAATGCCGACGGCACTCCGAAGTGGCGCATGGCCCCCGGACCTAACGGCCCATACTGGAAGCAAGGCATGCAAAACGGCTACCAGGACGTAGGTTCGTGGACCTTCTTCAAGGACCACAATGCCGACAAGGTGGCTGCCGCCTGGTTGTACGCGCAGTTTGTGACCGCCAAGACAACGTCCCTGAAAAAGACCACCGTGGGCCTGACTCCGATCCGCGAGAGCGACATCAAGTCCAGTGCCATGACGGCCATGGCACCCAAGCTGGGCGGATTGGTCGAGTTCTACCGCAGCCCGGCCCGCGTGGCCTGGACGCCCACCGGCACCAACGTGCCGGACTACCCCAAGCTGGCGCAGCTGTGGTGGAAGAACGTGGCGGTGGCCGTGACGGGTGAGAAGACCCCACAAGCTGCCATGGACAATCTTGCCAGTGAGATGGACGACGTGCTGGGTCGCCTGGAACGCGCTGGCATGGCAGTGTGCCCACCCAAACTTAACGCCAAGCAGGACCCTGCGAAGTGGCTGAGCGACAAGGGCGCGCCATGGAAGAAGCTGGCCAACGAAAAGCCAAAAGGCGAAACCATTGGCTACAACACGCTGTTGACAGCATGGAAGAACGGCAAAGCGCGTTAATGCGTTGCGCTAAAACCTCCTTGCTCTAAAGGTCGGCCGTGTGCGCACATCTGCCACACGGCCTTTTTCATATTTTCTAGCCTATGCCTACCACCATGCAGCCCCAATTGACACGGCGCGACGAACTGATCGCCCAACTGGCAAAGGCTCAGTCCTATGACATCGCCGTTGTCGGTGGTGGTGCGACAGGCCTGGGCGTTGCGCTGGACGCCGCCGCCCGCGGCTTCAAAGTGGTGTTGGTCGAATCGCACGACTTTGCCAAGGGCACTTCGTCACGGGCGACCAAGCTGGTGCACGGTGGCGTGCGTTACCTGGCCCAGGGCAATATTTCCTTGGTGCGCGAGGCCTTGTACGAGCGCACCACGCTGTTGAACAACGCGCCGCATCTGGCGCAACCGCTGCCGTTCATCATGCCTACTTATAAGTGGTGGGAGGCACCTTTTTTACGGCATCGGGCTCAAAATGTACGACGCTCTGGCGGGTAAAGCCGGCCTGGGCAAGACAGAATTTCTGAGCCGCGACCAAACGCTCAAATATTTGCCCACCGCACTGCCGCGGGGCCTGCAAGGCGGCGTCAAGTACTGGGATGGCCAGTTCAACGATGCCAAGCTGGCCATGGCCCTGGCGCGCACCGCTGCTGCGCGCGGTGCGCTGTTGGTGAACTACTGCCGGGCTGAGAATCTGCTTTATGACGACAGCAAGGTGTCCGGCCTGGTGTGTCAAGACACGCTGACCGGCACGCAATACACGATCAAGACCCGCTGTGTCGTGAATGCCACCGGCGTGTGGGTGGACGAGCTGCGCCAAAAAGACGGCGCTGCCAGCGGCGCTGGTGGCAAGCGCGCCACCGAACCCATGGTTACACCCAGCCAAGGCGTACACATGGTGGTGGACCGGTCCTTTTGGACAGCGATGTGGCGCTGATGGTGCCCAAGACCGCCGATGGGCGCGTCCTGTTTGCGGTGCCCTGGTTGGGCAAGGTCATTCTGGGCACCACCGATACGCCACGCAACGATTTGGCGCTTGAGCCTTTGCCGTTCAAGGAAGAGGTGGACTTCATCCTGAATGAATCGGCCCGTTACCTGCGCCGGGCGCCGACCCGCGCTGATGTGAAAAGTGTGTGGGTGGGTCTGCGCCCCCTGGTCAAACCGCAGGACGATGACGGCGACAACACCAAGGGCATCAGCCGCGAACACACGGTAATGGTCAGCCGCAGCGGCATGGTGACCGTGACCGGCGGCAAGTGGACCACCTACCGTGCCATGGCCGAAGACGTGCTGGATGCCTGCGCCGACCGGTCTTTGCTGGAGCGCCGTGCCAAAGGCGTCACCACTCACCTCAAACTTGTGGGCTCCGGCGTGCCTGCAGCGCAGATTCGGTCCATCTGCATGCCACCCGGTTTGCACTCCTATGGCGATGAACAAGCCGTCGTACAGGCCATGCCCGGTGCGGACCGAATGCTCTGCGAAGGCCTGAGCGAAGGCATGGTGCGCTTTGCCGCGCGCCATGAATACGCCATCACCGTGGAAGACATGTTGGCGCGGCGTTCACGGCTGTTGTTTTTGGATGCCCGCTTGGCCGCAACGCTGGCACACGCGGTGGGAGAAATTTTGCGCCAGGAAACCGGTATTGACCCCCAAATCGAGGCCTTTACCGCACTGGCGCAGCACTATTTGCAACTGCCCGTGTAGGCCCGTCGGTAAGATTCGTGTAAAAACCTGCCACATCGCCATTTTTGTCTAGTTTTTGGTCCAGCTGCCCAGCGAGTTCGGCATTGTTATGGTTCCCGGTCCTGAAACTATGGGCACCGCATGACCTCCACCCCCTCGCGAGTAATTTACCCAGAGCTGCCTGATCCACTAACGAGACATCGTCATATTGTGAAACTCCCGGATTCTGGCTGAATGCTGTTGCGAATTCCCGGCGAGCAGGGTTTTGCAGATAGGTTTTGATTTGCGGTTGGCCAGAATCAAAGGGTTGTGGCAGGTGTATTTACGCCCATCGGTTGTCCACTCGCGTGCTGGGTCGAATGTTCGCCTGGTGCCTATCTTTGTTCTCATTGACGTTGGGTTCAGTTGCGGGCCAACCGAATTCCCACCTTCTTTGACACCATTACGCCACGCTGGATCACCCAGCAGGGGACCACTTCAATTTACCCGCGCTGGGCCATTTGGTTCAAAGTGCACAAAGTTTGTGTAATATGGTGTAGCATACTACGACATACAACATACATACACTGCTTCCCATGGCCATTTCCAAAGACGACATCTTCAAGGTGGCCGATGCGATTGACGCGGCCGGACAAAGTCCCACGTTGGCAGCGGTTCGTAAAGCTTTGGGCGGGGGAAGTTTTACGACGATCTCCCAGCCCTTGAATGAGTGGAAGGCCAGAAAGCTTGCCAAGGAAATAGTCCATCGTGACCCACCTCCTGCAGCCATTAATGATCAACTCAACGAAATGGGATTGGAGATCTGGTCCCAAGCCATTGGGTTAGCCAACGCCCGGCTGGAAGCTGAACGCCAATCGCTTGACGAAGCCCGCGCCGAGATTGAAGCTGCGGCTCGGGAAGCTGCAGAGATGGCAGATCAGGTCAGCCTTGAACTGGAGGAGAGCAGAAAGAGTGTGGCGGCACTGAAAGAAGAGCGCGCAACTCTGCAGGGGGCAATAGAGCAACTCAAGGGCGAACTGGCCAAAGTTTCGGAGCGCGCTGCACACGCTGAAGCGCGCGCCACCGAAGTTACCCATCGCGTGGAAGATCTGAACACCCAGCTGACCCGTGTAAATGCCCAAAACTCCGATCTGATTCAGGCGCTTTCGCAGCGTGGACAGGGGAATGCTTTAGAGAAGTCGCAGGCTCAGGGACACGCGGGCACGGGACTGGCAGCTGGATCGGACCCGGCTTAGTCGTCCGACGGAACCTTGTTCTGGAGACCATTCAACTAACCGGGAGGCACTCGCGCTATGGATGGAATCGAACGATTCAAAGGTCCAGGGGGTCGGTACTACCAATTGTGGGTCCAGCGTGACCTGTTTGGCTCTTTGGTCATCATGCGCGCCTGGGGCGGTCAACGCTCCCGGCGGGGCGGCTTCATGGCGGTTTCCTTGGCTTCTGACATCGAGTGTCAAAAGGAGTTGCAGCGAATTCGAGCCCGGCGCCGCCAGCGGGGATACGTTGCGGTGTGAGGCTTGCGTTTCAGGGGAGTTGTTGAACAGGTAGACAAGTTGGTTAAAGAAAGTTCGCAAACTCACTTTAGACCCAACACCTACCTCGAAGGCAGGATGCCGACTAGATGATTTTCAGAACCTTGCGCCGAACACTGGTGGCCCATGACTGCGCTCAGTGATCCACCACCACGCACCTGATCGAAGACACAGCCGCGCCCAAAGGACTGCACTGCTTGCCAAAGGCCAGGAGTTTGTGGTTTGCTGTCGTGCGTGTTCGTTTGAATTGATGTGTGATCTGGCGCACAGCCGAATACTCACTATCACCGGTGACAGGCCAACCGGTAACAGGCCACTTGCATTGCCATACGTCGCCGGTCTATACTAAACATAGACGGTGGAAAATCTGAAGGCATCGCAGGGCCATGTATGAGTGAAGGCATCCATGGATAGAGCAACTGCATGTTAAAGGCTTCAGCATCCCCACCATCTTCCGCCCGGCTTGCCTGGCTTGTTTTTGGCCTGAGCCTGGAAACAAGTTAACAAGTTACCAATCGGGGCAAACGGACCAACCGGCATGTGGACCCATCTTTGATGGTCAGACCCCCACGCAGCTCACAAAAGAAGTCAAGTTAAGTTAAGTTAATCCGGATTTGAATTAACCCGGCGGAGTTGCCTATGGCCAGGCGTAGACAACTCTGCCACTTTTTGGACGAGCTGTGAATATGAAAAAATCTTGTGTGTCAAGGACGACGGACGTCGCCCAGGACCTTATCCACTTGCGCGTGGATGAAGTTAACCAACTGCTGATCGACTACTACGAACGGCGAAGAGAACGGGCGATTGAATTGCTCGGCTTTTTGCAATCGGGCGGGCACGTCAATGCATTTGAAATGTGGGCAGAGCGATACATTGACGGCCTTTTGAACCCAGACTCAGATATTGCTGTTGCGGCAGGTTTGGCTGCCATTCAAGATAATTGTGTTGAACTAAGAGTTGCAGTTGCAGTTGCATTTTGTGGGCTACCTGAGATCAGCCGAGCGGCGGCTGCGGCGACGCTTCGATATATCTGGACTCTCGAAGGCATGGTTTTAAGAAACTACGAGATAGTCGGCATCTTTGATGCCGTGAGGGATGCAAGAGACGTGTTGATGAACGAGATGGAAACTGCAACTTTCGAAGCACTTCCAGACGTCGTGGAGATCCATCGCGGCCAGCTGTTCGAGCATGGCAACAAGGTGGGCGGCAATGCGTGGACTCTGGACCGAAATGTTGCCGAATGGTACTCAGCACCCGCAAAGTCTTTTGGCGGCAAACAGCATGGATGGGTGCTATCAACTCGCATCCGGAAGACGGCAATCCTCGCAGTGTTTTTGGAGCGCGGCGAGAAGGAAGTTGTCCTCGACGTGGACAAAATAAATCCTTTATTGCTGCGCGCTAAGCGGGGTAAGTGCAAACTGTTTCCCGCCCATTTGACGTACTGAAAATAGAACGCCGCGCTTGGCGCGGTGGGTTTCAGTTGATTCCTGATGTCGTCTGCTTTCATGCTTTCATAACTGGGGGCAACGGCTGTTTCTCCCATGCGCCGTGCGTTCTCACCTGAGCGGCTCTTGGCAAAGTCATAAATTACCGCTTTGTCCGTGGTGCACAAGTCACTTGTTCGCCATGCCCATACATACGCCTGATGGGTTTTACCCAAGCCGGGCTGGAGCGACTTCACTGGGGTCTCATCGCCATGCAGCACCCCTTGGGCGAGCAGATGCTTTGTCATCGCTTGCACCAATGGGAGAAGTCGCACACCACACTGGCCAACCCAGCCGCCCATACTGGAGCGGGGGATGAATACGCCTGAGCGCTGGTAGATTTCTTCCTGGCGAAACAGTGGCAGATGGTCATCAAACTTGGCAACAATCACCTGGGCCAGTAAACCTGCAGCAGGGATGCCTTTATCAATCACCCGTGCGGGCATGGCTGCAGCCAGGATGGTTTGGCAGCAGACACAGGCGTATTTGCCAGAAATGTGCAGATGCACAAAGAACTGGGCTGGAACACAGTCAAGTTGCTCGCTGGTTCCCGCCCAAAACCCACATGCAGCAAGGCAAGCCCGTATTTGCGCAACCCATGCTGTACCTGCCGCTGAGTACGTTTCGCCGCTGTGTGGCCGATCACAAAGGGGAACACAAGGTCAAGGACTTCTCGTGCCTGGATCAATTCTTCGCCATGGCCTTTGCCCAGTTGACTTACCGCGAGTCCTTGCGCGATATCGAGGTCAACCTGCGAGCCCAAGCCAGACGACCGGCTGCAATCCTGGCGTGGCTTGACGATGCCAAGCATGCCGGATCATACTGAGCACATTCACCCGCTCGTGGCTGAGGGATTCCGCGATTTCACATAAACTCAAACACGCCCCAGTGAAGACAACGTATGAGTTGGTGGCACGTCAGTGAACTGGACTTCCCGTGACCTGCCTTTCTTGGCGGTCGGTTTGCGCCCCTCAACTGAAAGGCAGCAGCTGGCGATGGCACAAACCAATGAACGTCTCGATCGTCTTGTCCTTGAGGCACGACGTAGCGCTGAAAAAAGAGAGCAGGGCTACCGGGCACAGGCGCTGAAACTGTTTCCTTGGGTCTGCGGACGCTGCGCGCGCACGTTCGATCATGCCAATCTGCAATTACTGGAAGTGCATCACAAGAACAATAACGACCACGACAATCGACCTGATGGCAGCAATTGGGAACTGCTCTGCACGTACTGCCACGAAAATGAACATTCGAAGATCAAAGACATGGAGGGGCGCAGCGATAGTGGCAATGTAGTGCCAACCACCACCTTCAATCCATTCGCCGATTTGAAGGCGATGCTGGCATCGAAGAAACCACCGCAGCTTCTTCACATATTCATCAAGCAGCTTCTTCGTGAACCGCTCGGTTTCTGACTTGGCTAAATGCGCCCATCCCCCGAAATTCGGACACTTTGTAAAGATGCGGCAATGCGAAGACTGGCAGACGGCACATTCCGCTCTTGGCGTTGCGTGGCGTCACGCGCTTGGAGTCCCAAAGGCGTCCCTCATTTGACGGGCCCGCTTGGCCTGATCGGTATGAAGGTAAACCGACGTGGTGGACACGGACGCGTGCCGCAGGTTGTCTCTGACGGTTGTCAATTCGGCTCCTCTGGCCAGAGCATGTGTGGCATGGGTGTGCCTCATCCAATGGGGACTTGCCCGCCGTAGCTTTTCAGCCGTTTTCGGGGACTCTGCCTCAATGACTTCGGCGGTTGCCACGAAGAAACGTTTGGTGACATCCCACAGCCTGGTGGATGTAATTAGGCTTTGGCCACCTCCGGCCGCCAGATCAGCAATGAGCGGAGTAGATGGTTTCCACAATGCCGACGTGGTGGGCACGCCGCGCTGCGTCAAGTAATGGTCAAGCGCCACGCGCGCCAGCGGCGGTAGCGCCACCTTGCCCGCTTTGCTGCCTTTACCCACAAGCTTCAACCAGTGGTCGCCCTGGGCATCCGTTTCAATCTGCCCCAGAGTCGCACCCACAATCTCACTGGAACGTAGCCCGGTGGCATAAGCGAAGTCCAGCACAAAGCGCAGCCGTTGGGCTGCCGGCAGTTGCCAGCCGTAAGACCACTCCAGTCCGTTGGCCACGGCACGGATAATGGCCCATTCTCCTTCGGAGAATACGCGCCCTTCGTCAATGGGTGTGCTGCGGCCGCCACCGCGCACTTTGATGCCGGCAAACGGGTTGGCCAGCACATAACGCTGCTCAATCAGCCAGCGAAACATCGCCCCAATGACGGTCAAGGCGTAGGCCGTGGAGCGTGGCGAAAGTCCGGCTGCGAACGGCCGCCACTCAGAAGAGAATCTTGTCTGAGGAGGTCCAACCCATCGGCTGCGTGGGGTGGGGTTGCGCAAGAACCCACGATATGCCGTCGCGTCTTCGGTAGCGAGCGACGACAGCGCGCGCCCGCGTTCAACAATGGCCCACAGAATAAGGCGTTCGGCCTCCTTGCGATAGGCCCGCTTGGTCGCGCTGGACTCGTGCAGAGCCAGCCAAGCTTGCACGGCCTCGTAGTCGTTGGCGGCACTGAGGGTGCAACTGGACGGCGGCGCACGAAAGCTGCCGCGCGAACCGTTGAGTTCGTCTGGCACCTCCAACCGTTCCCAGGGGACAATTGTTTGCGTTCTTTCGGCAACCACCAACTCACGCGCTCGCTCCGTTAGCTGCGGATGGGCTGCAAAGAAGGCTTCGATTTGGCTTGCCCCTTTTGCCCCCAGTCCAGGAACCACGGTCCACCAGCGCCGCCGCCGGGGAACACGCACAGTCAGTTGTGCCAGCGTCTTAATGCCTTGCGCATACAAAGCATTGGTCGATCGCGGGGACAACCACAGGCTCACATCATCGGTGATCCTGGGCACCGGTTCAGGGGCAGCGCGCAGAGCATCGATGGCATGGCCAACAGTCCGCGCATGCTGGATACGTTCACTTTCGGGATGATCAAGTAGGACCACCAGATCTGCTCGGTGCCGTTGACGTGCAATGCTGATCAATTGGCGGCGGATTTGCCCAAGCATTCCCCGAGACGACTGACCCGGTACCTTGTGGGCAGCCAGGTAACGAGCCACTGATTCACGTGACGACAGACCGGCGTACCAACCACGCAGGGCGGCGAGTTCGGCTTCACCGGGGAATGCATCTGGGCGAACATCTTGCCCCAACCCTGGCAAGGGGGACATCGGCAGATTTTTCATGGATGCCAGTTCGTGTGTTGCAAATACTCAAAGTGATAATAATGCTTATCGTATGAGTAACTAGAATCTGCCACTTATTGGCGCTCAGAGCAAGCGTAAATTTCATCTATTTGGGTGCTGCTGAGCCACGCATTGGGCCCCATTGACCAATGCATTTCCCTGCGCACCCGCATCTCTAACGCCCGCGCATGTCCCCAATTGATTCACACCGCCTCAGCATCCTCTCCAAATCCGAAATCCACGCGCTGTATGCAATGCCGGCCTTCAACGATGCCGACCGGGAGCACTTCTTTGACATGAGTCCATCGGAAGCGGCATCCGCGCAAACCAGGACACAGGGCTTGGGAGTCTTCCAGACGCTAGAGCTGGGGTACTTCAAAGCCAAGCGGCAATTCTTCAATTTTCAAACCATCGACGTGCAAGCTGACTTGCACCATATCGCACATCGGCACTTTTGGGGCATTGACACGAAAGACCTGCGCCTGCCCGTCGCAAAGACACGCGCCAGAATTCAGCAAGCCATCCTTGAACTCTGCGCCTACCGGGCGTTTGACGCCAGCGCCTCGGCAGAGTTGACCAACAGGCTGCTGCGTATGGCGGCAATATCAACCCACCCCGTCTACCTGCTGCGCGAAGCACTACAGCATCTTGAAAGCCACCGCGTCGTGGCCCCCAGCTACAGCACGTTGCAAGACCTTATTGGCGCGGTGCTGGAGCGCGAAAGCCTGCGCGTCACTCGGATCATGGATGAGCACATGCCAGCGGATGTCAAAAAAACCTTGGACGATTTGTTGCAGGGGGAGGATGGCGACATGCTCACTTTCAGTGCCATCAAGCGAGAACCCAAGAGCTTCAGCGTCAAGGAGCTAAGCCATGAGGTGCAGCGACGCCAGTTCTTCGCCCCGGCACACGAATTTGCGCTCACCTTTGTGCCGCTTGCCGGTGTTTCAAGTGAGAGTATCAAGTACTACGCCTCGCTGGTCCAGTTCTACACACGGTACAAATTGCGTCGTATGGCATCAACCAGCGCCCGACTGTACTTGTTGTGTTTTTGCTTCCACCGGTTGCGCCAGATCAACGACAACCTGATTGAGGCATTCATTCATCTGGTCGGTCAATTTGACAAGCAGGCCAAGGCCGCGGCAAATGAGGCCATGCAGATGACGATTTCGCAGGCCAATACCAACCTGTTGGCAGCCGGTGAGGTCCTGAGCCTATTTGTGGATGAGTCCATTGCGGATGATTGCCCATTTTCCGCAGTCAAGGCGCGCGCCTTTGAATTGCTTGATCCCACGGCATTTCCGGCCGTTGCCAATTACCTGCGCAACATTGCCTTTGACAGAGCAGCCTTCGAATGGGCTTACTTTGCCAAGCTGTCGATGACCATCAAGCGCAACCTGCGCCATCTTTTTAAGGAACTCGATTTTGCAGGCCGCGTCGACGAGGCACCCTTGATGGGCGCCATCACCGTCATGCAAGAACTCTTGCGACAAAGCAAATCTCTTCGCCAGGCAGATGCCGCGAAGTTCCCCGAGGCCGTCATACCCCAGGCGCTCAAAAAGCACATTTTTGTTGAAACCATTGTGGACGGGACGAAGCACAAGGCTTTGGATGTCGACCGCTACGAGTTTTTGGTGTACCGGCTACTGCGCAACGCACTGGAGTCCGGGGACTTGTATGTCAACCACAGCAATGAATTCCGTCAGTTTGAAGATGACCTGATCAGCGACGCCCGTTGGGCGCACAAAGACGCTGTGTTGGCAGAAATCGCTCAGCCCTTTCTGCTGGCGCCCATTGAAGAAACCTTGGCCGCATTGCGCACCAAGCTCGAAGCGCGGTTCGTCGAGGTCAATGAGCGCGTGGCCACCTGCGTCAATGCGAACATCAAGGTTGTCGGTCAAGGCGAGAAGAAGCGGTGGTCCCTGATATACCCGACGGCTCCGGAGACCGGCAATAGCCCGTTTTACAACCAGATCCCTGGTATTGGCATTGCAAATCTGTTGCGCTTCGTGAACGGGGAGACCCATTTCCTGGATGCCTTTGAGCATGTGCTGAATCGCGGTGTCAAGCACGCGCCGGACCTGCGCGATATCCTGGCCTGCGTCGTGGCGTTCGGCACCAACATGGGGTTGGGCAAGATGGCGGAGGTTTCTGGCTTGAGTCATGCGGCCCTGATTGCAACGGCGCGCAGCTACTTGCGGCCAGAAACGGTGCACGCTGCCAATGACGCGATCAGCAATGCCACCGCCATGCTGCCAACCTTCAAGCTCTTCAACATCCGCGAGGCGCTGCATTCCAGCAGCGATGGCCAGCGTTTCGAGACCCAGATCAACACATTCAATGCCCGACATGCGCCAAAGTATTTCGGCCTGGACAAGGGTGTTAGCGCCTGCACGGTGGTTGCCAACCATGTGCCCATCAACGCCCGGATCATTGGTACCCACGAACACGAAAGCCACTTCGTGTTCGATTTGCTGTACAACAACACGTCGGACATCAAACCCACGCGCCACTCGACCGATACGCATGGCACCAACCAGGTCAACTATCTGTGCCTTTTTGCCCATGGCTACAGTTTTGCTCCGCGCTACAAGACGGTGCAGAAGAAAACCGCATCCCTGGTCGGCTTCAACCTGCCAAGCCATTACCCGGCCGACATGCTGATTCGACCGACCAGCAAGGCCAACGAGGATCTGATCGTCAGCGAGTGGCCCAATGTCCAACGACATCTTGGCATCCCTTGCGCAAAAGGACACGACGCAGGCCACCATCGTGCGCAAACTCAGTAGCTACGCCCGGCAAAACAACACCAAAAAGGCCCTGTGGGAGTTGGACAACATCCTTCGCACCATCTACATTCTGGACTTCATTGACGATCTGGAGTTGCGCCAGAGTGTGCAAAAGGCGCTCAACCGGGGTGAGGCCTACCACCGGTTCCGCCGCGCGGTGGCCTACGTCAATGGTGGCAAATTCAAGGTCCAGACGGAAACCGAGCAGCAGGTCTGGAATGACTGTGCGCGGCTGATTACCAACGCGGTCATTTACTACAACACGGCGCTGCTGTCCAAGGTGTACGAACAGAAGGTGGCCGCCGGGGATCTGGACGCCATGGCATTCAT
The DNA here is from genome assembly GCA_016703945.1 of Candidatus Aalborgicola danicus. Lineage (GTDB taxonomy): Bacteria > Pseudomonadota > Gammaproteobacteria > Burkholderiales > Burkholderiaceae_C > Allorhodoferax > Allorhodoferax danicus. The sequence goes on from JADJBC010000042.1 coordinate 19,465, forward strand.
CCAGGGCATGTCGCCGGTGGCGTGGCAACACGTGAACATGTTCGGGTCGTTCGAGTTCAGCGACGAAGATCCGGACATTGACCTGGAGGCGCTGGCTGCACAATATGCCGATGCGGTGTTCTGGAGCAACGCCACGCAACCTGGGCAAGGGGATCTCTTTGATTGAATGCCCATCCGGCCGGCAAAGGGATATTTGCCTCCAATGGCCGATAAATTGGCGTGGCCAGCGTTGTTGTTGACCCGTTTGAGCGCTGCTCGATGATTTAACCTGGCCTTGCAATTGGTATCACCTGGTGCTACACTTAGTCATGCCAGCCAATGAGTCGAATCGCACCTTCAAGACCGCCAGATTCTCCAAAGATGCAAAGAAGGCCAAGATCAAGGACGTTGAACTTTGTGTGGCCATCCAACAGGTTCTGTTGGGTCAGGTCGATGACCTGGGTGGTGGCGTTTTCAAGAAAAGACTCAATAACAACCTGCACCGGTCAATCATTTTGGCCAAGGGCGGAGAATATTGGATCTACGAGTACTTGTTTGCCAAGAAGGACCGGAAAAATATCGAGAACGATGAGTTACTTGCTTTTCGCCTGCTGGCCTATAGCTATGCGGGCCTGACAGAGCACCAGGTTGGGCAGCTACTTGTTAACGGAGATTTTGTGGAGATTTGCCATGACGACAAAACAGAAATTCAAGAGTGATGCCTTTGCCGCAATCCATGCCTCCGCTGCTGCGCTGCGAAAGGTCGGCGCCATCGACCAAACGACCATGCGCCAGTTTGATGAAACATGTTTGACCATGCCAAAAACTCTGGCCCCAACCCAGATCAAAAGAATCCGCGAGCAAGCGCATGTCAGCCAGCCGGTTTTTGCAAGATACCTCAACACTAGCGAATCCACGGTTCAAAAGTGGGAGGCTGGCAGCAAACAACCCAGCGGCATGGCGCTCAAGTTGTTGGCGGTAGTTCAGAAACACGGACTGGACGTGCTGGCGTAAATTCTGGGTGGCTGCAGCGGGGCGACAGCACTGCCACTGGGGGTCCAAGCTCTTTCGGAGGCATTGAACTTTACAAAGTGTCCGATTTTCGGGGGATGGGCACATTTTGCCAAGATGGCGAGCATTGGCCAATGATTCTTCGCCGCAACGACGCGGCTATCCTGCACGAATACAACGATCTTTGGGATAAAGTTTGGTGGAATCGCCACCAGAACTGGCTGCACCGGCTGACTAATGGCGAGGAAACCCTTAAAGCCGGCCAAGAAGAGCTCTTGGCCACGGCAAAAAAGGCTGCGAAACGCATCGAAGAAAAGTTCGGCAAGGAAAACTTGGGCTGGGACGATTTCGAGTGGGGTTTGCTAAGCGGCCGCATGTCGGCGCTCAGCTGGATTCTAGGATCCGAATGGGATGAGTCCCTCGACACATGAACTTCCATGCTCCGACCCCGTGAATGACAACGAGATGGACTACCCTTAGCAAATCTCCACATACCCAATCAACTCCGCCGAATAGCTCCCATCCCCATTCGCAGCGCCCTTGTGCTTCAGCTCCCGCTGTAACGTCGGCTCCACAACACGCGAGAACAGGTCTATCCGTTGCTCAGGTGAAAACTTCGGCGCAGATGGGGGCATTTGCAGGTAGCGCTCGCATTGACGCTCCACTACAGGCACCCGAGTGCCATCCTGCTTGACTGCAATCGGCTGCACCACGACGCGGCGCTCACCCTTGCTGGCTGATGCCTCGACCATCCAGAATGAAAGCAGCACGGGCTCCTCCACATCACCTGAGACCGCAATGCCTATCTCTTCTGGCGGCACACTGCGCCACCGGCCGAGTTCCTCTTGCATCAAGGGATGATCGAGCCCCATCAATTCCACGTCGTCGCTACCTGTGGCCGTCTCACGGTTCAAAGTAAATCGAGCTCGGCGAGCACCGTCAACGGTCACAAGATCGTAGGTTTCCTCATCAACCTTGACGAGCCGCTGCTGGCGATCCGCGACCGCCGCCGACAGGAAGCGCACCAGTCGATCCAGGCCCGACGACACGTCAGAGAATGGTTTGTAGTCATCCAGGCTGAAGCCATTGAGGTCCTGGAACAGATCGAACACCACCTGTCGCGCTTCGCGCGAATTAGACAGGGCTGCCTCAAGCTCCACCTGGGTGCGTTTCAGCTCGGGGTCGGACAGCGCTTCCTGATACAGGCGGTCGTAGTTGAGTCGCTCGGATAGCTGTCCGAGAATTTGCGCACGAAGGTCTTCGGCAACATTGCCTTGGTCATCGACCTTACCGACGGTTCTGGCGATCTCCGTGAGTTTCTCGTCGAGCAGCAAGAAAATCCGCCCCTCTATCGTGTCCGACAGCACGAGGTTGTAGACCTGCGCGGTGTGGTGTTGGCCGTATCGATGAATGCGCCCGATACGCTGCTCGATGTCCATCGGGTTCCACGGCAGATCGAAGTTGAACAGGATTCGGGCAAATTGCAGGTTGATACCTTCTCTGCCCGCCGCCGTGCAGACCATCACGCGCGGCCCGTCCTTCAGGCGAAAGCGGCGTTCTGCCGCCACCTTGGCCCCGTGATCGCCGCCCCGCAGTACCACCACGCCTTGACCGGGGAAGGTTTGTTCAATCTCGCGTTCAATCAAATCCACCGTGCCGAGGTAGGTGGCAAATATCACAATCTTCTCGTTCGGGTTCTGCCGCCACAAAATGCCGAGGCCATCAAGCAGCTTCTGTGCTTTGGTTTCACGCTGCTGTGGAAAGACCTTGAGCAAATCGCCAATGCGAAGCCGTTCTTCGGGCAGATGCAGCTCCACGACAGCCGATGCGGCTTCTTCAGCGTGGGCGGCTCCATATTCGCTGCCATAGGGATCGGAGGCCAGTTCCAGCGCCTCCTCATCCAGTTTCTTGACCAATCGATACTTGAGGTCAGCGAGTACGCGATCCACTTCACTGCGACCGATGTTGTCCCGCGAGAATTTGAACTCCTCGTAGATCAGTTCGCGCGCTTCTTCGGTCAGGCGCTCGCGGCCTTCGATGTCCAGGTCCTTGTCGCGCAGAAACGCCTCGTGCAAGGTAAGCATCAATAGTCGGCGCTTCAGCGTTCGTCGGACGGCGGCAAAGCTCGATGCAGCAATCTTCTGGAATATGGCCATCAGGAAGCCGAGAGCCTGGCCCTTGCCGCCTTGGCGGCGCGCCAGATTGAAACCGTCTTCGAGATACTCGCGCAGCTTTTCGTAGAACCGGCGCTCTTCTTCACCCATCACGAAGGATTCGGTGTGCACCCAGCGCCGTGCAAACAATGGGGAACCATCGGGCTGACAGGCATCCGCCTTGGTGCGGCGGAACATCACAGTGTTGAGGCGGTGCCGCTGTTCCAGCATTTCTTCCGGGCTGCCGAACAGGGTTGGGTTCAGCAATTGCGCCAGCATCCAAAATTGGAAATGGTTGCCCTGATGCGGTGTGGCGGACAACAACATCAGATCACGCGAATGGTCTTTTAGCGCCTCTGCCAGCTTGTAGTTTTCGGTCTTCCTGACCTTGCCACCGACGCGGTAAGCGGTCAGGTGATGGGCTTCATCGAACACCACCAAATCCCAGCGCGGTGCATCCAACAGGCGTTTGATGCGTGCCGGGCGTTTCAGGGTGTCTATGCTGGCAATCAGCAGGTCATGCTTGGCGAAGGCGTTGGTCTTGCGGTCTGTAATGTCGCCTTCGGAGCCAAACACCTCGAAGTCGAGGTTGAATACCTCGTTGAGCTCACGGTGCCAGTTGTTTACCAGCCCGGCAGGCACCACCATCAATGCGCGGACCAACTCACCCCGGCTTGCCAACTCGCGCAGAATCAGCGCGGTCTCGATGGTCTTGCCCAAACCAACTTCATCCGCAATCAGGAATCGACGGGGTGATGCGGTGGCAATCCGGTGCGTTAACACCACCTGATGGGGCAGCAGATCAATCTTGGCCGAGGTCAGTGCCGACGCGCTCTCCATCACCGGCAGCGCGTGCGCCTCGTAGGACAACCATGCCTTGCGTGCGCGGTCGGCGCTGCCATCCACTGCACGCAAGATGCGTTCTGTGCGGGACAGTTGGCGGCGAACCGAGCCAACCGGCACACGGCGTTCACCCACGCCGAAGAACGCGCGCAGGTAGCCGTCGCGTGCCGGATCAAGAACTACGCCTTGGCCGAATTCGTGATGGGTGATCCGCTCGCCGGGCTGGAGCTGAGTCTCTACTTCCACGCGGTGACCTCAGGTAATCCGCAAATGGAACAGGCCAGCAGGATTGCTCCCTTCACGGAGCAATATCTCCTGCGGATACTCGTTGGCTTCACCCCACAGAACTCGGCCGAACGCGAGCATGCGGTCGCTATACGGTGCCGCGCAGCGCCACTCTACGGAGTCTGTCGCGGGATGAAACTTGATGCGTCCGTGACCTGACGGCAGCCAAAAAATCAAGGCCGCCTCACCCTCGTAGTAAGACTGAAACGACAGGATCGCGTCCTTGACTCCATCGCCCAGCCAAATCTCGGCGTCCTCGGGCGCCAGCAAATCGAGGCCACCTTCCAGGCCCGCCACCACGAGTGCGTTGTTGCTGTTGCTCGGAAGGTCGTCGGGCCAATGGCCCGCCGCCTGCAAGAACTGGCGCAGGCTCCAGACCTCACTGGCCACGCACACCTGATTGCGCGCCTCTTCGTCCCAAATCCAGCTGGTGCCACGCCGCTGCCACACTGTGTCGATGGTTTGTTTCATGCCGCAATCCTCTCTTCGAGCATAGACTGAGCATCTTGGACGAAATGGTTCGACGCAGGGGATGCAGCGGACTGCAGTGCCTGGCAATACATAGTGGCTAACGCGATTCCGATCCGTCGCAAATCAATTTCTGTCAAGATTAGTGATCGCTCGTGATCTTTTTTGGCGGTTGCTCGAACCTCAAATCCAAGAAGGTTGCCGCCGGAATTCACCGGGAAAACCTGCCGTGCATCACCATGACAACTCGCGTCACGAAGCCACTTGAGAAAATTGAAAGCAGTGAAGCCCAAGAAGTCACTGTTTACCGGCCCCAGCCCACCCGTCTTTAGGCTCCACGGCAAAGCTTCCACACTCTGTCCCTCGAGAGCAGCCTTTACTGATATGGCCGCGCAGTCTTCCTGGGAATTGGCTGCATTCTCTGGAGTTCGCACCCGCTGCATCACCCAGGCCAGGATAGCCACACACAGACCGTACGATTGAGTGACGTTGTACTGCGCGTGAGGTGGCTCATTGAGCATTGCGCGGAGACGGTCAACAACCGCCCATTCCGCATGCGCTCTCGTAATCTCGGTCATAGTTCGTACTCCTCAAACAACGTGCTTTGCGTTGGTTTGACCGCCTGAGTCGCCGCCCAGCCGTTGTAGATCGAGACCGCACGCGAGGCCGCATTGCGACTGGCCTGATCGGGGCCGTTCTTGTGCAGCCATTCCAGCAAAGGCTTGAGCGCCACGTGGGGCTTGAAGTTTTCGTTCTTCAGCGTGTCGGAGGCGTTGATGCCGCTGCCATCGAAGCACGCACCGATAAGCACCAGCGCCTGATCCAAATCGGACGTCAATCTGCGCTTGTGCTTGCCAGACCAGTCGCGGGCAAAATCCAGCGGGTTCACCCGCGTGACGACCTTGCTTTTCTCCGAGCACCAGCCACGCTGCTCGAACTCGTCGGGCGTGGTGATCGAGCCCTTCAAGAACTTCTGGAGCTGGTCACGCTTCATTTCGGTGGCGTTGCCGAAAGTGCGCAGGAATTGGCGGGTCATTGGCTCGGCATTGACCGGCGGAGGTTCTTTGCCCTTGTCCGCGTCCTCGTCGATGAGCTGATTGATACCGACCAACGCTTCTTTGACGGAGATCGCGCGCCCCTCGTCTACGAAGACCTTGCCGTAATGGCGCGAGAAGTATTCCAGCGCCTTGCCGCGCCTGATGACCTGAATGTCCGCTGCAGGCAAGCCTTCCTTGGCGTGATTTTCCAACATGCCCTGCAGTTGGCGAACGTCAGCCATCACCTCGCGGCGCATCCTGCCCCAGCTCACCGGCTTAGGTTCTTCGGTGCGTTTGCGGCAGACGTGGATGATGTCGTACTCGACCTTCTGCGAGCCAAACTGACCATCGCCCTTGGTTTCGTCGGAACGGATGGGGTAAGTCGCTTCGAGGTAGTAGCCTGCGTCGAATAGCGATTCAAGCACCGCAACCCAAGGTTCGTCTTCACTGTGGTGGAAAGTGAAGGCGAGGATGCCGCCTGGCCTGAGCAGGCGATGCGCCTCGCGCCAGCAACCAGTCAACAGGCGTTGATAAAAACCGTTCGGGTCTTCCGGCTCGCGGAACTTGTTGGCGACCGCCTCCAGCGATTTGGGCGTGTAGTCGGCGGTGAAGTAGTCGGGGTACTTATCCTTCAGCACGAGACGCAGCCAGACGTAGAAGAAATCCGCCAGCTCTGAGTATTGGAGCAAGTCGCCGAATGGTGGGTCGGTGATGACGAGGTCTTGACTGGCTTCCGCAAGTTGTGGCATTTCCGTGGAAGAACCACAGAACACCTTTACGTCACTAGTCGGGTCGCCCGGAAACACCTTTTCACTCTTGCCACTGATGCCATCAGCAAGTACGGCATCTTTGCGTCTCAGGTCTTCAGCACTGACTGCCTCCCAAGGATGGAGGGCCCAATCTCGCCCCTCAATGATGCCCTCAATGCTGGACGCCCAGTTGCCCCTACCGAGCGCAGGAAACACGCAATTTTCAATGGCTGTAGTCTTCGGATGGAAGTTGTTATTTGAGAACATTGGCTCTGGCGTATCCCGTTGTGGATTCCAGAAACTGAACATGCATTGATTCCGCAAGTATTGCTGGAACGCGCCCAGCACATACTCGCGTATCTTCCATTCGTAACTGCCTACGGTAGCGATGGCCTTAAGCAGTTGCGCGTGTACAAGTAGTTGGCGCGGATTGAAGAAATCGGTCCAATAGACGTATCCGTGCTGATCCAGCGGCCTACGCTGATGGGCTTCGTGGCCTTGCGGAACTTTGCTGCCCTTTGGCCAATAGAGGGACAGGTCATCGTCTTTGCGCTGTTCCCACTCCAACAATGCCGCGTCGTGCTGATGCGCGAGTGCACTATCGAAAGCGGCGAAGAAGCGCCCGCTGTAAGGCTTGCGCGCTTCGTCACGTTTGGGCGCATAGCCCTGTATCGCGTAGGCGGCCATTGGGCCTGTCTTTCCAGTCGCCGCAAAGCTGCTGACTTGGTCTTTCATGGTTCCGCAAGCGCGACATGTAAAGTGGCCTTGTCTCTGGACAGTTCCGCCAGACTCATCCGTTTTGAACGTGACACCAGTTTCCGGGTCAGTCACCTCATTCGGCAAAGCGCCACGCACTTCCAGCAGGCGAATCTTCGCGGCGCGTGCCGCATCCCATCGCGTGGTCGTCCCAACATCGTCCTGCGCCGAGCCGCCGTAGGGCTGGCCGTTCTCATCTTGCTTCGCCTCGCCCGCCATCCATTGCGGATGCACCAGCAGGCTCAATTCGACCTTCTTGTTCTTTCCCTTGCCAAGGTTGATCATTGCCGTATGGCCGCAATGTGGGCAGATCACGCCCTTCTTGCGGTCGAGCACGGAGAACGGATGCTCGGAAGGTGCTACATACAGTGGCGAATCCGACGCCATGCGCGCTGCGTCTTCCTCAATGTGGAATTCACCATCACATTTACTGCAGCTGTGCTCCCAATGCTTGACGCTCAGGGTTTTAACCGCCATCACCGGGCTGGTCATGATCGGCGTCCGGTGCCCGCAGCCCGTCACCTGACAAGGTCCGTGCTTGGCCCAGAAGGTGTAGATGATCTCCGGACCTTCGTAGCGGTAGTCCTTTCGCTCGTCGCGCGGAATGGCCAGTGGATCGAAATCGGCTGGCATTACCTTCTTGCTAGGAAGGTGCGTCCACGACCCTTTCTCACCCTCCGGGCCGTCGCAGTAATAGTACGGCATGATCTGCGGCTTCACCTCGGCCTCGATGTCGGCAAGCAGCTTCTTCACCTGCTCCAGATCGACGTTGGCCAGCTCCTGCTTGACCACGAACCACGCGACTGGATTCAGGTCGTTGCCGACCATCTGCATTCCGAGGCGTGAGCCTTCCACCAGCGTGGTGCCGCCGCCCATGAAGATGTCGGCCACCTTCAGGTGCTTGAACGCGCCTTTCTTCTGGTGGTTGGCGTAGTAGTTGTCCCACACCAGCTTGGCCGCGTGCGATTTGTCCTCGGGAGCCTTGGTGGCTGCCGCGATCAACATCGAGCGGAACACGCTGGAGCGGCGTCGTGCCCACCATTTCGACATTTGGTAAATCGGCTTGCCCGCGTTGCCTTCAATGATCGCCACCTGGTTGACCGGCAGGATCGGGAAATCGACCTCCAGGCAAGTCTTGGGGCGGTTCGGGTCGTTGAAGTCGACGGTTTCCATTGCGACCGTCTTGCCTGCGCCGACGGCCTTGGCGACTTCTTGCGCCGTCTGTTCTTTCTTGGTTGCCATGCAGGGCGTTCCTTATTTTGTGAGCTCGACGAAGGGCGACAGCACCTCGAGCAATGAGAGGCCGCCGTGCGTCAACGTCGGGTAGCCGCCTTGGCTTTTCCACTTCCAGCGGCCGACGGCCAGGAGGTGAGCGCCGTGCGGGCTGTCGATCTGCAGTGCCACGGGTGGCACGAAGGGGCCGGTCTCACCAGTGCCCTTGGCGCTGCGCCCGCTGGCGAAAGTTTTCTTGAGGAACTGGCCGACCTCGCCATCCGCGTCCGGGAAGTAACCCGTGGCGGCGTAGCCGTGGTCGGAGGTGATGACCAAACGCCGCCCGGTGGCCAAGCTCTCGACGAAAGACCAGAAGTCGTCGCCGCTGAGTTGGTCGGCGGCGTCGCGGGTCAACGTGTCGAGGCCCTGGCCCGCGCCTGATCCGTCGTGAACCTTGCTGTCGGGCCAGTGGTGCCAGAACACCCAGTTCGGCGAGCCGTTGATCAGGCTCTCGCAATCCTTCCACGGCATATCGACACACTCGGTGTGCGTCGGTTGCAGCTTGTGGGCAAGACCGCCGCCATTGTTCTGCAGCTGGCTGCGGCTGCCGAAGCCCAACGCTTGCGCGAATTGGTTGGTTTCACCCGGCAGTTCTGATGCATTGGCGGATACCTCATGCAGCGTGAAGCCGCGCTCCTTTGCACCTTGCAGCAGCCAAGGCAGTTCACGCAGGGACAGGCCATCGAGCACCAGCACCGCCTTGGCGCTGTAGGGCTCTGTCCACCAGCGAGCCAGTCGATCCGAGGTGCGCTCGACGGTGTCGCCGAAGGCTTGCCACAAGTCCCAGCCGGTGGAGGACAGGAAGTGGTCAAGAGTGCCGATTTCGCGGTCGCGCTTGATGACCTCGCTGGGCGCGTTGCCTGCAGCCAGCGGCTTGGACGCGATCTCGACGGCGTTGTCGATGATGACGCGCCACGCGTCCTCGGCAGAGCCTTTGGTCAGGCTGTTCAGTACCCCAGCGTCGAGTGGCATCAGTTGTCCTCCTTCTCAAGGCTGAGCTCGAAGGTCATGCCGTCAGGCAGCTTCTTGAGCAGCTCCTTGAGTTGCGCCCCGGTCGCCGCCGACACCTTGATCGAGACTTCAGCGACAGGTGTGGCCGGGCCGATTCCCCAGCCCTCGAGCTTGCCGATCAGATTCAAGGGAGAGGTCGCAGGGTTGCTCAGCGGAATGCGGGGCTTGCCGCCAGTGCTTGAACCACCGCCGAAGATTCCGCCACCCGACGGAGGCGTGCCACCTCCAGGTGTCGTTTCACCGCCCGGTGGGGGCGGCGGTGACGTTGTGCCGCCACCCCAAAGGCCACCGCCTTCGCCCCCGCCAGTTGGCGGCTGAGGCGGCTGATGCGTGGGTGGCGTGGTGCCACCCGTGGTCGGCACCGCCGAGGGTTCCATCAGGAACACTTCATCGAGCTGGCGGCCGGTATACGACAGCTTGGGGCGCAGGCGTTTCCAAGCCGAGTCTTCATCCTCGCCGGGCTGGGTCTGCAAGTATTCAAGGCCGCGCAAGTTGATGGCGATCTTGCCCCGCGCACACAGCCGCAGGATGCGTTCCTTCATTGCGGTTTCGCCCAGCCAAGGGATGCAATCCTGACCAGCAGGGCGAGGTTCTTGCAGCTCGCGCAGCAGCTTGCCAACCGCCGAGTTGTCGGCAGCAGCTTCGAGCACGAGGTCTTCAAAGTCCTCGGGCACGAACAGGTCGTTGATCAGCGCCTCCTCGATGCCTTCGGGGATCTGAGCACCTTGCTTTTTCAGGCTCTCGACGCTGAATACGCACTGGCTCGGATCGGCGAAATTCCAGCGATGCAGCACCGCAAAACGGTCGAAGCGCTTTTTCAGGATGTCGCGCAGCGCACCCTGGTATTCGGTGTGCAGCTTCTTGTACTCGGGGTTCTGGCCGCTCCATTCCTGCGCCTTCATCTCGGCACGCGCGAGGATCAGCAGGTCGCGATCCTGGAAGGCATTGGTGGAGCCGGATCGCGGCAGCAGGAAGCGGATGGTGTTGCGGCGCTTCTGCAGGTGATCTTTGATCCAGCGACCAAGGCGCTGGTCGATGTTGTCCGGTTCCTCGGGCAGCACCAGAACGGGCAGGCGGTCGTCCCAACGTTCCGGCTGCTCGGCTTCATCCAGCGTGACCCAAGGATCAGTCTGCCAAGCTTTCGGCAGCGCGATCACACGGAACGTCTTGGCGACCTCGTCGGTGCCGCCGATCACGTAGCGAACCTGCTTGGCAAGCTGGGCTTGGTCAGAGCCGTCGGTGAACAGCTTGTCGTTGCGAGCACAAGCCATCAGCTTGGCGCGAGGGTTCTCTTCTTCCTTGAAGACCAGCCGGGCGCCGTCTTGGTGGATGTTGAAGCTGTTCTCGACGATGGTCGCCAACTCGACCTGGAACGCGTTGTCGTCGATGGCTTTGTTGCGCGTGATGTCGACCTGCAGCGTTGCCGGTTCGGCACCAGCCAAGTTGCCGACAGCAATGGATCGCAGCCACAAAGCGCCCACGATCTCTTGCAGGTGCGGGGCAAGGCTTGCATGATCGGACACAGCCTCGGTAACCGAAATAATGTTCTGTTGGGCCTTCGCGCGCAGGGTGCGGTGGTGCTCGTTGGAGACGGAGTCGAGCAGCGCGCCGATGCCTGACGCATCATCGTCAAGACGGAAGTCCGCAGCCGTGAGCACTGGGGCTGCTTCACCGCGACTCTTGAAGAGGTTGGCCAGGATGCGGATCATGTCGCGCGTTTCCTGTGCGTCAGTCGCAATCAGAACCTGTTCTTCCATTAGGCGCAGCAGATGCGGGGCAAACGGCCAAGAGACCAGGAATTCCTTGCGCTTGCGCTCGTGCTCAGCGGTGGGCACCTCCATCAAGCGCAAGCTCTCGGCCACGTGAGATTCAATGAGCGCGGCGATCTGGGGCTTGGTGATCTGCAGCCGGTTTGTGAACAGACGATGCAGCAGCATTCGGCGGCGATCCTGCTGTACCCGCTCGGGATTGCCGCCCGCCATGAAGTCGATGGCGACCGGATTGACGCGATGCACTTGTTGATAGGCGTCACTGCCACCATTGCGAACCGAAATCACGAGCACCAGCAATTCCGGATGTTCCTTGGCGATCTCGGACAGTATCTGGATGAAGTTGAATGCCCAGTTCTTCCAGGGGTACTGTTTGGTGTTCGTCAGGGTGTCGAACCAGGTCTGGAATTCGTCTAGCAGCAGCATCGTCGGCGTGTGCTGCAACAGTTCGAGGATCAACTGGTCAGACGGGATGTCTGTTTTTGCCGCGCCCATACCCTCCCACTTGCCCTTGATGTAGGTGCCGTGGGGATGGCGCTCGAGCAGCAAGTCCCATAGAAACTTGTAGCGCTGCCGGTGCAGGCTCTCGCCGATCACCGTCATTCCGCTGCGCAGCCCGATCTTGGCGAGGTTAGGATCCTTCAAGGTGGTCGACCACGAGTTCAGCCATGCAGCCGTCGAAACCGTGTCGTTGACTGCGTGGTACAGCGCAGCCATCAAGTGAGACTTACCGAGGCCCCGCTCGCCGATCACCACGACCGGACGCCCTTGGTTCGGGCCGACCGCCTCAATTCCCTTGAGCAGATCGTGGGTCGGATAGGTGATCTCCAAGAACTCCTGGGCTGCGATCTGAGTCGCGCCGGTGTTTGAGTCATTGGACAGCTCAATGGCCGTCCCTTTGAGGCGCTTGCCCCGGAATTCTTCTCGTAGAGTCAGTCCCAGCATTATTTTCTCTCCCTGTTTACTCAAATTGCTACTTAGATTTTGGCATTGCCTCGCTATCCGGTTTCTCAATTGCCTTACCTTAAACTGAGCTAATCGTGACGATCGAAGTCTGGGCTGCTAAATTTCCCCCTAACTACATTCGTTTTGAGCGTGTGATTGGCAGCTCCAACAACACAACGATCACCGTTATCGCCGTCGATCTGGCTCAGTATCGTTTTTATCCACAAAAGTCGGAGTTTCCAACGGAAACTGCAGTCGTTCGCAAGGGACTAGACGTTTTAGAACTGCTCTCCACTCTCCACGCCCCACCACTACCTCAATAAACGACACGAAACGTCGGCGAATCCTCCGGTTTCGATCCCCGCCGGTCATAAACCCGCGTCGTGCTGATGCTGGCATGCCCCAGCCACTCCTGCACCTTGGCAATATCCGCGTTGTGCTCCAGCGCACTGGTGGCCGCCGTGGCGCGTAACGCGTGCGGCCCCATGTTGTCCCCAGTGATGCCCAGCTGCTTCATGTAGCGCACGACCACGGCGAGGTAGACCCCGCCAGGCGTTAAAGCCGTTCTCGTATGGCCCGCACGCGGATTCACAATCGGCCTAAAAAGTGGCCCATCCATATCTTCCCCATGCCCTGCAGCCTCCAAGTACTCCGTCACCAGGCGCAAAGTATGGGTGTGCGTCGGTATGTAACGCAGTTTGACCCCTTTGCCCTGAACCCGCAAATGCGCAACCCCCCTGCGTTCGTGATTGAAGTCCTTCACCAATAGCTTGGTCAGTTCCTCCCGTCGCAACGCGTGGTACAGCAAGACGGACAGAATGGCCCGGTCCCGCTTGCCCTTCAAAGTGTCCGCCGGTGGCGCATCCAGCAACTGCCGCACCTGGGAGTCCCCCAGTGCCGGTGTCTTGCCTTCGTAGCTGTCCACCTTGGGTGGCTTCACGCCTTTGACCGGGTTGTGCGTCACCGCGTTGTTGTCGCACAGATACTCATAAAGAGAAGCCAGGGCAGCCAGCTTGCGCCGGATGGTGGAGCCGGCCAGCTTCTGTTTTTCCAACTCGGCGCGCCAGGCCAGGATGTGGCTGCGAGTCACCGTGCGGAATTCCTCCGGCTTCACGATGCCGGTAAAAGCCATGAAAGCCTGCAGGTCGTTTTGGTAGGCGCGCCGGGTTTGTGCGCTGTCCAGGTTGGCAAACCATTGCGCTTCGGGCGGGACCTCGGCCAGGCGCTGGTACTCGGGCGCTGTCAGCAGTCGACGTTCACCTGGTACCGGGAGCAAGAGGCTGCTCATGGTGTCGCCTGGAGCAAACGATCGCCGGGCAAGCTCCAAACCTCAACCCCATCCCGCTCGAATGCGGCTTGCCGACTGAGGGTCTTGAACTCGGGGCAGCTAAAAAAGACATAGCGGTAAGGCACGTCCGGCGCTTGCTCGACCAGGCGCTTCACATCCTTGCGCACTTTGTCATTGCTATGGGGATGCGTGGCGGCGAAGACTTCGGCCACGACCTGGTCGGGTTCCAGACTTTCGATGTCAAATCCCCGGTGGGTTCCCAGGTTGAGCCGCAAGCCCTGCAGCTGCGGGTGGTGCTGCAAGACCCAGCGCGCTGCCTCTGCGCTGGCCATGTAGGTGAAGGTCTGGTTGATCTGCTCGATGATGTTGAGAGCGCGGTCTTCGGTGGGGTGGTACCCGATCCCGGAAAACTTCATCAGTCGCAGGACCTGCAGGCTGTCGGTTTCGTTGGCCAGGATGTCGTGCAGGGATCGGACGGTGCGCTGCGCAGAGGTGCGGATCGATTGCACCAGGACGTCGAGGTCTTTGAGGGAGGTGATTTGGATCGAGGGCATGCTTGGATTCTATTACCGATAAAATATGTTATCAATAATGAAATGCGCTATCCGAAGTCACGAACGAGGGCCATGGCGTCCATCGTCATTTGGCGGTAATGCCCGCAAGAATGCATCCGTCGCGCGTAGGCCCGACGCTGCAGGTGGCATCACAACTGCCGAACATCAATTCCAGAATAGCCCCGCAAGCCACCTGAGCTTGTACCGTTAGGCCTGCCTGGGTCTTTGCCGGTTTCCATGGGCTATGCGCTAACATTATCCAGGTTCGGGTTCGACCGCCACGTCAACCGAAGCGGAAATTGATACGCGAATCGTCAGCGGCCAGGCAATGACCGGAAGGCGAACCGCCGGATCGCCATACGGCGGAGCATCGCAAGGTCGCGCCACTGTCGGCACGCAACACGGGCTGGGCTGAATAGACGTAGTGGTCATTATCCAATCCAGAAAAAATCCGGTCGTAATGCTTTCCCGTACTGTAGAGACGTCGCAATTCCGCAAGGTTCTGCTTGCGCTCAATGGCGAAAGCCCGCGCTTCAAAACGTACACCCCGCAACTCCAAAAACATTGCCGTTCCCTCCGGCCCTTCGTGCCGGAAGGTTCCAACCGTGATGTCCTGGTCGCTCCCGTCCTGAATCAAATTGTGCGTATGACTGGCGCACCCACCCAAGGTGAGCGGAATCAGTCCCGCCAGCACAAGAATCCTTACAGTCATGGTGTTTCCTTTCGTCCACAAGAACCTTGGCACCTGCGCCCACTTTTTAAACTTCCCCAGTCTTTTGGAAAGAATCACTTCAGTACAAACCGTGCCGTGGAATACTTGCCAGTCGTCAACACAACGGCCACCACCTTGGTGCCAGCCGCCACTTTGAAGCTTCCCTTGGCTTCCAGCTTGTCGCCAGCCGGTTTGAGTTCCACCTGCTGTTTCTCGGTACCAGAAAGCAAAGTCAGCTTGGCTGTGACCTTGCTAACGTCCACGGCCTTCCCATGGTCACGTAGATGCAATTGCAGCGAATCGGGCCTGGCCACCAGTTCGTAGTCCATGTCTTTGACCTCGACCACTAGGCCACCATGCAGCGGTTTGTGCTCATGTCCATGGGCATGGTTGTCAGCGGCGAAAGTTGCGCCCGTGGTCGCTAAGGCAAAGGCGGCTATGAGTTGACGGAATTTCATATGTGTTCCTTTCAGGGTGGTTTAAGAGTCAGAAAGCTTCTGCATTGCGGTCATCGAGCAGGCGCTCGGCGTCCTTGCGGCCAAACAGCCAGAACAGGACTGGCGTCAAATAGGTATCGAGCAGCGTGGAGCTGATCAGGCCCGAGAAGATCACAACGGCAACCGGGTGCAAAATCTCGGTACCTGGGCGCTCAGCCTCAAACAACAGTGGCGCCAGCGCAAAGGCGGTTACGAGCGCAGTCATCAGTACCGGGCTCAGCCGTTCCAGCGAGCCGCGCACCACCATCTTGTGGTCAAACTCCTCGCCCTCGATACGCATCAGGTTGATGTAGTGGCTAACCTTCAAAATGCCGTTGCGCACCGAAATACCCGCCAGCGTGATAAAGCCAACTAGCGCTGCCACCGACAGCGGTTGGCCCGATATCCACAAGCCCAGCACCGCACCGACCAACGCCAGCGGAATATTGACCATGATCAGTGCCGACAAGGTAACCGACTGGTATCGGCTATACAGCACTACGAACATCAGCACCAAAGACACGATGGACAACAAGCCCACCAGTTTGGACGCCTCTTCCTGCGCCTGAAACTGACCACCCAACGTGATGAAGTAGCCCTCGGGCAGCTTGGAGTCGGCCACCACCTTGCGGATGTCTTCCACAATCTCGGAAAGCGCACGGCCCTGCGCATTGGCCGACAGCACGATGCGGCGCTTGCCATCATCACGGCTGATCTGGTTGGGGCCGTCACTGTCTTCAATGGTGGCAACTTTGGACAGCGGTACCGGTCCCGACGGGGTTTGCAGCAGGATATTGCCCAGGCCTTCCACCGAGCGAGCCGACTCCGGCAGGCGCACCACCAGCGCGAAGCGGCGCGAGCCCTCCACTATCTGCGTCACCTTTTCGCCTTCGACCAAGCTTTGTAGTGCTGCCAGAATCTGCGGTGTGGGCACGCCGTATTGCGCCGCCGCCGCGTAGTCCACACGTACCTTGATCTGCGGCGCCAGTACCTGCTTCTCGATCTCCAGGTCGGCGATGCCGGGCACTGCGACCAACTTGGACTGCAGCAGATCGGCCTGCCCGCGCAGGGTGTCCAGGTCATCCCCAAAGATCTTGATGGCGATTTGTGAGCGCACGCCAGACAGCATGTGGTCTATGCGGTGCGAAATCGGTTGCCCAATGCCGATGGACGCTGGCAGGTTGACCAGGCGCGAACGGATGTCGGCCGAAATTGCGTCCATCGACCGGGTCAGCTCGGACGCGGGTTTCAGCCCTACGTCCAGTTCGCTGACGTGCACACCCTCGGCGTGTTCGTCCAGCTCGGCCCGGCCGCTGCGCCGCCCGACGTGGGTGACCTCAGGCACTTGTTTGACCAACTTCTCCGCCTGCTGTGCCAAGGCCGACGATTCGGCCAGAGTGACGCCAGGGTTCAGCCGCAGACCCACCAACAGCGTGCCTTCGTTAAACGGCGGCAAAAAGGTCTTGGCAAAAAACGGCACGGCCACCGCCGCCAAGAGCACCGCCAAGCCCGCAGCCACCAGTGCCGGCTTCGGAGCATTCAGCACCCGCTGCAGGCTGCTTCGGTAACCACGCTTGAGCCAGGCCAACAGTTTGGTGTCACCATGGTTGAGCGAACGCATACGCGGCAACAGGTAGTAGGCCAGCACCGGCGTGACCGTGACCGACACCACCAGCGAGGCCAGTGTGGAAACGATGAAGGCAATGCCCAGCGGCACAAACAGACGCCCCTCCATACCCGGCAGCGCAAACAGCGGCAGGAACACCAGCACGATGATGATGGTGGCGTACAGGATGGCCGATCGCACTTCCATCGTCGCGCTGGCCACTAGCTCGTGGGGGTTCATCCGGTGGTCGTGGTGGCGTTCGCGGTCCACCTTCAGGCGGCGCATCACGTTCTCTACACCCACCACCGCGTCATCTACCAGGCCGCCAATGGCGATGGCCAGACCGCCCAGTGTCATGGTGTTGATGGACAGACCGAAATACTTGAACACCAGCGCCGTCATGAAGATAGACACCGGAATGGCGGTCAGTGCAATGATGGTGGGCCGCAAGGTGCCCAGAAAGAAGAACAGGATCACTGCGACAAAGATCGACGCACCTATCAGCTTGCCTTGCAGCGTGGTGATGGACGCTTCGATAAAGCTGGCCTGGCGGAATGTCACTTTGGGCTCATCCATGCCAGCGGGCAAGGAGCGTTTCATATCACTTAGCGCAGATTCGATGGAACGCGTCAACGCAATGGTGTCCGCCGTGGGTTGTTTCTGGATGCCCAGAATCACCGCCGGTTTGCCCTCAAAACCCGCATCACCCCGTTTGATGGCGGGTGCGAACGCCACCTCTCCAATCTGGCGCAGTAGGATGGGTTGGCCGTTCTTGGTCGTCAAGGCCAGGTTTTTCAGATCATCCAGCCGCGAGGTACGGCCCAGGTTGCGGATCAGGTATTCGCGGCCGTTGAGTTCCAAAAATCCGCCCGAGGTGTTGGACGAGAAACCTTTCAGCGCTCCCTCCAGCTGCTCATGCGAAATGCCTAGCTCGGCCATGCGCACGGTGTTGGGTTGAACCTGGAACTGGCGCACCTCGCCGCCAATCGGAATCACCTGCGCCACGCCGGGTACGGCCATCAGCCGTGGGCGCAACACCCAATCGGCGTATTCACGCACCTGCATCGGCGAGATTTTGGCCGTGTCGATGGGGATCGCAATCTGCATGATCTCGCCCATGATGGAGCTGACGGGTCCCATACGCGGGACCACACCGGCGGGCAGCCCTTCTTCCATGGCAGACAGGCGCTCGGACACCATCTGGCGGGCGCGAAAGATCTCCGTGCTCCAGTCAAAAGTGACGTAGATGAAAGACAGGCCGGCACTGGAGACCGAGCGCACACTCTCTACGCCGGGCAGGCCATTCATGGTGGTTTCCAGCGGGAAAGTCAAGAGTTGCTCCACCTCTTCAGCCGCCATGCCCCCGGCCTCGGTCATGATGGTGACTGTAGGTTTGTTGAGATCGGGGAACACATCCACCGGTGTGCGCGACAGCGTGAACGCGCCATAGGCCATCAACACCAGGCTGGCAATGATGACCAGCAGCCGGTTGGACAGGCTGTTATCGAGAAGCCACTTGAACATGCGTGTGACTCCTTTTTAGCGAATTTGGTTGATCAAGCTGGCCCCTTGCGTGGCAATACGGTCGCCAGCCTTCAGGCCCGACATCACCGCAAACGAGGCGCCATCCAGAATCTCGGTCGTGACCGTGCGCGGCTCAAACCGCTCTGCTGCTGTCTTGACCCATACCACCGTCTGATTGGCCGGGCTCTTCAGCAGCGCTTGTGCGGGCACCCGGATGCCTTTGACACGTGTAGCCGTTTGCACATACACCTTGACCGGCTGGCCCACGGCCAATTTGAACAAGGCTTGACCTTCGGCCTGGAACAACATAGGCAGGGCTTGTTCGCGCAAACTGCGCGCCGCACCGATAAAGCGCAAGGCCACGGTATCCGTGCCCAGGGCCAGGGTGGCGCCAGCCACGTCGCTCACCACCGCTGCGTCGTAGGCTAGCGCTTCAATACGCAGGCGGGTGGGATCCACCACCTCAAACACCAATTCGCGGGCATCCACCACCTGGCCTGCAACCGCATTGCTGGAGGCAATGACACCAGAGACTGGCGCGACCAGGGCGTCGCGGTTGTTCAGCCCACCGCTGACTGCTGCCATACGCTCACTCAGGCTGCTGAGTTCGCTTTGTGCCGCTTCAATGTCTTTGCGTGGCACCGTGTCCGACAGCTCCTGCAGGCGGGCCAGGCGTTTCTCGGCCAGAGCCCTGGCGGCGCGTAGCTCGGCCAGCGCGCTGGCCTGGTTGGAGCGTTCGATGGCGCCGCTAGAAGGCACCACGTAGGCGAGTACATCGCCCTTCTTCACTGATTGACCCACACTGGGTAAACCACGCGCTCCAGCTTCCAAGCGGCCTGCTACCAGCGCCTGCACCTTACCCCGGCGTTCGGGTCCATCACCACCTTACCAGCCAGTTCCAGTGAACGGGGTAGCTCAGCGTCGGTGAGCACCAGTGTGCGAACGCCAATCTGGCGTTGGGCTGGTTTGGGTAAAAACACGCTGCCATCGGGCAGGCGTTTGGGGCCGTCCCCGCTGACGGCGGGTGCGGCGTCACCGTGGTCATGGCCTTCACCCGCCCATGCGACGGGCGCCAAGGTCAACACCAGGGCACTCAACATTTGGCAAGCAGCCAGCTTCAGAAATCGGGGCTTCATGCTGCACCTCCCAAACGCGTGTTGCGCTGTGCGCCCGCGCGGCGCACGACAAAGACAAGCATGGCCAGGGCCAACAGTCCGCCGATTGCCCAGGCGGGCATAGGTCTTCCACGTTGCGGCTTGCGCGGCGTCTACGTGGGTGTCGGCATGGATGTCCAGATCACCGGCCAGCAGGTCGGTCACAGCGCCTGCGACCACGGTCGCGGTCACACTGATCTCTCCAGGCTGCAGTTCTGCAGCAAGCGTGACCTCAAACTCGCCTTCGCCGTGCGGTTGGACTGCTACCTTGGCGCCGCCCAATTCAAGCTCCAGCTTGGCATCCTTGACCGGGCTGTTGTCAGCCGCGTGGTCCAGGTACAGAGTGATATTTTTGCCATTCACCACACCCACCAGCTCAAAGGCCTCAGACGTGGCGGTAAAGCGTGGCTTGGCCGGACCGCCCGCAGCGGAAGGTGCTTCGCCATGGTCGTGGCCGTCACCGGCCCAACCGCACATAGATACGGTGGCCAAGATCATCGCGAGCAAAAAAGGCTTGCGCCAGGTTAGGAATTTCGTCATGTTGTTTCTTTAAATGAGTGGTTTGTGCAGAGACTGGGCAGGGCTTATTCCGGCAACAGCCCCAGGGTTTGGCGCAAGGCGGACTGGGCTGCAGCCAGGTCTATGCCTGCACGTGCAGCCTGGCGTTCGGCGTCCATGGCTTCGCGCTCCATGCGTAAGCGGGTGGGCAGATCGGTCTCGCCCAACTGGAACGACTTTTGAAAAAACACGCGTGACTCGCGGGCCAACAGCGCACGCCGTTGGGCCGCGGCTAGCTGAGTCTGGGCGGACACCAGTCCAACGCGGGCAGCTTCTACTTCTCCTTGCAGCCGTTCGCTCTCCAGCCGCACTTGCGCCTGGGCTTCCATCGCATCGGCCTGGGCGCTGGCGCGTTTGGCCTGGTTGCTGCTGCTAGAGCCCAACGGGATACGAATACCCAGAGTGATGCTGTGCTGGTAGGCCTCATCCGATTGCCCACGGTCGCGGCTGGTGGCCAACGTCAACTCCGGATTGGCACGGGTCTGCACCTGGGCCAGTTCGGCGGAGCGCTGGGCCACATCTGCACTGTCCTGCAATTCGGCAACTGCCGGGTGAGTAGCCATCAGCGTGGCACTATCCGCAGGCAAAACAGGCATCGGCTCTGCACCGATTGCGCCAACAAAACGCCCACCACCCGGGCCAACAGCAGGGACTTTTGGAACCTGACCAGACAGTGCACGCAAGCGCTGGGCGGTAGTCGCCAACGCGCCTGTGGCCTCCGCCAAGGCGACTTCGGCAGAAGCCAGTGCCCCATCGGCCTGGTGCTGGTCGGCACGCGCCAAGTCGCCCGCTTGCACACGTTTGCCGACATCCTTCGCCAGTTGTTGCGCGTGGCCGAACAGTTCACCGGCGAGTACATGGTCGATGCGAGCCCGCTGCCAGGCCCAATAAGCCTCGCGCACGTGTGCCGCTGTGCGCAACTGCGCCGCCCGTACGCGGCTGTTCGCAGCGCGTGCCTGGGCATCGGCCACCGCGCCGGTGCGCGTGCGTTCGCCCGGCAACCACAGCGGAATGCTGATCCCGGCCACTGTTTCATCCCGCCCCAGGTTCTGGTTCAGGCGATCGGTCTTGGTGGACAACTCCAGCGCAACCGGCTCTGCGGTCCAACGGGTGGCGGCCTGCTGCTGCGCCGCCGCTGCTTCCTGGCGCATCTGTTGTGACAGAGTTTCAGGTTGGCGCTGCCATGCGGCTTCAAAGGCTTGCTTGAGCGTGGCGGGTGCCGGGTCAGCGGCAGCACCGCTGGCAGCCAGGGCCAGCATCACGCAAGGCAACCAAATAACTTGATTTCGTCGGAACATCCGATTCTCCAAAATGAAAAACATTTGGGGGAATCGGCGAGGTGCGTTCAACAGGAACCCTCTACACGATCACGCAAGGCATTGCGCGGATGCAGTAACAGGTCGGGGGAAAAGCCAGCCTCGCCGATCAGGCGAGGTCAGTCCAGTTCGGGCGTTCCGGCAGGGAGGCGGGGTGAGAGGACAGGCGCAGCGGCGGTGCGCCGTGTGTATCAGATGACAGGCTTACCGTCACGAGAAGTGTCGACTGCAGCATGGCCGTGCAACAGCCAGCGTGGCAAGCACTACAGTCTGTATCAGACGACCCAAAGGCCTTGGAGTTGTCGCTGTCCGTGGGTTGGGCATCGGCTTGGTGCTGGTGCTCGTGGTGCCCAACGTGCTGAGCCGTTGCCTCAGTTTCATGCTCGCAATAACTCGCCACTGCAGCCCAACTGAGCTGCATCGGCAAGAAGACTACGAGGAAGATGAGGAACCAACGGCGCATTGCGGCGAGAGTGTAGCAGCCCCTCTTGATTGACCCTCTTGGGTTTGCGCCTTTCATGGTGTGCCGCGAATGTGCTCCACATTGCGGTTCATCCAGTGCCGAATGAAGTAAATATAAAGCCACTGCTTGATCCCGCTCAGGTTGACGCCGTTTTGCGCATAAAAGTCGTCCGGGGAGTCGAACAGCCCGAAGTCATGGTTGATGCCGTCCTTCTGGATAAACGTGTCTTGGCCAACCCAATCCACCGGCGGGCATTGCAGATTGGGGGTCGCTGCACCATACCCGCAAAACGACCCCTGATGTCCCACAAATCGCCGTTGCAGCGCCTGCAGGTAAGGCCGGTCGAGTATGAATCCTCAAGGCGAATCCACTGGCCAGCGCTCCAGACCTCTACCCAGCTGTGGATGATGCTGCGCGGCGCGAGTTGGTAGGCGATGCCAGTGATCGCGCCTTTCTGCAGCGCCTTGTCAATCGTGAAGCCATGAAAGCGGCAGGCCACACCAACTGCCCGCAGTAGTGCCATCAACAGCGTGCCCTTGGTGTTGCATTGACCAATGCCATCGGCCAGCACCGTGGAGGCAGGCAAATCATCCGATGCGTTGTAGCCAAAGGCGATGTCATCGCGCACAAAATTGTAGACCGCGCCAATGCGTTCGTACTCGCCAAGTTGCATCCAGCCGTGCCTCGCGACCTGGTCCTGGATCGCGGGATGGCCGTAGTCGAGAAGTGATGTCGCTTGTCGCCAGTTGGCAAGCTGGTCGTCGGATGGCGGTGTGGTGGGTGCTTGAAGAATGTCCATGGGCCTACTCCGATGTCTTCACACGCAGCAGCCGAAGCCCATTGCCAACCACCAGCAGGCTGGCCCCATATCGGCAAACACCGCCATCCACATGGTGCCAGCACCAGTCAGCGTCAGCACCAGAAATACGGCCTTGATGCCGAGGGCCAGTACGATGTTTTGCACCAGCACGGCATGGGTATGACGGGACAGGCGCACAAAACGCGGCAACTTGCGCAGGTCGTCGTCCATCAGCGCCACGTCGGCGGTTTCAATCGCGGTACCGGTGCCTGCAGCCCCATCGCAAATCCGATATCGGCGCGCGCCAGGGCGGGTGCGTCGTTGATGCCGTCGCCCACCATGCCAACGCGCCGCCATCGCTGATTTTGGCTTCGATGGCCTTGAGCTTGTCTTCGGGCAACAGGTCCCCACGCGCTTCGTCTATGCCCACCCACCTGCGCTGCAATGGCCGCCGCCGTGTGGGCGTTGTCTCCGGTCAGCATCAAGGTCTGGATGCCCAGTGCGTGCAGCTCGGCAATGGCCTGACGGCTGCTGTCCTTGACCGTGTCGGCCACGGCGTACAGAGCAAGCACCTCTTGTTCATCGGTCAACAGGATCACGGTTTTGCCCTGCATCTCCAGCGCCGACAACTGCGCTTCCAGCGCGTCCGAGCAGCGACCCTGTTCGTGGATCAGGCGGTGGTTGCCCAGGTAGTACAGCGTTCCGTTTACGCGACCTTTGGTGCCACGCCCGGCCAATGCCTCAAAGTCCTGCACCTCACGCAGCTCCACTCCATCTGTTTGCGCTGCCTGTGCCACGGCGCGCGAAACTGGGTGGTCGGAGCGGCTGGCCA
The DNA here is from genome assembly GCA_016703945.1 of Candidatus Aalborgicola danicus. Classification (GTDB taxonomy): domain Bacteria; phylum Pseudomonadota; class Gammaproteobacteria; order Burkholderiales; family Burkholderiaceae_C; genus Allorhodoferax; species Allorhodoferax danicus. The sequence continues at coordinate 43,025 of JADJBC010000042.1, forward strand.
GACTGGCAGCCAGGCTGCGCACCCGCGCCGCATCACCACCGTTCAACACTGCGAAATCCGTCTGCACCGGTTTGCCGTTGGTAATCGTGCCGGTTTTGTCCAGCGCCAACCATTTGAGCTTGCGACCTTCTTCCAGGTACACCCCCCCCTTGATCAATATGCCTTGACGCGCCGCAGCTGCCAGCCCACTGACGATGGTCACCGGTGTGGAGATCACCAAGGCGCAGGGGCAGGCAATGACCAACAGTACCAGTGCCTTGTAGACCCAATCAAACCAGATACCGCCCAGCAACAATGGTGGCAACACGGCAACCGCTATCGCAATGGCAAAGACCACTGGGGTGTAGACCTTCGCAAACTGGTCCACAAAACGCTGGGTAGGTGCCCGCGCGCCCTGCGCAGCTTCCACCGCGTGGATGATGCGGGCCAGTGTGCTGTCGTTCGCGGCGGCCGTGACGGTGTACTCAAACGAGCCCTCTTCGTTAACCGTACCGGCAAACACGGGGTCACCTCGACCTTTTCCACCGGCAGGCTTTCCCCGGTGATAGCGGACTGGTTGATGGTTGAGCGTCCGCTGGTGATGGTTCCGTCCAACGCAATGCGCTCACCGGGCTTGATGCGCACGCGCGCATCCACAGTAACCGTCTTGGCCACCATGTCTTGCCAACTGCCATCCGCCTGCAGCACCGTCGCGCGCTCGGGGTGTCAGTTGCATCAAGCCCTTGATGGCGTTGCGTGCCCGGTCGAGGGATTTGGCTTCGATCAGTTCGGCAAGGGTGAACAACACCATCACCATCGCCGCCTCGGGCCACTGGCCCAGCAGCAGCGCACCGGTCACGGCGATGCTCATCAGCGCGTTGATGTTGAGGTTGCCGTTGCGGATCGCAATCCAGCCCTTCTTGTAGGTTGTCAAACCGCAGGTCAACACCGCGGCCAGTGCCAGAGCTGCGGCTAACCACGTGGGAAGACCCGCCCAATGCACGCCTTCAGACGTGAGGGCCGCCACCCCGGCCAGCGCCAACGGCCACCACGGTTTGTCCGGCTCAGCGGGGCGCTTTCGTCGAGCGCTGATGCGCCGCCGACGACTTCTGGTGTGAAACCCAACGAACGTATCGCATCCAGAATCGGATTGATCGCCTCAGGTTCATGCGCAACGGTTAGAACCCGCTGCATCAGATTGAAATCCATGCCGGCCACACCGGGCATATCACCCAGTTTGTTGCGCAGTAGCGCATCTTCAGGGGCAATCCATCTGCAGGATGCGGATGGGGGTCTGTATGTCGGCAGTGGCCAGCGTCTTTTTGACCGGCTCAAGGGAGCGGCAGGCCCCACTGTCACGGTGCCCGCTGCAACAGGCGTTCTGCACAGGGAAATCATCGGATCTCTTGTCGCCAGGGGATGTGTGTTGATCGAGTTCGGTCATAAGGGCTTTGTTAATGAATTCACCCCTATTACGCAACCTGTAGTTACTATAGAGTCAAGAACTATTTGGAACTCGCTATGAAAATCGGTGAATTGGCACAGATCGCCCAGACTACGGTAGAAACTGTTCGCTACTACGAAAAGGAAGGTCTCCCTACCGGAAACCACCCATACGGCGGGCAACTTCCGGGTGTACGACGCAACCCATCAAGAGCGTTTGCGCTTTATCCGCAATTGCCGAGCGCTAGACATGAACCATGAAGAAATCCGCACATTATTGGGACTGACAGATCAACCGGCTAGGGGCTGCGGCGCCATCAACGCCTTGTTCGACCAACACATGGCACATGTGGATGAGCGCATCCGCGAACTCAACCATTTGAAAGAGCAACTGTCCATGCTGCGCCAACGCTGCGAGAGCGAGCGGTCGATGGATGCCTGTGGCATCCTGCAGGGCCTGGCCGACATGAAAAACGAGGCAAAAGCTCAACGCCATACTCATCTAGGCTGAATCAGGACTGGAAGATGAAAACTTAACATAACGTCCTGTCGCATTCAGTGACAGGCAGACAGACAGCGTTTGATCCCTCCAGGGCACCGCCTGGCCATATACGTTTCACGAACGTTGAATGGTGGACGGGTTTCTTCACCAAACAGGCAACGTCAGTGACGCGTCGAAGCACCCCATACAGCGTGTCAAAGAAACGGCCGTTTCTCTGACACTATCGCAACCAACCCAGATCCCAGTTAGTCGCGGGTCGCAACGTAATGACCGGACTTCACCTAGCGGGCGGTCTCGTTGGGCGCATGGCGGGCCTGCTCTGGGTCGGCAGCGAGATTTCGCAATAACGCGTCGTGTGCCCGTTGCATCAGGGCGGTGAAGTAGAGGGGAGTAGTGCAATTCATACAACGGGTTGCGGGTTCTCCGAAAGTTGGAATTGTCTGCCAAGCCCAATGAACGGCCTCAATGGAATGGAGGCCGGTATCAGGAAAGCCAGCGCATGTTTTGGATAGATCGCTACGGGTTCTGGCCGAGACTTTGAATGTGGGCGATCAAGACCCGATTGATAGCATCTGTCTCCTGTTCATATCCGGCGACCGACATGATGGTTCTCAACGCCTGCAAGGCCTCAGGGCTTAGGCGCAGCATCAATCGCTTGCCACCACGCTGCTTGAGTGATTCCACGGACGCTGCTTCGCACGGGCTGATGCATTCATGGGTTCTCGATCAACGTAGACTTTGGGCCTGCCTCTTTTGCGTTGTGTGATTTCCGATGCGGGTAGCGTCTCTTTGTCGACCACTGAAGATTGTGCAGAGGGGGCAACCTGGGTCGAAGTGTCCGGAGCGAAGCCTCCATGTTTTGGAGTATCTGAGCCGCAATTTGACTCCGCGCCTCGCTAGCAACCAGATTGGAAGTGTCCTCATCCAGCACTGAACCGATGCGCTCCATCTTGGGGCCATTAATGTCGATCAAAGACTCGTCAAAATTCTGCAAGCTACTCCAAGTTTCATCAAATTTTGCAACCAGGTGCAGGACCAAACAACTGGCCTTTTGTCCCCGCCGGTGGATGCGATCTTCCGCCTGCTTCAATGCCGTTGGCACATACTCCAACTCAACAAATATGACGGTATCGGCCCGGGTCAGGTGGATGGCTTCACCTGCGCGAATAGATACCACCAATGAGAACATCCAAATCCCCAGCCTGAAAGGCGGCCTCTGTTTCGGCACGCTTACGTGCAGAGGTGGTGCGCCCATCGATCACGGCCGCCTTGAGTCCCATTGCTTGCAGCTGATCCTTCAGTGTGTCGCTCACCGCGTGGTGCACGCAAAAACCACGCAACACTGCTTGTCCTCAACAACATCAGCCACCAGGTCAGCCACTTGCCCGCCATTGACCTTGGCCATGCCCAGAGCCGAGCGCGCTTTGCTCGATGCCGCCCCGCATTTGATTGCGGGCGTCTGCCCTCCAGAATGTCCAGCTTCAATTGCAGACAAACAGGCCTCCACAGCAGTTTGCAATGCCGCGCCGTAGGACTTCATGTCAGTTGGCTCCAGTGCATCGAGGTCAACCCGCTGACGGGTTTTTCAGGCAACTCGGCATCACTTCAGCTTTAGTGCGCCGGATCATGAAATAGCTCAAATAGTCTTTGACGTCTTCGATGGAATAGCCGTTGGCCTTGGAGAGTACTTGTTTGGCATCCGGGTCAAGGTAGCCCAACAACACAGCGGCCTCGTGCTCGTTGTTGCGCAGTGGGGTGCCGGTCAGCAACAGGACATTGGTTTCACGGTGCTGCTCTGCAATTTTTGCAATGGATTGGGAGCGCTTCGATTTAATGTTCTTTGCCCGGTGGCCTCATCCACAATCATAGTGACCGGCCCTAGGTCCAGAATTTGTGCAAGTAGGGCGCCACGCACCCTCATCATCAGCTTGCGCCACCGCGCCAAACGCTCTGGAGTTAGGTCAGGTTCAACTGAACAAAAGGCAGTTATGACAACCTTAGCTGAGTTCGTTTTCACATCGCGCAGAATCTCGCTCTCCAAATGTGGACACGCCTGCAGGACCACCTTTTCCTCCTCTGAGTTTTCAAAAGTCCATGTCTCTTGCTTGGACACAAGTTGTTCATAGGTCAGGATGTGCCACCGGCAGTCTATGGACACAGAATCCGCTTGATTGCGGATGTGCTGAATTCGTTCCTGCGATCCGCACCACCCCTGGATCTCGCGATCCCAAACATACCGAGCATTTTCGGGCAGATCACGAACACCCGACTGGCCCCAAGGGCCTGCGCTGCAACGATGGCTTGGTGCTGTTTTACCGATGCCCATCTCATCGCCAATTAGCGCATGCATACCTCGAGATGCGCAAAATTCCACGCCTACCTTTTGGTATTGGTGTAATAAATGGCCGTTCGAGCAGGGGTGAGTCCAGCCGGCGATCTGGTCCGTGTGAATTGACAACGGGGATGCGATATCAGCAGCGGGGTCATCCCCGACCAGGTAATCCCCAGTGCCTCGATCCTGCCTAGCAGCTCAGGCCATTTTTTTGCGTGGTCTTAAGACTTCCAAGCCAGGGTGTGGGCACTTTTTTGAGTTTGGCCATGTCCCTTGCCAGCGGTATTCCTGGTCGGGTGCCAGTTGTAAGTGGTTGAGGTTGGATAGGTCGCAGTCAACCGACGCGGCCCAACCCTCACTTTTTGACAACCAGTGGCTGATGATCGGCGGATATTCCCATTTCAGAGCCAACCTTGTGCTGTTCGAAGCGCCAACAGTTTTCAACAATTGGGCCAATTCTTCCACCGCCGATTCTGTGCCACGCAGCAGGCCCAGGGAATGACTGCCCGACGACAGTCTGTAGATTCGAAACTCAGTCAGGGCGGAGGCATTGAACGGAAAAGGAAGCGGCAGATTGAGAAGTAGGCACGCATCTGAGTCTTTACAGACAGTAATTTGCTCAAACGACAATGAAGTCAGCATCTTGTCGCTGACCACTGGCCAGTCAGGATGTCGCTTTTAGCTTGTTCAGAAAAGAATCGAGCCTTTCATCGTCTTGAAACCACCAACCATTTTCATGCTGCCAAACGCCGCCGTTTTTTTTGACTAGAACGTGAAGGCCACGGTCCTGCGTGTTGTAGTTCCAGGACAGACCGATCAATGAACCCACGGCGCCTTCGCTGCCATAGTGCAAGCGAATGTATTCGGCGGGCGCGTTGCTACCAAATCACGGAGTTCAACTCGACAAAATGAGTCGATTCGCACGGTGCTACCTCATATGTTTTAATGTGTATGCCTGCGAATATAATATAAATTAGGCATACACACTAATTAATTGCCAAACTTCGGAACTGGACACCTAGGTTTGTGCCAAGATTAGGATCAACTTTGGAGGAGTAAACATCTAGGCGCAGGTACACGGATCCGTGCTCGGCACTGAACGAACTGCTATTGCGCATGCTGCACCCGTTTCGACATGTCCCGAAAAACATGCAACAACGTCAAATACAAAATACGCACTGGCTGTTCTAAAACATCACTTTGATCAAACCACTGGCTGCTGGCAATGAAGCGAAGCAGACTGCCCCCAATGGCGGGCTCGAGTAGTCCTGTCGCATTCTTATCCTTGACTTTCAAACCTCCACGGCGTCGAAGATTTCAAGATCGACAATAGGGGCCGACTAACTCTAGAGACCCTTTGCACCTACAGCCCTTTAGGTTTGGGCTGGTCCGTCCGGTTTGACCTCGATCTAATGAGTGCTTGCAATTTAGATGGAGAAATTCCACCAGAGTTTTTAACTCCGCCATTCGAATCAACAATTGAGTCGACCGACACCCATTTGAGGCTGAGGATTGTTGTGAATGCAAGCTGCCGTTCTCGGTTTGCATGTTGCGCAATCGGTTTCAGGAGACCCCATCAGCCTGTAGCGCAGATTTTCGTCCCCTGCATGGCCAAACTAAGCAGGTGATCGTTTTGGGATTCGTGAGTCTACCATCGCGAATTCTCATGAGGACTCCATGACGCCCCGATAGGAATACGAGTGTGGTTCGAACCTTCAATTTGTCAGAAGTCCTGCCGTTGAAAACGGGTCAGGAGTCGGGAATACAAGCAACCGTACATTCCATCCTCACTCCTCCGCCAACTCAGCCATGAGATGAAAACTCGAACATTGGCGTAAACAGGATCAGTATCAACAAGAATGGTGCGTTCCTTTGCCAATGGAGATCGTGTTGATTCCGCGGCTTTCAACAATATTCCAGCTGCCCCCGCCAGTGAACAGAAAACCATCAACAGTCGTAAAGATTCCCACCCTTCGACATCTCGCCAACGGCTTGAAGCAAAACGCGTTCTCAAGCAATAGCCGCCAAGTCTGACAAATGCCACTGATACCGTCCACAGAAATGCCGATACCGCCCATGGCGGTTGTTAACCCGATCCACTACCAGTG
>JADJBC010000043.1 GCA_016703945.1 Candidatus Aalborgicola danicus
AACTTTACATAACGCCCTGTCGCATTCAGTGACAGGCAGACAGACAGCGTTTGATCCCTCTCCACGGCGCCGCCTGGCCATATACGTTTCACGAACGTTGAATGGTGGACGGTTTTCTTCACCAAACAGGCAACGTCAGTGACGCGTCGAAGCACTTCCCTTACAGCGTGTCAAAGAAACGGCCGTCTTTCTGACACTATCGCAACCAACCCAGATCCCAGTTAGTCGCGGGTCGCAACGTAATGACCTGACCTCACCCAGCGGGCGGTCTCGTTGGGCGCATGGCGGGCCTGCTCTGGGTCGGCAGCGAGATTTCGCAATAACGCGTCGTGCCTGCTGCATCAGGGCGGTGAAGTAGAGGGGAGAAGGCAATCTCACAACGGGTTGGTGGGTTCTCCGAAAGTTGGAATTGTCTGCTGCTTCAATGAACGGCCCCTTTAATGGAATGGAGGCCGGTATCAGGAAAGCCAGCGCATGTTTTGGATAGATCGCTACGGGTTCTGGCTGAGACTTTGTTCGTGGGCGATCGACCCGATTGATAGCATCTGTCTCCTGTTCATAACCGGCGACCGACATGATGGTTCTCAACGCCCAAGGTCTCAGGGCTTAGGGCGCAGCATCAATCGCTTGCCACCACGCTGCTTGAGCGATTCCACGGACCGTCTTCGCACGGGCTGATGCATTCATGTAAGTTCCTCGATCAACGTAGACTTTGGGCCTGGGCCCTCGCTTGAGTTGTGTGATTTCCGATGCGGGTAGCGTCCCTTTGTCGACCACTGAAGATTGTGCAGAGGGGCAAACTTGTCGAAGTGTCCGAGCGAAGCCTCCATGTCTTTGGAGTATTTGAGCCGCACTGACTCCGCGCCCTCGCTAGCAACCAGATTGGAAGTGTCCTCATCCAGCACCGAACCGATGCGCTCCATCTGAGACAATAGTACGATCAAAGACTCGTCAAAATTCTCGCATGCTACCCAAGTTGTTCATCAATTTGTAAACTGGCGGTGCAGGACCAAACAACTGGCCTTTGGCCCCGCCGGTGGATGCGATCTTTCCCGCCTGTTTCCAACGCCGCTGAGTACATACTCCAACTCAACAAATATGACGGTATCGGCTCCGGTCAGGTGGATGGCTTCACCCTGCTGAATAGATACCACCAATGAGAACATCCAAATCCCCAGCCTGAAAGGCGGCCTTCTGTCTCTAGCAACGCTTACGTGCAGAGGTGGTGCGCCCATCGGTCACGGCTGCCTTGAGTCCCATTGCTTGCAGCTGATCCTTCAGCGTGTCGCTCACCGCGTGGGAACGCAAAAACCACGCAACACCGCTTGTCCTCAACAACATCAGCCACCAGGTCAGCCACTTGCCCGCCATTGACTCCTCGGCCATGCCCAGAGCCGAGCGAAGCTTGTTCGATGCCGCCCCCGCATTTGATTGCGGGCGTCTGCCTCAGAATGTCCAGCTTCAATTGCAGACAAATAGGCCTCCACAGCAGTTTGCAATGCCGCGCCGTAGGACTCCGCGTCAGTTGGCTCCAGTGCATCGGTCAACCCGCTGACGGGTTTTTTTCAGGCAACTCCGGCATCACTTCAGCTTTAGTGCGCCGGATCATAGAAATAGCTCAAATAGTCTTTGACGTCTTCGATGGAACAGCCGTTGGCCTTGGAGAGTACTTGTTTGGCATCCGGGTCTAGGTAGCCCAACAACACAGCGGCCTCGTGCTCGTTGTTGCGCAGTGGGGAGCTGGTCAGCAACAGGACATTGGTTTCACGGTGCTGCTCTGCAATTTTTGCAATGGATTGGGAGCGCTTCGATTTAATGTTTCTTTGCTCGGTGGGGCCTCATCCACAATCATAGTGACCGGCCCTAGGTCCAGAATTTAGGCAAGTAGGGCGCCACGCACCTCATCATCAGCTTGCGCCACCGCGCCAAACGCTCTGGAGTTAGGGTCAGGTTCAACTGAACAAAAGGCAGTTATGACAACCTTAGCTGAGTTCGTTTCACATCGCGCAGAATCTCGCTTCCAAATGTGGACACGCCTGAGGACCACTTTCCTCCTCTGAGTTTTCAAAAGTCCATGTCTCTTGCTTGGACACAAGTTGTTCATAGGTCAGGATGTGCCACCGGCAGTCTATGGACACAGAATCCGCTTGATTGCGGATGTGCTGAATTCGTTCCTGCGATCCGCACCACCCCTGGATCTCGCGATCCCAAACATACCGGAGCATTTTCGGGCAGATCACGAACACCTGACTGGCCCCAAGGGCCTGCGCTGCAACGATGGCTTGTGCTGTTTTACCGATGCCCATCTCATCGCCAATTAGCGCATGCATACCTCGAGATGCGCAAAATTCCACGCCTACCTTTTGGTATTGGTGTAATAAATGGCCGTTCGGAGCAGGGTGAGTCCAGCCGGCGATCTGGTCCGTGTGAATTGACAACGGGGATGCGATATCAGCAGCGGGGTCATCCCCCGACCAGGTAATCCCCAGTGCCTCGATCCTGCCTAGCAGCTCAGGCCATTTTTTTTGCGTGGTCTTAAGACTTCAAGCCAGGGTGTGGGCACTTTTTGAGTTTGGCCATGTCCCTTGCCAGCGGTATTCCTGGTCGGGTGCCAGTTGTAAGTGGTTGAGGTTGGATAGGTCGCAGTCAACCGACGCGGCCCAACCCTCACTTTTGACAACCAGTGGCTGATGATCGGCGGATATTCCCCATTTCAGAGCCAACCTTGTGCTGTTCGAAGCGCCAACAGTTTTCAACAATTGGGCCAATTCTTCCACCGCCGATTCTGTGCCACGCAGCAGGCCCAGGGAATGACTGCCCGACGACAGTCTGTAGATTCGAAACTCAGTCAGGGCGGAGGCATTGAACGGAAAAGGAAGCGGCAGATTGAGAAGTAGGCACGCATCTGAGTCTTTACAGACAGTAATTTGCTCAAACGACAATGAAGTCAGCATCTTGTCGCTGACCACTGGCCAGTCAGGATGTCGCTTTTTTAAGCTTGTTCAGAAAAGAATCGAGCCTTTCATCGTCTTGAAACCACCAACCATTTTCATGCTGCCAAACGCCGCCGTTTTTTTGACTAGAACGTGAAGGCCACGGTCCTGCGTGTTGCAGTTCCAGGACAGACCGATCAATGAACCCACGGCGCCTTCGCTGCCATAGTGCAAGCGAATGTATTCGGCGGGCGCGGTTGCTACCAAATCACGGAGTTCAACTCGACAAAATGAGTCGATTCGCACGGTGCTACCTCATATGTTTAAGTGTATGCCTGCGAATATAATATAAATTGTAGGCATACACACTAATTAATTGCCAAACTTCGGAACTGGACACCTAGGTTTGTGCCAAGATTAGGATCAACTTTGGAGGAGTAAACATCTAGGCGCAGGTACACGGATCCGTGCTGGCACTGAACGAACTGCTATTGCGTACTGCACTGTTCCGACATGTCCCGAAAAACATGCAACAACGTCAAATACAAAAATACGCACTGGCTGTTCTAAAACATCACTTTGATCAAATCCACTGGCTGCTGGCAATGAGGCGAAGCAGACTGCCCTCATTGGCGGGCTCCGAGTAGTCCTGTCGCATTCTTATCCTTGACTTTCAAACCTCCACGGCGTCTGATTTCAAGATCGACAATAGGGCCGACTAACTCTAGAGACCCTTTGCACCTACAGCCTTTAGGTTTGGGCTGGTCCGTCCGGTTTTGACCTCGATCTAATGAGTGCTTGCAATTTAGATGGAGAAATTCCACCAGGTTTTACTCCGCCATTCGAATCAACAATTGAGTCGACCGACACCCCATTTGAGGCTGAGGATTGTTGTGAATGCAAGCTGCCGTTCTCGGTTGCATGTTGCGCAAATCGGTTTCAGGAGACCCCATCAGCCTGTAGCGCAAGACGGCCCCTGCATGGCCAAATCCAGCAGGTGATCGTTTTGGGATTCGTGAGTCAATGCACTAAGAATTCTCATGAGGACTCCATGACGCCCCGATAGGAATACGAGTGTGGTTCGAACCTTCAATTTGTCAGGAAGTCCTGCCGTTGAAAACGGGTCAGGAGTCGGGAATACAACTGGGTATCTCATCCTCACTCCTCCGCCAACTCAGCCATGAGATGAAAACCTCGAACATTGGCGTAAACAGGATCAGTATCAACAAGAAATTTGCGGCGTTCCTTTGCCAATGGAGATCGTGTTGATTCCGCGGCTTTCAACAATATTCCAGCGCCCCCGCCAGTGAACAGAAAACTGTCAACAGCCGTAAAGATTCCCACCCCTTCGACATCTCGCCAACGGCTTGAAGCAAAACGTTCTCGGCAATAGGCCACAAGTCTGACAAATGCCACTGATACCCGTCCACAGAAAATTCTTCGATACCGCCCACAAGGGCCCGTTAACCCGATCCACTACCAGTGGATCATTGCGGTAATTCTTGCTCTTGCTGTCGCAGATCGCCTGAACACAGTTGAGTACACCCATCTTAGTATCGCCACTGCGTCGGAAGTTTGGCATCAACTGGTCTAGAAAAACCAGTCAAACGTCCCGCCGCCCATATCAAGAACGACTATCCGTTGGTCTTCAACTTTGGAGCCCAACTTCATTGCCAAATTCATGGCTGAACCCTGAGGTTGACTGAAGACAAGAACTTCTTTAACAAAAACCTTGATGCTCCTTGATAGATCCGAGGACATGGAACCTCATGAGTCCCTAGAGCCATATGCATCAGCTTGTCCTTTGACTGGAACAAGGAATTCACCGGCAATCCCAAGCCCAGCCTTTCAATTGTTAAGGAACCGCTGACCTTGTGGTGCTTTGATATGTAAAACAACGCCCCGAGGAATAGTGCTTTGTAGTCAGGAGAGTCTACATAGTGGTCATAAGCAATTCGCAAGCCACCGGTTGAAGACGAGGCCAAGAGAGCAGTCTTACCAACAAAGTAGCTCGCACCGTCAACCAGCACAGTCACACCATCGTGCTCTCTATCGCTGTGTTGCATCGGCGCGCTATCAACATCTGAGTTTGAGGATCGCACGGCCCAAGAAGGAAAGCTATCAGCAAAAATAACTGATCCTGATCTATCCATGCCTTTGGAATACGTGAATTTGGTGGCGAAAAATCCCTGATCGATTCCAATCGAATCGAGAACTATGTGTGATGACATGTTGTGTGGCTCCAGTTAAATGACCAACCAACTCTACATTGAGGTAGCCACAAGAAATGCCGAGCAAACCCCGCCGAGAGCGCACTTGCTCGGACTAACATGCAGTTAGATCGGAAAATGAAATATGTGCCCGATGTGTGGCATCACCGCGCCTCGTTTGAGGCGCAGGCAGAGTAGCGCACCTGAATAGTCGCCCGTCAGACCTGCCGTCTGACTCAACTCTGCCAGCGTTGAGGCCCATCTGAGGCAAAGGATGGTCGAAGGTCGCCACGCACCCATAACTCGAAGCACCAACACTTGCAGGACACAAAACAGAACCGCTTGCAGCGCAAAGTAAACTGTTGTAATATCCTCCCAGGTTATCGCAACGCGATTTCTGGAGCTGACCCTCAGCATTTTTTCAAGCCACACTCCTTGCGGAGCCGTGGCTTTGTTATTTCGCGATCGAGTACACGATCGCAATTTCCACAGTGCTTTGCCAACCGGCAAACGCACGGCTAGAAATTGGCTCATTCCATCAGTCTCCCCGCACAGGTTACTGATTGAACTCAGCGACGTGACTACTGATCTACCCTTAGTTCACATAGCCTCTCCATTTGGCAAATTGGCCCTCACGCTAGGCACTGAAAGAAAGTGCATTGAATTTGGGCTACTGCAGTCTCAGCGATCAACCGAACGTTCACTCGATCGCTCTCACAGAGACGGATTCATTTTGAGTAGGCCTTCACAGAGGAAAACCTCAAAGCGACCAGACCATCTTTGCGCGTGAAAGTGCGTGACTCCAACTCAAAGCCAACCCCAGGCAATCATTGAGGACTCGGTTGTATGCCCCAAAAGGGGGGCTTACAAGCCTGACCAGCGCCGACTAGATGATTGAACTTGGCCCCGGGGAAATGCCAATGCCTGAGCCGCACAAATAGCTCACTCTCACTCTTGCCGCGCGGGAAGCGCGTGCGAAAAACACTTACCAATATTTGTGGTCATTGAGAGTCAATGGAAAAGAAAGTCCTGTTATCACAGGCAAAGGTCTCCCACAACGCTGTGGGGGACTCTTTGGCTGTGTGCTGTTTCTCGCGCCGGGCTCACTAGCAAGCAGAACTGCAAAAGTCTGCTTGTAAGTGAGATTGGTAAGGGTAATTTAAATTTGAAAGGAATCTATCGATGAGCCGAAACTATGACGTCGGGACAAGAGATATGGCAAGCGCAGCGGGGCTCATTCTCGCTCGTGCCATTCAACTGAAAGCCTTGAGCTACGGTTCGGCCGCGACTCTTCAGTCGCGCACCAAACAATTCACCAAGTATGCAAAACTCAATGGAGTTGGTCGATTGGAAGGAGTCACATTCAAATTGCTACAGTCGTTTGGAATGTACCTTGCCGACAAAGTTGATGCCGAGGAAATGGAAATCGCCTACGCTCACAATCTTGTGAGTTCAGTAAACACGCTTATGAGTTTAGTCACGCATTGGAAATCCGTAAGCCCTACCAAAGATTGTCATATTCCAAAGCGATGTGCCATTCGTAAAATCCCCCCAAAGGGGTACTGCCCTGCGGAATTTGACGCTGCGATAGCCTCGTTGCAAAGCAAAGGAATGCTCCGACAGGCAGCGATAGCTAGACTGTCCCGCGAACTCAACCTTAGATCTAAAGAAGCGAGCCTCATAGACGCCAAAGCCGCTTTGAACAGGATTGAAGCCGGTCATATGGAAGTTAACCATGGAACAAAAGGGGGCCGATTACGAGTGGTACCCGTCGTATCGAATCGACAAATTGCTACTCTGAAAGCTGCGGCGGCAATCCAGGGCGACGGTCGAAACTTGATCCCACCGGGTGTGTCGTGGAAGTCCTGGCGTGAGTGTGACCTGAGAGCAGGCCGAGAGGCACTTCAAGTATGCGGAATAGCCGGCTATCATGAACTGCGAGCGGCATGGGCCTGCCAGCGCTATATCGAATTGACCACTTTCCCCGCCCCGGTATTCGGCGGTGGTGTTAATGATAGGGAACTTGACAGGCAGGCGAGACTAAAGATCAGCGCTGAACTCGGGCACAATCGCGCGGACGTAGTGAGCGAATATATCGGGGGTTGCCGATGATCATCCTCCAAGAAGTCACGAAACTCACCCATGGCTATGCACGAACCGGCGGCAAGAAGAATCGAAACCAACAGCGCGCACGCATGTTGGCGTTTGCTGAATTTGCCGCTGTCGAGGGTGCATACGCACTTGGGCAAGTGGGAAGACGCCACGTAGTTGAATACTGGAAGCAGCACAGGAACTTGTCACCCGCCACGCTCTACTCCCACTGGTTGGCGATTCGCGACCTTTGGAAATTGGCAGGAAAGCCGCAAGAGCCCCCAAGACCTCTCTCAATGACAAAAGAGACGAAATTGAAATCGGCGTGTTGAACCATATAGTCGGTGAAGACCTCTTGAACAAGGCTCGCAAGGGTCGGCGACGTTGGCTTACTCATCGCAGACACCTGCGAGTGCAAAGCGCTCGAATTTGGCGCCAACGGTGTTCATCAGGTCGGGCACGCCGGTGAGGTACCAGTGGGTATCGGTGATCTTGGCATGCCCGAGATCGGTGCACAGCCAGACCATCGCGAGATCAATGGCTACCTTTTTTGACTAGCTCAGCTTGCTGAGGATCGCGTCTCCGACCGGAGCGTGAGTTGCGTCATTTTCGACACTCCAGTATCCGTAGCAACTATTCGACATGACCGCCGTCCAAATGCCGACTTAGACGCACTTGCGCGGTCTCCATGTCGTTTAGCTCCTCAAGTCACTCAAATAAACTGTCAAAGTCTGGGGGCAGACAGCAAATGCGCATCGAATGAAGAGCTCTAGCTTCTATCTTGACACGCATGCGCCCGATGCAAAGTTAGTTCTTTAATCCCTTTTAGAAAGTAAATAGGAGTTCTCAAATGAAACCTACATATAGATTCGATCAGCAATCAGCGACTATTTCCACTTCAACGATTCTTGAAGCGGTTGAGCAGTTACTGACGCAGACCAATACAGATCAACTTGTCCGTGCGCTTCATGATGGCACCCTCTGGATAAATATCAACGAATTGTCAAACTCTACGGTAAGCCCTGCTGCTTTTAAGATCCTGGGGCCCGCTCGCAATAGGTCAACTTTTGACGAGAGCAGGGGACACTGGTTGCTAGCTGATTTTGAGGGGATGTCGCTTGATTTTATATTGGAAGATGAGGTTGAAGGCATTAGTGACCGGGCTGCATTCTTTAATTTTGCAATCGATCGACTTATCATTGACAGGGCGCATGCAGTTTCAGAACTTGTTTCTTGGACCCAGCAAGATATTGAGAAGTCCCTTGGATTCCTCGAACGATTTCAGAATGGCAATCGCCCAGGCGACTATTGGACCTCTAACGCACCGATGGGCCCCCGAACTTGGTTAGCCGAATTTGACGTAGTCGAGTGCAGTTGAGGTCGGTGACAACGCTAGGCACCACGCCTTCGCTCTGAGTTGAAACGTCGCGACCTGAGCATGTCCCACATTTTCAGATCACCGTTCAGAACAGCCCCCCGATTCTGAACGAGCAGGTGTGCTCCCTAGTTGGTCCAGCGCTTCTGCCTCGTTTTGGCGCACCGAAAGCTGACAACTTCATTGACCGCCGGCGCGTGTCAATGAAGTTGTCGCCTGAATCACCCAGTCAACTACTGAATTAGGTTAGTCGTCGCATGCGCCGGAATGACGGACTCACGCTCCGGATTGAGCGTAATGGCCCCGATCGGTTGCCAGTTACGCGTGTTGCCTGACCAACGTTCAGCATGACTATCTTTCGCGGTGGTGTACAGCGCATGGCGGGCGGCAAGAATGGCATGGTCTTCACCGGCGTGGCGCTGCTGTGACGACACATAACGGATACCGTCCAGACCGGTAACGGGCAGTTGTGCGGTAGATTGCATGGCGGGATCTCCAGATTTGAGCGGTCACAGGAATCTCCACTCTGGCACATTGATGCCGTATCTGCGAGGCCCCCTTCAGAGGACTTTGGGCCTCACGGCAACAGCAACGGTGTAGGTGGGGTGACCATGCCATTTATTGTGACGCGGGGCCGCCCAATTTGGAAAGACTGCAGCTGATCGACATGCCACGGCGATAGCGCCACTCATAGTTGAGTAGGTATCACCGGTTTGAATTCAGATACCAATACGTTCCTCGAAAATTACACCACACCGCAATGTATGCCGAGCGATGCGGCACTAACCGAACATGTCATGACTGCTCTTGAGACTTTCGACGGCATGCGAACCTTTGCCGTGCCATGTAAACCACTTTTCTGAAACGATTTCGTCTCGCACGGAGCGACCCCTTGGCGCCAACATTTTCGGAAACGTCTGCGCTGACTGCTCGATCGCGCAAACTCTCATCGCGAGATAAAATCAGTCCGGAATACGGATCAATGCTCGTTTGGACCCCTCGACGGCTTCTTTAAATTTACCAGCACCGTCGGCAACCAATGCAAGTCTTTGATTGCTTAAAGATTGTGACTATCTATACGTCCGCACCCGCCGTGGACTGAGCGAACGGCAATTTAGTGCACCGACCGCACCGATAGTTGTCCAGCTAAACCGGCGGCAAGTTCGAGAATTCGATTGAGACCGTTTATACCAAGTTGATGCTTGCACACAGGCAGACGCACAAAACTGGTTTGGTCATAGTCCAAGTGAAAACGCAATTCAACCTGGTCAGTTCCAAACGTTTCGACCGACCAGCCTCGAAATGGATACCTCTTGTTCATCACGCTCATCCAATCCGCAATTCCAGACGCTATCCCCGTGTCCATGAACTCAGGCACACCCACATGCAGGTTCCACCCAAAAGAGCCTTGTGATCCACACAACTGCACCTTGAGAGCACCTTCCAATGCGCGTGCCAATAAATACGTTCTGTGATGATCGGCGTGCCGCAAGACCGGCCAGTCACCCATCCGACTGAGGGTCCCCAGCAGGAAGTACAGCCTGGGGGCGTCTTCTGGGACCTCTACCTTCAGGTCATCCATTGCGTGAGAACCTGGTTCATCCTGAATCACGCTCCGGGTTGCCATTTGGTCCAGCATATTGCGCAGCTTCAAGGGGCCACTGCGGACAATGAACTGGTAGCTAAAAAGATTCTCCAGTAGACACAGGGTAGACGTGTAGTCGGTCCAACTCTGCATTTGATGCGCAACCCAAGCTGCGAGCTCCTCGGGTATCGTAGGTGCGCCTTGCTTGCCACTTTTGAGAATTTGCGGGTCGAGAATGATCGGCCAAAGAATAAGGCTGCTGTAGAGGTCAGTGACTGCACGGCCGCCAGCTTCGGAAGTAGTTACCGTATTGAATGCGTATGCGCGAATGGCTTCGCTGTGTTTGACCGAGGCCATTTCTCCGAATGAAAGAGAGTGGACCGTCGCATAGTCGCGTGCCTGAAAGGCGCTTTCCAGTTCGGGTGATAGTCGTTGCGTTGTAGAGACGGGGGTGTAGAGGGTAGGGTCCATTTGATTCGTTGTTTCAGTAAGTCAATTCAAGTTAGCAGGTAAGGATGGTTCGTCAAGACCCCAAGTTGGGCGCCCACTACCAGAGACCGATACTTCGGCAGATAGGGCGACGCTTGAAACCTGATTTGTGGAGGGCCCATTCGGATTCCAATCGCCATCTGAATCAGTGATTGGGAGTTGCTTGTGTACGGCGCTCGCCAATTCGTTTCGGGCTTGGTCGAATCGAGCTGGACGCGCACGCCAGTTCCATGCGCCTGCGGATGTGCGTCGCCTGTTTTGTTGTTTCATTTTTCGGATCGCACGAGCACCACTCGCATCGCCTGGTCAAGGTCGCGGCGGTCAATGACAGGCTTGAATCCAAGAAGCGTGCGCCCAATCGATTGATTGAGAGCGTACTGAAGAACCCCCTCCACGTCCGCGATGGTCTGGTCTTGGAGTTGTGCGCATATCTCCTCACAGTTGAGTTGCGCATCGAGCTGCACCGAACGTGTCTCCAACCATGCCTCCACATGCTGCGCTACCTTGTCCACCGGCGGCTTTGAGAACATGACTTTTTCGGTAAACCGGCCCGATCGCAATAGCGCCGGATCAATCTGGTCCGGGTGGTTGGTCGCGGCAATCCACACAATGTCCTTGATTTTGTCGTCCGCTCCATCCATGATCGTGAGCAACTTGTTGGTCAACTCCGGTGCCCCTGAGTACTGCCGGTTGCGCAAAACGTCGTCCGCTTCGTCGATGAAAATGAGGGTTGGGCGGATGTCTTGGGCCTCGGTGAACAACTTGTCCAGGAGTGTGCGGTCCGCCAGGAGGTCGGGGCCCGCGACACTCAGGAATGCCCACCCCACCTCCTTTGCCAATGCCCGCGCTGTTGCAGTCTTGCCTGTTCCTGTCGCCCCATGAAAGAGCACCCCGCTCGGAAGCGTTCCACCCAGCGACTCAATGCGCGCGGTGTCCTGCATCCGGCTGGCGATGAGCGAGATGGCTGCGCGCGTTTCATCATCCAGAATCAGATCTTCCAAAGAGAGGGCGTCGGCCGGCACCCGCCCTCTCCTGCCCTGAACTTCGCGCAGGGCGAGCATCCACTGCTTCAGACCGATGCGCCTCGTGTCCTCTGCCTTGGCGACCGTTGCCAGCGCCTTGCAGACCGCAAGCAGGCGCGCCACCGAAAACCCGTTCCATCGCTTTGCGGCCGACAGCGCCTCGGCCGCATCCACTTCCAGTCCCTGGGCGTAGCGCTCAATGCCAGCCTGGATCAGGCCGACACGGGCAGCCTCGTCGGGTGGTGTGATTTCGATTTTGAAGTCAAACCGTCCCTCACGAATGGCTGCCGCGTCCAAGTGCGACAGGTAGTTGGTGGCGGCAACCAGCACCACCGCGTGGCTGCGCAGGTTGGTAATCTCCGTCAACAAGGTATTGGTGATCTTGCGATCCTCAGAATTGAAGGTAGGCGTGGCTCTGGACGGGATGAATGAATCCAGCTCGTCAATGAACAGCACACAGGGGGCGCTGCGCCTGGCGTAGTCGAATGTTCTGGCAAGGACCCTGGGCATGTTGCCGAGCCATTGGCTGGACATGGCGCCATAGGTGACCTCGATGATGGGCACCTCCAGTTCGCCGGCCAGCGCGTGAGCAAACACTGTTTTGCCATTTCCCGGTTCGCCATACAGCAAGAGTCCGTTTCGCGGAGCCTCCTGGCCGCTGTGTCGTGGAGCCAGTACCAGCAGCGCCGGTGCAAGCATCTTTTCTTTGACAGCCGCCATGCCGTGCACGAGATCAAAGGTCAGCGCAGAGGACCTTGCCTCAAACGGAACAGCGTAGGTGTCATCCTCGGAGTGCTGCTGCGGCTGAACCGCTGCCGGGGCCGCCTCGACGGGAGGCTTTGCGGATGAGGAGGCGGTAATTTCAGTGGCTCGGACCAGGCGTTGTGCTTCGAGCTGACGCTGGTCGGCGTGCGTCCATGGTACGAATCCAAAGGCGGGCTGAAAAACCGCAAAATAGAGAAGCACCCCTCCCTCGCAGAGCATGAAAAACACCTGAAGATCGGGTTTGCCTGTCTTGATCCAGGCCACTACCCCTAGCCCCAACAACAGCAGGGCCGCGCTGCGAACGGTTGCGGTGTTGGGCGGTGCAACCAGCGGATAAGACCTGTCGGCCCACGGTACATGAAACATGACCGAGGTCACGTAGCACAATGCCGCCAAAAGAAACATCAGATGGACCACCCCCATGAACATCTGGGTCATGCTGATCGTCTTGGGCACGATGCCGAGATCGATCGGCGCCACGAAGTACATCGCAACCAGCCACAGGTAGTACAGGGGCGCAAACAAGAGCAGCGGTGATTCGACGCGACCCAGCAAAGTCAAAGAGCGCTCTATTCCCAAGCTGTTGAGCCAGGCGCTTTGTCCTACCGCCCACGGCATCGTGGCGCGTTTGGCGACGCGTTCTTCGTCGCTCAACATGTGCACCTTCCACCGGAGTTCGGTTCATTTGTGCGCAAGTGACTGCCAGTACAGCGCGCGCTCATACGCCCTCCCCTTCCTGCTTCGGTGTAAAGCCTTCTGAGACCGCTGGCCTTTGGGCTGGCTTCGCCGGCAAAACTGTTGGTACAGACGCGGTGGGCGAATCTTTTGCTGCACGAAAGCGCAATCGTCGGTCGACCTCCGTCCTGAAATGGAACTGACCATAGGCGAGGAGGAAACGAACAAAGAAGCGCACGGATGCCCACACGCCTTTTGGTTGATCGACCTCCCAAAGTCCATAGGTCTGGAGAAACGTACTGACGATGCTTCGGTCCGACAGCCTGGTGCTGACCGGCTGAGTCGCGATGATGGCTTGCCTATGGTTGACGATGTCCTGTATCGCATATTGGTAAAGCGGGAGCTTCAAGAGCCAATGGTTTTCAGGGACAAGCTCGCACGCGGTGGTGTTGTCCGAAGAATCAGGAAAGTTGACGGTGTCCATCTGGCGGCCATCCGCTGCGAAGCTTTGCGGTACACATACGTAATTGAACGTTGCGTTGAATTCGGGAGTTGTTTTGTGGATTGACATGTTTGGTTTTCTTTCTTTTTCACCCTTTGGGTGTATTCAGAATCTCATAACGTCGCGTTCTGTCAAGACGGTATCTGGGCAGGACTTGCTGTTTTTTGAGCGTCGACCTCGGGTCGCGATCAATGTTGGATTTGTCATCGGAGTGTGGGCAGCGGTAGCCGACATTGAGAAGACCAGGCGTTAGTAACTTGGATTTGCGCAATGCAAAAGCAATTCAGAACACCAGGCGCATTTGCGCTGGTACTCGGGCTCGTATTCAGTTAGTGCGGGATTGGTACTTGTAGCAAGAGGCGCGTCGCATGGACCGGCAGCGCGACCATAGAATTTTGCTGTTCATACGATGTCGAATGTGCTAAAACACAATACCGTTTGAACGCCGCCAAGCCATGCTCACCTTCATAGATCTATTCAACATCGCCATGTCTTGTGGCATCGTTTTTCTGGTATTTGCAAGTCGCCAGGTAGCGAAAGAAAACAAGCTGCTGCATGAGAAGAATGAACGGCGCCGGGCACGGCTTGATAAGCTTTACGGCCTGGGGCCCGCATCGTCGGATTGACTTGGATCTGCGTGCAGGCAGATGCCGGCATGCATGACTTCGTTTTCGGATGTGGCTTCAAGCCGCTCTGAGGTTTGCAGCGCCCAACCGCCAATCCCACTCAATTGACGTTTTGCTCGACAGGGCTTTTGGGCTGGCCCCCTGCAATGACAGTGTCGCAAACACATTGAGTTGGGGCATTGGTTCTCAGTCCAAAAGTCGGCCCATGCGAAGACTGGACGGTGAGGTCGAGAGCGCCAAGTCAAGAGCGTCTCTCGTCACAGTCCATCCTGACTCAGCTTCTGGATAAGTGGATCAGGCACAGTCCGGCCAAGATGCACCTGGCGCATGCGATCCCACAGGAGTCCCTCAACCCATTGCGTGAATGGGAAGTGCCAAGGTCTGGCCGCAATGGACATGGACGCGTTCACCGTCATTGGATCCGGAAAGCATGGCTGCAACGGTGGCAGATGAAAGTGTGTTTCCAATCCTCGAACAGCCCAGGCCAAGTGGTGCTATTGAACTGGTAAGCACGGTAGGCATAAATCCCTGATCCTACGATCCAGAAGAATTGTCCGAGCAACGCCAGCGGCTGCCAGATCATTCCTCCAATCACCATGATGATGAGACCCACCACAAGGATTCCCATCAAGGGTTTGAAGTAAGCTTTCTTTTGGGGGGGTGATGCGCGTTGGGATGTGAGCGTTTGTGCAACTCCGGCTGTGCTCGCGCCGCCTACTCCGACTGCGACGCCACCGGCTCCAAGGCCAATGCCGACGCCTTTGGTAGAGCTACTGGTGTGAGACATACCGGCCTCATAAGCGGTAGCCAGGCTCTGTGTGTTTTCGCTATTGCATTTAGGGCAATTCAAGTCCATGTTCATTTCCAGTGTTAAGAATCGGCGGCTGGCCGCAATGCGTCTGCGCTGTGGCACTGGCAAAACGCGTGGCTGGATGCGCCGTTGTTGGTTCGGGTGATAGTGAGCGGGCACTCGCAGATGGCGCCCTGTTCAACGTGGGGAGTTGAAGTCCATCGATTGACTTCGATCCTCCCTTTGAGGTCATTGGCCGCGGGCCTGCAAAGTCAGGTCACTGAAAACCGACGAACTGCTTCTGCCACCTCGGCAGCTTCCAAGCTGGGCCAAGGGCAACAGTGCCAGTTTCAAAGTGACGTTCATTTCTATCCAAGTTAATTACGTGTCTATAGACACGTGTCTAAAGTATACATACTTGAAATAGTAGGGTCCATGCGGCCCAGCAAAAATCAGCCACTAATTAGTGCATTAGCAACGGAAATCAAACTTCGCCGGCGGGAGCTGGGTTTTTCTCAAGAGGATCTGGCAGGGGTATGCCAGCTTGACCGGCCCTACATCACACTCATCGAGGTAGGTCGTAAACAACCTACGCTTAGCGTCCTGTTGAGGTTGGCTGACGGTTTGCAGTATTCCCTCGGGGACTTTATGGGCCGGGTTCAAAAGAGATACCAACAGGAGCAGGCGGTCGCCTTTGCCGTCAATGGGCATTCCACGGATCAGCTTTGACCCAAGGGTGGCCGAGAGTGCAATGCGACCCTGGTTTCTTGGGAATTGATGGCATCAGGGCCAGTGTGATTGCCCTTGATGACCAGGCTTTGCGCAGTGCCAGGTTGCAGAAAGAGATAGAGGTGTCGACTGCACGTTTGATGGCCAGCCACTTGCCCAGACATTGGCCATGGACCTCATTAATGCGACGAGCCGATCCAGTGAGCACCGCTACATGTGGCCATCGCGATCCGCTGAGGGACGATTTATCGCGAATCAGTGCAAATTCACCGCCGCTCCGCAACACTGTTTGAACTTCTTTTCGCTCCCACACGGGCACGGTTCATTGCGACCCACCTTCTTCTGCAAAGTCTTGGCAACTTCGCGCTCATAGAGGGCTTGGCGGTACGGTAACCAGTACTCGTATATCGCAATCACCGCCTGCGGGATCTGCAGGGCTAGCTCGCCACGCAGGTCAGGTGTCCTGGTCAGGGCATCCTGCTGCGGCTCAAAGTCATCTTCCCCCAACAGGGCAATCGGCCGGTACCAGTTTTGCCCTTGCGGCGTTTCCAGCAAGGGCTGCCACTCGCGTCGGCACAGGTTTACGCCTGCGCAGAACCCATACGTCCAGCTTTCTGCATCGTCGTATTCTTTACCCAAGTATTCTTGGGTGTTCCATAACGGGAAGATTTCCCGAGGTTCATCCTCCAGCGCGGCGATGATGCTGTTAAAGAGGCGCATGATCAGTCCCATGATGTGGTTGAGCTTTTCCAAGCTCTCCACAGGCGGCATCATGGCACTGCCTTCTCCCAAAATCCCTGGCATCCACTGGCTGGGATGCAGCGTGATGGGTCCGATTGCAATCGCATGCAAGTATCCATCGAGTGCGTCCAATGTCATGGACTCGTCGTTATCCACTTCATAGAGCATGAAGTGGTCGAGCTCCTGCAGCTCTTGGCCCGACTGCGGGCTGCACGGATCGGTCATCGCGAAACGGTTTTTCAGTTGGGGCAAACCATCTCGCCTGTCGATTGGCGCTTGAAACAGAGTCCCTTCTTGGGATCGTTGCGAGCGTCCGGTTGGGTTTCTTGTGAGGCCTTGTCGCGATCCTGCTCCCGCTCTTTTTTAGAGGCCGCGAAGATCTCGTCGAGCCGTTTCTGGCAAGCGACTCGCACGTCAGAAGGGGGGTACTTGTTGCAGGACTGTTCGTGGTTTGTTAACCATCCGTTCGACCCGCATCCACTCAGAAGCGAGCCAAGTGAAATAGCAGCAACGAGTGCGAGAACAGGTTTCAGGCGGAGTTTCATCATTTGATTGTTGTGGCAATGCGTACAAGGCTGCAATCGTAACGGTCTCAAAATGCAGCAGACTGTTGGAAGGTGGTCGTCTGCTGCATTCCCACGTCGTGCCCAGTCCCACGCAAGAGATCAGTCGCCGCGACCGATGTAAGAACGAATCGCCACAATTTGACCATGCCGGTCAAAAGCCAATACATCCACAACAAACAACTCGGTCACGCCATCCACCAGAATGCGAAGCTCCGCTGATACGGTGTTACCGCCCTCCTGGACGCTGAGTACGTCAATTGCAATCGTTGCCGAGTTCGAAAAATTCAGCTCTGTTTCCCGGACTGCCGCTTCCTTCCCTCGCACCGAGATCTTCCAGTCGCGCAAGGTGACAGTATCTGCCAGCATGGCAGACACAGCAGGAAGATCTCTGTTTGCGTAATGACGCAGGTATTGTCGAAGTCGGTCGCTCAGGTGCAGGTTAGAGATGGTGGCGATGGAATCCATGCCGACAATTATCGACGTCCGATCACTTCAAGGATTGGCACTTGCGCAGGCAAGGCCAGCGGTCGCGCCATCAACTCAAGCTGAGAAATCCAGGAAATATCGGTGCCCCACCCTAAAACACAGGCCGCGCGTCATCCAGGCGCGTCCGGATCCTGAAGGATGCCCGAGAGGATTTGGGGAGGCTTGCAGCCAGGCTGCTACCGACTACCGTGGGTTGTGACTGCCGGTGTCCGGTGTCTTTTGTTAATCCATACTGCTGGTGTCAAGAACGGTTACCAACGTCACCCACCCATATGACTGCTGAAAACGCGCCTGCCAGATTCCCCGACTGCAAAAGTGTCGTACAACAGTCGCCTGAAACTTGGGAACTGGCCAGACTTTAGCCTTCAAAGGCGATGAAGACCCAAGTATGAAACCCCCTGCCCTGTTGTTGTTCCTGGAATTTGAAGGTGTGCTCGTTTTGGGCGGTTCTGCGAAACGGGACATGATGGCCGATACGGTCAGCGACATTGCGCGCGGCAACTCGACCTGGCGTGATCACCAGGTGCTGTGGACGAATCTTTTTGAAGCCGAGCCACTGCGGCAATTGAAGGCACTGCATAACCAATTCCAACTCCAGTATTGCCTCACGACGGACTGGACAGGTTTTTTGGACAAGGCCGCCATGCTCAATGTCTTGCACCTATCGGGTTTGGGTTTCGTGGCAGGCAATCTGCACGTGCGATGGGAAGTCGATCAAGGCCATCGAGCTGCGCGCACCGATCAGATCAAAGCCTGGCTTCATCTCAATTCTGATTGGTACGATCGATGGCTTGCGCTGGATTCCGATGTCCGAGGCCCTGGCGTTCAGGATTGGCCAAAGGAACTGACAGATTTTGCGGTGCTTTGCTGCAGTGATGCCGGGCTGACGCAGTTCGAGGCAGATGCGATCCGTGCCCGATATCTGGGACGGATCACGTCATCGTGAGGGGAACACACTGCCGTCTGCCGCAGTGTTTTACAGACCTTTATGCATCGCCGACTGGTCTGTCTGTCCTTGAGCTATTTCGCTGATCGGCGCTGATGGAGTTCGTCCCGCCAATGGTTAGCCCAGGACAGTGAGCGGTGACAAAAGGCAGTTCACTTTTTTGCTGACCGGGGAGTCACCAGCTTATGGGCACCCGACGCGTTCGCGACGAGGTGGCCTGTCTCCAGCAGCTTCGCAATCGCTGCTCCAACGGAACCTCGGGGGATCCCGGCTTCCACGATGACCGCATTACGGTCGATTTTCACGAACGCATTCGGTTTCATGATTTCGACCAGGTGCGCAAACAACTTGGCGGTGTTTCCGGTCAAAGGCTTTGGTGCGGCGTCACCGGATGATTTCTTCGCCTTCGCAAGCCGTGATTTTTTGACTACCGCATCGCTTGCCTCGATATCCTTGACAAGTTTCAGATCCACTGCACTTGCAGACTGGGGAGCCGCCAAAGTGGGCATCTTGGGGTTTTGCAATCCAGCACCGCCGGATAACCCTGAAGCCATTTCATAGATTTTTTTGAACTCAACCTCGATTTGCGCCACGGCTTGCGACATCCGGGCGACGGCCTTCCATTCTTCAAACAGGCCGTCATTTCGCATCTCAAACGGGTTGGCAGTCATTGCCGTCCTTACCTGGTTTGCGTAGGTCTGAACAGCATCCTTTAGTTCAAGGTCGGCCTGGTAGATGGTGGCGCCTGCCAATTGAAGGGCGGCGAGAGTTTGGGAGGGAAGTGGCATTGAAAGCAATCCTAATATTTACAGCTGTCCCCAGATCGAGGATCAGATCCAAGGGCAATCGGTGATGCACGCGCGATCCCCTACATCCCGATTTTCGAGGCCAACGAGGACGAAATTTTACCAATACAACGGAAACCGGCGCGTTGGGTGTACCTTGCGCATGAATAGAGTGCTGTCAGAGTGCTGCCCGCGGCCCTCCCCCTTTACGTCTACATCAAGAGGTCGCCCGTGTGTGATGGGCTGGTAGCTACTACGTCTTTTTTGTCAACATACGACAGGACCGGATGTAAAACACGAAGTATTCTTGAGGCTCAGCCAGCGGCTCCAATGGGAGCGTAACTGCCGGTCACGAATGCCGACTTTGGTTCCGTCGATTATCAGGGAGAGGTTTTGCCTTCTATCCTGACCTGGAACGCAAAACGGGAGCCTTAGCCCCAGTTGGTGATTGCAAACCAAGGTATTTACTATTCAATCTGCATGGCTATACGGAGACTGGCTACTGCACCGATCCATCCTAATTCGGCCCGCATTAGCGCGTAGGTGCAAAGACATCGAACTCAAGCTGGCCGAAGAGCTATAGAGGACTGGGACGCTGCAGAACAGCAAAAGCTGTAAAGCGTTTCATGTCACCCGATACACCGCCGAAAGCCGGGTCCCCACCACCGTGAGCAGGTGCACCGCCGCGCAGGCGCTGAGCAACCAGGCAAGCGGCCATTTGCTGCTAAGCGCACCGGATAGTACAAGCGTCACCGGCATTAGCAGTTTGAAGATGGAGCCGGTCAGACCCGAGATGCGGCCAATGTAGCGGCTATCGGTGCTTTCCTGGCGGTAGCCCCAGATGCACACGTTGCCGATCACGCTACCAAAGCTGCTACCCACCAGGGCCAGCAGCAGCACAGGCAGGGAGTCACTCCACGCCATCAACAGAATGCAAACCGCCTCCAGCAGCAGCTCCATAGCCAGCAGTCGCCCTAGACCCCAGCGTTTGCGCAACCGGCTGCAGACCAGGCCGCCCACCACACCGCCAATGCCGGCAATACCGTACAACAGGCCCAACTCACCCAAGCCCAGTTGCAACTGGTCACGGGCGCGAAACAAAAAGATAACGTCTACCACGCCCTGGCTGCCGTTCATCAGTACGACCAGCCAGGCCATGTGCCACAGCGGTCGGTTGTCCACCAGCACCCGCCAGCCTTCGCGCCAGTCCGTCCAGAATTTTGCGGGGTAGTGGCTGCGCTTTTCCAGTCGCAGGTCGCGCAACAGCCAAGCGGCCAAAAGCATGGCCGCCATGGGCAGCCACAGGCCCAGTTCCAGCTTCCAGGCCATCACAGCACCTGCCAGAGCCGGTCCAAGCACTGCAAACACTTGCCCCACCACAGTCAGTTGCGCGGTCGCGGGCAACAGCAGATCGGCCGGAAGGATCTCCTTGAGCATGCCCATGCGGCAGATGGCATACAGATAGTTCAGCGTCATCAGCAGGAAGGCCGTCACAAAGAAGAATGGCAGAGCCGCTGCCCCCTGCTGCAGCATGTAAGCCTGCGAACCCATCAGCACCACCATGCCGGTAACAGCTAGGCGCGCCCACAGCCCGCGGTCGATGCGGTCGACCCAAACGCCAATGAACATCGCCAACAACAAATTGGGCAGCAGTTCGACGGCGCGCATGGCCGTCATCGCCGCCGCAGACTTGGTCAGCTCGTACAGAATGAGCGGCATGCCCAGCTGGTAGATTTGCGTGCCCAACGTGAAGCTGGCGGTTGACACAAAGATCCGGCGAAACTGGCTGTGGCCCCACAGTGACTTTGAAGAAATCACGTTCTAGTCCTCGTGCCTCAGCCTTGGCAGTGAGTGCGTCATCCCGCTCTTTGCCCTCAAATGTGCATGGCCATAGCCTCGGGCAAACCTCTTCATGCTTCAACCAGACTTGACAAGTTTGACTTGAAATCGGCCCAGTCTTGCGCCTCCAACCGTTCATAGTCCGGACTCCCAAACTCCCGGCCCACCGGGGCCATGTTGTCCCAAGCCTGGTCTTCAGCACTCTTCCAAATGAATTTGCTGTTGTAGAACAGATGGTGGAAAAACCCGGTCACCGTGCGTTTTCGTCTTCGCTGATTCATGATCGCAACCTGACTGGACTGTTTTCAGACATGGCCACCAGAAGTCGCCGGCAGACCTAAAGTGCATTGTCAACGTCCGGAAAAGGGAAGCAGTTTGCCAGTGCTGAGGCCACCCACGATGGTGCCGGAAATGCCAATCCGTTTGGTTTCCCGTGGAAACCTCCTATGTTGAACGCCAACCGCACCGATTGTCAAACCACTCCAAGTGGAAACACATCAGCTTTAAACTTGATTCACGAGTAATTATGAACGCTGAGTATTGCAGTGACTACCCCCCAGTATTTCTGCTTCAAAGGTTGCCACCGATTTCGGCCCAGACCCGCCACACAGTACGGTGCTGGTCACCACAAGCCTTTGGGTGCCAAGGTTCGCTCCCTTGGTCACATCACCCGTCGTAATGGAACCTGCACTGAACAATGACAAGCTCATCATCCGTTGCTCGGTACACAAGACGATTCGCTTCATCAATGCGACGAGACCAGTAACCCGACAGGTTGCCTACAAGCGGTTCAGGTTTTCCGACGCCGTCAAACGGGTCACGTCCCGCGGCGTTGATCAGTGTGTTGATGCGCTTGAGGGTCTTTTTGTCCTGTCCCTGCCACCACAGATATTCATCCCAAGCGGATGGCACAAATTGCACAGAACGCATCAGACCGTTACCAGCTCGCGGCGTCTCGCTTGTCCTTTTCGATCCTGCCCAATACCTTTTGCCAGAGCTGCAGCGTTGGCGGGAGTGGACAATAGGTGCATGGTCTCCATGATGCTCTGGTACTGATCCAGCGACATGACAACAGCATCCGCCCCGTCCCGACGGCTGATGACCGTCACATCTGCGTCCTCATTGACCTGATCCAATACAGCCTTGAGAGAGGATCGCGCCTCGGAATATGTGACGATTCTCATGACAGGTCCTTAGTTGTACGAATACTTGTCCAAGTTTAACAGGAACTGACCGGTCCTTGAACGTGGCTGACTTTGTAGTGGAATGAATGGCAAGGTTTGGGGTGGAACGGGTGGCTGGTTTCGGCTGGAATGAGTGCCCAGTTGCATTGAAATACGCAGAACGCAACGGCTCCCCCGGCTGCTGGCGAGCCGTAATTGGTTCGTCGATCAGGTGGCCAGTCCAACGGGAGGCAAGCAAGACACCACCCGAACCCCTTTCTAACCCGCAACGAAAAGGCCTCCGAAGAGGCCTACTTTTTGGCGGTATGAAGAGGAGATGTCTTTGGATCTATCTCCTCAGTCTGGCAACGAACGAATCAGACGCGGCGTGCGACGATGGTGACCGTTTCAAGTACTGCCACATTGCTTGGTTGTGTGCTGTGGGCGGCCATTTCCTGCGCCACGGAGTCAAACTTCAGGAGCATGCCACCGTTGACGACAACCGTCATCAGCACGGCAAATGAGAAGGCAGCCAAGCGGGTTGTGTTGTTTGATGCGGTGAACATTTTTATCTCCAAATTCGAACCACTTTGGCCCGTTGAAGAGAATGTAAGTGCGCCGGTTTTGGATTGCACGGCCTATGCGACGGGCTGCAATCTGGGGCGATGTATAGAGTAAATACCAAGATGAACGACAGCTCCAAAATGCGCGAAGCGGGCGTGCATTGAAGTCACCGGCAGATAGACAGGTCTATGTTTTGGGCGAGGATACCTCCAGAGCCACACACATTGGTCTATGAAGAGACGTAGTACCCCAGGCACCCTGGGACTTTCGGCACAAGCGGTAGGCCACATCGTTTTGCCGGTGGTTCCATCAATTGTCGGGCTTCAGACGACAGGGCTTTTGTAAAGCGCTCGGTATTTTTGAGGCTCGGCCAGTGGCTCCAATGGGGCGTAACCCGACGCTGGCCAGTGGCCGGTTCCGGGTAGGCCAGTTTCATGATTCTTCACGACTATTCAACTGCCTTGACAACGGATCTATGGTCGACAAAATGTGTTGACAATATTGAAGGGGGTAAATGACCCGCGCCGGTCAGCGCTTTTGCCCCCCCACAATTGGAGACGTGGCGACGACAAGTGAAAATGACCGGCGACCGACGCCAATTGCGACAGGGGGGTGTGGGCGCACTTGGAAGTTCATATCGTTTGGTTCATTAAAGAACTTCACGCGAATCAACAATTTTGAGAAGGTGGTGGGTGTCTGAATTTCTGTGTGTGCATCGATTGCTACGAGCCCAAATCGATATTTGCGCATGACTGTGGAACAGTATCCATCGCCAAATTGACCCCCAGAACCCGTAATTCGGCGACGGTTGTGGCTAGAGCAGCCACGCTGTCTACGCCTAGTTTGTCTCGCACTTTGACCCAGTGTTCCTCAACCATGCGTTCAGTTATGCCCAGTTTGGCGCCAATGACCTTGTTTAAGTCGCCATCTGCTTTATGGAGGGCAATTTGGCGCTGACGCTGGGTAAGACTCTCCCACATGGAACGTAAAAAGTCGCTACGTCGAGCCGCCGCTTGCCACTTCTCCTCCAGTTCCAATGCCTGGTGAATCAGGGGAAGCAACTTCTCCTCGGTATGGGGCTTCTCGACGAAGCTCATCGCACCCTTCTCCATTGCGCTGACCGCGGCGGGAATGTCGCCATGGCCGCTCAGAAAAATGACTGGGTTCCGCCTTTCGAACCCTCTCGACCGCAGTTGTTCATGCACCATGGCGCCAGACATCGGCTCCATGCGGCCATCCAACACAAAAAGCCCGCGTACCGGTTTTGATGCACTATCAACCGCAGCCAGCAGTTCAGGACCGCTGCCATAGGCCTGCACCATGAATCCATGTTTCTTCAAAAGGTAAGACAGTGCACCGCGCACCCCTTCATCGTCGTCGCAGAGATATATTGTTTGGTTGGTATTCATATTCAAATCACAAAGCAGAGGGCGTCACGACCGGCAGGGAGAATCTGAATTGGGCGCCGCCACCTTGCGCCTCTTCTGCAAGAAGACTACCTTGATGGGATTCGATGATGGTGCGGCAGATGCCCAGTCCTAAGCCCATGCCGTCGCTCTTGGTGGAATAGAACGTGGTGCACAACATGTCTAAAGTGCGGCCCTGTAGGCCGGGCCCGTTGTCTCGCACCGTCACCTCGATTTCCCTCCTGCCCCCATTAGACCCGTTCAACAACTTGGTCGAAATACCAATGACGCCGCCTCTGGGCTGGCCGTTCACCGCGTCCACAGCGTTTCGCACCAAATTGGAGATGACCTGCTCAATTCCAATGCGGTCCGCGATTACCTCAGCGCCATCGGGCGAAAGGTCGGAGATCAGTTTGGCCCCGGCCCGCATAATGTGCTGCTTTCGCAATTGCAACACATCGGTGACGATGGCATTGATGTCGTAATGCTTGCGCACCAGCTCGGAGCGGGAGGCCTGCCTACGGATCCAGTTGACGATTTCTCCGGCCTTGCCGGCATGCCGGACGATCTCGTTCATGGCAAACAGGTCGTCGGGGGCCACGCCTGCCAATTGCTTCAGTGACATGTTCAGACCCGCGCTGTAGCTCAGTATGGTTGTCAGCGGTTGGTTGAGTTCATGCGAAAGCTCTGACGCCAGTAAACCCATGTCATTCAGGCGGTCATGCTGGGCCAGCGTTTCACCGTGTTGGCGGTCTCTTTCTTCCAGACGTTTGCGCTCGCTGATGTCGATGATGGAACCCATCCAGCCGATATGAATTCCTTTGGCGTTGACTAATCGCGACTCAAAGATCATGACGTCGATCAGCTGTCCGTCCTTGTGCCTCCACCGTGTCTCGAAGCCCATGGCTGGCGCATCGCCAGCCAGTGTCTTCAAGTTGCGGGCCATCATGTCGTCCACCGCATCCGCAGGCCAGAACGGCAGGGGTGGCACTAGCCCAACGAGTTCGGCGCGACTGTAACCCACCATGTCACACAGCGTCTTGTTGACATACAAAATCCGGCCATCTGCGTCCCTGGCGCGAAGGCCAACGAGCGCCGAGTCTTCCATCGCCTGGCGCCAGGCGATCTCGGTTTGAGTTTGAGCATTGGCGCGCACCACCAAACGCATTTCGTGGCGTGTGAGCGCAGAGGCCGCAATGCCCAGCAGCATCAACCCACTCAACAATGCCAGTGTCTTGGGGTGCTGTCTCCAGGACTCGGGCGCCTCAAAGGGAGTCAGACGCAAGGTCGTATTCTTGAACCCCGCCAGTGGTTTCTCATATGTAGTGCCTAGTGGGGGCCTGCCGACGGACGCCGTGGTGGCAATGACCTCACCAAGTTCGGAGACAAAGTTCACCTCGTATCGCCGGTTCAGCCAAACGAGATCGGTACTGCGCAACAGGTCTGTGATGTCAAAACGTGCCAGCAATTTGCCTCGGTTGATGCCCTGCCCGTCTTTAATTGGTGCTGCATAGTGGTCTGCCTGACCGGTGGACTGTATGCGAAGCTCTTCAGAGGGATTGGCGGAGAGGGAAGCCTTGCGTTCGGCACGGGCAATAACCTGATTGTTGTCATCCAGCCAGACCAGTCGGTTCCATAACCTGTCCAGCCCGGCAACCACTTCAGGCATGCGAGCCAGATTAGAATCAGGATCGCGTGTAACCAGTGTCAACTTGGCAGCTACATCGCGTAAACGAACCCTCTCTGTGTCTTGCCTTCCGCTTAATTGCGCTTCCACACTCAGCGCGTCCGCAACCAGCGTTTCCTGGTAGACCTTATGCGACTGGGCAGCGTTGAGCTCAGCCCAAAGTGCCATCATGCCTACAAAAACCAACGCCAATACGCCAGGCAACAGCCAGAAAAAACGTTTGCCAATCGACTCTGTTTGGTGGGGACTAGGCGCCTGCGGCGGTTGGACGATGGGCATCCGCAAATTCTAGGTTGTAAGGGCAGTACGAAAGGGCTTTTAAAGTCCCGGGTGTGGAAAGCCACACCTGTGGATGGCCACACTTCTGACGCCCCTATGCCAGGACTAGACTTCCGGCACCAAACGGGAAACCATGATGATCCACACCAGACACCACATCGCCACGCAGCCGAATGCAGCCCGCCGGACTCTGACCCGGTGGATTGCCGCTGGCATCGCGGTAGCAGCCCTCATGGGGCACGACGCTGCCAACGCGCAGACGCCAATCGTGATCCAGTTCAGCCATGTGGTAACGCCTGACACCGCCAAAGGCAAGGCTGCGCTGCGATTCAAGGAATTGGCAGAGAGCCGCACCAGCGGCAAGGTGCGCGTAGAGATCTATCCCAACAGCCAACTCTACAAAGATCGTGAAGAGTTGGACGCTCTGCGCTTGGGGGCGGTGCAGATGATTGCGCCATCGCTGTCGAAACTCTCAGGCCTGGGCGGCGGGGACTTCGAAGTGTTTGACCTGCCTTTTCTGTTTAAGGACAGGTCTGCCTTCAGGGCGGCGGTAGACGGTCCCGTGGGCGCGTCATTGCTCAAAAAATTGGAGCCCCATGGTGTCAAGGGACTGGCCTACTGGGACAACGGCTTCAAGGTATTCAGCGCCAATCGGCCCTTGCAATCGGTTGCCGACTTCAAGGCTCTGAAGGTTCGCGTGCAAGCCTCCCGGGTGTTGGTAACCCAAATGAAGGCACTGGGTGCGCAGGTATCGGTGTCTCCACTGGCTAACGTTTATGAGGCCTTGCGAAGCGGGCAGCTCGATGGCCAAGAGAACACGCCCACAAACATTGAGACCCAGCGGCTGCACGATGTGCAGAGGCACCTGACCGTGTCCAACCATGGATACCTGGCCTACGCTGTCCTTGTGAACAAGCCCTTTTGGGACAAGTTGCCACCCGACATCCGCATCGCATTGGAAGGCGCGCTGCAAGATGCCAGTGTTTTCGAAAACAGTATCGCGTCGAGCGAGAACTCCAAGGCACTTGATCGCATCAAATCCAGTGGCAAGTTAACCGTTCACACCGCCACGCCACAAGAGTTGAACCAGTGGCGTGCGGCTTTGTTACCCGTCTACAAAGAGGCACAGGGCTGGATCAGCGTCGAGACGCTCAGGTCTCTCAACGCACTCGACGGACCACCGCTATAGGCAGCTAACAGTCCACGACTGGCTTGCCCCCAGTCTCAACAAGAAACATCCACAAGTTTTGCAGAGCCAAGCGCCCTGCAGGGGCGAGCTACGCCCAAATTTCAAAGTAACCAAAGGAGAAATGATGAACCCACATAACAGCCGAATTCAAACCAATCAGGTCCTATGGGTGCGCGCCCTGACGTTGATGGCGGGCGCAGTCGGACTGGCCATGCTTTCTCCCATTGTCTGGATGGCTGCCACCGGCGGAGTTGGGCTGGTGGTCCTCGGATGCGTCCTGGTCGCCGGCTTTGCGGCTGTGCAAGCGCTCCCGCTCTTGGGACAGAAACTGGAAAACGGCCTCTTGGCCGCACGAAAGTCCGAAGCACGACGCAACCCCATTGAGCAGTTGCAGAACGAGGTACTTCGCAGGGCAGATCGCTTGAAAGCGTTTCGGGGCGCACTTGTCAAGGTAGGAGGCCAAATCGAGTCAATAGAGCAAATGCTGGATGAAAGCCGCAACAGAGATTCCAGCCACGTGTCTGTTGCACAAGAGAGCGCCTTGGCTCGCTTGCAAGAGTTTCACAGTATCAACCTTGGCAAATTGCGCGAAGCTCACAACGCGCTAAAAGAGTTCCAGGACACCGTCAAGCGCAAGGAAAGCGATTGGCGCATCGCTCTGGCCATCGGAGACGCCAGCGAGATGATGGATCCCAATGCGACAGGTAATTTGATGCAAGACCTGCTGACCGATACCGCCCTGCGAACCGTCCAAGACCGTTTCAATTGCGTGTTTGCCGAACTTGACGTGCAAATGAGCAGCATGGACGGTCCCACTCGCAAGTTGTTGGACGACCGCAGCCTCGACCGCATGGATGAACTTCTTCTGCCGCAGCACAAGACCGCCAATAGGAGCTCCCAATGAACTTCTGGAAAAAACTGCGCCTAATCGGCAGCGTGATCGTGTTGCTGCTGGCCGTGATCGGGACAGTTGGCGCCTTGCTGCAACCGCCATCAACTTTCTCTTCCAATCCGCAAACCCGTGAGCCCTTCGGACTTCCTGGCTCGCAAACGAACGGGACCAAAGGTCTCTGACTACCCCCATTTACTGCATCCCACTTACATCAAGGAGATCACTATGAACAAAATCAATTCCACCCTTACAGCACTCGCGATTGCGCTATTGGCTGTTGCCCCGCTGTCACTCCAGGCCCAGAGTACACCCGCTGAGCCCGGTGACGGCCTGCGCATTGCAACCGGCAAGAAGGGCAAAGGTTACTCAAAACTGTTTGCCGATCTTCGCGCCGTGTGTGGAAGCCAGGTTGCCATTACCGAAGTGGAAACTGAAGGCGGTCTGCAGAACCTGACCACGTTGGCGGCCAACCAGGCCGATCTGGGCTTTGTGCAACTGGACACTCTGCAGGACATGAAGGGATCGGATGACAACATCGGAAACCTGTTGGCGCTTATGCCCTTGAACGCCAACCTGCTGCACATCGTTGCACGCTCAGAAGCCTTTAGTTACCAGGGGCCAAAGCGCACTTGGCCGCTCCCGAGTGAAACCATCACAGTTTCCATCGACAAATTCTCTGATTTGAAAAACCTGCCCGTTGCTGTGGTGGGCTCAGCCCGGGCATTGGGCCGTGTTCTGGACCGCCGCTTCGTCATGAACATGCGTTTCGTCGATGTTGATACCGACGAACAGGCCTTGGCCAAGCTCAAGTCTGGCGAAGTTGCCGGCATGCTCAGCACCAGTGGTTGGCCCAGCGGTCCGATTCAAAAACTCAAGCGTGACTCCAATGCAAAGTTGCTGCCCTTTGACTTGGCAGTACAGCCGCCTTACCAGTTAGTCAAAAAGAACTACGAAAACCTTGACACGTTTAATCATGGCTTTCTTGCAGCACCGAACTTGCTGGTTACGCGCCCGTTCTCCAACACCGGAGCCAATGGGAAAGCCGCGGCGACCCTTCAATCCTGTATTCAAAAGAACGTGCGAGCACTGCAAGAAGGCAAGTTCGAACCCGCATGGGCTGAGGTCAAAAACACCTCCGAAACCTACGGCTGGCCCAAGTTTTTGGCCGCAGGTAGGAGATAGCCGCACCACTTTCAGGGGAAACCCCTGCGCAAGATACCTGTATGTCACTACTTCTGAGACTGATGGAATCCTTTGCAGCAACAGTGTGCCTCTCCACACTACCGCAACGGCCCATCGCGCAGTCAAATTCGCCCAATGGTTTCTACCTACGTAATGCCACACAGGACACCCGCGCAATCGCACGGATGACTGAGCGCCAGGCGGTAGAGATACTTAAAAGCATGACAGGTTTGGTCCTGTCTTAACAAAGGCAACGCCTTTAAGGAGGAATCTATGGAGCTATTTTTCGGTCTAATCTTGGTGATCCCGTTTTTTCTATTTGCGGTAGGTCCAAAGCTGACCTTGACCGGCGAAGGCTGCGTCAGCGTAATCACTTCTTTCGGAAAATTCAGCGGCATGGCCCAACCAGGTGCGAGCTGGAGAAAGCCGTGGGAACGGGTTCAAACCATCTCCCTGCAGAACCGCTCACTGGAATTGGCATTCGAAGCCATAACCATTGACCAGGCGAACGTCTACTTCAAGTGCTTGTTGCTGTTTCGAGTGGCCGACAATACAGAACTGACTATCAAACGTGCGGCGTTTGCTTTCGCAAAGCAAGAAGAATTTTCCATATCGATGCAGCGGCTGATCGAGGATGAGACACGGACTTATGTTGCCACACAGCGGCAGGCCGAAATGATTGGTATCTCCCAGGATGTCGTGCGCCGCATACAGACCAATGTGGGTGCACGTATGCGAGAGTGGGGTTACTCAATCGAAGACCTCCGGTACAACAACATCCGATTCGATGCTGTCGTAACTGGCTCCATGGCACGGGTGGTGGCTGCCATTAACGAACGCGATGCCGCTGAAAACGAAGGCGAAGCACTGCTGAACCGTCGAACCAAAGAAGCCGAGGCCGACGGTTCATTCATCAAAATCAAGGCCGAGGCCGAGAAGCTTGCCTGGAAGTTGCGCGGTCAAGGACTGGCTGACTTCCGACGCGAGGTGGCTGCTGGTATAAACGATGCCGTGTCTGAGCTTCAATCTGCCGGTGTTGACCCGAACTACCTTCTGTTCTTCATGTACACCGAGGCGATTAAGCATGTCGCTGAAAACGCCAAAGCCGGGCACACCATCTTTGTTGACAGCAATCCATCGCGGCCCCGTGAACTCATGACTGAAATGGCTGCCTTTTACAAGGTGGATTCCATCACCCCAGGTGCATCTACATCAGAACGTGCAGCGTAAGGCTGCGTGAAACCCTAGATTCCGACTTCCAACTCATCAACTGAAAGACCAAACATGAAACGTTCTCTTGTCGTTGTTTGCGCCGCTCTGGCGGCGACAGCCTCAAGTGCCGAAGCCATTCCAGGCACCAATTTTTCGATTGCCACTCATCCATAGTTTTTGACTCAAACAGCCCGACAACCGGTGCAGATTCAAATTAGTTTGCCCACCATTTTCTTGACGTAGAGGAACCCATGACATTCGCATATCAAATAACAGTTACTGATCCAAACAATGTTGGAGGTGCACTTCTTAAGGCATACATTGGAAATGTAACCACTGCACTTGAAATGTTTCAACCTTACCTTACGGGCAAGGGCACTCTAATTGTCAACATCAAGCTTGATCCTGGAGTCTTAAGGGCAGCCGGAGGCCCAAGTGCTTACTTTGACGGAGGGGAAATTGACCCCATCAATGGAAAAAAAATTCTTGTTGGTGCAGGCCTCTACAAAATGATGACTGGGAACTCCGCTGGTGGGGCCAGCGACCTTACTATTCTTCTGAACGAAGGTGGGTTTAGGGATCAGGCTACCTTGTTTCCAGGGGTCACCTCTGAAAGTTTGGGAGAAACTGCATCGATGGTGCACGAACTGCTGCACGGCTTTGGCATGAGCGGTATCGACCCAGGCGGAATAAACCAGTCGGAATCTCGATTTGACTCATTGATTGATTTGACCAACCTCGCTCACCCGAAATTTACGGGATTGAATGCTTCTTCAGTAGCAGGAGGCCCTTTCGAACTACTTACCGGGGTTGGAGTTGGAAGTGATTTTTATCACTTGCCTTACGTCGCAGGTGAGCGCTATGAGGATGTAACTACGGGCATTTACAAAAATGGGCCACACAACTTCGATGTGATGACGAAATTACGAGGACAGATAAACTTTGTTGATGACAGCCAAAAGGTATACGTAACTCAAAAAGTAACACAACGCATCAGTGCGCTGGACATTGCAATACTGAAAGATATTGGATACACCGTTTCAGACATGCCACCAACAGGTGTCGTTCGGATTCATGGCGCTTGGAACGTTGGACAAACGCTAACTGCAGTCAACTCGCTCTCAGATGCTGATGGAATGGGGACTGTAAGTTACCAATGGTTTGCAGACGGTGTCGCTATTCTAGGGGCCTCGTCAAACAAATTGACCCTAGCTGAAGCCCAGATCGGAAAATCGATTACAACGATTGCAAGCTACACAGACGGAAGCGGCATCAAAGAAAACATTCCATCATTTGTTTCTACAGGTGCTATTGCCAGCAATATTGCGGTGCAGAGGACGGGAACCTCGGGGAATGATTTGATTGCTACCGCAGTTGGTGCAGAAGTTATTGATGGTGGGGATGGTATCGACACCCTTTCGCTTGATTCATTTTCCAGCTCGGTGTACGTTGACAAAGTTGGATCAACTATGACCGCGAGGAATTTCGGTGATGATCAAATTGATACCTTGATCAATGTCGAGCGAGTAAAGTTTTGGGACAAGACCGTTGCATACGACCTAGATGGCAATGCGGGCAAAGCGGCTTTACTCATTGGCGCGGCGGTAGGCGCTTCGGCCATTACCGGAGATACCCCACTCGTTGCTGCGGTCCTCAAACTCTTTGACGATGGTGCCACTATGAGCGATCTAACCGCTGCAGTAGTGAAATTACCTGGCCTCGCATTACTAGCCGGTGGAGGATCTCCGGAGATGCTCGCCAGTTACTTTTGACTAACGTTTTAGGACATGCCCCCGATGCATCGCTCGTTAAAGCGGCTGTGGGGTACGCGAACGCGACTTCGCAAGGGACTATGCTCGAATACCTCGTCAACAGCTCCGTGAATGCAGTACATATTGATTTTGTTGGATTGTCAACTTCGGGACTCACCGTCGGACCAGGCGCACATTCTTGAACCTGGGCATGCGGCATCAAATGATGTGGCCATCAGGGGGGGGGCCGCGCCAGTGCTAGCTTTGCGTTCCGCCAGTTCTTGCACTGAAACGAGGGGACCCTGACAAGCAACGCGGGGCGGGAAAAGCTGCCAGGCAGCCTTTCCCCCGAGCAACTCGGACTCCTCGTCAGGGACCGTTAACGATCGCACAATTGGTGCCCTTGCCCGAGCCTCAAAATACCCTGTGCTTAACATAGTGCCCTGTCGTTTCGACACAAAAAAGAGTGTTCGATTGCGGCCGAACGCTTCCCAGCGACGGACCGCTTTGGGGTAGGTAGATCGCCGACTTCATCGGCAGCAATGCGTCTTTACCCGTCGGGTTTGTAACTACCAAGGTCGCGTCTGATTTGGCAGGAACACCAAATCACCTACGCCGATACTCCGCTGGATAATCATATCTAACTGCCTCTAAGGACAAGTACAAATTTGGGTATCCCGAAACCAGTTGGTTGAAGTATGAGTAATCTTGATTGTGCAGATTACTTTGCAATTGAAAAGCCGCACGGTATACGGTATCGGTCGCGCCGTCAGTTCCCCTTAAATTGGGCGGGATACTTGCCATAAAAGGACTCAATTCCTATTCTGAAATCACAGGTACCTGCACATTGAACGAACGCAGCGACTTCGTGCGCTAGTTGTCCGGGCAGGTCGTTATCAAAGGAGGTCCGAAGAAGGCGTTTCATGGCACCGTAAGCAATGGTAGGCCCTGACGCCAATCGTTCTGCGAGTAGAGAGACCTCAGCGTCGATTTTGTCTGCCGACACCGTTCGATTGATCAGCCCCATTCGCTCAGCATCCGCGCACGTCAAGGTCTCCCCCAGCAAAGCAATTTCCAGTGCCTTGCGCATCCCAACCAGACGCGGAAGCGCCCACGATGCACCAACATCGCAACTGGTGCCAAGATTGATGTAGGCAAGATTGAAGCGGGTACCCTGGGCTGCGAGAACAAAGTCGGCCTGCAGCATGAGACTCAGACCGGCACCCGCCGCCACGCCATGCACCTGTGCAATGACAGGCGCATTCAATGTCGCCATCAACTCCAGCGCCTCATTAAGCGGACCCAACAGATCGGTAGCACCCTGCACGGGATCGGCCCGCAAAGTCGCGAGATCACCTCCGGCCATAAAACCCTTGCCAGCACCGCGCAGTACGACGGCGCGCACGCTGGCGTCGCTGGTCAGGGTGCGCATGGCATCCAGCAGCGCATGTGCCATGTGCACGTCCACCGCGTTGAGTGCCTGGGGGCGGTTGAAACACAGGTACACGGTGGCGCCCTTGCGCTCGACCAACAAAGGTGCCTGCGGACTGGGTGTGGAAGACATGGAGTTCCTTTCCTTGCTGCCAGTTGCCCGGCGGCTTAGTGATACAGGGCTTCGATTTCTGCCGCGTAGGTTTTGTAGATGCTGGAGCGGCGTACCTTCATGGTGGCGGTGACTTCACCGTCGTCATGGTCCAGCTCCTTGGTGAGCAGGTGGAACTTGCGGATTTGGGAGACCTGGGCCAGGCGCTGGTTACCCTGGTTGATTTCTGTATCAATGAGGGCACGAACCAGAGAGTTCTCGACCAGCGACCGGAAGTGCGTGAAGGCAATGCGCTGTGCCTCGGCCCATTTGCCAACAGTTTCATAGTCAATCATCACCAACGCACCGACAAACTTTCGCCCATCAGCCACGATGACACACTCCTTGATGTAGGGGCTTGCCTTCATAGTGTTTTCAATCTCCGACGGGGTCAGGTTCTTGCCCCCTGCGGTGATCATGATGTCCTTGAGCCGGTCCACAATCTTGAGTTGCCCCTGTTCTTCACGCACCACGTCACCGGTATGGAGCCAGCCGTTCTGGATGCTGCTCGCCGTGGCCTCAGGGTTCTTGTAATAGCCGGCGAACACCATGTCGCCACGCATCTGGAACTCACCCGCTTCACCAATACGCCACTCCACACCCAGGGTGGGCGTACCGACCGTCCCGATGACAACCTGATCAAGCGGGTGTCCTGTGACCATGCCGGTGGATTCGGTCAAACCATATACCTCGACCAGCGGCACCCCGAGCACTCGGAAGAATCGAACCACGTCGGGCGGTATGGGCGCCGCACCCGTCAGTGCTACCTGAACGTTGCGCAGGCCAATGAAGTTCTGCAAAGCCCTGAAGATGGTCCAGTAGGCGGCAAAGTAAGTCAACTTTTCAGCAAATGTCCATTGCGTGCGTGACTTTTCAGCCATCGGCTTGCACGCGGCGTGGGCCTTTTCGAAGAGTGCCCGTCGCAACCCACCGGCTTCCTGCAGCTTGATGCTGATGGATGCGTGCATTTTTTCCCAGATGCGGGGCACGCCCAGGAACATGTTGGGTGCAACCTCACGCAGGTCTTCCTGCACCGTCCGGATGGATTCGCCAAAGTTGACTTGGGATCCTGTGTAGATGGGGCAGAAGGTGGTGAGCATCTGCTCGGCCACATGGCACAGAGGCAAATACGACAGGTGGGTGGTGTCTTGCGTGAGGCGCAAGCGTTCAACGATGCCCGGTACCACGCCACGGATATTGCGATAGGAGATCATGGCCCCCTTGGGCTTGCCGGTGGAGCCTGAGGTGTAGATCATCAGACCGACATCGTCCAGAGTCTGGCGGGTCAGCGCGTCGTCAATCGACGCCTGTTCACCAGCGGATGCCCCCATCTTTTCGACTTCGTCAAAGGTCGCGATGAGGCGTCGTGCCTCAATCGAGAAACTGCGCAGGCCCTTGGTTTCCACCACGATAATCTTGCGTAGGCGCGGCAACTGGTCACTGGCCTCAAGCACTTTGTCGGTCTGCTCCTGGTCTTCGCAGACCATGATTTCAATGTCTGCGTGACCCACCACATAGGCCACCTCCGAGGTGGGACTGGTTGGATACACCCCCACCGTGACAGCGCCCACCAACCCGGCACCCATTTGGGCGAGCACCCACTCGACACGGTTCTCGGAAATGACGCCGACATGTCCGCCCGCGGGCAACCCCAAGGCGCGCAGACCAAGGCCAAAATGGCACGCACGGCGATAATACTCAGCCCAGGTGAAAGGCTTCCAGATACCAAAGTCTTTTTGCCGTATGGCGATGCGCTCCGGGCTGGTAATGGCACGCGCGCGCAGCATTTGCGGCAACGTCATCGATGGAAGTTCGGCGGATGCGTGCATGTTCAGGACAGCCAGCGCTTGCGGCGTTTGTAGTGTTTGATGTCACGGAAGCTGCGTGTCTCACCACCCCCGCCCATGCCGAGGTAGAACTCCCGTACATCAGGGTCAGAAGCCAGTCGCTCGGCGCTGCCATCAATGACGATCTTGCCGTTTTCCATGATGTACCCGCTATGCGCTACCGCCAACGCGACCGTGGCGTTTTGCTCCACCAGCAGCATGGAAACTCCGCGCTCAGTGTTGATGCGCGCGATGATGGCAAAGATGTCTTCTACCAGCTTGGGCGCCAGACCCAGCGAAGGCTCGTCGAGCAAAATGAGTTGAGGCTGGGCGATGAGCGCGCGGCCAATGGCCAGCATCTGCTGCTCGCCGCCCGATAGGTAGCCCGCCAGACTGGTGCGCCGCTCGTGCAGGCGTGGGAAGTAAGTGTAGACCAGATCGAAATCAGGCTTCGCACCCTTTCGACCCGACAGGGCGTAGGTTGCGGCAATGAGGTTTTCCTCAATGGTAAGGTCCTCAAAAACACGCCGTCCCTCCATCACATGGCTCACACCCTGGTGTACCAACTGCTGGGGTTCCAGCCGCGCCGTGGGTTGACCGTTGAAAAGAATGCTGCCGCTCTTCAGTTCGCCGTCTTCAAGTGCCAGCAGGCCTGAAATCGCCTTTAGTGTGGTGGACTTGCCTGCTCCGTTGCTGCCCAGCAGAGCCACAATCTCGCCACGCGGCACGGCCAGCGACAGGCCCCGCAGGGCCTGCACGACCTTGTTGTAGATGACCTCGATGTTGTTGACTTCGAGGACGTGGTCCGTGCGCGGCAGGTTCATGTTGAGATTACAGCGAAATCCAGTCAGATGCTGCCACCATCTTTTGTGTCTTCATATCGGCCTTGTAGACGCGACCCACCGGAATGGAGTTGCCTTTGATGGTGATTGGCACGCCAATCAAACCACCGGTGTCAAAGTCCTTGATGCTGTTGAGTGCGGCCTTGAGGTTCTTGCCGGTAAGTTCCTTTTTGGCGTCCAGCGTGCGCTTGGCAGACTCGACGAACAGCATGGCAGCGAGGAAGCCCTGAATGTAGGCCGTGCTCTGGTACTCGGGGCGCATCTGGCGGATTTTGTCGAGCATGGGTGCCTTGGCCGACGTATCGTAGTAGTAGCGGTAGGGCATCACACCCATAAAACCGTCACCGGCCTCACCCATCTTCATCACGGTGGAGCTGTCCATGGTCCAGAACGTGCCCATCCACTTCGTGGTCATGCCCTGTTGCTTGCCTTGGGTAATGAACTCGGGAATCGGTGCCAGGATGTAGCCGTGGAAGATGGTGTAGTCGGGCGCAGCGCGGCGTAGTTTGATCACTTCACCCGATACATCCACGCTGCCAGC
This sequence comes from Candidatus Aalborgicola danicus, assembly GCA_016703945.1. Lineage (GTDB taxonomy): Bacteria > Pseudomonadota > Gammaproteobacteria > Burkholderiales > Burkholderiaceae_C > Allorhodoferax > Allorhodoferax danicus. The sequence goes on from JADJBC010000043.1 coordinate 37,272, forward strand.
CTGCGTCATGATCTTGATGGCGACAGTCAGACCCAGCTTCTTGGCAAGCGCTTCACTGCTGTCAATCGGATCGCGGCCAAATTCGGAGTCGGAGTAGACAAACGCCACTTTGGCACCCGGCTTTTCCTTAGCTATGTGGTTCAGCAGAATGCCAAACATTTCGGTGTAGTCAGGCCCAACGAGAAATTGGTTGGGGTATTTGACCGGGTCGTTCAACTCGGTAGCGAATGAAGCTCCCGCCATCATGATGTTACCGTTGCGTTCCAGCTCAGGATTGATGGTCTTGGAAAAGCCGGTGGAGTCACCGTAATAGAGATTGACCTTGTTCTGGCTGGTAATTTTCTTGAACGCAGCGACAGATACGTCGACCTTGTAGCCTGTGTCTTCCGGCACATACTTGATCTTGCGGCCCTTTACGCCACCGGCATCATTCACGATCTTGACGTAGTCCGATATGCCGGCATTGATGCCGATGCCTGCGAAGGAAAAAACGCCCGTCATGGGGATGGAGCCACCAATGACGATCTCATCGCCGCTAGCCTGTGCATGGGCCGCCAGTGGTGCCACCAGCGTGGCGCCAGCGGCAAGCAAAAGGGAGCGACGGCGTTGGGAAGTCAGGGAATCTTGCATGCTAGTCTCCTAGTTTGGATGGACGTTCTAAAGAACTGTGTGTCTTGCCCGCGCTAATTGCGGAAAGGCCACAGGTGGAAAAAGCGGCGAATGCGCCGCCACACTTCTGCGAGCCCATGTGGCTCGAACACCAGAAAACCGATGATCAACAGACCGAAAATAATGGTTCGAACAGGCGACAGAAACACTGTTAGTTCCGTGTTGTTTGGCAGCAGGTCAAACACCAGTTTGAGCAGCTCCGGGACCATGGTCATAAAGACGGCGCCCAGAATGGCGCCCAGGATCGTTCCCATGCCGCCAACGATGATGGCTGCGAGAAAGAAGATGGACATCAGGAGCGGAAAGCTTTCGGGCGTCACCACCCGGAAAAAGTACGCCCACATGCCACCTGCCACGCCAGCATAGAAGGACGACAGTCCAAAGGACAGGAGCTTGTAGCGCAGCAACGGGATGCCCAGCACCTCGGCTGAAATATCGCGATCGCGGATGGCGATGAAGGCACGTCCAATGCGCGTACGAAACAGGTTGGCCGCGCCCAGCAACATCAAAATGGTGATGGGCACAATCACCCAGTACAGGCGAAACGAGGTGTCCAGCGGTACATCAAACAAGCGTGCCGGCGGCAGACTGAGGCCTCCGGTTCCACCCGCGAAACTCAGATTGGCAAACAGGAAATGGGTGATAAATGACGCCGCAATCGTGGCGATTGCCAGGTACAGGCCTTTGACACGCAGCGACGGGATACCCACGATAAGCCCACCCAGCATGGCCACAATGCCACCTGCCAGAATATTGAGCAGGAAGGGTGTGCCAACTTTGGCCTGCAGGATAGCCACGGTATAGGCACCCAACCCCATAAATGCCGCCTGTCCTAAACTGACCAGACCGGTGTAGCCTGTCAGAATATTCAGCCCCGCTGCGCTGGCGACATTGATGCTGACCAAGCAGGCCAGGTAGAGCCAGTATTCACTGGCCATGAAGGGAAACAATAGCAACAGGGCGACACCCACCGCCACCCATATTTTTTGCGTGCGGGAGTCGAACAGCGCTGCGTCGGCGATGTAGGTTTCTTTAAGTGTGCCAATTCTCATCAGAGTCTCTCGATCTCGTGGGTGCCGAACAGGCCATAAGGCCGCACCATCAGAATGACCACCAGGACGATGAAGGTCGCCAGCAGCTTGTACTCGCCGCCCAGGTAGGCACCCGCAAGGGCCTCAACCAGGCCGATGAAAAGGCCACCCACCAGAGCGCCCAGAACGCTATCCAGACCACCCACAATTACTACCACCAGCACCGACAGGCCGAACACGCCCATGCTCGACGAGATGCCGCCAATCGAACCCACGATGATTCCGGAAATCGCCGCGATCATGGCGGATACCACCCAGGCAAGCGAAAACACGCGTGGCACATTGATGCCCATGGAATAGGCTGCAGCCTGGTCCGAGGCTGTGGCCCGCAAGGCCACCCCGCCGCGCCAGAAACGGAACACCAGCAGCACGGCCGCGATGAACACCACGGCAATCATCGCCCCCCAGAAGACCTTGGGCGCCAGGAAGGCATCACCAATGATGATGGGCTGATTCGGCATGAAGTCCGGCAGGCGGCGCTGGTCCGCGGTCCAGATCATCTCCACTAGGCCCACCAGCACGGATCCCAAACCGACGGTGACCATGAACACCGAGATTGGTGGCTCGCCCAGCAATGGGCGAATCATGGTGCGCTCTATCACCGCACCAAGCAGGCCCGAGCCAAGCACCGCCGCTGGAATGGCCAGCCACAGCGGCAGCGAAAAGGTGGCTGCAAAGGCAAAGAATAGGTAGGCACCGACCATCAGCATTTCGCCAATGGCAATGTTGACCACACGGGTGGCCTTGTAAACCATGACAAAGGCTAGCGCGGCCAACGCATACAAGCCACCGCTGGCAGTACCAGTCAGGCTGATTTCAAACAGGTAGGCCCAATCCATCAGACAACTCCTTGGGCTTGCACATGGGACGTGGCGCCGGCGCGCAGTTTGCGTCGAAGGTCAGCAACGTCGCCGGAACCCAGGTAAGCGCGAATGACCTCGGGATCGGCCTGCACGGCGGCGGGAACTCCCTTGGCAATGACCTGACCGAAGTTCAGCACCACGACGTGATCGGAAAGGTCCATCACCATGCCCATGTCGTGCTCCACCATCAGCACGGTCACGCCCCATTCCTCGCGCACATCCAGGATGAAGCGCGCCATGTCCTCGGTTTCCTCGCGGTTCATGCCGGCTACGGGCTCGTCCAGCATCAGGATCTCGGGTTGCATGGCCAGGGCGCGGGCCATCTCGACGCGCTTTTGCAGTCCGTACGACAGGGCGGAGACCGGCGCGTGGCGGATATGGTCGATCTCCAGAAAATCAATGATGCGCTCCTCGATGTCAGCCCGCAGGGCAGCCTCCTCGCGGCGCGCCCGTCCGATATAGAACAGGGCATCGAGCACATTGGTTTTCAGATGCGCATGGCGGCCGAGCTTGATGTTGTCGAGCACCGTCATACCGCGAAACAAGGCAATATTCTGGAAACTGCGCCCCAGTCCCAACTTGGCGCGCTGTGGTGCCGGTAGAGTCGTAATGTCCTGACCCTTAAAGCGCACATAACCGCTATTGGGACGGTAAAAACCCGAGATGGTGTTGAACAGCGATGTCTTGCCCGCACCGTTGGGGCCAATGACAGCGGTGATGGATCCGGGTGCCACATCAAAACCCACGCCGTTGAGCGCCCGTACACCACCAAACGCCAAAGTGACGCCTTCCACCTGCAAAAGAGGTGCAGTAGCGGCAGGGCCGCCGGGTGGTGATTTATTCATTGCTTTGGCGACTGCGGGTTTTTGCGTAGTGAAAACAATCCTACTTATGCGTAAAGTACTTACTCACGAGTAAATAGTAGATTTTTCTGGCCATTTCCGTATCAGGTCTTACCCTAGGTAACCCACCATGACAAAACCATTGGCCGCAACAAAGGCGTCCCATGCTGACACTCCGGTTTCGCCTTGGGCACCGGCTTCCGTGCGAGAACAGCAGCGTGAAGTCAAGCGTAACGCCGTGCTACAGGCCGCTGCGCAGATGTTTAATGAGCGGGGTTTCCATGCCACGTCGCTGGATGACGTAGCGGCCCGGCTGCATGTCAGTAAGCCCACGCTGTATTACTACGTGAAGAGCAAGGACGAAATATTGTTTGAATGTGTGCGTGCGGGCCTTCAGATGATGCAGGCAGGCATTGCCGAAACCAGCAGTCGGGGCGGCTCTGCCATTGAACAGCTCGTGGCATGCATGCGTACTTATGGGCAGATCGTCACCATGGATTTTGGAATGTGCCTGATCCGCATTGGCGAAGATCCATTGCCTCCCGAGAGCCGCAAGGAGTTGCGACGCGCAAAATCGGCCATCGACTTGGAGTTTCGGCGCCTGATCGCTGCTGGCATGGAGGAGGGATCACTGGTTCCTTGCGATCCAAAAATAACGGCATTTGCAATTGCAGGGGCACTGAGCTGGATCGGTCGGTGGTACCAACCGGGCGGAGATTACTCTGCGGAAGAAGTGGTGGAACGGGTGATGAACACGCTGCTCGGAAGTTTGCTTACTCCCGGCTCACGCGCATCTCGCGCGAGGTCCAAGATTGTGCCGAAGGTAACAGCTACCAAAAAAAAAGGAAGGAAATAGCTCCGAACATTCTCGGGTTTCGAGCAATTCCACCTTCAGAATACCCCCAACGATGCCAGCGATTTACGGTGTTGAGGCGGCCCCTGGCCATAGCAGCCGATATTGATCGGGTCAGGAATGAAATTCAGTCCTGTGGCGCATACACCTCGAAGGGTTGTTTGACAACTGCAGGGAGGTAGATCGCACAAAATTCACCCGGCATTGCGCGGGAAGCCTCGCCGTTCAGGGCGAGGAGGCAGAGCGCGTGTCGCGTAGCGGCACATCGGTACTTGTGCAGAGTATGTAAGCTGTATAAAAGAACAGTATATGCTTGAAACGACGAAGACCCTCAAACTGCGCATTAAGGACAAACACCAAGCGGTGCTTCTGTCCATGGCGCGTGAGGTCAACACCGTCTGGAATTTCTGCAATGAGACCAGCGCCAAAGCGGTACGTGAGCGCAACAAATTCTTGAGTGGCTACGACCTCCAGAAACTAACCGATGGGTTCTCCAAGTGCGATGGCGTTGTAATCGGGAGTGCTACAACACAGCAAGTGTGCGAAGAATACGCCACACGCAGACGCCAGTTCAAACGGGCAAGGCTCATCTGGCGTGTCTCCAATCCCAAGTCCTCCAGGCGGTCCTTGGGCTGGATTCCATTCAAGTCCCGTGCCGCTCGATACAAGGCCGGACAAGTTCATTTTGCTGGGCAGAAACTTAGCCTGTGGGACAGCTACGGCCTTGCAAACTACGATTTGCGTGCGGGTTCGTTTTGCGAGGATTCGCGTGGACGGTGGTATTTTAATGTTCAGGTCAAACTACCTGAGTTGGTAGGCCCTGCACTTCCAACTCCCACCGCGTCGGTTGGCATAGACCTTGGACTAAAGACCTGTGCAACCACGTCGGACGGCGCGAAGATCGAAGGCCGCTTTTACCGTGGCCTTGAGTGCAAACTTGGGATCGCGCAACGTGCGGGCAAGAAAGCACGCTCCCGAGCCATACACGCGAAGATTGGAAACCAACGCAAAGACATGCTGCACAAGTTCAGCACTGCGCTGGTAAAGAGTAACGCCGCCATTTTTGTGGGCGACGTGGCCAGCGCCAAGCTTGTCAAAACCAAGATGGCCAAGAGCACGCTGGACGCGGGCTGGTCATCGCTGAAGACGATGTTGGAATACAAGAGCCATCAGGCCGGTATCGTCTTTGAAGAGGTCAACGAGGCCTATACAACCCAGACTTGTTCGTGCTGCAGATGCGTATCTGCCAGCAGTCCGAAAGGTAGAGCCGGTTTGCGAATAAGAGAGTGGACTTGCAGTGAGTGCGAATCGGTCAACGACCGTGATGTGAACGCTGCAAGGAACATTCTCGCGCTGGGGCACCAGCGTCTCGCAGGAGGAATCCCTAGCGCCACTCGCTGAGCAGCGCAAGGGAGGGACTGGTATCGAAAGGTATCAGGAATCATCGCCATTCATGGCGGGGAGGATGTCAAATTAAAACAACCCTGCCTGCTCTACTCGTTCGACCTTGGGCAAAGAATCTGGGGCAGTCCAGTCTGTACCTCTTGTGCGTTTCCAGTAGAAACGTACTAGCTCTCCCATAATCAAAGCTGATTCCCATTTTCCTTCGTCCAACCTTTTCATGACAGCTTGCGACACCTGGCGCTCAATGAAATTCAATTTGAGTTCGCTCAAGAGTTGTGCAAGTGCAGCCGGATTCAAGTCCTCAATTTCAGAACGAACGATTCTTAGTTTTTCGGCTTCACGGTTACGTAAATTTGCCTGCGCTTGCACTCCAGGAGCTTCCGGCTGAGGAACGACTTGTTCAGCCGCAGATGCGCTGACTACAGTGTGCAACGATCTATCTACGGCCTTACCTGTCAAGAGTGCCTTTAGATAGGCATGTCTTGAAAGGATTGGCATCCCTGGCATCGCCAGGCGAGCCTCCAATCTCTCCATTGCTTTGGCAAATGCCAATTCTCCGTGTCGAATAAATAGGTCTTCAGCTATTTCTGCATCGATCCCAAGCTGAATTGCACGGGCAACTTTGCTCAGGTCGATGGCAAGTTTCTTTTTGGCTGCCTCTTCCTGCTTGAGTCTGACTTCAAATTGGATGTATTCAATTGTTCTGCCAACTTTGAATTCGTGTGCTGTAACAATAAGCTCACTAACTTCATTGACTTCTTCTACGGCCGGCTTAATCGTATCGCGATTAAAGAAGCGGTATTCAGTCTTGATTTCATTTGGGACTGGCTTGCCCGTCAAAACCGGGAGCCACCATTTCCAATGTTGTTTGCTGGTTAAGTGTGATGGGTTGTCCTTGTATCGCGCGCAAATTTCGTAAAGAGCAAGGCCGGCGTGTGATCGAAACTGGGCTATGGTGGATCGGAGGATCTGTGCATATCGCAATGGATAAAGCATTTCCTGCCGAAGTGCTGGTGGGTAGGCCCAATAGACCCAGTTTTCCCCATTTTTCTTTTTTAGATTGACTTGGGATAACAGGCCACAAGCGCCCCACTCCTCTGTTTCCCCCGGGGAAGGTGACTGCCACTCAACCACATGCGTCACCATCGAGAGCAAGTGCTTCTTTAGCTCTTTTACGGATCCTGCTGACCCGTCGTAGCCGCGGATCACGGCGTTCAATGGAGCACCAAACAACCCAGTACTCTCATCCTCGGCTCCCTGCTCGCGGGCGACAAACATCATCAGGGTATAGGCCTGGCGACCAACCCTGGTTATTGCCCCGGTCTTGGGAACCATGGCCAACGTCGACACCGGTTTGTCGATTCTGTCTGGCCCAAGGATTTCCGTGCTGCTCATACAAATCTATTATCTGTGAGATCGCCTGACTCACGCAAGCCACGATCCAACTTCGTGGTTTTTGATTGCAAAAGCTGATTTACCCCTTGGTTTTGCTCACACTTGGCCACTTTCTTGTGCCTTGCCCCCGTGTTTTTTCTCACAGTTTGAGGTTGGAGGAGTCCATTTCTTCATTTCACGATTGCACTTTGTGCCCGATTTGGCTCATTTCTATGGCTACAACATCACATATCTGTACTGAATGTAGTCGTATTCGCAGTTCCTTGCTTTCTCTCACAGTTCACATGCTTGAACTCACATTTTCCATAGTTTGTCTCACACTTCCCTTGGTTTGCCTCACGCAAATTCAAGTAAGTACTTGAAATCATTGGGGATTTTCAGACTAAAGGTATTAAAGCTCTTAAAGCTTAATAAAAAGGAGAAGTGGAGAGCTTGTGGATAACTTCAAAAATCCGAAGGCAGAACTTCCAAAGTCATCTCAAAAGACGCACAATTGATGGAACAAGCGAAATTTCGCGTTTAGTAGGAAAAAATACATGTCCATCAAAAGAAAACCGGATTCACGTGTAACGCTGGGGGACTTAATTGCAGCTTCATCCAGAGTTGGTGCAGTCATTGAAAGCGTGCGTGGCACCATGCTGGCACCAGACGCTAGAAAGCGTGCTCCGACCTTTAGTACCAATCAAGTTGCGACCGTTTGCGGACTTGAAAAGGCCCAAATGGATTATCGAGTCAAAAAGGGTGATCTTCCAATTGGGGTGATGGAGAACGGGCATAGGCGGAAATTCAGCCTTGAAGATACGCGTACCTGGGCGCAGTCCATTCGAAGTAAATTCATGAGACCAGAGCAGGCTGAGGCTATAACGATAGCCGTTGCTAATTTCAAAGGCGGTGTAACTAAGACAACCACGGCGGTAACACTTGCCCAAGGGTTAAGTCTTCGGGGGCATAAGGTCTTGGTCATCGATACCGATCCTCAAGGCTCAATGACGACACTTTTCGGATTACTCCCTGATGTGGACGTTTCGGATGAACAAACAATTCTGAGTCTTTGCTATGGGACGGAAGTGTCCATCGACTATGCTATTTCATCAACCTATTGGAGCGGCATCGACATCGTTCCAGCGAATTTGGCGTTGTACTCCGCTGAGTTCGCTCTCCCCTCCAGGCAAAAATCTGAAGGCTCTTTTGGAGTTTTGGAATGTGCTTAACAATGGTATTGATGCGGCCAGGACAAAGTACGACGTGATCATCCTTGACACTTCGCCCGCCCTCTCCTACCTGACCATAAACGCCCTACTCGCTTCTGATGGTCTCATCATGCCGTTGCCGCCCAGTACATTAGATTTCACATCCAGCGGTCAGTTCTGGAACCTGTTTAACGACTTAACTGCAAACCTCGTCACCAATCGAGGCAAGACCAAGAGTTTCGATTTTGTTGACGTGCTTCTTGCCAGAGTTGACGCGAATGACGCATCTTCCAGTGTGGTGCGCGAGTGGATCACAGCCGCCTATGCTGGCATGGTCTTGCCAGTTGAAATTCCCAAGACCGCGTTGACTGCCAGTGCGAGTGCTGAGTTTGGTACGGTCTATGACACAGATCCAGCAAGCATCAACGCCCGCACTTACAGACGGGCTTACGACGCTTATGAACGTGTGGTTGAGCTTGTGGAAGAGCAAATTAATACGGCGTGGAAACGTCAATTAGGAGAACAGCATGGCGCTTAAAGACAAGGCAGCAAAGATTGATTTGAGCCACATTGGTCTGTCTTCTGGAAGTCGGGGGCAGGGTTCAAAAACGGCCATAGGGATGCACGCCGATGCACTTTTCCGTGATGAAAAGGTGTCTGCTGAAAATGTTGAATTGAGGCAAAAGCTTGCTGAGTTCGATGGTGCTACAGCGACCCGTCATCTTGATCCAACGAAGATAAGACCAAGCAAGTGGGCGAACCGAAACGAACTATCTTATGCAGAGAAAGAATTCGCCGAGCTAAAGAAAGAAATTGAAACTGCAGGTGGCAATATTCAACCAATCAAGGTTCGACCTTCCAAGTTGACTCCTGGCGAATTCGAGCTTGTCTTTGGTCATCGCCGTCACCGCGCTTGCCTCGAGCTTGGCATTAATGTTTTGGCGGTTATTGAAGATCTGGATGACAGAGAGCTCTTTTGTCAGATGGATCGGGAGAACAGGGCTCGCGCATCGTTGAGTCCTTGGGAGGCGGGTATTACATATGCGAAGGCACTTGATGATGGCCTCTTCCCATCCGCTCGGAAGTTGTCTGAAGCCGCCGCTATTGACCTCAGTCAGTTAGGCAAGGCGCTTGCTTTGGCCAGATTGCCAGCTGATGTGATTGCAGCTTTCCCAAGCCCGCTAGATCTGCAATACCGTTGGGCTGCCTTGCTGACGCCGGTAATACAGAAAGATCCGGACTTAATTCTTGCGCGAGCCAAGGAGCTGTGCACTTCCCAAGTAAAGCTTAGTTCTGCGCAGGTTTTAACCAAGCTTCTGGAGGGGGGTGGAACCGTTCCACCCCCCCCTCCAAAGAAGGTTTTGATTAAGGGAAAGGACGGCCAAACAGGTGAACTTAAGCTCGACCCAGCAAAGAAATCGGCAGTCATCAGCCTGGCAAACATAGACCCCAAGCGCTTCGTTGAAATTGAGAAAGCGATCAAAGCCTTGCTGACTTGATAGTAATTTGTCTTTGACAAAGTTGGGGGGTGGAACCGTTCCACCCCCCACTTTTTTTGTAGCCGCCAATTGTTGGTGGCCCCGCCAATTACGACTTCGGCATTCTTTCCAAAAGCCCTGCGGATGCCTTCAATCCATCAAAGATGGACTGCGCAATCCAGCCGGGAAAGCTTGCTGGAAGCTTGCCCTTAATGGTTTCGATCACAGTTGGAGTTGACTCCAATACTCTTCCAATTACGTCCTCTGCATTGACCCGATCAAAATATTTGACCGCCATGTTGTTGAAGTGCCGCCGCTGGATATCTTTGAAAAGATAGTGCTTGTTCTTTCCCAGAACGGCCATAGCCATCTTTGCTTTGAACATCGAAATTTGGTTCGGGCCATTGCCCTCGACGGGCCAGATCGACATGACGTCATACAGCGGTGTGAGTTGGTAGCGACCTTGTGGAAGTACCCGGATACTAAAGTTCTTGGCGTGTCCATCTGGGGCTGCCAGCATCCAAAACAAGAGCTGAGTCATGAGTAGGGTAGTGAGGTCCTTCTCGGCTTGGATGGAGCCCTTGAGAACACCTGAGAGGTCCGATAGACCAGGTCCCCCGTCGCTTTCGTACTTGAGGTGCGAAGGGGCGCCGATAACTTGGCAGAAGTCTTCCTGGGGCAAGCGCATGAGCCAATCACCGCTGGAATGCAACTGCCGGTCGAACCGTTCCACACTCAAAACCTGCTGACTTCCAAAGGTCAGGATTTCAGTCTTGGCCACAGGTAACCCGAACTCGGCGAGAAGGTTCATGCACAGCCATTCGTTCTCAACCGAGGTGCTGAAGTCCGCCTGTCGGTGTCCAACCATCCCAATGGGCAGCTTCAAAATATGGGTCGTAGGCGTAGAGCCGTGGGGACGCATCCATTGGCCTTGGTGCCAAAGCAGGGCGGTTTTCTCCTGGGCGCCGGCAAGGGAAATGCGCAGGTCTTCATCCTCGTCCAGGTTGCTCAAGGGGCCGCTGCGCGTGGTCTGAATTAACAGGGATTCAATCTCGGATTCAGAAAGCGGTGAGCCCTTGATGGATTGAACATCGGTGGGCATTTCGTCCTCACCGAGCAATTGCACTGCACCCACGCAGTCCCGACCAATTGCCTGGAGCAGGTCAAACGCCTCTGCACTTTCGGTCTTGAATCGGGTTGCAATCCGTAGACGAATGGTTTCGCTATCGGGCAGCAGGTTGTCAAAGAAGTTGCGCACGCGCTCGCCCTTGAGTGCAATATCGCCAGTAAAAGGCAGGGACAACGAAAGAGGGCGCCCGGCGGGCGAATTCATCCACTCGGAGTCGTACTGCAGGCTGTGCTCGCCCCGGCGGCTGAACGTCCACGTGCCGACCCTTTGGCCATTGGTCCAGGCGGAGAGAGTGCGTGAATGGGAAGGGCGACCCATCGTTCACCACTCCTGCCCGGTTGGGCTCAGCTGTTTGTTTTCGGGGCCCCTTTGGTCTGTACTACAAGCTCAATTGCAGGGCGGCACAGATGGTCAGCAGTTGGTCCAGGCGGATGGAGGCGGATCCACTCCATGCCCGACATGCGGCTTTGGCTCAAATCCAGACGTCGGGCTAGTTCAGTTTGGGACAGTCCAGCTGACTTGCGGGCTGCTTGCAGGAGTGGCGAAAGCTGGTCAGAAAGGGAGAGAATTTGTTGCATGAAAGGTTTCTCCTTGGTGGATTGGGCGAGTCGCACGGTTAGCAGCCATACAGGTATTTTTAATATAGCTGTTTAGCAGGTAAACGTCAAATAGCTGTATTACGGGTAACTCTCCCGTGCTGAAGCAACCAGCTTCAATACGATGCAAAGGATCGTTGGAATCAGCCCCACGCAGAGGTGCTGCAAGGGGTTAGCTGTCGGAGCAGGGCAGGGCGGTATAGCGCTCTTTGGGGCGTTCAAATAAGCCGCTAGGCCCATAACTGGGCAAAGTGCATCTCTAGACCCTGAACGTTCCTAAATTACCTTGCCGTTGGCTTGGCAGCAAAACCCCGCTTTCCAGCGATTTTGGAGGCTCTGGGAAAATAATTGTTTTAGATAGCGTCATGAGTATCAAAGTAGATATCATTTGATGCTCCGCCGCATTCTCTTAAGCGGCCTTGAGATCGTTGACCTACGTCGGCCTTATCCCTGAGACTTCAGCGAGAGCGTTGCGATTCGTAAACCCGGTAGGTCAGCGAAGTCCCCAGTGTTGAGTGTCAACAGGATGTGCCCCATGCTCAATGGCCTGAGCTGCTATCCAAAGATCGTTGTAACGCGCTCGGGAGAGCGCCCGCTTGCTTGACGGCTGCCGCCAGTAGTCCGAAGGCTGCAGCCGTGTGTTTGGAAACTTCCAGAACCGGACGACTCTCCACTTGGCGTAGGTACGCTGCGCGCATTGAACGTACGGTCGCATCCGCGCATGCATGTACGCCGAAACTTAACTCGCCGATTGAGATGGCGGACGTGAACACAGGAAGATCACCAGCCGCCTCAACAACCGCACGGGTGTCCAATTGGTTGGATGCCAGACCCACCCCAAATACAGCTATCAAAAAATCATGCCCATGGGTCACGCACCACATCACTAAAACCGTCTTTACCTCTCTTGAAGCCAGAGCTTGCTTGCTGCGGGGTCAGAATGGGAAACACGAGGCCGGCCAACGCTTGAGGAGGCTGTCATGGTCTTTTGCGGGGCATGATTTGAGCGATCATGGTGTGATTGCGCCCAACTGGTGACGGTCTCGCCCTGTGCGGCGACGCGGTCCAGTATCGCGCGGGTATTTCTGGTGAGTTCTGTAGCACTTATGGTTTGCATTGCTTAGCCTCCGATGAGTATGCATCAGTACGCATTTTACATAAATTGAGAATCTAGACGGGTCTGGCTGGAATAGGCTTTGATCCGCGCTCCGCGATTGGGAGTTACCGGTCAACTTCTGCAGAAGCTGGGGTCAACGTACTTGTTAAGCCAGGGGCACGCCAAAGTCCGTACGCCATCAAATTGCCTGGATGTGGGTCCATGGCCACCAGCAGCATTTCCCGAGAAACTGGTAGGTTGTGAAATTAATACGATCCACTTGCGTCATGATTATCCTTATAATCACCACGTATTAAGTATTTACCTAAAATGGCGCTTTTGACTTGTGTCCCGTCTATTTTTAAAAAAGCGTTTCCTAGGTTTTCCATAAAAGTGTTCCTGCATCAACCAATGCATCAGGCGCTCCATTGGAGAGCGGGCGCGCCCAACTCAGGGGTGAGCCAGCTTTCGACAGAGAAGCACTCCCGGTCGGTCACGCCTTTGAGGTTTCTGCCTATCAGCCCATCATTTTTGGCGTGAGAAGGTCGCGTTTTCGAGCAGCCATCCGTCGCGAGTTCCGTTCAGCTCAGGTACGCTTTTTCCGGAAGGCCCCCCCCTCAGGAACGTTGTTGTGAAAAATTACTTCTCACGATTGATAGGCCCTTTTTTGAAATCTCAGAGAATCAGGACTTGCAAAAATAGCACTAGGTTCACTCTTATGGGACAGACATCGATGTCCCGGCCAGGTATTGCTAGCCGAATCAAGCAAGTTCGATCGTTGTTGCTAGCGTGCCTTTTTAATTTAAGATGCGCGTAAGTGGTGCATCATTATGAAATAGTGCCTACTTCGATGGCACGCTTCACCACAGGTGACAGGGAAGCCCACCATCATCAAGTGACGATCGGGATGCACACAGCCCGCGATCAACGCTACGTCCTGCTGGAGACCTGTGACCATGGACGGCGACGGTAAGCCAAAAAGTTTTCTATGCTTACTGTTTGGGAAGTGGAGTTTACGCGCCGAGACTGGAAGCGCGAGGTCCAGGATATCAAAAGGTCACCGGCCCGACCTGCCAGATCGCATCCGAGTCGTATTGAATGTGCGTGCGCCGTCAGAATTGGTGAGACGCAGCTACCAGGCGTGCCAGCGGAATGCCTGGAACCCTCGCACAAAAGGTTGTTGGTACATGTTGGCAAAGCCGACCACCTCATCAGAGGCTGTGGTTGGACGGCTGCTCCATCGGTGGATCGCGACATGGGGCCCGCAGACATCCACGGGGAACTAGCACGGCTGTAAGGCGCTAGTCTCCCGACGGTCTACGTAGCTCTAAAAACGATTGATGCCCGCTGCTTGCAACGTGGCGAGGCCAGACCGGGTTTTCTCTAACTGGCTTCACTGCCGGGCCTGGCAAAAATAGTTAGTACTTTCGACTGATGCACCGTCTGCAAAGTTCGTGGACCGTTCAGGTGCGCCACGGTCCCCACGAAAGGGTTGGCGAGAGGTTGGCCAAACTCCAGCGCAGCGACCTGGCAGTGGGGGGTGCTTGGCGCGATGCACCATTGC
>JADJBC010000044.1 GCA_016703945.1 Candidatus Aalborgicola danicus
CACGGTGTGGACCGAAGCCGGTGTGGTGACCCAGCAGAGCGGCTGATGCAGCCGAGCGCGCGCTTTGTATTTGCTGTGGACCCGACATCGGCCGAAGCTCTACGGTGGCAATATCGCCATGAATGCAGGCGGGAAAAAGGCCGTGTTAGTGGGGCACGGCGCTGGGACAACCTGGCCTCTGCATGGTGAATTTCAGGCTACGGCTGGAAGTGACCCGCCTGCAACACAACATGGGCATGATCCATGACGTCGAGACGGCAACCTTTGAGTTGCAGTATTTCAAGGCCGATGGCAAGACGCCGATTCGCACCGAGCAGTCGGTCATTCCCGGCAAAGCCTTCCGCAAAGAGGGTCTGGGCAAGGATGTCACCGACAAGTTCTGAGTGGCCCGCCGGGCATCCAGAAGGAAGGTTGCGATGGCCTGATCACCAGCGCCCGCTGGGTGGTGCACAAGATGCCGGCCCACACCCGCACGGTGTGCCTGGAGTTTTTTGGCAATGCCAAGGACGCCGTGCCCAGCATTGTGGAAATCATCGACTTCATGTTTGCCGAACAGAAGCGTTCGGGGGTGGTTTTGGCGGGCCTGGAGCATCTGGATGACCGTTACCTGAAGGCCGTGGTTGACACCACCAATCCGTGCGTGGCGCGGGCGCCAAAGGCGGTCCCTGCGGCTGCCGCCCAAATGGCCCTGTTTGGCGATATTGCCGGTGACGATGCCGACGCCGTGGCCCGCGCCACGTCGGAAGTGGTGCGCATCGCCAACCGCGCAGCGGCGAAGGTTTTGGGCCATCAGCCCCGAGGCGCGCAAGAAATTCTGGCTGACCGCAAAAGACGGCGGCCATTTCGCGCCTACCAACGCGTTCAAGATCAACGAAGACGTGGTGATCCCGCCTGCCCCGCATGGGCGAATACACGATGGCATCGAACGCATCAACATCGAGTTGAGCCTGCGCGCAATGCTGGCACCGTGTGACGCCCTGATTGAATTTTTGGAACCGGCAACCTGCCCTTGAGCAAAGGCGGTGACGCCAACGACATTCCCGCCGCCGAGCTGTTGGAAGACCGCGTGGCCCAGGCTCTGGCGCTGATTGCCGACATGCGCGCCCAGTGGCAAGGCTGGCTGGATGGCGTGGCGGGGCTGTTCGACCAGCTGCAGAACCACAGCCTGCGCGCTAGCTGGAAGACACAACTGCGCACGCGCCGCAAGGCATCTTTAATGGTGCGGCATTTGAGGCGATTTTGGTCGAGTGACAGCCACCCACCAGCGGGTGCCAAAGGCGCGTGCGGGTGGCGCTGGGACATTAACGCCGCGACGGCGGAGTGCACACCAACATTCCCGTCAACAGTGACGATTATGACATGTTGCAGGCCGCCCACGGCGCGGTCAAACGCATCATGGCGCTGGCCCGTTCGCTGGACGGTGTGATCTCGGGCGAACACGGCATTGGCATCACCAAGCTGGAGTTTCTGACCGATGAAGAGCTCCAGCCGTTTACCGACTACAAGTTGCGCGTGGACCCTGAAGGACGTTTCAACAAAGGAAAGTTGCTACGAAATAGTGAGCGCCTCGCGCAGCAACCACGAGGGCTAGAGGCTAAAAAGGCTCAAGAATTTCCAGCCCACGCTGATCTGACCAATGCCTATACCCCCAGCTTCGGTCTGATGGGCCACGAGTCGCTGATCATGCAGCAAAGCGATATCGGTGCCATTGCCGACTCGGTGAAGGACTGCCTGCGCTGCGGAAAATGCAAACCGGTGTGCGCCACCCATGTGCCACGTGCCAACCTGCTGTACAGCCCGCGCAACAAGATTCTGGCGACATCGCTTCTGGTGGAGGCCTTTTGTACGAAGAGCAGACGCGCCGGGGCATCAGCATCAAGCACTGGGAAGAGTTTGAGGACGTGGCAGACCATTGCACGGTGTGCCACAGGTGCCCGTCGCCGTGCCCGGTGAAGATTGACTTTGGCGACGTCACATGAACATGCGCAACCTGTTGCGCAAGATGGGCAAGAAGAGCTGGCGCCCTGGCAACGCGGCGGCCATGTTTTCCTGAGCACCAACAACGTCAACACCATCAAAGTGATGCGTACTGCCGATGGTGGGCGGGCTTTCGCGCCCAGCGCCTTGCCAACCAGGTGCTGCGCCGGGGCCAGCCGGCAGACCGCCAAGCCACCGGCCACGGTGGGGCCAGCTCCACCAAGAGAGGAGGTGATCCACTTCATCAACAAAAAGATGCCTGGCGGCCTACCGAAGAAGACGGCGAGCGCTGCTGGACATTGAAGATCCGGATTACGTGCCCATCATCCGCAACCCCAAGACCACGACGGCGGAAACCGAAGCCGTGTTCTATTTCGGGCTGCGGGTCAGAACGCCTGTTCAGCCAGGTGGGGCTGGCCACCCAGGCCATGCTGTGGCATGCCGGTGCAAACCGTGCCGCCACCGGGCTACCTGTGCTGCGGCTACCCGCAACGCGGCTCGGGTCAGTTCGACAAGGCAGAAAATCATCACCGACAACCGGGTGCTGTTTCACCGGGTTGCAACACGCTGAACTACCTGGACATCAAGACCGTGGTGGTGGAGCTGCGGTACCTGTTACGACCAGCTCCAGGGCTACAAGTTTGAGGATATCTTTCCCGGCAGTCGCATCATCGACATCCACGAATACCTGCTGGAAAAGGGAATTAGCTCTGCCTGCCGGGCAGGGTGGCTACCTCTTACCACGAGCCCTGCCATAACCCGATGAAGCTGGGCGACCCGATGAAAACGGTCAAAGCCCTGGGGCGACAAGGTCCTCAAGAGCGAGCGTTGCTGCGGTGAATCGGGCACCCTGGAGTGACACGGCCCGATATTTCCACCCAGGTGCGTTTCCGCAAGGAAGAAGAGATTCGCAAAGGGCGAAGCCGCGTTGCGAGCCTCCGGTGCGGTGGCGCCGGGTACCAATATCAAGATGCTGACCAGTTGCCCGAGTTGCCTGCAGGGGATGCTGCGCTATGGGAATGATCTGGAGACCGGTCTGCTGGAGGCGGATTACATCGTCATCGAGATGGCCAACCAGATTTTGGGCAAGGAATGGTTGCCACAGTACGTCCAGACCGCCAACGCGGGGGGGATTGAGCGGGTGCTGGTTTAGCCAAGGCCGACTACACGTTTTCCGCAACGACGTCAGCGTGGGGCACCTCACACGCCACAGCCCGGGCAACTTGGGTGCAATGCAGCGGTGTCCCCGGTGTCATACCGAACCAGGGGCGTCGCATATTGGTGCAGGGCCGTGACCAGGACGCGTCCGGTCTTCGGTTGTTCACCCGGTTTGGCGTTGGGAACCAGTTGTCCAGACGAGTCGACCACTTCCAGAATGACGCTGCCAACGGCGACGTGCAGATGGGCGTCACTGCGCGGGCATTGAAACGCGAGAGGACCACATTCCGGGCAGGTGTAGCGGTGCCGAACACTGGCACCCAGCCATTGGCGCGCCTTGCGGCGCAGGCTGTCAGTGGCGGTCGCACCATAGGTCAAAATTTGCTGGATTTCGGGTAAGGGCTCTTTGCACGCAGCGGCGTGTACCAATGCGACTTCAAACCAGTCCGGCCGCACAGTCAGATAGGCAGGGCTGTGTCGGGTCAGCCACTGGATGTGCTGCGCCTTGGTAAACAGGTTGAAATTGCGCAGGGCCTGGGGCCCGCTGCCGTGAAGCAACGAGGCATCCATCACAACATGGTCGCCGTCGTGTAGCGGAACATCATCAGCAATACAGGCCTGCGGCGCATAAGGTTGCGGCCCTGGCGCTGGTGGTCAGCGTAGTAGGCGTGGTTGATCAGGCGCTGGGTGAACTCGGACAGAAAATATCCGCTTGAACCGACTTGTGCTCCCGGTACGCCCCGGGCGGTGACTGCACCGTGTTCCTGGGCACAGGTGCGGCGCCGTGCAATACCAACATTTTGCGAAGTTCAAAGCGACTCAGAACCGCAACGGTGTGCCATTGATTCAGGTCAACCCGAGCGCCAAGGCGTTCGCGCCACCACGGAACCTGGTTCAAAAGCCACTGCATCAGGGTCGTCAACTGTGCAGTCTGCCATTGCTGTATCGCGTCATGGCCACTGTGTTCCAGCGACAGGAAGGCCTGTGCGTCAACGGCGCGCTGCACCGAGGCACCCGAGATTTCGTTAGGCCATGTCATGGCTGCCACCCCACAAACTCATGCCGTTTGGCGCTGGGCGGCCAGGGTATGGCGTCGAGTTGGACCAATGTGATCGTGAACTCCGACCCGATCAGCCGTGCCAGCATGTCTGAAAGTGCCTTGCGTTCAAGCTCCGTCATGGGGTGGTCCAACACCACTTCGGCCCGAAACGTGCGCGCGCCGGTTTGCACCACCCTGTGTTCACGTACATCGGCACATGCCAGCCAGTGTTCAGCCAGGATACGCACGTGGCGCAAGCCGTCGGTCGCAGAATTCAGCAAGAAGTATTTGCGGCCCAACAATTGGCTCAGGGCGGGCACGGTTGCGCCGCAGGCCGGGCAGTGTGCATGCAGGGCGGCAATGTCACCCAGGTCGTAACGCACGGCCGGGCTGGCCCACTGGTGCAGCCCGGTCACCAATACGCTGCCAGGCTCTCCTTCAGGCAGGGGCTTGCCATAGTTGTCCACAACTTCGACCAGTGTGTTGGCAACCGCCACATGGTAGTAATCGTCGCTCTCCGGGCATTGAAAGGCGATGGGGCCAATCTCTTCGCAAGAGTACCGGTCCCGGATGCTGGCAGCCAGAACCCGGCGCGCGCGATCCCTCAATGCCGGTTCCACAACATGGGACGACGTCATAACTTGTGAAATGCGTGGTGCCTTTAGATGCTCCATCTCGATGATGGAGAGGATGCTCGATAACGTGGCGGGCGTTGTTGCCAAGTAGTTTGGTGCGTGTTCGCAAATCCATGTGGCGTGCTCACGCATCGTGAACTGCGGTGCGTTGCGCCCCATTTGCGGGCCCGGATGCAGCCAGGGGTCGGCAAGGAGCTGCTTGTGGTTGCCGCTGTGTGGCCCTGGCGTCCCAGTAATGACGGCCATGCTGGTGCGCAGGTCGCGACCCTGGCGTCGATGGTCGGCCCAGTAGTGGCTGACATTGATCCGGGTCGCCAATTCAGAGCGCCAGAATGTGACAGGGACTCCCGATGAGCCCGAACTCTGATAAGCCTCCAGACGCCCGTGGTCTGGTGGCACGCGCGGCGCACCTGGTTCAAACTGGCTGCGGTAGTCGTTGCGGCGCTGAACCGGTCGTTGTGAGAGCCCGGTCAGACTGGTCCATTTCAGTAACTCCGCCAAGCGCTGTTGTTGCCAGGTTTGCCACCAATCGGGCGGTCCGAGTTCCAGCCCCAGGATGAAATCGGCGTCCGCCAGGCAATGCAGGGCGGCAGAGGGGGCCTGACGGGGCCAGTCGAACAAGGAATTTCGGGACTTTGCCATTGAATACGGAGCTGATACATGAACGACTGTTCTGGTACAAAATGGGGCTTCACCAAAGGGCAGACTGTGATTTAATCATGAAGTTACCCACTCGCGAATGGGTGAATTGTCTATTGGAGTTGCATCATGGGTTCTCAATCTTCACTCAACCACGTCTATCGCACTATTTGGAACCCGTCATTGGGCGCTATGGTGGCAGTTGCAGAAATTGCCTCTGGCAACGGGCGTTCGCGCTCGGCGAAGGGTGCAAGCGCAGGTGCGGCGCATGACACCCCGCTGGCAGTCTCGAACGTTGGACTCTTGGCACTGGGTGTCGCCATGGCCTGGGGCGCAGCGGTAGGCTCCGCGCAGGCCAATCCCACCGGCGGGGTTGCCGTTCACGGGCAGGCGTCCATGGCCAGCAGCGGCAACCAGTTGCTGGTGACCACCCAAAACGGCGCTGGCACCAAACACTCCGCCATCAATTGGCAAAGTTTTTCGATCCCCGGCGGCAATACCACGTATTTTCAGCAGCCCAATAACACCAGTACGGTGATCAACCGGGTCGTCACCAACACCCCATCCGCCATTTTTGGCACGCTCTCCAGCAATGGCAATGTGGTGCTGGTCAATCAATCGGGTATTGCGGTGGGCGCGGGTGCGGTGGTGGATACCGCCGGTTTTACGGCTTCCAGCTTGCGCATGTCCGATGCCGATGCCGAAGCAGGCCGCATGCGTTTTGGTGACGGTGCGGGTTCGGTAGCAGGTGTTTCCGTACAAGGTAGTGTGCTGGCCCGCAGTGGAGACGTGGTGCTGCTGGGCGCCAACCTGGAGACTGGTTCCCAGGCACTGATTCAGGCCCCCAATGGCAGCACCATTTTGGCCGCAGGCCAACAAATTGAAGTGACCGGTCGTGGGCTGGAAGGCATTTCGCTGCAGGTGCAGGCGCCCACCGACCAGGCGGTCAATCTGGGAACTTTGAAGGGTGATGCGGTTGGCATTTTTGCTGGCACGCTTAGGCACAGTGGGGTCATTGATGTCAGCAGGATGGGGGTGCAGGGAGGCAAGGTGGTGCTCAAGGCGACTGGAGACAGCTTTGTCGAGGGTGCCGGCAAGATCTTGGCGACAGGTTTGGCTGGTGGACAAGTGGACGTTTTAGGTAGTCGGGTCGCGGTCATGGACCAGGCTTTGATTGATGTATCGGGGGAGCACGGGGGCGGTGTGGTTCGTGTGGGTGGGGACTACCAGGGCAAGAATGCAGAAGTCCCCAATGCCAACATGAGTTACTTCGCCGCGCAGGCTACTGTTAGAGCCGACGCCACGCAGCAGGGCGACGGCGGCAAGGTTATTGTCTGGGCTGACGACACCACCCGCGCCTATGGCAACATTTCGGCCCGCGGTGGCGAGCGGGGGGGAATGGCGGGTTTGTAGAGACCTCGGGCAAGCGGTATCTGGATTTTCAAGGGCAGGTAGATACGCGGGCTCCGCTGGGTAAGGTGGGGACCTTGTTACTGGATCCGAGCCTGATTTTTACAATTGATATCAGTGTCGACAGCAATGTATCTGGGGCAACGCCGTTTGTTGCACCTTTACCGCTATTGGCTTCCACTCTGAGTGTTGCGACATTGCAGACGGCTCTGTCGTCCTCCGACGTTTTGGTTAGCACCGCATCATCATTTAGTTCCAAAATTGATGTGCTTGCACCTGTAACATGGACATCAGGCCACGCATTGAAGTTGCAGTCTGACTCGTATGGCGGGATCGGCATTAATGCCGCATTGGACGCCGGACCAACCGGAAGTGTCATATTGAGTGCCGGAGGTGAGGGGATCTTTGGTGGCGGAATTATTACCGCAAAGAGTTTGGGAATTCAGTCTGGCTGGAGCGTAAATCTTAATGGTTTAAACATGGTGGAAACGCTTGCTGCCAATATTAGTAATGGCTCTTTGTATTATCAAAGTGCCCGCGCATCTGGATTAACGATAGGTACGGTAGGGCCTCTTAATGGGGTGACAGCGAATTCAAATGTGGCAATTCAGAGCAATGGCCCACTGACTTTGAATCAAAAAGTGAAGTCCAATGTCGGATTTGTACACGTCGACTCCGGCAGTAGTGCGATCAGCGGGTCCGCGAGCCTTGAGAGCAGCGATATTGTGTTGCAAACACAACGGCGGGACAGGCAGTATCGGTACATCCGGCTCCCCGATTCGTACCAGTTCGCTCAATGGGGTGGGTTCGGCAAACCTGACGGTCGGTTTTTCGGATGTTCCCAGTGGAGGACCGGGCTCCGCATTTATCGACCATTCAGGTGATGTAATTTTTAAACATGATGTCCAGACCCCGATGGAATTGAAATTGGTGACTAGCGGCAATCTGACTACTCAAAACATTAATTATTTGGGAGCTACAAATGATATTGTCTTGCAGTCGGGCGGGATGTTGACGGTTCAGAGTAACTCAAACATTTACGGGAAAAACGTTACCCTGACCGCGGATAAGCTAGATATTCAATCCAGTTCTTCAGTGAATTCCGGGGGTTCTTCTGGAGATGTGTTGTGGGTGCAGCCAAAGACCAGCCTCACGAAAGTGGATTTGGGTTCCGGGAGCGACTTGACCGCTGGAACCTTGGAGTTATCAATCCCAGAAGTGAATGCGCTTTTGGCGGGGAGCGGTACTTTGCGCATTGGCTGTGGATGTTCTGGGGATGTTCATTTTTCAGGAGACGTCAATGTAGTCTCAAATTCGGAAGTGTTTGAAGTTGAGTCTGGTGCAGCGATTACGCAAGGGGTAACCAGTGGAGCTGTTCAAGCAGGAAAATTGCTGTTAAAGGCGAAGGGAAACGTTGACCTCGACAAATTGTCCAATAGTGTGGCAAGTTTGGCCGGAGCCATTAACGGCAGTGGAGCGGAGCACTTTAGCTTTAAGAATAGTGGCAATTTAATTGTTGATGTGGTCGGAGGTACTTCCGGCATCAGTATTTCCGGATTTTCTGCCTACAGTGCAGGTTCACCTGACGGGGTCATCACGCTGGACGCATCGGGCACTATTGGTCAGGCCCCATCGGGTAATTTGGGCGGTGCTGCGGTGCTTGCAACATCATCGAGTGGCAGTGTTAATTTGACGGCGGCCAGCAATCCCACAGGTATCGTGGCGGGTTCTGCCTACAGCGGCTTTTCTTACAAAAGCGCCAACCAAATTGCGTTAATGGACGTGAATGGGCACGAAGGGATTTCAACGACGATGTATGGGAATATCGTTTTGGAAGGGACTGGATTTTCCAATAATTTGACAACCCCCTTTTCTGTCGGTGCCTATGATCGGTGGTTGGTTTATTTGCCCTCTCCCAATAATGTCAGTAAAGGATCGCTGACCTCGGATTTCCGAAAATATGGAAAGACATTGGCGGATTATCCGAATCCAGGTGAAACCGGCAATGGATTTATTTATGCGTCCATGCCTGGTGTACTTAACGTAAATACCACTCGCGGGACTGGCGCAACAAGCCATACCTACGGATCAACTCCCGACGTGGTTTGGGGATACGCGGTGGCCAATGCCTCTAGCGCTGATTCTGAAGACTATGCCCTGACCAGGGACACCCACATATACGCCGACAATTTCCAGCAGTACCAATGCAGGCTCTTACACGGTGCAATATGCTTCGGGTCTGACCAATGCCGCTGGATACACTTTTGCAGCGGGAGCAGGGCAGGCTTATACGGTGAACCCAGTCGTGGTCACGCCAGTTTTTACCACCTTGGGGCTCAACGGTTCGCGTCCCTATGATGGCACCACAATTGTCAAGGCTGATATTTTTGCACTCAGCGGCTTGGTGGGCAGCGAAACCCTGAGCCTGGGCGGCGCAGGAACAGTCGCAGACAAGAATGTTGGTACCAATAAACCCGTCACTTTAGGCACGCTCACACTGGGCAATGGCACGGGGCTTGCCAGCAATTACACCTTGGCCGGTGGGACGCATGTCGCAACCATAACCCCAGCGCCCATCACAGCGGCCCTGACCGCAGGCTCGACGGGGGTGAGCAAAACTTACGATGGCAATACGCTTGCCGCACTGACTTCAAGCAACTTTGCGTTGAGCGGATTCCTGGGGGCCGATTCAGCATCTGTAATAAAGACGGTTGGTAACTATGCCAACAAAAACGTAGGGAACAATTTATTGATTGCCACGTCGCTGACACCCGCCGATTTTTCAGTTGGCGCTGGTACTGTGATGTCCAACTATGTGTTTCCAACGAGTGTCAGCGCCAACATCGGTGTCATCAAGCCGGCCAGTTTGACAATGACGGGCGTGACCGCACAAAACAAAGTCTACGACGCCACGACGTTAGCGAACCTGACGGGTGGCAAGTTGGTCGGAGTGGTTACCGGCGACGCTGTCACTGCCGGCACGCTCACTGGAGCATTTGCGGACAAAAAGGTCGGAACGGCAAAACCAGTGACTGTGTCCGGCTTGACGCTGGGCGGTGCAGACGCTGGCAACTATGTATTAAACGCCAGCGCGGTAGTTGCCACTGCAAATATCACACCCAGGCCACTGACCGTCAGCGGCATCACTGCGGTCAGCAAGGTTTATGACGGCACTTCAACCGCCACGCTGAACACTGCTACCGCGAGTTTGAGTGGTCTGATCAACGGCGATGCGGTGGGAATCTCGGCGACGGGTTCTTTTGCCAATAAAAATGTCGGCAATGGGAAGACGGTCACTCTAACCAGTAGCCATACTGGTACTGATGCTACGAACTACAGCTTTACCGACCAGGCCACGGCAAGCGCCGATATCACCCCGAAGGCACTCAGCGTGTCCGGCCTCACAGCTGCGAACAAGGTTTATGACGGTTCTACAACTGCAAGCTTGACCGGTGGTGCACTCGCTGGTGCCATTGCTGGTGACAGTGTGAGTCTGGGTGTTCCGACCGGCACGTTCGGTGACAAGAATGTTGGCACCGCCAAGCCAGTGACCGTGACAGGGCTGGTTCTGAGTGGTGCTGATTTGGGCAATTACACGCTGCCCGCCGCGGCTACAAATATTCGCGCCGACATTACCGAAGCCTCTGACCATTGGCAACGTGACTGCGCTCAATAAGGTGTACGACGGAAAGACCGATGCAACAGTGGTGACCAGTGGAGCCACACTCACAGGTCTGGTTTCTGGGGACAGTGTCACCGTTTCCAACGCCAAGGGTGTCTTCACGGACAAGAATGTGGGTGCTGCGAAGACCGTTCAGATCAGCAACCTGACTTTGTCTGGTGGCGATGCGGGCAACTACGCAACGTCGGGTAGCAGCACGACTAAGGCGGACATTACTTTACGCCCCTTGTCAACCTGGACTGCGGCGGCTGGCGGCCAGTGGAGCGCAGCTGGCAATTGGGACGCGCTGCCCGATGGGTCCAATGTATTGGCTGTATCCATTCCGGCCGGAGCTGGTGTCATTGTTTATGACGGCGGTGCTGGTAACACCACTCTACAGTCGCTGAGCAGCGGCAGAACTTTGAGCATGGGGGGTGGGTCGCTGCAAGTCGGAGACTTCGATTCCATTGGTTTCGTTCAAAGTGACGGCTCTGTATCTGCCGTCGGTTCGTTCAGGGTCATTGGCGATTTCAACCAATCGGGCGGCAGCATCAATGCTTCTTCCATCGGTGTTGTGCAGCGTAGTGGAACGCTGACTTTCAGCAACATCGGGGCAACGACTGTGTCGCTGTCAGCGGTCACAGGCGCGATTACCCAAACCGGTCCGGTCGTCAGTTCCGGTTTGACCACTGAATCGGCGACAGGCACCATCTTGAACGGTCCGGGGAAACCAAATCAACGGCTGGACCGCAACCAATTTTGGCGCTGGCAATATTGAATTGACCAACAAAGCGGTGCTGAAGATTTTTGGCATTAACAATGCAGGCGGCAACTACCGGGTGGTCAACACCGGTGGTGTTGAGACATTGGGTGAAATCAAAACCCGGGGCGGTGGCGTGACCATCGTTGCGAATAGCCCACTGAACATCGGTGCTGCCGGTGTGTCAAGCGACGGTGATGTGGTCTTGACCGCTACCAATCTCACCAGTGCCGGTGACATCACGTTGAATGGCCCGGTCAACTCGAGCGGTGGATCTGTGGGGCTGAGTGCTGCAAACAACATGACGCAAAACAGTTCAGTGTTTGGGGCAACTGGGGTCACAGCATCCGTGGGGGGAACTCTAACCGTGTCCCCGACTGCAACCACCGGAAACCTGCCTGTTGCTTATTCCGTAGCAGGCACACCCGTCACACCCCCGCCTACATCCATTGTGACACCAACACCAACACCAACACCAACACCAACACCAACGCCAACGCCAACGCCAACGCCAACGCCAACGCCAACGCCAACGCCAACGCCAACGCCCACACCAACACCAACACCAACACCAACACCAACACCAACACCAACACCAACACCAACACCAACACCAACACCAACACCAACACCAACACCAACACCAACACCAACGCCAACACCAACACCGTCAGCCAGCACCCTGGAT
Organism: Candidatus Aalborgicola danicus; assembly: GCA_016703945.1. Taxonomy (GTDB): domain Bacteria; phylum Pseudomonadota; class Gammaproteobacteria; order Burkholderiales; family Burkholderiaceae_C; genus Allorhodoferax; species Allorhodoferax danicus. Next base: position 11,968 of record JADJBC010000044.1, read on the forward strand.
ACCGTAGTGGCGCAGGTCAATTTGGTGACGACGTTCCTCGACAACTTTGAGGCGTCGGTTGCAAGTCCGGTGGATGATCGGCCGATCAGTGACCGGGACAAGGACAAGGACAGAGACAAGTCCAAAGACCAAGCCGCTTTGGTGGTGGAGGGCGAAATATGTCGTCCGTAATCAAAAAACTACTGGGCCGACCAGTCGTTCACGCATTGGCGCTGTGTGTATCTGGCGCTTGTCTGATGTCTTGGCAGGGTGTAGCCATGGCCCAGGACATTGGTGAGGTCGAGTTTTCTCGGGGCGTTGGCTTCGCGCAATCGGCCGGTCAAAGCCCAAGGACTCTGGGAAAAGGATTGCCCTTGAAGGAGGGGGACCGTTTGACCACTTCTGATGGAGCTTCTGCCATCGTGAAGTTACAAGACGGTACCCGCATGACTGTGCGCCCGAACTCGGAATTGTTGATTCAGCAGTACCAGTTTCGTGATAGTGCGCCAGACAACAACATGGTCATGCAGTTACTCCGGGGGGGCTTTCGGGCCATCACAGGGCTTATCTCAAAAAATTCACCCAATGCTGCCCGGGTCATGACGAAAACTGCCACGGTCGGTATCCGTGGCACGGACTTTGATGCACGACTGTGCACGACCGAGTGCAAGGCGGAATCTGCCAAAGTTCCTGAAAAGCCCCGTGTCAATGCGGTGTTGGCCAGCGCCAAGGTGGTGTCTGCTTCGGGTGAGGTCAGCGGTGTGGACCCTGCCGGCACGCGGCGCCGGTTGGTGGTGGGGGGCAGTGTGTACCCCGGTGAAGTGGTGGAAACGTCGCCCAGCGCTACGGCTGTGCTGGCGTTCCGTGATGACAGTCGCACAACATTGGGGTCGGCTACCCGGTTTAGGGTGGACAGTTTTGTGTTTGACGAGCAAAGCCCGAAAGACGGCCGTTTTCTCGTGTCCCTGCTACGGGGCTCATTGCGTGCACTGACCGGCATTATCGGCAAGACCAATAACCGAAATGTGGGCTTTACCACGGCGACAGCCACCATCGGAATTCGGGGTACGGGCCTGGACCTGGACTGCTCGGATGAGGGCCGCTCTGAAGAGAGTTGCCGCTTCTACACCTGGCTGGGCAGCATCGAGGTGACCCAAAAAGGACAGTCGGCTCTGCAAGTTTTGGAAGCTGGCCAGGGACTGTATGTGAGCGCAAGCAGCGTGCGACCTTTGACCGCACCCACCTTGCAAAACCTGCCACGGCCGGATGGTGTGGCGGTTGATACCAAACAATTGTTTGGCGCTGGAACCGTCGACGATGGGCAAGAGGGCCTGTTCGTGTTTGTGCGCGATGGCCACATCGAGGTGACATCCTCCAATCAGACCTTGCATTTGGGCAAAGGCGAGACGGGTTTTGCCGCTGCCAATGGCACGACCACGCGGCCTACCTTGATGCCTCTATTTATGGAGTTCGACCGTACACCCTTACCCAACAGCAAGAATCCGCTGCTGACAACGGTGTTGGGAGAGTCTGGTGCACGTCCTCGCCAGCAGTGCCGATAATGAGACATCTGACCATGCCTCTCAATTTACTAAATTTCCTTAGGAACCACGCGCATTGCCGTTTTTCGCTGGCAGCGGGTGTTCTGCTGTGCGCGGCTTCCTGGCACGACGCGACGCTTGCGCAAACATCGACCACTGCGCCTAATTTCGCACCGGCACCAAGCCCTACCTTTGTTATCAAGGGTTTTGACATTGTGGGAGAAAATCCGTTGGCAGACGGAGAGGCCTCACTGGTACTGGCGCCTTTCCTGAGAGCCGACGCCACCATCGACACCCTGCAAAAGGCCACCGCCGCTTTGGAGGCACGCCTCAAGGTCAAGGGTTTTGCGTTGCACCGTGTGGCTTTGCCTCCCCAGGAGGTGGGCGGATCCATCAAGCTCAATGTCGTGAAATTTGTCATTGGAAGGGTCACTGTTGAAGGCCATCAACAGTTCAGTGAAACCAATATCCGTGCCAGCGTGCCCGAAATTGTCGAGGGCGCGTCACCCAATTTTCAGACCCTCGCGGTGCAAACGACCATTGCCAACGAGAGCCAGGGAAAAAACATTCAAGTGGCACTGAAGGAGTCCGAAGAGCAGGACAAAATTGACGTTCGTATCGTCGTCAAAGAAACCAAACCCTGGAATTTTTCGGTCAATGCCAGCAACACGGGCTCTAGCGCCACCGGGGCTGACAGACTGACCTTGACAGGCGGTCACGCCAATTTGTTTGGTCTGGATCACCAGTTGACTGCCGCCTACACCACTTCGGTTGAGCGCCCTTCAGATGTAAAACAACTGGGACTGAACTACCGCTTGCCGCTCTACCGGTGGGGCGGCGTGGTGGGTGTCAGTTATACGCAATCCGACGTGTTGGGCGACTTTGGCGCTTTCAAGAGTACGGGTGCGGGGAAGACCATGGGGTTGAACTACAACCACTACTTTGCTCCCAATGGTGGATACCGGTCCAACTTGAATCTGGGTCTTGACGACAAGCAGTTTGATGTGACCCAAATCAACGGCGTTGCATTGGCTGATCAAATGGTTCGCCGCAGCCGGCCGCTCACCTTGGGTTATAGCGCCCGGATCGAGGCAGATACGATGGTTTGGGGTTACAGCGCGGATCTGGTCATGAACACGCCTGGCGGTTCAGGCAACGATTTGGCGGCCTATCAAAGCGAGGACCCGCGGATTACGACGACACAGTGGGTGGCATTGCGTGGCGGTGCCAACTACACCACCGTCTGGGGTGGTGGGTGGTTGTGGGGCGTGCGCGGTCAGTTTCAATACAGCGCACATCCATTGATATCCGGTGAACAGTTTGGTCTGGGTGGCAGCGCCTCGGTGCGTGGTACTGGCGAACGGCCCATTTCTGGTGACAGTGGCGCGCTGGTCTCGATGGAGGTCACCGCGCCTGAACTGCTTCCAGGTCTGCGTTTGTTGGGTTTTGTCGACGCTGGCTGGTTGGGCAACCATGCGATAGCCGGAACGCCCAAGCTCTCGCGCGATGGTTTGAGCAGTGTGGGTATCGGTTTACGTTATGCTGTGCCCAGCTTTGTGGTGTCAGCCGATTTTGGCCATGTGATTGGCGGAAGCAGCTTGCCATATGTCTCAGGGTCTGGATTGCCACAGAGTGGCGATCAGAAATTGCACATCAACCTCTCCGCGCGCTTTTGATCTCCGATTGCTATTTTTTTGATAGCTACCAATATCGGTCCTACGAGGGCTAGAGGCTCATATCGTTAAGGAATAGTTTTTATGGCAGGTTTGGTAGATGGGTCTCCACGGCCCCAAAATATCACGGTGCATGGCCAGTCCAGAGCGCTGGAGGTTAGCTTTTCTGACGGCGCGAGCTTTCGCATTCCATTTGAGTTGATGCGCATTTACTCCCCGTCGGCCGAAGTGCAAGGGCACGGACCTGGGCAGGAGGTGTTGCAAACCGGGAAACGGGACGTCGAATTGGACGCGCTCGACCCCATCGGCAATTACGCGGTGCAACCCCGTTTCTCCGATGGGCATGACACCGGTATCTTCTCTTGGGACTATCTCTATTTTTTGGGTTCGCAGCAGGACAAGCTGTGGCAGGACTATGAAAGCAGGCTGAAGGCAGCCAATGCGGACCGGGACACACCCATGGCGCCCAAGGCCGGGACCGGTTGCGCCAGCCATTCACATTGAATCGCTATCTATTTTATAGCTACTTACGCAGTATTCACGAGGGCTAGAGGCCATTTTTGGTAATTAATTCAGTATGAGCAGCACACATTTCGGTTTTCAATCGGTCGATGAGACGCAAAAGGCACAGCGCGTGCGCAGTGTTTTTGACTCGGTCGCTCCCAAATACGACCTCATGAACGACCTGATGTCCATGGGATTGCATCGCGCCTGGAAGGCCTACACCGTCATGGTGGCCAACCTGCGCGAGGGGGACAAGGTGTTGGACATCGCTGGCGGCACGGGGGATTTGGCGATGGCTTTTGCCAAGCGGGTCGGCAAATCGGGCCAGGTGGTCCATACCGATATCAACGAAGCGATGCTGCGAACGGGTCGCAATCGCTTGTTGGACGCAGGCGTTGCGTTGCCCACTCTGGTCTGTGATGCCGAAAAATTACCGTTTGCAGACAATTACTTCGACTTGGTCAGTGTGGCTTTCGGGCTTCGCAACATGACGCACAAGGACGTCGCGCTGGCCGAAATGCAGCGTGTCCTGAAGCCCGGTGGCCGCTTGTTGGTGCTTGAGTTTTCCAAAGTGGCTGCGCCGCTGGAAAAGGTCTACGACTGGTACTCGTTCAAAGTCTTGCCGCAATTGGGAAAGATGGTGGCAGGTGATGACTCCAGCTACCGGTACCTGGCCGAGTCCATTCGCGTGCACCCGGACCAGGCCGAATTAAAGTCCATGATGCACAAAGGGGGCTTTGGTCATGTGGATTACCACAACATGACCGGTGGTGTTGTGGCATTGCATGTTGGAATCAAGTGTTGAGGCGTGTGAGATTCGCATCGCGCCTTTGCTGTCGAATTCCTATGGAGTCATTATGAAAATCTGGACCGTCTTGCTGGTTGCTGCGCTTGCGCTAACGGGGATCAATGCTGAAGCTGCCAAGCGCCTGGGTGGTGGCAAGTCAATGGGTCAACAATCGTCCAATGTGACACAGCGCGATGCTGCGCCGGGTGCCCCAGCCCAGAGCGCGACCAACGCTGCACCCAAGCCCGCCGGCGCTGCCGCTCCGGCTGCTGCACCCAAGCGTCCTTGGGGCGCCATGTTGGGTGGATTGGCCGCGGGCTTGGGCCTTGCCTGGCTGGCGAGCTCGCTGGGCCTTGGAGAAGGCATGGGCCAGATCTTGATGTTTGCCTTGTTGGCGATGGTCGTGGTCATGGGTATTGGCTGGTTCATGCGCCGGCGGGCGGCACAAACCGGGGCACAGCCAGGCGCACTCGCATTTCAAGGAGCCGGCACTGGACCATCGGTGTCGGATACAAAACCCTATCGCCCTGAAAATGTGGGCAACGACGCATCGGCGCGCCCGTGGGAGCGAAGCAGCATGGCATTCGAAGCGACAACGGCGGGGTCTGGCTCCATGATTGGATCCGGCCTGAAAGGCTCGCAAAGCTGGGGCATTCCAGCCGGTTTCGATAGCGAGGGGTTCCTTACGGCCGCCAAGAGTAATTTTGTTACCTTGCAGGTCGCTTGGGACAAGGCTGATATTGGGGCGTTGCGTTCCATGATGACCGACGCGATGCTGGTGGAGATCCAGTCGCAATTGTCTGAGCGTGAATCCCATCCGGGTACCACACCGAACCGTACGGACGTTGTCATGCTGGAAGCACGTTTGCTGGGTATTGAAGAGAGCCCTGAAGAGTACTTGGCCAGTGTTGAGTTCTCTGGAATGATTCGTGAAGAGCCCTCGGCTGCGCCCAGTCCCTTCCGGGAGGTGTGGAACATGAGCAAACCTGTCAGCGGCAACCGCGGTTGGCTGGTGGCCGGGGTGCAGGCGCTGCAGTAAGCCAGCGAAACGCAGTAGGCTGCCGCTGTGGGGGTGAGCCATAATCCAGTATGGCAACACCGTCCCCCTTTTCGATGTTGGAGAGCCTTCTCCAAAGTTTCAATATTCCAATCGAACCGCCGGCTTGGGCGATCACCGAGACGCACCGGCGCATCGTTTTATTGCTCAACCATGTATTGATGCAGGAACCTCAGGCCATTGAACGCTTGGTCCGGCAAAAGGGCAGGGTAGTACGTGCACAGTGGCGCCAAATGACCTTCACTGTGGTCGTGACACCTGCTGGGTTGTTCGATCTGGCGGTGGCCGATGCACCGCCCGACTTGTCCTTGGTCGTCACGGAAGAGTCGCCGTTCGCCATTGCTCAGGAATTGATTCAGGGTGGCAAGCCGGCGGTGCGTATTGAAGGCGACGTGCAGTTGGCCGCTGAAGTCAATTGGCTGATTGACCATGTTCGTTGGGATATCGAAGAAGACTTGGCGCGTCTGATGGGCGACGTTCCTGCCCATGGGTTGGCGCAGGTTGCACGGAATATGGCCCAGGCGGTCGAGCAATTTGTGGGTCAGCGTAGCCGCAGTGCCCCGGGCGGGCCCACTGCATGAGCCGTTTGTACCGCGGCTTCTTTATCGCGTGGGTCGTTTTTCGGTTTGGTCTGGATGACCTGGTCTTGAGTGGTTTTGACAAACCCTGGGTAGCGCGCTTTGCCCGGTTGCTCACCATTGGTCGAAAGTTGTCTGAGCCCCGTGGCCAGCGATTACGCCAGGCGCTGGAATGCCTAGGGCCCATATTTGTCAAATTCGGTCAAGTACTTTCGACGCGACGCGACTTGTTACCGTTGGACATTGCGGACGAACTGTCAAAGTTGCAAGACCAGGTACCTCCATTTGAATCCGCAGTCGCAGTCGCCACGATCGAACGCGCTTTGCGGCGGCCCATTGGGGACCTGTTTGTATCGTTTGAACAGGTGCCGGTGGCCAGTGCGTCCATTGCTCAGGTGCATTTCGCAGTCCTGCGCGATCGCAATGGTGTTGACCGCGATGTGGCAGTCAAGGTGCTGCGTCCTGGAATGGCGGCGGCCATAGAAAAAGACCTGCGCTTGCTGCGGACGATGGCCTCATGGGTGGAGAAGTTGTCGGCAGACGGAAAGCGGTTACGCCCCCGCGAGGTGGTGGCCGAATTTGCCAAACATTTGCATGATGAACTAGATCTGGTTCGTGAGGCCTCCAGTGCCGCGCAGTTGCGGCGCAATATGGAGAGCCTTCAGTTGGTGCTGATCCCGGAGATTCTGTGGGACTACTGCGCAACCGAAGTGATGGTGATGGAGCGCATGGTGGGTGTCCCCATCAGCCAGGTAGCAAAGCTCAGAGACGCTGGCGTCGACATCAAGAAGTTGGCACAAGACGGGGTCACCATCTTTTTTACGCAGGTGTTTCGGGACGGTTTTTTCCATGCCGACATGCACCCTGGCAACATCCAGGTCAGCATCGACCCAAACACTTTTGGGCGCTACATTTCCCTGGATTTCGGGATTGTTGGCACGCTGACAGAGTCCGACAAGGAATACCTGGCGCAAAATTTCACTGCTTTTTTTCGACGCGACTACAAGCGGGTTGCTGAACTGCATATCGAATCGGGCTGGGTTCCCCGCACCACCCGCGTGGATGAGTTGGAGGCTGGTATCCGTGCGGTGTGTGAGCCGTATTTCGACCGGCCACTCAAGGAAATATCGCTCGGCATGTTGTTGATGCGGTTGTTTCAAACGTCCCGACGTTTTCAGGTTGAGATTCAGCCGCAATTGGTGTTGCTGCAAAAGACCCTTCTCAACATCGAAGGCCTGGGGCGTGAACTCGACCCGGATCTTGACCTCTGGGCCACGGCTAAGCCTTTTTTGGAGCAATGGATGTTGGGCCAGGTTGGTCCGCAAAAACTGCTGGACGAGCTCAAAGCGCAGGCCCCGCACTATGCCAAGTTGTTGCCCGAGTTGCCGGTGCTGATGCGCAATTTTTTGCGTGGCAGCGACAATCCATCTGCTCGTGCGGTTGAAGAATTGTTAGTTGAGCAGCGGCGAACCAACCGCTTGTTGCAGGGGTTGGTCTATACCGTACTGGGTTTTGCGCTCGGCATGCTGGTGATGCAAATCGTTATCCGGGTGCGCCTGTTTTAGGCGGCCGCCTTATAATCGCGGGCTTTGCTACGCCAAGTCTGGTCCATTCTTCATGCCTATTTACGCCTATAAATGCGAGTCCTGCGGGTTTGCCAAGGACGTATTGCAAAAAATGTCCGACGCCCCCCTGGAAGTTTGCCCGTCCTGCGCCCGGTCTACATTCAAGAAGCAGTTAACGGCTGCTGGATTTCAGCTCAAGGGCTCTGGCTGGTACGCAACGGATTTCAAAGGTGGTGCCAATGTGGCCACAACTCCCGGGACTTCCCCCGAGGTTGCTGCTCCTGCGGCTGACGCTGCTTCGCCCAAAGCGGAATCGGCTGCATCCACGGCCACTCCACCACCCGTTTCGGGAAGCTAAAACCGGCCCCACCCCAGATCGAGAATACTGTGCCATTCAAGAAATACATGCTGACCGGCCTGATGGTCTGGTTGCCACTGGCCATTACCATCTGGGTCCTGTCGTGGCTAGTCAACTCGCTGGACGGCGTGCTGGGAGGTGTGTTGTCCGGACTGGCGGCGATCACGCCGCAGAGTCTTGCCCCCCTGTTTGAGCGTCTGCGTGCCATTCCGGGGTTGGGGGTGCTGATCGTCGCCGGTTTTATGCTGATCACCGGTGCGCTGGTCTCCAACGTGGCAGGGCGCTGGTGGCTTCAGCAGTGGGATAGGCTGTTCACCAACATTCCCATCGTCAAATCCATTTACAACAGCGTCAAGAAGGTCTCGGACACGCTGTTCTCCAGCAACGGCAACGCGTTTCGCACGGCCCTGCTGGTACAGTATCCGCGCGCAGGCAGCTGGACCATTGCATTCCAGACCGGTACACCCGGCGGTGAGGTTGCGTCCCACCTCGGTGATGACTTTGTCAGCGTGTATGTGCCCACAACGCCCAACCCCACCAGCGGTTTTTTTCTGATGCTGCCCCGTGCGGATGTGATTGAGCTGAAGATGAGTGTGGACCAGGCGTTGACCTATGTGATTTCCATGGGGTCCGTGCCACCGTCTGTGCACGTACCGCCGACACCGACTCCCAAATAACCCATTTACGAAACCCGCTGTCTACAAGGCAGCGTCTTGAAAGCAAGTTATGGCCATGCGTTCTCATTATTGCGGTCTGGTGACCGAAGCCCAAATGGGCGAAACCGTTTCCCTGTGCGGCTGGGTCAACCGCCGGCGTGACCACGGCGGCGTGATTTTTGTCGATCTGCGTGACCGCGAAGGCTATGTGCAGGTGGTGTGCGACCCGGACCGTGCCGAGATGTTCGCCGCCGCCGAAGGCCTGCGCAACGAATTCTGCGTTCAGGTTAAAGGCTTGGTGCGTGCCCGCCCAGCGGGAACCGTCAACGAAGGTCTGAAGAGCGGAAAGATTGAAGTCCTGTGCCACGAACTCGTGGTGCTCAACCCCTCGGTCACGCCACCGTTCCAGCTTGATGACGACAACCTGTCGGAAACCACGCGCCTGACGCACCGCGTGCTGGACCTGCGCCGTCCCTACATGCAAAACAACCTCATGCTGCGCTACCGCGTTTCCATGGAAGTGCGCAAGTTCCTAGATGCCAATGGTTTCGTGGACATCGAAACCCCGATGCTGACCAAGTCCACGCCCGAAGGCGCGCGCGACTACCTGGTGCCCAGCCGTGTGCACGATGGCCATTTCTTCGCGCTGCCCCAAAGCCCCCAGTTGTTCAAGCAGTTGTTGATGGTGGCCGGCTTTGACCGCTACTACCAGATCACCAAGTGCTTCCGGGACGAAGACCTGCGCGCCGATCGCCAGCCCGAATTCACGCAGATCGATATCGAAACATCCTTCCTGAGTGAAGAAGAAATCCGCGACATTTTCCAGGGCATGATCAAGACCGTATTCCAGAACACCATCAAGGTCGATCTGGGCGATTTCCCGGTCATGAGTTACCAGGAAGCCATGCACCGCTATGGCTCAGACAAGCCTGATTTGCGTGTGAACCTGGAGTTCACCGAAGTGACTGACGTGATGGCCGATGTGGACTTCAAGGTCTTCTCGGGCGCCGCAACCATGAAGGGCGGCCGCGTGGTGGCCCTGCGTGTGCCCGGCGGATCGGTGGAAGGCGGCGGCATCAGCCGCGGCGAGATCGATGCCTACACCGAATTCGTCAAGATCTATGGCGCCAAGGGCCTGGCATACATCCGTGTCAACGACCTGTCCAAGGGCCGCGATGGCTTGCAGAGCCCGATCGTCAAGAACATCCACGACAACGCGCTCAACGCCGTGCTGGAACGCTCTGGCGCACAAAATGGTGATCTGATTTTCTTTGGCGCCGACAAGGCCAAGATCGTCAATGACGCCATCGGTGCCCTGCGCCTCAAGGTCGGACACAGCGACTTCGGCAAGAAAAACGGCCTGTTTGAAAAAGGCTGGCGTCCGATGTGGGTGGTCGATTTTCCGATGTTCGAATTCGACGAAGAAGCCCAACGCTACACCGCGACCCACCACCCATTCACCGCCCCCAAAGACGGCCACGAAGACTGGATGGTCACGGCCCCCGAGAAGTGCATCTCCAAGGGTTATGACATGGTGTTGAACGGCTGGGAGATGGGTGGTGGTTCCGTGCGTATTCACCGTGCCGATGTGCAGCAAAAAGTGTTCGATGCACTGAAGATCACACCCGAAGAAGCCCAACTCAAGTTCGGATTCCTGCTGGACGCCCTGCAGTACGGTGCACCCCCACACGGTGGACTGGCCTTTGGCCTGGACCGCATCGTGACGCTGATGACCGGTGCCGAATCCATCCGTGACGTGATTGCCTTCCCCAAGACCCAGCGCGCCCAGTGTCTGCTGACCCAGGCCCCAAGCCCGGTGGACGAAAAGCAGTTGCGCGAATTGCACATTCGCCTGCGCACACCCGAGGCAGCCAAGGCGGTTTGAGCGCCGCGTTGGTGCACAATGAAAGGGCGCTCTGGTAGCGCCTTTTTTTCATGCCCCAAATATTCAAAATTCCCCAATCCGTGCTGGTCGTGATCTACACGTCGGCACTAGATGTCCTGTTGATCCGGCGCGCGGACGGCGATGATTTAGGTGGCGAGTATTGGCAATCAGTGACCGGAAGCAAGGACTGCCTGAATGAGGACTGGCGCCAGACTGCAGAGCGCGAGGTTGCCGAGGAAACCGGCATAGTCTGCACGCCCCAAGCAGTCGGCCAAGCCACATTGATCGATTGGCAACTGGAGAATATTTACGACATTTACCCACAATGGTTGCACCGTTATGCGCCGGGAGTGACGCGCAATACGGAACATTTGTTTGGTCTGCAGGTGATTCAGCGGTGCCCGGTGCAGCTCAATCCCCGCGAACACTTGGCCTACCAGTGGTTGCCATACCAACGGGCCGCCGAATTGTGTTTTTCACCGTCCAACGCCGAGGCGATTTTGCAGTTGCCACGGTTCGCTTTGCATGCGGCCGGTCTACGGGCGGTGACCACATGACAGTCCTGCGGGTGGCCACCTACAACATCCATAAAGGGGTCCAGGGCATAGGCCCGGCCCGTAGGCTGGAAATTCACAACCTCGGACATGCGGTAGAGCAACTCGACGCCGACATCGTCTGTCTGCAAGAGGTACGCAAGATGCACCGGCGCGAAGCCCGCTACTTTGCCCAGTGGCCTGAGTTGCCACAAGCGGAATTCTTGGCCCCGGAGGGCTATACGGCCATCTACAAGACCAACGCACATACCCGCCATGGCGAACACGGCAATGCCATGTTGTCACGCTGGCCCGTGGTGTCACACCAGCAGGAGGACATGTCGGACCACCGGTTTGAGCAGCGTGGACTGCTACATTCGGTGGTGACCGTGCACGGGGTCGGGTGCATGTCATCGTGGTTCATTTGGGCCTGATCAAGGCCAGTCAGGTGCGCCAATTGGTGCAACTGTGCACCTTCATCACCCGCGAAGTCCCTGCCAATGCGCCGGTGCTGGTTGCTGGCGACTTTAACGATTGGGGCAGTACGGTGCACATCGCGTTGGGTGCGGAAGGTTTCTCTGCATTTGATCAGGAGCGCGTGGCCACTTTTCCGTCGCGATTGCCTGTGGTCCAGTTGGACCATGTTTTTGGCAGGGGGTTGACGCCTTTGGGTGTGCATGTGCCACGTGGACGGATTTGGGGGCGCATGTCGGACCATTTGCCGTTGATCGCCGAGTTTGATCTACCCCTGGATGCGCATTGAAAGTGCCACAAAGATCCACTGGCCACCACATCGAATTGCTACACGGCGGAGCAGCATTTTCCCCGCTTTGTTGGAAGCCATTGATGCCAGCCTGAGGAAGTCCGGCTGGAAACCTACATTTTCCACTTCGATGCGACCGGAGAAAAGTCGCCGCAGCGTTGGAGCAGGCCGCAGCGCGGGGTGTTGCCGTCTTCTTGATGCTGGACGGCATCGGTACACCCGCCGTGCCCGATGTGTGGGTGCACCGGTTCGCCAAAGCGGGAGTTCAGTGGCACCGTTTTTCACCACTTGGACGCTGGGGATTGTTGATGTCGGCCGGCTGGCGGCGTTTGCACCGCAAACTGTGCGTGGTCGATGCACAGGTCGCCTTTTGCGGAGGCATCAACATCCTCGATGACTATGTTGACCCGACGTACGGTGCGCTGGAGTCACCCCGCTACGATTTTGCGGTGCGCATCAAGGGGCCGCTCGTTGCCGATGTGCGTGAGGCCATGGTTCAGTTCTGGAGGCGTTTGCGTATTACGCGGCAGCTTGAAAATCTCAAATTTCGGCAAGCGCGCCAGACCTGGAAAGATGCCCGTGTGCCGGTAGACACCGTCGCGCCGTCTGTCCAGAACAGTCCCGGTGTGAGCCCGTTCACCACGACGGCAGCGCTAGTTCTGCGGGACAACGTGCGCAACCGCAACCGCATCGAACGAGCCTACCGAAAGGCGATTGCTGAAGCCCGTGAGGAGGTGATCATCGCCAACGCGTATTTCCTGCCGGGTGGCAAACTGCGGCGTGCGCTGATCCACGCCGCGCGCCGGCGTGCGGGTTCGCCTGTTGTTGCAAGGCCGATATGAGTATTTCATGCAGTACCACGGGGCCCGCCCGGTGTTTGGTGCGCTACTGGTCGCCGGTGTCGAGATCCACGAGTATGCAAGTGGCTTTCTGCACGCCAAGGTGGCGGTGATTGACGGCCATTGGGCAACCGTTGGCTCATCCAATCTGGACCCCTTAAGCCTCTTGCTGGCGCGCGAAGCCAATGTGGTCGTGGAAGATGCGCACTTTGCCGAGGTCCTGCGGACCCATTTGATCAGCGCAATGGAAAGCCACGGTGTGCAACTGGATTCGCGGGCCTACGCCAATCGCCCTCTGCGCCAACGCTTCCTGGATCGGCTGGCCTTTGGTGTGATGCGCCTACTACTGTACCTGGCAGGCAGACGCTATTAAATATATAGCAACATAGTCAACGTTTACGAGGGCTGGATGTCAAAAACCCTATTGATCAAAGGCTGGTAGGATCGATGGATGTTAATGCAAAACACAGTACTATGAACCCTTCTGATGCCGAACAGGGAACGCCGGTTTCCGTCAAGATCCGTGAGCGACTGCTCGCGGCGCGTAAACGGTTCCATGCCAATGACAATATTGCAGAATTTGTAGAACCCGGAGAGTTGGAAAAAATACTCGACGAGGTGGAAAACAAGATGCAAGGCGTGCTCGACAGCTTGGTCATCGACACCGACAACGACCACAACACCGACAATACTGCGCGCCGCGTCGCCAAGATGTATGTCAATGAGGTGTTTCGTGGTCGTTATGTTGCTGCGCCCAGCATCACGGAATTTCCCAATGTGGGCCACCTTAACGAATTGATGATTGTGGGTCCGATTACCGTACGCAGTGCCTGTAGCCACCATTTCTGCCCGGTCATCGGCAAGATCTGGATTGGAGTTATGCCCAACGAGCATACCAATGTGATTGGCCTTTCCAAGTATGCAAGGCTTGCGGAGTGGATCATGGGGCGTCCCCAAATTCAGGAAGAGGCTGTGGTGCAATTGGCTGATCTGATTCAGGAAAAGACCCAGCCAGACGGCCTGGCCATCGTGATGGAGGCCAGCCACTACTGCATGGCCTGGCGTGGCGTGAAGGACATGGACAGCAAGATGATTAATTCGGTGATGCGTGGCGTGTTCCTGAAAGATCCCAATTTACGCCGTGAGTTCTTGTCACTGATTCCCAGGAAAGGATAAACCATGTTGGTTCGTTTGTTATATGCCAGTCGCGCGGTTGACCCCAGTCCCGAGGCGATAGAGACCATACTTTCCCAGTCACGCCAGTACAACCCGACTTGTGGGATCACCGGAATTTTGTGTTACGGCGGCGGTATTTTCCTGCAGGCAATCGAAGGCGGCCGCATGCCCGTGAGTGATTTGTATGGACATATTCAGAAAGACACACGCCACAAGGATATTGTTTTGTTGCATTACGAAGAGATTTCGGAGCGCCGATTTGGTGGTTGGACCATGGGCCAGGTCAACATGTCCAAAATCAACACCAACATTCTGCTCAAGTACGCTGAAAAGCCGGAACTTGACCCCTATTCCGTGTCCGGAAAAGTCTCGCTGGCGCTGCTGGAGGAATTGATGGCCACGGCGTCCATCATCGGCCGGGCTTGAAACATGTGGCCCGGCGTAGAAGCTGCGCGGGGCGCGGCCCAAGGGACACATTTTTCCCTGCGGGGCTGACCGCCAAGCGGTTCAGAGCTTGGGGCGGTTCGGCGAAAAATTGCCTCCGCACACATCACCTGGTGCCGACGCCGTAATGCCCGTATCCGCACTTGCGCTGGTCATACTTGCGGGTCTGATCCACGCCTGCTGGAACATCGCAGCCAAGAAGGCTGGTGGCGATGTGCGGTTTTCGTTCTTCAGCTCCGTTGTGATGATGGTTTTTTGGGCGCCTGTTGGCCTGTGGCTGGGTTGGCAGCAAGTGCCTGGATGGGGATTCACAGAATGGGGGGTTGTGTTTGCCAGTGGTGTGATTCACTCGATCTATTTTGTGGTGCTGTTGCGGGGTTACCGCAAGGCCGATCTCACGGTGGTGTATCCGTTGGCGCGAGGGTCGGGGCCTTTGTTGTCATCGCTGGTCGCCATCCTGTTTCTAGGGGAGCAGATTTCCGCCTTGGGTGTCGCTGGCATAGCGGCAGTCGTTGGGGGAGTCTTCCTGATTGCGGGAGGGCCTGGTCTTTTTCGCCAGTCCCGTGGCGAAGAGCAGACGCGGCGTATCCACAAAGGCATGTTGTATGGCCTGCTGACGGGTGTATTCATTGCCAGCTACACCGTCATTGATGGTTACGCAGTCAAAGTGGTGTTGATGTCACCCATCCTGATCGATTATTTTGGCAACTTTGTCCGCCTCGGGTTTTTGGCGCCGGCGGTGCTGCGCAACGTGGCTGAAGCGCGCAGCCTGTGGCATATGCAATGGAAATATGCTGCCGTTGTGGGGGTGGTCAGTCCAGTGTCTTACGTCTTGGTGCTCTACGCCATGCAAGTCGCACCCTTGAGCCATGTAGCTCCCGCGCGCGAGGTGTCCATGTTGTTCGCGGCCTTGTTGGGCGGACACTTATTGGGTGAAGGGGACCGGCGTGCCCGGTTTCTGGGGGCGGCCTGTATTGGTGGCGGGGTGATGGCGCTGGCGCTGGGTTAGCGATTCATGGCCATGCTCGTGGGTTGTGATTTTTCCAGTAGTCCATCGGTTCGCAAGCCGATTGTGCTGGCCTTTGGGCGCTTGCATGGCAGCGTTGTGGTGCTGGACCGGCTGGAGTGCGTTGCCTGCGCTGTTGGGCTTCGAGCAATGGCTTGGAACGGGACAGGCCTGGACTGCCGGATTTGACATGCCCTTTGGTTTGCCCCGTGAACTGGTGACCTGCCTCCAATGGCCCTTGGAATGGGAGGCATGCATACGCCACTATGCCGCGTTGAGCCGCGAGGAAATTCGTTCGACCTTCAAGGCGTTTTGTGATGCACGACCCGCGGGGTCTAAATTCGCCCACCGGGTCTGCGACCGGCCAGCGGGCTCGAGTCCATCAATGAAATGGGTGAACCCTCCGGTTGCCTACATGCTGCACGCTGGTGTTCCCCGGCTGTTGGACGCCGGAGTGGAAATTCCTGGCTTGTACCTTCCAACCGCCGTCCTCGGCAGGGAATCGAGTTCACACCGACGTGTGGCGCTGGAAGCCTACCCTGGATTGCTGGCCCGCGAAGTATTGGGCCGGCGCAGCTACAAGTCCGATGACAAGGCCAAACAAACGGTGGATCGCCTGATTGCCCGCAAAGACCTGGTTACCGCCTTGGAGGCGGCACAAACCCGACTGGGTCTACGCCTCAAGATGACCCATGCCCAGCGGGATGCCGTGGTCGATGACGCTTCGGGGGATGCTTTGGATGCCGTCTTGTGTCTGGTGCAAGTGGCGTGGGGACAGCAACATTATGCAAAGGGGGACCCGCTGTATGGTCTGCCTAAAGACATGGATCGCCTGGAGGGCTGGATTCTGAGTGCCTGAAGTGCGACCGGCTCAGCGGTCGATACCGACAGGGTCGGCTTAGGTGGTTCAGACCTGGGGGTCGAATGACGGGTAAGCTGCTGGTCTGACCTGACTCAAACTTTGGATGGCCTGTGCGTCGGTGCGGTAGAGGCGCAGCATAGTGCTTGCCTGGAGATGCCCGGAGCGCATGAGGACGCGTTCAACCGGCAACTTCATACCAGTGACATGCAGGGTGATCTTGCGTATCGCGAGGTTGGCTTGGAGAGTGGCGAAAGCTTCAATGCCGCTGGCGTCAATTCGGTTGATGGGGTGTGCAAAAAGGCAAACATGCCGCGTTTCTGGATGCAGGTTCAGGAACTCGGATATTGTTCGCTCGAAACTGCTCGCGGCGGCAAAGTCCAACTCAGCGTCCAGGCGCACGGCATAAACACCCTCCGCCAAAGGCGGCAGATTCCACAGGTGACGATCTCGCAGACTGCCGTCAGGGTGTAGACCTACTTCGATAATGCGCGGATGGAGGTGATGGTGCAGGAATGCAATCAAGCTCAGCAGCACTCCGGTGAGTACGCCCCAGTAGATGCGAGGCGCAGTCAGCAGCGTGGCTACGAAAGTGACGCCCATGATCGCCGCCTCGACAGACAATATGCGCCACAGCCTCACAATGATGGACGGCTTGAACAGACTACTGACTGCGGCTACTACAACGGCGGCCAGCACCGCCGACGGAACGTAGGCCAACGCCGGGGTCAACCACAACAGGACGACCAGCACCATGGCAACAGTAAACACCGTTGCCCATCCGGTTTTGGCGCCGGCATATAGATTGATGGCCGAGCGGGAAAAAGAAGAACTGGTTGGGAAACTGCCGGTTAGGCCCGACGCCACTTTGGCAAGTCCCTGGGCAATCAGGTCCTGGTTGTCGTTCCAGGGACGGCGTACCAGTTGACTCTCTGCCTTTGCACTGGAGGCGGTCTCCAGAAAACTAACGAGCGCAATCACCAGCGCTGGGACCACCAATGCCCCTAATACTTCCCACGGCAAAAGACCTGGCCAAAAGAGGGATGGCAGTCCGGAGGGCAGCCTTCCGATCACTGCGCCACCCATGTGTGCGTAGCCGATGGAGTAGCTGATCACGCCACACCCAGTGACCGCAAACATCACTGCGGGGAATTGTGGGGCAACGCGCCTTGCGACCACCAGAAATGCCAAGCTGCCGAGGCCAAACGCGGTTGCTGCGCCATCCACGATGGGTTTGTCGATCAGGTCCGCCCATCCCGACTGCAGGCCGAGTAACGAAGGCAATTGTGACCACAAGATCAATAGGGTGGCTGCCTGGGTGAAGCCTGCCAGGACCGGGGCGCTCACCAGGTTCAAAATCCATCCATACCGGGCCAGGCCCAGGGCTACCTGAACCAATCCGCTGATCAGGGACACCCATACGGCCAAAACGACCCACTGTGTGCTGCCGGGCTCGGCCAGCCCCGATAACGATGCCATGACCAAAAGGCTCGACAACGCCGTGGGTCCGACTGACAAGCGTGGCGAGGCACTCCACAGGACGGCGACCAGCGCGGGAATGAACGAGGCATAGATGCCCGTGATCAATGGCATGCCCGCCAGTGCAGCGTAGGCCACCGACTGCGGGACGATGATCAGCGACACCGTCAATCCAGCAAGAAACTCGCCACGCATCAGACCGATGTCGGGCCGAGGCCAATTCAGAAACGGGAACCATCGCAGCAAACGCGTCACGGGTGGGCCACAGAACACACTGGGCAACGCGGATTGCGCGGCAGGCGTATGTCGGACCAGCTCATATCGCGGCCATCCAGCATCAACAAGCGCCCAACCGCCGGCTTTCCGGCACCGCTCAGTAATTTGAGGGCTTCGGCTGCCTGCATGCTGCCGATAATGCCGACCAGCGGCGCAAACACGCCCATGGTGGCGCAGCGGGTTTCTTCAAAACTGCTGTCGGGCGGAAACACACACGCGTAACACGGTGAGTCGCTGCGTGTGGGGTCGTAGACGGCTAGTTGACCATCAAAACGAATGGCCGCTCCAGAAACCAGGGGTACACCGTGCTGCACACAGGCGGCATTCAGAGCGTGGCGGGTCGCAAAGTTATCGCTGCAATCCAGCACCACGTCGGCATCCGCCACAAGTTCATTCAGCCGCTGCGCGTCACCGCGCTCCGCCAATGTCGTGATGTGCAATGTGGGATTGATGGCCAGCAGTGCCGCACGCGCCGACTCCACCTTTAACTGCCCGATGCGGGCTTGTGTATGAATAATCTGGCGCTGCAAGTTGGTCAGGTCTACCGTGTCGTGGTCAACCAAGGTTAAATGGCCAATGCCAGCAGTTGCCAGGTAGAGTGCAGCCGGAGACCCTAAGCCGCCAACACCGATCACCAACGCGCGGCCTCGCAGGATGCGCTCCTGGCCCTCAATACCCAACTCATCCAGCAGAATGTGGCGCGAGTAGCGCAGTAGCTGAGAGTCATCCATAACAAGGTTTCGCCGACGGGCCACCCCAAGGTGAAACAACCCCCTTGGGGGGCAGCGCAGTACGCGGAGCGACAAGCGTGGGGGCCATGTCCTAGTTTTCTTTGGGCTCTTCTTTCCGCTCGACCAGTGTTTTGCTGACCAACACTGGCTTACCCTTGAGCTGATTCAGGGCCTGCATCAACTGAAAATCCTTGTCCGATCCAAACTCAGGTGGACGGCGCTCGGACGCCGGTTTGCGCGATTCCTCTTCGAGGCGTTTGAGCGCTTCATCCCGCGCCTTCTCGCGCGACACATCCTTGATTTCTTCCCCCTGGCCGCTGGCCAGGTGCTTGCCCAAGTCTGCTTCACGCATACGCAAGGCGGCAAACGGACTGCCTTCTTCGGTATCGTCAATCATGACGTCCGGCACAATGCCTTTGGCCTGAATGGATTTTCCACTGGGTGTGTAGTAGCGTGACGTGGTGATCTTCAGACCCGTATCGGGACCCAACGGCCGGAAAGTCTGCACAGAACCTTTACCAAACGTCTGGGTGCCCATAATGGTGGCGCGTTTGTGGTCTTGCAGCGCTCCCGCCACAATTTCACTGGCCGAAGCGGATCCTTCGTTCACCAGTACGACCATTGGAACCTTTTTCAGACCAGAAGGAAGCTTCTTGAGTGGGTCGGCGCCATCGCGTCCCAGATAGTCCCGTGCGGTGGCCTTCAGTATCTGCTTGCTGTCAGGGGTTTGACCGTTGGTGGACACCACCGTCACGTTCTCGGGCAGGAACGTTGCTGAGACGGCAACCGCCGCATTGAGCAAGCCGCCAGGGTCGTTGCGCAGGTCCAAAACCAGTCCCTTGATTTGTGGGTCCTGCTTGTAGATTTCATCCAGTTTGCGCGCAAAGTCGTCTACTGTGCGCTCCTGGAACTGGCTGACACGCACCCAGGCATACCCGGGTTCCACCACTTTGCCGCGTACTGATTGCTGTTTAATCTCCTCACGCACAATCGATACTGGAAACGTGCGGTTTTCATCCTTGCGGAAAATCGTCAACAACACCTTGGTGTTGGGCTCACCGCGCATGCGCTTGACGGCTTCATTCAAGGTCAGACCCTTGACGGCGGTTTCATCGACGCGGGTAATCAGGTCGTTGGTCTTGATGCCAGCCCGAAAAGCGGGCGAGCCTTCAATCGGGGACACCACTTTGACCAAGCCATCTTCTTGGGTGATCTCGATGCCAACGCCGACAAACTTGCCTGACGTGCCTTCCTTGAATTCCTTGAAGGACTTTTTGTCGAAGTACTGGGAATGCGGGTCCAGACTGGCCACCATGCCAGCAATGGCTTCGGTGATCAGCTTCTTTTCATCTACCGGTTCCACATAGTCGCTCTTGACCATGCCAAAGACGGCGGCCAGTTGTTGCAACTCTTCCAAAGGCAGCGGGGCAAGTGTATTGCGCGCTACGGTCTGGAGCGACACAGTGGTCAAGACTCCAGCCATTACGCCGATACCGATCCAACCAGCAGTTTTCAGTTTGTATCCCATAGGTATTCCAGTGCCACTTCAATATACACCTTGGAGGTGCGTGATTGCGGCGAGTTCCTTTGTTTAACAGGTAGGGCGGTGATAAGTGCTGGTAAAGGCCGGCTCGAACAGTGCCCTTAAGCTTTTCCCTGGGCTGCCACGGCGGCTGCGGCTTTTGCGATGGCGTCGGCGTCACCCAGGTAATAGTGTCGCAAGGGTTTCAGGTTGGCGTCCAGCTCGTAAACCAGGGGAATGCCGTTGGGAATGTTGATACCAACGATTTCCTCGTCAGAAACGTTGTCCAAATACTTGACCAGCGCCCGAATGGAATTGCCGTGGGCCGCCACCAGAAGGCGCTGACCGCTCAGAATGGCCGGTGCCATGGTCTCGTTCCAGAATGGCATGACCCGTGCGACGGTGTCTTTCAGGCACTCGGTCAGCGGCACTTCACCGGGCTGCAGCCCGGCGTAACGCGGGTCGGCGCGTTCACAGCGGCTGTCGGTCGGTTCGAGGGCCGGCGGCGGGGTGTCGTAGCTGCGCCGCCATTGCAATACCTGGGCTTCGCCGAATTGCTTGGCCATGTCGCTTTTGTTCAAGCCCTGTAGGGCTCCGTAGTGGCGTTCATTCAGACGCCAGGAGTGCAGTACCGGTAGCCAGGTTCGGTCCATTTCGTCCAGGCAATGCCACAGCGTTCGGGTTGCGCGCTTGAGTACGCTCGTCATTGCAAGGTCAAACTCATAGCCCTCGGCTTTGAGCACGCGACCCGCATTCTGGGCCTGTTCAACACCCGTGGGTGTGAGGTCAACATCGGTCCAACCGGTAAAGCGGTTGTCTAGATTCCAGGTGGATTCGCCGTGGCGAACGAGAACGAGTTTGTACATGGTGCGGTGGGGAGCGGGGAAAGACGGAGGGGTGATCGGCATCAAAGCAGCCACCATTCTAAAATAGCGCCCTGAACACTCGCTAACTAACAAGGAATTAAAGTTGAAATTCATTTTGGACAACTGGATGCTGATCACGATTGCACTGGCTTCCGGCTCGCTGCTGTTGTGGCCCGTAGTGCAAGGTGCGGCTACGGCGGGGTTGAACCCTGCTGGCGCGGTACAACTGATCAACCGTGAAAAGGCCGTCGTGATTGACGTCTGTGACGCGGGCGAATTTGCCGCAGGTCACGTGGGAGGGGCCAAGAACATCCCCCTGACTGAACTGGAGAGTCGACTGGCTGCGGTGGTCAAGAACAAGGCACTGCCCGTGATTCTGGTATGCCAGTCTGGTGCGCGGTCGGGTCGTGCCGTGGCCATTGCCAAAAAGCTGGGCTACGACAACGCCCAATCTATGGGTGGCGGCCTGGCTGGCTGGAAAGCCGCCGGTTTGCCGATCGAAAAGGGTTGAAGTATGCAGCCAGTCAAGATGTACACCACGGCCGTTTGCCCCTACTGTGTGCAGGCCAAGAGGATTTTGCGTGCCAAAGGCGTCGAACATATCGAAGAGGTGCGGGTGGATAGCCAGCCCGAAGAGCGGATGAAAATGATGGCGGTTACCGGGCGCCGCACCGTACCGCAAATTTTCATCGGTGAAACCCATGTCGGGGGCTGTGATGATCTCATGGCTCTTGACCATCAGGGGGGGCTGGAGCCACTGCTGAATGCCGACTGAGCCTTGACGTCGGGATCGGTTGCGGGCCTGAGATAATCCGCGGCTAACGAAATTTCCGTTATCAGCCCGTTCGTAAGGTTCGAAGGGGTGTTGTTTTACTTTGAAAGACTGTTTTATGTCAGACCAGACTCCTGTTTTCCAGATCCAACGTGTTTACCTGAAGGAGGCTTCGCTGGAGCAGCCCAATTCCCCCGCCATTTTGTTGGAGCAAGAGCAACCCTCCGTGGACATCCAGCTCGGCGTTCAGGCCGCTCCCGTGACGGAAGGTATCTTTGAAGTCAGCGTGACCGCGACGGTGCACACCAAAATCAAAGACAAGACCGTGTTCCTGGTGGAAGCCAAACAAGCGGGCATTTTCGAAATCCGCAACGTGCCGGAAGACCAGATGGGTCAGATTATGGGCATCGCATGTCCTCAGATCGTGTACCCCTACCTGCGTGGCAATGTGGCCGACCTGATTCAACGCGCAGGCTTCCCGCCCGTGCATTTGTCGGAGATCAATTTCCAGGCCATGTTTGAACAACAACAAGCGGCGCAGCTAGCCCAGGCGGCCAATACCGATGCTGGCGTCCTGCCACAGTAAATATTTGCGAAATCGACTCCTAGCCCTCGTATTCACTGCGTAAAGCGCTATGAAAATAGTAGTGATTGGGGGCGGTGCCTGGGGTACTGCGCTGGCCGTGAACACGTGTCGCGCGCCCCAAGCGCAGCGCCAGGTCACCCTGTGGCTGCGGGATGCGCAACAAGCCGCAGACTTGGAGCGCAGCAGAGAGAATCGGCGTTATTTGCCTGGCATCGGTTTGCCTGGCGGACTACGCGTCAGTGCACAGGTCCTGCCGGATCTGGTGTCCACTTGTAGTGAAACTGACCTGGTCATTGTTGCCTCGCCCATGGTGGGCTTGCGCGGGCTGCTCCAGCAGTTGCAACATTGCAAGGCGTCGGTGGCATGGCTTTGCAAGGGCTTTGAGGCCGGTTTGGGTGATGCGCCGGGCTTGATGGGGCATGAAATCCAAAACCAGATCGCTCCAAACTTGCGCGCTGGTGTTTTGAGCGGTCCGAGTTTTGCCCAGGAAGTGGCGATCGGCCTCCCGACGGCTTTGGTTGCCGCCAGCCGCCATGCGGGAGTACGCGATGCGCTGGTAGCGGCATTTCACAATCCGACTTTGCGGGTCTATGCCAACGAGGACGTGGTAGGTGTCGAGGTTGGTGGGGCCGTCAAAAATGTATTGGCGATCGCGACCGGCCTGTGTGATGGTTTACAGCTGGGATTGAATGCACGTGCTGCTCTGATCACCAGGGGATTGGCCGAGATGACCCGTTTGGGTCTGGCGCTGGGTGCTACGTCCGACACTTTTATGGGACTCAGCGGGTTGGGCGATTTGGTGCTAACGGCAACCGGAGACCTGTCGCGCAATCGCCGTGTCGGCCTTGCGCTGGCACAGGGCAAGACGCTCCAACAGTCGGTTGATGAACTGGGGCATGTGGCCGAAGGGGTCTACAGCGCCCGCACCGTGGTGCAGCGCGCCCGCTCCCTGGGTGTGGACATGCCAATTTCAAACAGTGTGGTGGATTTGCTCGATGGCCGTTTGCAGCCCGCCCAAGCCGTTGCCGCGCTGATGGGGCGCGGCCCGACGGCTGAAAGCGTGTGAAATCAGCCTTTTTCGACGCGTGCAGCGATGTGGGCCATTGCCTCTTCAACTTGGTCCACCAGAATCAGGCACAAGTCACCCGCCGTCAGTTTGTCCATCGCCGTGTCAATCGCCAGGAATTCACCCTTGATTTCACATGACTGTGTGGTGCGCCGCGCATTGGCCAGGCCTTGGCGTAACAAGGCGATCACTTCACCATCCTGTCGACCACGCTGGCACTGGTCTTCGTAGAGAATCACCTCGTCAAAGGCATCGCCCAGAATTTCAGTCTGCTGGCGAATGTCCTGATCGCGCCGGTCACCCGCACCGCTGATGACCACCGAGCGGCGTTTGGCCGGCATGGCCTGGACCGCCTGCACCAAAGCGATCATGGCGTCAGGGTTGTGCCCGTAGTCGGCAATGACGGTTGCTCCGCGGAACGTGAACAGGTTGAACCGTCCCTGCGCGTTGTCGGTGTCATTGGAAAACCCGGCCAGCCCATCGCGAATGGTGTTCCAGTCCAGCCCCAAAGCCCAGGCGGCGGCCACCGAGGCCATCACGTTTTCGACCTGAAACGGGATCAACCCGCCCATGGTGATCGGAATATTGGCCAAGGCGATGGTTTGGTGCAAATCCCCTTTGCTGGCAACGATCTGGCCGTTTTCGACATACACCACCGCCTGCCCCTGTGCGCGGTGGGTGGCCATGACCGGGTGGAACTTGTCGACGGCAAAAAAAGTGACCGAGCCGCGGCATTTGCCGGCCATCGCAGCCACGGTTGGATCAGTGGCGTTCAACACCGCCGTGCCGGTGGTTGACACGTTTTGCACGATCACCCGCTTGAGTACCGCCAGGTCCTGCACCGTGGTGATGTAGTTCAACCCCAGGTGGTCGCCACTGCCCACATTGGTGACCACAGCGACGTCACAGCGGTCAAAAGCCAGTCCTTCGCGTAAAACGCCACCCCGCGCGGTTTCCAGCACCGCTGCATCTACGTCAGGGTGCAGCAACACGCTACGGGCGCTTTTCGGGCCGCTGCAATCACCGGTATCGATACATTGGCCGCCCACATACACGCCATCTGTATTGGTCATGCCCACACACAGGCCGTTTTGCGCCAACAGATGCGAGATCAGGCGCACCGTAGTGGTTTTGCCATTGGTGCCGGTGACCGCCACGATGGGAATGCGCCCATCCTGGCCCGACTTGAACATGCTGGAAATAATGGCCTCACCCACCGCACGGCCCTTGCCGAACGACGGACTCAGGTGCATGCGCAAACCGGGTGCGGCATTAACTTCGACAATGCCACCGCCTTGTTCCTCAATGGGTCGCAAAATGCTGTCGCAGACCACATCGACACCGCAGACGTCCAAGCCCACCATATGCGCTGCCGCCACCGCGCGGGCAGCAACTTCGGGGTGCACATCGTCGGTCACATCGGTGGCGGAACCGCCGGTCGACAAGTTGGCGTTGTTGCGCAGGTTCACGCGTTGCCCTTTGTCTGGAATGGTCTCCGGCGTGAACCCCTGGTTCGACAGGCAACTGAGCGCGATGTCGTCGATGCGGATTTTGGTCAGTGACGTCGAGTGCCCCGAACCCCGGCGCGGATCCAGGTTGATCTGGGCTACCAACTCTGCAACCGTATGCACACCATCCCCCACGACCTTGGGCGGGTCGCGCCGCGCCGCGGCTACCAGCCTGTTACCCACCACCAACAAACGAAAGTCGTTGCCCGGCATATACCGTTCAACCAGGATGTTGTCACGGAACTCGGTGGCAGTGGCATAGGCCCGGGCCAGATGTTCTTTGGTCGTGATGTTGACCGTAACGCCCTTGCCCTGATTGCCATCTTTGGGTTTGACAACGACCGGCAGGCCGATCTCACAGGCCGCCAACCAAGCGTCTTCTGCATCGCTGACAGCACGTCCTGCTGGAACCGGTACACCCGCCGCTGCCAAGAGTTTCTTGGTCAGATCCTTGTCCTGCGCTATGGATTCCGCGATGGCGCTGGTAATGTCCATTTCGGCGGCCTGAATACGCCGTTGTTTGCTGCCCCAGCCAAAGCGCACCATGCTGCCTTCGGTCATGCGACTGAACGGGATGTTGCGGGCCACGGCGGCATCAACAATGCAACCGGTGCTGGGACCCAGTCGAACGTCTTCATCCAGGCCCCGCAGTTGTGCCAAGGCGTCTGCCAGATCGAAGGGCGTGTCGTCCAGTGCCGATTGGCATAAGACTTGCGCCAGTTCCATTGCCAGCCGCCCAACGGCTTCTTCGCTGTACTCCACCACCAACTGGTAGACGTTCTCGTCGATCGTCGGTGTGCTGCAACTGAAGGTGACGGGGCATCCGGCTTGGGCCTGCAGGCCCAAAGCAGCCAGTTCCAGCACATGCACCATGGGGATCGAATCATCGTGGCCGGTTGGCTGAAACGGCCCGATTTCGGGAAAACGGGCGCGCAAACGCACCTCAAAACCTTCAATCTGCCCCACCGAGCGCTCGACGCCGTGGCACGAGACAATCGACTGTATGGCGGTGTGGTGGCTCCACAGGTTGGGTCCACGCAGGGCTCGAATACGGGTTACTTCCATGATAGATCTCGTTCTTTTCAGGTGCGCAGGCTTGCAGACTCAAGCGACCGGTCAGTAGGGTGTTTTTCGCGGATTGGATTCAAAGGTGCGCAAGCCCGCGCCGATCAGTTCCGGCGGTATGCCCAGCGCCCAGGCAGCAGCGACAGCCGCCATCACCATCTCAGGCTGTGATGCTTTCGCGGGTTTGAGCGAGGCCAGCGGCAACAAAGCGATTTCGGTGATGCCGTGGGCCAAAACGATCTGGTCGTTGCGTACAAACACGACTTTTTCACCGGCTTGCTGGTGCTCTGCCATGGCCGCCTGGTTGGCGTCCATGCCGTAAAAAATGACCTTGCCGTCACACAGTTCTGCCAACTCAACCACCTGAGGGTCTGCAGCATTCAGCACCGCAGTGCCGGTTGGCAAAATCACATCCACCTGGGTCCGAGCCACCTTGAATGTCTGTTCGGCATCCAGGATGTCAAATGGCAGCAACGACTCCTGCCAACCTACGTCGGTCACCACACCCACCGAGCATTTGTCATAAGCTAGACCTTCCGTCAGAATGGTTAGACTGCCATTCTCAAATACTGCGGCTTGCACGGAGCGGTTGATCAGAAGGCGCTGGCCGGCATCCCAATGTGCGCAATCCTTGGACTCAACCTGGCGGCCATCCAGATAGAGGCCTTCGCTGCAGGCGAGGCCCACGTGTTTGCCGCTGATGTGCGCCAGCCAGGCGACCAGGCGGGCAATCCGGCCGGTTTTTTGTGTCCCGGTGATGCCCACAATCGGAATACGTCCGTCGCGATCCGCTTTGAACAGGTGTTCGATGATGGCTTTGCCGACCGGCCGACCTTCGCCATCAGCGGGTTTGATATGGGCCAGCAAGCCAGGGCTGGCGTTCACCTCAATGACCGCTGCGCGTTGCTGATGCATGGGTTTGCGCACATCCTCAAGCACCATGTCCACACCGGCAATGTCCAGGCCGACGACCCGTGCGGCCAGGGCGGCAGCCGCCGCGACACTGGGGTGCACGAGGTCGGTGACGTCAAAGGCGACATTGCCATTGCGCTGAATCAGCACCCGCTGGTCTTTGGCCGGAATGGACTCTGGCGTCAGCCCGGCACGCTCCAGTTCCAGAATGATTTCGCCGGATTGGCTGGGCAACAGCGCATTGAGCGGAAACTCTTCGCCAGTGCCGCGGCGGGGATCTGAGTTGATCTGCTCATCGGTCAACTGGTCGATGTTGGACAGGCCATCGCCGGTGACCCAGATGGCTTCGCCACGCGCCGCCGCCACCATGTGTTTGCCAACGACCAGCATGCGGTGCTCATTGCCGGAAATGAATTTTTCCACGATCACGCTGCTGCCGCCACCCTTGCGATGGGCCAGGGCGTAAGCTGCTTCTACATCGCTTTGGGTCCGCAGGTCCAGCGAAACACCGCGTCCGTGGTTCCCGTCATAGGGCTTGAGCACCACCGGTACGCCAATATCCTGCGCCGCCTGCCACGCCTGCTCGGCCGATTTGACCAATTCACCTTCTGGAACTGGAACGCCGCAAGACTTCAGCAGTGATTTGGTCAAATCTTTGTCGCTGGCAATTTCTTCGGCAATGGCCGACGTCTGGTCGGTTTCGGCCGTCCAGATGCGCCGTTGGTTGATGCCGTAACCGAGCTGAACCAGGTTACCTTCTGTCAACCGAATGGATGGAATTCGGCGTTCGGTGGCGGCGTCCACAATGTGTGCCGTGCTGGGGCCCAGGCACAAGTCATCCACCTGGTCGCGCAAATGGCTGACCATGCTGGCGACGTCGCAGGGCGTGCCATTGATAGCTGCCACCACCAAGTCGCGGGCGGCGACCAAGGCTTCGCGGCCCACCTGTTCCTGTCGGGTGCGAAAGGCGATTTTGTAAACACCGTGTTTGGAGGTTTGTCGTGCCTTGCCAAAGCCCGTGCGCATGCCCGCCAAGTTTTGCAGTTCGAGTGTCACATGCTCCACGATGTGTGCCGCGTAGGTGCCGTCTTTCACGCGCTGCAAAAATCCGCCGCGGACCCCGGGACTACAGTGGTGTTCGATCAAACTGGGCAACAATCCGATGAGGCGCTCGTAGAACCCGTCCAGGGTATTGGAAGGATGGTCTTCCAGGCTGCCAATGTCCAACCACGCTTCGATGACTGGTCGGTAGGTCCAAATGTTGGGGCCACGCAGGTAGGTCACCCGGAGAATGTCTATTTTTTTCTGGTCCGTCATGGCTGCTTTTCAGTTGTGCAGTCCACCAATGTGGCTCTGGCCGCGTTATGTATTCTCTCCTACCCGAGACGCCTCGACACGGGGTACAGGTGTTCCAAGCTTACTATCGTAAAGTATGGCGCGCTCTCCAAGTAGTTTGGTCCCGGCTCTCGTGCCAACGTAATTCGGAAATTTGTTGTTTCACATGACCTCTGTTGTTTTGGCTGCGAGCCCTTTGCCCAGCGAGTTGTCGGCCTTTTGGCGTGACACCTTGTTAACTCAACTCCACCCACAGGAAAACGTTTCTTCGACGCTGGAGGTTGACTTGGACCGCCATTTGCATTTTGTCCCCGGCTTGTTGGTAGTGACTGACCGGCGCTTGCTCAGCCGCGAAAGTACTGCGGACCAATGGCAGGCTTGGCCTTACCAGGATGGCTTGGACCTGCTGCACCACGACCATGCAGGTGTTGGTCACCTGGATTTGGTCAACGCCAGCGGTTTGCTTGCAACCTGGCGGTTTACGCTGGGGCAGAACCTGCAGGCGATTCGCTTGGTGGATCAGTTTCACGCCCAACTTCAAAGCCATGTCAGCGGCAAACCGCTGGTGCAGGCTTTGCACAACGTGTGTCCGAGTTGCAAGGCGCCGCTGGAGCCGGACCAGGATGAGTGCCCGATCTGTACCAAGGTGATGCACACGCCGCCATCGACCTGGACTTTGTTGCGTTTGTGGCGATTTGCCAAGCCTTACCGCGGTCAGCTGCTGCTGGGTTTTGTACTCATGTTGCTGGGCACCGCAGCCAGCCAGGTGCCACCCTACTTGACGATTCCGCTAGTCGACGAGGTGCTTATTCCATACCAAAATGGTCAACAGATTCCGGTGAGTACCGTGGTCTGGTATTTGTCTGGTTTGTTGGGTGCGGGTGTTTTGGCCTGGGTGTTGAGTTGGGCCAAGACCTATATCTTGGCGCTGGCCTCGGAGCGTATTGCGGCGGATTTGCGAACCACCACCTATGAACATTTGCTGCGCTTGTCGCTGGAGTATTTTGGCGGCAAACGCACGGGAGACTTGTTGTCCCGCGTTGGCAGTGAGAGTGACCGTATTGCGGTGTATTTGTCCCTGCACCTGACCGACTTCGCCAGCGACGTGGTCATGATTGTCATGACGGCGGTGATTTTGTTTTCAATGAACCCGTACTTGGCGCTGATTACGCTAGTTCCGCTGCCGTTTATTGGCTGGATGATCCACTTTGTGCGTTTCCGCCTGCGCACCGGTTTCGAAAAAATAGACCGCGTATGGGGCGAGGTAACCAATGTGCTGGCCGATACCATTCCTGGCATCCGGGTGGTCAAGGCCTTCGCGCAGGAGCAACGCGAGGCCAAGCGTTTCCGGGAGGCCAACCGGCACAACCTGCTGGTAAACGACCGCATCAACAAGATTTGGTCGCTGTTTTCCCCCAGCGTATCGTTGTTGACCGAGATGGGTCTGCTGGTCGTCTGGGGCTTCGGCATCTGGCAGGTTTCCAAGGGCGAAATTACCGTGGGTATGTTGCTGGCGGCCATTGCCTACATCGGCCGCTTCTACGGGCGCCTGGATTCCATGAGCCGTATTGTCTCAGTGACCCAAAAATCAGCGTCGGCTGCCAAGCGCATCTTTGATATTTTGGACCACGTCTCCAGCGTGCCGGAGCCCGCACAGCCTGTGCACGTGGGCAAGGTGGAAGGGCGTATCGAAGTGCGCGATGTGGGCTTTCGTTATGGCAACCGCGAAGTGAATCGCGGCATCAACTTGTCCATCGCGCCGGGCGAGATGATTGGCCTGGTGGGGCATAGCGGCTCCGGCAAAAGCACGCTGGTCAATTTGATCTGTCGTTTCTACGATGTGTCCGAGGGCTCCATCAAGGTCGACGGGGTGGACATTCGGTCTTATGCGATATCGGATTACCGCCAGAATATTGGCCTGGTCTTGCAAGAACCGTTCTTGTTCTTCGGCACGATTGCCGAAAACATCGCCTATGGCAAGCCCGACGCCACGCGTGACGAAATCATTGCTGCCGCGCGTGCGGCACACGCCCATGAATTCATTTTGCGGCTGCCCCAGGGCTATGACTCCATGGTGGGTGAGCGCGGCCAGGGCCTGTCGGGTGGCGAGCGCCAACGCATTTCGATTGCCCGTGCCTTGCTGATTGATCCGCGTATTCTGATCCTTGACGAGGCCACATCCTCGGTGGACTCGGAAACCGAGAAGGAAATCCAGAAGGCGCTGGAAAACCTGGTGAAGGGCCGAACGACCATTGCCATCGCGCACCGGCTGTCCACTCTGCACCGGGCTGATCGCCTGGTCGTGCTGGACCGTGGCAAAGTGGTGGAAGAAGGCACGCACGATGTGCTGATGGCCGCCCAGGGCGCCTACTTCAACCTTTACCAGGCGCAGGCCCGTAACAATGTTCTGGATGATGTGAAGGAGGCATCATGACCAAGAGCGACCCTACAACGCCAACGCAAGCAGGCGCCTCCGACACTGGTTTTGTATTGGCCACCCTGGCCTGGACCCTGCAGCGCGACCCGTTTGGAAAACTCGTGCTGACCAACAGCCAGGGCGAGCGTTTTGAAGGGGTGGCACCGGTGCGGGCGTTTCCAGTGCAATCCCCCCAGGACGGTATTGCACTCGTGGGTACCGATGGCAAAGAAGCGGCCTGGATAGCCCATCTGGCGGCGCTGCCCAGCGCCTACCGCAACTTGATCGAAGAGGAACTGGCCGGACGCGAGTTCATGCCGGTGATCCAACACATTGCGTCCGTCACCAGTTTTTCCACCCCCTGTACCTGGACTGTTGCAACCGACCGGGGCGACACGCAGTTTGTATTGCGCGGTGACGAGGATATCCGCCGCATAGGTACCGATGGTGCCTTGCTGGTGGCCGATATCCATGGCATTCAGTACTTGATCCGCAACCAGTACGCATTGGATGCGACGAGCAAGAAGATACTGGACCGATTTCTATGAGTCGGCCAACCTGAGCCGGGTTGATCCTTTTTCGGCATTGCGCGCGGTTGTTTTGGTCCAGTTGTGTAAAGTGTGGCTTTTTTCAAGCGGAGAAGAAACCTTTGAGTACCAATCCAATCATTGCCGCCGCATTGGTGGCGGCCCTAAGCGGGTGCAGTTCCACAGAAGTGGTACGCGCCCCCCTGGAAGTCTCCATCGGGCAGCAGCTTATTGACCTAAAAAAAGCCCGGGACAATGGCGTTCTCAGTGCTAGCGAATACGACAGCCAGCGTCGCCGCCTGATTGATAACGTCCAGTAGGGAGCTGACCATGACATCTATCCGAACCCTCTCCACGGCTATTGCTGTGTCTTTCGTTCTGCTGAGTCTGGGAGGCTGCGTCAGCAGCAGCCGAAGCAATGTCACCGTGCAGGAATCCGTCAAATTCTCCAAAGGCCAGGAACTCAATGACTTGATGCGCGCAAGGCAGGCAGGAGCCGTGACTGACGCGGAGTACGAGTCCTTGCGCCAAACCATCATGAAACGCCCCAACTGATTGGGCTGCTCGCGTTCGCTTCACCGCCAGCGCTAGCCCTTCAACACCCAGCCGGAGGAGCGGGTCTGGAAAATGGCCATGGGAATAACTGTGAACGCAGCGATACACCACGTTTTATAGCGGCATATCCTTGGCCGAAAACGGCATGATCCAGTTGGGTAACAATGACGTGATGCGCCACTTTTTCGTCATTTTTTGCTTTGCCCTGCTGGGTGCAAGCGTGTTTGCGCAGACAGCCGCAGACACCGGTGTTGAAGCTACCCACTCCATCGTTGCACCAACAGCCTCCCCCGTCGGCAAGCTTGTTTTGTTCAGTCGGCAGATTTTTGGTTTTCGTGGCTCATTGCTGGGTGTGTCGGCCATTGACCGGTCCAAGCGCGCCTTTGCCCGCATCCAAGCCCAGCTCGAATTGCCCGGTCCCCACGCGGTCAGTGTCAAAGCCGGTACTGTGGGTCTGGAAGTCCAGATCAATGGAGCCACGAGTTTTGTGGTGACGACCGGCGACCTGGACCCTGCACGGGAAGAGACCCTGGAACAGGCCGCACAGCGGGCAGCAGCGGCCCTGACCATTGCAATCCGCGAAAGTGCGGAGAGCCGCAGCCTGGAGACACTGACCCGCGCACTGGCACTGGCAGTGGCGGGAACCGCTTTGTATGGTGCGCTGATCTGGCTGGCGGCACGAGCCCGGGCCGCGCTGGTGCGCCAGTTGGTGGATCTAACCCACCGCCACACCCCCAAATTGCGCGTGGGTGGCGTGGCCTTGTTGCAACGCGATCGAATGACCCGGCTCGTTCGACTGGCACTTACGCTGGTGTACCGATTGCTGCTGTTGCTGCTCACCCTGGAGTGGGTCACCTTTGTGCTGCTTGGGTTTCCCTATACGCGTCCCTGGGGCGAGTCGCTCAACAGCTATTTGTTAAACTTGGCCATTCCAGTCTTGACGGCGGCTATTGCATCAGTCCCCGAGCTGTTGACTGCGCTGCTGATCTTTTACCTGGCCTACCTGACCATTCAGGCGCTCGGGCAATTCTTCGCCAGAGTGCAGAGCGGGGCATTGCAATTGCCTTGGCTTGATTCGGATGTCGTCGTTCCCACCCAGCGTATTTCGAAAGTGGTGGTGTGGTTGTTTGCGCTGGCCATGGCGTATCCTTACTTGCCGGGCTCCGACACAGAAGCCTTTAAGGGCCTGTCCGTTCTGGTGGGTTTGATGCTTTCTCTGGGGGCCTCCAGCCTGGTCGGGCAAGCGGCCAGCGGTTTTATCCTGACCTATGGCCGCGTTTTTCGCAAAGGCGACTATGTGCGCCTGGCCGACCACGAAGGTTCGGTCACCGAGATGGGCATCTTCACGACCCGCATCCGCACCGGGATGGGGGAGGAGCTCACCATCTCTAACGCCAGCATACTGGGTGCAACCACCAAGAACTACTCCCGCTCTATGCCGGGCGCGGGCTTTGTGCTGGACACGACGGTCACCATCGGCTACGACACGCCGTGGCGCCAGGTGCACGCCATGCTGATTGAGGCGGCGAGTCTCACAGAGGGCATCGCCCGGGATCCTGCTCCCCAGGTGTTTCAGACTGCACTGAATGACTGGTACCCGGTGTACCGCCTGGTGTGCCATGCCACACCAAGTGAACCCCGCCCGAGGGCCTTGCTGCTCAGTGCGCTGCACGCCAGCATTCAGGACGTCTTCAGCACGTATGGGGTGCAGATCATGTCGCCGCAGTATGTTGAAGACCCCAAGGAAGCCAAGCTGGTGCCACCCGAGAAATGGTACGCCACGCCTGCCGCCAAGCCCCACGTATGAGTCTCCACTAAAAAAGGCTGTGCACATGACCCCCTTTGAGCTGGTTTGCGCCCTGCTGTTTGTGCTCGCAATCGTCCACACGTTCTCGACCAAATATTTTGAACACCTGGCGCACTTACAACCTCGCCACGCCGGCCTGTGGCACTGGCTTGGCGAGGTGGAGGTTGTGTTCGGCTTTTGGGCGTTGGTGCTGGCCCTTGCCATGATGGTCATGCTCGGTACGCAAGCAGCCGTTGACTACATCGACAACCGCAACTACACCGAGCCGATGTTTGTGTTTGCGGTGATGGTGATAGCCGCCACGCGGCCTATTCTGCAGGCGGCCACGGCCCTGGTGCAATGGCTGGCGCGCGCCGTGCCGCTGGGCGGCAGCCTGGGCTACTACCTGGTGGTGATGGTGATGGTGCCGCTGATGGGGTCTTTCATCACCGAGCCCGCAGCCATGACACTGGCCGCGTTGATTCTGGGCAACCGCTTCTTTGCCAGAAACCTCTCCACACGCCTCAAATACGCGACCCTGGGCGTGCTGTTTGTCAATATCTCGATTGGCGGAACGCTCACGTCGTTTGCCGCGCCGCCGGTGCTGATGGTGGCCGCACAGTGGGGCTGGGACACACCCTTTATGGCAGCCACCTTCGGCTGGAAGGCCGCCATTGCGGTGGTGGTGAATGCGGTTGGCGTGTCTGTGATGTTTCGCAAGGAACTGGCGGCCTTACCCTTGCAAAACGGCGCTGAAAATGCCGCGCCGCCGGTTCCTCTTTTGTTGGTGGCTGTGCACCTGGCGTTTTTGGTGGGGGTGGTGGTGTTTGCGCACCATCCGCCCATTTTCATGGGGCTGTTTTTGTTTTTCCTGGGCATTACCCATGCCTATGAACACCACCAGGACCGGCTGATTTTGAAAGAAGGCTTGCTGGTGGCGTTCTTCCTGGCCGGCCTGGTGGTGCTGGGCGGGCAGCAGCAGTGGTGGCTGCAGCCGCTATTGATGCGCATGAGCAGTGATGTAGTGTTTGTGGGGGCGATTGCGCTGACCGCATTCACTGACAACGCGGCCCTGACTTATCTGGGGTCGCTGGTGGAAGGCTTGAGTGACAGTTTCAAATACGCGCTAGTGGCCGGCGCGGTGACGGGTGGCGGCCTGACCATCATCGCCAATGCGCCCAACCCTGCCGGCATCGCCATCCTGCGCCAGCACTTTGACGAGGGTGCCGTCCACCCGCTGGGTTTGCTGGTGGCGGCCTTACCGCCCACACTGGTGGCTGCAGCCGCTTTCTGGATCTTCCGATAGCGCGGTTGAGCACGTTGCGGGCGTTATCCCTTAGACAGGCCCAACCGTGTTTGACACCAAACCCAATGCCTTTTTGCACGCCGTAGCGCCGCGTTTGCCCTTCGGGCGCGCGCTGTGTTTGGGGGCGGGTGAGGGACACAACCCCGTGTTCCTGGCGGCGCGCGGCTTGGCGGTCACTGCCGTGGATGCGTCTGCATTGGCGCTGCAAAAGACGCAGCGCTTGGCGGCTGCACGCAGCGTGTCAATCACCACCGTGGTAGCCGACCTGTGTGACTACTTCATAGCCCCCGGCCAATGGGATGCCATCGTGCTGTTGTTCGTGCACCTGCCCGCCGCGCAGCGCCGCGACCTGCACACCCGGGCCGTGCAAGGCCTGCGCACGGGGGGCGCGCTGGTACTGGAGGGCTTTGCCCTGGTGCCAGGAGAACCGAGCGGCACCGAACCCCTAATGCACCTTGGCGATTTGCAGCATGGGTTTTCCGCCTTGGACCAAGCACTGGCGAACAGCTGCTGGCGCGAGCTGGATGAAGGCCCTTTGCACATGGGCCGACGCTATGTCACCCAGATACTGGCGTACCGGCGCGTCTGTGAGGCAGACCCGTCGGCGCAAGTTGCCCTGTTGCGCCAGCAGGCGGCGCAATACATGCACGACCCCGGTGCGGCGCTGGAAGCACTCAACGCAGCGGTGGCACTGCAGCCGCAGGACGCCAGCCTGCATTACAACCGGGCCGTGGTCCTGCGCCAGTTGGAGCGCTTGCCGGAGGCGCTGGCAGGTTATGACGATGCACTGGCTTTGCGCCCAGAGTACCCGCAGGCGCTGGCCAACCGCGCCAATGTTTTGCAGGATATGTTGCGCCTGGATGCTGCGCTGCAGGCCTATGAGGCCGCGCTGGCGGTGCGGCCCGAAGCGGCGCATGTGCGACTGAACCAGGCGTTGTGCGTGTTGCGATCCGGGAATCTGACGCAGGGCTGGCCGCTGTTTGAGGCGCGCCACCAGGTGGCCGGTTATCAACGCAGCCATTACACCGGCACGGCCGCCTTGTGGCTGGGGCAGACCGACCTGCTCGGTCATATTCTGCTGCTGTACGCCGAGCAGGGCTTGGGCGACACGCTGCAGATGCTGCGCTACGTGCCCCTGTTGGCAGCGCGCGGAGCGCGCGTGTTGCTGCATCTGCCTGCCACGCTGCTGCCCTTGGTACGCGGCATGACAGGCGTTTCTGGCTGCACGGCGCTGGGCCAGGTCTTGCCCGAACATGATCTGCAGTGCCCCATGCTGTCGCTGCCGTTGGCATTTGAAACCACACTGAACTCGATTCCGGCAGCCACCGGTTACCTGCAGGTCGATGCAGCGCGCCGCACCCACTGGCAGCAGGTGCTGGGCGCAGCCAGCGGCTTGCGTGTGGGCCTGGTCGCCAGCGGCGACCCGCGCCACGCACGCGATGCGCAACGCAGCCTTGGCCTTGCGGCCTTGTTAGGCGCACTGCCCGCAGACATACAAATGTTTTGCCTGCAACGCGAACTGCGCGCGGCCGACCGCCAAACCTTGCAAGAACACCCGCAGGTGCGCGCTTTTGGCGCCCAGTTGCGCGACATGTCCGATACCGCCGCCCTGTGCAGCCTGATGGACGTCGTGATCAGCGTGGACACCGCCGTTGCGCACCTGAGCGCAGCGCTAGGCCGCCCCACCTGGGTCTTGCTGGCGCACGTGCCCGACTGGCGCTGGCTGTTGGTGCGTGAAGACAGCCCCTGGTACACCAGCGTACGCCTGCTGCGCCAATCGCAGGCCGGACAGTGGGGCGACGTGCTGCAGAGGTTGGCTGAAGAAATAAGGAAATAAACCGCTTTTGCAGGCTTTTGCGGGCGCAGCGGCGGTTTCCCTTGACCAACACAGCTGTTGGCGTCAAAGAACTTGCATAGACTCAGAGATTTAAGCCAAATCGGCCTCCAGCCCTCGTGAATATAGCGTCAGTAGCTATATAAACGATAGCGGTTCACACTTCCAGGTTGTCAATCAGCCGCGTCGCGCCCAGGCGTGCTGCGGCCAGTACCACCATGGCGTCACCGCTGCGGGGTGGCTGCAGATCTGCCTGGCGGCGCACCGCCACATAGTCGGGGCGCCAGCCGGCGTTGCTGAGGGTTTGCATGGCCTGGGATTCCAGACGGCTGATGCCGGCAGCGTCAAGAGCCGTATCGGCACGCAGCGCGGCAGCCACGGTTTTCAGGGTGGTCGACAACTGGACGGCTTGCGCGCGTTCGGCAGGACTCAGGTAACCGTTGCGCGATGACAAGGCCAGCCCGGTTTCGCTGCGCTGGGTTTCACCACCCACAATATTCACCGGCATGGCAAATTGCTTGACCATGTTGCGGATCACCATGAGCTGCTGGTAGTCCTTCTTGCCAAACAGTGCGGTGCGGGCCTGCGTGCAGGACAGCAGCTTGAGCACCACGGTGCAGACGCCAATGAAGAAGCCGGGCCGGAAGTGGCCCTCCAGAATGTCAGCCAGCTCGCCGGGAGGGTGTACCTTGAAGGTCTGCGGCTGCGGGTACATCTCGGCTTCCTTAGGCGCAAACACCAGGTCGCAACCCGCTGCCTCCAGCTGTTGGCAATCGGCGTCCAGCGTGCGCGGGTAGGTATCAAAGTCCTCGTGCGGAGCGAACTGCAGGCGATTGACAAAAATGGTCGAGACGGTGATGTCACCCAGCGGCTTGGCCTGGCGCACCAGGGCCAAATGCCCGGTGTGCAAATTGCCCATGGTGGGCACCACGGCAGGGTGGCGAAACCCACTCAGGTGGTCGCGCAGTTCAGCAAGGGTGTGTACGAGTTTCATAGACGTGTGGGTGGAGTGTTTTCTACCAGGGACACCGCAGAACCGGCTTTGCCGGGCCGCTGGTGTCGCCCCCTTGAGGGGGAGGCGCCGCAGGCGCTTCGGGGGGAGCCATGTCACCAGGCGTGCAGGGTGTCGTCCGGGAATGTGCCGCCTTTGACCGCAGCCACGTAGGCTTCAAAGGCACCGCGTATGCTGCTGGCGTCGTCCATGAAGTTGCGAACAAACTTGGGGTTTTTGCCCAGGTTC
Source organism: Candidatus Aalborgicola danicus (assembly GCA_016703945.1). Lineage (GTDB taxonomy): Bacteria > Pseudomonadota > Gammaproteobacteria > Burkholderiales > Burkholderiaceae_C > Allorhodoferax > Allorhodoferax danicus. The sequence continues at coordinate 49,953 of JADJBC010000044.1, forward strand.
AGGCCCAACATGTCGTGCATCACCAGCACCTGGCCGGCCGTGCCTTTGCCCGCGCCGATGCCGATCGTGGCGCAGTGCACCAGCTCATCCGTCAGTTCCTTGGACAGTGGTGCGGGCACCATTTCCAGTACCAGCATGCTGGCGCCTGCGTCTTGCAATTCGTGGGCCTGGCGCTTGAGCAGATCGGCGCTGACCGGGGTTTTGCCCTGCACCCGATAGCCGCCCAGCGAATGCACGGTCTGGGGGGTCAGGCCCAGGTGGGCACAAACCGGGATACCGCGCTCAACCAGGAATCGCACTGTCTCTGTGGTCCAGCCGCCGCCTTCCAGCTTCACCATGTGGGCACCGGCCTGCATGATGATTCCGGCGCTGCGAATGGCCTGTTCTTTGGACTCCTGGTAAGCGCCAAACGGCAGATCACCAATTAGCCATGCAGTTCCCTGGGCGCGGCGCAGGCCGCGTGCCACCATTTCGGTGTGGTAACGCATGTGCTCCAGTGACACGCCCACCGTGGTGTGCAAACCCTGGCAAACCATGCCCAGAGAGTCCCCAACCAGGATGGCGTCGATGCCCGCAGCATCGGCCACGGCGGCAAAGGTGGCGTCGTAGGCCGTGATCATCGTGATCTTTTCACCCCGGGTGCGCATTTCCAGAATACGCGGCAGGCTGATGGGCTTGCGACTCGGCATGGGGGACGCGGGCGGCAGCGTGCCGTAGGGGGTGGCATGCAGCGCTGCTGCGTTGCTGTCGGATGCTTGTGTCATGGTTTCAAGTCCTGTGACGGAGTTTTGGGCGAGATTGGGCGAATACTAACTGGGGGAGTAGGCCAGGCGCACATAAATCGGCGCAAAAGCCTCAGCCTGGGTGATGTCGATCAGCGTTTCTTTGCCCAGTTCCAGCAGTGCAATAAAGGTGACTACCAGGACGGCGGACCCGCTAGCGGGGTCAAACAATTCTTCAAACGGCACAAAGCGCCGGCCCTGCAGGCGCCTGAGGACCATACCCATGTGTTCCCGCACCGACAGCTCTTCGCGAGTGATCTTGTGGTGCTGTACCAGCTTGGCACGTTTGAGAATGTCGCGCCAGGCGTCCTGCAGGTCGCTGATGTTGACTTCGGGAAAACGTGGCACCAGGGATTGTTCGATGGTGATCCCGGTTTTCAGAAAGTCGCGACCAAACTGGGGCAGGGCGTTGAGCCGCGCCGCCGCCAGCTTCATTTGTTCGTATTCGATCAGGCGGCGTACCAGCTCGGCACGGGGGTCTTCGGCCTCCTGGCCCTCGGCCACCTTCTTGGGTGGCAGCAACATGCGCGACTTGATCTCGATCAGCATGGCCGCCATCAGCAGGTATTCGGCAGCCAGCTCAAGATTGCGGTTGCGGATCTGGTCCACGTAGACCAAATACTGCTTGGTCACGCTGAGCATGGGAATGTCCAGAATGTTGAAATTCTGCTTGCGGATCAGGTACAGCAGCAAGTCCAGCGGGCCTTCGAAGGCCTCCAGAAAGACTTCCAGTGCGTCTGGCGGGATGTACAAGTCCTGCGGCATCGCAAACAGCGGCTCGCCATACAAGCGCGCCAGCGCAACCTGGTCCACCACTTGGGGCATGACGGGCAGGATGGCAGGGTCTAGGCCCGCCAAAACGGTGTCTGCAGAAGGAAGCGTCATCAAAACGCTATTAAAATTATAGCGGCCTCCGCATATTTTACGAGGGCTAGAGCCTGATTTGGCTCAGACTATTTGTCTGTCTGGTAGACGTAGGGCTTTTGCGCAATGCGGGCTTTGCGGAAGCCTTTCCAGACGTCCCGGTCAACCAGCTTGTTCCACAACAGGGCCCGCCCAGTGCGTTGCTCGCCGGCCAACGTAGGTTTGGCCTGTTGGAGCTGCTCCAGGAATTGGGTGGCGTCTGACTTGTAGTCGGGGCGGCGGAAAATGTTCATGGTGTTGACCTCGGGATAGCGCTTTGCAGCATTTTACTGGGTCAATGGGTGCCCGCTACACCAACTGTGGCCTGACGGGGCGAGTCCTATGGCCCGGTGCCCGTCTACGGCGGCCTGCCAATTGCGTGCAGGTCAATGGCGGGGAACCGGTTTTCGTCATCGACCAGTTGGACGATGCGCTGAAGTTCTGACTGGATTTGCGTGTGCGCATCCAACCCGAGCAACTCCAGCGCTGCGGTCAAACCCATGGTTCCTAAATTTATTGGGAGGCCACTGGTCGCAAACACAATGTGATTGGCACGCTCCGGCACACCAATGACCACCATATTTCCACGAAAGCTTGTGTGAATTCTCTCCAGAAACACGGAATGTGCAGGGTGATCGCTGTCCAGGTTGATCGCAATAACGCCCTTTGGCCGTAGCACACGGCATGTGCTGTCATAAAAGGCCTTGTTGCTCAATTGAGCGGATTGCCCGTCTGCGTCAAAACCGTCCACGAGGATGACATCAAAGGTCTTGCGGGTATCACGCACGAAATCTGCACCGTCAGCGCAAACCACTCTGAACCGCGCATCGTCATCGGGTACTTGAAAATGCCGGCGCATGGCGATGACATGCGGGTTGATCTCCACGACAGTGATGCGGGTTTCGGGAAGGTAGTGGTGGCAAAACTTGGCCAGTGAACCGCCGCCCAGGCCAATCATCAGAATGTGTGCGGGCTTTTGAACCAGCGACAAAAAGCCCATCATGGTTCGGGTGTAGGGCAACACCAAATGCGTGGGGTGTTGCAGCGACATCAGACTTTGCATTTCGCCCTGACTAAATCGCAGGGAAACGTGGTCTCCATTCGTGGACGCCAGGGGTGCTGGGTGGTCCATGGGGTCGAAAATCATTCGCATAGTGGGCGATTCCGCTGAACCGGTCTGCGAAACGGGTATCCGTACTTTCGAAGGCAAAGTGAATAGAGAGTAGTTTTTAAGGTGACTTGTATGATAATGAAATGATCATAGTTTCACGATTTTTCGTTGCCATTCACACTGAAAACCAATGGAACTGAAAACTGCTCGCTTGACGGTATTGGTTGATCCTGCGAAGAAGAAGGCATTTGAAACCCTGTGTGCCCGGCAAGACCTGACTCCGTCTCAGGTCGTCAGACGTTTGATTCGCGACTACCTGGTCCAGCACGGGGCAGAATTTGTGCCCAGTGGACTGGCCGGGGAGTCCGACACCCTGGAAGGCGCGCCTTGATGACCTTGTTCTCCCGCTGACTGGCTAAGCAACGCATGCACAGTTTCACACACCCTGGCGATTGGCTTCATCTGGATTGGGTCTTGGTAGTGGTCTGTGCCTGGTTGTTGATTGGCTGTGCCGGTGTTGCGGCATTGCGCCGGTTCCGGCTTGTTGCAACCGTGTTGTTTCCTGCCGGTGCCTTTTTTTCTATCGTGTTGATGGCAGTATCGCTAAGTGCCGCCTTTGCAGGACCGGAAGTGGCGGTATTGCCTTTGGGTTTGCCGCAACTGCCGTTTCATTTGCGTCTGGACTGCCTGTCGGCTTTTTTCCTGTTGTTGATCGGCGGTGTGTCGGCAGGTGTGTCCACCTTCGCCGCAGGCTATTTCCGCAAGGGCGAGGGCACGCCGCCGGGGCTGATCTGCCTGGAATACCACGTGTTCCTGGCCAGCATTGCCATGGTGGTGCTCGCAGATGACGCCTACGTGTTCATGGTGGTGTGGGAGACCATGGCGTTTTCCTCGTTCTTCCTGGTCATGGCCAACCACCGAATACCCGATATCCGGCGCGCTGGCTATCTCTATATGCTGGTGGCGCACATTGGTGCCTTGGGGATCTTGTTGTGCTTTGGGCTGTTGCAGGCCAACACGGGCGACTACACCTTTGCCAACATGCGGGCCCAGCACCTGACGCCATTCTGGGGTTCCGTGGCTTTTTGTCTGGCGGTGTTTGGTTTTGGTGCCAAGGCCGGTCTGCTGCCACTGCATGTGTGGCTGCCCGAGGCACACCCGGCCGCGCCATCGCCATTCTCGGCATTGATGAGCGGCGTGATGCTGAAGATCGCGTTGTACGGCATCCTGCGCGTGTCCTTCGACCTGCTGCAAACCCGCATCTGGTGGTGGGGCGTGTTGCTGATGGGGGTCGGGCTGGCCACTGCCTTATTTGGCGTGGTGTTTTCCACGGTGCAGGTCGAGATGAAACGCCTGCTGGCCTATTCGTCGATTGAAAACATCGGCCTGATCTGCGCGGGCATGGGGCTGTCCATGTTGTTCGCGTCCTATGGGATGCAGGCGTTCTCTGCACTGGCACTGACGGCGGCGCTGTACCACATGATCAGCCATGCCTTCTTCAAGAGTCTGCTGTTTTGCAGCACGGGTGCCGTGCTGCATGCCACGGGTGAACGCAGCCTGGGCAAGCTTGGCGGCCTGATGCGGTATATGCCCTGGGTGGCCTGGCCGACGCTGATCGGCGTGCTGTCATGTGCCGGCTTGCCGCCGTTTGGTGGTTTTGTTGCCGAATGGCTGCTGCTGCAAAGCTTCCTGTTCACCACCGGGCTGCCCAGTTCGTTTCTGGACATGCTGGTTCCGGTCATGGCCGCCATGATTGCGCTGATTGCGGCGCTGGGGGGCTACACCATGGTCAAGTACTTCGGTGTGATCTTCCTGGGTCAACCGCGCGAGGAAAAACTTGCTCAGGCGGCTGATGCCGGTATGTGGGAACGTTTGGGCATGTTGTGGCTGGTGACAGGCTGCGTGTTGCTGGGTCTGTTCCCCAACCAGGTAATCGCTCTGATCGACCCAGTCACCCAGTTACTGGTGCGCAGCGGTCTGGCCCACACCGTGGCGGACAGCGGCTGGCTGCTGGTGCCAGTGCACATGGACCGCGCCAGTTATGCGCCTGCCATCTTCCTGCTGGGTGTGCTGGCCAGTTTCGGCCTCACGTATTTGCTGGTGCGCAAGCTCTACCACGGGCGCATGCGCCGGGTGCCGCCGTGGGACTGCGGCCACCCCTGGCAAACGGCGCGCATGCAGGACTCGGCCGAGGGCTTTGGCCAGCCGATTCGGCAAATCTTCGAACCGTTTTTTCGCATGGATCGGCATCTGCCCACTGCCTTTGATGCCCAACCCAGCTACAGGGTGCAAGTGGAAGATCCACTTTGGTACTGGCTGTACCTGCCCGTGGTGTGGGTGGTTGAGCGGATATCAAGGCTGGTCGGTCTACTTCAGCAGGGACGCATTGCCGTCTACCTGATGTACAGCTTTGTGACGCTGATTGTGGTTCTGCTGGTGGTGAAGCGATGAGTGCTCTGGGTGTGCTGTCACAACTGTTGGCGCTGGTCACGGCCTTGCTGCTGGCTCCGCTGTTGACGGGCTGGATCAACCAGTGGCGGCATTGGCTGCAGAACAAGTCCGCGCCGGGCCTGTTGCAACCCTACCGCATGTTGCACAAGCTGTTCCAAAAGGAATCCCTGGTGGCCGAACACGCGTCGCAGCTGTTCCGCATGGCGCCCTATGTGGTCTTTGGCTGCATGCTGCTGGCTGGCGCCGTCGTGCCGACCCTTTCCACTGATTTGCCACTGTCGCCTGCGGCCGACGCGATTGCCTTGGTAGGTCTGTTTGCGCTGGCCCGAGTTTTTATCTCCCTGGCCGCCATGGACGTGGGCACAGCCTTCGGCACCCTGGGTGCGCGCCGCGAAATGTTGGTGGGGTTCTTGGCCGAGCCCGCGCTGCTGATGGTGCTGTTTTGCGCGTCCATGATCACGGGTTCCACGTCGCTGACGGTCATTGTGGAAACGCTCGCGCACCGGGAACTGACCATCTACCCCAGCCTGCTGCTGGCCGGTGTGGCCTTCACCATGGTGTCACTGGCCGAGAACGCCCGCGTGCCGGTAGACAACCCGGACACCCACCTCGAACTCACCATGATCCATGAGGCCTTGATCCTGGAGTACTCTGCCCGCCACCTGGCCTTGCTGGAGTGGGCGGCCAGTCTGAAGCTGTTTGTCTATTCGTGCATTGGCCTTGCGTTATTTTTCCCCTGGGGCGTGGCCGAAGCCAATGCGCCACTGGCCTTGCTGTTGGCGCTGCCCGTGTTGGTGTTCAAGCTGGCCGTGGGCGGAATGGCATTGGCGATGATTGAGACCGCCAGCGCCAAGATGCGCATCTTCCGGGTGCCAGAATTTTTGGGAACCGCCTTTTTGCTGGCGGTGATCGGCCTGCTGGTCAACGTGTTGCTGGGGGTGGGATGAACCACTTCGCTCCCCAATTCATCAACCTGTTCGCGACGCTGATTTTGCTGCTGTCGTTCGCGATGATTTCGCAGCGGCGCATCGTCTCGCTGATCAACCTGTTTGCCATGCAGGGCGCGGCGCTGGTGGCTGCATCGTTCTTGCTCGGTTATGTGACGCACCAGCCGGATTTGTATGTTTCGGGTGTGTTGACGCTGGTGCTCAAGGTCATTTTCATTCCCTGGATGTTGCACCGTCTGATTCGCAAGCTCAATGTGCGCTGGGACGTGGAGACGCTGTTCAACGTTCCCACCACCATGTTGGTGGGCATCGGTCTGGTGATCTTTTCGTTCAGCCTGGCATTGCCGATCTCGCGCCTGTCACAGTCTATTGCGGGCGGATCGCTGGGCATTGCGCTGGCCTGTGTGCTGCTGTCGTTCATGATGATGATCACCCGCTCAAAGGCCGTGCCCCAGGTCATCGGCTTTCTGTCCATGGAAAACGGGTTGATCTTCGCGGCCACCACGGTGACCAATGGCATGCCGATGATCGTGGAGTTTGGCATTGCGCTGGACGTGCTGGTCGGCGTGTTGATCCTGGGCGTGTTCATGTTTCAGATTCGCGAGAAGTTCGACAGCCTGGACATCCACAACCTCGAAAAGCTGAAGGACGACCAGGCATGAGCGCAGCGCCGGGCCGCTTCCCGCAGCAAGCTCGCACCGCAGTGCGTAGCACGGAGGTTTTCCAGTGAGCGCGTTATTTTTTGTTCTGGGCATTCCGTTGCTGGGCGGCCTGGCGCTGGCGCTTTACGGGCACCGCCTGTGGGCGCGCGATGTGAACGTGGCCTTTAGTCTGGGAACTTTCATTGCCGCGTGTTTCCTGACCAAGCACATCATCGATCACGGGCCTGAGTTGCTGTGGGACCAGCAGTTCTACATCGACCCGCTGAACGTCTTTCTGGTCACGCTCACCGCCTTTGTCAGTCTGACCACCGCCATCTTCTCGCGGCCGTATATGCGCGTGGAGCAAGACCACGGCAAGATGACGCCGCGGCGCATGCGGCTCTACCACAGCATGTACCAGCTGTTCAGCTTCACCATGCTGTTGGGCTTCACGACGAACAACCTGGGCATCATCTGGGTGGCGATGGAGGCGGCCACGCTGACTACCGTGTTGCTGGTCAGCGTGTACCGCACCTCGGCCAGCCTGGAGGCGGCGTGGAAGTATTTCATCCTGTGCGGAGTCGGCATTGCGCAGGCGCTGTTTGGCACCATCCTGATGTACATGGCGGCCGACAAGGTGCTGGGCGCGGAGCACGCCACGCTGCTGTGGACCAGCCTCAATGACGTCAAGGGCCAGCTCGACCCGACCATCATCACGTTGGCCTTTGTCTTCCTGCTGATTGGTTATGGCACCAAGGTCGGCCTGGTGCCGCTGCACAGCTGGTTGCCCGATGCCCATGCCGAAGGCCCCACGCCGGTGTCCGCGGTGCTGTCGGGCTTGTTGCTCAACGTGGCGATGTACGCGGTCTTGCGTTGCAAGGTGCTGACCGATGGCGCCTTGGGCACGCAGATGGCCGGGCAGTTGATGATGGGCTTTGGCCTGCTCTCGGTCACGGTGGCGGCGTTCTTTCTCTCGCGGCAAAAAGACGTGAAGCGCATGTTCTCGTACTCGTCCATCGAGCACATGGGCCTGATCACCTTTGCCTTTGGCATGGGCTCTCCGCTGGCCAACTTTGCCGGCCTCTTGCACATGACGGTGCACTCGCTGGTCAAGTCCGCGATCTTCTTCACCGTGGGTCATGCCACGCAAAAGGCGGGCACCCAGGTCATGAGCGAGATCCGCGGCCTGATCAAGGTCAACCCCACCGTCGGCTGGGGTCTGATGCTGGGCGTGATGGCCATCCTGGGCATGCCGCCCTTTGGTGTGTTCGCCAGCGAGTTTTTGATTCTGACCACCGCCATGCGCGAGCAGCCCTGGGCCGCGCCCTTCCTCTTTTTGGCGCTGGGCGTGGCGTTTGCGTCCATCCTGGCCCGGGTGCTGCCCATGGTTTTTGGCGATACCACGCTCAAACCACTGGCGCATCCTCCTGCTCTGCTGCCGGTGTTTTTGCACCTGGCGCTGGCGCTGATACTGGGCCTGTATATCCCACCGTACCTGAGTGGCTGGTACGTGCAGGCCGCTGCGATGTTGGGTGGGTGATGTGATGAAGATACCCGGCCTGGATGTAGAGTTCAATGCCCTTTCGGCACCGGTGCCAATCTGGCACGCGCAGGTCACGGCGCAGGAATGGAGTGCCGCAGCGGGCCTGGTGCGCGAGCGGGGCGGTCGCTTGCTGGCGTTGTGGGCGGGTGGTTCCGTTGACGAGGATGCTATTGAATCGATAGCTGCTTGCGCAACAACGACGGGGGCTGGAATCGTATTTGTCTCTTATGTTTTGCTGGAAGGCGTGTTCTGGCTGGCGCTGCCGCTGGATGCCACAGATGGCCAGCCGCAGTACCCGGACCTGTCCGCGGTCTTTCCCGTGGCGGGGCGCATGCAGCGCGCGGCAACAGACCTGTCCGGCATCCACGCACAGGGTGCAAAGGACCAGCGGCCCTGGTTGAACCACGGTGCCTGGGCCACGGACCACCATCCCTTGTTGCAGGACCCGCAGGCCCTGCCGCAGCCCACGCCGGGCGCACTGGTGGACTACCCGTTTGTGCGGGTGGAGGGCGACGGCGTGCACGAGATTGCCGTCGGCCCGGTGCATGCCGGTGTCATCGAGCCCGGGCACTTCCGTTTCTCGGTGGTCGGCGAAAAAGTCCTGCGCCTGGAGCAACGCCTGGGCTACACGCACAAGGGTATCGAGCAGCGCATGACGCAGATGTCGGCGCTGGATGCCTATCGCCTGGCGGGACGCGTGTCGGGCGACTCGACCGTGGCCTTCGCCTGGGCCTATTGCATGGCGCTGGAATCGGCTACGCAGACCATCGTCCCGCCGCGCGCGGCCTGGCTGCGTGCGCTTCTGCTGGAGCGCGAGCGTGTGGCCAACCACCTGGGCGACCTGGGTGCGCTTGGCAATGACGCGGCCTTTGCCTTTGCGCTGGCGCAGTTCTCGCGGTTGCGCGAAGACTGGCTGCGCAACGCCCGGGCCGCCTTTGGCCATCGACTGATGATGGACTGCATAACGCCCGGAGGCGTGGGTGTGGACCTGGCTCCGACACAGATCGCCCCCATGCTGCGGCTGTGTGATGTGCTGGAGTCGGAGGTCCGGCGTCTGTTCGATATTTTTGAGGCCCATGCTGGCTTGCAAGACCGCTTCTTGACTACCGGCTGTGTGACCCCGTCGCTGGCCTCGCAGCTCGGCCTGACGGGCCTGGTTGGCCGCGCGAGCAGCCAGGCCTGGGACCTGCGTTGCGACCACCCCTTTGTGCCTTACACCGAATCGCATGTTGCCATGGCGCTCCACCAGAACGGCGACGTGGCGGCGCGGGTGGCCGTGCGTTTTGAGGAAGTGTTTGAGTCACTGCGCATGATCCGGCACATGGTGACCCATTTGCCGGTCGGTCCGTTGTGCAGCGAATTAGTGTTTAGCGATCAGGCGGCCCGAGGTGCTGGCTGGGTTGAGGGCTGGCGCGGTGAGTTGTTCGTGGCCTTGGAGCTGGCCGGTGCCGAGCAAGGCCACCGCATCCTGCGCTGCCACTTGCACGACCCATCCTGGCAAAACTGGCCCGCGCTGGAGCACGCGGTGATGGGCAATATCGTGGCCGACTTCCCGCTGATCAACAAGTCGTTCAACCTCAGCTACTCGGGGGCGGATCTGTGATCTGGAAAACCATCTGGCAAATCGGCAAGACGGGTATCCGCAGCGAACCCGCGCCCGATATTGGCGCGGCGGCGCAGGCGGAGGAATCCCGCATCCAGACGGAGCTGCTGGCCATCCTGGGCCAGGCCCTCTGCATCCGCCAGGTGGACGCCGGGTCGTGCAACGGCTGCGAGCTGGAAATCAATGCGCTGGGCAACCCCTACTACAACATCGAAGGCCTGGGTATTCGTTTTGTGGCCAGCCCGCGCCACGCGGATCTGCTGCTGGTCACCGGCCCCGTGTCGCGCAACATGGAAGTGGCGCTCAAGCGCACCTATGACGCCACACCCGAGCCCAAGCTGGTGGTGGCCGTGGGCGATTGCGCGTGTGATGGTGGGGTCTTTGGCGAGAGCTACGCCAGTTGCGGCAGGGTTTCCAACGTCATACCGGTGGATGTGGTGGTGGCGGGGTGTCCGCCAGAGCCGGTGGAGATACTGCGGGGTATTCTGACTGCTGTGCGGCGGCGGATACAGCCTTAGTTCGGCTGATCTGCACCGGTAAGCTCCAGTGACCGTTTCCTCCAGCATCTTTGGCTTCATAGAGAGCCCGGTTGACATGCCGCGTCAAGGGTGTTGGCGGGTACATTGACCTCTGGCAGACGCGTCAACTCTTTGCGGAATTTGTTTAACTCCTGCACCGAGCTGAAACTTCGGCCCATCCGTTACCCCTCAGCTAAACATCAGCCTCAACGCTCTCGGCGACCGCCACTTGTCCGCTGGGGACAAACTCTATGCCGTGCTCAACGAGGTAGTCACGAATCATCCGCCGAACCACCTGTGAAGGCGTCAAGTCCTGCCGAGCACACAGCGTCTCAAACGCCTTTTTCTTGGCTGGGTCTATTAGCAGCGTCAACCGGGCAGTCTTCAGTTCCATATGGCTTATATGTTAATCAAATGCACATTCTATGCATTGCTATTTTATAGAAGTTGCGCGACCAACGCATTCACTGAATTTGTCCGCTCGGTGCATTGAACACCCATAGCATTAACATACAATGATACTCAAATGAGTCTACAATATGATTTTATTAGACGCGCATTGCGCCGCCAACTGTAGGGAATACTATGAATATCTCGTTCAATCGATGCTTCGTTCGGGCCTTAACGACTGTTTTGCTCGCCCTCACCATGGCGGGGTGTACCTCTACCAAAACGTCTGAGGCACCGCTTGTTGCGGCCAAGCCAGCCGATGTCATCGCCAAACGAGACGCTTCGCCTGTCAGCGCAGCCCCGGTTGTCAATGTGGTGGCACTTCATCCGCTGGACGATGCCACTTCAGTCTTGGGTGGGCGTTCCGTTTACTTCGATTACGACAGTGCAGCGGCCCCGCCTTCGAGCACATGGCTTTTGGCTGCGCATGCCAAATACCTGCGCTCAAGTGCCAGCGCCAGGGTCCGTTTGGAAGGTCACACCGACGAGCGGGGTGGCAGTGAATACAACTTGGCGTTGGGCCAAAAACGCGCAGATGCGGTCCGTCAGGCGTTGAGGCTTTCCGGTGTTGCTGATGGGCAGATGGAATCGGTGAGCTACGGCAAAGAGAAGCCAGCAGCCGCCGGGCATGACGAAGCTGCATGGTCAAAAAATCGCAGAGTTGATATCTTCTATCAAGCCCGGTAATGAGCAGTGCACTGTGGATGAGTTGACACTTTCTTTGACGATGCCAGCCATTGGGGGACCTTCAAACAAGGCGTCGCTACCCGGATGCGGCAGCTCAAAAAGAATGCATACCAGTGGCCTCAGTCTCATCTACTACCAACCCAGCGGGACTGAGACTGCGCGTACCTGCGCCGCAATTTGGGAGGAAAGAAACCGGGTCAGATTGGTCAGTCCATTCTTGCGTAAGTGCGATGGAATTCTGGATCCCCAGCCCTTTATCAAGAAATTTCCGTGCGCTGGCGGGGCTGTCGAGCCATTTGAAAGGGCCATGGAATGGCTTGACTCGACTTGTTACGCCGCCACCGAAAGCTCCCAGGTGCTGTTCGCTTGCAATACCAATTCTAAATGGGGGCTGCGTTGTGTACCGTATGACGCATCAGACAGCACCCTGGGATTGGGCGGGCTGGGCAAGCCGTTGGTGTCGGACATGGCGCTGCTCAAGGAGGTTGCAAGACAGTGTCTGCTGCAAACGATAAGGCGTATTTTGAAAGAGGACGCCACTTTTGCTGGTGTACAGCTCGAAATATTGGAGCCCGGCAGTGCTGCTGGAGATGTCGCCACGGTCCACTTCACAAACGGCAACGCGCTTCGAATTTGCTTGCAAAAGAAGGTCAGTACCACCGACGTAATTCGTCGAGGAATTCTTGCACTGGACCGCATGTTGCAGCCAGGTTCGAACTGGAAACACACGCTGCTGGTCATGCCCGGCCTTGAAATTAAACGCCCGATGTACTTGACCAAAAACGTAACGATCTGCAGCCTGGAGTTTTCACTCATCCATAGCGTTTTGACGACGTTGTTCGGAAAGCAAAGCTGAATCGGTACACCGCCAATCGAAAGACGACGAGAGAGCACCATGCCAGCAGCACAGAATCTTGAGGTAGCGGACCATGTCAAGCCGTTCATCTACGAGACTTTGTCGAGCAAGTCCATGTGTTTCTCGCTCAACGATGTACAAAGCGAAATGCACTTGCTGCGACCGGACGCACTGCAATTCGAATACACCGAGATCATGATGGGTTTTCTGCTGCACAACCCAACGCCAGCGAGCATCGTGATGATTGGATTGGGTGGCGGGTCCCTCGCAAAGTTCTGTTATCGGTATCTGCCGAATACGTCGGTAACGGTGATTGAAGTCAATCCGCATGTGTTGGCACACAGAACTGCGTTTGCAATTCCCCCAGATGACGATCGATTTGAGGTGCTATTGGCGGATGGGGCGGCTTTCATGCGGGATACAACCCGCAAGTTCGACGTCGTTTTGGCAGACGGGTTTGACATAGACGGTCTGCCCGACCGGTTGAGCGCCCAAGCGTTTTACGACGACTGCTTTAACGTGCTCAACCCAGGCGGCATGTTTGTCGCCAACTTGCATGGGTGCAATCCGTTCTTCGCGGTCTTCATGGACCGGATAGAGGATAGCTTTGGGGCCCCAGTACTGATGGTGGAAGACCCGAGCGGCAGCAATCGACTGGTATTTGCAGTCAAAGATGCAATGCGTGCACTTCAGTCACTGGCAGGCATTCGCTGTCCGCTCGGGTTTGATCCGCTGGCTTGGAAAGCTATTCAGCCCAGTATGGCGCGCGTCTTCCTGGCATCAACGGCGCTCGATCACGGGGAAAACAGAGCCTCGAACGACATCAACTTCTAAGAAGACCATGACCTTACCGACATCTGCAACCTCAATTTCGGCAACAAATGCATGCATCAAGCCGTTTGTGTATGACGAAGCCGACAGCAAGTCATTGCACTTCACGATCAATGAATTGCAAAGCCGCATGCGCATCAGCCATCCCATTGAGCTGGAACTGGCCTACACGAAAACCATGATGGGCTTCGTCGTTCTGAACAGGCATCCGAGAAGTATTGCCATGATTGGTCTGGGTGGCGGTAGCCTGGCCAAGTTCTGTCGCCATGTCCTTCCGCAAGCGAATTTCATCGCCATTGAGATCAACCCTCACGTTATCGCCTTGCGCAATGAATTCCATATTCCCAAGAACAGCGACTTGTTCCGAGTCATTGAGGCCGATGGTGCGGAGTATGTCCATCGCGTCAAAGGCTCGCTGGATGTGCTTTTGGTGGATGGCTACGACTACCAAGGCCAACCGGCGCAATTGTGCTCCGAGAAGTTTTATGAAGGCTGCCGGGAGGCCTTGACCGCCAACGGTGTTCTGGCTGTCAATTTTCATGAAGACCACCCCCGGTATGAAACCTTTATCGACCGACTCGCCACCGTATTCGAAGGCAAAGTGGTGGAAGTTTCTGCCAACAACGATGGGAACGTCATCGTATTTGCGAGTCGGGATATGAAGGTATCACCGCCTGGATTGCGTACGGTAATTGCGGCGAACGTTGAGGATTGGCCCGCTTGGCTTGCACGCAATGGCTGATCTTTTAGACCCGTCCGTCCAGCTTGGCCTCTTGTGTCCGCCGACATGCGCGCCACCCCCTCGCAAAATTGAATAGCTGACAAGGCCAGCTGAAAGGTATTTGTGTCCAATCAAATTGAAAAACACGAGCAATTGCGCAAAGCAGCGCTGGAGTACCACGCGCAACCGATACCAGGCAAACTGGCCATTACTTCCACAAAGCAGCTTGTGAATCAGCATGACCTGGCGCTGGCCTATTCGCCTGGCGTCGCGGCACCCTGTGAAGAAATCGTAAGAGACCCGACCGCCGCCTTCAAGTACACCAGTCGGGGCAACTTGGTGGCCGTCATCACCAATGGCACAGCCGTTTTGGGACTCGGAAATATCGGTCCGTTAGCAGCCAAGCCAGTTATGGAAGGCCAGGCGGTCCTGTTCAAGAAATTCGCTGGCATCGATGTGTTCGACCTGGAGATTGATGAGTCGAATCTCGACAAGCTGGTGGACATCATCGCGTCGCTAGAGCCAACGTTTGGCGGCATCAATCTTGAAGACATCAAGGCACCTGACTGCTTCTATGTGGAACGCAAGCTGCGCGAGCGCATGACCATCCCGGTTTTTCACGATGACCAGCATGGGACAGCCATCGTCGTTGGGGCAGCAATTCTCAATGGTTTGAAGGTGGTAGGGAAAGACCCCAAAAGAGTCAAACTGGTGACATCTGGCGCGGGTGCCGCTGCACTGGCCTGCCTGGGCTTACTGGTCAAGCTGGGTATCCCCCGTGAGAACATTTTTGTGACCGATTTGGCCGGTGTGGTCTACGAGGGTCGTACAGAGCTGATGGATGAGGACAAGGTGGTGTACGCCCAACCGACAACGGCGCGGACATTGGGCGACATCATTGAGGACGCAGACATCTTTTTGGGCCTGTCGGCGGGCGGTGTGCTCAAACCCGACATGGTGCGCAAGATGGCGAATCGTCCGCTGATATTTGCCTTGGCCAATCCAACGCCGGAGATCACGCCGGAGCGGGTCAGTGCAGTGCGTGACGACGCGATCATGGCAACGGGCCGCGCTGATTACCCCAACCAGGTCAACAATGTTTTGTGCTTTCCCTAGATCTTTCGGGGAGCTCTGGATTCCCGCGCGACCACCATCACACTGGAGATGGAAATTGCAGCCGTGCACGCCATTGCCGAACTGGCGCAGGCGGAGCAAAGTGACATAGTCGCCGCCGCTTACGCCGGTGAACAAATGGCGTTTGGACCGGAGTACCTGATTCCGCGTCCATTTGATCCGCGGCTGATGACGCGCATTGCACCGGCGGTTGCCGCCGCCGCAGCAAAGTCCGGAGTAGCGATGACACCCATCACGGATCTGGAGGCCTACCGGGTGCGTCTCGAAGCGTTCGTGTATGCCTCTGGCACGCTGATGAAGCCCATTTTTGCCGCTGCAAAACGCGCAACAAGCAAGCGGATAGCCTATGCCGAAGGCGAGGATGAAAGGGTGCTGCGTGCCTGCCAGATCATTGTGGATGAAGCTCTGGCCCGCCCGACGCTGATCGGTCGTGCTGCAGTCATAGCGCGACGCATTGAAAAATTTGGATTGCGATTGATTGAAGGAGAGGACTCCCATCGGTACCGCGACTTCTGGAATGGCTACCACCAATTGACAGAACGGCAGGGTGTCACCGAGCAAATGGCCAAGATCGAAATGCGCCGTCGCCTGACACTGATCGCAGTGATGTTGCTGAAGAAGCGTGAAGTCGATGGCGTGATTTGTGGCACTTGGGGTACCACATCAACACACCTTCACTACGTTGATCAGGTGATTGGAAAGCGGGAGGGGGTGAATAATTTCGCGTGTTTGACAGGCCTGATCTTGCCGAGTCGACAGGTTTTTCTGGCAGATACCCACGTCAACTACGATCCGAGCGCCGAACAGATCGCAGAGTTCACCATCCTTGCGGCCGAAGAGATGCTACGGCTGGGTGTGCAACCTAAGGCCGCATTGCTCTCCCACTCGAATTTTGGCTCCAGTCAGCAACCGTCTGCGTTGAAGATGCGCAAGGCGCTGGCACTCGTTCAGGCGCAAGCTTCGTGGCTGGAAGTAGATGGAGAAATGCATGGAGACATGGCGTTGGACGTTGTGGGTCGAAAAAAGCTGATGCCGCGTAGCACGTTGTTGGCGGAGGCCAATCTCCTCGTGTTCCCCAATCTTGATGCCGCCAACATCGCCTACAACTTGCTCAAGACCGCAGCAGGCGGCGGCATTTCTATTGGCCCTATCTTGTTGGGTGCCGCACAGACTGTGCATATCCTGACATCGGCAACCACAGTGCGACGCCTGGTGAACATGACTGCGTTGGCCGTGGCGGAGGTTGGCGCACAACGCTGACGACCACCGAGGCCGACTCAGCTCTTGATGCGATTCAGCAGCGCAGCGGTAAAGGCCGCGGTGTTGGCCGTTCCGCCCAGGTCGCCGGTACGAACCTTGTCGATATTGAGCGTTTCGTCGATCGACTTTCGCAACTTGCGGGCCATGTCGGGAAGTTTGCAGTGGTCGAGCATCATGGCAGCGGCCAACATCAATGCAATCGGGTTCGCAATGCCCTTGCCCGCAATATCGGGCGCTGAGCCATGCACCGCCTCAAAAATGGCGGCGTCAGCACCAATGTTTGCGCCCGGCGCCATGCCCAAACCACCGACCAAACCCGCCACCAAATCGGACAGGATGTCACCAAACAGATTGGTGGTCACCAGCATGTCGAACTGCCAAGGGTTGAGCACCAGTTTCATGGCGCAAGCGTCAATGATGACAGTATCGAGCTCAAACTTGCCCTTGTACTTGCGCTCGTACAGCTCCAGGCCGGTTTCAAGAAAGATGCCCGTCAGCGCCTTCATGATGTTGGCCTTGTGCACGATGGTCACTTTCTTGCGCCCAGTATTCACTGCGTGTTCAAACGCATATTCCAGAAGACGTCGGCTACCAGCACGCGTATTGATGCCTGTAGCCATGGCCACGGCATGGGGATCATCGTCAATTTTGACGTAATGCTCGTGGCCGATGTACAAGCCCTCCAGGTTTTCGCGCACCACCACCAAGTCGATTTTGTCGAAACGACCGCCGGGGATGATGGTGAGAGCGGGGCGAAGGTTGGCGTAGAGCTGAAACTCCTCGCGCAGGCGCACATTCGAGGAACGATAACCCCCGCCCGACGGTGTTTCCAAAGGGCCCTTCAAGGCTAAGCGGGTGCGACGAATGCTGTCCAGCGTGGCCTGCGGCAATGGGTCGCCGGCAGCTTGCATGCCACCGAGGCCTGCGATTTGGCGGTCCCAGGTAAAGGGTGCCCCTAACGCATCCAGCGCCGCCAATGTGGCGTCAACGATTTCAGGGCCGATTCCGTCTCCGGGAATCAGAGTCGCGAGAATGGCTTGGGACATTGGTGATGCTTTCAAATCAAATCAGTGTAAGCGCGAAATTAACGCCTGCCATTGAACGTGTTGTAGAAGTTCTCAACTTGCGACGCTGCCTGCTAAGGCTCGGCAATTCACAGTGGCGTTGGTTTATCGGTCTTGCGGTTCGGTTTGGACGCGGTGTACCTGTCGCACCAGCCGGTGAATTCCCGGTACCACAGCCGCGAGTTTTGTGGCTTCACAATCCAGTGGTTCTCATCCGGGAAAAACACCAGCCGTGAGGGGACCGAGCGGGCGCGCAGCGTGTTGTAGTAGGCCATCCCCTGGTAGTAGGGCACCCGGTAGTCCAGCTCACCGTGTAGGACCAGCGTCGGTGTGGCGAAGTGTTGGGCGTAGTGGTGCGGCGACTGTTTCATCACCTGTGCTTCATCGTCCCAATGGAAGGCGCCGAGTTCGTGGCCGAACCAGAAGTAGCCGTCCGACCCCATCATCGACACCCAGTCGTAACAACCGGCGTGACACACATAGGCCTGGTAACGCTTGGCCGCCACATTGCCATTCATGTAGGCCACCATGTAGCCGCCATAACTGCCTCCGGTGGCCACCATGCGCTTTGCATCGATGGTTCCGGTGGCCAGCATGTGGTCCGTGCCAGCTTCCACATCGGCGAGTTCGCGCCGGCCCCACCCACCATTGATGGAGGACAGAAACTTCTGTCCGAATCCGCTGGAGCCGTGGTAGTTCACCGCGCAGACCACGTAACCTGCAGCGGCAAACAGTTGCATGTTCCAGCGCCAGTGCCAGTTGTCGTTCCAACAGGTGTGCGGGCCACCGTGGATGACCTGCATCAGCGGCCATTTTTTCTTGGTGGCGGCGCTGTAGCCAAGTGGCGCAACTACCCACATCTGCACCGGCGCGCCACCGAAGCCCTTGACCTCCACGGACTCGACCGCGCCCATGCGCAGTCCGGACAGCAGGCGCTTGTTAAAGCGCTCGATCACTCGCTCGTTATCGCCGTTGGCATCGCAAGTCAGCATGGTGGGTGGATGCTGTTGGCTGGATCGGGCATAGACCAAGGTGCTGCCATCGGCGCTGATGCGCAGATCGGTCGCCGTGCCGCCAACATCTGGGCCGCGCCGGATTTCCGTGGGCCACGTGTCATGCACGGCCAGGCGCCACACGGGCTGTACGATGCCATCCTCGGCCGTGAAGTAGACCGCGTCATGCGTGTTGGCCCACTGCAAAGGGCCTTGGACGGCGCGGTCCCAACTGCCGCTCCACGCACTCAGCTTTTTGCTTTTGATGTCGAATAGCCAGGCTCGGCTCTGTTCGTTGTGCTGCAGCGAGTAGTCGTTGCCCAGCAGGGCCAGCCATTTGCCATCGCCAGAATAGCGCGGGCCTTCAAAGGCATGCCGTGACAGAGCTTCGCTGCGTGTGGTGAGCCGACGGGTCTTGCGGGTCTTGAGATCCATGGCCACGATGTCAGTGAAAGAAAAGTCCTTCGGATCGGGGTTGTAGTCAAACGTAAAGGCCAACTCATTGCCATCCGGGCTGATGTCAAAGATTTGCGCGTCAGGCTCCTGGGGTGAAAGGTGAAAGGCGGTCCCAGCAAACAGGTCTTGGAAGGTGCCGGTGCGGGTATCCACGACATGGATGTGGGGTTTGCGACCGCGTGGAAACCAGTGGTCCCAGAAGCGGTAGTGGTTGTGCTCCACCACCGTGGCCTTGACTTTGTCGTCTTTCTCGGCCTTGAGCTTTTTGGCTTGAGCCGCCTGACTGGTCAGTTCTGGCCAAACCCAGGATACGCAGGCCAGACGCTGGCTGTCCGGGAACCAGCGCAGAGCGCTCACGCCTGTGGCCAACTGGCCGACGCGCCTGGCTTCGCCACCGTCCGCAGCAATCATGTACAACTGCCCGTCTTCGTCGGAGTCCTTGCCTTCGCCACGTTTGGAGACAAAGGCAATCCACTTGCCGTTGGGCGACCACTGGGGATCTCCATCACTCTTTCCGCGCGTGAGTTGCCGTTGAACCTTTCCGTCAGTGGACAGCAGCCACAGTTGGCTCTGCTTCTCATTCTTCTTCATGTCGAAACTGGTCACGGAGACGCAGGTCCAGGCGCCATCGGGCGAAACGCTGCCCGTGCCCAGGCGCTTGAGGGACCAAAGATCGTCGATCGTGATGGGACGGTGGTTTGCAGGCATGCTGTCTCCTAAACTGATTCGAATAACTGAAAGTGAGAGCGGTTACGGCGCACTGACGCGGAGCTGCAAAACGTTGCCTTCCGGGTCGTGCCCGTCGCAGGCGCGAAAGCCCCGGGCTTCCCACTCCCGGTCTTGGTCGTTCAATGCGCCACCCAGACGCGCTGCCGTGGCGCGGGCCTGGGCGAGATCATCCACCGTGAAGAACAGCTTGATAGCCGTGTCGGTGCGGCGCTCTGGCGGCGAAGTGATCACAAAGGTGTCGGCAATATGCTTGGGGATGCCGTGCATGACGAGCTGCATGTCTGGTGACTCCAGCACGGTGTGGTCGGGCTCGCTGTGCACCACGGCCATGGACAGTAGTGCCTCATAGAACTTGGCAAGACGGGCAATGTCTTTGGTGAAGATGACGGCGCCGGGTTTGGTAAGGTTGATCATGCGAGGGTCTCCGTGACTATTTGGTTGTGATATCCTCATCGGCCGGGTCTGACGGAGCCCGCCGCTGGCTTATTGCGGTGGTAGGTAAGCGCTGCTGCAATACAGAACGCCAGCGAGTCCATTGGCAGCTTGTCAGACGCGTCGAAGACGATAGCCCGATTGCCCTCAAACGTAAACTCACCAGGAAACAGGGTCTTGAATGTCTCGATCAACGTGGTCTGGCAATTGAAGTACATCGCGTACTGTGAGGGCGACTTCTTCTTCCAGGCGATGCGGATGGTGCTTCCGCTCTTGCTCGCGGACGTGATGTAGGCCGGCTCGCCCCACTTCAGTGTTTCCTCCAGCTTCCCCACTCCGCTGGTGGTTGCCGCTGTTGCAAAGATGAGCTCCCGCACTGCCAACAGGCGCCTGCGCATGACCGGAGGATATGCGTCGAAGACCTGGCCGACCGCTTGGGTTTCAAATGGTTTCATAGTTCGCCTGGCCACCCTATCACTTGGGTACGGAATAACTTCTAAAGTCTAGTCCGACAATCCCCACCATCTCCCGCCTAAACGGCACCGTATCCATTGGCAGCTCTCCAGCGTCGAGTTCCCTTGCCGCTCTATGTCCCGCATACACCGCCGCCGCCACGGTCCCAGGCGCAAACGCATCCCCCACACACTGCACCGCCTTGATCCCTGCGCCCTGCCACTCGCCTTGCCGCGCTTGTAATGCAGTAAACAATTCGTCCACCGGATCACGCATCGTGACCAGCAAGAGGCTGGCGCAGTGCAATGGTGTGCGGTCGTCGGTGTATGTGTTGGCGAGCTGCACGTGCAAGCCACCTTCTGGCGCAGCCGATACACCGGCGATGGACGTGGTTGTCCGAATCTGCACCCCCATCTTCAACAACCCAGCCTGTATACGTTGCTGCTCCATCGTCATATCGGTGAACTCGGATACTTTGACGGACGGCGTGACCAGGTGCACCTCCAGCCCTTGTTTGCCTAAACGCTCGGCCAGCGCACCGGCCATGTAGTAGTGGTCGTCGTCATAAATCAGCACGGGGGAGGGCAGGGCCGCACCGGCAAACACATCGTCGGGGCTGAACACTTTGGGTGCCACATCTGCGTTCGCGATGCCGTCAATGGCCATGCGGTGCTGGCGGCCCAAACCGTCTTTGCGCCAGCGCGCACCGGTGGCGATGAAGACACGGTTAAAACCAAACTCCAGCACTTCACTCGCGCTGAGGCGGCTGTCCAGGTACAGATTGACATTGGTCATCTTTTGGATCTGCAGCATGCGGTGGTCTGCTACGCGCATCCAGGTGGCCAGGCCGGGCAGGGCCGCGTCGTTGATCAATCTGCCACCCACACGAGTGCCAGCATCGGCCAGTGCGACCTCATAGCCGCGTTGGCCCAAAGCCCGAGCCAGCTCCAGGCCGGTGGGGCCAGCGCCGACCACCAGTACGGTGTCTTTGGATTGCGCGGGGGCAATACGCTCGGGGTGCCAGCCTTTGCGCCACTCCTCGCCCATGGTCGGGTTTTGCGTGCAGCGTATCGGCACACACAGGTTGTCGCCAGTCACACAAATATTGCAGCCTATGCATTCGCGGATATCGTCGAAGCGGCCTTCCTCAATCTTGCGCGGCAAAAACGGGTCGGCAATCGAGGGGCGCGCCGCGCCAATCAAATCCATGACGCCACGTTTGATGGCCGAGACCATGGCGTCGGGTGATGTGTAGCGGCCCACGCCCACCACGGGTTTGGTGGTGAGGGACTTTACATGGGCGATGTACTGCTCCTGGTAGCCCTCTTGCGAAAAGCGTGCGGTCTGGCTGTCGTTGGACCAGTCGGCGATGTTGACGTCCCACAAGTCAGGCAGCTCGGCCAGCATGGCAATGGCGTCGCGGCCTTCGTTCTCGGACGTGATGCCCAGCGGCCCCAGCAGTTGGTCCACGGCCAGGCGCACGGCCATGGCGCAGCGGTCACCCACCGCATCTTTGGTGTCTTCTATCAACTCGCGCAAAAAGCGCACGCGGTTTTCCAGGCTGCCGCCGTATTCATCGGTGCGGCGGTTGGTGCGGCGCGAGATGAAATGCATGGGCAAGCCCAGGTCGTGCCCAGCGTAAACGTAAACGATGTCAAAGCCGGCATCACGGGCGCGCAGCGCGGCGGCGCGGTGCCAGCGGCGTACGTTGGCAATATCGGCCTTGTCCATGCTGCGCGCCTGGATGGGGTCGGTGGCCCTGACCGGCGTATGCGACGGCGCCATGGGTATCTCGCGGCTATAGCGATTCGGCGTGGCGTAGCCGTTGAAGAACAACTCGGCACCGGCCAGCGCGCCGTGGGCGTGGCAGGCGTCCGTCATCAGGCGCACTGCGGGGATGTCGGCGTCGTCCCACAGGCGGCCTTCGAAATGCGGCGCAATTTCGGAGAATGGGCTGATCTCGATTTCTTCGGTGCACACCACGCCCCATCCGCCCTCGGCCTTGACTCCGCGCATAGCCGCCAGCGATTGCGGCTTGCCATGGCCCATGCCGTTGCAATGGGGCACCTGGTAGAAGCGGTTCTTGGTTGTGACGGGGCCGATCTGCACCGGTTCAAACAGGATGTCGTAGCGGGGGTCGCGCTGGGTCATGGTGTTGAAGGTGGAAGGAGCCTGGTGGCCGTGGCACTGCGAGTGCTGGCAGCTTACAGTGCCGCCGGTGGCCCCGAGGCAAATTTTCCATTCCGCACATCATCCATCATGGGGCCCAGGGTCAAAACCATCAGCACAAAGGCCAATGGAATGGTCGCCACATACCCATAGGTCTTGAAACCATAAGCTCCGATCAAGGCGCCGCCAAAGAAGCTGCCGACCAGGAGCCCATGGATGCGCAACTTGATGCGGTTGGCGACCACTTTTTGGTTCACCGGCAGGCGGTTGAAGTAAAACAGTTTGCCCAGCTCAATGCCCAGGTCGGTCAGCAGGCCGGTGACGTGGGTCGTGCGGATTTCCGCATGCGACACCTTGGTGATGACGGCATTCTGCAAACCCATGATGAAACACAACAGCACCACGGTCAGCGGGACGAACAGCCCCGCGAAGTGGCTGATGGCCGCGCCAAACAGGCCAAAGATCAGCAGCAGCGCTGCCTCCACCAGCAGGGGCCGCGCAAACGCGCTGCGCATTTGGCGGCGCTGGGCCCAATTGACCATCCAGGCCGTGGTCATCGACCCTCCGATAAAGGACATGACCAGCGCGATGCCTGCGGTTGCCAGCTGAATTTGCCCCAGGATCAGGTTGTCGGCCACCGAGGACAAAATGCCCGACATGTGGGAGGTGTATTGCCCCACCGCCAGAAAGCCACCCGCATTGGTGGCACCCGCAATGCCGCACAGCGTGCAGCCCAGGCGCAAGTTGGTCTGGGCGTTACGGTGGGTGTCGGCCCACCAGTGGATGCGGTGGCTCACAACGGTCTCAGTGGATGCGCATACCAGGCTGGGCGCCGGGCCATGGGTTGAGGATGTAGATGCCGGGGTTGGCCTTTTCATCACCGTGGCTGGCGGCCAGCACCATGCCCTCGGACACGCCAAACTTCATCTTGCGCGGCGCCAGGTTGGCCACCAGCACGGTGAGCTTGCCCACCAGGTCTTCGGGCTTGTAGGCGCTGGCGATGCCGCTGAACACATTGCGCATCCGGGGTTGCCCGGCGTCGTCCTTCTCGCCGGCGTCCAGCGTCAGGCGCAGCAGCTTGGTCGAGCCTTCCACCGCTTCGCAGTTGACGATGGACGCGATGCGCAGATCGACCTTGGCGAAGTCGTCGATGGTGATGGTGGGGGCCAAGGCTTCACCGCCGGGAGGCGTGGTTGCTACAGTTTCAGTAGCGCCTTGCGCAGCAACGGCGAGGGCTGGAGCCTCAAACAATGCATCGAGTTGTTTGATATCGACGCGCTGCATCAGGTGCTGGTATTCGCCGATGGCATGTCCCGCAGGTAGCCCGCCATTGGCCTTGCCAAAGGACAAGGGGCCGCTGTTCAGGAAGGTTTCCACACTGGCAGCCAAGGCCGGCAACACGGGTTTCAGGTAAATGGTCAGCAGGCGGAAGGCTTCGATGCACACGGTGCAGACGTCGTGCAGGCGCGCTTCCATGCCCTCCTTCTTGGCCAGCTCCCAGGGCTTGTTGGCGTCCACATAGGCATTGACCTTGTCGGCCAGCAGCATGACCTCGCGCAGCGCCTTGGCGAACTCGCGCGATTCGTAGAGGGCAGCAATCGTGTCCTGGCCCTCGCGCAGGGTGTCCAGCAGGCCGGCGCCGTCGGGCGACACGGCGCCCAGCTTGCCGCCAAAGCGCTTGCTGATGAAGCCGGCGGCGCGCGAGGCGATGTTGATGTATTTGCCAATCAGGTCGCTGTTGACGCGGGCCATGAAGTCCTCGGGGCTGAACTCGATGTCCTCGTTGCGCGGCGTCAGCTTGGTGGCCAGGTAGTAGCGCAGCCACTCGGGGTTCATGCCCAGGCTCAGGTACTTGAGCGGGTTCAGGCCGGTGCCGCGGCTCTTGCTCATCTTCTCGCCGCTGTTGATGGTCAGAAAGCCGTGCACGAACACCGCGTTGGGCGTCTTGCGGCCGCTGAAATGCAGCATGGCCGGCCAGAACAGCGTGTGGAAGGTGATGATGTCCTTGCCGATGAAGTGGTACTGCTCGGTGGCCGGGTCGGCCATGAAGGCGGTGTAGGCGGCCGCGCCCTTGGCCGCATCACCTTCGATCTTGGCAAAACGGTTCTGCAGCGAGGCCAGGTAGCCAATCGGCGCGTCCAGCCAGACGTAGAAATACTTGCCCGGCGCATCGGGAATCTCGATGCCAAAGTAGGGCGCGTCCCGGCTGATGTCCCAGTCGCCCATCTTGGGTTTGCCGTCTTCACCCGGCTCAATCCATTCTGCAATCTTGTTCAGCACCTCGGGCTGCACCGCGCCGCTTTGGGTCCACTGGTCCAGAAAGGCCAGGCAGCGCGGGTCGGACAGCTTGAAGAAGAAGTGCTCCGATGTGCGCAGCACCGGTGTGGCGCCGCTGAGAGCCGAGTAGGGGTTGATCAGCTCGGTCGGGGAGTAGACCGCGCCGCAGACCTCACAGTTGTCACCGTACTGGTCCTTAGCGTGGCACTTGGGGCATTCGCCCTTGATGAAGCGGTCCGGCAGGAACATGTTCTTGTCGGGATCGAAGAACTGCTCGATGGTGCGGGTGTCGATCAGGCCGTTCTTCTTCAGGGCGCGGTAAATGTCCTGGGCCAGTTGGTGGTTTTCGGCACCATCCGTGGAGTGCCAGTTGTCAAAGCTGATGTGGAAGCCATCCAGGTATTCCTTGCGCCCCGCGGCGATGTCGGCGACGAACTGCTGCGGCGTCTTGCCGGCCTTTTCGGCCGCAATCATGATGGGCGCGCCGTGGGCATCGTCCGCGCACACAAAATGCACCGCGCTGCCATGCATGCGCTGGAACCGCACCCAGATGTCGGCCTGGATGTACTCCATCATGTGGCCGATGTGGAACGGGGCGTTGGCGTAGGGCAGGGCGGTGGTGACGAAGAGTTGGCGTGGCATCGGGAGAGGCTTTCAAGAGACAGCCGATCATTTTAGTCGCCTACAGTGGTGCGCGGATCAGGCGGGCCGCGTGCCCTGCTCCGTGTCCCCCGCCCGCTATGCGGGCTCCTCCTTGACCTACGCAGAACACGCAGCCCGCCTGATCCGGCGTGGCTGGGGTTGGTGGGCTTACAAAAGGCCAGTCACTGCAAAAGTGTCCTTTTTGGGTGGTTGTGAATATACTTTGATATATACCATGCGCTGAAGGAGGTCACCATGAGCCAAGTTGCCAAATTGTTTGCCAACGGTCGTAGCCAGGCTGTGCGCTTGCCCGCCGCTTTTCGCTTTGATGCCAAGGAAGTTTTTATCCGCCAGGATGCGGAAACCGGGGACGTCATCCTGTCGCGCAGACCGGCAGATTGGGACAGTTTCCTTGGCGCATTGAAGGGTGCCAAGATTCCGAAGAATTTTTTGGATGCGAAGGATCGTGCACAAGGGGCACAGGATCGTGATCCATTTGAAGGCCATGACGAAGGGCAAGACGCATGACACGCTACATGCTCGATACCAACACGGTCAGCCATTTCTTGCGCTCGCACCCCACCGTTACCGCCCGCATTCTGGAGGTGCCAATGGCCTCCCTTTGCATCTCCGCCATTACGCAGGGCGAGTTGCTGTTTGGTCTGGCCAAACGCCCTTCTGCCAAGGCATTGCACGTTGCCGTGCGAGAGTTTTTGCGTCGTGTGGATATTTTGCCCTGGGATAGTACGGTGGCCGAGCACTGGGGTCCCGTGCTGGCTGGGATGGCGCGAGCGGGCAAAGTGTTGGCACCCCTTGACATGCTGATCGCCGCGCATGCGCTCAGCGAAAGCGCGTTGCTTGTGACGAACGACCAGGCATTTCGGCAGATGACTGGGTTGAAGATAGAGGATTGGACGCTTGCAGTCTGACACCCCGGACGCGTGCATGGCAGGCACTGTCCGACTGCACTTTGTAAGAGACAGCCTGGGATTTTGGTCCGCCAAGAGTGGTGCGGGGATCAGGCGGGATGGCTGTTCTGCGCAGGTCAAGGAGGAGCCCGCGCAGCGGGCGGGGGACACGGAGCAGAACAGTCAACCCGTCTGATCCGGGCGTGGTGTGCCTTGACCTGTAAGTACAAGAGCAGAACTACCTCAGCCGCAGCGGGTCCCGTCGCCGGTCCACGTGGGCGGGCCCGGGTCGGTCATCCAGCGAGCAAACCGCCTCCGGATCGGTCCAGCCAAAGAAGCCGCAGATTTCGTGACGCTGGCGTTGTGCGTCGGCGTAGCCCAGCGCCATCAACTCGCAGGTGTAGGCGGACTCGAACAGCAGATAACTGGCCAGGGCTGAGCCCTTGACGTCGGCCCGTCGGGACGACACCCCGACACCCCCCAGCATGGTGCGCACGCCATGAGGCAACGCGTCGATATGTTTGGAGGCCACCACGTCCAGGCGCTGACTGGGGGAGATCACCAGCAGTTCCAGCGGGCGCAGGGCGCTGGAGCGGCGCAGTTCTTCGGGCACCAGCTTGATGGTCTGGTTGATCCGCCGGGCCCGTTCCACGTCGACCGCCAGGGCGTCGAGAAAGATGTTGGACAAGGCGTGGCCGGCGATCTGGGCGATGGACGGGTAGCTGTTGTGGATGGGTACCAGGGCTTCATCCTTGGGCTCGTGCATGCGCCCGGCGCCAACCACCAAAATACGCTCGGCACCCAGGTGGATGGCAGGTGAGCAGGGTGCGGACTGGCGCATGGAACCGTCCCCAAAATACTCTTGCCGGCCATTGATATGCAGTTCGGTGGCCGGAAACACAAATGGAATCGCGCTGGAGGCCAGTAGGTGCGCGTGGGTGATCTTGTCGCGCACCGAAAGGCGCTGGCTGCGAACCCAGGGCATCAAACGCTTGTCGCCCTCGTAAAAAGTGACATGTTCACCCGAGCTGTAGCTCGATGCCGTCACCGCCAGCGCCTGCATGTGGCCGTTGCGAATCAGTTCCGGCAGTCGTTCCAGCGGCACCAGCCGACTTAACAGTTCCCCCAGCGGTGCGTTGTCCAGTAGCGATTTGGGCTTGAGCCGGCGCCACTTAGCCAGGATCCAGCCCAGCGACAGCAGGGTCAGCCACTTGGCACCGGAGCGCACCATGTCCAGATGCCCGGCGCGATATACCTGGTCGGCGTGAAAACCGCGCCAGGTCCGGGCGATCATGCGCACGGTGGCATCAAAGTTGTCGGCACCACAGGCCAGCGCCGAAGCGTTGATGGCGCCAGCCGAGGTGCCGGTGATGATGGGGAAGGGGTTGGGCTCGTGCTCTGCGCCACAGGCCAGCCGGATGTCGGCAATGGCTTCGAGCACCCCGACCTGGTACGCGGCCCTGGCGCCACCACCGGTCAAAAGAAGACCGGCCGGGCGTGCGTGGGAGATGGGTTCCGACATGGCGACCATTATGGGATCGGCCGTGCGCCTGTAAACGACCAATCGGCATGGAACAAACGGGGGTTAACCCGTAATCACCCTGCGGCCAAGGGGTATCGAGGCGCTCGCAGTAGGCCTTTCCAGGTTCGCTAGACTATGCCCATCTTTAGGAGAACTGGAATGACTGTGACAGTGCAAGCGATCAACGACGCCCTCAAGGCCGTGATCGACCCGAATACCGGCAAGGATTTTGTCTCGACCAAAGCGGTGAAGAACCTGACCGTGTCCGATGGCGATGTGGCCTTCGACGTTGAACTCGGCTACCCCGCCAAGAGCCAGATTGCAGACTTGCGCAAGGCCCTCATTGCCGCGGCCAAAGGCGTCGCCGGGGTTGGCAATGTATCCGTCAATGTGACCGTCAACATCGTGGCCCATTCGGTACAGCGGGGGGTGCAGCTGCTGCCCCGGGTCAAGAATATTGTGGCGGTGGCTTCGGGCAAGGGCGGCGTGGGCAAGAGCACCACGGCCGTCAATCTGGCGTTGGCGCTCGCGGCCGAAGGCGCCCGTGTAGGTCTGCTGGATGCCGACATCTACGGCCCCAGCCTGCCGATGATGATGGGCATTGAAGGCCGCCCGGAGTCGGATGACGGCAAGACCATGGACCCTATGGAGAACTATGGCGTGCAGGTCATGTCTATCGGTTTTCTGGTGGCGCAGGACGAAGCCATGATCTGGCGCGGCCCGATGGCCACCCAGGCGCTGGAGCAACTGCTGCGCCAGACCAACTGGCAGGACCTGGATTACCTGGTGGTGGATATGCCGCCGGGCACCGGCGACATCCAGCTCACGCTGAGCCAGCGCGTACCCATGACGGGAGCCGTCATCGTGACCACCCCGCAGGACATTGCGCTGCTGGACGCCAAGAAGGGCATCAAGATGTTCGAAAAGGTGGGTGTGCCGATTCTGGGCATTGTCGAAAACATGGCGGTGCACGTGTGCAGCAACTGCGGCCATGTGGAGCACATCTTCGGCGCTGACGGCGGAAAGAAGATGGCCGCCGAATACAACATGGATTACCTGGGCGCGTTGCCCTTGAACATGCAGATTCGTTTGCAAGCCGACAGCGGCAAACCCACCGTGGTGTCCGACCCGGATGGCGAGATTGCCGGCATTTACAAGGCCGTGGCGCGCCAGGTTGCGGTGTCGATTGCGGCGCGCAACAAAGATTTTTCCAGCAAGTTCCCGTCCATCACCATCAGCAAAACGACCTAGATACGCTTGTCATCCCGATCGAGCAAAGCAGCATGACTGCCGCACGCCCCGCCATTGAAGTCGCCGTCATTTTGCGCAAGGAGCGCATCGAGGGCGCCATGAGCCGCTGGCAGACCTGGCGCTGGGTGCTGGACGATGTGGTGCGGCAGGAGTCGGGTTTTGGCTCCGAGCCGCGTCTGTTGTACAAAAATGATAGCGGTGAGCGCTGGATTCACGGGGGCTTGCGGGTCGAATTGTTTCAAGACGACTGCGAGGGTTACCAGCTCAACGCCACCACCCCGACCCCCGGCTGGTTTGTGCTGTGGCGCATGGAAGAAGAAGCCACCGTGGCGGACGAACCGATTGCGCGTCCGGTCGTGGTGAGCCTCAGCTACATTGACGCCAGCCGTTGGCTGGACGCGCAGGAAACGGTGGAGCAGGTGCCCGCACCCCCCGACATCGTGGAGTGGCTCAAGACCTTTATTGCCGAGTTTTACCAGCCCGAAGTCAAACGCCCCAAGCGGCCGGAGAGTTTCAAGTCGCTGACCGACCGGTTTGGTAACCCGGCCTCCATCACCACCCTCAAGAAGCACGGACCCGGCGATGGCAGTGGTGCCGGTTCGGGCCAAGGTGGCGGCAAGGGCAAGCAGCGCCATGGCTGACGGTTTCCTGGGGCGCTGGGCACAGCGCAAGGCCGATGCGCGCCAGGGCAAGCCCTTGGTTGAGCCGGAGTTGCCACTCAAACCGGTCAACACGACAGTTCAAACACCTTCCGGTGCGGTCAACGCGACGAACGTGCCGGGGCCCACAGATTCCGATGCGCACCCCCCCGCAGTGGAGCAACCTGAATCGCCTCCCCTGACCCTGCAAGACGCGCAGGCGCTAGTGCAGGATTCCGACTTCAAGCCTTTTATTGCCCGCGGCGTGGACCCGGCCGTGCGCAACGCCGCCATGAAAAAGCTGTTTACGGACCCGCATTACAACGTGATGGACCGGCTGGACACCTATATCGACGACTATTCGCAAAGCGATCCATTGCCGCTTTCCATGCTGCGCAAGATGGCCAGCGCGCAGTTTCTGAAACTGGTGGATGACGAGCCAGACAGCCCCGTGCCCGCAGTGGCCACGGGTGAGCCCACAACGACAACCAACACGACCACGAGACAAGAAGACCATGCCCACACTGATTTGCGACTGCAACCAGACCATGCCCCTGGCGAGCCCGGCCCTGGGCGCGGCGCTGAATGAAAAACTGACCCTGCACAGCACCCTGTGCCGTCGCGAGGCGGCGGCGTTTCAGAAGGCGCTGGCCTCGGGTGACGGGGTGGTGGTGGCCTGCACCCAGGAGAGCCGCCTGTTTCAGGAGATTGCCCAGCAGACCGAAGGCGCGGCCGGTGTGCCCATTCGCTTCGTCAACATCCGTGAAACCGGTGGCTGGAGCAAGGACGCCGCGCAGGCCACCCCCAAGATTGCGGCCCTGCTGGCAGTCGCCCATTTGCCTGCACCGGAGCCGGTCGCCACCGTCAGTTACCAGAGCGCCGGGCGTGTGCTCATCATTGGCGCGCTGGACGCCGCCGAGCAGGCTGCAGCGCTGTTGGCCGACACCTTGGACGTCACCCTGTTCAGCCTGGGGGCTGGTGAAAACGGTGGCGCCCAGGAGCGCCGTTACCCGGTGCTGACCGGCAAGCTGGACGGCATCACCGGCTGGCTGGGCGCGTTCGAGCTGAGCTGGACCCAGAGCAACGCCATTGACCTGGACCTGTGCACCCGCTGCAATGCCTGTCTGGCCGCCTGCCCGGAAGACGCCATCGGTTTTGACTACCAGATCAACGACGCGTTGTGCAAGTCACACCGGTCGTGTGTGAAGGCTTGCGGAGTCGCAGGAGCCATTGATTTCAGCCGGGCACCCCAGGCGCAAACCGAAAGCTTTGATCTGGTGCTGGACCTGCGCAGCGCACCCGCATTCAGCCAGCACGCCTTGCCGCAAGGCTACTTTTCTGTGGGCAGCAGCGCACCGGGGCGCACCGACCTGATGACGGCCGTGGTGCGCCTGAGGGGTCTGGTGGGCGAGTTCGAGAAGCCCCGGTTTTTTGCCTACAAACAGAAGCTGTGTGCCCATACCCGCAATACCCAGGTCGGTTGCACGGCGTGTATCGACGTGTGTTCGGCATCCGCCATCCGCTCTGATATCAAAGGCCAGCAGATTGTGGTCAACCCCAGCCTGTGCGTGGGCTGCGGTGCCTGCACCACGGTGTGCCCCAGCGGTGCCCTGACCTATACCTATCCGCGCGCCAACGAGCAGGGCGTGGCCCTCAAGACCTTGCTGTCGACCTATGCCCGTGCCGGGGGCAAAAACGCGGCCGTGCTGCTGCACAGCGGTGAGGGCGGAACACGCCTGATCGGCGACCTGGGCCGGGCCGCCCGGATTGACCCCGCTACCCGCGGCGTGCCCGCGCGCGTGCTGCCGCTGGCCCTGCACCACAGTGCGTCCTTGGGCGTGGACCTGTGGCTGAGCGCCGTGGCCTATGGCGCGTCGCAGGTGTGGGTGCTGTTGACCGACGAAGACGCGCCCCAGTACCACGAGGCCCTGCAAACCCAGATGGAGGTGGCGCAAGCCATCCTGACCGGCCTGGGTTACAGCGGCACGCATTTGCGCCTGCTGCACGCCCGCGATGCACGTGACCTGGCGGGTCTTGACACCCAATTGCAGGCTGCGTCAGCGCAAGGCGTGGCGCACGCCGGTGGCTTTGCCGTGCAGGCCGACAAACGCGCCACGCTGGAGCTGGCCCTGGACCACCTGATTGCCCAGGCGCCCTCGAAACCAGCCACGATTGCCTTGCCAGCCAAGGGCTCACCGCTGGGTGCACTAACCATCAACAAGGATGCCTGCACGCTGTGCCTGAGTTGCGTCAACGCCTGTCCATCTGCCGCGCTTGCAAGACAACCCGCTGGAGCCGCAGCTCAAGTTCATCGAGAAGAATTGCGTGCAGTGTGGCCTGTGCGTGTCCACCTGCCCCGAAAGCGCGCTGGCGCTGAAGCCCCAGCTCAACCTGGGAGCGCAGCGCAAGGAGGCGGTAGTCCTCAACGCCATGCAGCCTTACGTGTGTATCCGTTGCAGCAAGCCCTTTGGCACGCTCAAAGGCATCGAGGCCATGCTGGGCAAACTGGCCGGCCACGCCATGTTCCAGGGTGCTGCCGCTGACCGCCTGAAGATGTGTGGCGACTGCCGGGTGATCGACATCCACTCCGCACAGAACGAAGTCAAGATCACCGATATCCGATAAGCAACCAGACCACGCACCATGACACAAGCCCCGATTTCCAGCGCCGGTCTGGACGAAGAAACTGCCCGTGCAGAGCTTTATGGGCTGCTGGCCCTTGTGTACTATGCGCCACCAGCTCCTGATTTAATAGCGCAGTTGCGCGTGGCGGTGACCCAGGCACCGGCCGCCGGTGGCTTTCTGGAGGAGCCCTGGCGTGTACTGGTCGGCGTTGCCCGGGAGCTGGATGACGCCACTATTGCTGCCGAATACACCACTTTGTTTGGCGGCGTCGGCAAGCCCGAGGTGTATTTGTTTGGCTCGTTTTACCTGAGCGGTTTTCTGAACGAAAAACCCCTGGCCGCCTTGCGTGCCGACATTGCCGAGCTGGGCCTGGCGCGTGACGACGCCATGTCAGAGACCGAAGACCACTTCGCCTACCTTTGCGAGGTGATGCGTTACCTGATTGCCGGTGACGATGTGGCCGTGGCCAACCTGACCCGCCAGCGGGCCTTTTTTGCAACCCACGTGCAACCATGGGCACAGCGCATGTGTGATGCCTTGCAAGCCCACCCCAAAGCCCGGTTTTACGCAGCGGTGGCCGCGCTGACCAGTGCCTTTCTGGCGGTGGAGGCGCAAGGGTTTGACATGCTGGATTGAGGGCTGCAGCGGGGGCGAAAGCCGCCGCTCGACCCGCTTCATCAACATCGGCCACACGCCGGGCTTGAGTTTTACCTCGCTTTACGGCAACTGAGTAAAGATCTATGTGCAAAATTGGCCTTTAGCCCACGTGGAATGGGCGTATGCCGCTATTCAGTTTGTAGCAAATAGGGGTCTGGATCAGGGCTATCGCATCTAAATTTGTATCGCCCAAGAGCGAGTCACCGGAAGGAATATAGGCCGTGAGCGGGCAAACTACGGAGTATCGAAACAAGCCGTAGTCCCCCTGCATGAGCAAACCCCCACGCCAGAGCCTAATAGACCACTTGGGCGAAGTGCCAGACCCGCGCATGGCACGCACACAACGCCATGACCTCTTGGACATACTGACCATTGCACTATGCGCTGTCATAGGTGGCGCCGACCACTGGACCGAGGTCGTCGAGTTTGGCCAAGCCAAGCAGCAATGGTTTGCGGGTTTCTTGAAGCTGCCCAACGGCATCCCCTCGCACGACACCTTCGCCCGAGTGTTCCGTCTGATCAATACCGAAGCGCTGGAGCAGACCTGTCACCAGTGGTTGCGTAGCGTTGCCGGGCGCGTCCAAGGCGTGGTCGCCATTGACGGCAAAAGCGTACGCGGTGCACGTGACGGCAAGAAACACCCACTGCACATCGTCAGCGCCTGGTCCAGCCAGAACAGCATGCTGTTGGGTCAAGTCAGGACGGCGGAGAAATCCAACGAAATCACGGCCATCCCGGAACTACTCAAACTGCTGGACATTGAAGGCTGCATCGTCACCATCGATGCCATGGGCTGCCAAAAGGCCATCGCCAAGGACATCATCGAGGCAGGAGCCGACTACGTGCTGGGCCTCAAAACCAATCACCGCCATCTGTGTCTGAGTGTGGCCTCCTGGTTTGACAAAAGCTTGGCCAATGGCTTTGCCACACAGGCCCACAGCCACTATCTGGACGCGGCAGGCCCCAGTAGCCACGGACGCATTGAGACGCGTGAACACTGGGTGGTAGAGGTGCCCGCACACCTCAAAAGAGCTGCTGCACCCTGGACGGGTCTGAAGACGGTGGCCATGGTGCGTAGAACGCGCCAGGTGGGCGACAAGATCAGCACCGAAGACAGCTACTACCTCAGCAGTCTGGCATTGAGTACCGGTGCCCAAGTCTTGGCCCGAGCGGTGCGTAGCCACTGGTCGGTGGAGAACGAATTGCACTGGTCACTGGATGTGGGGTTCAGGGAGGACGACTGCCAAGTGCGCAAGGACAACGCGCCAGCGAACTTGGCGTGCGTGCGACGCATGGCGCTGACCCAGCTCAAGCAGGAGAACGGCAAGAAGCTGGGCATTCAAGGCAAGCGCCGACGCGCGGGCTGGGACACGCAATATCTGGAGACGGTGCTCAGAATGGGGGAGATTTAGATGCGATTGCCCTGGGGTCTGGATCACCCTTTAACCTCAACGTTTTGACTGTTCTGGCGGCATGGTTTGGGCCATTGGCCCCCGCCTCATACTGTCAAAGGCCCAGAAATCGGCGGGAACCAACGGCCCAAACCATGCGGGTAGGGTGTTGGTTGGCTTGGTGATGGAAATCAGTTCAGGGGCGCAAGCAGGCGGTAGCGCCGGTGACCGAATGAACGATAATTTTTCGCCATATGAATATGAACTCAAAGCGCGATGCCGCACTTGATTTACTCGCCGCGGCCGGCATTTGGCGTAGCAACTATGCGCCGCCTCTTTCACGCGTACTCTGGCGCCTGGGCTTTAACGTTCCGCCGCCACACTTCTCCAGCTTCTGGGGCAACTTTGTACTTTGCGGGACATTCTTTGGTGTCGCCTGGGGTGCAGCTTGGTGGCTCTTTGAGACCCGCTTCCAAAGCGCGCCCTTAGTGGCTACATTGCTTGCGGCATGCGGCGCTGGATTTTTCTTCGGACTCTGCATGGCCGCCTACTATGCCTATGGTGCCCGCAAACATAGCATCCCCCGTTGGCATGAGTTTCAAGGCATTCGTGATGGGAATAGCCAAACCTGATCGGTCACCCGCACGCAGCATTTGAGAGCCGTTTCGGGGCGGAAGCCGACATAGGTTACCTTTGCCCAATTTTGCTTAGTTTTCCACCAAGCCCAGAATCGTCCTGGCGCATCGTCTCTTCTGCAAGAATAAAGAGATACGTTCAATATGGTGGTAAAACTGCCCGCAGCGAGGCTGCAAGCCACATTCAGGAGAATTTGATGGCCAACTTATGGAGCTGTGCCCGACCTATAGAGCACTTTTTTTGTCTCTGGACATTACATTGGACGGCACGAATGAATCAGTGCTTACATGAACGATGAGCGATAGCCCATGATCCTGGCACGGGTTCGGCCTGGTTGGCCGCTTGAACCTCAAGCGTCGGCACGTCGCGCAGGCCGTGCGAAGGCGATTGTGCTTGCATACGTCGTGCTAGGCATCTCGGTGGCTGCGGTAGTCGGGCTGAGTGCCGGTGGCTTGTGGCTTGCTGTCGGCGTCGTCGCCGCAAGGTTCGTTATGGAGCACTTGGGCGCGATGGCGGCGCGGGCCATTGATGTCCGGTACCCGTTGTACCCGGCTACGGACCCGCTGCCAGCGCCGCCTCAGCCATTGAATCCGTCGCTTGGAAGGGCAATTGCGGCAGTTCTCGTCGGCATTGTGGGCTGGGCCGTGGTTTCGCTTGTTCTGGCTATCTGCCTGTTGAACGCACCGCCCGACTTGGCTATCGGGGCGTGGGGGGCATTCATTCCCGTGGCAGCTTGGTCTCTTGTGCGTGTCTTCTTGGTGCATAAACGCGGAGACGTGGATGGATGAGGCTACAACCAGGTTCTTTGTTTGATCGGGGGCACCGTCCAACAAGTCGCTCCAGAGACGACTGCCTACGGCGGCGGCTGAGCGCGGACGTTAAAGCGCAAAAATCGATTCGGGATTGACTGCTGTCTGGAAATCTATATGTCGGCAATGGGTCTAAACCAATGGGATGAACGCCCCCACCTTAGGCGGCACCGTTGTGTGCCAAATTGGAGTTGCGTATCAACCTAATCAGCAAACAGGAGCAACCATCATGAGAGTCTCTACTGTAGGTATCGACCTGGCCAAAAATGTGTTTCAGCTTCACGGAGTCAACGAACTGGGTAAGACGGTTGTCAAGAAGCATTTGCGGCGTGACCAGATGGCAGAGTTTTTCGTCAACCTGCCAGCTTGTTTGATTGGCATGGAAGCCTGTGGTGGAGCGCACTACTGGGCGCGCAAGTTGCAAAGTTTTGGCCACACCGTCAAATTGATGGCACCTCAGTTCGTCAAGCCTTACGTTAAGACCAACAAAAACGATGCAGCCGATGCCGAGGCGATCTGTGAGGCGGTAGCCAGACCGAACATGCGTTTTGTGCCAATCAAAGACGTCGAGCAGCAAAGCGTATTGGCACTGCATACGGTACGCCAAGGCTTTGTGAAAGCCCGTACAGCTCAGGCCAACCAGATTCGCGGCTTGCTCTCAGAATTTGGACTGATCGTTCCACAGGGAATTTGGCACATCGCCAAACGGGTACCAGAGCTCATTGAAGATGCCAGCAACGAGTTGCCAGGAGCCTTTCGGTTGCTCATCCAGCGCTTGCTCGATCATCTCAAAGCGTTGGACACCCAAGTCGATGAGTTGGAGTTACAAATTGTGAAGTGGCATCGTCAGAGTTCTGCCAGTAGCAAACTGGCCCAAGTCCCCGGCATCGGCCCCATCACTGCCAGCGCATTGGTGGCGTCGCTTGGGGATGCCAAAAACTTTGACAACGGACGTCAGGTGGCGGCATGGCTGGGACTGGTTCCGCGGCAGCACTCCAGTGGAGGAAAGCAAAACCTGTTGGGCATCAGCAAGCGGGGGGACACATACCTTCGCACCCTTTTGATTCATGGGGCGCGCTCAGTCATATATAACGGTAAAGATAAAACTGATTCAACGTGCAGATGGATCAATGCAATCGTGAGCCGACGTAACAACAATGTGGCGGCGGTGGCGCTCGCCAATAAGAATGCCCGCATTGTGTGGGCGTTGCTGACACATGATCGAGAGTTCCGACCTGACTACACCCGTGAGCCAGTGGGTGTGTAGTCAGGTCGGTAAGAAAAGTAAGACAACGAGAACAAACAGGGGGAACTGAACAACCGATTGCTCAAGCAATCATGAAGTGATGGCAAGACAGGTCAGACCGTGGTTGGCAAAGCCCTAAATACCCGCAGCACCTAGAGTGCGACAAACCGATTGAGGAGCCAACCAGCGAATCCCATTAGGGACCGTGGCCAAAAGTCACACTGAAAGTCCGAATGTACGGGTGCAATCTTTACCTTCTAGTCGGAATGAATTGAGGGCTTGGCATAGGGGGCGTTCATGTACGGGTATTGCCTGCATCGCAATCAAACCCCACACCCGAGGCGGGCGGTGGGGCTTGCGGGCGCAGGCCCAATACTGTTCATATAACCAACACAGGCATTGGTGCTTGTGGCAAGTTAAGTGGCTCACCACGATGTTGGAGGTGGTAATCGTGAATCCTTTTTCTGACACCGCGTGGATTCAAGCGACCCCGACTGCTGACGCAAAGCCCTTGGGCAATCTCATCAAACAGAGCCTTGCGCCAAGCTATCAATCGTTTAGGGGGGAACAGCCGCAGCTTGCGGCATCTTGCGTTTGATCACGCGCACTGCGTGGGTAAAACTTAATCGATCCGGATCCAGACCACGCGACCAGGCCGCTTGCGCCATGAGTTGGCGGATGGCGAAGTGGGCCAACATAGTTGTCGTCAACCGGCCAAGGTAATTGTCGTCAACCATGTTGCACCAAATCCGGGGTTTTGCTGCGCAGCACCGTGCTGTTGCCGCGCAAGTGAGTCTTGAGTTCGTCAAAGACGCTCTCGATCTCCCAACGTTCGTGATACAGCGCAGCCAACTCCAGCGCTGGCGCCGCATCGGGGTCCAGGATGTTGGTCATCAGTCGATAGCTGTCTTGCACTGGCGTGGCTGAGTTGTTGAGTGTGTATTCGATTACCCGCACGATTTGTGGCTTGCGTCGCGCGCGGTCCTCTCTGTCAAAGACGGTGCTGAGGTACGAGCCGTCGCTGAGTATTTGTTCGCGCGGCAATCGTTGGCTGGCTTTCATCCGCCAAAGCATCCGTGCGCCAGTGGTGCAAGCCTTTTGCCAGAGCTTGAAGCCGTAGAAGTTGCGATCAGCCAGCACCAACATGTCTGGTGCAAGCCGCTCCAGCAATTGGGCCGCCATGGCCTGCTCACTCTTAAGAAAGGGCGCCATGCTGGCAGCCACCACCGCATGCGTGCCACACTCCACCAGTGCGAGTATGCGCAGTTGGGGAAAGGCGCCATTGCCTTGCGAGTTGCCCGGATAGCCGAAGAATTCGGCGTTGGCCACTTCGTCGGCCACATCCATGGAACTGCCGTCCTGCGCCATGATGCCAGTGCCATCACGTAGTAAACAACCGCAGGAGCCGGCAACAGCCGTTCACGCTTGCTGGCTTTGTCGGTCTGGGTAAGCACTTCCTCAATCAACGCCCGTGGGCACGCGCTGGCCAATACGCCGGCGCTGATCAGATGTGCAATATCAATCTTGGCCGGCAGGGTTTTGCTGGTTCGCGCCATTGGGTGACTCCATCAAAGCGTTGATGGAGTGAAATTGTGCCAATAAATGTTCTATCTGAACAGTATTGGGCCTACGCCCGCAAGCCCCACTATCCGCCTTGGAGTTCGGTATTTCGAGGGACGGATTCAGCGCCCGCCAGAAGAGTCAAAGCGCTGGGGCAGGTCGTAAATTAGTCCCCTGTTTGCTATAAAAATAGTAGCTGTTTGCGCTTATTCAACGAGGGTTGCAGGCCGATTTGGCACATAGAATCTTTCCTTCTCAGTAGAGGATGGCAGAACCCAATCCCGGCGTGTGGCCGGTGTGCGTGTAGCGGGTTAGGCGGCGGCTTGCGCCTCACTGACGGCCCTCCGCAAGCCAAATCCCCCGCAAGTCACGCCTCTACAATCCCCCCATGCTTGCCAAAAGAATCATTCCCTGCCTGGACGTGACCGGTGGTCGCGTCGTCAAGGGCGTCAACTTTGTTGAACTGCGTGACGCGGGAGACCCGGTAGAAATTGCCGCGCGTTACAACGCCCAAGGTGCGGACGAGCTCACATTTCTCGACATCACTGCCACCAGCGACGGGCGCGACCTGATCCTGCACATCATCGAGGCCGTGGCCTCGCAGGTATTCATTCCGCTGACCGTGGGCGGTGGCGTACGCACCGTGGACGATGTGCGCCGCCTGCTGAATGCCGGTGCCGACAAAACCAGCTTCAATTCGGCCGCGCTGGCCAATCCGCAGGTGATTGAGGACGCGGCGCTTAAATACGGTTCCCAGTGCATCGTGGTGGCGATTGACGCCAAGCGCCGTTTTGGCGATGACGTGCTGGCGCGTGGCGACGGTTGGGACGTTTACAGCCACGGTGGGCGCAAGAATACTGGCCTGGACGCCGTGGCCTGGGCCACCGAGATGGCGCGCCGCGGTGCGGGCGAGATTTTGCTGACCAGCATGGACCGCGATGGCACCAAGAGCGGCTTCGATCTGGCCCTGACCCGCGCCGTCAGTGATGCGGTGGGTGTGCCGGTGATTGCCTCGGGCGGTGTGGGCACGCTCGAAGATTTGGCCGATGGCATCACCAAAGGTGGAGCCGACGCGGTGCTGGCCGCCAGCATCTTTCATTACGGCGAGTTCACCGTGGCCCAGGCCAAGACTTTGATGGCCCAGCGTGGCATTCCCGTGAGGATGTAAGCTTTTTAGGGCTCTAGCCCACGTAGAACCTGCGCAAGCAGCTATAAAATCAATAGCAAATGTCAACCTCCGAAGCGACCCCTGTGAGCTGGATCAAACACATCCGATGGGATTCCAAAGGCCTGGTGCCCGTGATTGCGCAAGAGCAGGGCACCGGTGACGTGCTGATGTTTGCCTGGATGAACCGGGAGGCCTTGCAAAAGACTGTGGAACTGGGGCGGGCGGTGTACTTCAGCCGCTCACGTGACAAACTCTGGTACAAGGGCGAAGAGTCCGGCCACGTGCAGACCGTGCACGAAATTCGCATGGACTGCGACAGTGATGTCATCTTGCTCAAGGTCACCC
The DNA here is from genome assembly GCA_016703945.1 of Candidatus Aalborgicola danicus. Classification (GTDB taxonomy): domain Bacteria; phylum Pseudomonadota; class Gammaproteobacteria; order Burkholderiales; family Burkholderiaceae_C; genus Allorhodoferax; species Allorhodoferax danicus. The sequence continues at coordinate 90,361 of JADJBC010000044.1, forward strand.
AGTTGGGCCACGAGCCCGGCATCGCGTGCCACACGGGCCGCCACAGCTGTTTCTTCAGTGTTTTGAAGGACGGCGAATGGAAAAGCGTCGATCCGGTCTTGAAAGACCCTGAAAGTATCTATAAATAACTTTGCCGGACAGATCTTTAGCTCTGTCCCCAACTAAACCAATACCCTTGCGGGACAGATCTTCAGCTCTGTCCCCAACTGGATAATATGACCTTCCAAAATTCTTCCGACGCACTGGCGCGTCTGGCCGCCGTGATGGAATCACGCAAACGGTGCAACGGTGGCGACCCCGCAACGAGTTATGTGGCACGTCTTTTGGCGAAAGGCCCGGATGCGTTCCTGAAGAAAATTGGTGAAGAAGCCACTGAAGTGGTGATGGCCGCCAAGGACACTGACCACGGGGGAGACAAGGCCAAATTGGTGGGCGAGGTGGCCGACCTGTGGTTCCACTGTATGGTGGCGCTGGCTCACTATGAGCTGAGCCCCGCCGATGTGCTGGCCGAGCTGGAGCGCCGTGAAGGCACCAGCGGGATCGAAGAGAAAGCTATGCGCAAGGTACTGTCGCGTGAAGGAGAAAAAAAATGACCCAGGACTACACCCAGATTGCGAACCAGGACCAGGCACTGATCGCCAAACTGCAGGGGCTCAACACGGTGGGCACCATCAGTTATGTGCTTCACCTGATTGTGGCGATTGGTGCGCTGATTCCGGGGGGACAGTTTGGCCCGGTGCTGTTGTTGGCGGCGTTGACCCTGGACCTCGTCAAGCGCAGTGATGCCGACGGAACCTGGCAGGCCTCGCATTTTCGTTGGCGCATCCGCTCGGTGGTGATTGCCGGTTTGTTGTATCTGGTCACCGCGCCGCTGTGGCTGTTGCTGGTATTGCCGGGCTGGATCGCCTGGTTGTGTGTCTCGGTCTGGTTTCTGTACCGCATTGTGCGCGGCATGGTTGCCATGAATAAAGGTTTACCCATGGAGGCTACGACATGAGCGAGGCGTTAAGTCCACATGACCCCAACTGTCTTTTCTGCAAGATTGTGGCCAAACAGATTCCGTCGCGCACGGTGTTTGAGGACGACGAGTTTTATGCCTTCCATGACATCCACCCCTGGGCACCGGTGCATTTTCTGATCATTCCCAAGCGCCATATTCCCTCCATGGCCCAGGTCGGGCCTGACGGTGCGGCTTTGATGGGGCGTTTGATGGCCCTGGTTCCCAAACTGGCTTTGCAGGAGGGCTGCAACCCGTACCCGCAGGGAGGGTTTCGTTTGCTCACCAACACTGGAGCAGAAGGCGGGCAGGAGGTCCAACACCTGCATTTTCATGTGATGGGCGGACCCCGTCCCTGGTTACGCGGTTAGATTCGTCAGGGTATTGACGGTATCGCCAGCGGTCGATTCACAGGCTTACCCTAAAATGCAGCAACTACCAAGGAGTCAGCCATGGGCTTTTCGACGACACACCTGATCATTTTTCTGGTCATCATCATTGTTATCTTCGGCACCAAGAAGTTGCGCAACATCGGCTCTGACCTCGGCGGTGCAGTCAAGGGCTTCAAAGACGGCATGAAGGACGGCAGCACGCCCGAAAAACCCGCCGACACAGCTGCACCCACCCTGGTGGCAACTGAAAAGACCGATGCCAAGTCAACCATTGATGTTGAAGCCAAAGTCAAGAGCTGAAGGCGTGGGCCGGTGTTGGTCCGGCTGGAAGACAGGGTTGCTGCATGCTTGATATCGGTGTCACCAAGATTGCCATCATCGGCGCGATTGCGCTGGTGGTGATCGGGCCTGAGCGTCTGCCCGGTGTGGCCCGCATGGCGGGCAATCTGCTGGGGCGTGCGCGCAGCTACATGGCCGAGGTCAAGGCGGAAGTCAATCGCTCCATGGAACTCGATGAACTTCGAAAAATGAAGGACACGATGGAGAGCGCGGCACGTGAGGTGGAGCAAACCATCCAGACCAATGCCAGCGACTTTGAAAAAAGCTGGGCAGAGGTAACCGAAACCGCCACACCGACAGCGCTTGGTACATCTTTTGCCGATGTGCCCGAATACCGCCACCCCAAGAAACACTGGCGTTTGAAGCAGGGCGCCATGCCCAATTGGTACAAGGCACGTGCGGGTGTGCGCACCAAGGCGCTGTCGGGCGCCGCGCGGGTCGCCCGGTTTCGCCCACCTAAAGTTCACTGATGGCCGCTGATAAAACCCCTCCCGACGAGTTGGCCGGCACGGAGCAGCCCTTTGTTCAGCATCTGGTCGAATTGCGCGACCGGCTTCTGTACAGTGTGTATGGCATCGCTGCCGTGTTTTTGGTCTTGGTCTTCTATCCGGGGCCGTCAGCCCTGTACGACCTGATGGCCATGCCTTTGGTCAAAACCCTGCCGGAAGGTGCCCGCATGATTGCCACCGGCGTGGTGTCACCGTTCCTGGTACCGATCAAGGTTTCGGTTTTGGCGGCCTTTGGCCTGGCGCTGCCCTGGGTGTTGTACCAAGTCTGGGCGTTTGTCGCGCCGGGTTTGTACAAACACGAAAAACGACTGGTCATGCCGCTGGTTACGGCCAGTACGTTGCTGTTTTATGCGGGTGCCGCCTTCTGTTACTTCTTCGTGTTTGGCCAGGCTTTTCCAGCGATCCAGAAGATGGCTCCGGCTTCGGTGGCAGTGAGTCCTGACATTGAAGCCTATTTGGACTTTGTCATTACCATGTTCATTGCCTTCGGCGTGGCTTTTGAGGTGCCGATTGTGGTCGTGATTCTGGCTCGCATGGGAATCGTCACGGTGGAACAGCTCAAGTCCTTTCGCTCCTACTTCGTGGTGGGCGCTGCGGCTGTCGCGGGGGTGGTGACTCCGCCGGATCCGGTCTCCATGCTGGCGCTGCTGATTCCGATGTACTTGCTGTATGAAGTGGGAATTGTGGCCGCCAAAGTTTTCATCAAACATACACAGGCGCCTGACGAGGATGCTGCGACCACTCCGTCGTGATGGCTACCGGGGCGCAGCACGGGGCCGGGGCGTACCCCTGGTACCACTTCAACTTCCATAGGCTGGTTTTTGCGTTCCACCGAGAAACGTGCTGGACTTCCAGGCTTTAATGCCGCCACCTGGGCCAACAACTGGGATACGTCTGCCACCGGCTGGTTTCCAATCTTGACGATCACATCTCCGGGGCGTATTCCGGCCGCCGCCGCCGGGCCATTTTGTAACACCCCGGTGATGATGACCCCGTTTCGGCTCTTGATGTCAAAGGTCTCAGCCAATTCCTGCGACAGGTCGTTTGGCTCAACACCAATCCAACCCCTCGTGATTTGCCCGTCCTTCACGATGCCCTCCAGCACCTGTTTGGCGGTTGACACCGGAATGGCGAAACCAATGCCCATATTGCCGCCCGAACGGGAGTAAATGGCGGTGTTGATGCCCAGCAGGTTGCCATTGGTGTCAACCAACGCACCGCCCGAATTTCCGGGGTTGATAGCGGCATCGGTCTGGATGAAGTTCTCAAAGGTGTTGATACCCAACTGGTTGCGCCCCAACGCGCTGACAATACCGCTGGTGACAGTCTGTCCGACACCAAAGGGGTTGCCAATGGCCAGCACCTGGTCTCCGACCTGTGCGCCGTCCGAGTTGCCCAACACAATGACAGGCAACTTGTCGAGTTCGATCTTCAGGATGGCCAGATCGGTGTCCGGGTCGGTACCAATCACTTTGGCTCGTGTGCTGCGGTTGTCGTTTAACACGACCTCGATGTCATCAGCGCCTTCCACCACGTGGTTATTGGTCAGGATGTAGCCGCTGTCACTGACGATAACCCCACTGCCCAGGCCAGCCTGAGCCTCGCCGCCCTGTTCGCCGAAAAAGAAGCGAAACCAGGGGTCGCCGCTGTTGGGATTGCGTTTGACCGCCTTGCTGGTGTTGATGCTCACCACGGCAGCCGACGCTTTTTGCGCTGCCGATCGAAAACTGCCAACAGGCGCCGTGCCAGTGGGGTTGGGTGCCGCCTCAATCAGTGCAACTGCGCCAGCCAGCGAGGTTCCATGACCCATCCACTGGGGTTTGAGCGTGGCCACGACAAAATACGCTGCAAGCAGGATCGTGGTGGTTTGGGCGAAAAGAAGCCAAAGACGTTTCATGGGGTTCCCAGAGTGGTGGCAGGATCAAATGCCGACCAGGGACAAATTGTAGATCGCACGGGTGTACGCGTTACGGTGTGGGGTCACCGGCGCTGGGCAATACACTGGATTATGGAAGGAAGGGGTTTTGATCGTGACCTGGAATGGATGGCCGGGTCAGCACAAGCATTGAGTCGGGTTGTAGCAGTGCAGATTCACAGACAATGGAAGGTGTAAGCACCCGGTCTAATGCAACAAACCCCTACACGGCAAACCCCCATGACTGATCGCCAGGAAATACACACTGCGCTGGATACCCTTCTTCAACCAGAACGCTTCAAAGACTACTGCCCCAACGGCCTGCAAGTGGAGGGGGGGCAGCATGTGCAAAAAATGGTATCGGGTGTGACGGCGAGTCTGGCCTTGATTGAAGCCGCTATCGCTGTTGAGGCGGACACGCTGTTGGTACACCATGGGCTGTTTTGGCGCGGCCAGGACGGGCGGGTGGTTGGCTGGATGCGCCAGCGCCTGGCACTGCTGCTGGCCCACAACATCAACCTTTTCGCCTACCATTTGCCGCTGGATGCGCATCCTGAGTTTGGCAACAACGCACAATTGGGGCAGCGACTGGGTCTGCAGCCAACTCAAACGTTTGGCGATCAGGATCTGGGTTGGTTGGGTAACGCGGCATTCGCCAGTTCACAGGCCTTGGCTGAGCATGTGCAAACCGTTGTGGGGCGCTCCATCGTTCTGGTTCCTGGAAAAACGGCGTCTATTCAGCGCGTGGCCTGGTGCACGGGCGGGGCGCAAAACTACTTTGAGGCAGCCATCAACGCGGGGGCCGACGCCTTTGTCACTGGTGAGATTTCCGAACCTCAGGCCCATCTGGCGCGTGAAACGGGTGTGGCCTATCTGGCCTGTGGTCACCATGCCACCGAGCGTTATGGAGCACCAGCGGTTGGTGCGCAAGTAGCCGCGCAATTTGGCATAGAGCACATGTTTATTGACATTGACAACCCTGCCTGATACAGGTTACCAACATGAGTCATCCGATCGCCGACAAGTTACCCATTGGGGTCACCATGGGTGATGCCGCCGGCATTGGCCCGGAAATCATTGCCAAAGCCCATCGTGAGCACGCCGATGTGATGCGTGGCAGCTTTGTGGTGGGCGACGTGGACACCATGCGAAGGGCTAGCCGACTCGTTGCACTCAATGGCCGCCCAGCGTTACCGGTGGCGGTTATCACCGACCCAGCACAGGTCATTGACGTGCCTCCACACTGTATCGCGGTGTTGCAAGTGGGCGCGGCGTTGTTGCCGGTGCCGTGGGGCCAAGTCAGTGCCAATGCGGGTTTGTTGGCGGGTCGTTGCGTCGAGTGGGCTGCGGATGCAGCGTTGGCGGGTCAGATTTCTGCCATGGTGACCGCGCCACTGCACAAAGAGGCATTGCATGCTGCGGGTGACCCTATGACCGCTTTCCGGGACATACCGAGCTGTTGCAGGACCGTGCAGCACGTTTTCTGGGCAAATCGGTGGCAGATGTACCGGTGCGAATGATGCTGGCAAACGATGAATTGCGCACCGTGCTGGTCAGCATCCATGTGTCACTGCGAGATGCCATCCATGCGGTGACCTTCGACAGTGTTTTGCAAACCATCATGATCACGCACCGCGCCTTGTTGCCGGTTCTGGGTCGTAATCCCCTGATAGCGGTGGCTGGACTGAATCCGCATGCCGGTGAGGGAGGGCTGTTTGGTCGGGAGGAAATCGAGGTGATCGCTCCCGCCATCAGGGCCGCGTCGGCGCAGGGGGTCTTAGCCAGCGGACCGTGGGCACCCGACACCGTGTTCATGCGGGCCCGAAATCGCGCATCCGAGCCTGGCGAGTTTGATGTGGTGGTGGCCATGTACCACGACCAAGGGTTGATTCCGGTGAAGTACCTAGGAGTCGAAAAGGGCGTGAACGTCACCTTGGGCCTGCCCCTGATCCGCACCAGCCCGGACCATGGCACCGCCTTTGATATCGCGGGTCGGGGTATCGCAGACCCGTCCAGCCTGATCGAGGCGGTACGGGTTGCGCGGACTCTGTGCCAGATGTCAAGCTGACCGGTGGTGACCGTTGTGCGGCAGTCGCAAAGAGTATCTTTGCTCGCCTATTTTTTTAGGCTATCCCGAATTTCCCGCAACAACAAAACGTCTTCAGGAGGTGCGGCAGGCGCCACATCCACCTGGGGCGCGGGCGCCTCCCGCTTCAGGCGGTTAATCTGCTTCACCATCAGGAAAATGATGAACGCCAGAATGATGAAGTTCACGGCCACTGTGATAAAGCTGCCGTAGGCAAAAACCGGAACGCCCGCTTTCTTCAGAGCATCGAGCGTGGTGGCTGTACCTGGCGGCACATTGCCAAGAATCCAAAAAAGGCTGGAAAAGTCGAGCTTGCCGAACGCGGCGCCGACCAACGGCATGATGAGATCGCCGACGATCGAATCCACTATCTTGCCAAAGGCCCCACCGATGATGACACCGACGGCCAGATCAATGACATTGCCTTTTACTGCGAATTCCTTGAATTCCTGAATCATTCCCATTGTCGCAATCCTCCATAAAAAACAGCAGTATTGCCGACAAATTGCTACTGTCAAGGCTTAACAACCGGCTTGGCGTCCCAGAATCGCTCCAGTGCGCGTCAGCTACAATCGGAAATTACCCCCCTAGTAGTCATGTTCATTGAGGATTCTCATGAGTGAAACCCTTGTCGGCAGCCAACAAATCGACTCCAGTAAGCGGACCTGGTTGATCGCGTCCAGTTGTGCTGGTGCCGTAGGCGTTGGTGCCGCGGCGATTCCGTTCGTCAGCACATTTCAACCGTCCGAGCGGGCCAAAGCAGCGGGTGCGGCTGTCGAGGTGGATATCGGTGCCATGAAACCGGGCGAAAAATTAACCGTTGAATGGCGCGGCAAGCCGGTGTGGGTGGTTCGTCGCACCCCGGAGCAATTGGCCAGCCTGGGGAAAGTCACAAGCGAATTGGCTGACCCCGAGTCCAAGCGCAAACCCGCCGAATTTACGCCTGAATACGCCCGCAACGAGGGGCGATCCATCAAACCCGAATATTTCGTGGCAGTTGGCATATGCACCCATTTGGGGTGCTCGCCATCCGACAAGTTTCAGACTGGCCCGCAAGCTTCCTTGCCAGATGACTGGCAAGGTGGTTTTCTGTGCCCCTGCCATGGTTCAACGTTCGACTTTGCCGGGCGTGTGTTCAAAAATAAGCCTGCTCCAGACAATCTGGAAGTGCCGCCCCATATGTATCTTTCCGAAAGCAAATTGCTGATCGGTGAAGACAAAAAAGCCTGAGGACCAAGAACATGGCTGATTTCAAGGAAATTTCCCCCAACGCGTCGGCTGGCGCAAAGCTGACAAATTGGTTCGAGAATCGCTTGCCGACTGCATTCGACATGTACAAGGTACACATGTCGGAGTATTACGCCCCAAAGAATTTCAACTTTTGGTACATATTCGGTTCACTTGCGATGCTTGTGCTGGTGATTCAAATTGTGACGGGTATTTTTTTGGTCATGCATTACAAGCCGGATGCTGCACTGGCATTTGGGTCTGTTGAGTACATCATGCGTGATGTACCCTGGGGCTGGTTGATTCGCTACATGCACTCCACGGGTGCGTCTGCATTTTTTGTGGTTGTGTATTTGCACATGTTCCGCGGACTGTTGTACGGAAGTTATCGCAAACCACGTGAACTCGTCTGGGTTTTTGGATGTGCGATCTTTTTGTGTCTGATGGCCGAAGCGTTTATGGGGTATCTGTTACCTTGGGGGCAAATGAGCTACTGGGGTGCCCAAGTGATCGTAAACCTGTTTGCTGCAGTGCCATTTGTTGGCCCTGATTTGGCACTGTTAATTCGCGGCGACTATGTCGTGGGTGACGCAACCTTGAACCGCTTCTTCAGCTTCCATGTAATTGCCGTTCCGCTGGTACTGCTCGGCCTGGTGGTTGCTCACCTGATGGCTCTGCACGATGTGGGTTCGAACAACCCGGACGGCATTGAAATTAAAGCGACAAAAGACGCCAAGGGAATTCCATTGGATGGCATTCCCTTCCACCCTTATTACACCGTGCATGACATTTTTGCGGTGTGTATGTTCCTGATGGTGTTCTCGGCGGTGATCTTCTTTGCTCCGGAGTTCGGTGGCTACTTCTTGGAGTACAACAACTTCATACCTGCTGACCCGTTGCAAACACCGCTTCACATAGCTCCGGTCTGGTATTTCACACCTTTCTATTCAATGTTGCGCGCGATCACCGACGAGATGATGTTGGTGTTGATTGCCTGTGTCGTTGGTGCGGCCTTGTTTGGCGTGGTGAAGTTCAAGATGCCTGCGATTTTCAAGGGCGTCATTTTGGTTGCCGCGGCTGCAGTCGTTGCCATGATGCTGTCTATTGATGCCAAGTTTTGGGGCGTTGTTGCGATGGGCGGTGCGGTTGTTATCTTATTTTTCTTGCCGTGGTTGGACGATTGCGCTGTCAAGTCGATTCGTTACCGCCCAGATTGGCACAAGTACTTGTACGCTATCTTTGTGATTAACTTTGTCATTTTGGCCTATTTGGGTACACAGGCTCCGTCTGCGATCGGTGAGCGTGTTTCGCAAGTGGGGACTCTGTTTTATTTTGGGTTCTTCCTGCTGATGCCCTGGTGGAGTCGTCTTGGTGAGGCCAAGCCCGTGCCGACCCGAGTCAACTTCGCGGCCCATTGAGCTGGAGATTAAGCATATGAAAAAGATACTGATGACCTTGCTGGTGGCAGTCGGATTTGTAGCTGGTGCCCATGCTGCCGGTGGCGGTCCAGCTTGGGACAAGGCGCCTGATCGGACCAATGATCTGGCGGCTCTGCAAAACGGTGCCAAGCTGTTTGTAAACTACTGCCTGAACTGCCACTCTGCGGCCTTCATGCGCTACAACCGCTTGACGGATATTGGACTGACTGAACAGCAGATCAAGGACAACCTGTTGTTCGCGACCGAAAAGGTAGGGGACACCATGAAGTCTGCCACCGACCCGAAGCAGGCGAAGGATTGGTTTGGCGCCAATCCGCCTGACCTGACCGTAATTGCTCGGTCGCGGTCGGCGCAAGGCATGGGTACCGGTGCAGACTATTTGTACACCTATATGCGCACCTTTTATGCGGATGAAGCCAAGGCCACTGGCTGGAACAACCTGGTTTTCCCCAACGTGGGCATGCCACATGTGCTTTGGGAGTTACAGGGAAAACGTGAACCCGAGTACAAGACGGTTTCCGAGCATGGCCATGATGTGAAGGTGTTCACCGGCTGGAAGCAGTTGACCCCGGGGACGATGGCCCCAGAACAATATGACCAAGCGGTTGGTGATCTCGTGAGTTACTTGCAGTGGATGGCAGAGCCCGCGAAGAACACGCGTGTACGTGTTGGATTCGGTGTGATGTTGTTCTTGTTATTGATGACTTTCTTTGCGTGGAGGCTCAACGCCGCATACTGGAAAGACGTCAAGTAATAACTTTGTTATCGACCGGATGAATGACGCCTTGGGTGGTCGTTCAAAGGTTCCAGAGTGGGTTCGCAATGGCAACCCACTCTTTTTAATTTTTAGGAGTCTTTTGCCATGATGGTGCTGTATTCAGGAACAACCTGCCCCTTTTCCCACCGTTGCCGGTTTGTCCTTTTTGAAAAAGGAATGGACTTTGAAATCCGGGATGTCGACCTGTATAACAAGCCGGAAGATATCAGTGTCATGAATCCGTATGGACAAGTCCCCATTCTGGTGGAACGGGATCTGATTCTCTATGAGTCGAACATCATCAATGAATACATTGATGAGCGCTTTCCGCATCCGCAGTTGATGCCCGGCGATCCGGTGGATCGTGCCCGTGTTCGCTTGTTTCTTTTGAACTTCGAGAAGGAGTTGTTTGTTCACGTTTCCACTTTGGAGGCAAGAAGTTCCAAAGGCAATGAAAAAGCGCTTGAAAAGGCGCGCGCGCACATTCGGGATCGTTTGACCCAATTGGCGCCGGTCTTTTTGAAGAACAAGTACATGCTGGGTGATAACTTCTCCATGCTTGACGTCGCGATTGCACCGTTGTTGTGGCGCCTCGACTTTTACGGCATCGATTTGAGCAAGAATGCGGCACCTTTGCTTAAATATGCAGAGCGCATTTTTTCTCGTCCAGCGTACATTGAGGCATTGACCCCATCTGAAAAAGTGATGCGAAAATAGTCTTTGGGACGATCCCTATGATTGATACAGCAGACACCAGTTCAACCCGCCCGTACCTGATCCGAGCGCTTTATGAATGGTGCACAGACAACGGGTTGACGCCTTTCATCGCTGTGCTGGTGGATGAATCGGTTCGCGTTCCCAATGAATACGTGAAGGACGGGGAAATCGTACTCAATGTTAGCTTTGACGCCACCAGTTCTTTGAACCTCGGCAATGAATTCATTGAGTTCAAGGGAAGATTTGGTGGCGTCGCACGTGACATCTTGGTGCCTGTCGACCGTGTGGTCGCAATCTACGCCCGTGAGAATGGTCAGGGCATGGCTTTTCCGCTGCTTGCAAGTTCAGCGGGAGCTGTTGACAGTACACGCAAAGACGATGGGCGTTTGGGTACATTGACGCCTGTGTCTACAACGCCGAGCGGTGATGGAGCGAGTGCTCCGCGTCCAACGGGCGGTGGTAGGCCGTCGTTGACGCGAATAAAGTAGTGTTGTTCAGCTTGTTGGGGAAAGTTTTTTTACCAATTTGTGTGATGTAGAATCTGCGCTGTGCCGATTTAGCTCAGTTGGTAGAGCAACCGCCTTGTAAGCGGTAGGTCATCAGTTCGAATCCGATAATCGGCACCATTTTTTGTCTCCACTGGCCTCGTGAGTGTCAGGAAGAAATTACCTTCAGCCGAATGGACATCACGTCCCAGCCTTTGGAACGCAAATGCGCTTCGAGTGCAGGCAGGAGTTGGCGAATTTTCGCTGCGATTGCGGTGTTTTCCAGTATCAGGCACCACACCTGGCCTTCAATAGGCCCTGGTTTGATGGAGGGACGAATGGCCGCAGGTATTAATACTTCTATTGATTTCAATCGCGCTGAAGATTCTGTCGCAAGTGCGGTCAGGTTTGCCAATGTTGGCGAGTCTTGAGTCGCCTGCAGCAGCGTAAATGAATGATTGCGACGGTTCATGACCTTTAGTGGATGGGATACTGAATGCAATTGATTATCACGGATGCGTGGCTGGTCAAGAGTCGTGCATTTCACCTGAGTGGTACCAAGCTGTTGGTGACAATTCTGGTACTTGCCTTTGCGTTGATGTTGGTGGCTGCAGGGCTGTACCACTGGGTTTTTCTGAAAGGTGCCCGGGAGGGGTGGCCGGTAGTCGGAACCTTGGTTCGCTTGGTGGTTAAGGACGAATTTGCTCAGCGCGACAGATTCATGCGTGAAAACATTGAAGTCATGGCGAAGAAGCTGGGTGAGATGCAGGCAAAGCTGCTTCAATTGGAGTCGCTGGGCGAGCGTGTTTCTGGGTTGGCAGGCTTGAACCCTGCAGACATCAAGATTAAGCCTGGGCAGGGTGGCAGGTTGATTCTAGAAAGAGATCTGTCCATAGATGAATTGCAGGTGACTCTACGTGAGCTTGATAGCAATGCGAGTCAAAGCTCCGTCGTGATGACAGTACTTGAGTCACGTTTGTTCGAGCAGAAAATCAAAAAAATGATGGTTCCAACGCAGATGCCAGTAGCAAACGCCAATCTGGGGTCCGTGTTTGGTTGGCGGATAGACCCCATTACGGGCGCATCGGCTTTGCACACTGGATTGGACTTTCCTGCGACGCCGGGAACGCCGATCTCCGCAGCGGCGGGCGGTGTAGTAGTGACACAAGAATACCAGCCGGAGTACGGCAACATTGTCGAAGTTGACCACGGAAATGATCTGATCTCTCGTTACGCACATGTCTCTAAAGTGCATGTGAAAAAGGGCGATCTGATCAAACGTGGGCAGAAGATCGCAGAAGTGGGCAACACGGGTCGATCAACTGGTCCCCATTTGCATTTTGAGGTTTTGGTCCAGGGCGTACCACAAGATCCTCAGAAGTTTCTCAATGCAGGTCGTAACCTTCTAGCTACGCCAAATAATCGCACCAACTTGGCTGCGACATCAGTTTTGTATGGATCCAACGGCGGTTCGAACGGAACGCCTCAGGCGCAACGGTAAAATCAGAGGTTTAGTTCCTTCGGTGCCGTGTTGACTGCGTCTGCGGTTGCATTTCATTGAAACGTCCCCATTTCATCCAGATTAGAAAAAGGACTGCGCTGAGCTGCGAACCCATTGGGGGTCCAGGCCAGTCTTGCATTCATGGCTATCAACATTCTTACCAAAATTTTCGGCAGTCGCAATGACCGCTTGCTCAAGCAATACCGCTCTGGTGTGGTACGCATCAATGCCCTGGAGGCACAATTTGAGCAACTGACGGACGACGCTTTGCGCGGCAAGACGCAAGAGTTCAAAGAACGCGTTGTCAAGGGTGAGTCGCTCGACTCGCTGTTGCCTGAGGCATTTGCAGTGGTTCGCGAAGGGTCCAAGCGAGCGATGAAGATGCGGCACTTTGACGTGCAGTTGTTGGGTGGCATGTCTTTGCACTACGGAAAGATTTCTGAAATGGGCACAGGTGAGGGCAAAACCCTTACTGCCACGTTGCCGGTGTACCTGAACGCATTGACAGGCAAAGGCGTACACGTCGTCACTGTTAATGACTACCTCGCAAGCCGGGACGCGCAATGGATGGGGCGGCTTTACAACTTTCTGGGGCTAACCGTTGGCGTCAACTTGCCTCAAATGCCAAGAGAGGAAAAGCAGGCGGCTTATCGTGCGGATATCACCTACGGCACCAACAATGAATTTGGTTTCGACTACTTACGCGACAACATGGTCTACGAGTCGGCGGACCGGGTGCAACGCGGTCTGAACTATGCAATTGTTGATGAAGTGGATTCGATTCTGATCGATGAGGCTCGCACGCCGCTGATCATCAGTGGTCAAGCCGAAGACCACACCGATATGTACCTCGCGATCAACAAGGCAGCGCCCCAGTTGCAACGGCAGGAAGGTGAGGCTGATCCACGTACCGGTGAAGGGGTCACCAAACCCGGTGACTTTACGATTGACGAAAAGAGCCACCAGGTATTTCTAACTGAACAAGGGCATGAAACTGCAGAGCGAATTTTCGCGGAGATGGGCCTGATTCCAGAAGGTGCGTCTTTGTATGACCCAGCGAACATCACGCTTATGCACCATCTGTATGCTGCACTGCGGGCCAACAACCTGTACCACCGTGATCAGCACTATGTGGTTCAGCAGGGTGAAATCATTATTGTGGACGAGTTCACGGGACGGCTAATGACCGGGCGTCGTTGGAGTGATGGCCTTCATCAGGCGGTGGAAGCCAAGGAAGGCGTGGCGATCCAGGCTGAGAACCAAACGCTTGCGTCCATCACATTCCAGAACTATTTTCGACTCTATGGCAAGCTTGCCGGCATGACCGGTACGGCCGATACCGAAGCCTATGAATTTCAGGAGATTTACGGGTTGGAGACTATTGTTATTCCGCCCAATCGCCTGAGCCGAAGAGAGGATCAACTCGACCGAATCTACAAAACCACGCGGGAAAAGTACATCGCGGCGATCCAAGATATTCGGGAGTGTTACGAGCGCGGTCAGCCGGTGTTGGTCGGAACGACGTCGATCGAAAATTCCGAAATCATCTCCCAACTGCTGGACAAGGAAAAGTTACCTCACCAAGTCCTGAATGCCAAGCAGCATGCGCGGGAAGCCGATATCGTTGCCCAGGCTGGGCGCACAAAAATGATCACAATTGCCACCAATATGGCTGGGCGTGGAACGGACATTGTGTTGGGAGGCAGCATTGGCAAAACCGTTGAAACCATTGAAGCCGATGAATCCTTGGATGCAGGGTCGAAACAGGCAAAGATTGACGCTATTCGAACCCAGTGGTCTATCGACCACGAACAAGTGAAGACTCTTGGTGGGCTCAGAATTATTGCGACCGAGCGCCACGAGTCCCGACGCATTGACAATCAATTACGCGGACGATCCGGCCGACAAGGAGATCCCGGGTCATCACGTTTCTATTTGAGCCTTGACGACGCCTTGATGCGAATTTTTGCCGGTGATCGCGTGAAGGCCATCATGGACCGATTGAAGATGCCTGATGGCGAAGCCATTGAGGCCGGTATCGTAACCCGAAGTATTGAAAGTGCGCAACGCAAGGTCGAAGCACGCAATTTTGACATTCGCAAACAGTTGCTGGAGTATGACGATGTATCGAACGACCAGCGAAAAGTTATCTACCAACAGCGCAACGCCATTTTGGATGCGCAGGATCTATCAGCGCAAATTGCGTCGTTGCGTGAAGGTTGCTTCCACGACTTAGTACGACAGTACGTCCCTGCCGAATCAGTCGAGGAGCAATGGGACATTGCAGCGCTTCAAAAGGTGCTGACCGAGGAATGGCAGATCGAACTCGATTTGCAGAAGCAGGTTCAAGACGCCAGCGCCATAACTGATGTGGATCTGATGACGACGGTCACTCGTGCGGGAGACAATCTTTTTCAGGCAAAAGTTGAGCAGGTTGGACTGGAGAATTTCACCCAGTTCGAGCGCATGGTTTTGTTGCAGAGCATCGACACCCATTGGCGCGACCACCTGAGTTCATTGGACTATTTGCGGCAAGGTATCCACCTGCGTGGTTATGCCCAAAAACAACCAAAACAAGAGTACAAACGTGAAGCTTTTGAGCTGTTTGGACAATTGTTGGACTCTGTAAAGAACGAAGTTACGAAAGTGCTGATGACGGTCAAGATCCAGTCGTCCGAGCAACTTGAAGAGGCAGCCAGTCAAATGGAAACCCGCGGCGAAAGCATTGCCAACGTAACCTATACGGCGCCCAGTGAGACCGGCGAAGTCCAGACCATCGTAGATCCTGATACTGTGCGTGGTGCGGTCGGCGCGGCCTCAGATGTATTTGCCCGCGTTGGGCGTAATGAACCATGCCCGTGTGGAAGTGGTAAGAAGTTCAAGCAATGCCACGGAAAATTGGCTTGAAGGAGCCCTCATGCCAGTCAACTTATCCGAGCCAAATCCCCTGCATCTGTTCCCAATTGCGGGGGTTTGCATCGGCGTGACTGAAGCAGGTATCCGCAAAGCGGGGCGTAAGGACCTGACCGTATTCCTTCTAGATGAAGGGACCACCGTGGGTGGAGTCTTTACCCAGAACCGTTTTTGCGCTGCCCCAGTGCAGATTAGTCGTCAACATCTCGCGTCGGGCGCAAGCGTTCGCGCACTTTTGATCAACACAGGCAATGCCAATGCCGGAACGGGTGTCGACGGGCTTGAGAGAGCCCAGCGAAGCTGTCATTTTTTGGCCCAGAAACTGGGTGTCGAGCAGCACCAGATACTCCCGTTTTCTACCGGGGTGATCATGGAGCCGTTGCCCGTAGAACGAATCGAGGCCGGTTTGGACGCTGCGATTGCCGACGCACGACCTGACAACTGGTTGCGGGCCGCGCACGGCATTATGACCACCGACACCGTTCCAAAGGCAATGGGTGCGCAGGTTCAGATTGCGGGCATAACGGTCAGCATCACCGGCATCAGCAAGGGTGCCGGCATGATTCGTCCCAATATGGCGACCATGCTGGGATTTATCGCGACGGATGCTTGCGTGAGCCCGTCTGTGATGCAGGAATTGGCCATGGAGTTGGCCGAAGGTTCTTTCAACCGGGTCACCGTGGATGGTGATACGTCTACCAACGATTCATTGCTGGTCATTGCTTCCAACAAGGCGGATCACCCGGTAATCCAGTCCTTGAGTAGTGTGGAAGGCCAGGCGCTCAAACACGCCATGTTGAATGTTGCGCGCGACTTGGCGCAAGCCATCGTGCGAGACGGCGAAGGTGCGACGAAGTTCATCACCATCCGTGTTCAAGGCGGGCGTGATGCCGATGAGTGCCGCAAGGTCGCTTATGCCATCGCGCATTCGCCGTTGGTCAAAACGGCATTCTTCGCGAGCGACCCCAACCTAGGGCGCATTCTTGCGGCCGTGGGGTATGCAGGCATCAATGACCTCGACCAGACTCGTATCGATTTGTTTTTGGATGACGTGCATGTGGCGACCCGGGGTGGCCGTAACCCAGCGTACCGTGAAGAAGATGGCCAGCGGGTCATGAAGCAAAGTGAAATTGCTGTGACCGTGGATCTGGGTCGTGGCGACGCTTTTGATACCGTCTGGACATGTGATTTCAGCCACGAGTACGTGACGATCAACGCTGACTATCGCTCCTGAATTTCAGATGAACGGGCAACTGACGGCGTTTCTGGCTCGCGCTGAGCTGTTAATGGAGCGAATCGAGGCCGCCTTGCCGCACGCGGTGGCAGAGCCGGACTGGAGCGCTTCCATCGCATTTCGCTACCGTCGCAATCGAACCGGCGGTGGTGTGTTGGCTCCTATCCGTCACATTGGTGTTATGGGTCTGGACGATTTGAAGGAAATCGATATCCAGAAAGAAAAAATTAAACGCAACACCGAGCAATTTGTCAACAATTTTCCCGCCAACAACGTGTTGCTGACTGGCGCACGCGGTACCGGGAAATCGTCACTTATTAGAGCCTGCCTGCATGCCTTTGCTAGCGAAGGTCTGCGTTTGATCGAAGTGGACAAGGCTGAACTGGTAGATTTGCCGGATATTGTTGAATTGGTCGCCGGTCGACCCGAGAAGTTTGTCGTTTTTTGTGATGACTTGAGTTTTGATGAAGGTGAACCAGGGTACAAGGCATTGAAATCCATTCTGGACGGATCTGTCGCAGCGGCAACCTCCAATGTGCTGATTTACGCCACCAGCAACCGCCGCCATCTGTTGCCGGAGTACATGGCTGAAAACCTGACGTATTCCCATACAGATACCGGTGAAGTGCATCCCGGCGAGGCTGTAGAAGAAAAAGTCTCACTTTCTGAGCGATTTGGTCTTTGGGTGAGTTTTTATCCATTCAATCAGGAAGAGTACTTGCATATCGTTACGCAGTGGCTCTCTGCATTGAATGTTGACCCCGCGCTGACCGCGCAAGCACGCCCTCAGGCCCTCATTTGGGCGCTGGAACGTGGTTCCCGCAGTGGCCGAGTCGCATGGCATTTTGCCCGGGACTTTGCCGGGCGACACGCGAGTGACCATGAGTGACCCGGTGGTCGTTGCCGATCCGACGATCGCGAGACAAGGTGGTGCTGTTCGCTCCGTGGTCGATGTCGCGGTTGGAATTCTGATCCGACCGGGACAAGAGTTTTTATTGACCTCCAGGCCGCTGGGCAAACCCTACGCCGGTTACTGGGAGTTTCCAGGTGGCAAGCTTGAAATGGGCGAGACCGTGGAGCAAGCGTTAACGAGAGAATTGCATGAAGAGCTTGGCCTGACTTTGGGGGCAGTGCATCTTTGGAAGACGGAAATGGTCGACTACCCTCATGCATTGGTGCGCCTGCATTTTTGCAAAGTGTTTGAATGGTCGGGAGTTTTGGAAATGCGCGAATCGCAGTCCTTTGTCTGGGCGTCGCTGCCTGTGACGGTGGCCCCTGTTTTGCCAGGGACCGTGCCAGTATTGGGCTGGCTGGCCTCGGATTGGTGCTCGGCCGATCACCTGGGCCGGGAAGTCACGCGCTAACCAATAAAGCGCCACGCAAGCCACATTTTCGGAGCGCCCGATTCAGTGAGATAAAGGGTTGCTGTCGCTCGCATCCGATGGTGCAACGGAATCGGGTACCCGGAAATCTTCGTTGGCCCATGCGCCAAGGTCAACATTCTTGCAACGTACGCTGCAGAATGGACGGGCTTCGTTTTTCGGGCTGTAGACGCTGTCGCCACCACAAGTCGGGCAGCGGACAATTCTTTCAAGTTTTGCACCGTCGGTTCGGTTCATAGGCAAACCCGATGGTTAGGAACAAAGCGTGATCTCGAACGACGCATCCTCACTGCAAGTATGCAAACGGTCGTCGTCTTCGTGTCGCATGAGACGGATGGACACCATCAACCGATTGCCGCTGATTTCGGGAATCAGCCCGGATTGATTCGACAACGCAAGGCGCAGGAGCTGAAAG
This sequence comes from Candidatus Aalborgicola danicus, assembly GCA_016703945.1. Lineage (GTDB taxonomy): Bacteria > Pseudomonadota > Gammaproteobacteria > Burkholderiales > Burkholderiaceae_C > Allorhodoferax > Allorhodoferax danicus. Next base: position 108,669 of record JADJBC010000044.1, read on the forward strand.
GTTCGCCCAGGGGGAAGGTTTTGCTGAAACTGGCCACCGACCGCCATCACTTTTTGCGGTGAACCGGAATCTCTCAGCAGTTTCAACAGGAGATGGATCGACTCAGAAAGCGGTGCAAGCGTAGACGCCCAACGGCGCAGATCAGATTGGCGCCCAGCAGCCTCTGTCTGCTGCCAGCAAAAATAAGCGGGCAAGTCGAACGCACAGGTTCCGCCCGGTATTCCAACACGGCTGCGGATACTCATCAGCCAGTCATTCTCGGTCAATGTCTGTCCGGCCTTCCCCGGCTGCGCATTGAGCGCTCCAAAGCACCAGTCCAACTTTTGAAGGATGTGATTGAGAATGCCCTCGGCGATGGCCGGATTGCCCCGATACGCATTCAGGACCTGTTTTTGTTTGTCCAGGTCCTTCAGGACATCTGATTTCAGGTCAGCCCGGGCCCCGACGTCCATGACCTCGAATATCGTCGCAATTGCAAAGTGGTGGTCCAGTGGACTTTCACGGGTCATGAGTTCCGCAAGACGCAGAAACAGGTGCTCCAGACGCAGGTAGGTGCGAATTCGTTCGTTGAAGGGGTATTCGTAAAGGATCACGCTGATTTTTCCGGTGGCCGAATCATAGCCCGAACTGCTTGCCAATTTCTCCGACACGGGCCTCAAGTTCTGCTAATGAGATGGCATCGTTGAACAGGACCAAGTCAGCAGCATTGAGTCTTGTAGTTCTGGGCGCTTGAGCACAGATAATTTTTCGTATTTCAGCCTCTGCCAGTCCACTGCGCGTCACGACACGGTGCACCTGGGTGTCTTCAGTGCAATCGATGACCAAGACGCGATCCAATGCTGATCGCCAATGTGCAGACTCGACCAACAGAGGTATGTCGAACACGATGCAGCGTACGCCACTGGCTTGCGCCAGCTCCGCCTGCGTTTCAATGCCGTGCTGCACCAAGGGGTGAACAATGTGTTCAAGTTGCTGCTTGGCAACGGGGTTGGAGAAGATCCGGGCGCGCATGGCATCACGATTCAAAGCGCCATCGTCGGAAATTACCGAATTGCCAAAACGTGCCTTCAATGCTTCGATTGCAGCGCCGTTTTTGCCAGTGACCGCACGAGAAATGGCATCGGCATCGATAACCGTTGCACCCTGGCGCCCAAGCAATTGGGCTACTGTGGTTTTTCCACTGCCAATGCCCCCAGTCAACCCCCACCTCTGTGATCTTTTAGACGCCACTGCTAGAGACCAACCACCCGTTGGAGCGTCTGGGGACCCAGAAAGAGCGCGGCGAAACCTGCGCCTGCAAGGAATGGTCCAAACGGCACATAACCGCCTTCGCGCAACCCGGAGGTGAACTTCATTGCGATGCCAACCACTGCACCGATGACAGATGACAACAAGATAATGGGAATGAGCGCCTGCCATCCAAACCAAACGCCCAAAGCTGCAAATAGCTTGAAGTCACCGTACCCCATGCCTTCCTTACCCGTGACCAGCTTAAAGACCCAATACACTGTCCACAGGGATAGGTAACCCGCGACCGCACCCCACAGGGCGCTGGTCAGATCGACCGGAATCCAGCGCATAGCCGCAGCGATCAACCCAGCCCACAACAACGGCAAAGTCAAGTCGTCTGGCAACAAAGTGGTGTCCCAGTCGATCAGTGCCAGGGTCAGTAAAACTGCCGAGAATGCACACCAGGCCAGCGCCTGGGTAGACAGACCCCAGCGCCACACGCAGAAAAAGAAAAGCGCCGCGCTGGTGATTTCAACAAGCGGGTAACGAGGACTTATCCTGGTCTTGCAAGCGGAGCAACGCCCCTTCAGCACAAGATAACTCAGGACGGGAAGGTTTTCAAACCATCGAATCTGATGGCTACACTGCGGGCATCGTGACCGCGGCACCATCAAATTGAAGCGCTCCGCCTCGGGCGCCGGACTGCCGGATAGCTCTGCGCATTCTTCTGCCCACTGCCGCTCCATCATTTTCGGCAACCGGTAGACAACAACATTTAGAAAGCTGCCAATCATCAGCCCCAATACCGCAGCCAGGGAGGCGTTGAACAACTGTACGTCGAGCGCGATCAAACCACTTGTCCCAGTTTGAAAATTGGCAGGTACATGGCGACCACAATGCCGCCGATGATGGTGCCGAGAATCACAATAATAATGGGCTCCATCAGACTGGAGATGCCCGCCACCATATCGTCCACTTCCGCTTCATAAAAATCGGCAGCCTTGCCCAACATGTGGTCGATGGAGCCCGACTCTTCACCAATGGCACACATCTGAAGAACCATGGAAGGAAACAGGTTGGCGTTGGTCATGGCTGCGGTCAATGCCGTGCCCGTTGACACTTCCTGCTGGATCTTGACGGTAGCATCCGTAAAGACCGCATTACCGGATGCACCGCCGACCGAGTCGAGTGCTTCCACCAGAGGTACGCCGGCTGCAAACATCGTCGACAAGGTGCGGGTCCATCGCGCAATACAAGACTTTTCGACCAAAATGCCAAATATCGGCAGCTTCAGCATGATGCGGTCCATCACCGCTTGCATCTTCTTGTTGCGTTTCCAAGACTCCATAAAGAAGTAAACACCACCACCGATGCCGCCAAAGATCAGATACCAGTACTGAATGAAAAACTCACTCATGGCAATCACCAACAGGGTCGGCATCGGAAGCTCACCACCAAACGACGTGAACACCTGTTTGAAAGAAGGGATCACAAAAATCATGATCACGGCGACCACCACAAACGCCACGATCAGCACGGAGATGGGGTACATCAATGCCGACTTGATCTTGGACTTGATGGCCTCCGTCTTTTCCATGTAAACGGCCAAACGGTCCAGCAACTGGTCCAGGATACCGGCAGATTCACCCGCTTCGACCAAATTGCAATACAGCGCGTCAAAGTAAAGCGGAAATTTTCGAAAGGCCACGCTCAGTGACGTTCCTGTTTCCACATCCGTTCGGATATCGTTGAGCAGTTTGGTGACACGCGGGTTGGGGTTGCCACGCCCCACAATGTCAAAGGCCTGCAACAAGGGCACACCCGCTTTCATCATGGTCGCAAGTTGCCGGGTGAAAATGGCCAGATCCTTGGGCTTGATCGACTTGCCAGCGCTCATGCGGCGCTTTTTGATTTTGGTCGGGGTCACCCCTTGGCGGCGCAGCGAAGCCTTGACCTGATTTTCACCGGCCGCGCGAATTTCTCCCCGCACCTGTTTGCCGTTGCGGTCTTTGCCTTCCCATTCAAAAACAGCGTCTTTGTTGTCAGCGGTCTTTGCAGTTGCCATAAGGTGCCTCTGGGTTTTTGTTATTCGTTGGTAACGCCTAAAACTTCTTCAAGCGAAGTCAATCCTAATTTGACCTTGCTAAGGCCCGATTGTCGCAAAGAGCGCACGCCCTCAAGCTCGGCCTGTTTTCCGATGTCCAACGAACTGCCATCTCGCAGAATGATGCGCTGAATTTCCTCGCTGATGGGCATTTGGCAAGGCGCTGGGCAGTGATCAGGATAACACTGGAGGCAATGTTGAACGCAGCGATGCCCATGTTGCGCATCCGTGTGAGCGTCGCGGGCGCATCGTTGGTATGCAGCGTGGACAAGACCAAATGTCCCGTCTGGGCGGCCTTGATCGAGATGTCGGCGGTTTCCAGGTCGCGGATTTCGCCCACCATGATGATGTCCGGGTCCTGGCGCAAGAATGATTTCAGCGCTGCCGCAAAGGTCAGGCCCGCCTTGTCATTGACATTGACCTGGTTCACACCGGGCAGGTTGATTTCTGAAGGGTCCTCTGCCGTGGCAATGTTCACACCGGGTTGGTTGAGCAAGTTCAAGCAGGTGTACAAAGACACCGTCTTGCCCGACCCGGTAGGCCCGGTGACCAGAATCATGCCGTAGGGGCGGCCTATGGCCTTGAGCAGTCGCTCTTTCTCTTCGGGCTCATACCCCAGGGCGTCAATGCCGAGTTTTGCGCTGCTGGGGTCCAAAATCCGGATCACGATCTTTTCGCCGAAAAGGGTAGGCAAGGTACTGACCCGGAAATCAATCACGCGATCTGGCCCCACCTTGAGTTTCATGCGCCCATCCTGCGGCACACGTTTCTCCGAGATATCCATGCGCGAGATCACCTTGATCCGGGACGCCAGTTTGTCCTTGATCGCAATGGGTGGGGATGCGATTTCGCGCAGTTCGCCGTCGATGCGAAAACGCACCCGGTAGGTGTGTTCATACGGTTCGAAGTGCAAATCCGACGCTCGCATGCTGAACGCGTCCATCAGCATCTTGTGCAGGAACCGGACAACCGGAGCGTCTTCGACCTCTGCGGTATTGGTTTTGTCATTGTCAGGAATCGCCTCTGCGGCCGATTCGTCAAACTCAAAGTCGCCACCGATGATGTCTTCCATCGCCTCGGTCGCGGTGGTGGTGTTCGCGTCCACCAGTTTGGACAGTTTGTCGTATTCGGCGATGACCCAGTCCACACCCATTTGGGTCGAGAACTTTATTTTTTCGGCGGCGGCCTGATCAGAAGGGTCGGCCGTTGCAACAATCAGACGGTTGCTCCGTTTGCTAAGCACCACGACCCGATAGTCACTGCAAATCCGGCTGTCCAGCAGGCCTTTGGGCAGGCGATTGGCGTCAATCGCGTTCAGGTCCAGCAGAGGTGCTGCGTAGGCCGCCGAAAGGGTATGGGCCAGATCGGCTGCGGACACAGCGCCGGACCCGACCAACTCTGCAATAAAGCTGTTTTTGCTCTGCAGTGCCTTGCGGTAGATGTCTTCAGCGGACTTTTGCCCCAGCTTGCCGGCGGTAATGAGGGCTCGCCCCAATCCTGGTAAAGCGATCGTCTGATTTTCACGTTGAATTGGGTCGACTGTGGCCATGAACCAAATTGGGGTAATCGTAGAAGGTAAGCAGCTGCATCATCGCCGATTGCCGATTCAAAGTAAATCGGCGGACGGTGATGCCAAAACAAGCTATTTGTTCGGTGTTGGTCTTTCAAATCGCCCTTTGTGCCGATGTCTGAGCGCCTTGCCGAACAACGCAATTGAATCATAGCCTGCTGCAGGCAGCGCATTTCTCCTCGTTACACACTCTTGCAGCCCGGGCATGTCGTTGCATCAAGGTAACTGCGCCAATGCGGCAGCGACGGGTTTGATCAGCACCGACTCCTTCGATGCGTCGTTGGCGCCTTGCAAGGCCAATGCCAGAGTTCGAAAAAAAGCTCTGGTGTTGTGCAAACGCGCCAAACCCTCTTGCGTTTTAAATGCCTCCCCCCACGAGGTCATGGGCAATGGCGAAGCCAGTGCGCCCAGGAAGTTGTTCCAGTCTTGGGCGACCAACAAACCTCGACGCGCGGCGAACAACACCGGGCGAGCCAAACGGTCGGATTCTCCGTAGATGTAGAAGTGTGCCCCCGTCGGCACAACCTGGATTCCAATGGACTGCACGATGCTCTCCAGTTGTTTGGCATCCACCGCGGGATTGAGCGTTAGTTGCAACAGCAAATCGGCCGCGTGGGCAACGCCGTGCCGCCAACCCTCGCCCGGTGTGAATCCGCGGTAATCACCAACACCCCGCAGATAGCCCGTCGCGGCTTCCAACAATGTATTGCGTTGTCTGGCGCTGAGGAACGGCTGCAAGCGATCGGCACGTGCTACCTCGGCCAGCACCAGGGCTGCAAAAGGCTTTGCGAAGCCAGTCGGGTCATCGGTGGTTGACCCCAATTGCATGAGCTGGTCCTGGTAGATGCGTGTTAGCGTATCGGTCGATAACAGCTTTTCTCGCATCATGGCGCTCAAGCCCTCAAAGGCGACACCATCGCGCAACTCCGGGTCCGGATCGGACAAACAGGCCTGTAAACCCAGCGCAAATAGCTGGCGCCTCTCGGCGTCGGCCATCTGCCAACCCGACGCCTTGATAACCTTTATTTCGGTCACAGGAAAGGCCACCGGCGGACAACTGGGTTGCGGGTCTGCCGCGTAACAGTGGGCGGCACTGGTCAGACAAAGCCCGAGCAAAAAGCGGATTGTGTTGGACATGGGGGGTCTTTCTTGATCGTCTGTTTGTTGCAGGCCAGTTGAACCGGCAGACCGTGTCAATGGTAATTCTTGCGCTTTCAAATGTTACGGCCTGTTACATCCGTTGGCGTCATTGGGCCCCTTCCAACCGACCCCAACGCCCACGCGAGAGGACGCGAAGGCGCAGCACGGCCCAAGATCAGGATTACCCCTTGCCTGCCAAGGCCTTCAACTGGTACAGCGCCTCCAGCGCTTCCCTTGGGCTCATTGCATCTGGGTTGATGGCCGCAAGCCTCGTATCCAAAGCGGAAGCGGCTATTGTTTCGATAGCGGGTGGTGCCGCAAACAAGTCGACCTGAGCCTGGCTTTCTGTGGCGTGCAGCTCCAGTGCGTCCAATGTGTGGCGTGCCTGGTTCAACACTGCTGCCGGCATGCCGGCCAGGCGGGCGACCTGGATGCCGTAGCTCTTGCTGGCCGGGCCACTCTGGATTTCGTGCAGGAACACGATGTCGCGGCCGGACTCGGTGGCGCTGACGTGCACGTTCAGTGCGCTGTGGTGCGTGGCGGGGAACTCGGTCAGCTCGAAGTAGTGCGTGGCGAACAGTGTGAAGGCCTGTGTCTTGTCGTGCAATTGCGTGGCAATGGCACTGGCCAGGGCCAGGCCGTCAAAGGTGGAGGTGCCGCGGCCAATCTCGTCCATCAACACCAGGGAGTAAGGCGTTGCGGCGTGCAGGATCTGTGCGGCCTCGGTCATCTCCAGCATAAAGGTGGACTGGGCGTTGGCCAGATCGTCGGCCGCGCCAATACGGGTGTGGATGGCGTCAATCGGTCCCAGGCGACAGGCCTGCGCCGGCACATAGCTGCCGATGGACGCCAGCAAGACAATCAAGGCTACCTGGCGCATATAGGTGGATTTACCGCCCATGTTGGGCCCGTGATGATTTGTAGCCGCTGCTTGGGACCCAGTCGCGTGTCGTTTGCAATGAAGTTGCCACTGGACAGTTCCGCCAGCCGCGCTTGCACCACCGGGTGGCGGCCCTGGGTGATATCGATGCAGGGTTCCACCACAAACTGCGGTGCGCACCAGCCCAAGGTGAGCGAGCGTTCGGACAAAGCGCACAACGCGTCTAGCGCGGCCAGCGCCCGCGCAGTGCGGGTCAGCATAGGCACAAATGCTTGCAACTGGTCCAACACCTGCTCAAACAGCCACTTCTCGCGCGCCAGTGCACGCTCCTGGGCGCTCAGGGCCTTGTCTTCAAAGGCCTTCAGCTCGGGGGTGATGAAACGCTCGGCGTTTTTCAGCGTCTGGCGGCGCCGGTAGTCGTCCGGGCACCTTGTCGGCCTGGCCCTGGGTAACCTCTATATAAAAGCCGTGCACTTTGTTGAACTGCACCCGCAGGTTGCTTATTCCAGTCCGGGCTCGTTCGCGGCCCTCCAGGTCCAACAAAAAGCCATCGCAGTTGGTCTGGATGGCGCGCAGCTCGTCCAGCTCGGCATCAAAACCGGTTGCGATGACACCTCCATCGCGCACCAGGGTCGCAGGTTCAGATGCAATGGCCTGCAGAAGAAGGGTGGCACAGTCAGGCGGGGGAAGCAGGTCTTCGGAAATGTTCGCCAGCAAACCCTCGGGAAGGTTTTTGGCTGGGGTTTGCTCGTACAGGAGGAGCCCGCAAAGCGGGCGGGGGACACGGAGCAAAATTCTCAGCCAAATAGCCTTCCAGCCCCCGCAAACACTGCGCAAGTAGCTCTGTTTTTTGTAGCGTAACAACCAGGGCAACGAGTTCCCGTGGCCGCACCTGACGCAATGCAGTGCGGGCCGTGATGCGCTCCACATCCGCGCAACCCTTGAGTTGCAGCCGCAGACCCTGCCACAGCGCCAGTGAAGACGACTGCATAGTGCCGCTGCGCAACGTGGCAATCGCATCCAGCCGCGCTTGTGCCTGCGTGCGGTCACGCCGGGGTGTCAGCAGCCAGCTTTTGAGCATGCGGCTGCCCATGCCCGTCATGCAAGTGTCCAGCAGCGAGAACAACGTGGGCGAGTCCTCGCCGCGCAGGGTTTGGGTCAATTCCAGGTTGCGCCGGGTGGTGGGCGGCAGATCAATCAGCTCGCCGTCGCGCTGCACCTGTACGGAGCTGATGTGGGTCAGGCTGCGCCCTTGCGTGTGTTCGGCATATCCCAAGAGCGCCGCACAGGCGGCGTGCGCCAGCGGCAGGTCTTGGGCGTTCCAGCTCGCCAGGCTGGCGGCCTGAAGAGCGTCCAGCAGCTTGCGCTGACCTAAAGCGGCGTCGAACTGCCATTCGGGCCGCGCCGTGGTGTACAGCGCATTGGCCCCCGTGCCGCCCATGCGCAGGCGCTTGAGCCGGTCCTCAAAGGCTTGCGTGGCGCCGGCGCTGTAGGCCAGTTCGCTGGGGCTGACGCGGGCCACCCACTCGGACACGGCGTCGGGCGCACACTCGGCCAGGTGCACCACACCCTGGGTGACGCTGAGCCAGGCCAGGCCACAGCGGTTGCGCGGACCCTGGTGCACGGCCATTAACACGGATTCGGATTTTTCACTGAGCAGTTCGGCATCCACCAGCGTGCCGGGGGTCACCACGCGCACCACCTTGCGCTCCACCGGGCCCTTGCCGGTGACCTCGCCCACCTGTTCACAAATGGCCACCGACTCGCCGTGGCGTATCAGCTTGGCCAGGTAGCCCTCCATGGCGTGGAAGGGCACACCGGCCATCACCACCGGCTCACCGGCCGACTGGCCGCGTTGCGTCAGCGTGATGTCCAGCAGGCGGGCGGCCTTCTCGGCATCGGCGTAAAACATCTCATAGAAATCACCCATGCGGTAGAAGAGCAGGGTGTTGGGGTGGGCAGCCTTGAGACCAAGGTACTGCTGCATCATGGGGGTGTGTTGCTTGTCGGCGTCGCTCATTGCGGGAAGTCTATCAACATCACTGCCCCTTAGACTGTCAGAACAACTGCGTCAGGTGCACCGAGTCGCTGGTTTTTTCCACCTGCATGGTCGGCGGCCCGCTACGCGCCAGGCGCAACATGCGGGTGTTGCCGGGCAGTACATCGAAGACAAAACCGCGAAGTCCCCGTTTTTTTGCATGCGTGATCATGCAGTTCTGCAGGGCTGTTCCCAAACCGCAGCCCTGCCAGTCCGGGTGGACCATAAATGCGGTGTCGGCCAGATTGGTCGTCGGGTTCACAAAGTAGCAGGATTGCGCCACGATGATGGACTCTTCCCGTGACCCTGCGGTCGCCACAAACGCCACTTCGTTTTCATAGTTGAGGTTGCACAGGCGCTGCACTTCGGCGTTGGACAGGCCGCGCACATGGCGGAAGAAGCGGGTGTAGACGTCGGCCTCGCTCAGGTGGTGGAACAGATCGCGAATGCCCTGGGCGTCGCTGGACATGGCCGGGCGCAGCATCACGGTGCGGCTGTCTTTCAGCATGACCGTCTGTTCTTCTTCTACCGGGTAGGCGCGCAGGTTTTGCAGTGTCTGGTCGGCACTCAGATACCCCAGCGCCTTGGCCTGGGCAAACAGCTCGGGACGGAACTGGGGGTGCGCCAGTTCAATCAATGCGGTGGCGCGTTCCCGAATGGACTTGCCAAACAGATAGGCAATGCCGAACTCGGTCACCACATAGTGCACATCGGTGCGGGCAATGGTGGCCGCTTCACCGGCCAGCAGCGAAGGGCGGATACGCGACTGCGTACCGTCTTCGGTCGTGGATGTCATGCACACAATGGGTTTGCCCCCGGGCGAGCGCGACGCGCCACGCATGAATTCGCCCTGACTGCCAATCCCGCTGTAAAACTCGCCGCCAAACTGGTCAATACAGACCTGGCCCGTGAGATCAATAGCGAATGCCTGTGCAATTGCCACCATCTTGTACTGGGCCGCGATGGTGGCGGGGTCGCATACAGCATCCATCGGCTCCATGGAGAACAATGGGTTGCAGTCAATCAGGTCATACAGCGCACGCGAGCCCAAGGCCAGGCTGGCGACAATCTTGAATGGCTTGCTGGTCTTGCGCGATCCGGTCAGGTTGCCGTTCTCCAGCAACGGAAGGATGGCATCGGAAATCACGTCCGAATGCACCCCCAGGTCCTTGCGGTCGGTCAGGTACTGCAGGGCTTCGTGGGCGACCTGGCCCAGCCCGATCTGCAGTGTGGAGCCATCGTCGATGATGCCGGCAATGTAGCGCGCAATGCGCTGCACGTTGTCTTCTTGTACCGGAATACGCGACAACTCGGCAATCGGTGTGTTGACGGGAACCAGGTATTGGATGCGGTTGATGTGCAGTGAGGAATCTCCCATCGAGCGCGGCATAGCCGGGTTGACTTCGGCAATGATGAGTCGCGCGCGCGCCAGGGCCGCGGGGATGATATCGACCGACACCCCCAGACTGACATAACCAAAGGCATCGGGCAGTGACACCTGAATCAATGCCACATCCACCGGAATGCGCCCCAACGCAATCATTTCCGGTACCCGTGCCACGGACATCGGAACATAGTCCACCAGGCCTTGTTTCATGGCGGCGCGCATGTCGCTACCGATAAAAAACGTGCGATGCCGAAACCGCGTGGTGCTGTGGCCGGCGTCATCGTGATTGAAGGCCTTGATCGTGAAAAAGTGCAGCAGTTCGGTGTCGGCCGGTGGTTTGGGCATGGCCTCCAGTGCTTGTACCAACCCTCTCGGTGCGGCACAACCGGTTCCAACAAAGACGTGGTCACCGTTGTGGATACCGGCCACGGCTTGTTCGGCCGTGACAATCTTGTCTGCAAAGGGCTGCAGCATGGGGTGAAGGGGCGGTGGTTTGCGTGCCATGGAGTCCGTATCATCCACTGAATTGGTTTCTAGGGGCGATTATTGCCCCCACAGTTTCTTTTGGAGGTGGATTATGGATTTGGGAATCGCAGGCAAATGGGCCTTGGTGTGTGGTGCCAGCAAAGGCCTGGGCTTGGGCTGTGCGCAGGCGCTGGTGCAAGAAGGCGTGAATGTGTTGTTGGTGGCACGGGGTGCGCAAGCATTGCAGGCATCTGCTTCTAAATTGATAGCTGACTACGCCCATTCCACGAGGGCTAGTGTGCAATTTTGTGCACAAGATATCACGACCGAGACCGGGCGGACGGCGGTCTTTGCGATGCGATCAGACTTCGACATCGTGGTCACCAACGCCGGTGGTCCACCCCCGGGGGACTTCCGTGACTGGGACCGAGAGGCCTGGATCAAGGCCGTGGACGCCAACATGCTGACGCCGATTGCGCTGATCAAAGCCACTGTCGACGCCATGGCCGAACGCGGTTTTGGCCGCATCATCAATATCACCTCCAGCTCGGTCAAGGCACCCATTGATGTGCTGGGTCTGTCCAATGGCGCACGCAGTGGTCTGACCGGTTTTGTGGCGGGTGTTGCGCGCAGTGGTCTGGCGGCCCGGGGTGTCACCATCAACAATCTGTTGCCGGGTGTGTTTGACACGGACCGCATCAAGACCATGCTGGAGGCCAACTCCAAGAAAACCGGCCAGAGTGTGGAGGCTCTGGCCCACACCCGACGCCAGGGTATTCCGGCCAAGCGTTTTGGTACGCCTGAGGAGTTTGGCGCCATTTGCGCGTTTCTGTGCAGTGTGCAGGCGGGCTATATCAATGGCCAGAACGTGCTGGCCGACGGTGGAGCGTATCCAGGCACCTATTAGGAAAAAGTGTTCTGCCACCACCATGCGTCATCCTTTCTTCCTGTCTGCTATTTTATTGATAGCTGCTTGCGCAATATCCACGAGGGCCGCAGGCCAAATCGATGCACAGTTAGCGCCCTTCGGGATGATGCCGGGCACTGGACTCCACCCGCAGTGGCAATTCAGGGGTTTGCCGGGCAAAACCATTGCGCCCACCGCGTTCGAGTGGACCGTGATGGGGGGTGTGCCAGCGCTACAGGTCAGAACAGAGCGCTCTTACGGGCTGTTAAGGCATGCGTGGAAAGGGGCCGCGCCAGCAGAGCTTGCCTGGCGCTGGCAGGTGGCTCAGACCTTGCCCAAGGCGGATATTGCGGTCAAGTCTGGTGACGATGCCGCGCTGAAGGTGTGCGTGATGTTTGATCAACCTATCGCCGACATCCCGTTGCTGCAACGGGCCTCCCTGTCCCTGGCAGGTGCTGCCACGGGGGAAGCCATGCCCCACGCCACACTGTGTTACCTGTGGGATAACCGCTACCCGTCGGGTACCATCGGCGTCAACCCCTACACGGCCCGGGTCCGCTACATGGTGCTCAACGGCACCGAGTCAGCCGCTGGGGTGTGGCTGAGTCAGCGCCGGCGTTTGGCAGACGACTTCGCACAATTGTTTGGCTCAGAAAGTCCACACACACCGCCAGTGACTGCCGTTGTTGTGGGGGCCGACAGTGACAACACCCTAGGCAGCAGCCTGGCTTACATCGACCAGTTACGCTGGCTGTCCAACCGCTAAGGGGCGAACACCGAACTGCGGCACTGCCACGGATGGTCTTTTAAATCCCTGGCACCTGGTCTGTCGGGTATTTCCAGAAGTCACGCAACAGGTAATTCATGGGCAAGTTGAGCGAGGTCTTGCGCGGTGGGATGGGCTTCAAAAACCAGGTTTCATAGATGGCGTGGGCTTCTCTGGATACGATCAGGCGTTTCATCTCCTGGTCCAGAATGGACTTTAATTCAGGGTCGTTCTTGGGCAACATGATGGCCAGCGGTTCAATGGTCAGGAATTTGCCTACAACCTTGAGTTTTTCGGGCTGCGCCCGGCTTGATATCAGGCCATACAACAGGACGTCGTCCATCGCAAAACCATCGGACTCCCCTTTTTCAACCATTTCCACTGCACGGGCGTGGTCCGGGGCTTCCTGAATGGTCATATTGAGGCCACGTTCCTTGTTGGCCCGTTCAACGGCCTTCAAGGGAGTTGTGCCTTTGGTCGACACCATGCGCTTGTTTTCAAAGCCGACGATGTCGCCGATGCCGCTATCGGCCCGGACCATGTAACGGGCGCCGGTGATGTAATGCGGTACGGTGAAGGCCACCTTTTCGCGGCGCTCGGCGTTGTTGGTGGTGGAGCCGCATTCCATGTCCACCTTGCCTTCTTGCACCAACTGGATCCGGTTGCTGGGCGTCACCATCACAAATTCGGTCGTCAGGCTCTTGAGTTCCAGCCGCTTGCGCACCGCTTCGCTCAGCTTCAAACACAGGTCCAGCGCATAGCCGACCGGATTCTTATTGCTGTCCAGGTACGAAAATGGCACCGACGACTCCCGGTGCCCCAAAACAATCTTGCCGCTCTGGCGAATACGATCCAGCGTGGCCCCGGCGGAGGCGTCGACCGCCAGACTGGCCAGTGTGATACCCGCTACCAGGAAAGTTTTTTGCCGCAAGGCGCTCCAACGAATCGTTTTTTTCATGGGCTAGTCTCTTTGGGTTGATGGGCTGTCACAGAGGGACGCAAGTATCAGACCAATGTGATTGAAGCGTCAAATTCAATCGTCACATGGAACCATGCTGAATGCGTATGTCCCGTTTTGGTGCATAGCTGGGCTACCTGCGGGATGACAAAACGATGCCCGACACGATCAGCACAAAGGCCATGGCGTGAAACAAGCGGGGTGCCTCACCCAGAAACGCCAAGGACAGCATTGCGGTGAACAGCGGGGTCAGGTTGATAAAGAAGCCGGCCACGGCGGGCCCGGCTTGCGCAACACCGGCGCCCCATGCGCGGTAGGCCAGCACGGCCGGCCCCACTGCAATAAACAGCAGTGCGGCCATCAGTGGCCAGCTCCATTGCAGACGGGCGTCAGTCAGAGTCCACTCTGCGGCCGCAAACAACAACGACCAGCCCAGCCCAAACACCACCTGGCCCAACAGAAAAGCAGCCCAGTCCACGCGTAGCGATGCCGACTCGGGTGTTGGGTGGGCCAATTTCCAGCTGTAGTAGGCCCAACCCATGCTGGCGAGCAGCACATACAGGTCGCCGGCCACGGGCTGCAGGCTCAGCAGCGTCTCCCACTGCCCTCGGCACAGAACCAGCACCACTCCGCCAATCGACAACACGGCACCGACGACCTGCCGGGCCGAAATTGGCGTGCCAAAGAAGAAACGCCCGATCAGCAGCATCCACACCGGGGTGCTGGCACCCACCAAGGTCACGTTGATCGGTGTGGACGTGTTGAGCGCCAGGTACAGCAGCGCGTTGTAGCCGCTGGTACTGAGCAGGGCCAGAAAGGTGAATTGGCGCCACTGGCGCCACAACGGACTGTCCCTGCGCAGCACGCTGCCCGCCAAGGGCAGCAACAGCAGAAAAGCCAGTGTCCAGCGCAGCAGGTTCAGCGTCATCGGCGAGACCAGCGGGCTGACCACCCGGCCCACCACGGCGTTGCCGGCCCATAACAGAGGCGGCAGGATCAGCAGTGCGGCGGCACTCGGGGTCAGGCGTTGGGTCATTGATGGCACTGTAACAAGGCCAAAGCCCGACGGTTGGCGGGCAGGGACATTTCATGGCACGATATTGGCCATGGGTGTGCACCGTGTGCGCCCGCTGTTTTTGGAGAACCCTGTGAGCCAAACCCTGTCCAGAGCCATACGCATAGACCAACACGGAGGTCCCGAGCAACTCAAACTGGTGGAAGTCACGGTGGGCGACCCTGGGCCCGGTGAGATTCGCATCCGCCACAAGGCGGTGGGCCTGAACTTCATCGACGTTTACCAGCGCAGCGGCTTGTACCCCATGGCCATGCCCCTGCAATTGGGGATGGAGGCGGCGGGTGTCGTGGAAGCGGTGGGCGAAGGTGTCACCCACCTGCAGGTCGGCGACCGTGCGGCCTACGCCAGTCAGCCCCCGGGCAGCTACTGCGATGTGCGGGTCATGCCGGCCAAATGCGTCTGCAAACTGCCCGACGCAATTGACTTCGAAACCGGCGCGGCCATGATGCTCAAGGGATTGACGGCCCAGTACCTGCTAAAAAAGACACTGCCCCAAGGTGGGCTGCAGCCAGGCGACTTTGTGTTGTTCCATGCCGCTGCCGGTGGTGTGGGCCTGATCGCCTGCCAGTGGGCCAAGGCATTGGGCCTGCGCCTGATCGGAACCGCGGGTTCTGAACAAAAATGTGGGCTAGCCCTCGCCAATGGTGCGGAGTTTGCTATCAATTACGCAGCGGATGACTTTGCAGTGCGGGTCAAGGAAATCACCGGCGGCAAGGGTGTCAAGGTGGTCTATGACTCCGTGGGTAAGGACACCTGGGACAAGTCGCTCGACTGCCTGGCACCGTTTGGCCTGATGGCCAGTTTTGGCAATGCCTCCGGCCCGGTGGCACCCATGGCGCCTGGCATGCTAGGCCCCAAGGGCTCGCTGTACCTGACCCGCCAGACCCTGTTTACGCACATTGCCACACGGGAGAGCACACAGGCCATGGCCGACGACTTGTTTGCGGTGGTGGTCAGTGGCCAAGTGAAGATTCACATTGACCAGCGATTTGCGCTGGAGGATGTGCAAAAGGCACACGTGGCCCTTGAGGCACGTCAAACAACCGGCTGTACGATCCTCACACTCTGAGGCCGTAAGAGGTGGGGCGGGTAAAATCGCCCCCCTATGACCCCTCTTTCCGTTTCTTCCCTGCGCGCCGTTGCGCTGTGCGCAGCCAGCCTCTTCTTGTTGCCCGTCGCTTTTGCCCAGTCCAGCAGCGCCCCAACGCCCGCCACCTCCACCACGGAAAAAGTGGACCGCGCGTTGCGCGAAGACGGCAACTGGTATTTCTCATGGGGCTACAGCCGCCAGCAGTACGCACCGTCCAATATCCACGTGTCGCAGCCCAGTTTGGGCAACGACTTTACGGTGAACCAGGTGGCTGCGAGTGACTTTCCCTCCAGCCCGCAAGACACTGTGAGTTCACTGTTCAAACTGGACTGGACCAATCCCCAGGAGAATGTGCGGGTTGGCAAGTTCATGAACCCGGAGAAGACCTTTGCCATCGAGTTTTCACTGGACCATAGCAAATACAACTCCGACCTGAACCAGACTGCGTCGGTGAGCGGCACCATCAACAACCAGCCCTTCAACGGCAACCTGGTGCTCAACGAGCAGAATTTCAATTACACACTACACAACGGGCTGAACCACATCATGGTGAATGCCGTCTGGTTGCAACATCTGTCCGGACCCGAACAACAGCCCGGCCACTTGCAATGGATCAGCCGCGCCGGGGCTGGCATCTTGTTGCCGCACGCCGAAAACACGATTTTTGGCAACCAGAACCAGGTGGGGCCTAAGAGCGAAAACGTCTGCTGTTCGTCGAGCAAGGACTGGTGGCAGGTCAATGGCTGGACAGCCGGTGTCGAGGTGGGTCTGCGCTACCGGGTGTACAAGACCATATTTGTCGAACTGACTCAAAAATTCGCCTACGGTGCACTCAAAGGTGTGCCGGTGTACCAGGGAACAGCCGACCACAATCTCTGGATGAGCGAACAGGTTTTCTCGGCAGGCTTCCTGTTCTAGCGGCTAACTCTTCCTCACCCGCAGCAGTTCATCCAGGATCAGGCAGGCGGCGCCGATGCTGATGGCGCTGTCGGCCACGTTGAAGGCCGGAAAGTGCATGCCGCGCCAGTGGAAGTCCAGAAAATCGACCACATAACCGTACATCATGCGGTCGATGACGTTGCCGATAGCGCCACCTAGAATGCAGGCCATGGCAAAGCTGAACAACTTCTGCCCCGGGTGTGAGCGCAGCATCCAAACAATGACGATGGCCGCTACCAAGCCCAGCACCGTAAAAAACCAGCGCTGCCAGCCCGACGCGCCCGCCAGAAACGAGAATGCCGCTCCCGCGTTGTGCACCCGCACTACGTTGAAGAAGCTGGTCACATAGGTGCTGTCACCCAGGTGGTAGTAGCCAACGATCAGCACCTTGGTGAACTGGTCCACCAATAGGATGATGAAGGCCAGGCCCAGCCACTGCAGCATGCCAGCGCCAGATGATTTGCCAAAGGTGCGTGCCATTAAGCAAACTCGCGGGCTTCGCCCGTGCCATACAGGTTGCTGGTGCAACGGCCACACAGGGTGGGGTGGGCGGCGTCCACACCGACATCGTCGCGGTAGTGCCAGCAGCGCTCACACTTCACAGCATTTGAGGCGATAACCACCGCCGATACTGCGTCACCAGCTATTAATTCAATAGCGGACGTGATGAACACAAACTTCAGGTCCTCGCCCAGGCTGAACAAGATGGCGTGGTCTTCGGCCGACACCGTGAGCTGCACATTGGCCTGCAGGCTGGATCCCACCTGACCAGCCGCGCGCAGGGTCTCTATTTCCTTGTTCACCGCCTCGCGGATCTCGCGGATACGGCCCCACTTGGCCAGCAATTCCACGTCGGGCGTGGCCAGTTCCAGGTAGCCGTCCATGAAGATCGATTCCCGGGTCGTCAAAGGCGTCTTGCCGGCAGCGCCCAGCACCGTCCAGGCTTCCTCGGCCGTGAAGGAAAGGAACGGCGCCATCCAGCGCAACATGGCTTGGGTAATGGTCCACAGCGCGGTCTGGGCCGAGCGGCGTGCCAGGCTGCTGGCGCCGGTGGTGTAGAGGCGGTCTTTGAGGACGTCGAGGTAGAAGGCTCCCAGGTCTTCGCTGCAGTAGACCTGCAGCTTGGAGACCACGGGGTGGAACTCGTACACCTTGTAGTGCGCCAGGATGTCGGCCTGCAGCTGGGCCAGACGCGACAGCGCATAGCGGTCAATCTCCAGCAACTGCTCAAACGGCACTGCGTCCTTCGCAGGGTCAAAGTCCGAGACATTGGCCAGCAGGAATTTGAGCGTGTTGCGCACCCGGCGGTAGGTGTCCACCACGCGGGCCAGGATCTTGTCGTCGATGTTCAGGTCGCCCGAATAGTCGGTCGACGCCACCCACAGGCGCACAATCTCGGCGCCCATCTTGCTGGTCACGGTTTGCGGGTCCACCGTGTTGCCCAGGCTCTTGCTCATCTTGCGGCCCTGGCCGTCGGTGGCAAAGCCGTGGGTCAAGAGGCCGCGGTAGGGCGCACGGTCGTACAGGGCGCAGCCCAATAACAGAGAGCTGTGGAACCAGCCGCGGTGCTGGTCGTGGCCCTCCAGGTACAGGTCGGCCTCGGGGCCCTCTGCATGGAAGGGCGGGCGGTTGTAGGCGTTCTTGTGGCTGCCGCGCAGCACGTGCTGGAAGGTCGAGCCGGAATCAAACCAGACCTCCAGAATGTCGGTGCTCTTGGTGTAGTGCTCGGCCCCATCCGGTCCATCCGCACCCAGGACATCGGCAGCGGTCACGCGGCTCCAGGCCTCGATACCACCTTTTTCCACGATGTCTGCGGCCTGGTCCAGGATGGCCATGGTGTTGGGGTGTAATTCGCCCGAATCCTTGTGCAGGAAGAACGGCACCGGCACCCCCCAGCTGCGCTGGCGCGAGATGCACCAATCGGGCCGGTTGGCGATCATGTCGCGCAGGCGTGCCTTGCCGTTTTCAGGGTAGAAGTGGGTCACCTCGATGGCCTCCAGGGCCAATTGGCGCAAGGTCTTGGGGGCCTTGTTCTTGGTGAACACGCCCGCGCCTTCGTCCATGCGGACAAACCACTGGGCGGCGGCGCGGTAGATCACTGGCGTTTTGTGGCGCCAGCAGTGCGGGTAACTGTGGACGATGGCCTGGGTCGCCATCAGCCTGTCGTTGGCGCGCAAGGTTTCGATGATGACGGGGCAGGCTTTCCAGATGTTGAGGCCGCCAAACAGCGGCAACTCGGCAGCGTACTGGCCGTTGCCCTGCACCGGGTTCAGGATGTCGGTATAAGCCATGCCGTGGGAAACACAACTGTTGAAGTCGTCCACACCGTAGGCCGGTGCCGAGTGCACGATGCCGGTGCCGTCGGTGTCGCTGACGTAGTCGGCCAGGTACAGCGGCGAGAGGCGTTTGTAGCTGAATTCGCTGGTGCCGCTGTCGATGTTGTACAGGGGATGGCGGAACACCAGTCCACGCAAGTTCTCACCGGTGGTCCTCGCGACCACAGTGCCTTCGAGTTGGAAGCGCTCCAGGCATTTCTCGACCAGGCCGCTCGCCAGCAATAACACGCCATGTGAAGTGTCCACCAGGGCGTATTCCAGCTCGGGGTGGGCGTTCAGGGCCTGGTTGGCGGGGATGGTCCAGGCGGTGGTGGTCCAGATCACCACAAAAGCCTTCTTATTTCCCGCGCCAGGGAGTTCCTTCAGGCCAAAGGCGGCGGCAAGCGCTGCGGGGTCGTTGGCTTCAAAGGCCACATCCAGCGTGTCGCTTTTCTTGTCGGCGTATTCAATTTCGAACTCGGCCAACGACGATCCACAATCAAAGCACCAGTACACGGGTTTCAGGCCGCGGTAGACAAAACCACGCTCGATGACACGCTTGAAGGCGCGGATCTGGCCGCCCTCGTTGGCTGGGTCCATGGTGCGGTAGGGGCGCTCCCAGTCGCCCAGCACGCCCAGGCGTTTGAAGTCTTCGCGCTGCTGGTCGATTTGTTCAGTGGCATAGGCCCGGCTTTTGGCCTGCATGTCGTCCCTCGACAGGTTGCGGCCATGCAGTTTTTCGATGGCGTTTTCGATGGGCAGGCCATGGCAGTCCCAGCCCGGGATGTACTGCGCATCAAAACCAGCCAGCTGTTTGCTCTTGACGATCATGTCCTTGAGCACCTTGTTCAACGCATGGCCGATGTGCAGCTTGCCGTTGGCATAGGGCGGGCCGTCGTGCAGCACAAACAGAGGCGCGCCTTGGCGGTGTTCGCGCAACTTCTTGTACAGACCGTGTTCGTTCCAGTCTTTCACCCAGGCCGGTTCGCGCTTGGGCAGGTCGCCGCGCATGGGGAAGGGGGTGTCGGGCAGGTTCAGGGTGCTGCGGTAATCGACGGGTGTAGTGGTGGCGGAGTCAGTCATGGCAAGCTCAATCTAGGAAATCTTGGAGGCCTTGCCGGCACAACCGTGTGTGCCGGAAGCAGGAGCAGGTGTCTGATGGGACAGACGTGACGCGGGGCAAGGTGCGTCTGGCGAGCCCTGTCAAATTCGGGCTGCGAACCAGGCGCGTGCGTCGTCGCAGTCTTGGCGTATGCCCCGGGTCAGGGCGTCCAGACCGTCGTACTTCAACTCGTCGTGTAGTTTGTGCAGCAGTTCCACGCGGATGATTTTACCGTAGGCCCCTTCAGCGCCCAGTTCGGTGGGCCAATCCAGGCAGTGGGTTTCCAGCAGCACACGCCCGCCATTGACGTCATTGGGGTCCAGCGAGGGGCGCACGCCCAGGTTGGCCACGCCCTGTACCGGCTTGGCAGACAGTCCGTGCACCAGCACCGCAAAAATGCCGCTGGCGGCCGGTTTCCAGTGGGCAAAGCGCAGGTTCAGTGTTTTGAATCCCAGCGTGCGACCCAGTTTTCGCCCATGCACCACATGGCCGGAAATGCAGTAGGGTCGGCCCAGCAGGCGCGCCGTGTCTTGCATGCGGCCCTGGCCCAGTGCCTCGCGCACGGCGGAACTGGAGACACGCAGGCCGTGCACTTCATACGAGTTCATGCGCGCCACGTCAAAGCCGGCGGCGTCACCGGCGGTGTCCAGAAAAGCATAGTCGCCGGCGCGCTGGGCACCAAAGCGGAAATCGTCGCCCACCAGCACATAACGTGCACCCAGCCCTCGCACCAGCACTTCGTCAACGAAGGTCTGCGGAGATTGGGCCGCCAGTCGGGCATCGAAGGGTAGAACCACGGTTTGGTCGACGCCACAGTTGGCCAGGTCGTCGAGTTTGTCGCGCAGCGTGCCCACGCGCGCGGGCGCCAGTTCGGGCTTCTTGAACTTTTCGGCAAAGTAGTCGCGCGGATGGGGCTCGAAGGTCAGCACGCAGCTTGGCACCCCGCGCTGCTGCGCCTCGCCGCGCAACAGCGCCAGCATGGCCTGGTGCCCGCGGTGTACACCATCAAAGTTGCCGATGGTCAGGGCACAGGCGGGAGCCACACCCGGATGGTGAAAACCGCGGAAAACTTTCATGAATTTGTTATCTTTTTGATAGCAGGCCGAGCTAGGCTCATCAACCTTTGAAGCAAATTTGTCACAGAAAAAGGGTATATTGTGACGCAGCAGCACTGAACCTTCGGCGTAAAGCAGGGCTGCCTACAGTTTGTACGTGTTTCAGAGTGTTGAGGACAGAGCGGGTCCGCTTCGCGGAACTGCGGTTTGTCCCGCAATGTTTCAGGAGGGCGTGTTTTGAAAGTCTTGAAGCTGTCGGCCCAAGGGCTGCCACAGTCGTGGATATCGCTGGAGCAGGCTGTCACCCACTACGCTGCGGACGAGGTCCGCTGGGAGTCGGGAGGCGAGGTGGCGGTGTTTCACGGTGGGCACAACGCGGTGACGGGCTTGCAGTCCATCATCCGGGTCAACAGCATCATCGGCACCAAGGGCATCCCAAGCATCAATCCTTTCACCATGCGCCCAGGTTTGACCAATGGCAAGCTGTTTGAGCGGGATCGTTATGTTTGCGCCTATTGCGGTGACCGGTTTCATGAACACGACCTGACCCGCGAGCACATTATTCCGTTTGCACAGAAAGGTATTGATACGTGGATGAATGTGGTGACTGCTTGCAAGCCCTGCAACCACCGCAAGAGCCACCGAACACCGGAGCAGGCCCATATGCCGTTGTTGTATGCGCCCTATGTGCCCAGCCTCTGGGAAGACTTCATATTGCGTAACCGGCGCATCCTGGCAGACCAAATGGAGTTCTTGATCGCCCATGTTCCGCGCTCATCGCGCCTGTTGGCCTGAGGTGCCGCGTCGGCCTCCAACTGCTTACAACTCATTACATTTTTTCAGGTGCGAGAAGGCAGTTTTCACGTCTGTTGCTGATTTTGGGGGGTAACCGTTCAAGGTATTCCACCACAATCCTTGAAAGACCCCCAATTTTGACTGGCCCCAGGGCGGGCATCATTCAACTCTGACAGGCCCATCCGTGACGCGCGTTCAATCTCAACTGTCCAGCAAAACAGCCGCTACCGGACACAACCGGCCGGCGGTTCGGCTGGCGCACATGCTGATCGCGCAAACACAGGCCTATTTCGCCGAGCACGAGACCAAAAATCTGAACCTGGTGCGTGCGCACCTGATGGAGTTGGTGGACGACAAACCAGCGATGGGGCAGGGGCAGAACCTGCGGTCCGCCCATTTGTTGTTGGGCAAATACGCCATGCAGTTCAACCGCGGTTTTCAACAGACCTTGGCAGATTGCATGGCCGCAGAGCTGGCCCTTATCCTGCCGCAGGACGCACAACCGGTGCGCCCCAATGCCGCTGATGACGCCCTCAACGGCCTGAGTTTGAGTTTGCTGGACGTCGGGGAGGTGGAACGCGTTTTGTTGCTGGATCGCGTGGCACAGCGTTTTGGTGCACGTTATGACGCTGTATTGGAGCCACTGACCGAGCGGTTGAGTGTCATGTTTGGTCGCCAGAAGAGCTCCATTCACGACAACCCGTTTCAGCCTGCCGTACTGTTGCGGGCATTTGTCAGTGCCTGGGACAAGTGCGAGCTCGATTCACAGGCCAGTGATGATTTATTGCAGTCGCTGCAACCAGGCTCCTGGCTGGATTTGGCTCCGCTGTACACCCAATTGCACACGGCTTTGGTCAAGGCCGGTGTGCCCGCCCGCCGCGCCGTGCCAGTCAGGCCGAGCGACATAGCGCGTACATCCTCGGAACCGCCTGCAGGCAGTAACCCGCTGGCTGCCCAGACTTCTGCCGAACGTGGCAAAGAGTCGACCCGTTCCGGAGCGGTTCCGTTGGAGGGCGGACAACAGCCCAAACCCTGGGCCTCCCTGGACACCGCTGGGCGCGCCGTTGCCGCCCATGCGCGGCAGTTCTTGCAACGTCTGGGTCTTGGCTCCCACGCTGCCCGGGCGGACAACGACCAGGGGCCAATGGATGCAGACAGCGAGATCCCCACCCGACCCGATTTTGCAGCCGCCAGTCCAGCCCTGATGGGTTATTTGGGTGATCTGCAAGCCGGGGCCAGTGCCGACGCGACATTCCCGGCCAACCATCGCTATGAAGCCCGGGATCTGTCGGACCACAACGTATTGCGCCAGATGCGCGAGCGCGACGAAATCCGCCATGCGCCCGAGTTGGACCGTGGGACCGTGGACGCGCTGGCCGAGGTGTTTGACTTTGTTTTTGCCGACCAGGCGATTCCGATCCAGATGAAATTTATCATCGGCCGCTTGCAAATCCCGGTGCTCAAGGCGGCCATGATTGACCGAGATTTTTTCCTCTCCGACCAACACCCGGCGCGGCGTCTGGTCGACACCCTGGCCGGCGCGTCCGTCGCCTGGGCACCGGAAAAAGGCGAACACGACCCACTGTATGTGCGCATCGAACACACGGTGCAACGTGTGCTGACCGAGTTTGAAAACGACCTGACCCTGTTCGTTGACCTTCTGCGCGAGTTCACCGAGTTTTTGTTCGAGTCCGAGCAGCGGGCGCAGGTCCGGGTGGAACCGGTGGCCGAACAGGAGCGCACCGGAGAATCCTGGGAACACGCCCTTGAGCAGGCCGACGAGCTGATTCATGAACGCATTCAGGCGCTGTCGGCCGAGCAGGCCGTCGCGCCCTTCCTGTTGCCTTTTTTGACCACCCAGTGGCGCGAGGTTATGGCGCGGGCCTGGCTTGACGAGGCAACCCGAGAGCAAAACTACGCGCAGTGTGTCAAAACCATGGAGCAATTGATCTGGTCCATACAGCCCAAGACCTCGTCCGAAGAGCGGCGTGGGTTGGTAGCCGTACTGCCCGACATGGTGCGCCAGCTCAATGTCGGGCTGGACAGCATTGCGTGGAATGGCAAACCCCGAGCCACCTTTACCCGCAGGCTGATCACCACCCACACTTTGGCCATCCGTTTGACCCAGCCGATCCCGCTGGATACGGGTTCGGCAGAGCTGGAAAACCGCGACGGTCAGGCGGCCCTGCAGCAACTCGATGAACGCCGGGCTGCTCGCCAGGTCGGAACCCAGGACCATTTCGACGCCATGGCCCAGTCCTTCGAGCGCGGCATGTGGTTTGAAGTGTCCCTGGAGCAGGAGGCTGCACCTGTCCGCTGCCGCCTGAGCTGGGTCAGCCCGATGCGTACACGCCTGCTGTTCACCAACCGAGAAGGTTTTGACGCTTTTGTGCGTTCCGAGCGCGAAGTCTCAGCCATGCTTCGCCTGGGCCGGATGCGTGTGCTGGACAACGAAGCCATTGTGGGCCGTGCCCTGGACAAGATCATGGTCGACGGGGAACAGCAGCGGGCGGCTTGAAGGGGATCTTTTCGGGCGCTATCAATTTAGTAGCTATAGGCGCTTATTTCGCGAGGGCTAGCAGTCTAAATGGTTCTATAGTTTAGCCCGGGCGCAATACTTTGGCCACCGGGTTGGTCCTGAGCCTGAACGCGTCCGGCATACC
This sequence comes from Candidatus Aalborgicola danicus, assembly GCA_016703945.1. GTDB lineage: Bacteria > Pseudomonadota > Gammaproteobacteria > Burkholderiales > Burkholderiaceae_C > Allorhodoferax > Allorhodoferax danicus. The sequence continues at coordinate 133,148 of JADJBC010000044.1, forward strand.
CGAGCCCAGCAAGGGGCGCAAATATAGGCGGAACGCATCGGTCACATCGGTGCCATTGGGCGTGATGAACGCGTCTTCCATGACCCGTGTTTTGCCCGCTACGGCATCCAGTGGCAGCAGTTCGTAGTCCACCGAGTAAAACCCGGTGCGCTTGATGGCCACCGAGCCATCGCGATCACCCCACATCGCAAACTGCACGGCCTTCTCACCCACCTCACGCGCTTCGCGCTGGTCGACGTCGGACACGCAGCCAATAAAAGAGCGCTGTAGATAGCCCAGCGTGTCGCCGCGCACCCGTTTGATGCCCAGCTTGCTCTTGATTTCCTCACACAGCAGGTCCGCCAATGCGCCACTGCCGGAGAGCTGCAGGTTGCCGTGGGCATCGTGTTCCAGGTCTTTCGCCAACTGCGCCGCGATGGGTTTGCCCGACGCGTCATGTATGCCCTCGGATACGGCAATCACGCAGCGCCCCAGCCGTTCATAGGTGGCCTTGACGTCGGCCAGAAAACGCTCCAGCTCAAAGGTTCGTTCCGGCAGGTAGATCAGATGGGGGCCGTCGTCGGCAAATTTCTTGCCCAGGGCCGAGGCCGCCGTCAGGAAACCGGCGTGGCGCCCCATGACCACCGCCACGTAAACACCGGGCAGGGCCGCGTTGTCGAGGTTGGCACCGGCAAAGGCTTGCGCCACAAAACGCGCCGCGGACGGAAAGCCCGGTGTGTGGTCGTTGCCCACCAGATCGTTGTCAATGGTCTTGGGGATATGGATGCTGCGCAGCGGGTAGTTGGCTTTGCGCGCTTCTTCGCTGACGATGCGCACCGTGTCCGACGAATCATTGCCACCGATGTAGAAGAAATGTCCTATCTGATGCGCCTGCAACACCTTGAAAATTTCCTGGCAGTACTGCATGTCGGGCTTGTCGCGCGTGGAGCCTAGCGCGCTGGACGGCGTGTTGGCCACCATTTCGAGGTTGTGGCTGGTCTCCTGTGTCAGGTGCACAAAATCTTCGTTGACGATGCCACGCACGCCATGGCGGGCCCCGTAGACATGGGCAATGTTGTGGAAGCGGCGCGCCTCCAGCGCCACGCCGACCAGCGACTGGTTGATCACAGCGGTCGGGCCGCCACCTTGTGCTACCAAAATTTTTCCAGATGCCATCATGCGTCCTGTGGTTTGAGGGTTGGGCTACCGACATTCATCCTAGCACCGGCACCCTACCCATTGATACGTTGCGAGTGTTTGCAGGTGAATTCCAACCTTTTGCGAGGCATTTACGCCCATGGGCCATGGGTCACTTCGGGGTTTGCAACAGTTGAACCATGTCATGCAACTCCAACTGGCGTGCGAGGTCCAGTGCAGTTAGCCCTTCATGGTTGACCAGCCGGTTGTCGGCACCCAGGGCCAGGAGTTTGGCGGCCATGCCAGTTTGCCGCGAGCGAACCGCTAGCATCAGGGCGGTATTGCCTCGGTCATCACGGGTGTTCACGGACTGGCCCTGGCGCACCAGCGCCTCGGCAATGGCGATTTGTCCGTTGTGCACCGCGTCAATGAACTGCGTCGCGGGAGGTGTGCTTTGATGCAGCTGAGCCCGCGCCTGCGCGGCCGGTGCAGGCGCGGTGATAGACCTTTCAGAATGTGGCTGCGCAGCGGCTTTGTGCTGAGTCATGTTCGCCACGGAGTCCGCCCGGGGGGCAGCAGCTGGCGGCGCATACGGCGGGGGCGGTGCGGCCGGTGCTGGCGCGTTATCTGCCAGGACGCCTTGCGCGGTCCCCAGGGGCTGGGCCTTGGTGTGCGTTTCCAGAACCGTAGGCGGCGCTACCGATTCGCGCGCGCGCGCCAGATCCGGTTCGGGCGCATTGCCCGCGCGAGGTGGAGCGGCTTCAGCACGCTCACGCGCAGGGGCAGGCGCAGGCGCAGGCTTCGGTGCCCGTGCAGCAGCGGGAGGTGGGGGCGCGGCAGCATCAGCGGTTGCCACGGACGCCGTTGTGGTTGCAGTTGGGCGTTCGGGCGCCGTGTGCGCTGGCTTGGGCGCGCCCATTGCGACCTCCCGGTCCTCTGGGCTGCCGCGGTCAATTTGCAGCATCAGCAAGGTGCTCAGCCCCACCACGGCGAGACTGGCGAGCAGTGAGACGGCCCAGCGGGACTGGTTCGCCGCGTGTGGGCTGGGTGCGACTGGCGGTTCGGTAGGGGTGGCAGTGCGGGCCTGCGCGAGCATGCTGGCATGGGCCCGAATGGCCTCTCGCACCTGTGCCGACGGGCGACTCGTGTCCTGGGCCGCCGCGTCGGCATACCGTTGCAGCAACTCGTCAGCCGTGGGTTTCATGCGAACTCCTGTAGCAGTTCCCGCAAGCGGTTGCGCGCATAGCGCAGGCGGCTCTTGGTGGTTTCGAAACTCGCGCCAGTCACCCGGGAAATGTCTTCCACCGCCATGCCGCCTTCGGCCTGCAGCAGAAAAGCCTCGCGTTGGACCTGCGGCAACTGCTCGATGGCGTCCAATAACGCTTGCGCCTGTTCTTTGGATTCGAGTCGCTTGAGCGGACCAAACCCGGAGTTGGCCGCCAATGTTTGCCCAATGCCCGGTCTCTCCGACTCCGGCTCGCCGTCAGCCTCCAGACTTTCGTGGTGTTTGGCCGTGCGAAAGTAATCCACCAGGCGGTTGTGGGCCAGCGTAAACAGCCAGGTTTTGAAGCGCGCCGTGGGGGCGTAGTTTGGCGCCTGGCGCGCCACGGCAAACCACACGTCTTGCAACAGGTCGTCGGCCACGGTCTGGTTGCGCACACTGCGCACTACAAAACGCCACACACCCATTTCATGGCGGGCATACAGCGTATCAAAGGCGTTGATGTCACCGCCCGCATACCGCAGCATCAGCGATTCATCCGCCTCGTTGGAAAGATCGATCACACCGGCCATGCCCGGCATTATCGACCGCCACGTGTGATCAGAAGCGCCGTGGTGGTGGGTCAGGTACAAAAGACGCGCTGTCGGAGCGGGGAAACGGGTTGGGTCTTATGGCAACGGGCTCGCGGATGACGCCACTGGCGATCAGGTTCTCGCGGCTGTCGTAACGGATGGTGATGACCTCATTGGGTTGGGGTTGCAAACGCTCAAAACTGGTTTGCCCTACGTGTGAGTCTTCTCGTTGGCCATGCCCTGTGCCCAATTGGGGCGACGGCAGGGGTGGGCGACTTGTGGCTTGGGTCACAGCGTCAGCGGACCGGTTGCGGTCGGTCAAGCCCTCAGCGGCGGGAGCGGCTGCGCCAGTGGCCCCACCCATTGCCTTTTGTGCAGTGATGGGCGCCGGACCTGCTTGCGGTGGCGGTGGCGGGGGCGGTGCTGCATCCGCCCGAGACTCGTTGACGTCGCGCTCATGCCGACGCGACCAGCGCCAGGGCTCAGGGGCGGGTTCTGGCAAGCGCTCTTTGAATACCGCGACTCCAATCACACCCACGTGATTGGGTCTGCCGGTACGCCCGGCGTAAGAATCGCTGGCCGTTGAAAACTCAAAGGCCGCGACTTCCGAGTTGTTTTTGCGCCAACCGGTGATCTGGTAGTCGTAGTAGGCACCCAGTACATACCCGGTCTGGCCCCAAGCCGCGGTGGCACCGCTGACCACATTGACACCGTCCACTGACGTGACAGCCATAACGCGTTCACCAAGTTTGTTGCGCACCGCAATGGCATACCGAGCACCTGGCGCACCGGCCACCCAATACTCGCCCTTGCTGTAGTGGAGCGGCAGGGTCGCCCCTGAATTGCGGTCAATGACGGTGACGTCGGCCAGACGGCCAACGGCGTGGGCTTGCAGCGCTGCGCAGGCTAATGCCAGGACAAGCCCAAGTCGGGTCAGTTTCGTTTGCATGTGGACTCCAAAAAGTGGTTGATGGAGTGGACTGAAACGAACCAGGTCTGCGTTTGGGGTTAAGTTCTTTGAAATAAATTTACAACAAACGCGTGCCGAGCTCGGACGCCGCTACCAGTTTTGCCAGGCGGCCGTCCCGTGTTGCACTGCGTTGGGCGCTCACAATGCGCCAAATCATCTGGTGTCGGTAACCCGGCGGCTGGGCCTCGAAGAACGTCCAAGCCACTTTGTTCTTGCGGAACTGGGCTTCCTCAAGCGGCGAAAGGGCCGCCGCTTCGGCCTGTTCGTAAGCGTAGATTTTTGACTTGGCCTCACGGCGTTGCGCAAAGGCTCGCAGCCCGGCGTCCGTCATGCGACCCTCCGCTCTTAAGACGCGCACCCGTTCGATGTTGATGGCGCTCCACGTCGACGTGGGCTTGCGAGGCGTAAAGCGAATCTTGTAGGCCTCATCGTCGATGCGTGAGCGCACGCCGTCGATCCAGCCGACGCACAGAGCCTCGTCGACCGACTCGGGCCAGGTGATGCTGTCGCGGCCGCTGGCCCGTTTATAGAAGCCGACAATTAGCTCGGACTCTGTGGCAGCGTTCCTCGTAAACCAAGAGCCCAATGCGGCGGGAGTTTCAAAGAACCTGGGTTTTTGTGAATCGGTTGTTGCCATGGATTTCGAACAATGGATGTTGGATTTTCATGGAAAAAGGCCCTCGCACGTCCGTCACGCGCAAGGGCCTTCTTGGAGCACCGGGGTGGGCGGTGTTACGAGGCGTGAGTTTAAGCAAACACGCCAGCCGTATCCTGCATGCGGACGGACACTTCGCCCAGCTGGTGCAGGCTGTCGCCAAAGCTCATCTCCAGTTGCGTGAGCTTCTTGAAGTAGTGACTGCCAATGTATTCGTCCGTCACGCCAATGCCGCCGTGCAATTGCACCGATTGCTGGCCGACAAAACGCATGCTTTGGCCTAACTGGTACTTGGCCCGGGCCATGGCTGCGCGGCGCTCGGGGGCCGGAGCGTTGAGCTTCAGCGACGCGTAGTAGCTCATAGAGCGGGCCAGTTCGAGTTGCATCTTCATGTCGGCGGCGCGGTGGCGCAGGGCCTGGAAGCTACTGATGGCAACGCCAAACTGCTTGCGTGTGTTCATGTACTCGGCGGTCAAAGCCATGGTTTTGTCCATGACGCCCACGGCCTCGGCGCAGGCCGCCGCAATGCCAATGTCAACCGCGTGCTCCAGCGCCGTCAAGCCGTCCTGGGTGATCAGTGTGGCGGGTGCATTTTTGAGGCTGACTTCGGCCGCGCGGCTGCCATCCTGCGTGCCGTAGCCGCGCGTGGTCACGCCAGCGCTCTGGCGCTCGACCAGGAACAGAGCCAGCTGGCTATTGATCTTGGCCGGCACGATGAAGGCGTCGGCCTGGTCGCCCACGGGCACTACGCTTTTTGTAGCATTCAAGACATAACCGCCGGGGGCTTGCGTCGCTTTTGCTTCACACACTTCCAGCTTGTAGCGGGCTGCACGCTCCTGGTATGCCAGCACCACTAGGGCTTCGCCACTGGCAACTTTGGGCAACCAGGCGGCCTTGGTGGCGGTATCGGCGTAACCTGCCAACACGCCACCGGCTATCAAGGACTGGGCCAGGGGTTCGAGCACGATGCCGCGGCCCAGCTCCTCCATGACCACCATGCCTTCGACCGGGCCCATGCCCAGGCCGCCATCGGCTTCGGGCACATACAGGCCACACAGGCCCAGTTCGGCGATTTCATTCCAGGCCGCGCGGTCAAAACCGCCGGCTTTTTCGGTCGCGCGGCGGCGCTCGAATGTGTAGCCCTTGCCCACCCATTTGCGTACGGCATCGCCGAGTTGTACCTGGTCGTCAGAAAAATCAAAATCCATATCTATCTCCTGTTTCTAGCGAAGCTCCGGATGGAACCCCCTATGAGAGGGGGCCAGGGGGAGCACATCTTGTTGCGCATCGCGCAGGTCGTCCAGGGCTTTAGCCCAGAACGACCTGCGCGACGATATTTCGTTGCACTTCATTGCTGCCGCCGTAAATGGTGGTCTTGCGCATGTTGAAGTAGGTTGATGCCAATGGCGCGTTGGCCACCACGCCGCCCGGGAATCCGCCCACGGCGCCTGCGGCGGCGTCGCCTTGCCAGCCAGCCTCCATGGCTTCGCGGATCAGGGGCAGGGCAAAGGGGCCAGCGGCCAGCATCATCAGTTCGCTGTAACGCTGCTGGATCTCGCTGCCACGGACCTTCAAAAGGCCGGCGATATCCAGCGAATTTTTTCCGGATTTCTCGGCGGCCAGCACACGCAGTACCATCATTTCCAGTGCCACCACGTCGACTTCCACCTTGGCGATCTCGTCGCGAAAGCGGGTGTCTTCCCACAGGCCCTCGGTTTTGGCGATGCGTTTCAGGCGCTCCAGCTCGCGCTTGGCGCGGTTCACGTCGGCAATATTGGTGCGCTCGTGGCTGAGCAGGTGTTTGGCATAGGTCCAGCCCTTGTTCTCTTCACCAATCAGGTTTTCCGCCGGGACCACCACGTTGTCAAAGAACACCTCGTTGACTTCGGCCTCGCCATCCAGCAGCACGATGGGGCGCACGGTCACGCCAGGGGATTTCATGTCGATCAAAAGGAATGAAATGCCGGTCTGCGGTTTGCCCTCGGTGCTGGTGCGTACCAGGCAGAAAATCCACTCGCCGTATTGGCCCAGCGTGGTCCAGGTTTTCTGGCCATTGACCAGATAGGTGTTGCCCTGGCGCTCGGCGCGGGTCTTGACCGATGCCAGATCCGAGCCGGAACCCGGCTCGCTATAACCCTGGCTCCACCAGACTTCGCCGCTGGCGATGCCGGGCAAAAAGCGCTGTTGCTGCTCCGGAGTGCCGAAGGCCATGATGACCGGGGCCACCATCACCGGGCCAAACGGCACGACGCGAGGGGCACCCGCCAGCGCGCACTCTTCTTCGAACAAGTGCTTTTGCACCGAGTTCCAGCCCGGGCCGCCAAATTCCTTGGGCCAGCCATGGCCCAACCAGCCTTTTTTGCCCAAGATTTTGGCCCAGCGTTGCATGTCGTCACGCGTCAAATGCAGTGCGTTGTGCACTTTGTGGGCAATCTCAGTGGGCAGGTTGGCACCCACCCAGGCACGAATGTCTTCGCGAAATTTCTGTTCTTCAGGGGTAAATGCCAGATCCATCAAAACTCTCCAAATAAACGTGCCCAGTTTTTAGCACGGTCGTTCTATTGATCCTGTCCGGGTTGTGACACTCCCAATTCAGCGCACAGGGTTCGGACGGTTTGTTGCAGACGCGCCAGTTCGGCCTCCAAGTGGGCCACGCGTTCGGCCAGCCCCGAAGTGCTGGTGGTGCCAGCCGAGATGGGGCCGGCGGCGGCGTCCAGGTCAACAGGACCGCAGAGCAGGTGGGCCCAGCGCTGTTCGCGCGCACCGTGCGTGCGCGGCAGTTTGACCACCAGCGGACCGCCCTTTGCAGCCGAGCGGTCCTGCATTTCTTCCAAAAAACCTTCGACGGAAGAAATATCGGCAAACCGGTACCACCGCTCGGCGTTCAGGCGCAACTCGCCGGCCGTCTGGGGTCCGCGCAGCATCAGCAGACCCAGGATCACAGCAGATTGTTCTGGTACGCCGACGCCGCGCTGGAAGTTGTGCTCGTACCGGGCGACCCGGCTGCCGCTGGATTCGCGCACCAGGTTGAGAGGCATCAGCGTGTCCAGAGCCGTGGCGATTTCAGCCTCGGTGACATTCATGGTGGGCTCGCGGCTGCTTTTCTGGTTGCAGCCCAGCATCAGTGTGTTGAGGGACAGTGGGTAGCTGTCCGGCACGGTGCGGGCCTTTTCCATCAGGGTGGCCAGGACGCGAGCCTCAATGGCAGTCAGCGTAAAAGTAGGATGTGTTTGCGCGGAGGGGCTGGGGAGCATGGTGTGTAGAGTGGAGTCAAGTGCGGAGGGTTCCCTATTATCAAGGGCCGCCGCTGTTTACCACCACCAAATGGCGCGACACAAGGCACGCCCAGCATGCCTTGTGCCTTGTGTCCTAGGCCCTTAACGGGCGCCGGTCACCTGGATCTCTACCCGCCGATCAGGCTGCAGACAGGCGATCAAGGCCGGTTTGGCCAGCTTGGCCGGGCAGTCGCCGGGTTGGGTCACCGGGTTTGAGCCGTTCACGCCCTTGGCAGCAATTTTTGCCGATGGAACACCGCCCGATGTCACCAGATAACGACTGACCGCGTCGGCCCGTTGTGAGGACAGCTTCAGGTTGTAAGCCGCCGGGCCAATACGGTCGGTGTGGCCCGTGACGCTAACGACGTCGTACTGAAGGCCACGCAGTTCCGAAGCGAACCGGTCCAACTGTTGCAGTCCCGACGGCAGTATCACTGCACTGTCAAAGCCAAACAAGGAGTCTGCTGCAAAGCTGACCTTTCGCGGCATGGGGGGCGGGGCAACCACCATCGGGGGCGGCGGTGGTGGGGGCGGGGGTGGCGGGGGCCATGACCGGCGCCTGGGGCGTCACGGCCGTGGTCACCGGGTAATAGGGCATGGGCGCTGGCACATAGGCAGCAGGCTCAGGCGTCTTGGCGCCAAAGGTGTAGACGAGGCCGACCGACACCAAGTCGATATCACCCTTGTTGCCCAGTGCGTCGTTGATCCGGTAGCGTTCCACCTCCGCGCGCACCGCCAGCGAATCGTTGATGGCGTATTGCATGCCCAGACCGACCTTGGGGTTGGTGTCAAAAACGCTTGGGTTAGGGTTAAGTACCACTACCGCGCCGGTTCCTGAAAACGTATCCCTGGCCTCAGCGTAGTTGGCGCCTACGCGTCCAAACACCGAGAACTTTGGAGTGATGGGAAGCGAGCCGACCAAGTCAACATGGATACCGCGCAGTTTGATATGGCCGTTGAGTGTGCCCGCCGGTAGGGTGGTTGCCGTGAAACCAAAGCCACCCAGGTCAAAGTAACCGCCTTCAACCGCAAAATTCTTGTTGAGCTGGTAGCCCCCAAAGATTTTGTAGCCGGTGTCGCGGTCGTTGTCAGAGATGATGACCGACGTAAACCCGGATCCCAGCAGCCCGCTGGTAATCCGAGGGTCGTCAATCTTTGCCGTGGACTGGCCAATACTGGCCCCGCCGTACCAGGCGGACGCGTCGGCCCATGCGAACGGGCTGGCCATGATGGCCGCAGCCACCAGAGTCAATCTTCCCGAGGCGCGAGCCGTCTTAAGAATAGCTGTTTTCATATTTTTCTCCAGGAGAATCAAAAGGTGGGGTGAACGTTGGCATCAAGGAACATTGATGACCGTATTGACCAGGGTCACCGAAGCGCCCAGGGACATGGCACGGCCATTGAGCGTCACGATGCTGACGTTGCCCGCAGTCGAGAAAGAGACCCCGGCCTGTGAAATGATGGTGCCCACCATGGTGCCGCCACCCCCTGCGTTGATGGTCGCAAAACTACCCACCTGCCAGAACACGTTTTTGGCCTGCGCGCCACCTGCCAGAACAATGCTCTGCGGGAATGCGGCGCCGGGTCCACCAACGGTCAAGGTGGTTGCCATCTGGAAGATGAACTGCGCGTTGGGATCGCCTTGCGCATCCAGCGTCAGATCGCCACCTTGAATCAGGAAGGAACCCGATGGTGCGGTGTAGACGCCAGGTGCCAGGGTCTTGCCAGCCAGGTTGGCACCCGGATTGGCACCCGGTGGCTTGGCCGCCAGGAACAGGTAGGCGGTTTGCGCATCCAGGCGGGCTTGGGTCGCCAGTGCACACTTAGGCGCGCTGACACTGGCCGACGTGGGGCCGGTGGTGGAGACGGTGCAGGTGTGAATCAAGCCGTTGACCGAGCCCTTATTCGAACCCGTTTCGGTGTAGATGTCGCCACCGGTGTCGTGGAATCCCGTGATAGACGAGGCTCCGGTCGCCGTGGTGCCAATGTTGCCGTTGATGAGGGTCAGAGTGCCCATATTGGTCATGCCAGCGGTGCCACCAAAGGTTCCATAAGTTGATGCGGTCCCCAGATTAATGGGCGTAACAACGGGTGGAATCACGATGGGAGCAACGGTCGTGAAGCGCCACACTTTGTTGGAAACCATCGTGTTTCCCGCAATGTCTTTCACGCCGGTTGAAATCGTCGCGGTGTAGGTGGTGTTTTCAGCCAGGGGGTTCGAAGGTTTGAACGTGATGGTTTTGCTGGGCGCGTCAAAACTCACCAGACCGGTAACACCGGCAACCTGGAAGTTGGCGGTATTCATGGTCAGAGCGTCCATGGCTTCGCTGAAGGTTGCGCTGACGGACGTATTGACCGGCACGTTGGTTGCCAGGTCCAACGGGTTCACGGTAGTGACGATGGGTGGAGTGGTGTCAGGTGCTTCACCGGTGGTCCAGCGGATCACGAAGTCATTGACCATGGCGTTGCCAGCCAGGTCTTTAACGCCAGTCACACCCCCTTTGACACGAACCGTGTAGTTGGTGCTGTAGGCCAGGCCATTGATAGGGTAAAAAATCACGTTCACGCCGGCGTAACCGACGGTGCCTGGCACCACGATGCCGCTCACTGTTTCTGTCAATGTGTAGTTGACGTTGTTCATCGTCGCCGGGTCCATGGCCTCGCTGAAGGTGGCACCGGTAAAGGTGTTCACCGGCACATTGATGGCGCCATTGGGGTGGATGGTGTCAATCACGGTGGGTGCTGATATGTCAGGTGCTGCACCGGTGGTCCAACTGATCACAAAGTCGCTGACCATGGGGTTGCCGGCCAGGTCTTTCACACCACTGGCTCCGCCCTTGACGGTCACGGTGTAGCGGGTGCTGGGCGCAAGATTGGCCAGTGGCACGAACAGGGCGTTCACTCCCGAATAGCTGATGGTCCCCATCACCGGCAAACCGCTCACCGCTTCTTTCAATGTGTAATTGACGTTGGTGATTGTCAGTGGGTCCATCGTTTCACTAAAGGTGGCTCCGACTTTGGTATTGAACGCGACGTTGGTTGCACCGTTGGCGTTAATGGTTCCGGTCACGGTGGGTGCGGTGGTATCAGGCGCTGCGCCGGTGGTCCAGCTGATCACAAAGTCATTGGCCATGGGGTTGCCGGCCAGGTCTTTCACGCCATTCACCAAACCCTTGACGGTCAGCGTGTAACGGGTGCTGGGTGTCAGGTTCTCCAGGGGGATGAACACCGCGCTGACGCCGGAATAACCCAAGCCGCCGGCGACCACTGCGCCGCTCACGGATTCAGTGACTCTGAACGTGGTGTTGGTGATCGTCAGTGGGTCCAAGCCTTCGCTAAATACAGCAGTCACCCGTGAGTTGAATGCGACGTTGGTTGCACCATTGGCCGGGGTTGCGCTGGTGACGGTGGGTGCCGTGGTGTCGGGGGCGGCACCGGTGGTCCAGCGAATCACAAAATCGGTGACCATGGGGTTGCCGGCCAGGTCGGTGACTCCGTCTTTGCCGCCCTTGATGGTCACGGTGTAGTTGGTGCTGGGCAAAAGATTGAACTGCGGAATAAAGATGGCGCTCACGCCGGAAGCACCGACTCCGCCTTCAACCACTGCGCCACTGGAAGTTTCCGTCAAGATAAAGCTGGCGTTAGTAATCGACAACGGGTCCATGCCCTCGCTGAAGGTAGCCCCAACCTTGGTGTTGAACGCGACGTTGGTTGCGCCGTTGGCGTTAATGGTGTCCGTTACCGTGGGTGCGGTGGTGTCCGGTGCGACGCCGGTGGTCCAGCTCCAGTTGTAGTCGCTCAGCAGCATATTGCCAGCCAGGTCACTCACACCGGTGGGCGCACCCTTGATGGTGGCCGTGTAACGGGTGCTGGGAGCCAGATTGGCCAAGGGGGCGAACACCACCGAGACGCCGGAATAACTCACGGTGCCAGCCACGGCTGCGCCGGTTGTTGTGTTCTTCAGCGTGAAGTTGGCATTGGTCATCTTCAGCGGGTCCATAAACTCGCTGAAGCTGGCACCGACCTTGGTGTTCACGGAGACGCCGGTTGCGCCGTTGGCATTGACCGTGCCTGTGATGGTGGGTGGCGTGGTGTCACGCCCGGCATTGGGGTCTAGCCCGCCCGTAGTGGTCCACGACCACACATAGTCCCTGACCATGGCGTTGCCCGCCACGTCCTTGACACCGCCCACCGCCCCGCCCTTGATAGTGGCGGTGTAGGTGGTGTTGAGAGCCAGCGGACTGTTGGGCGTGAACACGGCGCTGACGCCAAAGTAGCTCACGGTGCCGGCAATAGCGGTTGCGCCTTGCTTGAGCGTGAAACTGCTGGTGTTGACCGTGGCAGCGTTCATGGTCTCGCTAAAGGTCGCTCCAACGCTGGTGTTGATAGCGACACCGGTCGCCCCGTTGGCAATGTTGGTGCCCGTCACGGTGGGTGCGGTAGAGTCAAGGGAAGGGCCGGTGGTAAACAGCCAGGTGAAATTGGCCGCCAGTGCGATGCCAAAGGTGTCTTTGACGGCGGTTGTGACCGTTGCCGTGCAGACCGAGCTTGCGGGCAGGCTGGTGGCGGCTGGCAGCGTGAGTGTTGCGACGTTGCCCACCGGGTTGTATGTAACGGCGCCCGCAACAGGCGTGCTACCGGGGCAGGCCAGTGTAAAACTGGAATTGCTGATGGTGGCCGGATTCATGGCCTTGTTGAATGCGGCGGTTATCAACTTGGTGTTGAGGGGCACCCCGAGCGCGCCTGACGGGGGCGACACCGCCGTCACCGCCGGAGCCACGGTTGCAATGTCGTTGCCAAAGCCCAAAATGGGTTCTTGACCGTTGCCACCGCCACTGCTGCCTCCGCAGCCGGCTGCCAGCACTCCCAGTAGTGATGCCATGATCCACGGCACGACTCTGTAATAGGTTTCCAATTTTTTCATTTGCTTGCCTCTTCAATTAGTCGAAGAACACCATCGGTGCAAGCATCAGTCTTCTGTGCCGGTGCTCGCGCTTGTGCGGTGCACCGAGGTTTGCGCCGGGTGCATTGCGACTTTGAGTGTGGCGAACGAGGAAACAAAAGTCAGTTCGGTGCCGAACATAACGCGCCAACAGTGGTCAGAGCCAGTATTCCCACATCCGCGCAAAAAACTCTTTCAAACGGACATTCAGCGAGCGCTGGCGCCATTGCTCCAGCGTGATGGGGCGGGAACCGATCAGGTCCTTGTCGAACATGGCTTGCATCTGCTTGCCGAAGTCAGCGCCCAGAATGACGGCGTTCACTTCGTCGTTGTGCAGAAAACTGCGCCAGTCCAGATTGGTCGAACCCACGGTGGACCAGACGCCGTCAATCAGCGCAGTCTTCGAATGCAAAAGCACGCCACGACGTTCATGAATGGCCACGCCGGCGCTGAGCAGTCGATCAAAGGAAGCCCGACCGGCATGCAGCGTCAGCCAAGAGTCGGTCTCGGCGGGAAGAATCAGTGTGACCCGAACGCCGCGTGCGACTGCGGCTTCCAGTGCGACGAGTAACTGGGGGTCTGGAACAAAATAGGCAGTGGTCAGGTGGATGCTGGAGTCGGCACTGCCAATGGCCGACAACAAGGTGGCATAGATCAGGCTGAAAGGGTCGTCGGGCGAGCTTCCAATCGCACGGACCAACTGTGTGCCCGGGCTGCCGGGTGCGGGAAAGAAGTTGCTAGCCGCCAGTGGCGGGCCATTTTGTTTTGACCAAGTCGCCAGGAAAAGTTTCTGCAATTCAGCCACCACCGGGCCTCGCAATTGCAGGTCGGTGTCGCGCCAGGCTAGCCCAGCATTTGCTTTGGTGGGTGCTGGTTTTTTGTGCGAAGAACCGCCTGAGTACACATTGCTAATGTTGATGCCACCCAGGAACGCAGTAACTCCGTCCACAATCAACAGCTTGCGGTGGTCCCGTTGATTCAACTCCCAGTCGGTTCGGGAGGCCAACGGATTGACCGGATTGAACTCCAGTAGCCGGATCCCGCTATCGCCCAAAGACTTTAAGAAGGCGGGTGCGGTGTTGAAACTTCCAACGCCGTCCCGGATGATGTTGACCTGAACGCCTTTGCGTTGTTTGCCTATCAGCGCTTGCGCAAATTGGTGACCTACCTCGTCGTCCTCGAGGATGTAGGTTTCCATGTTGATATGGTCTTTCGCCGCCGCGATGGCTTCAAACATCGCCTGGTACGTGGCGGGGCCATCCTGCAGCAACTTGACGGTGTTGCCCGTCGTCAACGGGCTGCCCACAATGGCTTCTTCCCGTGCCAGGTGGTGATCAAAAATGCTGGAGTTGGCGCTGCGATTGCGCAGCCGTGCCAGGATGGCGTGACTTTGACTTGCCGTTAGCGGGCCACGAGGACCTGCGAGGCGAACCACTGCGGCCGGCTGTTGGGCGTCGGTCGCCACAGTCGGCAAGCTGGTGCAGGCTCCCAGGGCGAGTAGCACCAGCAGTGCCCATCGATAACCAAGCATGACACGGGCAAATCGCATGTCACATGCCCGCAATCAGCTGGCGGTTGCCGTCAGGTCATGGACGAACGGCGATTTCGTTCCTCACGGAGGTCACACCCTTCACGCCGCGCGCGATGTTTTCGGCCGTGTTGCGCTCTGCGCCATTCTTGGCAAAACCGGACAACATGACCGTGCCCTTCATGGTTTCGACACTGATGGAGGCAGCGTCAACCAGCTTGTTTTCAACAAAGCGGCTTTTCACCTGGGTTGTGATGGTGGCATCGTCAACATAGTTGCCGACGGATTCCTGACCACGTGTGACGGCACAACCGGGGGTGGTGAGCAGAACAGCGGCGGTCATGGCAAGCGCGAGGGTGGTACGGATAAACATGGTAAATCTCCAGTGGATTGAGGTACTTCTTGGCCTGGACCAGAAAGGTGATCAGAGCCTTGCGTCATTGCTCGGAGCTGATACTCAGACTGTACGGTTGGGCCGCCAAAAGGTCCGTGCGGTGGCGCACGTAGCATCGTTGTTGTCGCCGCTTATGCCCCCAAAAACTCACCGACGGGTTTGAGGTCGTCCACCCGGTCACAGATGGCCTTGGTAATGACCAAAATGGGCACACCGAGCAACAAACCCCACACGCCCCATAACCAGCCCCACGCCAACACACCGACGAAAATCGCGAACGGGTTCATCTTGTTGGCCCGGCTGGTGAGCCACGGCGTCAACAGGAAGGCTTCCAAAATGTGGAGCAGCATCGATATACCGCCCACCAGCAGAACCATATTGAGCGTGCCGAATTGCAGGAAACTGACCAGCATGGAGCCCGTTGTAATGACAACGCTGCCGACGTAAGGAACCAGGTCGAGCACGCCGGCGGCGATGCCCCATACCGCGGCATGCTCCATGCCGATGGCCAGGAAACACAACCAGGTGGCCACGCCCACCAGCGTGCTGGTGAACAACTGCACCAGCATATAACGTTGAATCTGGTCATGGATCTGGTTGAGCGCTTGCAAAGTGATTCGCTTTTTGCTCAGTGTCGGTCCTGTGAGTTTGATCAGCTTGCGGCGGAAGCTGTCTCCGGACGCCATCAAGAAAAAGCTGATCAATGCCACCATGCCGGTTTGCCCGGCAAACGTTACCAATCCCAGCGTTCCGTCCCACAAGTGGTCTTTGATGTCGAATCTGGCTTTCTCAATCTGCACCCGCTGCACGCCGCGCGCCGCTGTCGCAACCCCCGTGGATTCCTGGGCGGCCTGCTCCAGTTCAGCCGCTGCCTTTTGTACTGTGATCAGCGTGTTGTTGGATTGGCGGGGCAGGGCCTGAATGGTATTGCGTAACTTTTGCGCGGCCGGAGGCAACAGTTCAACCAATTTGCCCGCATCGTCGCTGAGTGCGTAAGCGGTGCTTCCGGCGCCGCCGATGATGCCCAACAGCAGGACGGCCGCGCTGATGGCGCGGGGAATGCGGCGCCGGTGCAGCCAGTCCACGACGGGCGACAGGGCGTAGCTGAGCATCAGGCCCAGCATGATAGGAATGAAAACTGCACTGGCCCAGCGCAACATGAAGATGCTGGCCAAAGTCGCCAATATCACCAACGAAACGCTGCGCACATCCACCGTGGTGTGCAATACCACGCGGGGTTCCGGCGGCGGTGTTGACGCTGCGCTTGCGCCGTCGACCTCGGCCAAGGGCAGTTCAGTACCCGCCTTATCGAGCGATGGTTCGTCCACTTTCGTCCGATAACACGATCTCGACGCGGCGATTGAGCTGGCGGTTGGACACCGTGTCGTTGGCCGCTACCGGAAAGGACTCTCCATAGCCGCGAATGGCGACACGCTCGCGTGCAATTCCCTGTTCCAACAAGGCGGCGCGCACGGCATTGGCACGGCGCTCAGACAGTTCCAGATTGTGTGGACTGGTACCGGTGCTGTCAGTAAACCCTTCCACCAGAACGGTGCGTTGTGGGTTTTGTTGCAACACGGCGGCCAACTTCTGGGCGGTTTGCATTCCATTGGCGTTCAGACGCGCCATGTCTGTTCCAAACAAAACATCACCCAATGTGATCACCAGACCGCGTTCGGTTTTCTTGGCCGCCAGGTCACTCAATTGCGCTTCGAGCTGGGCTGTGCGGGCCTGGGCTTCTTGTGTCTTGCGCTGGGCTTCGTTGGCTTCATCACGCGCCATATCGGCATTGCGTTTGGCCTCGGCAGTTTGTGCCATGGCATCTTGCGCCGTTGCCCGGGCGGCCAACGCATTCATCTGTGCGGCCTGGGCGTTCATTTGCGCCTGCTGGGCGGTGGCGGTGGCGCGGTTCGCCTCAGCCGTGCGCTGATCCAGGCGCATCTGGTCGCGTTGTTTCGCCGATTGGGCGACGTCAGCCTCGGCCATTTTCTGTTTGGTCACTTCCTGACTGAATGCAATTTTTTGCTTGGCGACATAGGCGAGGTCGTTGACGCTCTCGGCACTGTCGCGGTTGATGGCTGCGCCATTGGCGCGGTCCATTGCTTCACCCGCCTGTTTCAGTTCCAGTGGGGCATACCGCGTCACGGTGGGGCTGTTCTGTGCGTTTGCATAGTCGGCACGCGCCTGGTCCAGCATGCTGGTTGTGGTGGGTACGGAACCGCACGCACCCAGGAGCAACGTGACGGCCAGCAGGGTGGGGGTAAGGTGAAAAATCTTCATGGCAATATCCTTGGGAAAACGTTGGTTCTTTTATTTGCGGCTGCGGGAGAGCTCTTCGCGCAGCACCCGAATGTCTTCTTGCAGGGCATCTGACGCGGCTTGCGCCTTGGCGGAGTCGGCCTTGCCTTGCGCCAGTTTGGCGTCCGCTTGTGCCTGGTTGGCCAGTGTGGTTGCGCGTTCGTAGTCCTTGTTGGCCATTGCCTGGTTGGCTTGCGCCAGCTTTTCACGTGCTGCGTTCATTTCGACGGGCGCGTACTGCACGCCGCCAGCGCCTGCGGCACTTTCAACGGCCGCTTTGGAAACAGCGACGTCGGCAGTTGCCGGCGTTTTCAGATTGCTACCGCAAGCAGCGGTCAGGACTACCAAACAGCCACCGGCCACGGCACGAATCATTCTTGAGTGTTTCAACATTGCTTTTCCCCAGAGAGATGCAACTCCGAGATGGAGTTGCTTGGATCAGACCGGTTGCCCGGATGAAGACGATGGCGTTTGCAGGGGCAAAGCCATTGCGGCGTTGTGGACCGGGCTACAGGCGACCCATCAGCAAGAGCACCACGACGATGACCAGAATCAGACCCAGACCACCACTGGGTCCATAGCCCCAACTGCCGCTGTGGGGCCAGGTGGGCAGTGCTCCCACCAACATCAATACCAAGATGATGAGCAAAATTGTTCCGAGACTCATGGTGATTCCTTAAGATAAATTGATTGGGCGTAGTGCTCTGCCTTAGCTTCACGGCATGACGCGTGGCGCCCAAAGGGCCACATCGAAGCGACTCCCGAACGGTAGTTCTTTTGGCCGAATTTCTCAGTGCGCCAGCGCACAATCGCCGTGTGCCACGGTGATAATCCGGTCGACCATGAAAAACATCATCATCCTGATATCTGGCGGTGGCTCAAATATGGCCGCCATCGTGGAGACGGCGCGGCGCGACGATTGGGCTGGTCGATACGGCGCGCGGGTTGCGGCCGTGTTGAGCAACAAGGCCGAGGCCAAGGGCTTGGTGTTTGCGCGTTCCAAGGGCATAACCACCGATGTGCTGGACCACAAGGGCTTTGCCACGCGCGAGGCGTTTGATGAAGCCTTGGCTACACGTATCGACGGTGTTGCGCAGCCCGGGGAAGCGACTCTAGTGGTTTTGGCCGGGTTCATGCGCATTTTGACCCCGGTTTTTGTGAGCCGTTATGCCGGTCGCCTGGTCAACATCCACCCCTCGCTGTTGCCGGCCTTTCCGGGCTTGCACACGCACCAGCGCGCCATCGATGCAGGTTGCAAATTTGCCGGGGCAACCGTGCATCTGGTAACCGCCGAGCTGGACCACGGTCCCATTCTGGCGCAGGCTGTGGTACCCGTGTTGCCGGGCGATACGGCCGATGCGCTGGCGGCACGCGTGCTGACCCAGGAGCACCTGATCTATCCGCGGGGCATTGCTGATTTGCTACAAAAAGTATAGCTGCTTGCGCTTATTTCACGAGGGCTGGAGGGCAAAACGGGCCTGAGGTTTGCCGTCAACCAGCACCGTTTCGGCAAACATGGCGGCCGGTCGCACCCACAGCCCGCGCTCGCCGTACAGCGCCCGGTACAAGGTCATGGGTTCGAGCGTCTCGCTGTGGCGGACGGTGTCGATCACTTCATACAAGTTGCCCTTGTAGTGGCGGTACAGGCCCGGCGCTGTCGTGATCAGTAGGGGCAGATTTTCAATGCTCATGGGACAATCCTACCCCTATGCACCCAAAAGCTCTCCTCGACGCCTGCTCCGAACTGGTCAGGCTGACCCTCAAATTCGACCACCCCGCAGACGCCATCGTCTCGCGATTTTTCCGCGACAACCGCGGCCTGGGCCCGCGCGAGCGCGCCACGATGGCCGAAACCGTGTACACCGTGTTGCGCAAGAAGCTGCTGTTTGACCACTTGGCTCCCTCGGGCAGCGGCCCTAAAGAGCGGCGCTTGGCGATTCTGGGTTTTTATGGGCCCGGTGATTTTCTGCGCAGTGCACTGACCGACCAAGAGAAGAACTGGCTGGACCAGTGTGAAAAGGTCAGCCCCGATGACCTGATGGAGCGCCACCGCCACAACTTGCCCGAGTGGCTGGTACAGCCGCTCAAGGACCAACTGGGTGCAGAGTTCTGGCCCATGGTGGAGACCCTGAACCAGGGCGCTGGTCTGGACTTGCGCGTCAATACCTTCAAGGCCAAGCGCGCCGACGTGCAAAAAGAGCTGGCCAAAGCCGGCATCAAGGCCGTTAACACGCCGTATTCACCCTGGGGCTTGCGAATCGCCGGAAAGCCCGCACTTAACAAACATGAAGCTTTCATGCGCGGCGACTTCGAGGTGCAGGACGAGGGCTCTCAACTGCTGTCGATGTTGCTCGATGCCAAGCGCGGCGAGATGGTGGTGGACTTCTGCGCCGGCGCTGGCGGCAAGACGCTGGCCATTGGCGCGGCGATGCGCAGCACCGGTCGCCTGTATGCGTTTGACACGTCGGCGCACCGGCTGGACGCGTTCAAGTCGCGCCTCAAGCGCAGCGGCTTGTCGAATGTGCACCCGGCGGCGATCGCGCATGAGCGTGATGATCGGGTCAAGCGCCTGACCGGCAAGATGGACCGCGTGTTGGTGGATGCGCCATGTACCGGCCTGGGGACGCTGCGGCGCAACCCGGACCTGAAGTGGCGCCAGAACCTGCAGGCGGTGGAAGAAATGGCGGTCAAGCAGGCGGCCATTCTGCAAAGTGCGTCGCGGATGCTGAAGTCGGGCGGTCGCCTTGTCTACGCCACCTGCAGCGTATTGCCGCAGGAGAATGAGGCGATTGCCGAGGCTTTTTCCGCAGCCAACCCGGATTGTGTGGCCCTGCCGGTGGGCGATGTTTTGACCGAGCTGAAGGTAGAAAACGCCATGACTCTGTGCAGTGGGGGTGAGAACGGCCAGTTGTATTTGCGACTGTGGCCGCATCGCCATGGTACGGACGGATTTTTTGCTGCGGTGTGGCAGAAGAAATAGACCTTGTTTCCCTGGAACTAGGTGCGCGCACCTAAAATAGGTGTGTTAACCAGTGTGACGTGGCACCCGGCGACTCCCCCTTTTTAGAGAGAAAAGCGCAATGAACTTTTTACCCGATTCGCCAGTGCTGACTGCAACCATCGAGTGGTTGGCCCATGGCGCGTGGGATTTACGCTGGTGGCAGATTGCCCTGCTGACCTTGGTGTTGACCCACTTCACCATGATCAGCGTAACGGTTTTCTTGCACCGCCACCAGGCCCATCGCGCCTTGGACTTGCACCCCATTGCGTCCCATTTTTTCCGGTTCTGGTTGTGGTTGACCACCGGGCAAGTCACCAAGGAGTGGGCTGCCATCCACCGCAAGCACCACGCCAAGTGTGAACAAGCCGAAGATCCGCACAGCCCCCACATCCACGGCATCCGCACCGTCCTGTTGCAGGGTTACGAGTTGTACCGGGCGGAAGCCGCTAAGCCTGAGACCATGGCCCGTTATGGTCACGGAACGCCCAACGACTGGCTGGAGCGCAATCTGTACACGCGGTTTTCCACGACGGGGGTCGTATTGATGCTGGTGATAGACGTTGCGTTGTTCGGTGTCGCTGGTTTGGCGGTGTGGGCAGTGCAGATGATGTGGACGCCGGTGATGGCGGCCGGCATCATCAATGGCGCGGCCCACTACTGGGGCTATCGCAATTTCGAGGCACCGGACGCCAGCACCAATATTTCGCCCTGGGGCATTTTGATTGCTGGCGAAGAACTGCACAACAACCACCACACCTATCCGACGTCGGCCAAGCTGTCGGTGAAGCCTTACGAGTTCGATATGGGTTGGGTCTACATCAGTGTGATGCAGGCCGTGGGCCTGGCAAAGGTCAAGAAGCGTCCACCTAAGGCCGCCTTCGGTGCCATTCGTCCAGTGGCGGATGAAAAAACCCTTGAGGCGTTGATCGCCAACCGCTATGAATTGATGGCGACCTATGCCAAAGACATGCGCCTGGCAGCGCGGGTTGAGCTGGCTGCCATGCGCGCGCGCAGCGCGGATGCCGCCGTCATCAAGGCGGCCAAGCGCTGGATGCACCGTGACGTGGACATGGTGCCGGCCTCGGCCGCTCCCGAGCTGGCCAAGGCCCTTGCCGCGTCGCCCATGCTGGACAAGATGGTGACCATGCGCGAGGAACTGCGCCAGATGTGGCTCAACACTTCGGTGTCGCGCGAGCAGTTGACCAAAGACTTGCAAGCCTGGTGCCAGCGCGCGGAAGAAAGCGGCATCGCTGCGCTGTGCGAGTTCTCGTTGCGGCTGCGGGCGGCGCGCGTTTAGCCGCATCTTCACATCTTCAGGAAAGCCCGTTTTTTAGCGGGCTTTTTTCCGGCGGACCGTTTGGGGCGTCTTGCTTGCTCCAGATCAGTCGGGCTATGCGTTTTGCTCCGTGTCCCTCGGGTTTCGCACTCCTCCTTTACCTGCGCAAAACGCATAGCCCGTCTGATCTTGCGGTGTGTGACCTATCAACGGTGTTGGACTGAACACCGTTCGTGTGCCAGCCACTCCAGCAGTTGGTAAGGGGAAGGTCTTTTGCGTAGGTAAAGGAGGAGCCCGAAGGGCGGAGGACACGAAGCAAAAGGCCTTCCCCTTTCCAGCTGCGGGCGAAACACACAAAGGTACAGACGTAAAAATGCCCGCCAAAAAGCGGGCATTTTTTCAAGGAAGCTTGATGCGAGAGGACAGAGCTAAAGATCTGTCACCTGAACATTACTTAAGCTTCATTTCCTTGTAGTCCACATGCTTGCGAGCTTTGGGATCAAATTTCTTGATCAGCATCTTCTCGGGCATGGTTTTCTTGTTTTTGCTGGTCGTGTAGAAATGACCAGTACCGGCTGTAGATTCCAGCTTGATTTTTTCGCGTCCGCCTTTGGTTGCCATGATGTTCCTTTCAGTTGGGGACAGAGCTTAAGGTCAGTCCCCAAGTTAATTGTTAAGCCTGACCCCGTGCGCGCAGATCTGCGAGCACAACATCAATACCGTTTTTGTCGATCAAACGCAGACCTGCGTTAGAAATCCGCAGACGAATCCAACGGTTTTCAGTCTCGACCCAGAAACGGCGGTATTGCAGGTTCGGCAGGAACCGGCGTTTGGTTTTGTTGTTGGCGTGGGAAACATTGTTCCCGACCATCGGGCCTTTGCCCGTGACTTGACATACGCGTGCCATGAGGACACTCCGATACTACTTAAACGGCTATTACTGGCGACCCGAACTGCCTGGCTCAATTGCTTGAAAATCCCGGCTGCCTGAGTCTCGCTCTAGCCTCACCTCGCCAATGAAAAAGGGTGGCGGTAACCCCCCGCCAATTGCTTGGCAGTGTTTGCTATTGAGTCCAGGCCCTCACGGGCTGAATTCAGCAAAGCCTTGGATTATAGCGAATTTCCGCGTGGGCCCGTTCAGTCTTGTTCGAGGAAGCGCTGGGCATCCAGCGCCGCCATGCAGCCGGTACCGGCGCTGGTGATGGCTTGGCGGTACACATGGTCCTGCACGTCGCCGGCGGCAAATACGCCGGGTACCGACGTCTGTGTGGCAAAACCCTTCAGGCCGCCCTGGGTGACGATGTAGCCGCCCGCCATCTCCAGCTGACCCTGGAAAATTTCGGTATTGGGTGCGTGCCCAATGGCAATGAAGCAACCGGTCAGCGCAATGTCTTCGGTCGTGCCGTCGGTTGTGCTCTTGACACGGATGCCGGTGACGCCCGAGGCATCGCCCAGCACTTCATCGAGTGTGCGGAAAGTCTTGAGTTCAATCTTGCCGCTGGCCACTTTTTCCATCAACTTGTCGATCAGAATGGGCTCGGCCTTGAACTTGTCGCGGCGGTGCACCAAGTACACCTTGCTGGCGATATTGGACAAATACAGCGCCTCTTCCACGGCGGTATTGCCGCCACCGACCACGCAGCACACCTGGTCGCGGTAGAAGAAACCATCGCAGGTGGCGCAACCCGACACACCGCGGCCCATGAAGGCGGTTTCACTCGGGAGGCCCAGGTATTTAGCCGATGCGCCGGTGGCGATGATCAGCGCGTCGCAGGTGTATTGACCGCTGTCACCGGTGAGGGTGAAGGGGCGCTTGGAGAGGTCGACCGCGCTGATGTGGTCAAACAAAATCTCGGTCTTGAAGCGCTCGGCGTGTTCCAGAAAGCGCTGCATCAGGTCAGGGCCCTGCACACCGTGCACATCGGCGGGCCAGTTGTCAACTTCGGTGGTGGTCATCAATTGGCCGCCTTGGGCCATGCCGGTGACCAGAACAGGGTTGAGATTGGCGCGGGCCGCGTAGACCGCCGCGGTGTAACCGGCTGGGCCGGAGCCAAGAATCAGGACCTTGGCGTGTTTGGGATCGGACATCGGGGAACCTCTGGTTGGAGACAGCAATAGCGTCGCCGTGTACATTTCTGGCCACGGTGGACGTTTTCAATACAAAGCCCATTGTAAGAAACGCAGCCCAACTTTTACGTGGAGTGGCCGAATGTCAATGTTGAGCAACCTTGAATTGATTCGCAGGGTGTCCCTTTTTTCCACGCTATCGCCGGAGCAGGCTGAGGGCTTGGCTGGAGCGGTGTCCAAAAAAAGCTTTAAGCGTGGTGAAGTTCTGGTTGAACAGGGCAGGAAGTGCAACGCGCTTTACATCATTCTGGTCGGGCGTACCCGGGTCTTGATGACGGACAACAATGGTCGCGAGGTGATTCTGGCCACGTTGTCTTCGGGTGACTACGTGGGAGAAATGAGCCTGATTGACAACGAACCCCATTCCGCTACGGTGGTGGCAGACCAGGAGGTTGACGTGCTGGTGTTGGGCCGCGACAGTTTCTTGCGATGCCTGAATGAAAATATGGAAATGGCCCACGCTGTTATGCGTGTTTTGGTCCAGCGTTTGCGAAAAGCCAGTGAAAACATCAGTTCATTGGCCCTGGTTGGGGTGTACGGTCGGGTGGCCAAAGTCCTGCTGGACTCTGCGGTGGCCGATGAAACGGATACCTTGGTGATCCGGGAAAAAATGACGCGCCAAGACATTGCCAAAATGGTAGGTGCGTCACGTGAAATGGTTAGCCGGGTCATGAAAGACTTCGAAGAACAGGGCTTCATCCAGTTACTCGAAGGCGGCATGGTGCGCGTATTTGAACGCCGCATGCTCCCGCGTTAGTTCCCCGGGCCGGGGCATGCGGTAAGCTCGCCCCGACTGTTCATTTTCTTGCATGACCTATTCGCTCCATACACTTCAATCTTCAGCTCCGTCCGGTTCCCATCCACCGACCGGTATGGGGCGTTTCGCCAATGAAATTGCACTGATTGCAGGCCTGGTTTTGTTGGTGATGTGGTTGATCGCGTTGCTCAGCTATTCACCGATGGACGCGGCCTGGACCACTTCAGGTGATGGCACGCCCTTGGTCAACCGGGCCGGGCGACTCGGGGCGTTGGTTGCAGATGTCAGCTACCTCCTTTTCGGCTTTTCGGTTTGGTGGTGTGTGGTCATTGGCATTCGGCTGTGGCTGTCGCTGCTCGCCAATCGCCTGCGCGGCGACGTGTCGGGTCGTTCAAGCCCGCGCCGTCTTGTGTTTTGGCTGGGTTTGGCTTTGTTGCTATATGCCAGCACGACGCTGGAGTGGTCGCGCCTGTACAGTCTGGAGGCCCGCCTTCCGGGTGGCCACAGCGGCGGCGTACTGGGTTATCTGTTGGGGCCCTTGAGCGTCAAGTGGCTGGGATTTGCCGGTTCTGGGCTGGTGTCGATTGCGTTGGGAGTCGTGGGTGCGGCGCTGGTGTTCGGGTTTTCGTGGATGCACGTCGCCGAGCGTATAGGTGCCTGGGTCGATGCGCAGGTGAAATCCCTTCAGCACAAACGCGAAACCGCGCAGGACCGCGTGATGGGTCAACAAGCCATGCGCGAGCGTGAAGAAATTTTGCTGGAAGAGCGTGAGGAAACGGTAGAGCACCACCCGCAACCGGTTGTGATTGTGGAGCCCATCACGATGGAGGCGCCGCGCAGTGAACGTGTCGCCAAAGAGCGCCAAAAGCCACTGTTTACCGAGATGCCCGACAGCAAGCTGCCCCAGGTGGATCTGCTCGACGGTGCTCTGGCCCGCCAGGAGACAGTGGCCCCCGAGACGCTGGAAATGACCAGCCGCATGATTGAGAAAAAGCTCAAGGACTTTGGCGTGGACGTGCGGGTGGTGCTGGCCCAGCCCGGCCCGGTGATCACCCGCTACGAGATCGAGCCCGCCACCGGCGTCAAGGGTTCGCAGATCGTCGGTTTGGCCAAGGACCTGGCGCGCAGTTTGAGCCTGGTGTCCATCCGCGTGGTGGAGACCATTCCCGGCAAAAACTACATGGCGCTTGAGCTGCCCAACGCCAAACGCCAGAGTATTCGGCTGTCCGAGATTTTGGGCTCGCAGGTCTACAACGACAGCAAGTCCATGCTGACCATGGGCTTGGGCAAAGACATTGTGGGCAACCCCATCGTCGCCGACCTGGCCAAGATGCCCCACGTGCTGGTGGCCGGTACCACCGGCTCGGGCAAGTCGGTCGGTATCAACGCCATGATTCTGAGCCTGCTGTACAAGGCCGAGGCCAGCGACGTGCGCTTCTTGATGATCGACCCCAAGATGCTGGAAATGTCGTTCTACG
This sequence comes from Candidatus Aalborgicola danicus, assembly GCA_016703945.1. Classification (GTDB taxonomy): domain Bacteria; phylum Pseudomonadota; class Gammaproteobacteria; order Burkholderiales; family Burkholderiaceae_C; genus Allorhodoferax; species Allorhodoferax danicus. The sequence continues at coordinate 158,759 of JADJBC010000044.1, forward strand.
AAGGCATTCCGCACCTGATTGCGCCGGTGGTGACCGACATGAAACAGGCGGCCTACGGCCTGACCTGGTGCGTGGCGGAGATGGAGCGGCGCTACAAGCTGCTGAGCAAGCTCGGTGTGCGCAACCTGGCCGGCTACAACACCAAGATTGCCGAGGCCAAGGCGCGCGGCGAGTTCATTTACAACCCGTTCAGCCTGACACCCGAAACCCCTGAACCACTGGAGCGCCTGCCGCATATCGTGGTGGTGATCGACGAGCTGGCCGACCTGATGATGGTGATCGGCAAGAAGATCGAGGAGCTGATCGCCCGCCTGGCGCAAAAAGCCCGCGCCGCTGGTATCCATTTGATTCTGGCTACTCAGCGTCCCAGCGTGGATGTGATCACCGGCCTGATCAAGGCCAATATCCCGACGCGTATTGCCTTCTCGGTGGGCTCCAAGATCGACAGCCGCACCATTCTGGATCAGATGGGGGCCGAAGCCTTGCTGGGCATGGGCGACATGCTGTACATGGCCAGTGGCTCCGGTCTGCCTATCCGTGTGCATGGCGCCTTTGTCAGCGACGACGAGGTGCACCGCGTGGTGAACTACCTTAAATCCCAGGGTGAGCCCAACTACATTGAAGGTGTTTTAGAGGGCGGCTCTGTCGACGGCGAAGGCGAGCCGGGCGTTGATGGCAGTGGAGGTGGTGAAAAAGACCCGATGTATGACCAGGCGGTTGAAGTGGTGTTGAAAAACCGCAAGGCCAGCATCTCGCTGGTGCAACGCCACCTGAAGATTGGCTACAACCGCGCCGCCCGCCTGGTGGAAGACATGGAGAAGGCCGGTCTGGTCAGCTCCATGAGCACCAGTGGCCAGCGCGATATTTTGGTACCGGCGAGGGCGGAATGAAACAATTTGCTACATTTTTAATAGCTGCTTACTCAATATCCGCGTGGGCTGGAGGTCTGGAAAGCTTGGAAGCTTTCATCCGGACCGTAAAAACGGCACGCACTGATTTCACCCAGACCGTGACCATGCCCGCCAAAGAAGGGCAGTCCGCCCGTAGCAAAACCTCCAGCGGAACGTTTGAATTTGCCCGCCCAGGGCACTTTCGTTTTGTCTACAAGAAAGCCGTTTGAGCAAAGCATCGTGGCCGATGGCCAGACCCTGTGGCTCTATGACGTCGACTTGAACCAGGTAACCGCTCGCAAACAGTCGCAGGTTCTGGGGTCTACGCCCGCTGCCTTGATTGCCTCCGCCGCCGATATGCGGGCCTTGCAGGCCGACTTTGGCTTGTCGGCCGATGCCGATCAGGACGGGTTGGAGTGGGTGCGGGCGGTACCAAAGGCCAAGGACAGCGCCTTGCAAACCGTACGCGTGGGTTTCAAATCGGGTGAGTTGGCCGTCCTGGAAATCGTGGACAGTTTTGGTCAGCGTTCCAGCTTGCGGTTCACTGCCTTTCAGACCAACCCAGCTTTGGACGCCGCGGTCTTTCAGTTCAAACCACCAACAGGCGCAGACGTGATTCGCCAATAGGTTGCCCGGCGGAGACGCTGGTCAGTTAGTCAGTCAATCGATCATCGACGGCTGGTTGTGTGTATCGGCGCTGTGGGCAGCCGCCTGCGGCGCAATACGCGGCAAGATAACCGTAATGTGGGTGCCTGCGCCCGGCACTGATGCAATTTCTATGCTGCCGCCCATAACCTCATGCACGATGTTGTAGACGATGTTCATACCCAGCCCTGAGCCGCCCTGGCCGAGCTTGGTGGTGAAGAAGGGGTCAAACACCCGCTTACGCGTGTCCTCGGTCATGCCAATGCCATCGTCAATGAAATGCAGGACAAGCTCCTGGTCGCCCATGGCCTGCGCCCGCAACTGCATGGTGCCCAGGCTGCGGCCTTCAAAACCATGCTGTAGTGCATTGCTGACAAAGTTGGTGATCAGTTGCCCCAACGCGCCGGGGAAGCTGTCCATGGTGATTCCATCGGGCAACTCTACCGAGAGCCGGTAGGGCGTGTTCTTGTACATGGGCTCCAGCGTCAGGCACACTTCACGCAAGGTGGTTTGCACATCGAAACTGCGGCGCTGGTCGCTGGACTGGTCCACGGCCACACGCTTGAAGCTGCTGATCAAGTCGTTGGCCCGGCCGAGCGCACGCATCAGAATTTCAGTGCCACGGATGGCGCTGTCGATATAGTCCAGCAAGAACGAACGGCGCAGTTCACCCCGGTTGTATGCCGCCGAGAGTTCCTGCGCCTGGTGCTGCAAGGTACTGCCCACCGTTACGCTGTTGCCAATGGGGGTATTGAGTTCATGGGCGACGCCTGCCACCAAAGAACCCAGCGCCGCCAATTTTTCGGTCCGAACCAGTTCGGTTTGCATGGCCTGCACCGATTTCAGTGCCAGGCTGAGTTCGTGATTGGCAATTTCAAGCTTTTCGGTACGGGCCTGAACGCGCAACTCCAGTTGTTGGTTCATGTCCCGGATTTCCCGTTCAGCCATGCGCTGCAATGTGACATCGACCACGGTGAACAGGATCAGCCTTTGCGTACCGGTCTGGATCGTGCGGCCTGACATCAGGCAGGTAACGGCGTGTCCGTCGCGGTGCCGGTGGATCACTTCAAAACGGTCCAATCCGCCGCTTTGGTTCAAAGCCCGGGTGACTTCGTCGCGCTGCGAGGGTCGTTCCCAGATGCCCAGTTCCAGGGCCGTTCGCCCAATCACATCGCCCAACTGGTAGCCATACTGCTGCAGCCAGGCGTCATTGGCCTCAACAATCTGGCCGGTGTCAAATTGCACCAGTGTATGGGGCACCGGCGACTGGCGAAACAGGCCAAAAAATTTGGCTTCGCTCTCTCGCAGGGAATGTTGGGCGCGTTGCAGCCGCCGGATATAGAAAATCAGGAAATAGGTTAGTGCAGCCACCAGCGCAATCGTCAGGCCGGCCAGCAGATAGCGCTCGTAGGTGCGTCGCTCCCAGGGCGCCAACACACTGGCGTAGTCCCGTGCGTAGACGGTGGTGACAGGAAAACCATTGAGTTTGCGGTAGGTGTAGAGCTTGGCACCGGGGTCGTCGTCCAGAAAACTTGCGTCATCAAACGAGCCTTCCACTGCGTCTGAGCGCAAGGTCAGGAGGCGCGGTTCGTCTGACACGTCACGGTCCACATAACGGGCCTCAAACGGCGAGCGTGCAATGATGAAACCCTGGTCCGAGAGCAGGGTCACGCTGGCATTGTTTTCCTTGGCGACGCGGGAATACAAGGCACCAAAATACGCCAGGCGAATGTCCACACTGACCACCCCCAAGGACTGGCCCGCCGTGTTGTAAAGCGTGCGGGCGACCGGTATCACCCATTGGCTGTCGTAGGCGCTGGCATAGGGGTGGCCGACCAGGGCATCGTGGTCCTTGGGGTTGTTCAGCAAATGCTGAATGTGGGCGTGCTGAGAAGCCTGGGTTGCGTGGGTCGGAAAGTCGGGCGAGCTGATCCAACTGGTGCCCTGGGGGGACACATACTGCAGTGCCTTGAGATGGCGGCTGTGACCGATGTCGTGGGTTGCGACGATTTTCTGGATAGCAACAGGATCGCGGGCACCGCCGCTGGCCTGCACCACGCGTGCCACACGGTCCAGCGTGTGCACAGCCTCTTGCAGGGTTTGGCTGGCATGTTCTTCCAGCAGGCGTACTGCCACCAGGCCGTTGGTGGTCTCCGACGTCAAGGTTTGCCGTTTGTCCTGCTCAATCGCCCACCAGGTCTGCCCGAAAATGGCACAGGTGGTGACCACGGCAAATAACAGCAGGGCCAGCCGTGTGCGCGACAGGGTGCCGGTGGTGGCGTCCGGTTGGCCCACGGTTGGGGTCATTGCACCCGACCCTCCGTCCAGGCCTTGAGCAACTGCTCATAGGCAATGGTTTCACCGCGTGGCTTTTCGTTTCCCAGTTTTTTCCAGGGCGCTCCCTTGTTGGACAAAACCTGGGCCGGATCGCGCCGTGGGTTGAGTCGGGGGGTGCAATACCGCATGCCCGACCCTTGCAAATCGGCCAACACGTCGTCCATGGCCCGGGCCAGGGAATCCATGGCGACCTGGGGCGTCTTTTCACCTTTGACGGCGGTTGCCACATTGGTCCACCACAGGCGCGCCATACGCGGGTAATCGGGCACATTGGTGCCCGTGGGGGTCCAGGCCACCCGGGCCGGGCTGCGGTAAAACTCGACCAAGCCGCCGTAGCGTGCTGCATTGCGCGTGAAGTAGTCGTGTTTGATGTCGGATTCACGGATAAATGTCAGCCCTACAATGGACTTGCGCAGAGACACGGTCTTGGATGTGACGAACTGCGCGTACAGCCAGGCCGCCGACATCCTGGGCAGGGGGGTGGACTTCAGAAAGGTCCAGGCCCCCACGTCCTGGTAGCCGTTTTGCATGCCGGTTTTCCAGTAGGGCCCATGCGGAGACGGCGCCATGCGCCATTTGGGGCTGCCGTCCTTGTTCACGGCCGCGGTTCCGGGTTGGGTCAGCGGGGCCGTAAAGGCGGTGTACCAAAAGATCTGCTGCGCAATCTGCCCTTGGGCGGGCACCGGGCCGGCGTCGCTGAAGGTCATGTTGACCGCCTCGGGCGGTGCGTATTTTTTGAGCCAATCCACGTACTGGGTTAGTGCAAAAACAGCTGCAGGGGAATTGGTGGCACCGCCACGTTCTACCGATGCACCCACGGGTGTGCACTGGTCGTTTGACACACGAATACCCCACTCGTCCACCGGCAAGCCGTTCGGGATGCCCTTGTCGGCCGCACCGGCCATGGACAACCAGGCGTCGGTGAAGCGCCAGCCCAGGGAGGGGTCATGTTTGCCGTAGTCCATATGACCATAGACCGTTTTACCGTCGATTTCTTTTACGTCGTGGGTGAAGAAACTGGCAATGTCTTCATACGCAGACCAATTCAGCGGTACGCCCAGCGCATAGCCAAATTTCGCGCGAAACCGGGCTTGCAAGTCTTTGCGGGCAAACCAGTCGGCCCGAAACCAGTACAGGTTGGCGAATTGCTGGTCGGGAAGCTGGTAGATCTTGCCGTCCGGCGCGGTCGTGAAGGCCATACCGATGAAGTCCGCCAGGTCCAGCCCGGGATTGGTGAACGCCTTGCCAGCGCCTTGCATGAAATCGCTGAGGGGAACCACCGATCCATAGCGGTAGTGGGTGCCAATCAGGTCGGAGTCGGAGATCCAGCCGTCGTATTCAGACTGGCCACTCTTGATGGCGGCATACAAGCGGTCCACCAAATCACCCTCGGGCATGATGTCGTGCTGCACCTTGATGCCGGTGATCTCCTCAAAAGCCCGGCTCAGCGTACGGGACTCATAGTCGTGCGTGTCGATTTTTTCCGACACCACACGGATGGCGGTAATGCCCTGGTGTTTCAGCCGGTCGGCGGTCTGCATAAACCATTGCAGTTCCGCCAGTTGCCGCTCCCGAGTCAGCGACGAGGGCTTGAACTCCTGGTCGACCCACCGTACAGCGGACGCGGTGTCGGCCGCGGCCGGTAGGGCCAACAGTAGAACCGCAGAACAAATCCAGCCACCCGTGCGCATGTGCAAAAAATTCCTTTCGCCAACAGCCTGCGCCGGTGGATCGGCGCCGATTGCACTATACGCGTGAACGCACCAAAACGTGGCGTTGAAAACCGGCTACCGTGGATGGCGGCGTAACGCGACCAAGCCAGTGGAAAGGCTGGTCCCCACCACAATAACCACCCCACACAGCAGCATCCAGGGCGTCACCGCTTCGCCCAGCAACACCACGCCGTACATCACCGCAAACACCGGAATGGCAAACGTCACCGACAAGGCCCGCGCCGGCCCGGCGCGTTCGATCAGCCGAAAATACAGGATGTAGGCCACGGCGGTACATACCACCCCCAGCGCCAGCACGGCAGCCCAGGCTTGCGGTGACACGGCATGGTCGGGCCAGAACCACCAGGTCAAAGGCAGCAGGGCGACGGCGGCGCCGATCTGGCTGCCGGCCGCCGACACCAGAGACGGCAGACCGCTCATATACCGCTTGGTAAAGCTGGCCGCAATGCCGTAACACAGCGTGGCCAATAGGCAGGCCAACACCGCCCAACCACTGGCGGTGCCTGATGCGTCGGGCTTGAAGCTGGCCTTGTCCCACGCCAACAGGGCCACACCCACAAAACCGATCAGCAGACCTAGAACGCGTGAACCATTAGGGCGGTCTTTCAGCCACAGCCAGGCGACGACGGCACCAAACAGGGGCACGGTGGCATTCAGAATCGAGGACAGGCCGGTGGAGATGGATAACAACGCGTAACTGAAACAGGCAAAAGGAATGGCCGAATTCAAAATGCCCACCACCAGGGCTAACTTCCAATGGGTGAGCAACACGCCAACGTGTCCGCGCGCCCACAGCAGGGGCAGCAGGAACGCCGCTGCAATGCCGACCCGTATGCCCGCCGTGGCAAAAGCGCCGAACTCCACCGCAGCCAAACGCATGAACATGAAGGACGCACCCCAAATGGCGGCCAGCAACACAAAGTCGAGCTTCCAGGGTTTGGCGAGCAGGGTCGCTGGCGGCTGTTGTATGGCGGCGTTCACGGTGCGCTTTCGAGTTGCAACAGAGCGATTTTGCGGTCCACGCCGCCGGCATAACCGGTCAGGGCACCGTTGCTCCCGACCACCCGGTGGCAGGGCACGATGATGGAAACCGGGTTGCGGCCTACGGCGCCACCCACGGCCCGCACGGCTGCGGGCTTGCCCAGTGCGTGGCCTATGCTGCCATAACTGGTGGTGCCCCCGAATGGGATCCCCAGCAGCGCGTGCCAGACGGTTTGTTGAAATGCCGTACCCCCGGACAGGTCCAGAGGAACATCAAATACGGAACGTTCTGCGGCAAAGTACTGCAGCAATTGCTCACGCGCCTGATTCAACACCGGGTGCCCCGTGGTCAACGGCCATTTGCTGGTGTCAGGCGCATGTTTCTGGCCATCAAAACCAAGCCATACCAGGGCGTTGTCATGCGCTGCCAGCGTCATGGGCCCCATTGGGCTGGACAAGGTACTACGAACGGTCTTAGCTGAATATTTCATGATAAATGAGGCTCTAGCCCCCGTGTAATAAGCGTGAAGCGCTATAACAAATATAGCAACTGAAGGACCGAATCACATCCGTTTCGCGTTCTTGGTCGGCTGGGTTGGCGCCAGTGTGGCCCAGGCCCGTACCACCGCATAACTGCGCCACGGCTTCCAGCGTTGCGACGCGGCTTCGGCCGCCGCAGCCACCTGTTTCGGATAGTTGGTGGCGGCTTGCACACCCAAGGCCTTGTGCAGCGCCACGTCACCGGCCACGAAGGCGTCCGGCCAGCGCAAGGCGCGCATGGCAATGTAATGCGCTGTCCACGGGCCAATGCCGGGCAGGGCCTGCAGAGCGGCCAGCGTTTCGGGAATGTCCACGCCGGGTTGCAGCAGCAAGCCGTTGTAGGCGACCGCCTGCGCCAGCGCCTGGATCGCCCGTTGCCGCTGGCGCACGATGCCCAGTTGGCCCATGTCCTCGCCACTGGCTTGGCACAAGACCTGCGGCGCAGGGAAACAGGCGGTTCAAAATCTGGCCCCCACGCGCACCCGGCAGGTCGGTGCCAAAGCGCTCAACCAGCCGAGCGCCCAAGGTGCGGGCGGCCTGCACGGTGATCTGCTGGCCCAGGATGGCACGCACACCCAGCTCGAAGCCATCCAGGCAGCCCGGCACGCGCAAACCTTCCGAGCCTGGAAAGTCGTCCAGCAAGGCAGCGTTGATGATGGAAGGCTCTGCGTCCAGGTCCAGCAGTGCGCGCACACGCGCCAGCACCTGTGGCAGGGCGCCGCTCAGGCTGGGGCTGATCTGCAAGACCACGCCGCACCGTTCCGGCACAAACTGCACCTGTAGCCAGCCGCTGTGCACCTTGCCTACCACCGTCAGCGCCAAGGTGCGCGCCAGCGTCAGCTTTTCGGTGTCGACGGCTTCCAGTCCCTCGATCTGGCGGGTCGCAAAAAACCGCAGCATGGCGGCCACGTCATAAGGCGGCCGGTACGCGCCTTTGAGAACAATGCCGGCCGTGTCCGAAGCGGGCGTTCCCAGGTGCTGGACTGGCGCAACTGCCGGGGCTGCAGCCGGTAATGTTCGGCAAAGCTGGCATTGAAGCGCCGCACGCTGGCAAAACCACTGAGTGCCGCCACCTGGGCGACGGGCAACGCAGTGTCGGTCAGCAGGCGTTTGGCCATCAGCAGACGCCGTGTTTGCAGGTATTGCAATGGTGAGACGCCCCAATGCGTCTCAAAAATGCGGCGCACATGGCGCTCACTGACGCCCAGGCGCGCAGCCAGCTCTGCCATCGACGGCGCGCCGTCGCTCCACAGCCCTGGTTCGTCCAGCAGGTTGGCGGCTTGGCGGGCCAGGATGAAGGAGGCGTCCTGGGTCGACCAGGGCAGCAAGCTGTCGGCCCCTGCTGTTGTGCTGGCCGGGGCCAGTTCCGGGCGGCAGCGCAGGCAAGGTCGAAAGCCAGCCGATTCGGCTTGCGCGGCCAGGGCATAGAACTGGCAGTTCTCGCGTTTGGGCGTGCGCACCCGGCAGACCGGTCGGCAGTAAATGCCGGTGGAAGTCACGCCGGTAAAAAAACGCCCGTCAAACCGCGCATCACGCGCCTTGAGCGCCAGGTAACAGGCGTCGTTGGCATCGTTGGCGCTTTGTGTGGCTATCGGATCGGGTTTGGTGGCTGGCATGGGGTTAATCATACGCAGCACCGTGGTGTGCAATAGCCGTTTTCGGACATGTGGTTGGGGTGGCCTCCAGTTTGCTTTTCGGGCATGGTGGTGCTGACCCGGCAGGTGCGGGGCGGATGCTGGGGGCTCATGAACCTGCGGTTCCGAAATCGCCCCCAGCATCCGCCCCGCACATGCCTGGAGGGGCTGGCTAAAAGGGCGTGACAGTCGGTTGATGGGTCAGCCATACACCGCGTTGCGTCAGAAAATTGCACAATCACAGCCCTATGGAGTTTTTGCGCTTCAATGCACCCGATGCGGAGGCTCTGGCGAAGAGCATGGACGAGACGCGTCTGAAGCTTGAACAGGCATGCGCTTGTGGTGACGCCCTCGGTGCCGTCGAGCACGCGGCGGATTTGGGCAGCATGTTGACGACGGCACGCCGCGAGGGTGAAGCACTTGTTCTCATGCAGAGACATCTGGGCGATGCGTTGTCACTACCCGCAGCCGAACCGATCGGCTGGTTCTGGAATGCCTACGCAACCGCACTTCAATACGCGGGCCAGACCACCGAGGCCCACACCAGCTTCGCCAAGGCGCTGGACCTATGCCGCACCCACCACTGGTCCCGCCTGCAGTCATTTGTGCTGCAGCACTGGGGCAGGAGCCTGGTGGAGCAGGGCGAGTTCGATCAGGCGCAAGTGTGTTTCACGGAGGCGCTGAACATCCGCGTGGAACTCAACGACCCGCGCCAAGCGTCTTCGCGGCGTGCGCTGGAAGCCCTGGCGCTGCTTCGCAGCCCATCCGGCTAAAGTCTTTCTCGTGCCAAATGTGCCGCAGGCCCAAGCTTTATGCGAACCAGGCTCCACCAGGCGACCCAAGTCGCACTTTTACACGTGATCGAATGAATACCTACATTGCTTTTTTCCGAGCCATCAACGTGGGTGGCAAGAACCCTTTGCCAATGAAGAGCCTGGTTGCCATTCTGGAGGGCATGGGTGCATGCAACGTCAGGACCTATATCCAGAGCGGCAATGCGGTGTTTCAGTGCGCGGAAATCGACCCCGCACAAATGTCCAGCCAACTGGCCGCCGAGATCAAGCAACGCCATGGATTTGAACCGTTCACGCTCATTCTCGACCTTGCTGCTCTGCAGAAAGCATGCGCGGATAACCCCTTTCCAGAGGCTGAACCCGATCCACAGAGTTTGCATCTCGGCTTTCTTGCCGCCAAGCCCCGGCGCCCTGATTTGGACAAACTGTCCAGCCTGAAGAAGGCAAACGAACGGTTTCATTTGGGCGATGGCGTGTTTTATCTGCACGCACCGGAAGGCGTGGGGAAATCAAAACTCGCCGCCAGTGCAGAAAAGCTCCTCGGCGTGCCGATGACGGATCGCAATTGGAGGACGGTTTGTAAAGTCATGGAGTTGGCGGCGGCGTGAACAGCGGCGACTGAATTTCATTTGTCATTTTCGCATTCAGCCCTCGTGGAATATGCATTGAATGCTATCGTTTCGATAGTAAATGCATTTTTTTTGCAGCGGCTTATTGTGCGACCCGGCGCGTGCGGGGCAGATGCCGGGGGCTCATGAACCTGCGGTTCGGAAATCGCCCCCAACATCCGCCCCACCCGCGTCTGGCGGTGTTGGCAGGCAATTATGGGTTTGTCGATCACTGTTTTTGTATCTACAATAACCTATGCGTATCACCTTCGATCCAATCAAGCGAGACAAGGCTTTGGCGGACCGGGGGCTGGACTTCTTGGATGCGGAGATAGTCTTTGAGGGCGTTACCCTTGAATTCGAAGACACGCGCAAGGACTACGGCGAACAACGAATCATCAGCTATGGCTTACTGGCAGGGCGGATGGTAGTCATTGGATACACACCGCGTGGCGCGGATCGTCACGTATTCAGCATGAGGAAAGCAAATGAACGCGAACAAACCCGCATCGCACCGCTCCTTGACGTCTGATCTTGCGCGGGTCGATGCACACGTGGTTGCGAAGGACGAATACGACGAGCTGCCGGAAGTCGATGAAGCTATGCTGGCACGGGCCAAGATCAACCGGGGCGGTCGCCCCATCGCCACGAATCCGCGCAAGCTGCTGTCCATCCGGTTGCCTGCAGACGTGATTGAGCGTTGGAAGGCCACTGGCCCCGGGTGGCAAACGAGAATGGCCGAACGACTCAGCTCAGTGGGGTGAAAAATTTGGTCAAATTGGTCTGCAGCCCTCGTGAAACAAGCGTAGCCAGCTACCGTTTTTGTAGCTAATTCAGGTCTTTTGCATCGGCTTGAAGCTCGACCCGGCGCGGGTGGGGCAGATGCCGGGGGCTCATGAACCTGCGGTTCCGAAATCGCCTCCAACATCCGCCCCACCCGCGCCTGGCGGTGTTGGTAGGCAGTCGATCTTGGGTGTGGTGGTGGGCTATAGTGCAGAGCGCACGATGTGTCGGGAACGCGACCCGACAACGACCGGATTTCGCCAGGATAGGCGACGAGGTTCAAGGGGATGAAAATGACTTCAACGGCTTCGAGATATGAGTGCGACCCTGGGCTGGATGCGCCCTGCCGCTTCGTGAGGCACCGATTTCTGCCAGTGGAAGCCGGGTATATCTCGGCGCCTATCCTGTGGCACCAAGATGGGCGCCGCGGCTACATCAAGTTAGGTGGGTAGTGATGATGCGAATGTTCGATCCCGACGAACTGCTCACCCCCGTACACACCAGGGTTCGTTTGGTGACCGCAGTAGTTTGCGCAGCAATCGCGCTGGCATTCTCTGCATTGTTCTTCTGGTTTCTCGGGGCAATGACCCGCCCCGGCGTAGCCAAATCGTTTGCAGCACTCATCTTTGGAGTGGGACTCGCGGCGATCGCAGTCATCTTCGGAATCGTGGCGTTCCGGCTTGCGCGAAGGCGGAGAAACCGGCCTGCTTCATCCGTCTCACGCTGGCTCTTTGTATCAGCTGCGTTCTTCGGCCTGTTGGCGATTTTTTCCGCTATTTCACAGGTGGCGATGCGAGATACCGATCACTTGGACGCAGTTATCGGATCGTCGCTCCTCGCTCTTCTCTCGTATGGTTGCGCGGAGAATGCGAAAAAACGTGGGCAAAAGAATGGCGCCACCTAACGGCCGACGCGAACAAGCAACATCAGTTTGCCGCTTCGCGGCGCGTGTTGCCTGCCGGTGGCCTCCAATGTTGAACCCTCACGGTAGATCGCAACTTTCCTTGTGGAACTGTGTTTGTCAAATTGGCCTCCCGCCCTCGTGGAATATGCGTAGTCAGCTATCTTTATAGTAGCAAATCAACGGCCCTGCGATCGACCTAAACCCAGACCCAGTGCGGGCGGGGCGGATGTTGGGGGCGATTTCGGAACCGCAGGTTCATGAGCCCCCGGCATCTGCCCCGCCCGCGCTGCGCGCGCCAACACTGCCGTCCAAACACCCCCCAAGCACAAACACCCGGCCACACCAGCGCACCTACAATCCCAGATCAGGCAAGGCACAGCACATTCAACCCTTGCTTCCGACCACTTTGCACAGGGAAAACACATGCAACTCTCCACCAGCATCTTCAAAGCCTACGACATCCGCGGCATCGTGCCGTCTACCATCAACGAAGACGTTGCGCGCGGCCTGGGCCGGGCGTTTGGCACCGTCGCCATGGCCGAGGGGGAAACCACGGTCGCCATTGGCCGCGACGGTCGCCTGAGCGGACCCGGATTGGTCGAAGCCCTGATGGCCGGCTTGCAGGACGCCGGCGTCACCGTCATTGATGTGGGCATGGTCACCACCCCCATGCTGTACTTTGCTGCCAACACGCTGTGCCACAGCGGCATTCAGGTCACGGGCAGCCACAACCCCAAGGACTACAACGGCTTCAAGATGGTGCTGGGTGGCCGCGCCATTTATGGCGACGAAATCCAGAACCTGCGCGTCCTGATGGAGACCGAGACCTGGAAGCTGCAGGCCGGCGGCAAGCGCCAGAGCGCCAATGTGCTGGACGCTTACCGTGCACGCATCGTCGGCGACATCAAGCTGGCTCGCCCCATCAAGATCGTGGTGGATTGCGGCAATGGCATTGCCGGAGCCTCGGCACCCGACATCCTGCGCGCCATTGGCTGCGAGGTCACCGAGCTGTTCAGCGAGGTGGATGGCAACTTCCCCAACCACCACCCGGACCCCAGCAAGCCCGAGAATCTGAAAGACCTGATAGCCGCCCTGAAGGCGGGCGACGCCGAATTGGGCTTGGCCTTCGACGGCGACGGCGACCGCCTGGGCATTGTCACCAAGGACGGCACCAACATTTACCCCGACCGCCAGATGATGCTGTTTGCCCGGGATGTGCTGTCGCGCGTGCCTGGCGGCACCATTTTGTTCGATGTCAAATGTTCGCAGCGCCTGGCCCCGACCATCGCAGCGGCTGGTGGTGTGCCGTTGATGTACAAGACCGGCCACTCGCTGATCAAAGCCAAGATGCGCGAGATTGATTCCCCGCTGGGCGGCGAGATGAGCGGCCACATCTTCTTCAAGGAACGTTGGTACGGTTTTGACGACGGTACCTATGCCGGTTGCCGCCTGCTGGAGATTGTCAGCCGCGTGGCCGATGCGGGGGTGATGCTGAATGACCTGCCCACCAGCTTCTCCACGCCCGAACTGAATGTGAAGTGCGCCGAAGGCGAGCCCCATGCGTTGGTGGATCAACTGGTTGCCAAGGCCGCATTTGCTGCGCCCGCGACGATCAACACCATTGACGGCATCCGTGTCGACTGGCCCGATGGTTTTGGCCTGATCCGCGCCTCTAACACCACACCCGTATTGGTTTTACGCTTTGAAGGCCACACGCATGAGGCGCTGGAGCGTATCCAGGCTGACATGCTGCAACTGCTGCGATCGGTCAAGCCCGACGCCAGTTTTGCCGAGGCCGCGCATTGAGGGAATTGAGCGCCGCCGGGCCGCCCCAAGGCGCGCGGGCCCCCTCGGGGGGCAGCGACCCACGCAACGCGGGGGAGCGTGGGGGCAAGGTGCTCATTGTCAAACTGTCGTCCCTGGGCGATGTGGTGCACACCATGCCGGCGGTGCAGGACCTGCGTCAGGCCTTGCCAGGGGTGGAAATCGACTGGGTTGTGGAGCGGGCCTTTGCCCCGCTGGTGGCACGCTGTACCGGCGTGCGACAGATCATTCCGTGCGAACTGCGCCGCTGGCGCAAAACGCCCTTTAGCGGCCAGACCCGCATGGAATGGCGCGCGTTCAAGCTGGCTTTGCAGGCCCAAAGGTATGACGCCATCATTGATCTGCAGGGATTGACCAAGTCGGCCCTGGTGTCCTGGCTGGCGCGCACCACGCCCCAGGGCCGCCGCTTTGCCATGGACAACCAGACCGAGGGTTCTGGTTACGAGGCGCCCACACGCTGGGTGGCGGATGTTGCCATCCCGCTGGAGCCGCATGTGCATGCCGTGCAGCGCGCGCGCCTGGTGTGTGCGGCGGCGATGGGCTATGCGTTGCCCGACGCGCAATCGTTTGGCCTGCTGGCGAGATCGCAAGGTATAACCGCTACCGGGCAACCGGGCCAAGCCGACAACACGTTCACACCGCGAAAGCCCTGCGTGGCCTTGGTCCACGGAACGTCGCGCGCCGACAAACAGTGGCCCATCGACTGTTGGGTGGCGTTGGGGCAACGGCTGAACCACAGCGGTTTCGTGGTCGCGCTGGCACACGGCAACACTGCCGAGAAAGCCACCAGCGAGGCCATCGCTGCGCGGCTACAGGATGCGTGGGTATGGCCTGCCATGGGGTTGGACTCGCTGACGGACACGATGGCGCAGTGCGCAGGGGTCGTCGGAGTGGATAGCGGCTTGAGTCATATCGCCGTGGCACTGGGTCTTCCCCATGTGCAGCTCTATAACTTTGACACCGCGTGGCGAACCGGGCCGGTTACCGGGGTTCCCAAAGCAGCGCGCCAGGTCAGCGTGTTTGCTAGCCCCCATCCAGCTGTTGACTCCGTCTGGCACGCCTGGGAAGGGCTCGACACCCCGGTCCTTTGTCGCTGATGGTGCGCACACTGTATTCCTTCGTGATGTGGCTGCTGCAGCCTTTGGTGCGGCGCAAACTGCTGCGCCGCGCGCGAGCCGAGCCGGGGTATGGCGAGCACATCGAAGAGCGTTTTGGCGTCTATGCCGGTGCTTCGCACGAGGTGCAGGGCAGTAAAGGCATGGCGCCGTTGCCAATGCCTTCATCTGGGTGCATGCCGTATCGCTCGGTGAAACCCGGGCGGCCGCGCCGCTGGTCGCCGAGTTGCGCAAAGCATTGCCCGGCATGCGTTTGTTGCTGACCCATGGCACGGCCACCGGGCGCGCGCAAGGGCTCTCGCTGTTGCAGGATGGGGATGTGCAGGTCTGGCAGCCCTGGGATACGGCGGGCGCCGTGCACCGGTTCTTGGCGCACTTTCAGCCGCGCATTGGTCTACTGGTGGAGACCGAGGTCTGGCCCAATATGGCTGCCGCCTGTGTCGCACGCGGCATTCCGCTGTGCCTGGTGAATGCCCGCATGAACGCGCAATCCCTGGCGCGTGCGCGCCGCTTGGCGTGGCTGGCCCGACCGGCATATGGCGCCTTGCGCGCGGTCTGGGCCCAGGCGCAGCCCGACGCCGAGCGACTGGCTGCACTCGGTGCTCCGGTGCGCGGAGTGTTTGGTAATTTCAAGTTCGACGCCACGCCCGATGCGCAGCAATGGAAGACGGGCCGGGATTGGCACGATGCGTTGGGCCGACCGGTTGCTGTACTCGCCAATTCGCGCGATGGCGAAGAGCTGATGTTTCTCGAATCCTTGAAGAATAATAGGGCTCTAGCCCACGTAAATACTGCGCAAGGCGCTATTGATTCGGTAGCAAATCACGAAATTCAGTGGCTGTTGGTGCCACGCCATCCGCAGCGGTTTGACGAGGTGGCGGCGCTGTGTACTGCACAGGGTTTCAGCGTCTCCCGTCGCAGCCAGTGGCTATCCGGTCCGCAGGATGCCGATATCTGGCTGGGTGATTCCCTGGGCGAAATGGCGATGTATTACGCCTTGGCGGACGTGGCCCTGTTGGGTGGCAGCTTTGCACCTCTGGGAGGGCACAACCTCATTGAAGCAACGGCCTGTGAATGCCCGGTGCTTATGGGGCCCCACACATTTAATTTTGCGCAGGCTGCCGAGTTGGCGGTGGCGGCGGGAGCCGCCTTTGCGTGCGCCGATCTACCGCTGGCGATGGACCAGGCGCTGGTTTTGTTGCGCTCAGGGCCTGATTTGAACCGTGCGCGGCAGGCCGCACGTGACTTGGGCCGGGCCCACCGTGGGGCCGCTCTGCTGACCTGCGAAGCGGTGCAGAAAGTACTACGGCGCCAATTGTGAATTGATGGCTTGCAGGTCTTCGGGTTTGAGCGCGCCTGCTGCCTGGCGCAGTTTGAGCCCACCCACCAACACGTCATACCGGGCCTTGGCCAGCTTGGCCTTGGTGTCAAACAACTGGCTTTGCGAGTTCAGCACATCGATGTTGATGCGCACCCCCACCTGGTAACCCAACTGGTTGGCTTCCAGAGCGCTTTGGCTGGACGCTTCCGCAGCCTGCAAAGCCTTGACCTGGGCCTGGCCAGACTGCACGCCGAAAAATGCGGTGCGTGTGCCCTGGGCTACGCTGCGTTTGGCGGTGTCCAGGTCGGCACGGGCCTTATCCTCCAGAGCCATGGTCTCCTTGATGCGGTTTTGAGTGGCGAAACCCGCAAACAAAGGCACATTGAGTGTCAGACCAATGGTGCCAACATTGACGCGGCTGTCATTCGGACCGGCGGACGAACCATTGTTGTTGACGGCGGTGTAACTGCCGGTCACATCCAGCGTTGGTTTGTGGCCGGCCTCTGCTTTGCGGGTTTCGAGGCGCGCCACTTCCAGGGCGACGTCCGCCTGTTTGATACCGGGGTTCTGGGTCTGCGCCTGGTCCACCCACTGGTTCACGTCCGCCGGTTCCACCGCTGCCAATACCACGGGGGCCTTCAGCGGCTTGGGATTAACGTTGGTCTGGCCGACCAACTGATTCAGCGCAAGGGTCTTCACCATCAGGTCGTTTTCGGCGGCCAGTTCTTGCGCAGTCACCAGGTCATACCGTGCCTGGGCTTCACGCGAGTCGGTGATGGTCGAAGTGCCCACTTCGAAGTTGCGCTTGGCCGAAGCCAGTTGTTCACCCACTGCTGTTTTCTGCGTCTTCAGAAAGGTGAGGCTATCCGTGGCAGCCAGCACATCGAAATACGCCTGGCTGACCCGCACGATCAAATCCTGTTCGGCCTGTGCCAACTGCGCTTGGGCCAGATCCACCGATTTTTTGCCCTGTTCGTAACTGGCCCAGTTGGCGGGTCGGTACACCGGCTGTGATGCGAAGACGGTGCCGGTTTGTGTGTTGTAGGTGCGCCCAGGCGCTGGCTGGACTTCCTGGTTGGTGGTGGTGGCGTCAACCTTGAGCCCGGCCGTTGGCAGAATCAGCGCCTTGGCCTGATCCGCCTTGGCCAGCGACGCATCAAACTGGAACTTGGCGGCCTGGTAGGTGGCGTCATAACCCCGCGCGGCGTTGTACAGGTCCACGAGGCTCTGGGCTTGCGCTGAGAACGTCATGCTGGCCCCCAGGGCAAACATCAGTGGCAACAGGCGAAAGTTCGGGAAGTGTTGGATACGGGACATAGCGGGCTTTCTCGGGCTCGTGAATAAAAGGGACACAGTGAAGGGGCTGCGACGGGCGGTTCTAATAACGCGGAACGGACGGGTCCACTTCCGCCGACCAGGCGTTGATGCCGCCGGCAATATTGGCCACGTGCTCAAAACCACGGCTGCTCAGAAAGTGGGCCACCTGCATGCTGCGTCCGCCGTGATGGCACAGGCAAGCCACGGGTCGCTTGGGATCCAGCTCCGCCAGCCGTGGTGGAATGACGCCCATGGGAATGGTCACCAGAGCAAAACCATCGGCCTTGACACTGGCAGCCCTCAGCTCGCCAGGTTCGCGCACATCAAGGACAACGGGCTCCCCGTGTGCACGCATGCCATCAAGCCAATCGGCCAGGTCACTAGGGCGGACTTGCGCAATCATTGCTGGATGTGTCCTTGGGGGCTTAGAACTTGAACCGGGATGGTTCAGGGAAATTTTGAAGACGTGGAGCCAGTGTGTCCCAGCTTTGCACCGTGCTGAATTCGGTCTCGCTGTTGCGGGTCACGATGGTGGCGCGCATGACGGGCTCGTCACCCACAATGCCACCGAGTCTTCCGCCAACTTTCAGCATCTGGAGTAGGTTGTGCGGGACTTCGGCGACCGAGCCGCTCAGAACAATCACATCGAACGGGCCGTTGGCTGGTTTGGCCTGTGCGCCATCGGCCAAGTTGACTTCCACATTCTGGACGCCCGCGTTGCGTAAGTTGGCACGCGCCATATCGGCGAGTTCGGGAACAATTTCCAGGGACAGCACGTTGCGGGCTTTCTTGGCCAACAGTGCCGCCATGTAACCTGAACCGGTGCCAATTTCCAAGACCGTTTCGTGGGATTGCACCGCCAGGTCCTGCAACAGGCGTGCTTCGAGCCGGGGCTCCAGCATGCATTGGCCCAAGCGCATCGCATCTTCACCCGAGCCCATCAGGGGAATCTCCAGATCGGCAAACGCCAGACCCTTGTGTGCGGCAGGCACAAAATCTTCGCGTTTGACGACCGATAACAATTCCAGCACCGACGCATCCAGCACATTCCAGGGCCGAATTTGTTGCTCAATCATGTTGAAACGGGCGGTGTCGATATTCATTTTAATACTCCATGGGGTATATAGGAAGATTCTAATCGATTCTACTTGGCCGGTGTTGGCTGACGTCCAAATGCCCTTCGCGCCCATTGCGCCAAGTCATCCATATAGCAATACACCACTGGGACCACGACCAGCGTCAGCAGTGACGAGGTGATGACTCCGCCTATCACCGCCTGGCCCATGGGCGCGCGCATTTCCGCTCCCTCGCTCAGCGCAAAGGCCAGCGGCACCATGCCAAAAATCATGGCCAGTGTCGTCATCAGGATGGGGCGCAGGCGCACCTTGGCGGCCATCAGCAGGGCCTCGGAGCGTTCCATGCCGGGGATGCGACGGCCGTCCGCGTCCGTGCTGTCTTCACGGGCGCGGATCGCAAAGTCCACCAACAAAATGGCATTTTTGGTGACCAGCCCCATGAGCATCACCACCCCAATGACCGAGAACATGGACAGCGTGGAGTTGAAGACCATCAGCGCCAGCACCACGCCGATCAGCGTCAGGGGCAGGGCGGTCATCAGCGCCAGTGGCTGCAAAAAGCTCTTGAACTGGCTGGCCAGGATCATGTAGATGAAGATGACGGCCATGGCCAGCGCCGAGATGGCGTAGCCAAAGGCCTCGGCCATGTCTTTGGTGGAGCCACTGAACTTGTAGCTGTAGCCTGGCGGCATGGCGATGGTGTCCATGGCGGCCTTGATGTCGGCCGACACTTCGCCGCCGGAGCGCCCCGAGACGTTGCCGCTGATGGCCACTTCGCGGGTCAAATCGCGCCGGTTGATCTGGTTGGGACCGGTGGCTTCGCGCACGGCTGCTACTTGGTTGAGCCGTACGATGCGGGGGCTGCCGTCGGCGTTGACACCCACCGTGAACGGCAGCAGCTCCATGTCCTGCGCGCTGTTGCGCGCCTGGGGAGACAGCCGCACATTGACGTCGTAGGTCTGGTCGTCGGGTGCGCGCCAGCTTCCAACCGTTTGCCCAGCCACGAGTGTGCGCAGGGCTGATCCGATCTGCCCCACGGAGAGACCCAGATCGGAGGCAACGTCACGCTTGACCGCCACGTCCAGCGTGGGTTTGTTGGGCTTGATGCTGGAGTCCAGATCGACCAGCCCGGGAACCGCGCGGATTTTTTCCATGGCCTGCACCGTCAGGCGCTCCAACTCGGCGGTATCGGCGCCCTGAATGGAGAACAGGATTTGTTTTTGGCCACCCACGGCGTCCAGCAGGCCCACATGGGTGACGGTGATGCCGGGCACCTGTTGGAGCCGTTCGCGCAGCACCACGGACATGGCATCCACGCTGCGACTGCGTTCCTTGCGGTCCACCAGACGGATATACAGGCTGGCGTACATCTTGCCAACGGTGTTGCCGGTGTTGATGGTGGTCAGCGTGTAGCGCACCTCGGGGAAGCTGCGGATGATGGCCTCCACCTGGCGGGCCTTGGCTTCGGTCACCTCCAGCGAGGAGCCGACCGGGGTGTAAAAACTCAGCGTAGTCTCTGAAAAATCCGATTTGGGAACAAACTCGGTTCCCAGCAGCGGCACCATGAAAACACTGGCTACGAAGATGGCCACGGCCAGGCCCACGGTGGCCAGCTTGTGCACCAGCGACCAGCGCAGGATGCCCTGGTAGGCGTCGATCAGCCAGTCGGTGGCATGGTCAAACCAGCCGGTGACGCGGCCAATGGTCTTGTCGTAGAAGGTAACCGGTGCGTGGCGATGGCCGTGGGCTTCGATGCTGGGGTCGTGCCAGATGGAGGACAGCATCGGGTCCAGCGTGAAGCTGACGAACATGGAGATCATCACCGCCGCCACGATGGTGATGCCAAATTCGTGGAAAAACTTGCCGATGATGCCGCCCATGAAGCCAATCGGCAGGAACACCGCCACGATGGACAAGGTGGTGGCCAACACGGCCAGGCCGATTTCCTGCGTGCCATCCAGCGAGGCCTGGTAGGCGCCCTTGCCCATCTGCACATGGCGCACGATGTTTTCCCGCACCACGATGGCATCGTCAATCAACAGACCCACGCACAGGGACAACGCCATCAACGTGATCATGTTGATCGTGAAGCCAAACAGGTTCATGAAGAAAAAGGTGCCGATCAGCGCAATCGGCAGGGTCAACCCGGTGATGACGGTGGAGCGCCAGGAGTTCAGGAACAGGAACACGATCAGCACGGTCAGCAGCGCACCCTCGATCAGGGTGCTGCGCACATTGCTGACCGACACGCGGATCTGGCGCGAGCCGTCCGTGATGGGCTCCAGGCGCACGCCAGGTGGCAGCTGCTGTTGCATGGCGGCCAGGGTCTTGTGCAGGTTGTCCACCACGGCAATGGTGTTTTCGTCCTGCGACTTCTGCACGTTGAGCAGCAGCGTGCGCTGGCCGTTGTAAAGCGCCAGGTTGTCAACTTCCTGCGCGCCATCCACCACCCGCGCCACCTGGTCCACGCGCACCGGAGCACCGTTCTTGCGTGCCACGATGATGCGGCCAAAGTCTTCCGGGCGCTGCATGCGCGCCTGGATCTGGATCACACGTTCCTGCTCTGCCGAGCGGATGGTGCCCACCGGAACATCCTGGTTCTCATTGCGCACCGCACTGGCCACTTGCTCGGGGGTGATGCCAAAGGACTCCAGCGCCTGGGGGTTCAGGTAGATGTTGATTTCACGCTTGGTGCCGCCCACCAGCGTGACCGAGCCCACACCGCGCACGTTTTCCAGTCGCTTTTTGAAAACCTGATCGGCCCAGTTGGTAAGTTCAACCGCAGATAGTGTGGCCCCCACGCTTGCCGCTTCGTGCTGCGCTGCCCCCCGCGGGGGCGCTCGCGCCTTGGGGCGGCCCGGCGGCGCTCAGGTCGTTCCTGTGGGTGGTTGCGGGGTCCGGTAAAACTGCAACAGACCAGACCGCGCGTGCGGCCGGGTCAAAGCGCAGCACGCGTGGCTCCTTGACCTCGGTGCGCAGAGTGGGTCGCACGGCGGCCACTTTTTCGCGCACATCGTCTGCGGCCTTGCGACCATCGATGTGCAGGCCGAATTCGATGATCACCACCGATTGACCCTCGTAACTGCGCGAGGTCAGGGCGTTGATGCCGGCGATGGAATTGACGCCTTCTTCAATCTTCTTGGAGACTTCGGTTTCCACGATCTCCGGCGAGGCACCGGGGTAGTCGGCAATGACCACCACCACGGGAAAGTCGATATTGGGGAACTGGTCCACCTGCAGGCGCTGCAGGGAAAATAAACCCAGCACCACCAGGGCCAGCATGACCATGGTGGCAAACACCGGGTTTTGCAGGCTGACGCGGGTAAACCACATGGCCTATTGCGTAACCGTGGTTACTTTGACGGGAGTGCCAGAGCGCAAGCTGCCCACACTGCCCACCAATACCGTGGCACCTTCAGCCACACCCTGTACGGCAACCATGGCTCGACCATCCAGTTCCCCGCGCACGCCCAGGGTCACGCTCTGGCGAATGACCTGGCCCTTGTCTACCAGCTGCACATAGGGGTCGGGCTTGTCCGTGCGAACAGAGGTTAGGGGAATCGCCAGGGTGCGCGTCACCCCGGTTTGCAGGCTACCTTGTGCAAACAGCCCCTGGCGCAGGCCCGGGCTGGGCTCCAGCGCCAGATAGACCAGCACGGCGCGGCTGCCCGCAACCGCACTGGGGTTAATGCGCACCACCCTGGCGGTCAGGGCTTTGCTGGCGCCCTCCACCGAGAGCTGTGCGGTCTGGCCGGTTTGCACCTGCAAGGAATCTGCGGCATTGAGGCTGGCTTCCAGCTCCAGGCGGCTCAGGTCCACGATTTCGACAATGCGCGCATCCACGCCTATGCGTTCGCCGCTTTGGGCCAGGCGCTGCGCAATCTGTCCGGAAATGGGTGCGCGCAGCACCGTGTCGTCCAGCGATTTGCCAGCCACATCAACCCCCGCCAAGGCGGCGCGGTAATTGGCCTCGGCTGCTGCCAGCGTGGACATGGATGCATCCAGCGCAGTCTTGGAGATAAAGCCCTTGTCCACCAGTGACCGGTTGTTATCAGAACTGCGCTTGGCAATGTCCACCTGCGCACGGGCGGATTCGGCTTGTTGTTGGGCTTGTTTCACGCGTGCCTGGTATTCGGTGGCGTCGATGCGGGCGATGACGTCGCCGGTCTTCACAAAATCACCCTCGCGCACTACCAGCCCTTTCAATTCGCCGGGTACACGGGCCTTGACGAAGGCCGAGTTCACGGCCTTCACGGGGCCGGACAGGGCCAGCGACTGCGCCAACTCCACCATGCGCACCTGCACTAGATCGCCAGGCAGCAATTCCACGGTGGCCTGGGCGGGTTTGCCAACTTGTGCCGCCAGTGCATCCTGTTGGGCCTTGCGGGCCGACAGCGCGCGCATGGCCCCGGCCGCCACCAGACCCAGGACAAGGGCGATAACTGTCCATTTGATCCAGCGCTTCATGGTGCCGCCTGCTCCTGGGTGATGCCATGCAGCAGGGTGTCTACCTGCACCCGGAAGTATTGTTCGGGATCGATCGCCTCAGTGCCAATGCAGGTTCCCAGCGAGTGCTTCCACGTGGCAAGAAACAGCATGGGCGCCAACACGGTGTAGATGCCGTAGCGCAGGTCAATGGGGCGGAACTCGCCACGGTCGACCCCGCGTTGCAGCACGCGACGAAGCAGGTCGTTGCCCGGGCGGATCACCTCTTGCTGGTAAAAGGCCGCCAGTTCGGGAAAGTTGCCAGCCTCGCTCATCATCAGCTTGGTGATGCCCGATACCTTGGTAGAGCCAATACGTTCCCACCATGCCCGGATGCTCAAGCGCAGCAAATCGGCCGAACTGCCCTGAAAACTGTCGATTTCGGCATTCCACTCGTCAAACCTGCCCGAAATATTCTCCCGAACCACGGCTTTGAACAGTTCTTCCTTACTGGAAAAGTATAGAAATAGGGTGCCTTTGGATACGCCAGCGCGTTTGGCCACTTCTTCGGCGCGGGTCGCCGCATAGCCTTTTTCGACAAACAACTCCAAAGCTGCCGCCAGCAGCTCGCCCGGGCGTGCGTCCTTGCGGCGTTCGCGCTTGGCGCGCACCGTGGCGGCAATTTCACACAAAGGGCATGAGGTAGACATGAAGTTACTGACTGAATGGTTATTAGTTTACTGTATGGACCCCTATCGGGTCAAGGTGATGGCGACCAGCCAACCAAAGGGCATGACGAACTGCCAAAAAGGGGACACGGGTGGAGAACGCCGCATTGTCCGACTGAATTTGTAGGACATTGTGATTCATAGTTGATGAGGATCAACACATGCCCATTTGCATCAGCGTATCTTCCGCGGCACCGCAATGATCGCATGGTGCGGCTTGCTTTCCAGGCACTTACTTATGCAAAATTCTGAATCCCTCGCTGAGGGCACCGCACTGCCACCCATGGAATTGGTCTGCCCGGCCGGCAGCTTGCCAGCCCTGAAAGCCGCCGTGGACAACGGTGCCAGTTGCGTCTACCTCGGTCTGCGCGACGCTACCAATGCCCGCAACTTTGCCGGCCTCAATTTTGACGAGGCGGCCATTGCCAATGGCATTGCCTACTCCCATGCGCGGGGCTGCAAGGTCTTTATGGCGCTCAACACCTATCCGCAAGCCGCCAACCCCCAGTTGTGGCAATCGGCGGTGGACAAGGCGGTGGACCTGGGCGTGGACGCCGTGATCCTGGCCGACCCCGGCCTGATGCAGTACGCCGCCACCCACCACCCCAAGCTGCGCCTGCACCTGTCCGTGCAGGGCTCGGCTACCAATTTCGACGCCATCAACTTCTACCGCGAGCAGTTTGGCGTGGTGCGCGCCGTGCTGCCGCGCGTGCTGTCGCTGACCCAGGTGCAGCAGGTCATCGAAAAGACCCCGGTCGAGATCGAGGTCTTCGGTTTTGGCAGCCTGTGCGTGATGGTGGAAGGGCGCTGTGCGCTGTCCAGCTATGTCACCGGCGAATCGCCCAACACCCATGGCGTGTGCTCCCCACCCAAGGCCGTGCGCTGGCAGGAGACGCCGCAGGGCCGCGAGTCGCGCCTGAATGGTGTGCTGATCGACCGCTACGCACCCGGCGAAAACGCCGGTTACCCCACGCTGTGCAAGGGCCGCTTTGATGTGGGCGAGGATGAAAACTACTACGCCATCGAGGAGCCCACCAGCCTGAACACGCTGGAGCTGCTGCCGCAATTGCACAAGATGGGTGTGCGCGCCATCAAGATCGAAGGCCGCCAGCGCAGCCCCGCCTACGTGGCCCAGGTCACCAAGGTCTGGCGCGAGGCCATGGACCACTGCATGGCCAATCCGCACCGCTACGCACCCAAGCCCGTCTGGATGAGCGGGCTGGACAAAGTGGCCGAGGGCCAGCAGCATACGTTGGGCGCTTACCACCGCCCGTGGAAGTAAACGATCATGAAACTCTCACTCGGACCCCTGCTGTATTACTGGTCGCGCGAAGCCACTTTAAATTTCTACGAAGCCATCAGCCACACGCCGGTGGACATCGTCTACCTGGGCGAAACCGTCTGCTCGCGCCGCCATGAACTGCGCCTGTCTGATTGGCTGGACGTGGCCCAGATGCTCAAGGACGCCGGCAAGGAAGTGGTGCTGTCCACCCAGGTGCTGCTGGAGTCCGGCGCCGAAGTCGGCACCATGCACAAGATCACCGGCAACGGCGACTTCCTGGTGGAAGCCAACGACATGGGTGCCGTGCAATGCCTGGCCGGCAAGGTGCCGTTTGTGGCCGGGCCGCACCTCAATATCTACAACCTGCCGACGCTGCAATGGATGGCTGGGCTGGGCGCCACGCGCTGGGTCATTCCGTTGGAAATGAAGCGCAGCGACCTGGCCGTGATTCAGCAAGGCCTGCCTGCAGGCATGCAGACCGAGGTGTTTTCCTATGGCCGGATGCCGCTGGCGTTTTCGGCCCGCTGCTTCACGGCGCGCCACCGCAACCTGCCCAAGGACGATTGCCGCTTCAGCTGCCTGGACCACCCCGATGGACTGATGCTGAAGACGCGGGAGCACGAAGAATTTTTGGTGCTCAACGGCACGCAGACGCAATCGGCCCGGGTCTACAACCTGGTGGATGCGCTGGATGACATGCAGGATATAGGTGTGGACGTGGTGCGCCTCAGCCCGCAATCGCAGGACATGGCAGAAGTCATCGCTGTGTTTGACGCCGCGCGCAAGCGCAACCTCAGTCCCCAGGACGCCTTGGCGCGCCTGCAGCCGCTGATGCCCGATCGTGGCTGCAACGGCTACTGGCACGGCCAGCCTGGGCTGGACCAGGTGGACAGTGCCGCCTTGGCCGAGCCGGCCTAAGCACGCCTAGCCCACATGTACCACGGCGAGCGCTTCAACAGCATCAGCCACCTGGTGGGGGCCGGTCTGGCCGTGCTGGGTGCTGTGCTGTTGGTCGTGACTGCCGCGCGCCTGGGCGACCCGTGGAAGATCGTCAGCTTTAGCATCTACGGTGCCATGCTGGTGGCGCTGTATGTGGCCAGCACGCTGTACCACAGCGTGCGCGGCCCTTCAAAAACGTGGTTGCAAAAGTTTGACCACTGCTCCATCTACCTACTGATCGCCGGGAGCTACACGCCGTTTGCGCTGGTGTCGCTGCGCGGACCCTGGGGCTGGTCGCTGCTGGGTGCAGTGTGGACGCTGGCCGTGGTGGGCATCTTCCAGGAAATTTGGTTTGCCAAGGGCGCGCGCGTGCTGTCGTTGGTCATCTACCTGCTGATGGGCTGGCTGGCGCTGGTGGCGGTCATGCCGCTGTGGGAAGCGCTCACGCCCAGCGGGTTTGCCTGGCTGATTGCCGGGGGATTGTTCTACACCGTGGGCGTCATCTTTTACGTGGCCGACCAGCGCATTCGCCATGGCCACGGTGTCTGGCATTTGTTTGTGCTGGGTGGCAGCAGCTGCCACTTCTTTACCGTACTCTTTTTTGTCGCCTGATTGAAACCGAACCACACGGGATTGCCATGACTACTCCATCCACTGCCTTTGTATTGCCCGGACCGGTGGGGTCCGTGTTGTCGCGACTGCCGGCCTACCCGGGATCGTTTTTGCTGGTCACCGCGCTGAACAAGGTGCTGGCCAAAGAGTTGCCGGCCGATGTGCGCCAGTACCTGCTGGGCAAGAAGCTGCGCATCCATGTGACCGACGCGCGTCTGACCTTTGACTTCACCTGCACCGGCGTGCGCTTTGTCGCCTCCAAAAAGCAGGACGCAACCGACCTGACCATCAGTGCCAATGCGCAAGACTTCTTGCGCCTGGCGCAGCGCCAGGAAGACCCGGACACGCTGTTCTTCAACCGCCGCCTGTCCATGGAGGGCGACACCGAGCTGGGTCTGGTCGTCAAGAACGCCATCGATGCGCTGGAGCTGCCGGTGCTCGATTTGCAGCAGTGGACGCCCGACAAGGTGCTGGCCCGCTTCCTGCCCCGCAAGCGCGCCACATCACCGGCGCAACATCCCGTCGGGAAAGTGTGATCGGGCATCGCGCCGACATGCGACGGCGCATCATCGTCGCCATCTCTGGCGCCAGCGGCGCCGTGTATGGCGTGCGCCTGCTGCAGGTGCTGCGCGACACACCGGGCATCGAGTCGCATTTGGTGGTGTCCAGCGCCGGTTGGCGAAATGTGGAAGAAGAACACGGCCTGCAGCGCGCGGATATCGAGGGCCTGGCCCACCACGTGTATGACATCGCCAATGTGGGCGCGGCAATCGCCAGCGGCTCCTTTCAATGCAGCGCCATGGTGGTGGCGCCATGCTCCATGCGCACGCTCTCTGCGATTGCGCATGGCCTGTCGGACAACCTGATCACGCGTGCCGCCGATGTGGTTCTCAAGGAACGCCGTCGTCTGGTGCTGATGGTGCGCGAGTCGCCACTGAGCCTGATTCACCTGCGCAACATGGTCAGCGCCACCGAGGCTGGTGCCATTATTTGCCCGCCCATGCCGGCCTTCTATTTGCGCCCACAGAGCGTGGAAGACATCGTGGACTTCAGCGTGGCTCGCGCACTCGATTTGCTGGATGTGCCACACACGCTGGCCGCACGCTGGAACGGGCAGGGCGAAGAATGAGCTACCACGACCTGCGCGACTTCATCACCCAACTGGAACAAGCCGGCGAGCTGCGCCGCATCACCGAGCCGGTGTCCCCCTATCTGGAGATGACCGCCCTGTGTGATCGCGTGCTGCGCGCCAGCGGTCCCGCCATCCTGTTTGAAAATGTCAGCGGCCACAACATGCCGGTGCTGGGCAATCTGTTTGGCACGCCCGAACGCGTGGCCCGCGCCATGGGTGTGGCGGAGTTGAAAGGCCTGCGCCCCTTTGGTGAGCTGCTGGCCTCGCTGAAAGAGCCGGAGGCGCCCAAGGGCTTCAAGGAAATGGTGGGCATGCGCAGCCTGTTGAAGACACTGTGGAACATGGCGCCCAAGGAGTTGCGCAGCGCACCCTGCCAGGAGGTGGTGTGGGAGGGCAATGACGTGGACCTGGCGCGCCTGCCCATCCAGCACTGCTGGCCCGGCGACGTGGCGCCGCTGATCACCTGGGGCCTGGTCATCACCCAGGGGCCGAACAAGCCGCGGCAGAACCTGGGCATCTACCGCCAGCAGGTGTTGAACCGCAACCAGGTCATCATGCGCTGGCTGGCGCACCGCGGCGGCGCGCTGGACTTCCGCGAGCATGGCATCAAGAACCCCGGCCAACCCTACCCGGTGGTGGTGGCCATTGGCGCCGATCCGGCCACCATTCTGGGTGCGGTCACACCCGTGCCAGACAGCCTGTCGGAGTACCAGTTTGCCGGCCTGCTGCGCGGTGGCCGCACCGAGCTGGTCAAGGCCCTGGGCAGCGAACTGCGCGTGCCCGCCAGTGCCGAGATCGTGCTGGAAGGCCACATCTACCCCGACGCCACCCACCCCAGCGGCTACCAGCACGCGCTGGAAGGCCCGTATGGCGACCACACCGGCTACTACAACGAGCAGGCCCAGTTCCCGGTGTTCACCATCGACCGCATCACGATGCGCAAGGACGCCATCTACCACTCCACCTACACCGGCAAACCGCCGGACGAGCCGGCCGTGCTGGGCATGGCGCTGAACGAAGCTGTTCGTGCCGCTGCTGCAGCGCCAGTTTCCCGAGATCACCGACTTCTATTTACCGCCCGAAGGCTGCAGCTACCGCATGGCACTGGTGCAGATCAAGAAGGCCTACCCCGGCCACGCGCGGCGCGTGATGATGGGCGTGTGGAGCCACCTGCGCCAGTTCATGTACACCAAGTTCATCGTGGTGGTGGACGACGATGTCAACGTGCGCGACTGGAAGGAAGTCATCTGGGCCCTGACCACCCGCGTCGACCCGGTGCGCGACACCATGATGGTGGAGAACACCCCCATCGACTACCTGGACTTTGCCTCGCCCGTGAGCGGCCTGGGCAGCAAGATGGGGCTGGACGCCACCAACAAATGGCCGGGCGAGACCCAGCGGGAATGGGGCCGCACCATTGCCATGGATGCCGAGGTGCAACAGCGCATGGATGGCATCTTCTCGGGGCTGGGTTTGTGAGAAAAAAACTGGCGTTAGCCCTCGTGGAATGTGCGCGAGTAGCTATCATTTCAGGAGTAACTTAAGTTCAAGTCCAACTTCATGTGGAGCTTTTTCGCTAAAGGAGTTCAATGTGCGTTTTGTGCCTCGTTTAGTCGGGGGTTGTTCGGTGGTCTTCCTGGCCGCGGAAGTGAGCGAATCCGCGGCGTGGCGTGCTTCGATGGCGTTAGCGGCAGCGGCCTTGTTGTCCGCATGCAGCGGCAGTATGGCGCCTCTCTCGGCACCGGTTGCCGAGCACGCCACCGCAAGTCTGAAGGGTGTGGCGCTGTTGAATCGCATCACGTGGGGCGTGACACCCGGTCTGCTGGCACAGGCGTCCCGAGACGGTGACACGTTCCTGGACCGCCAACTGCGACCTGCGCTGCCTGTCACCCTGCCAACGCTGGTCCGGGTGCAGATTGAGTCATTGGGCATCGTGCAAACGCCTACTTGGCAAATGGTCGCCACGGTGGAACAACAGCGTCGCGATCTGGATGGAATCAAGGACGTCGACCAGAAAAAGCTTGCCCAAACCGCCTACCAGGGTGAACTGAACCGCGTCGTTCGCGAAGCACAAACCCGGTCTTTGCTGCGGGCAATGTATTCACCCGCGCAACTGCAAGAGCAGATGACCTGGTTCTGGATGAACCATTTCAATGTGCACATGTTCAAGGCCAATGTGCGCATCTTGGTTGGCGATTACGAAGAGGTGGCCATCCGACCCTATGCTTTGGGGCGTTTTCGCGACCTGCTCGGCGCGACCGTACGGCACCCGGCCATGATCCGCTACCTTGACAATGAGCAAAACGCGGTCGGCAAGCTCAACGAGAATTACGCGCGCGAACTGATGGAATTGCACACGCTGGGTGTGGGCAGTGGATACACCCAGACCGATGTGCAGCAGCTGGCACGCATCCTTACCGGCGTCGGCGTCAATTTCGGCAACGCCCGGCCAAAGCTCAAACCGGAGCACGAAGTGCAGTATGTGCGTGACGGTGGTTTCGAATTCAACCCAAACCGCCATGACTTTGGCGACAAACAGTTTCTGGGTCTGGTCGTCAAAGGGCGGGGGCTGGCGGAAGTGGACGAAGCGCTTGACCGGCTGGCGCGCCACCCGGCTACAGCCCGCTTCATCAGCCATAAGTTGGCATTGTTTTTTGTCAGTGACGCACCACCACCTGCACTGATCGAACGGATGGCGGCCAGTTTCCTGCACAGCGACGGCGACATTGCCAGTGTCCTGAAAACCTTGTTTCGCTCACCAGAGTTTGCCGCCTCATCCGGCAGCAAATTCAAAGACCCGATGCATTTTGTGGTGTCTGCCGTGCGGCTGGCCTATGACGATCAACCCATTCTGAATGCCACCCCGCTCATCGGTTGGCTCAATCGCATGGCCCAGCCCCTGTATGGTCGCCAAACACCCGATGGCTATCCAATGACCAGCGACGCCTGGGCCAGCCCGGGCCAAATGACCACGCGTTTCGAGATTGCAAAAGCAATTGGATCGGGCAATGCAGGCCTGTTCAAGACCGATCCTGCCGCGGCGCCATCGGCGGTGGTGTTACCGCAAATGGCCACACTGATGCGCAACGCCGAGTTGCAAACGATGATCGGCCCGCGTACCCGCGAAGCGCTTGAACAAGCCAAAACCCCACAAGAATGGAACACGTTCCTGATTGCGTCGCCTGATTTCATGAATCGCTGAGTAGCCGCAGAAGCACAGAAACCCGCCATGGACCGCCGTCATCTTCTAAAACACACACTCGCCTTGCCGGCCAGCTGTCTGGCGTCGCGCTTGATGGCCGCGCCCGTCGCGCAGCCGCGCATGCTGCTGGTATTTCTGCGCGGCGCTTACGATTGTGCCAACCTGCTGGTGCCTTATTCGAGCAGCTTCTACTACGAGTCACGGCCCAATATTGCGATTGCAAGGCCGGACGCTGACAGCGACAGTCCTAATCCAGCAGCATGCTTGTCGCTAGACGCCACTTGGGGCTTGCACCCGGTCTTGCGCGACAGCATCCTGCCACTCTTTCTGAAAGGCGAAGTCGCCTTTGTGCCGTTTGCCGGGATCAATGACTTGAGTCGCAGCCATTTCGAAACCCAGGACAGCATTGAGTTGGGCCAGACATTGCATCAGCAACGCAATTTCAGGTCCGGCTTTTTGAACAGACTGGCGACGGTTCTGGGTGGTCCGGGTCCATCCCGGCCCATTTCGTTTACCGACCATTTACCCTTGGTTTTCCGCGGCCACACGCAGGTACCCAACCTGGCCTTGAAGAATGTTGGCAAACCCGGGGTGGATGCGCGCCAGGCGCAGATCATTGCAGCGATGTATCGCGACACGCCATTGGCCCGGACTGTGTCAGAGGGCTTTGGTGTGCGCGACGAAGTGATACGCAGCTTGAGCATCGAAATGGATCAAGCCAGTCGCAATGCCATCAGCGCCAAGGGCTTCGAGCTGGAGGCTCGGCGGATCGCCCTGTTGATGCGCGAGAAGTTCAACCTTGGATTCATCGACGTGGGTGGCTGGGATACCCATGTCGCCCAAGGCGGCGCAACCGGTTATCTGGCCACCCGCCTGGAAGAGCTCGGTCGTGGTTTGGCCGCCTTTGCACAGGCCATGGGGCCGGATTGGCGTGACACTACGGTGGTGGTGGTCAGCGAGTTTGGCCGCACCTTCCGTGAGAATGGCAACCGCGGTACCGATCACGGCCACGGCTCGGTGTTTTGGGTATTGGGTGGCAGCGTCAAAGGCGGCCGAGTGGTTGGCGAACAGGTGCCGCTGGACGCGGCGCACCTGTTCCAGAACCGCGACTATCCTGTCCTGAATGAATACCGCAGCTTTCTCGGCGGCTTGATGGCGCGACAGTTTTCTCTGTCAACCCATCAGATGGACCAGGTGTTTCCTGGTGTGTCCGCACACGACTACGGGTTGCTCTGACTGGATGAGCCACTTCGGCATGGCTTCATTTTTTTAGTTTGGCGTCGCGAATGAATTTGCCGAGGTGGCGATCGGTCTTGGTGGTGTGGTTGGCGAACCAGTCAAACAGGCAGAGTTGGATCTGGAAGCTGAGGTAAAGCTTGTCGTGCGCGCCACTGGTGATTTCAGCCTTCAGGCGCAAGAATTGTTCGACCAATTTTCCATGTTCACGCAGGTGCTCGTTCATCAGAGGGTAATTCACGTCACGCATGATTTTTTCTTCGCAATCAAAATGAAAGTGAACATAGTCGGCCAGGAATTGCATGGTCTCCTCAATGCCGGAGCTGTCCTCACGGGAAACCATGAGTGCAAGCTGGTTGATGTGCGCCAGCAACTCATGGTGCTGGTTATCGATTTCATCAAATCCCACTAAAAATTCGTCGCGCCATTCAAGCGTGCCACCCACCTCGCCCGTGCCTTCGTGGTGACCGGTTTGCTGAAAATTCAGGCTCCGCTGCAGGTAGATCTGTGCTGGCTTGTCATCCGGCGCAAGATTGAGACAGGCCCGAAAGAGAGAAATAGCCCGGTCAATGGCCTTGAGGTGGTAATAGGTCACACCCTCTTCAAACTGTTGGCGACTCGCCAACTTGCCAGTCCGGGTGTCTGCCAAATCGTTGTCGAAAACTTCGTAAACGGATTGCGCCTGGGTTTTTCCTTTGACCCGAATCCGGTCCAGAAAGCGGATGCAGTAACGGTCGGCGTGGGTCAACGCATTCAGGGTGTGTTCGCTGATGAGCAACGGTGTTTTGTAGGTCTTGGTGGTTTCTTCCAGTCTTGAGGCCAGGTTCACGGCGTCGCTCAGGACTGTACCCTCCATTCGTTGTGTTCCGCCAATGGTGCCGAGCATGACAATACCGGTGTTGAGACCAATGCCGATTCTCACTGGCGGGTAGTTTGCGCGTTCCCTGCCTTTGTTGTACGCGTCCAACTGGGTCAACATGGCGATGGCGCTTAGCAGACCCTGGTCTGCGCTTGTCGGGAACAGTGCCATGATGGCGTCGCCAATGTACTTGTCGACAATGCCACCATGCGCGCTGATGACGGGCTCCATCTCGCCCAGGTAGGAATTGATGAACGAAAACGTTTGTTGTGGCGACATGGATTCGGACAGGCGGGTGAAGTCCCGAATGTCCGAAAACAGGATGGTCATGGATTTCTCGGTCTGCTCACCCAGCTTGAGGTCAAGAATGCTTTGTGCGTTGAGCAACTGCAGCAATTGGTGCGGCACGAATCGGCCGTAGGCGTTCTCGGTCTGGCGCAGCAGATCGAGTGTGTGCCGATGGGCGGCGATCTCTTGCTCCAGCGCCGCCATTTTTTTGCGGAGTTCATCTCTGAACCAGGGGAGCGTGGACGGTTCTTGTTCACTTGGCATATTCAGATTCCAGATGCGACTTCAGACTTTGTAGCGTCCAGCGCGTGTGGGCTCGGGCGGTTGAATAGTATTTTGCATCCAGTGAAGTTTCAATGGGGCAAGCGACCACACAGCCCTTGGCATTGGTGTGAGTGTTGGCGTCGATAACAAGGGTCGCGGAGCCAGTCCACCTTGCGTCACGCAGCGCCGTCGCAAAGAGGGCTCAACCCTATTCCAAAAGTCGCGAATCGCGCCTTCAACGTGGCACAGCGTTTCTGGCCGTCAACGATGCACCAAATTCGAATAACCCGCAAGTCGCGGCGGGTTACCCGCATGCGCTCTGTTTTTGATAGCTGTCTACGCTGTTTCCACGAGGCTGGATAGCGAAAACGCGTTGCTAGTTATTTAAAGCTGCAGCTCGCCGCGCCGGTCTGGCGCACGGGCCTGTTGAGGGTTCACCCGCGCTTCAAAATCCAGAAATTCAGCTATCGTCTTGACCTTCGTTTTCTGCTTCATCCTATGACTACCAATGCCCATTACCGGTCACTGCAGTGGCTCCCATTACAGGCAGCGGGCCGCGTTATCGCCGTCCCCAGCGTCCTCGCAATAGCGTTGTTGAGCGGTTGCGCCACGCTTGACACGCCGGTTTCCAAAGCCGCTGAACCGAAGCCCGAGCTTGCCGACAGCGTCGACAAGGCCGTGGCTACTGCCAAGCCGCCTGCGGCCGCCGCCTCCAAACCGGCCGACCCCACCGCACCCAAGCCTTTTGCTGACATCATCAAAGACGCCAAGGTGCAAGACGGCCTGTTTCCGATCTGGCGCAAGGACGAGAAGGTCTGGATGGAAATCCCCAAGGCGGCCTTCAACAAACCATTTCTGTTCACCGTCAACGTCGCCAATTCGGTTGGCGAACGCGCGCTGTATGCCAGCCAGATGAAGACTGACGCCATGGTGGAGTGGCGACGCATTGGCAACCAGGTGCAACTGATCGCCCTGAACATCCGGTTTCGCGCGGACGGCGGTGCCAAGTTGGCGGTGGAGCAGGCGTTCTCACCCAGCCTGTTGGCTTCCAGCGTGTTGGCCAGTGCCGAGCACCCGCAGCGCAAATCGGTGTTGGTGGATGCAAGCTTCTTGTTGGCGGACATTCCCGGCTACTCGACCACAATCGAGCGCGCTTACCGCCTGCCTTACACGCTGGACAAAGGTAACTCTTACATTGAAGCCAGCCGCGCCGATGCAGCCTTGAGCACCTTGACTGCACGGGTGCATTTTTCTACTCCCCGCATTCCGGCACCGCCCCTGACGCCGCCTCCCGTGCCCAATCCGACACCGCCGCAGGCTTTGCCCGATCCGCGCAGCTTCTTTGCCAGCTTTGTCTACAGTTTCGCCAGCCTGCCCGAGCAAGCCATGCGCCCGCGGCTGAGCGATCCGCGACTAGGGCACTTCCTGGAGTCCTTTACTGATCTGAGCGATACGGTCAAAGCCAACCCCCGCACGCACTACGTCAAGCGCTGGCGGCTGGAAAAGAAGGACCCGCAAGCAGCCCTGTCCGAGCCCGTGCAGCCCATCGTCTACTGGTTGGACAAGAATATACCCCTCAAGTACCGCGCGGCGGTGGCGGCCGGCATCACCGAGTGGAACAAGGCGTTTGAGCGTATTGGCTTCAAGAACGCCGTGTTGGCCAAACAGCAGCCCGACGACGCAGAGTGGGACAACATGGACGCCGCCCACGCGTCGATCCGCTGGTTTGTCGGTGCGGATGTCGGTTTCGCCATTGGCCCCAGCCATACCGACCCGCGCAGCGGCGAGATTCTGGATGCCGACATCGGCATGAGCGATGTGTTTGCCCGCGGCTCGCGCCGGTTTATTTCGGAGAGTGTGGGTCGGGGCAGTGATTTGCATGACCATCGTGGCCATGCGTGCAGCTATGCCCATGAGGCGGCCGCCGAGATGGGCTTTGCCCTGGATGTGCTGGAAGCGCGGGGCGACATTGCACCCGACAGCCCCGAGGCCGAGGCCTTTGTGCAGGCGGTGATCACCGACACCATCATGCATGAGGTGGGCCACACCCTGGGCCTGAAGCACAACTTCAAAGCCTCTACCACCGTCACCCAGGCGCAATTGCGAGACAAGCGTTTTACCGAGGCCCAAGGCATATCCGGCTCGGTGATGGACTACAACGCTTACAACATTGCGCTCAAGGGCGAGACCCAGGGCAGCTATAACAGCACCTCGCTGGGTCCCTACGATTACTGGGCCATCGAATACGCCTACCGACCCCTGGACCCCACCACCGAAGCGGCTGACCTGGCCAAAATTGCGGCGCGCAGCACCGAACCCGCCCTGGCCTTTGGCGACGATGCCGACGCCGGTGGATTTGGCGGGAACGATGGCATGGACCCGCTGGCCAACCGTTTTGACCTGGGCGACGACCCGCTGGCCTACTACAAGAAGCGGCTCACACTGTCACAGGAACTGTGGGAGCGGTTGCAGGACCGCAAGCCGCAACCCGGCGATGACCCGTTGCGCCAGCGCCGCGTGCTGTTGTCGGGCTTTAGCCAGCTGCAGCGGGCGGCCGAGTTGGTGGGCAAGTATGTGGGCGGCATGCATGCCGTGCGCGATCTACCCGGCTCTACGACGCGCGCCAGCTTTAAGCCGGTGGAACCCGCCAAACAGCGCGAGGCCTTGAAGTTTCTGGCTACCGGTTTGTTCAGTGCCGACTCGTTCCGCTTTCGGCCGGCGTTTCTGTCCGGCGTGACAGTGGACTACAACGAGTGGGAGCGCGAAGGGCCGGTCAATGTGCGCGCGGCTGTGCTGCGGGCGCAGGCTGCTGCGATGGACCGGCTGCTGGCGGCCAACACCGCCCAGCGCCTGCTGGATATGCCCAATTACCTCGCTCCTGCCCAGCGCAAAACCATGGTCTCACTCAGCGAGGTGTACGCCACGTTGCAGGCCAGCATCTGGAGCGAACTGCAGAGCGGCGCTGAAGTGGACGTATTGCGCCGCAGCCTGCAGCGTGAACACCTCAAGCGCCTTCAGGTGCTGCTGACCAAGGGCTCGATCAGCTTGCCGGCCGACGCGCTCAGCCTGGCCCGCCTGCATGCTACCCGTTTGCAGAGCAGCTTGCGCGGCGCGGTGGCCAAAGGCGGGCGCTCCATTGAGACCCAGGCCCACTTGGCCGAGAGCCTGGGCACGTTGACCGAAGCGCTGCGGGCGTCCATGCAACGCGGCTGATTTTTCGCAACCCAAGAAGGCACCTCCGGTCAGCGACCGCAGCCCGTCGGGGTGGAGCGCAAGGCGGTTTCATAAGGGCCGGATGGCAAAAACGCTTAGAACACGAGCTGCAGGCCCAGTTTCACACTGCGCCCGGGCAGCGGCGCTTTGCCGGGCGCAGTCTGGGTCAGGATGGACGTGGCGGAATAGGCCAGCACGTCACCCGCGTTGTCCAGCCGCGCAAACCACAGCGCCGTCGTTGCGCCCATTTGCTGGCGGTAGTTGACCGACGCGTTGACCAACGTATAGGCCGCGCCGGGCATTTGCCCAACGAGGCCGTCGGTGGATGCGGCCACGTGGTTGGCGTCCAGGCGCGCACCCCACGGGCCCTGGGCCCATACCAGCGATGCGCCCACCCGTAACGGGGCAATGCGCGGTAGTGCCTCACCACTGGCCGTTTGCACGGCACGTACCCAATCACCACGCAACTCCAGGTCCAGCGTCTGACCAGCGTCCAACAGACGCAGCTTGCCGCTGGCCTCTAGTCCGGTGAAACGAGCGCCGACCTGGGTGTAGACGTATTCCGGCAACACGCCTGCGCTGCTGCCCGACTCGACCGACAGGCCGTTGCCATCGTCGGTGACACCCAGGCCATCCGCGCCGTTGCCCTCGGTGTCTCGCAGCAGGCCGGTGGCGTGTTGCGAGGCGTAGTTGTTGAACTGGTTGGCAAAGGCGCTGAGCTGAAAGCTGTTGGCACCGCGTTTCCACTTCAGGCCCAGGTCCAGGTTGGTGGACTGCTCCACACCAAACTGGCTGTTGCCAACCTCGTAGGCGTTGGTGGCCAGATGCGGGCCGTTGGCGAACAACTCGTAGTCTTTGGGAGCGCGCTCGGTGTAGGCCAAGTTGGAGGTGAGTTGCCAGTCGGCGCGCGCATTCCACAGCACCCCCAGCGCCACACTGTGCGGCTTGAAGCTGCGGCTGGCGGACACGAAGCGGGCCACCTGCGGGTTGCCACTGGACGTCACCTCGACCGCTTCCATGCGCGCGCCCAGGCTGATGCGGCCCCAGGCCAGCGGCAGCTCTTCAAAAGCAAACAGCGCGGTTTGCGTGCTGTGGCTGTAGGGGGCAAAGGCCTCGGCGCCATCGGCTGAAAACCGCCCATCTTCGCTCTGTAAACCCAGCACCCCCTCCCATGGCCCCAGCTTGGCGTGGTGGGCCACCAGGCGTATGTCATGGCCGGTGTTTTTGAATACGGTGCCGGGCTCTCCATCCTCAAATTCCGTGTGCTGGTAGTCGGTCTGGCTGGCGCGTAGCTTGACGCTGCGGAACCAGCCGGGGAGTTGGTCGATGTCCCACTCCAGCGCGGCGCGGTCGGACCGCATGCCAATGGTCACCGCGTCTTCCGCCACGGTGCCGTAGTCGGAGCGAAAACTGCTGAACGATGCGCCCAGCCGTGCGTGGTCAAAAAACAGCGTCCCGCCCACGGCGGCACCCTGGTTCTGGGCGCTGGAGTTGCAAATGGCTCTGGCTACGGCGGGTGAGCCCGGTTTGGTGCACGCCAGGCGAACGGGCACGCTGACATCGTCGGAGCGGCGGTTAAAGGCGTCCACATGCAGGGCCATGCGATCCGTGCCGGTTTCCAGCAGCGCGGCGGCGGAACGTTCACCATTGCCGCTGGCGGCCTCCAGATTGAGCTTGCCCGAGAGGCCACCACTCGCATCAAACACCCGTTCCAGCGGGATGCGGTTGTCCATCACATTCACCACGCCGCCCACGGCGCTGCCGCCGTACATCAGTGCGCCGGGGCCACGCAGCACTTCGATGCGCTCCATGGAGATGGGGTCCGAGGGCACGGCGTGGTCATTGCTCAGGCCCGATGCGTCCACACTGGAGCCGCTGTTTTGCAGGATGCGCACACGGTCGCCGTCCAGCCCGCGGATGATGGGGCGGCTGGAATTGGGGCCAAAGTAGCTGCTGCTCACACCGGGTGTGCCGTCCAGCGTTTCGCCCAGCGTGCTTTTTGAGCGAAATAACAGGGTAGCCCCCGTGTAGCTTTCGGCAGGCGCTATCAAATCAGTAGCGCCTAATGGGTTGCCGGTGACCGTGACGGAAGGCAGTGCGCCGTCGCTGCGCGGGGCTGTTTGGGCTTTGACGCTGGTCAGACCCGAAGCCGACAGCGCCACCATGGCAAGAGTGGCCAAGGCCAGCGGGTGTTTAGCAAAGAAAAGGGACGCGCGCGCAGCACGTCGTTCAATAAAAGAGTTCATGAAAAGTCCGTTGAATCGAAAAATGCAAACGCTCCCGCATGCCAGACCGGCAGCGGGAGACCACATCAAACAGGGGATTCAGCGGATAGAAGGGGGGCCGCGCGCCTGGAATAAGGCATGCCAACGCGCCACGGCCAGTGCGTGGCTGGCCACCAGCATCGGGGCTGGCAAGGCCAGCACGGCGGCAGCGGCCGTGGTGCCGGACAGAACGTCGCCATGGCAGTGCTGGTCAAAAAACTGGCAGTCGGTGTCCAGCAGGTGTCCGGCAAACAAGCGCTGCAACACGCTGGACGCTTGAATTGGTTCGTGCGCAGCGAGCTGAGCCACGCCAGCCCGGGCGGCGTGGGAGGCATCGCCATGCACCACGCTGTGCCACAGGCCCAGGCTCTGTGCCCACACCAGTGCCAGCACCAGCACGCAGGCCGCAGCATGGCGGCCTAGGGGGCGGCGCTGCAACGTGGCGTGAATGCGGGAGGCGGACATGCCGGGAGTCTAACGGACGCCGCGCCGAGGCGACAATGAAGCCATGCACACCACCCTTTCTTTGCGGCATTTCTTGCTGGCCCTGGCGGTTGTGGCCGTGTGGGGCACCAATTTCGTTGTCATTAAGCTGGCCCTGGGTCACATGCCACCGCTGCTGTTTGCCACACTGCGCTTTGCCTTGGCCGTGTTGCCCGCCATCTTCTTCCTGCCACGCCCGGCTGTTTCCTGGCGCAATCTGGCGGCCTATGGCCTGTTGATCGGCGTGGGCCAGTTTGGCCTGCTGTTTGTCGCGATGAACGGCCATATCTCGCCGGGGCTGGCCTCGCTGGTGATCCAGGTGCAGGTGTTCTTCACCATCGGCCTGGCCATGCGCCTATCGGGCGAACGGCTGCAGCCCGTGCAGTGGCTGGCGCTGGTGCTGGCCACGGGCGGCATTGCCACCATCGTCATGCACACGGATGGCAGCACCACCGTGCTGGGGCTGGGCTTGATCCTGCTGGCCGCCATGTCCTGGGCGGGCGGCAACATCGTCTCACGCAAAGCTGGCCAGGTGAACATGGTGGCCTATGTGGTGTGGTCCAGCGTGTTTGCCGTGCCGCCCGCTTCTGGCGCTGACGCTGGCCGTGGAGGGCTGGGACGCTGTTGCCGCCGGGCTGCAGCAAGCCGATGTCGGCACCTGGGCCGCCGT
Organism: Candidatus Aalborgicola danicus; assembly: GCA_016703945.1. Classification (GTDB taxonomy): domain Bacteria; phylum Pseudomonadota; class Gammaproteobacteria; order Burkholderiales; family Burkholderiaceae_C; genus Allorhodoferax; species Allorhodoferax danicus. The sequence goes on from JADJBC010000044.1 coordinate 198,858, forward strand.
AGCCTGGCAGGCCTGGGGCAATTCACTGTTTGGGTATGCTGCCTGGGGTTGGCTGTTGGCGCGTTATCCCGCTGCCACGATCACACCGATGGCACTGCTGGTGCCGCTGTTTGGCATGGGCGGTTCGGCGCTGATGCTCGGTGAAGGCCTGCCCGCCTGGAAGCTGGCTGCGGCCGCACTGGTGATGGGCGGGCTGGCGCTGAATCTGCTGTGGCCGCATCTGCGCGCCAGATTCAGGTAGGCCTTATTTTCCCGGCGTTGCATCGTTTTGTGTAGTGTGAGTGCCAAATGTGCTAACAGCCCCCGTGGATATTGCACAAGCAGCTATCAAAATCAGAGTAATTTGAGATTGAATCGCTCCCTTCTGTTTCAATAAGTCAGCATTATATTTTTAATTGGTCGAAATTTGAGTTTTAATTGGCTGGCAACTCCCCTTGCACACCATTTCACGCCATGACCATCGACCTACCTCCCCCGTTCGCAGCGGCAATCCCCCGTTACGTGCAGAGCAAAATCACCACAGGCCTGCAAGACACACGTGTGGTGCTGGTGGTTGGGCCACGGCAGGCGGGCAAAACCACCCTGGCCAAGTTGTATGCCAACGCTGACCGCCCCTACATCACACTGGACGACCCGGCCACGCTGGCCGCAGCGCGCTCAGACCCCACTGGGTTCATACGTGGCTTGAAGCAAGCCGTCATCGACGAAGTGCAGCGCGCGCCTGACCTGCTGTTGGCCATCAAAGAAAGTGTGGACAAAGACCAGGCACCAGGCCGCTTCCTGTTGACCGGCTCCACCAACCTCATGGCGATGCCGCTGGTGGCCGACTCCTTGGCCGGGCGGTTGGAAGTCATCACCCTGATGCCCTTTGCACAGGCCGAACTGGCGGGCACGCCAGGCAATCTGCTGGACCGCCTGTTTGACGGTGCAGGTCTGCCCGCCGTAGTGAGCCCGGTGGTGGGGGATGCCTTGATGGACCTCGTTCTCAAAGGAGGCTACCCCGAAGCCCTGCGCCGCACCAGCGTTGGTCGTCGACAGGCCTGGCTGCAAGACTATGTGGCGCTGATCCTGGACCGCGATGTGCGCGACATTGCCAACATCGACCAGCTGGACCGCATGCCGCGCCTGCTGGATGTGCTGGCTGCACACGCCGGGCAGTTGGTCAACCACAGCAGCTACGGCGCAGCGCTGGGCCTGACAGCGCCCACGGCCCAGAAATATGTGGGCATCCTGGAGCGGCTGTTTCTATTGCGCCAAGTGCCTCCGTGGTCGCACAACGCAGTCAGTCGACTCACCAAAACACCCAAACTGCATTTTCTGGACACCGGCCTGCTGGCCGCGCTGCGCGGCAACACGACCAGCCAATTGCAAAAGGACCGCACGCACTACGGCCCCTTGCTGGAGAACTTTGTAGTGTCTGAGGTGCTCAAGCTCATCACCTGGTCGGACAAGCGCCTGCGCGTATCGCACTTCCGCACCAAGGAGCAAGACGAGGTGGATCTGGTTATCGAAGATCGCCAAGGCCGCGTCATCGGCATCGAGGTCAAGGCATCGGCCACCGTACGCGCACCAGACCTGCGTGGCCTGCGCCAATTGCAAGCTGCCGTAGGGGATAAATTTGTGCAAGGCCTGGTGTTGCATGACCACGACCGCATCACCCCGTTTGACGAGAAGCTGCACGCAGGGCCGGTGTCATTGCTGTGGTGACTTGCTGCCGACGGTATTGAGCGCCAAATAGGCAGCTGGCCATTTATAGGGACGTTCAGGCGGGCGCCAATTCGTTGGATGAAGACCACGGCGCCGATGTGCAAGGCACGGCATAAAAAGCTGGTCGAGCCTCACTTCACCGGTGTTGCGTCGTTGATGCGGTAGTACAGGCCGTAGGGGTCGTCGTTCAGCACGGCGAATTGGCCCTCCACCACCACGGGTTCCAGCGAATACTTGATGGGGGTCTTGGTCTTGACTTCGACCATGCTCTCGGGGCCACCGGGTGTGCAAAACGAGCAGGTCAGCGGCACCGAACTCAGCAAGAAGTGCTTTTGTTTTTCACCCGGGTCCAGCGGCATCATGAAGCCCTGCACCCGCTGGCTCTTTTGGTTGAGCGCCATGACCGCTGCCGGGAACACGGGCAGGATGCGGTTTTTTTCCACCCGGGTTTTGACATCGGTCAGAACTGACCAGGCCAACACGTCGGTGCGTTCGGGCAGGGGGGCGATCGGGCTGTTGGGGCTGTGCACGCCTGCGCCGGTGCCAGCCGGGACGCTACCCGTGCTGGGGGCGGCCTGGGCCAGCGCACCCAGGGGCAGCCAGGCGGCGCACAGGGATGTGATCAAGGCCATTCGGCGTGTGGTCATTGTATTTTTCATGGTGGGTTCCTTCACGGGGCCATCTTAGTGCCCATGTTTCATGCCGCAGAATTTGCCAATGGCCAAGCCTTTGCAGGCGGCGAGCAGTTCCTGATAACAGAGCTCCTCTTTCTTGCCCGCCTCCAGGCACTTGGCGGCGGCTTCATGGGCGGCGGCCATGGCCCGGTGTTTGGCGATGTCGGCTTTGGTTTCTTTGTCACCGTGTCCGTCGGCTGCTATACAAATGCTAGCGCTTAGCGCAAGAACGACGAGGGCTAGAGGCACTTTTTTCATATGATTTCCCAGAATAACGGCGATCCATAGCCAGCGGCGGCGCACAGCGGTTATTGTGACTTAACGGCCTTGCAAAAGTTCCAACACACTGACGCGGTAGGCACCCAGGGCGGGCAGCAGCGCAGCACCCAGAGAAACGCCCAGCGCCAGGGCCGGTACCACGGCCAACTCGGGTGGCCAGACCATGCCGCCCACCAGCAGTGTAGTGTCCAGCTTTAAGAACCAGCCCAGCGCAGCCGCAAACCCCTGGCCCAACAACAGCCCCAGGGCGGCGGCCAGCAGGCCCAGCCATAGCGCCTCGCACAGCAACAAAGCCGCCACTTTGGCCGGTGGTGCGCCCAGCATGCGCAGCAGCGCCAAATCGCCCCGGCGCTCGCGCACGGCGCTCCACAACGCGATGAACACGCTCAAGGCAGCAGTCAGCAGCAGCACGCCGGCGAAAGCCCGCAACACATCTGTGCCCAGACCCAGCATGTGCAGCAGGCGGGTGATCTCCAAAGCGGGCGCTGCGGCCTGCATCTCGGTGCTGGTGTTCACAAAACGTGGGAAGCTCAGCGCAGCCATGGGTGTTTTGTACTTCACCAGGGCCATGGTGACCTCACGTTCCGCTTCCAGGGCTTTGCGGTCATCTTCATCCACGGCAGTGTGGTCCTCATGTACCTTCCACACGGACGCCGAGTCGGTCAGGATCAACCGGTCCAGCACACTGCCGTTGGCCGCCAGGATACCAACCACGGTGAAGTGGTTGTTGCCGTGGGCGTGTCCGCCTGCGCCGAGGCCGTGGCTACCGACAAAGGTTTGGCCCAACATGGCCCCGAGCTTGGCGGCCGTGGTGGCGCCCAGCACCACCTGCATGGGCGCATCCCACAAACGGCCCTGGGCCAGCACCGCCTCGTAGTGTTGCAGGTAGCCATGGCTGGTGCCGACAATGCGAAAACTCTTAAAACTGTCGCCCAGGCTGATCGGGATGACGCTGGCTACCAATGGGTGTTGCTCCAGCGCGCGCACGGCCTGCAGCGGCACATTGCCGGGTGGCACGTCGATGTGCAACACGCCGCTGAGGATGAGCTGCATCGGGCTGCCCTTGGCCCCCACCACCACGTCAATGCCCGCCAGGTCGCGCTCGAACGCGCGGCTGAGCTGGTGCCCCACCAGCAGCAAAAACGTGATGGACGCCAGGCCCAGGCTTAGCAGCAGTACATTGAGCGCTGCACCCAAGGGGCGGGACCACAGGTAATGCCAGGCAAAGGCCAGGGTTTTCATGCCGGCGTCCTCTCGTCCGCGCGGCCGAGTTTTGTTAGTTTTGCTCCTAGTTTCATAGCTGATTACGCAATAAAAACAAGGGCTGGAAGCCTATTTGGCCATCAGAACCCAGTGGAACCAGACCTGCCACCCGGGCGTCGTGGGTGGCAATGACCAGCGTCGCGTTTTGTTGTCGGGCGGTGGCCAGCAGCAGGCCCACGGCCTGGGCGGCAGCCTCGTCGTCCAGGCTGGCCGTAGGTTCATCCGCCAGGATCACCCGAGGTTGCAGCAAAACGGCCCGAGCTAGCGCCACGCGCTGCGCCTGCCCGCCAGAGATTTGGCCGGGCTTGCGTTGCGCCAAGTCATCCACACCCAGGGCCTGCAATGCAGCGTGGATACGGGGGGCGTCCTCCGGCTGGCCAGCGGCCCACTGCGCCATGGCCAGGTTCTGGTACACACTGAGCGCCGCGCTCAGGTGCAGCTTCTGGGGTAAAAACCCGATTGCCCTCGCCCGCCATCCATCAGCCGCTACGGATTTGAGAGCGCCCAGTGCCTGATCGGCCACCGTGAGTTGACCCAAGGTGGGCGCCACCAGGGCCGCCACCAAGGCCAGCCACGTGGATTTACCGCAGCCCGAAGGTCCGCTGAGCAGCAGCACGGCGCCCTGTGCCACGTCCACATCCGGGAAGCGCAACAGCGGTCCCTGCGGGTACTGGTAGGAGAGCTGGCGAGTCTGAATCATGCGGTAGCCCGTGCGACACCACCGTCCAGCCGTCGCCACATATGGATCTTGGACACAAAGGACGCACCCACCTTTACAGCGTCCGGCTCGACACCAAAGGTCTCAAAGCCACAGCGCGTATACAGCGCGTGTGCCCGGGTATTGCCCTCGGTTACCGTGAGCAACACCTGGCGCAGGCCCGGTCGGGTGTGGGCATGCTCCAGCGCTGCCTCGACCAGCAGATGGCCCAGCCCCGCATGTTGGTGATCGGCCTGCACAAACATACCAAACAGCGTGGCCTTGTGGCGGGCTTTTTCGCGCGTTTCCTGCCCCAGTCCGACCGCACCGACCAGTACACCCTGTGCAAAGGCGCCAAAGATGACCTCGTGCGCGCTTGGGTCAGTGGTCAACCGCTGCTGCCACCAGGACAGCGGCAAGGCCTCACGCTCGGCCACGCTCGACGTAAACGCCTCGGGGTGGGCGGCATAAGCCTCCAACATCAGCCTGCGGTAGGCCTCGGCATCGGTTGGAGTGAGGCGTATACAGGGTGCGAGTGTCCTGCCATATTGGCGCAGGAGTGTGGTCTCTCCCGGGAGTACCACCGTGGTCTCAAAGCGGAAACCGGCGTTGTCCAGCACACAGATGGATGCGGCATTGGCCGCATTGACCACCGCCACGATGCGGCGCAGCCCCAGGTGGCGCGCGCCATGGTCCAGCACACCGCGTACCGCTTCAGCGGCAAAGCCATGGCCACAGGCGGCGGGCGACAACGCGTAGCCGATGTCCACGTCCGGCAGACCCTTTCGGCGGATCAGGCCACACATGCCAATGGTTTCATCCGTGTTCTGGAGCGCCACCCGCCACAGGCCAAAGCCATTGCGTTCGTAGCTGGCTAGCGGGCCGTTGCGCAGGTAGGTGCGCGCATCGTCCAGCGTGCGCACCTGCTTGTCGGCAATATTGCGAATAAACGAGGGTTCGTTGAGCAGGCGCAGGATGAAGCCCGCATCGTCGAGCGTGAATTCACTCACCCGCAAACGCTCGGTTTCGCAAATCAGCACAGCCTGGCCTCCTGGCAGTTCATTCATTGGGCGCCATGGTACCTTCAAGCCCGCCGGCAACAGTCCTGTGCCCGGTAAAATCGTCTGTTATGACCGAACTGACGCCCACCATGACCGATACCGCTTCCACTCCGCCCGCCACACCGATCCAACCCGGCCTGCAGTCTCTCTCCAAGTCCTTCGAGCCCGCCGCGCTGGAAGCCCATTGGGGACCCGAGTGGGAAAAGCGGGGTTACGGCGTGGCCGGCTACCGCGGCACGCAGCAGCCGAAAGCGGGCCAGCCCGCGTTTGCCATCCAGTTGCCACCCCCCAATGTGACCGGCACGCTGCACATGGGCCACGCGTTCAACCAGACCATCATGGACAGCCTGACGCGTTACCACCGCATGCTGGGCGCCAACACCGTGTGGATTCCGGGCACCGACCACGCCGGCATCGCTACGCAAATCGTCGTCGAGCGACAGTTGCAGGACCAAGGTGTCAGCCGCCACGACCTTGGCCGCACGGCTTTTGTGGAAAAGGTATGGGAGTGGAAAGAGAAGAGCGGCAACACCATCACCAGCCAGATGCGCCGCATGGGCGACACCGTGGACTGGAGCCGCGAATACTTCACGATGGACGACAAACTGTCCAAAACCGTGACCGAGACCTTTGTGCAGTTGTATGAGCAGGGCCTGATCTACCGCGGCAAACGCCTGGTCAACTGGGACCCGGTGCTGCAAAGCGCAGTCAGCGACCTGGAAGTGGAGAGCGAAGAGCGCAACGGCTTCATGTGGCACATCTTGTACCCGTTTAGCGATGGTCCGCAAACTGCCGCCGACGGCACCCCCATGGCTGGCATGCACATTGCCACTACTCGTCCCGAGACCATGCTGGCTGACGGCGCGCTCTGTGTACACCCCGAAGACGAGCGCTACCAGCACCTGATTGGCAAGATGGTGGACCTGCCCCTGTGCAACCGCAAGATCCCCATCATTGCCGACGATTTTGTCGATCGCGCCTTCGGCAGCGGCTGTGTCAAGATAACCGGCGCGCATGACTTCAACGATTACGCCTGCTCGCAACGCCACGGCCTGCCGCTGATCACCATCTTCACATTGGACGCCAAGATCAACACCAATGGCCCGGTCGCTTACCAGGGCCTGGACCGCTACGACTGCCGCAAGGCCGTGCTGAAAGACCTGGAAGAGCAACACTTTCTGGAAAAAGCCGTGCCCCACAAGAACATGGTGCCCGTCTGTGCCCGCACCGGCCAGGTCGTGGAACCCATGCTGACCGACCAATGGTTTGTGGCGGTGAACAAGGTTGGCCATGGCGACACCACCGGCAAATCCATCGCTCAGAAAGCCATCGACGCGGTGCACAGCGGTGACGTCAGGTTTGTGCCCGAGAACTGGATCAATACCTACAACCAATGGATGAACAACATCCAGGACTGGTGCATCAGCCGCCAACTGTGGTGGGGGCATCAGATTCCGGCCTGGTACGACGAAGACGGCAAGGTCATCGTCGCCCGCAACGAAGCCGAGGCACAGGCAAAGGCGCCGGGTAAAAAACTGCGCCGCGACGAAGACGTGCTGGACACCTGGTATTCATCCGCCTTGGTCCCCTTCTCCACCATGGGCTGGGGCAACGACGGGGCTGGCGAACGTACCGGTGTCGGCCGCAGCGACTTGAGCGGGGCCAGCACGACCAGCCTCGATGACTTCGACCTCTACCTGCCTTCAAGTGTCCTGGTAACAGGCTACGACATCATCTTCTTCTGGGTAGCCCGCATGATCATGATGACGACCCACTTCACGGGGCGTGTGCCGTTCAAACACGTCTACATCCACGGCCTGGTCAAGGACGCACAAGGCAAGAAGATGAGCAAGTCCGAGGGCAATGTGCTGGATCCGGTCGACCTGATCGACGGCATCGAACTCGGCCCCCTGCTCGCCAAACGCTCTGAAGGCCTGCGCAAACCCGAGACCGCGCCCCAGGTCCGCAAGAACACCGAAAAAGAATTCCCCGAAGGCATCCCGGCGTATGGTGCCGACGCGCTGCGCTTCACGTTTGCCGCGTTGGCGTCGCTGGGCCGGTCCATCAACTTCGACAGCAAACGCTGCGAGGGTTACCGCAACTTCTGCAACAAACTGTGGAACGCCACCCGTTTTGTGATGATGAACTGCGAAGGCCAGGACTGCGGCCTGGATGAACATGCGCTGCGGGTGGTGAGGCCGGTGGTTATCTGGAGTTCAGCGCCCCAGACCGCTGGATTGTTTCCATGCTGCAAAAGGCCGAGGCCAACGTGGCCCAGGGCTTTGCCGACTACCGGCTAGACAACGTGGCCAACACGATTTATGACTTTGCCTGGAACGAGTTCTGCGACTGGTACCTGGAAATTGCCAAGGTTCAGATCAACACCGGCGGCGCAGCGCAACAACGCGCCACCCGTCGCACGCTGATCCGCACACTGGAAACCCTGCTGCGCCTGGCCCACCCCATCACACCTTTCATCACCGAAGAGCTGTGGCAGAAGGTGGCGCCGGTGGCGGGACGCGAAGGTCCGTCCATCGCGATCGCAGCCTACCCCGTGAGCCAGCCCGAACGCATTGACGAAGCAGCCATTGCCCACGTGACCAAGCTGAAGCAGTTGGTGGACGCATGCCGCAATTTGCGCGGCGAAATGAATGTGTCACCGGCCACCCGGCTACCGCTTTTTGTGCTGGCGCAGACACCCGCCGAGGGCAATTTCCTGAAGTCATCGGCACCGGTGCTGCAAGCGCTGGCGAAGTTGAATGAAGTGCGCCTGTTCGACGACGAGGCCGCATGGCAGGCCGCAGCCCAGGCGGCACCGGTGGCGGTTGTCGGCGAGGCGCGTATCTGCCTGCACATGGAAATTGACGTTGCAGCCGAGAAGCTGCGCCTGGGTAAGGAAGTGGCGCGTTTGGAAGAGCAAATCGGCAAAAGCCAACCTCTGGCAACGAGGCCTTTGTGGCCAAAGCCCGCCGCAGTGCTGGAGCAAGAGCGCAAACGCCTGGCCGACTTTGCGGACACGCTGGCCAAAGTGCGTGAACAGCTCGGGCGGCTAGGCTAGCGCCGACGCAGAACGTGGATGAATTCGCCGTTCACGGTCTCCTGCTCAATCAATTCATTGCCGGTCTGTTTGGCAAAGGCCTGAAAGTCGCGCGTGGAGCCGGGGTCGGTGGCCACAACCTTCAGCGTCTGGCCAGTCGACATTTCCGCCAAGGCCTTTTTGGCCTTCAGAATGGGCAAGGGGCAATTCAGGCCCCGGGTGTCGATTTCTTTGTCGGCGTGCATAGTGGTGTCAATCCTGCTTGGGGAATTCAATGAAATTCGGTGTGTATCCACGCGACTTTAACCAGTCGGCCAAGGCATAACCCGTTCCAGCGGGCCAGCATTTGACACTCTGGGGCGCATACAGCCGGTAATCAACCAGTTCGGGAGACAGGTGCACCTCGCCATGGCACACCGCATGGTAGGCGATGATGATCTGGTTCATGCGCTGGAAGTCATAAACACCGATCAAATCCAGGGAATCGGTGGTCAGGCTGGTTTCCTCAGCTATTTCTCGGGCAATTCCATCCTGGGGTGTTTCGCCCGCCTCCATGAAGCCTGTGATCAGCGCGTACATCTTGCCTGGCCAGGCGGCATTGCGGGCCAACAGGATCTGGCCGTCGTATTCAATCACCGCAGCCAATACCGGGACCGGGTTGTTCCAGTGTGTGTAGTTGCAGGCCGGGCAACGCAGGCGCATCTTGTCGCCACCGTCTTCAGCCTGGGTGATGAACGCCAGCGCGGTGGCGCACTGGGGGCAAAATTTAAAGGCTTCGGTCATGCTGGGAACACTCCGGTAGACAGGTAGCGGTCTCCACGGTCACACACGATAAACACAATCGTTGCGTCCTTCTCACGACTGGCGATCTCCTGCGCCACCCAGCAGGCGCCTGCTGCGGAAATGCCCGCAAAAATGCCCTCTTCGCGCGCCAGGCGGCGGCACATTTCTTCGGCATCTGACTGGCTCACGTAGATCAGTTCGTCCACATTGGCTGGGTCGTAAATTTTGGGCAAATACTCAGTGGGCCACTTGCGGATGCCGGGAATGCGTGAACCTTCTGAGGGCTGGGCACCGACGATGCGCACAGAGGGGTTCTTCTCTTTCAAAAAGCGCGCCACGCCGGTAATGGTTCCGGTGGTGCCCATGGCACTCACGAAATGGGTGATGCGCCCACCCGTTTGCTCCCAGATTTCGGGCCCTGTGGTCTCGTAGTGGATACGCGGGTTGTCGGTATTGGCAAACTGGTCCAGCACCCGCCCTTTGCCATCGCGTTGCATTTGTTCGGCCAGGTCACGGGCGTACTCCATGCCGCCGCTCTTGGGCGTCAGAATCAACTCGGCGCCAAAGGCTTTCATGGTCTGCACGCGCTCGATGGACAAGTCCTCCGGCATGATCAACACCATGCGATACCCCTTGATCGCCGCCGCCATGGCCAGCGCAATGCCGGTGTTGCCCGACGTCGCTTCGATCAGGGTGTCGCCCGGTTTGATGTCACCTCGCTCCTGCGCACGCTGGATCATGGACAGGGCAGGGCGGTCCTTGACCGAACCCGCCGGGTTGTTGCCCTCCAGCTTGCCCAAAACCACCGTGTTGCGCCCACCGTTCGCGCTGGCACCAATGCGTTGCAAGGCGACCAAAGGTGTGTTCCCGATCGCATCTTCAATAGTTGGGTATTTCATGCCCTTAAATGTGCCATAATTTGCGTCTCAGTTTTAAGCGTCGCCCGGGTGGTGGAATTGGTAGACGCACGGGACTCAAAATCCCGCGCCGCAAGGCGTGCCGGTTCGATTCCGGCCCCGGGCACCACAGATAAAGCCGGAAGCTTCCAAAAGCTTCCGGCTTTTTTGTTTTTCCCCTCTGAATCCTGTTCCCTATTGTGCATGGGTGGCCGTCGCAACGAATGGTGACACCTACACTTTGAAACAAACCATCTGGATTGCGCTGTGAGAAGCACTCTAAGATCAAGCCCCGGTCCATAGTTCACTGAATCGCAGTTGGTCCCGTTTCAGGAGCCGTCTTCATGAACCATTCAAACTACTGCGCGCGCGCACTTGCCGCATGGGCAATACTGCTTCCCATGTTGGCCCACGCTGTGCCGCCAACACTGGGGCGATGCCAGGTACTGCCCAGCGACCACGTGCTGAACGCCCGTATTGACGACTTGCCGGTACACCCGCAGTCGGCGGATTTCATTCGCACCATCAGCAGTGGCTCGCGACGCTTGCATTTGGATTTGGGTATCAGTGAAGACACCCAGGCCAGCGACTACTACGGCATTCCGTACAACATTGTCTCGGGCAGCAGCATGTCCTGGCCAACCGTGCATCTGGATGCAGGGTGGCCTGAAGAAAGTGACTGTGCGTCGGCCGGGCATGCGGCGATGCAACCCTGTGTGGGCGTGGTGCCAGCGCTATTGCCGATTCCTGCCAACCCCAAGGTAGAAGGTGGCATCAGTACCGACAAGTCAATCTACAACGACCACCACATTTTGGTTGTCGACACCGACACCTGTCGCCTTTGGGAGAGTTACAACAGTTATGCGCGCAGCGACGGCGGCTGGGACATTTTGTCCAGCGCGCAGTTCGACCTCAGTTCCAACGCCATGCGCCCGGCCAACTGGACTTCATCGGACGCTGCGGGTTTGCCTGTATTCCCACTCTTGTTGCGCGCGGACGAAGCCAGCGCTGGTGCTATCCCGCACGCGCTTCGCTTCACCATCCAAAGCAGCAAGATTCGCAATGCCTATGTCTGGCCCGCTACCCACCGCACCAGCAACGGTGATGCGTCTCTGGCCAAGCCACCCATGGGCCAGCGGTTCCGGCTCAAGGCGAGTTATGCGATTCCTGCCAATTACACCGTGCAGGCCAAGGCCATTTTGGAAGCGTTCAAACGGTATGGTCTGTTGATCGCGGATGGTGGGTCCGATATGTACATTCAAGGCGAGCCCAGCCGCGACTGGTCCGAGCAAACCATCTCCCAGGTGCAGTCGCTGAGCCACACGGAGTTTGAAGCGGTTGACATGGCACCGGTGATGGCTCGACCCGGCTTTGCCGCAACTTCTGCACGCATGCCACCGGCGGTCTCAATCCTGGGGTTCGCCATAGGAGGCAGTCTTGCCGGCCCGCTGGATGCGCAATCGCTAACAGTACACATTTCGGTTTCGTCTGCTGACCGGGGGCACGCAGGGCAACTGTATGTGCTGGCGTTTTCACCGTTGATCACACAGACCTATGCCTTGACTGCCACGGGGTGGCAGGTCATGGACAGCGGTTCCATGCCGAGTTACGCCGATGTGTCCCTTGGCGACCATGGGATTGACGTAGTCAACCACATCAACCTCGCGCTGTTGCCGGGTCTGCAGGTCTGGGTTGGCTATGGGCGCAACGTGAGCGACATGGTGAGTGGCTCCAAATATGCGCGCATCTACCCTGTCGACTAGCGCCCTGCTCGGGTGCTTGTGTTGCCTTCTGCAAGAGACCGTTGGACATGGGATACTTTGACCAGTGGTTCAGGAATGTCGGTTGCTACTAAGGACTTCGTACTGTGAATTTTTCCGCAACGCGTGTGTTATGGCCTTCTCTATTGGTTGTTATTTCCATTGGTAGCATGTCGCACGGAGCCTTGGCCGCCGACCCTGCGCGAGGGCAAGTGTTGTGGAACAAGCCGGGCTTGTCAGGTGTCAATATGTGCAGTGATTGCCACGGTGTTACGCCCAGCACCAACGTCAGCAAGGTGTGGAATGCATCAGGCTCCCGGTCTGATCAGGGCTTTCCCAGCGCCATTCGCAACGCGATCAGCACTCAGCGCGACATGTTTGAATTTTCTGATTTGACAGATTCCGACCTGGCCGATCTGGCGTCTTATATCAATGCCATTCGTTACGGCAAGTCCATCACACCGCCGAGCTTGACGGATGCAGAGTGTCTTTTCAATTGGGCCGAAATTCAGTTGCCAACCGTGTTTAAAGCGCCCGCTGTTCAGAGTGGCACGATTTCAACGTTGGGCTACCGGGTGTACAGCGTGGATGGCACCACCAACGCATTGGGCCACGACACTGCGGACTCCCAGATCTGGGTGTTGGCCCCGAGCTTTGGGTTTGCGGCTCCGGCTCCTCTGGGAAGTGCCACCAGCGCCAGTCTTCTGAGTACTTCGCGTGCGGCCGGTTGCCGTTAGGCTTACTGCAGAGATGAAGACTGCTTCTGCCTTGGTATCGTTGTTACTGGTGGTGACCCATGCGTGCGCCGTTGAGGTAGGAGCACCCGCGCCAGAGTTTGCACTGAACAACATGCAGCGCAATGTCAAACTGAGTGACTTCAAAGGTAAGACGGTTTATCTGGATTTTTGGGCGTCGTGGTGCGGGCCGTGCAAACAGTCTTTTCCGTGGATGAACGAGATGCAGGCCAAATACGCGGCGCAGGGTTTGCAAGTGATTGCTGTGAATGTCGACAAAAAGCAGGCGGATGCCAACGCATTTTTGGCGCAGCGTCTGGTCCAGTTTGAAGTGTTATTTGATGCACCGGGGCAGACCCCACAGGCCTATGCGATCAAAGCCATGCCCACTTCCCTGTTGATTGGCCCGGACGGCAAAGTTCTGCACATCCACAGCGGTTTTCGGGATGAACAGCGGCAGGTTGTGGAAGAACAAATCAAGGCAGCATTGGCTGCCAAGCGTTAGACAGGAATCCCGTATGCGAGTGAGAACCACCTTGGCGGCCGTCATGCTGCTGTTGAGCCTGACCGGCTGCTCCAATCTGAGCCCCGTAAAACCGTGGGAAAAAGGCAATTTGGCCAACCCTGCCATGGGTTTTGGTACCGATGTTCTTGGCGCCCGGTTTGAGCAACATGTATACGGCAGCCGCGAAAATTCGAGCGGCGGTTATGGCGTAGGAGGCGGTGGTTGTGGCTGCAATTGAATCGACCCTAGGCAGTGTGCTGGCGGCTTCGCTGTTGCTACCAGGGCTGGCTCTGGTATCGGGCGCTGTGCAGGCTGAGAGTGCGCCTGAACAAGGTCTGATCGCTCTCAAGGTGGCCCACTACAGCGACGGTCAGCTTGGCTGGGAGCGAGTCACGGTGCGTTCGCCGCAGCTCTATGCCCTGGTTCCCCTGGCCGGTGATTGGTCTTTGGAGGGTGCTTGGGTGGGCGATAGCGTGTCTGGTGCGACACCGCGTATGCACACTTTTGAGTCCGGCGCTACGCCGTCCATGGAAGACTATCGCAAGGTGGTTGATGTCAAAGTCACGCGTTATTTCTCTCGGGCGGCGGTATCAGCGGGGTTGACCTATTCCACCGAACACGACTACACCTCGCGTGCATTGGGCCTGGAGGCGCGCCTCTCCAGCGACGATAACAACACCACATGGTCACTGGGCTATGGCACGGCCCGCGACCTGATCGACAATACCTTCAGTGGTGGTGGAGTGGCTGACCAGACCAAGCGTACCGACGAGTGGATGGTTGGCGTCACCCAGGTGGTAACACCCAACGACATTATTCAGCTCAACCTGACCCGTTCGTTGGGCCGAGGGTATTTCAACGACCCCTACAAAGACTTCGAAAACCGCCCGGATTTTCGCAACACCAGCATCGCACTGTTCCGCTGGAACCACCATCTGGAGACTCTGGACGTGTCGGTGCGCAGCAGCTACCGGGCTTACGCCGACAGCTTTGGCGTAAGGTCTCACACGCTGGGGCTGGAGCTGGTCAAGTCGTTTGACCGATGGACCTTCACCCCTGGGTTGCGAGCCTACACCCAGAGCGCAGCCGATTTTTACTTTGACCCCGTGGTGGACGCGAACGGTGTGCCAAGCCCCGTGTTAACCCGCCGCTTTGCCAACCGCCTGACCGACAAGCATTCTGCGGACCAGCGGCTGGCGGCATTCGGCGCTGTGACGGCCGGCATCAAAGTGGCTTACGCCATTGATCCGCAGACCCAGGTCGATTTCAAGCTCGAAAATTACCGTCAGCGTGCTTCCCTGGCGTGGGGTTCGGGTGGTAGTCCCTATCTTGAACCCTTTAGCGCAGTCTCCATGCAGTTTGGCGTGGCGCGCAAGTTCTGATCACCGGTTGATGGGGCATTGGTCCACGCTGCGGGTCGAGTTTGTGGCGATGGCCTCGCCTTGCTCGATCACGATCGACACCCGTGATGAGGGTGCTGCCCAACACGCCGCCGACCTGGCTGTAGCCGAAGTTCGCCGCATCGAACAAAAATACTCCCGTTATCAGCCGGACAGCGTTGTGTCGCGCATCAACCGCGACGCCGCACAAACTGCAGTGGCGGTGGATGAGGAAACTGCAGGGCTGTTGGACTTTGCCCAACGTTTGTGGCAACTCAGTGGTGGTTGTTTTGACATCAGCTCCGGCGTATTGCGGCGGGCCTGGGATTTTCGTAGCGAACAGATTCCCACCGCCGAGGTATTGCGAGCCGCACTGGACGGCGTGGGTTGGTCCAGGCTCAGTTGGGACGGGGCATCGATTCGTTTTGGCGTTGACGGCATGGAGATCGACTTTGGCGGCATCGGCAAAGAATATGCTGCAGATCGCGCGGCCCACCAGTTGCGCCAGCAGGGTGTTGAGAACGCCTTGGTCAATCTGGGGGGTGACATCCATGCCCTGGGTCCACATGCGCGAGCCGATGGCTTGGGCGATCCCTGGACCATTGCCATTCGCCACCCCCGAAACGCAGCAGAATCCATTGCCCTTCTACCCTTGCACCGCGGGGGGTTGGCGACCAGTGGAGATTACGAGCGCTTTTTTGAGAAAGACGGGCGCCGTTATTGCCACATTCTCGATCCCCGCAATGGTTTGCCCGTGACCCACTGGCAGTCGGTGAGCATTGTCAGTGCCAACGCGGTATCGGCCGGCGCTTTGTCCACCATTGCGATGCTCAAGGAACACGACGCTTTGGCGTGGCTGGAGGCGCAGGGAGCGAGCTACTTGGCCGTCAGGCACGATGGTGCCTTTTTTTCCAAGGGCGCGCAACCGTCTACTGGGGTGAATCAGCCAGCGACCGCATAGCATGAATGGCGGTTGACATGCGCTGCGCTGGCGTGCCACTGATCGGTACGACTGGCACGCCCAGAGCCGCGAATTCACGTTCAATCAGGCCATGGACATGCGCCCTTTGCCGATTGCCGTCGCGCTGCAATCCATCCGCCACCCAGGGAATGTCGGGTGCCAAGTGCAGCGTGAGCGCGTAGCGGGTGTGCAGGGCGCGGGCCTGCGGGTACAGGCTTTGATCCCCAAACACACAGTCGCTGTAGATGGCCGTCAGCAGGGGGGCGGTGTCGCAGAACACGAAGGCCTGGTGCTGCTGCTCTGCGCGGGCCAGCGCTTCATTCTCCTGGTGCCATTGCATTGCGAGAATATGCGCTTGCTCAATTTGCCGCGGCGTGCGTCCGTGCTGGTCACAAAACGTTCGCAGGTACTCGCTCACCCACAAACCGCCCAACTGGATGGACAGCGCCTGTGCCAACGTGGTTTTGCCCGTGCACTCTGCGCCCATCAGGCATATGAGGAGGGGTTCCACTTCCTGTTTAGCTTGGGTCAGAATTCAACCGTTACCCGGGCCCGCACGGTGCGCGGTGTGGACGGGAACAAATAGGTTCCCCCCCAATATTGTGTGGGTGCTTCGCGCCAGTAGCTGCGGTCAGTCAGGTTCTCCACATGCAGGCTCCACTGTGTGAGCTTGCCGATAAGTCGGTTCTGGTAGCGCACACCCGCGTCCAGTTGCCAGGCCGCAGGCAGGCTGACCGCGCCATCGGCGGTCACCGTTTTTCCACTCTCAGAGGTCAGCAGACCGCTGATCGAAAAACCGGGCAGGGCAGCCAACTTGTAGTCGGCAAACAGCGAGGCCTTGGTCTTGGGTACGTTGGTGACCGATTGGTCGACCAGTGCCGGGTCAATTGCCGATATGTACTTGGCGTCGATCAGTGTCAGGCTGGCTTGCAGCGACAACTGGCTGTCGACCTGGCCCACAGCGGCCACTTCCAGACCACGGTGCCGTGCTGTTTTGCCACCCGCCACGCGAAGGGGGATGCCACTAGCCGTGGCCTGGTCGTCGGAATAGGGTTTGCTGATGTTGAAGGCCGCAGCCGACACCAGTAAGCGTGTGTGGGCTTGCCACTTGATACCCAGTTCGGTTTGTTCGCTTTTGAGTGCCGGCAGCACCTGGCCGGCGTTGACGAACCGGGTGGGGCGGTTGGGCACCACTTCCAGTTCCGCACCTTCGCCCCAGGATGCATACAACATCGTGCTGGCCAGCGGCGACCACGACAGCCCAGCCCAGGGGGTGGTGACGGTCTGCTCCAACGCAATGGCGCGCGATCCATCGCTGCGTTCACTGCTGCGGTTCAGCTGTGATGTGCGAAAACCCACAAAACTCTTGACGCTGCTGCTGATGTCGCTGACCAGCGAGGCATAGGCGTCCACCGCACGTTCGCGGCTATTGGTGTTGAGGTCGCCGGCAACACCATCGCCGGGCAGAACAATGGGTTTGTCAATGTTGGTTGTGCCCACGTAGTTGTAGGCCTGCTTGGGGTTCAGATCGGTGCGGTTGTTACGCCCGCTCAGGCCCAGGCTCAGTTGATGCTGCATGCCCAGCAATGGCAGCCTGCCGGTCAGCTTGGCGTCCCAGGCCCAGGTGGCGCGTTCTTCGTTCTCGCTGCGGTAGTCGTACACGTCCACATCGCCGTTGCCACACAGGCCCGGGTAGACGTAGAAGTTGCAACCGTCGGGAAAGGCCAAACGGTCTTGAATCACGGTGCGCTGGGTGCTCAGGCCCAGCCGCGTGTACCAAAAGGCATTGATCTGATGGTCCATAGCCAATTGGGCATTGGTGCTGGTCGCTTCAAACGGCTGAGACCAGCTCTGGTTGTTGAGGTTCAGGCGCGCATAGTTGCTGGCGGGAAGTGTTTCGCCAAAGCCATCACCGTTGGTATCCAGCAGGCCCAGGCCAGGCACGGAGGGTTGTTTCTTGTGGTGGTATTCCAGATCGGCAGACAGTCTGGTACTGGGCGCCAGTGCCGTGGCCATCGCCACACTGGCGAACTCCCGTTTGCCATCCGCACGGTCAAACACGGTGTGTATGTCTTCGGCGGCCAGGTTGACCCGGATGCCCAAGTCACCCCAGACGGTGTTACTGTCCAGGTGGACCTTGCTGCCGCCATTGCCGTCGGCACCCAGGCTGGCGGTGGTGAAGGCATCACGCTGGGGCGTCTTGGTCACAAAATTTACCAGGCCACCCGGTGCTGAGACACCCGACTGCAGACCGGCCACGCCCTTCAACACTTCAATGCGTTCCTTGTTTTCCATCGCAATCGGGGCGACGTTGGAGACCGGTAGCCCGTTGCGCAGGTAGTTGTTGCTCTGGTCCAGCAGAAAGCCCCGCACTGACAGGCTTTCAATGTAGCCAGTGGTGTTGTAGCTGTCGGCCAATGAAGCGTCGAGCTTGATGGCCTGCGACAGGCTGCCAGATGCAGTGGCCGCCAGCAGATCGGCGCCCAGCACGGTCACGCTTTGCGGCGTCTTGGCCAGGGTCTGGCCCAGACCACCGACGTCGGCTCGGTCAACATCCAGCACGGGCGCAGCCTTACTGCTGACGGTCACGCCCGGCAAAGTGGAGGGTGTTGTTTGCGCCCACGCAGGCGCGGCAAACAGCAAAGCCAGAGCGGATGCACTGGGGGAAAATTTCAATTTCAGACGGGTTGCCATCGAGTGTCCTTGTAGTCGACGGCAGGGGAGTGCAGAAACACCACCGCGCGCCCACGCAGGGGGCCGCAGCATTTCCATCACGCTTCCCTGCGCAAGTATTACCTTGATCAAGTTCCAGGGTGTTATCTCAGCCGATCGCCTTACGACAACCAGCACCCCTAGCGTTTACAGAGCGGCAGACTGCCGTTCTGGTGCACTTATTGTAGTCACGAGTGGTTTTCCGCAGCATGGCGCAAGGAGTGCGGTGCTACGTGCGGTCTATCTTCCACTCCAATGCCACCGATGTGGTTGTCTTGACCACGCCATCAAAATTGCCCATTTCATCCAGCAGCGTGTTCATGCGCAGTGCGGATTCGGCACGCAACAGAACCACGTAGTCAAACTCCCCGCTGACGGCGCACAGTTGGCGCACCTCGGGCATGCGGGAGAGTTGTCGCACCACGTCACGACCGGCCTTGGGCTGCACTGTGATGCCAATGAATGCTTGTAAGCCCGAATCGCGCACATCATGCCCCAGGCGCACGGTGTAACCTGCAATGATGCCCTCACGTTCCAAGCGGCTCAGGCGGGCCAGCACGGTGGTGCGGGCGGTGCCCAATTGGCGGGCCAGTTCGGCGGCCGAGGAGCGGGCATTGGCTTGCAACAGCGCCAGCAGATCGCGGTCCAATTGGTCGCGCAACAGACCGCTGCTGTCTGCGGGAACGGTGGGTGCGGCTGGCGCATTTGCGGAAGTTGTTGGGTTCGGCTTGGCTGAACGGGTTGTGTTGGTGACGGGTGGCATGTCGGTTTGGTATTGCGTTTCGTCGAAACTATATGTCGAAACGTCGTGCAAGACGCACTTTGTGTCAGATTGTTTGGTTATTCTGACTAAACCCGCACCTAGACTTCTGTCATTCAAGCCAATTACTAACAGGAGATTTTTATGCGTGTTGTTCTGATGGGTGCGGGCCACATTGGCCAAACGATTGCAGCCTTGTTGTCGGCCACCGGTGACTACCAGGTCAAAGTGGTGGACCGCAGTGCCGAGGCGCTGCGCAAGCTCTCCCATTTGCCGCTGGAAACCGCGCTGATCGATACGTCCGATGCCGAAGCCCTGCGTACCGCGTTGGTGGGTTATGACGCCGTGGTCAATGCCTTGCCCTACCACCTGGCCACCATGGCGGCCACCCAGGCGCTCAACGCAGGTTGCCACTATTTCGACCTGACCGAAGACGTGGCCGCCACCCGCGAGATCATGCGCCTGGCCGAAGGCGCCAAGACCGCCTTCATGCCCCAGTGTGGCCTGGCGCCCGGCTTTATCGGCATCGTGGCCCACCACCTGAGCAAGAAGTTCACCAAGCTGCATGAAGTCAAAATGCGCGTCGGCGCCTTGCCGGCCTTCCCCACCAACTCCCTCAAATACAACTTGACCTGGAGTGTGGACGGCCTGATCAACGAATACTGCCACCCCTGCGAAGCCATTCGCGACGGCCAAATCATCGAGGTGCTGCCGCTCGAAGGCATGGAACACTTCTCGCTGGACGGCACCGAATACGAAGCCTTCAACACCTCGGGCGGCCTGGGCACCTTGTGTGAAACGCTCAAGGGCAAGGTCGACACGCTGGACTACAAAACCGTGCGTTACCCCGGTCATTGCGACATTATGAAAATGCTGCTGCAAGAGTTGGGTATGAAGTCGGACCAAGAGACGTTGAAAGACATACTGCGCCGCTCCATCCCGCTGACGATGCAAGACGTGGTGCTGGTTTTTGTCACCGTCAGTGGCGAGCGCGATGGCCAGTTTGTGCAAGAAGTGTTTGCCCGCAAGATTTTTGCGGACCGCAATGAACAAGCGCCCTTGAGCGCCATCCAGATCACCACCGCAGCCGGTATCTGCGCGGCGGTGGATTTGTTCCGCGAAGGCAAGTTGCCCCAGTCTGGCTTCATCCGCCAGGAACAGGTAGAGTTGCCCGCTTTCCTGGCCAACCGCTTTGGCAGTGCCTACCAGCAGTCGCGCCAAGTCGAGTCCATCGGCTAAATTGCCATTCTTCTTGTGTCAGTCTTTCCAGTTGTTTGCGGAGCTTCCATGCCAGTTCATACCGACACCGTTCACGTTCTTCTCTCCACCCTGGGTGTGCCGGCTTCGGCTTACCAGGGCGGGGCTTTGCCGTCACGTTCGCCCATCGATGGGACCGCCCTGGGCCAAGTGCACGAAACGCCCTTGAGCGAAGTGGCTGCAGTGATTGCACGCGCCCATGCGGCGCACCAAAGCTGGCGCGTGTTGCCCGCACCCCAGCGCGGCGAACTGGTGCGTTTGCTCGGTGAAGAATTGCGCGAGCACAAGCAGGCCCTGGGCACGCTGGTGTCGCTGGAGGCGGGCAAGGTTTTGTCCGAAGGCCTGGGTGAAGTGCAAGAAATGATCGACATCTGTGACTTCGCGGTCGGCCTGTCGCGCCAGTTGTACGGCCTGACGATTGCATCCGAGCGCCCCGGCCACCGAATGATGGAAACTTGGCATCCGCTGGGTGTGGTCGGTGTTATTACCGCGTTCAACTTTCCCGTTGCGGTGTGGGCCTGGAACGCGGCCTTGGCCCTAGTCTGTGGTGACACGGTGGTGTGGAAGCCGTCTGAGAAGACTCCGCTGTGTGCCTTGGCCGTGCAGGCGGTGTTTGACCGCGCCTGCCAACGCTTTGGTGCTGAGCGCACTGCCAATTTGTCGCAACTGGTGATGGGCCGCGCCGACGTGGGCCAAGCCCTGGTGGACCACCCACAAGTGGCACTGCTGTCGGCAACCGGCAGCACCCGCATGGGCCAAGCCGTTGGCCCGCGCGTGGCGGCACGCTTTGGCCGCAGCCTGCTGGAGCTGGGTGGCAACAACGCCATCATCGTGGCGCCCTCGGCCGATCTGGACATGGCGGTGCGCGCCGTGGCCTTTGCCGCTGCTGGCACGGCCGGGCAGCGCTGCACCACCGCGCGCCGCCTGATCGTCCACAGCTCCATCCACGCCGATCTGGTGTCCCGCCTGACCCGCGCCTTTGCCAGCTTCACCATCGGCTCGCCTTTGGAAGAAGGCACGCTGGTCGGCCCGCTGATCGACAGCGCGGCGTTTGACGCCATGCAGTCCGCATTAGAGCAAGCCAAGGCGCAAGGCGGTGTGGTGGCTGGTGGTGAACGCGTATTGCAGGACCGCTATCCCGACGCCTTTTACGTGCGCCCGGCACTGGTGCAAATGCCTGCCCAAACCGAGGTGGTGCGCCACGAGACCTTTGTGCCCATCCTGTATGTGATGCAGTACAACGATCTGTCGGAAGCCATTGCCCTGAACAACGACGTGCCGCAGGGTTTGTCGTCCTCCATCTTCACCACCGATGTGCGCGAGGCCGAGCAGTTCATGTCGGCGGCGGGTTCGGACTGCGGCATTGCCAACGTCAACATCGGAACCTCGGGCGCGGAGATTGGTGGAGCATTTGGTGGGGAGAAGCAGACCGGTGGTGGGCGCGAATCCGGGTCCGATGCCTGGAAGGCCTATATGCGTCGGGCGACCAATACGGTTAACTATTCGCGGGAACTGCCGCTGGCGCAGGGCGTGCGGTTTGATCTGAGCTAAAGTGCCAGTGACGGCATTGACGGTCGCGAACCGTCAATCTGCTCCCCGGACCAGTTATCTAAGCTAAATAGGCCTTTAGCCCCCGTGTTTATTGCGTAAGCAGCTATTGTTTATATAGCAAATCCACGTATTTCCAGCGGGAAAGCCCAACCTCGGGGTTTCCCCGGGGTTGGGCGCCAACACCTTTGTGGCCCGTTATGCTGGCGGCCTTGCCAATTTAAAAGGTGCTTATGTTCAGGTTCAGATCCAATGCCCCTGTCACTGCGCTGGGCGCATGGCTGCTATCCGCAGCCAGCGTGTGCTCCGCAGCCAACGTGCCGACCCCATCGGTCGCACCTGTCAGAGAAGTCAGCGAAACCATGCATGGAGTGGTGGTCAAGGACCCCTACCGCTATCTGGAGCAGGTCCGCACGCCCGAGGTGCAGGCCTGGTATCAGGCCCAGGGCGACTACACCCGCGCCACGCTGGACCAGATCGCCATGCGTGATGGCCTGGAGCGCCGCATCACCGATTTGACTTCGGCCAGTGGCGATGCCATCGGGAGCATCTCTCGCATGCCGGGCGACAAGATTTTGTACCTGAAACGCCCCAAGGGCGAACGCCAGTTCAAGCTGGCGATGCGCATCGGTCTGCAAGGCGCCGAGCGCATTCTGGTGGACCCCGAATTGGATGCCAAACGTACTGGCGTGCCCCATGCTATCAATTACTTTCGGCCCTCATGGGACGGTAAATACGTGGCTTACGGTCTGTCGGCCGGGGGCTCGGAAAATGCATCTTTGCACATTCTGGACGTGGCCAGCGCTACCGATCTTGGGCAAACCTTTCCCCGTGTGCAACAGTCGCAGGTGAACTGGACGCCCGACAGCCGCTCGTTGACCTTCAACCAGCTCAAGGCTCCCACACCGGGCGAATCCGACACCGAAAAATACATGGACAGCAGGGTGATGTGGCACACCGTGGGCAACGAACCCCAGAAAGCCCAGGCGGTATTCGGCCCCACCGTGACACCCCAGCTTGGCTTGGCACGGCTGGATGTGGCCTCGATCACGTTCACACCCGACAGTCCGTGGATGATCGCCCGCACGACGGATACCACCCTGCCGGAAGGACTGTTGTTCGTGGCTCCGTTCGCCGATCTGGGCAAATCCAATATTCGCTGGACCAGGATTTCGGGTTACGAGGACAAGATCACCGAAATTGAGTTGCATGGCAACGACCTGTATTTCATGACGCATGCCAATGCGCCACGCAAACACATCCTGAAACTCGATCTGCGCAGTCCCCAACTCCAGCGGGCTGTGGAGGTGGTCCCGTCACCCGTGGACGGGGTTTTACAAAGCTTTTCCCTGAGTCGCAATGCGCTCGTGGTCTCCATACGCCAGGGCACGGAGATTGTGTTGCGCCGCTACACACCAGCCAAGCCCCAGGGCGAAGCCATTCCCCTGCCGTTTAATGGGGCGGCCTCTGTGGTGAATGATGCCGCCCGTGCCTACACGGATGTGATGTACACACTCAGTGGTTGGACCCAAATGCCATTGACCTATGTGTACAACGGCAAGGACTCCGTGGATTCGGGGCTGCGCGTCAACCCGGTCCTGCCGGGGCTGCCCGATATGGAGGTGCTGAATGTGGAAGTGCCCAGCCACGATGGTGCCTTGGTTCCCATGACCCTGTTGTTCAAGAAAGGCCTCAAGCGTGATGGCCGCAACCCCACCTTGCTCAACGCCTATGGTTCCTATGGGTTCTCGATGACTGCCGGCTTTGCCCCTGCGCGCATGGCCTGGATTGAGCAGGGCGGCGTGCTCGCGTTGGCCAATGTGCGTGGCAGTGGTGTGCATGGTGACGCCTGGTACCGCGCCGGGCAAAAGGCCACCAAGGCCAACACCTGGAAAGACGGCATCGCCTGCGCCCAGTACCTGATTGCCCAGGGTTTTGCATCGCCCCAGACACTGGCGGTCATGGGCACCAGTGCCGGCGGCATATTTGTCGGGCGCAGCGTGACCAGTGCACCGCAGTTGTTTGCCGCCGCCATTTTTGATGTGGGCGTGATGGACGCCGTGCGTGCGGAAGACAGTGCCAACGGCATCACCAATATTTCCGAGTTCGGCAGTGCCGCCAATCCCAAGGAGTTTCCGGCCCTGCTGGAGATGAGCACCTACCACCAGATCATGGATGGCACGGCCTACCCCGCCATCATGCTGGTGCATGGCATGAATGACCCGCGTGTAGACGTGTGGCACAGCGGCAAAGCGGCCGCGCGCTTGCAAGCTGCCTCCAGCAGCAAAAAGCCCGTTTTGTTGCGGCTGGATATGCAGGCTGGCCATGGCATGGGCAGCACTGCCACCCAACGCAACGCCATGTCGGCCGATATTTATGCCTTCTTGCTGTGGCAAATGGGCAAAGCCTCTTTGAAGGAATAGTCACTATGAGAAGAACAGTAATCTCCCCCCTCGCAATAACAACACTGGCAGCGCTGGTGCTGAGCCCCGTTGCACTCGCACAAAAGCCACCGCTGGTCAGCCAGGCCGACATCATCAAACAATCCGTCCCCAGCGACTGGCGCCGCCTGGACCCCGAGAACACCCTGGTCATGGAGATCAACGGCCAGCAGGTCATCCTGGAACTGGCGCCACGCTTTGCCCCCCAACACGCGGCCAACATCCGCACGCTGGCGCGCGAGGGCTACTACACCGGCTCTGCCATCGTGCGGGTGCAGGACAACTATGTGACGCAGTGGGCCGATCCGGCGGATGAAGAAAAAGAGAAGGACAAGGACAAGGTCAAGCCCCTGGGCACGGCGCTGGCCAACTTACCGGCCGAGTTTTCGATTCCGTTCAAGGGCTTGCCGCTGACCCGGTTCACCGACCCCGATGGCTGGGCGCCGGTCAGTGGTTTTGTGGATGGCATGCCGGTAGCGGCCAACCCGGCCAAGAACCAGGCCTGGCTGGCCCACTGCTACGGCATGGTGGGCGCGGCGCGCAGCGGCAAACCCGACAGCAGCAACGGCACCAGCCTGTACGCCATCAATGGCCAGGCGCCGCGGGCGCTGGACCTGAACATTACCGTGGTGGGGCGCGTGGTCAAGGGCATGGACGTGCTGTCGTCACTGCCGCGCGGCCCCGGCGCCATGGGTTTCTATGACAAACCCGAGCACTACGTTCCCATCACCCGCGCCCGTGTGCTGGCTGACATCCCGGCCGCCGAGCAGCCCGCCATCGAGATCATGCGCACCGACACCGCCACCTGGCGCAAGCTGGTGGAGGCGAGCCGCCACGCCATTGGCGGCTGGGCGGTGCGCAGTGCCCTGCACAGCAACATCTGCAACCGCACGGTACCGACGCGTCCCATCGCCAGCCCTGCCGCATCCTGAGTCTGCGGTTTTGGCGTCTTTATCCCCCTACACCACCTGAAATAACTTATGACTTCACCTACGCTGGTCCCTCTGAACGCCACCTTCAAACGGCTGCACAATTTTGGCCACCTGGCATCCATCGCCAGTTGGGACCAAGCCGCCATGATGCCCGCCAAGGGCAACGAAGCGCGCGCCGCCGCCATGGCCGAACTACAGGTGCTGATGCACCAGACGCTGACCGACCCATCGCTGAAGGCCCTGTTTGCCGAGGCGGCAGCAGCCGATTTGCCCGACGCCGACAAAGCCAGCCTGGTCGAGATGCAACGCGAGTGGGCCTTGGTCAACCGCCTGCCGCAAGACCTGGTCGAGGCCCAAAGCTTGGCCGGTGCCCGCTGCGAGCACGCCTGGCGCACGCAGCGCAAGGCCAACGACTGGCAAGGCTTTCTGGGCAACTTCCGCGAGGTGGTGAAGCTGGCACGCCAGGAGGCCAAATTTCTGGCGGACGCCACCGGCACCGCGCCCTATGAAGCCCTGATGGACAAGTTTGAACCCGGCATGTCGGAGGGCGCCATCACCAAGCTGTTTGGCGACGTCAAGACCTGGCTGCCGGACCTCATCACCCAAGTCATCGCCAAGCAACACAGCGAGACCGTTCTGCAAGCCAATGGACCGTTCCCCGTTGACAAACAGCGCGCCCTGGGTGTGGAAGTGATGGGCCTGCTGGGCTTCGACTTTGAAGGTGGTCGGCTCGATATTTCCACCCACCCGTTTTGCGGTGGCGTGCCGCAAGACGTGCGCATCACCACCCGCTACAACGCGGCCACGTTTGCACCCAGCCTGATGGGCATCATCCACGAGACCGGCCACGCCCGCTACGAACAGCGCCTGCCGCGCGACACGCTGCACCTGCCGGTGGGGCGCGCCCGCTCCATGGGCATACACGAGAGTCAGAGCCTGTCGTTCGAGATGCAACTGGCCCGCAATCCGGCCTTTCTGCAACTGATCGCGCCGCTGGTCAAAAAACATCTGGGCGATCAGCCTGCGTTCGACGCGGCCAATCTGGCCCGCATGATCACCCGCGTTCACCGCGGCTTTATCCGTGTGGATGCCGACGAGTTGACCTATCCGGCCCATGTGATCCTGCGCTTTGAGATCGAGCGCGCGCTGATTGCGGGTGAGATTGAGGCCGAGGACATCCCCGCGCTGTGGGCGACCAAGATGCACGACTACCTGGGCGTGGACGTGGCCGGCAACTATGAGAATGGTTGCATGCAGGACATCCACTGGCCCATGGGCATGTTTGGCTACTTCCCCAGCTACACGCTGGGCGCGATGTACGCCGCGCAGTACTTCGCCACCATCCGCAAGACACACCCCGATATGGACGCCCGCATCGCAAATGGCGACTTGTCACCGGTGATGGACTGGCTGGACGCCAACATCTGGAGCCAGGCCAGCCGCTGGTCCACCGACGCATTGGTGACCCGCGCCACCGGCGAGCCGCTCAATGCGGCCCACTTCCGCCGCCATCTGGAGGCGCGTTACCTGGGTTCGTGATCACCGACGACCGCGCGGGCGACAAATTCGCGCCGGGCCGCCCCAAGCGAATTTAGCCCCCTCGGGGGGCAGCGACCCGCGCAGCGGCGGAGCGTGGGGGCCATTACTTCAGGCTGTCGCAATCCGCGCCACCCGTGAATCGGACCTTGATCGGGGTGGTGCTTCCATCCTCGTATTTGCGCCACACGTTTTCGCTGACGCTACAGGTCCAGGTTTTGCCGCCCGAAGCCAGCGAGAGGGTGTAGTTTTCGCGCCGTGGACCCTCACGCTCGGCCCCCACCAAGCTTCGGGTACCGCCCAGGCTGTTCGCGCTGAGGTTGGAGCCGCCGCCACCGCTGTAGAGGTTGCCCACGCTCGGCCAGACTGGCATCAGGGTTGAAGAGGTTTCTGCCCCCGCTTTGACCGAACGCGCGGTCCGCCAGCGGTTGACCTGGAAGTGGCAGCGGTTGTCGTAAATCGGTTCCTCCCGGTAACGCGGAGTGCACTCGCGCCGTTTCACGAAGGTGCCATCGCCTTTGTCCACCCGCTCTTCGTGGCACTCCTGCCCATCCGGAATCTTTTTGCTGGAACGCTGTTCCCGTGTTCGTGTGACGGAGTAGGCATCCGCCGGAACACCATCGCACCAGGCCGACTCGGATACGGGCACCAGTTTCTCGATCTGGATTTCCCGCAGCCAGGTGCGTTGGGACACGGTGGCCGTGGTCTCTTTGGTGATGGAAAACATGGCGATCATCGCCACCACGGCCAAGACCACCAACCCCATGACCCAGCGCATCCAGCCCGATCTGGACGCCGCTGGCGCTGCGGCGGGAGCGGCCACCGGCACTGCCAGCCTGTCGACCACGATTGCGACCGGTTGGGTGCCATCTTTGCCGGCCCCGCAATTGGTGCAGTGCGCCGCAGCGTTGGAGTTGGGGGTGTTGCAATAGGCACAACTCCAGTCCGCACCGACAAACTGGTGGTCATTGGTCTCGACTTCTTCGCCGGGTTTGGGGAAGTAGCGTTTGGTCGGGTCTTGCGCCGCACCGCAGGTCGGGCAATGCCGGTGCGAGTCGCCCAGCAAACCCCTGGTTTCGCACTGGGTGCAGTCCCAGAGCATTTCGTAGAAAATCTCTTTTTCTGACATGGGTTGCCGCTCAGTGCTGCCGGTGCGGTTGTGTGGATGGATGCGGAATTATCCTAAATCGGGCAGTTACGCCGTAGCCGGCAACACATCTGGGGGCCCGAAGGTACCCAGTGTGGGTGCGATCTTGTCGCTCACATAGCGCAGTAGCACAGCCAATCGGTCTATCAAACTGAGCAAGGAGCAAAATCGGTCAAAAAACTTGATTCCTGTCAATTATTTCGGGTTGGGACTTTGTTTGTGAATTTTGCAGGGCCGACTAGGTACCCGAGTAAGTGCCGATGCCAACAATGACATCGCCACCGTCCACCAGGTGCTCCAAGGCGAAGCGGTAGTTTTCCCAGGCGGAGCCCAGAATCTTGAAAACATTGTCAATCACCGTTTGCGGACCGATCCACGTTCCGGCACAGGGGAAGCCCGCCATTTCAGTCCACTCGACTGTCTCTGAAACATCAGCGAACATGGCAGCGATGTCTCCGCGCCCGGACGCGGCGCAATGGCCTTTGACGATGTCGTAGTTTTTGCGCATATCAATTTTTCTCTTTCATAAGGCATAGGCCGGCATTGCCAGCTATGTCGGGTCATCGCCCAGCAGCAACGCCGCTTCGAAACGCTCCAGCTCCTCGTCCAGGCTGCCACGGCTGCGGAAGTGCCGGTTGGCCTTGCCGTACCAGTACTCGGCATCTTCCAAATCACCCTCCTGGATGTGCAGGCTGCCGTGCAGCCAGGCGCCTAGCGGCGAAGCGTCGCTTTGCACGAGGTTGTGCGCCTCTGTCCAGCGGCCCGCATGCAGGTGCACTAGGACTTGACGAAGAATGGTCATGGCAAGCTCCTTCTGTTCGTGTTCGACACGTTCCGCAGCAACGTTCAGGTTGCAACAACAATCTGACGGAGCAGGTTATCAAAGTTGCCGTAGAGCGCATTGCCACTCAACAGCCGACTGCCCTTGTCATCGCTGACCACCAGGGCAGGCACACCCTGCGCGCCAAAAGTCTGCATCAATCCCCGCGCCTTCTGGATGCGCGCGGCGTTGGCGGCCAGCAGCTCGGCATCGCTTGCGTCCAGACGATCAGCGGCAGCAGCCAGGCCCAGGTCGCGCAGCAGCTTTTCCACCACCGACATATCACTGGTGTCCAGACCTTGCACATAGCGCGCTTCCTGCAATGCCCTGAGCGCCTCCAGCTCGCGCTGCGGCTCGGACAAGGACACGGCGGTGAGTGCCAGCGTCGCGGTAGCCGAGTCAAAGCGGCTGCCGAGGTGACCCAGCACCTGGCGGCGATAGTCCTCAGTGAAACGCTGACCGGTGAGCTTGGCAATGCGCTGGTCGTTGGACCAGGCGAAGTCCTCAAACGCGGCGTCCATGGTGCGCCCGCCGCCGGCAAACAAGCCCGAGGGAGCCAGCTCCAGTTGGATGGAGGCTTGCTGCCCTAGTTGCTGGACCACCGGCGAAGCACCATAGCACCAGCCGCACAGGGGGTCGAACAAATACGTAACGGCGGTGCGCATGGTGCTGTCCTCTTCCCGATTCAACCTTACCACTTCATTTCACCCGTATTGACCTTGGCACCAATGTCCAGCGATATCGCGCCGTCGGTCACTTGGGGGTAAGACTGCTGCATGGCACCGATCAGCGTGGCGCTGGTCTTGTTGGCGGCCAGGTTCTTCTCGAAGGTCTGCAAATAGTCCTTGGTGAAGCGGATGGCACTGGCATCAACCGCGCTGCCGGCCTTCATGTGGCCCGAAATCACCAACTCGGGCTTGAGGGCAGCCATCTCATCCAACTTTGCCACCCATGCGGCGCGCAGGGCGGGGGGTTGGGTGTCCGCAGTCCACACGTGCATGTTGCCAAACACGCCGATGTTGCCGACGATGGCCTTGATGGATGGAATCCAGGCATAGGGGCGGTGGGCCAACGCACCTTGCGTGCCACGGATCTCAATCGCCTGACCTTCCAGCGTCAAGGTGTTGCCTTCCAGGGCGCGCGGAACCACGGGTTTGCGCGGCGCGTTGGCACCCATCTTGGGGCCCCAGAACGCGACCTTGCCCGCCAGCTTGGCGCTCAGCTTTTCCAGCACGGCGGGCGTGGTAACCACATCAGCCTGGGGGAAGACCTCTTTCAGGGTCTCCACGCCAAAGTAGTAGTCGGGGTCGGCCTGGCTCACGTAGATGGTGGTGAGCTGCTTGCCGCTGTCGAGCACATTGGCGGCAATGCGCAGCGCGTCGGCACGGGTGAAGCCGGCGTCAATCACCATGGCTTCTTTTTCGCCATAGACCAGCGTGGAGTTGACGTTGAAGCTGGCGGCACCTGCGTTGTAGACCTTGACGGTCAGTGGCTGGGCGGCTTCAGCGGAGAAGGCAATGGCCAGGGAGGCGGCGATAACGGTAGTGCGGATCATGGAAAAGCTCCTGTGGATGGTTTGAAATGACGCTCGGTAGCGCTGGGATGAACTGTAGTTTCAATATTTGCGCAGATAAACCGCATAATCCGCGCACTACTGTTTCTTTAATCGAGCAAATCATGGATAGACTGACTGCCATGCAGGTGTTTGTGGAGGTGGCCCACAGCGGCAGCTTCAGCGCCACGGCCGACAAGCTGGACATGTCGCGCGCCATGGTGACGCGTTATGTGGCTGAGCTGGAGCAGTGGCTGGGCGCACGCCTGTTGCAGCGCACCACCCGCAGCGTGACGCTGACCGACGCGGGCGAGAGCTGCCTGCGCCGCAGCCAGCAGATGCTGGCGCTGATGGAGAACGTGGAGGAGGAAACGGCCAGCCGCAGCGACGCGTTGCGCGGGCAGTTGCGCATCACCTGCAGCATGTCCCTGGCCTATGCGCAGTTGGCGGCAGCGGTGGTGGATTTTTTGAAGCTACATCCGCAACTCAAGCTCGATCTGAACGCCAGTGAAGGCGCGCTGAACCTGGTGGAGGCACGCATTGATCTGGCGATTCGCATCAGTGCGGAGCCGGACCCGATGCTTATCGGGCGGGTACTGGCGCCATGTACCTCGGTGCTGGTGGCCTCACCGGCATACCTGGCCGAGCACGGTGTGCCGCAGGTCCCGGCCGACTTGAGCAGCCACCGCTGCCTGAGCTATGCCAACTTTGGCAAAAGTGTGTGGAGGCTGAGCCGAGGCGAAGAGCAAGTCCAGGTCAGCGTGGCCAGCCACTTCAGCGCCAACGAAGCCACGGCCTTGCTGCGCGCCGCACTGGCGGGTGGCGGCATCGCGCTGCAGCCCACTTACCTGGCTAACCCCAATACTGTTCAGATAGTACTAATTCGATCATAATTTCATTCCATCAAAGCTTTGATGGATGGAATTTATGGCCAGAACCCGCAAGACCTTGCCAGCCAAAGTTGACGTGGCACACCTAATCAGCGCGGGTGTTAGCCAGCGTGTGTCCACGCTCATTGATTGAAGAAGTCCTGACCAAGACAGGCAAAGCAAGTCAACGCGAGCGCAGCTTGCCCGCGCCAGCGGTTGTGTATTACGTGATGGCACTGGCTTTGTGGCGCGAAGCGCCGTTGGAAGAGGTGCTACGTGTTGTTTGCGAAGGCTTGCAATGGCTGGATTCCCGCCAGAGCGGGGCTGTGCAAGCCAGCAAGTCGGCAATCTCTCAGGCGCGCACTCGCCTGGGCTGCGAGGTGATGCACCAACTGGCTGATCGGGTGCTCAAGCCTTTGGCTGCCCCCGGGGCACCGGGAGCGTGGTACCGAGGACTTCGCGTGATGGCGCTGGATGGCAGTTGCATGGACGTCGCCGATGAGGCCGCCAATGCTGCATTCTTCGGCTATGCGGGGGTCTCGCGTGGCCAGAGCGCCTTTCCACAGGCACGCCTGCTAGGTCTGGTCGAGTGCGGCACGCACGCAGTGGTGGGTGCCTGCATCGCACCCTATCGCCGCAGCGAGCAATCCATGGCCGCCGAGTTACTGCCAGCCAAGCTGAGCAAGGACATGCTGGTGCTTGCTGACCGCAACTTCTATGGCTTTAAGCTTTGGCAAACCGCGTGCACCAGTGGTGCCAGCCTGGCTTGGCGGGTCAAGGCCAATCTCAAGCTGGAGGTACATCAGATGCTTCCCGATGGGTCGTACTTGAGCTGCGTTTTTGATAGCGCAGATAAGGCCCGCAGCGCTCCTGTGGTGGTGCGGGTAATTGACTACACGCTTAAAAACTCCGCCACACCCACTTCAGACAGCTACCGGTTGGTGACGAACATTCTCGATGCGCAGGCGGCACCCGCCCTGGAGTTGGCTGGGCTGTACCACGAGCGCTGGGAGATTGAGGTGTGTTCGATGAATTCAAGACGCCTTTGCGAGCCAATAGCCCGGTGCTGCGCAGCAAACCGCCCGAACTAGTCCAACAGGAACTGTGGGGGCTGTTGTTGGCGCACTTTGCCATTCGCCAACTGATGGTCCAAGCAGCCGGGCCGCGCGGTCGATCCAGATCGATTGAGCTTTACACACGCACTACGTGTGATCAAACGCAAGATGCCGCAAGCTGCGGCTGTTCCCCCCCTGAGCGTCTGTGTGCATGGCGCGACGCGCTGCTCGCCGAGATTGCTCGGGGCGTTGTGTCAGCAGTCGCGGCCATCTCAATCCGCGAGGGGTGAAGCGAAAGATGAGCAACTTCGGTGTCCGCCATCGTGGCGAATCACTGCATCAGAAGCATCAACCTACCCCAGCGCTTCGTATCTGAACAGTATTGTGGCTAACCCGCATTTTCTGGATGGCAGTTTGCAGGTCGTGTTGCCCGAGTGGAAAGTGCCCGACATGGCGATCTACGCGCTGTATCCGTCACGCAAGCATTTGTCGCCCGCCGTGCGTGCCTTGCTGGATTTTTTGGTGGAACGGTTCGCCAAGACGCCCTGGTAGGGGCCTGTCCTGGCCGTCTGGTTTGGAGCCAATGTGCGCGTCCACGGCCAAGACCTTCAGCCTATCTTTGGCCACGCTGCTTCAAGCGTTGCCCCCTTTTAGATCGGCCTCTTTCCGTGGAAAGAGGGATGTCAGGCGCCTTTTTAACCCTAGGGTAAACACCGATAAAAAGAGCCCGAAACGGTCTTGAATTAGTTACGTTACATAACCATAATTCAGCCAAGAATTGAAAGAAACCATGCGCAACAAAGACCTCCACTTCGAACTTCGCGGCGAGCAACAGGAAGTTGCCGTCATTCGCCTCACGCGCGGCAGCAAACGCAATGCCATCAACGACGCCCTCGTTCTGGCGCTGCGCGACTTGTTTGAAAAAATGCCCACCAGCGTTCGCGCTGCGGTCATTGATGGCGAGGGAGAACACTTTTGCGCTGGGCTGGACCTGAGCGAGCTCAAAGAGCGTGACGCGGGACAGGGCCTGCACCACTCGCGCATGTGGCACGCCGCGCTGGAGTGCGTGCAATACGGCCCGGTACCGGTCATTGCCGCACTGCACGGTGCGGTGGTTGGCGGTGGCCTGGAGCTGGCCAGCGCCTGCCACATCCGTGTGGCGGACGACACCACTTTCTTTGCACTGCCCGAGGGGTCACGCGGCATTTTTGTTGGAGGTGGTGGTTCGGTTCGAATCCCACGCCTGATTGGCGTCGCACGTATGACGGACATGATGCTGACCGGGCGCGTCTACAACGCGGCAGACGGCGAGCGCATCGGTCTGGCCCAGTACCTGGTGCCCAAGGGCTCGGCCTTTGACAAGGCGATTGAGCTGGCCGTGCGCATTGCGACCAACGCACCTCTGACCAACTACGCATTGACCCATGTGTTGCCCCGCATTGCCGATCAGCCCGCTGATCAGGGCTTCATGACCGAAGCCATGATGGCCGCGATTGCCCAGAGCGCGCCAGAAGCCAAGGACCGTGTGCGCGCCTTCCTGGAAGGCCGCGCCGACAAGGTCAAGAAGGCCTGAATATGTTGCCCCCACGCTTGTCGCTACGCGTACTGCGCTGCCCCCCGAGGGGGCCCAGCCCTGCTTGGGGCGGCCCGGCGCTGGGCTGACTAAAAAAATAATCTGCTGGAGACAAACATGACAGACCCGAAATACCGAGCGCTGAAATTTGGCGTGACCCGCGTGGACCTGCGCGACGGCCCGCAAGGTGTGCACTACCTGCGTGCCGAGCAACCCCTTCAAGACTTCCCTGCGCGCATGACCGACCGCCTGCAACACTGGGTGCAGGTCGCGCCCGAACGCACCGTCATGGCGCGCCGTGCAAAGCTGGCCGGTGGTGGCATAGGTGACTGGGTGAAGGTGAGCTACGCCCAGGCCTGGGCCAGCGCGCGCTGCATTGCCCAGGGTCTTATCAACCGGGGCCTGAGCACCGAGCGCCCGGTGGTCATCCTGTCCGAGAACGATCTGGAACACGCGCTCTTAGCCTTGGGTTGCCTGGTCGCCGGTGTGCCGTTCGTGCCCACTTCGCCTGCCTATTCGCTGATCAGCCAGGACTACGACAAGCTGCGCCATGTGCTCAAGACCGTGACGCCCGGCCTGGTGTTCGCGGCTGATGCGGCGCGTTATGGCAAGGCCATCACATCCGCCGTCGGCACCGACATTGAAGTGGTGCTGGCAAACGGTGCGCTGGAGGGCCGCGCCTGCCTCTCATTCAACGATTTGCTGGCGACACCCGCCACGGCGCAAGTCGATGCGGCGATGGCCACCACCGGCCCCGACACGATTGTGAAGTTCCTCTTCACCAGCGGTTCCACCAAGCTGCCCAAGGCCGTCATCAACACACAGCGTATGTGGTGTGCCAACCAGCAGCAAATGGCCCAAAGCATGCCCGTGCTGGCCCAGGAACCTTTGGTGCTGGTGGACTGGCTGCCGTGGAACCACACCTTTGGTGGCAACCACAACTTCGGCATGGTGCTGTACCACGGTGGCACGCTGTACATCGACGACGGCAAACCCACACCCGCGCTAACCGGCGAGACGTTGCGCAACCTGCGCGAAATCGCACCCACGGTGTACTTCAACGTGCCTACCGGCTTCGAGGCGATTGCCAACGCCATGAAGACCGATGACGCGCTGCGCAAGAACCTGCTCTCAAGGGTCAAGATGTTTTTCTACGCCGGTGCCGCCTTGGCCCAGCCGGTGTGGGATAGCCTGTATGAATCCGAAGAGAAAGAGGTTGGAGAACGCATCGTCATGAGTACCGGGCTGGGCATGACCGAATCCGGCCCGTTTGCAATTTTTGTCACCAACCCGAATGTCAAGGCCGGCGATCTCGGCGTGCCAACCCCCGGCATGGAACTCAAGCTGGTCGACATGGATGGCAAAACCGAGGTGCGTTACCGCGGCCCCAACATCACCCAGGGCTACTGGCGTGCAGCGGCCGAAACCGCGGAACATTTCGATGAAGAAGGCTTCTTCTGTTCGGGTGACGCCGTGAAATGGATCGACGAGACCGACGTGCACCAGGGCCTCAAATTTGATGGCCGTATTGCCGAGGACTTCAAGCTGGCCACCGGCACCTTCGTCAGCGTGGGCCCTCTGCGCGCCAAGATCATTGCTGCAGGCGCGCCCTACATCCAGGACGTGGTGCTGACCGGCATCAACCTTAAAGAGGTCGGGGCCATGGTATTCCCGACCCAGGCCGTGCGGGCCTTGAGTGGACTGGACGCCAGTGTGCCCATGGCCGACGTGCTTTCCAGCGCGCCGGTGATTGCCCAGTTCCAGAAAGTGATCAACGACCTGGCCGACCATGCCACCGGCAGCGCCAGCCGCATCGCACGCATGTGCCTGCTGGCCGAGCCGCCCACCATTGACCGCAGCGAAGTGACCGACAAGGGCTCCATCAACCAGCGGGCTGTGCTGACCCACCGTGCCGAGACCGTCGCGGCCCTGCACGACGACACGCTGCACAGCATCATCAAACCCCAATCTCTCTGAAAGACACACCACCATGGCAAGCAAAGGATTTTTCAACGCGTTCGACGACATCTGGATGCTCGACGGCATGCGCACACCCATGGTGGATTACTGCGGCGCGCTGGGCCACATTTCGCCCACTGACCTGGGTATCAAGGCCGCGCGCGCGGCGCTGGAGCGTGCGGGCGTTCCCGCAGCCGACATCAACTCGGTGCTGGCCGGCAACATGGCACCCGGCGACTTTGAACAGTTCATGCTGCCGCGCCACATTGGCCTGTATGCCGGTGTGCCGCAGGACGTGCCCGCCCTGATGACGCAACGCATCTGCGGCACCGGCTTCGAGCTGTTCCGCCAGGCCGGAGAACAAATCCAGAGTGGCTGTGCCGATGTAGCGCTGGTGGTGGGCACCGAGTCCATGACACGCAACCCGATTGCCGCCTTCACCCACCGCACCGGCTTCAAACTGGGTGCACCGGTGGAGTTCAAGGATTTCATGTGGGAAGCGTTGAACGACTCGGCACCCGGCATCAACATGATCCAGACGGCAGAGAACCTGGCCAAGAAATACGGCATCACCCGTGAAGAGGTAGACGCCTTTGCATCCGATTCGTTTGCCAAGGCCGTTGCGGCCCAGCAGGCTGGTTTCCATGCTGGAGAAATCGTGCCCGTGGTCAGCGAAAAATTTGAGCTGGAAGGCTACGCCACGCGTGGCATCAAGCTGCAGGGCAAGACCACCGAGGTGGCAAACGACACCCACGCCCGCATCTCGCCCGCCGATGTGCTGGCCAAGCTGCGCAGCGTATACCCCGGCGGTGTGCAGACCGGTGGCAATAGTGCTGCGCTGGTCGATGCCGCCGCCGCTGCCGTGGTGGCTTCGGGTGCTTACGCCCGCGCCAAAGGCAAGAAGCCGCTGGCCCGTGTGGTGGCTGCGGCCGTGGTTGGCGTGCCGCCCGAAATCATGGGCATTGGCCCAGCCCCGGCCATCAAGTTGCTTCTGGAGCGCGCGGGTCTGACCCTGGACGCCATCGGCCGCTTCGAGATCAACGAAGCTCAAGGCGCACAAACCCTGTCCGTGGGCCGCGAGCTGGGTCTGGACCTGAGCAAGTTGAACGTCAACGGTGGTGCCATTGCCCTGGGCCATCCATTAGCCTGCACTGGTGTGCGCCTGACGCTGACGCTGGCGCGCGAGATGCAGCGCAGCGGTGTGCGTTATGGTGTCTCCAGCGCCTGCATTGGTGGTGGCCAGGGCATTGCCCTGCTGCTGGAAAACCCGGAAGGCGTCTGATGTTGAAGGAGTCTGTAAGGCTGCACGTTGTGCTCCGTGTCCCCCGCCCGCTGCGCGGGCTCCTCCTTGACCTACGCAAAACGCACAGCCTTACAGCCTTTTAGCACCTTAGCCCTGGTATTCATTGCGCAAGCAGCTATTCATTTAATAGCAACAAAGGAAACCTACACCATGCAGATTCAAGGACAAACAGCTCTGGTCACCGGCGGTGGCTCGGGCCTTGGCGAGGCCACCGCCCGCGAACTGGCGCGCCTGAGCGCCAAGGTGGCGATTCTGGACGTCAACCTGGCCAACGCCGAAAAGGTGGCCGCCGAGATTGATGCGCAATACGGCGCGGGTAGCGCCTTGGCGTGCCAGTGCGACGTCACCAGTCCTGAGAGCGTGCAGGCCGCTATCGCCCAAGCCGCTGCAGCCCACGGCCCCGCCCGCATTCTGATGCAGATTGCCGGCATTGGCAGTGCCAAGCGCGTGGTCGGCAAGGACGGCAATGCCGCGCCGCTGGAAGATTTTGTCCGCGTGGTCAACGTCAACCTGATCGGCACCTACAACGTAGCCCGCCTGTTTGCCGCTGCCTGCGCCAAGCTCGAACCCATGGAAGACGGCGAACGCGGCGCCATGGTGTTCACCGCGTCGGTTGCTGCGTTTGACGGCCAGGTTGGCCAGCAGGCCTACAGCGCCTCCAAGGCCGGCGTGGCCGGCATGACGCTGCCCATGGCGCGCGACCTGGCGCAGCACGGCATCCGCGTCTGCACCATTGCGCCGGGCCTGTTTGCCACACCGCTGATGAAGACCTTGCCTGAAGCGGTACAGGCGTCGCTGGCGGCCAGCATTCCGTTTCCGCAGCGCCTGGGCAAGCCCGAAGAGTTTGCCCAACTGGCCGCGCACATCGTGACCAACGGTCACTTGAACGGCGAAGTGATTCGTCTGGACGGCGCGCTGCGCATGGCCCCGCGCTGACAGCCTCTTTCACACGAAAACTACCATGAGCAAAACCATTGTCTATTCCGTCAACGTAATGTTTGGCGACTGCGACCCCGCAGGCATCGTGTTCTTCCCCAACTTTGCCAAGTGGATGGACGCTTCATCGCTGAACTTCTTCATGCAGTGCGGCGTGCCGCCGTGGCGTGAAACGGTCAAGACCACCGGCATCATCGGCACGCCGCTGCTGGAGATCAACACCAAGTTCATGCGCCCCGCCACCTATGGCGAAACGCTGCAGGTGCACACCAGCGTGGAAGAGTGGCGCGACAAGGTTTTTGTGCACCGCCATATCGTCAAGCGCGGCGACGACGTGTTGTGTGAAGGCACCGAAGTGCGCGCCTTCTGCATGCGCCTGCCCGAGAACCCGGACCGCATCAAGGCGATTCCCGTGCCGGCCGACATCAAGGCGCTGTGCGTCTGAGCCGTTCCCTGTATACATTTTCCGTTCCCGTTCCAAAACCACCAAGGAGACATCGTATGAAGTTCGTCAAATCCCTGATCGCCGCTGCTGCCACGCTGAGTGTTGCCGGCACGGCGCTCGCCGACATCACTGTCGGCATCAGCCTGCCTTTGACCGGTCCGGCCTCGGGCCTGGGCATTCCGGTCAACAACCAGATCAAGCTCTGGCCCGCAACAGTCGCCGGGGAAAAACTCAAGGTCATCGTGCTCGATGATGCAACCGACCCGACCACCGGCGTCAAAAACGCCAAACGTTTTGTGACCGATGACAAGGTCGACATCATCATGGGTTCGGTTGCCACCCCGGTCGCGATTCCGATTGCCGGAGTAGCCGCCGAAGCCGAAACCGTACAACTGGCGCTCTCACCCATGCCGCTGCCCCCGGGCAAAGACGGCTGGACTTTCCGCATGCCGCAGTCCAACCCGGTCATGGCCCATTCCATCATTGGTCTGATGCAGAAACAGGGTGTCAAGACCGTGGGCTTTCTGGGCTACACCGATGCCTATGGCGAGAGCTGGCTGAAGGACTTCACGGCTGAGGCCGACAAGAACGGCATCAAGGTGATTGCCACCGAGCGTTTTGCGCGCTCCGACACCAGCGTCACCGCCCAGGCACTGAAGCTGGTGGCCGCCAACCCGGACGCGATGCTGGTGGTGGCCTCGGGCAGCGGTGCGGCCATGCCCCACATGGCGATTGTGGAACGTGGCTTCAAGGGCAAGATTTACCAGACCCATGCCGCCGCTTCGCGTGACCTGATGCGGGTGGGTGGCAAGGCCGTGGAAGGCGCCTACGTGGTGTCCGGCCCGGCTGTCATTGCCGAGCAGTTGCCTGACAACCACCCGTCCAAGAAGGTTGCCATTGATTTCGTGCAGCAGTATGAAAAGGCCTATGGCGCCGGTTCACGCAACCAGTTTGCCGGCCACGGTTATGACGCCCTGCTGGTTCTGGAGAAAGCCGTACCGATGGCGCTCAAGAGTGGAAAACCCGGCACCAAGGAGTTCCGTGCCGCGTTGCGCTCCGCGTTTGAAACCATGGGCCGCACGGTCGTGTCGCACGGTGTGCTGAACTGGACCAAGGACGACCACTGGGGTTACACACTGGAAACCGGTGTGATGTTGAAAGTGGTCAACGGCGACTGGAAAGTGGAATAAATGCTGCGCTGGCCTTGCAGGCCGCGGCGTTGCCGGAATCAACGCCCCTTCTGGCTGTCCCGCCCTGCGCAGGCAGGCCGTGAGCCGCAGCCATCAGCCCCGAGGGGGCCGTCGCCCGCCTTGGGGCGGCCCGGCGGCGGGCGGCCCCAAGGCGGGTGGGCACACATCATGAACGGACTCTAGGGCACTCCATGGACTTAACAATTGTCAGCATCCTGACGCTCGACGGCATCACCAACGCTGCCGTGTACGCCCTGCTGGGACTGGCAACGGTCCTGGTGTTCAGCGTCACCCGCGTCATTTTCATTCCCCAGGGGGAGTTTGTCGCCTATGGCGCACTCACCCTGGCCATTTTTCGCACCGGCCAGGTGCCCGGCACCGTGTGGCTGCTGCTGATCATGGCGGTGCTGGCGGCGGCCATGGATGTGCGCCTGAGCTGGCAACACACGCGCCAGACTGGCCGTGCCGTTAAGGCCGGCCTGACCACGCTGGCCATTCCGGTGGTGGTGTCCGGTCTGTCGATCTGGGCCGCACCGCACCATTTGCCCTTGCTGGTACAGGCCTTGCTCACGGTGGCCATCGTCACCGCGTTTGGCCCGCTGGTGTACCGCCTGGCCTACCAATCGCTGGCCGATGCCAGCAACCTGGTGCTGCTGATTGTGTCGGTCGGTGTGCACTTCGCGATGACCGGGTTGGGCCTGCTGTTCTTCGGCGCAGAAGGCTTTCGCAACCCCTCGTTCTGGGATGCCAGCATGGCCTTGGGGCCGCTGAACATCAGCGGACAGGCGGTGATTATTTTTGGCGTCTCGCTGACGCTGATGGTGTTGTTGGCTCAGTTCTTCAGCCGCACCCTTTATGGCAAGGCCCTGCAGGCCACGGCGGTGAATCGCCTGGGTGCGCGGCTGATGGGCATCTCGACCCACAGCGCGGGCCAGACCACGTTTGCCTGTGCCGCACTGATTGGTGCTCTGTCGGGTCTGCTGATTGGCCCCACCACCACGGTGTTCTACGACTCGGGATTTTTGATTGGCCTCAAGGGTTTTGTGGCTGCAGTCATGGGTGGCTTGCACAGCTACACGCTGGCGGCAGTGGGCGCCCTGTTCGTCGGTCTGGTCGAGGCCTTTGGCTCGTTCTGGGCCAGCGCCTTTAAGGAAGTGATTGTGTTCACCCTAGTCTTGCCCATTCTTTTGTGGCGTTCGGTGGCTGGCGGCCACTCTGAGGAACATTGACATGACGTTGCCCCCCATTCTTCAGAGCTGGGTGTACGACGCCCGTGCCCAGCGGGTTACCCTGGTGGCTTGCATGCTGCTCTATGCCGTGTCGCCGGTGCCCGAGTTCTGGATCACCCAGCTCAACTACATCGCCATGTACAGCCTGGTCATTCTGGGCCTGGTGCTGCTGACCGGCATTGGCGGGCTCACGTCCTTCGGCCAGGCTGCGTTTGTCGGCATTGGCGCCTACACCAGCGCCTACCTGTGCACCAGCATGGGCTGGTCGCCGTGGCTCACGGTGTTTGCCGGTCTGTTCATCACCGCCGTCAGTGCGCTGGTGTTGGGCTGGCTCACGCTGCGTATGTCGGGCCACTACCTGCCGCTGGCCACCATTGCCTGGGGCCTCTCCTTGTACTACCTGATGGGCAATGTGGACGGTCTGGGCAAGTACGACGGTATTCTGGATGTACCACCGATCCTGCTGTTTGGCTGGGACATCAGCCAGGGCCGCAGCTTCTTTGTGCTGGCCTGGGGCATGGTGTTATTCGGGGCCTTTGCGCTGCAAAACCTGCTGGACTCACGCACCGGCCGTGCCATCCGCGCCATGCGTTCCAGCACGCTGATGGCCGAGGCCATGGGTGTGGACACCTTGCGCCACAAAATTGGCATCTTCTTGATTGCCGCGCTGTTTGCCAGCATCTCGGGTTGGCTGTTCGCACACTTTCAGCGCACAGTGAACCCATCACCCTTTAGCCTGAAGTTTGGCATTGAATACCTGTTCATGGCCGTGCTGGGCGGCGCCGGTTATGTGTGGGGCGCCATCAGCGGCGCGCTGATGACCAAGCTGCTGGAAGACGAGTTGCAAGTCTTGCTGCCCAAGCTGCTGGGCACCAGTGGCAGTTATGAGGTGATCGTGTTTGGCATTGTGCTGGTGCTGGTGTTGAAGTATCTGCCCGATGGTATGTGGTCTCTGGTCGGGCGTTACCTGCCCAAA
The DNA here is from genome assembly GCA_016703945.1 of Candidatus Aalborgicola danicus. Lineage (GTDB taxonomy): Bacteria > Pseudomonadota > Gammaproteobacteria > Burkholderiales > Burkholderiaceae_C > Allorhodoferax > Allorhodoferax danicus. The sequence continues at coordinate 240,834 of JADJBC010000044.1, forward strand.
CCTCAGCGTGTCAATGACTGGCAAGGTGCGAAACCGCTGGCCGAGCGCGCCAAACCCGCGCATGGCGACACGGTGCTGGAAGTCCAAAAAATCCGCAAGCAGTTTGGTGGGTTGACGGCGGTGAACGACATCAGCTTCTCTATCAAAGCCGGGCAGATTGTCGGCCTGATAGGCCCCAACGGTGCGGGCAAATCCACCACCTTCAACCTGATCACGGGTGTGTTGGGTCTGACCTCGGGCGAAGTCAGCTTCTGCGGCCAGCCCATCGGTGGTCTGCCGTCGCGTGAGATTGCACGCCGAGGTGTCAGCCGCACCTTCCAGCATGTCAAGATGATCCCTGAACTGAGCGTGCTGGAAAACGTGGCCCTGGGAGCGCAATTACGCGGCCACAAGGATGCGGTGTCCAGCATGTTGCGGCTGGACCGTGCTGAAGAGCAAAGCCTGATGCGCGAGGCGGCGCGCCAACTGGAGCGTATCGGCATGGGGCACGCCATGCATGAGCAGGCTGGCAACCTGGCCATGGGCCCGCAGCGCCTGCTGGAAATTGCCCGAGCGCTGTGCAGCGACCCCGCCCTGTTGCTGCTGGACGAGCCCGCCGCCGGCCTGCGCCACAAAGAGAAACAAGCGCTGATCTCCGTGCTGCGCCAGTTGCGCAGCGAAGGCATGAGCATTTTGCTGGTGGAACACGACATGGACCTGGTGATGGACGTGACCGACCACATCGTGGTCATGGAGTTTGGCACCAAACTGATGGACGGCACACCGCAGGAAGTGCAGCAAAGCCCCAAGGTACGCGCCGCCTACCTGGGCGTGGAACACTGAAAGACGAGCAACACCATGAGCCAAAAACCCCTTTTAGTTGTCAAAGGCCTGCGCGCCGGATATGGCCGGGCCGAGGTGATACACGGCATCGACCTGCAGGCACCCCAAGGCAGTGTCATCACCGTCATTGGCCCCAACGGTGCCGGCAAATCCACGCTGCTCAACGCGCTGATGGGGGTGTTGCCGGCGCAGGGCAGCATTGAATTCAATGGCCAGGCTATCAGCAGCTTGTCACTGGAAGAGCGCGTCATGTTGGGCATTGCATTGGTGCCCGAAAAACGCGAGCTGTTTGGCAGCATGCCGGTGGAAGACAACCTGATCCTGGGCGCCTTTCGCCAGGTGCGCCTGGGCAACAAGGCCTGGCGCGAACAGATGGACGTGGTGTTCCAGCTCTTTCCCCGCCTGAAGGAGCGGCGCACGCAGGCGGCGGGCACGCTGTCGGGCGGCGAGCGGCAAATGCTGGCCGTGGGCCGCGCTCTGATGTCGCGCCCCACCCTGCTGATGTTGGACGAACCCAGCCTGGGCCTGGCGCCGCTGGTGGTCAAGGAAATCTTCCGCACCATTGACGCACTGCGCAGCACGGGCGTGACCACGCTGCTGGTGGAGCAGAACGCCCGCGCCGCGTTGGAGACTGCCGACTACGGCTATGTGCTGGAGATGGGCGACATGGCTCTGAGTGGTCCGGCCCGGGAGCTGGCCACCGACCCACGCGTCATAGACACCTACCTGGGCGCGGCCCGCAAGCCGGTGGCGGCCTAACGGCTGCAGCCCAAAACATCAAAGCCAAATCGACCTCTAGCCCCCGTGAAATATGCGTAAGCAGCTATCTCAACTATAGCAAAATGAACCACTACCAGCCCCGTACCGATGACATGGCATTCATCCTCACGCAGGTACTGCGGGCCCCCGAGCAGCTACAGGCGCTAAAAGCATACGCCGAGCTGGACGCTGACTTGCTGCGCCAGGTGCTGGACGAGTCCGCCAAGTTTGCCGGTGCCGTGGTGGCACCCTTGAATCGGGTGGGTGATGAAGTTGGTGCCCAATGGGCCAACGGCCAGGTCACCATGCCACCCGGCTTTCGCGACGCCTACCAGTCTTTTTGGCAAGCGGGTTGGCCAGCGCTGGCCTGTGCCACCGAAGACGGTGGCCAGGGACTGCCCGCCGTGCTGGAAGCCACGCTGTATGAGATGCTCAGCGCCGCCAACCACGGCTGGACCATGGCGCCCGGCCTGTTGCACGGCGCCTACGAGTGCCTCAAACACCATGGCAGCGAGGCGCTCAAGGCAGAGTATCTGGAAAAAATCGCCACCGGCGAATGGCTGGCCACCATGTGCCTGACCGAGCCCCATGCCGGCAGCGACCTGGGGCTGGTCGCGACCCGCGCCGCGCCGCAGCCTGACGGCAGTTACCTAGTCTCAGGTACCAAGATCTTCATCTCTGGTGGTGAGCACGACCTAACCGACAACATCGTCCACCTGGTGCTGGCCCGCCTGCCGGACGCCTCCGCCGGACCCAAGGGCCTGTCGCTGTTTCTGGCACCCAAGCTGCTGCCCGAAGGCAAGCGCAATTCCGTGCACTGCGAACGCATCGAAGAAAAAATGGGCCTGCACGGCAGTCCCACCTGTGTGATGCGCTTTGACGAGGCGACGGCCTGGATGATTGGCGAGCCGCACCGTGGCCTTAACGCCATGTTTGTGATGATGAATGCCGCTCGCTTGCATGTGGGATTGCAAGGCATTGGCCTGCTGGAGGCCGCCTGGCAAAAGGCCGACGCCTACTCCCAAGAGCGCCGACAAATGCGTGCGCCCAAGGCGAAGATGAGCAGCGCGACGGACCTGAGCGTCGCCGGGCCGCCCCAAGACGCGAAGGCCCCCTCGGGGGGCAGCGTCGTACGCGAAGCGACAAGCGTGGGGGCCAGCCTGATCTCTGAACACCCGGCGATGCGGCGTATTTTGTCCACGCAACGCGCCTGGATCGACGGCGGGCGGGTGCTGGCCTACCGCACGGCCGTCGAACTCGACCTGCTGAAACACCACCCTGATGCCGACCGCCGCAACACCGCGCAACGCTGGTGCAGCCTGGTCACACCGGTGCTGAAAGCCGCCTGGACCGCGCAGGCGTTCAATGGCGCCAGCGAATGCCTGCAGGTGTTTGGCGGACATGGTTACGTGCGCGAATGGGGCATAGAGCAGATCGTGCGCGACGCCCGGGTGACCATGATTTACGAGGGCACCAACGAGATCCAGGCCATCGACCTGTTGGTGCGAAAGGTCGTGCCGGATGCAGGTGCAGGGCTGTTCACGCTGTTGCAGACTTTGTCGGACGATCTGCCCCCCCATGTGGCCCCGCACGCCCAATTCATGGACCAGGTCGCCGCGCTGCGCCAGGTGACCGAGCGGCTGGTTCCGGCGGCCGCTGGTGACCCGCAACTGCTCTATTGGGTGGCCGACGACTATCTGCGTGCGTTGGCCTTGTGCCTGATGTCCTGGGCTTGGATTCAAATCGATCAAGCTGTTGCCGCGGATGCGTCCAAAAAGCCGTCAACACGCTGGGCTGAACCCGCAAGTGCCGTGAAACACTGGGTACTGCCGGAGTTTGCAATGCGCTTGCACATCATCAACGAAAGGCTGCAATCAAGCACGTAAACGACTTGGTATGCTCACTCCATTTGCGCTTTGAACACCATGGACACCCAGCCTCAAATACCCTTCGTCGACAAGGTCAACACCCGTTACCTGGAAACGCTGCTGGGTTACAACGCGCGACGGGCAGCACTCACCATCATTGAGGTGTTTCTGCAGCGCATGGCCGTCTATGAGTTGCGTATTGTGGACTTCTCGGTGCTGTCGCTGGTGACCCACAACCCCGGCATCACGTCGCGCCAGCTGTGCACCACTCTGGGCATATTGGCCCCCAACCTGGTGGGCATGGTGGATGCTCTGGAAAAGCGGGATCTGATTGCCCGCAAACCCCATCCGCTCGATGGCCGAGCCATGGGCCTACACCCCACGCCAGCAGGACTGTCCATGATGCGCAACGCGGAAAAAACGGCGGCCCAGCTGGAAGTGGACAGCACACCCCGCTTGAGTGACGCGGAGCGCAAGACGCTGCTGCAGTTGCTGAAAAAAGTCTACAAGTAGACTCTGGGCAGAGCCATCGTGTTTGCGCAGAATCATTCAGTGCGCTCAAGCTCGAATGTCACAGGCAAGTGATCACTTTCGCCGAGCCAGTCGGGTATCGCACCGACCTCAACGCGTCGCACAATCCATTGCGGGCCAGAAAATCCGTAGTCGATGTGGTACGGCTTTTCGTGACTGCGGTGAAGGAAGAACGTAGGCTGCGTCTCCCTGCCCTGTGCCTCTGCAAAGTGCCGGTGATAGCAGCTCTCAAGCCCCAGCTCTGACAACTCTCGCACTACGTCTGAATGGTTCCACCAGCGGTCCCACTCATCCCAGATAGTGTTGCTATTCAGGTCTCCGATGAGCAGGGCCCGGGGATGCGCCAGAAAAGCCCTATGCGCCTGCAAGAACTTCCAGAGTTGCCCTATGTAGCCGAAGTTCGGGGAGTTGGCCTGCTTGGTCCAGGTAGCGAGCAGCGGCCAGTCTCCGTCAACGATGCAGGGCAGGAACAGCTCCAGTGGCGCGAAATCCAGGGGCACGGCGCGCAGTGTCAATTCTTTGGGCGCGAATACGCCGACTCCCTTGTTCTTGTTGGTGCCTGTCCATAGGTGGTTGGCCCCCCATGTTTTGTATGCGACGTCTTTGGTTTGGGCGGGGTCTTCGCACTCCTGAACCACGTAGACGTCCGCTTGTAGGGCGGCAAGCCGCTCCAACTTCCTGCGCAGAGCCCCATTGCAGTTCCACGTCACGACGCGAAGCGATTTCTTGTTCAATCCAGCACTCCCTGCTACTTGCACTAGTCGAATCGGAGTCTAGTGGCATCGCATGTTGAAGAGGCCGCCGCATCCACTTAGCGAGTCCACGTTAAGCCCCCACCTCGCAAGGTGACACCAGGCTCAACCCCTCTCACCTGGCCTGCCGCCTTGCACGCTCAAAAGAATCGCTCCGATGAGTATGGACGCAGCACCAGACGTAGCCTGGCGGGGCGATTTTGTTGAAATATGCATCATTATGCTTAATTTGTTTGTGATAGATCAAAGTTTTCCGTTATGTGACGCATCAAAATGCTTTTATCCATTTTAATAAGCAATATATTGCATTAATTGGATCATCCATTCCAACCAGAGCAGGAGACACCATGAGCGAACCCACCGAACTTGTTGAAGACACAGCAGCCATCCAGAGCAACGCTTTTGTTGCCGTCAGTTACGACGATCTGATCCCCAATAACGTCGATTTGTCGTCCGACAAACAGCTGCAGCGTGCCCTGGAGGCCTGGCAGCCGGCCTACCTGGACTGGTGGAAAGACATGGGCCCCGATGGCTTCCAGAACGCCGATGTCTACCTGCGCACGGCCGTGGGTGTGGACCCCAGCGGCTGGGCCAAGTTTGGCCACGTCAAGATGCCCGAATACCGCTGGGGTATCTTGCTGGCGCCCAAGGAAGAAGGCCGCACCATCCCCTGTGGTCGCCACAAGGGCGAGCCAGCCTGGCAAGAAGTGCCAGGTGAATACCGCTCGCTGCTGCGCCGCCTGATCGTGGTGCAGGGCGATACCGAACCGGCCTCGGTGGAGCAACAGCGCTTTTTGGGCGCGACCGCCCCCAGCCTGTACGACATGCGCAACCTGTTCCAGGTGAATGTCGAAGAGGGCCGCCACCTGTGGGCCATGGTCTACCTGCTGGTCAAGTACTTTGGCCGTGATGGCCGCGAAGAGGCGCAGGCCCTGCTGGAACGCCGCAGCGGCCAGCAGGACAACCCGCGCATCCTGGGTGCCTTCAACGAGCGCACGCCCGACTGGCTGAGCTTCTTCATGTTCACCTACTTCACCGACCGCGACGGCAAGATGCAACTGGCCGCACTGGCGCAGTCCGGCTTCGATCCGCTGTCGCGCAGCTGCCGCTTCATGCTGACCGAAGAGGCGCACCACTTGTTCGTCGGTGAAACTGGCGTGGGCCGCACCATCGAGGCTACCTGCCTGGCGATGAAGGCCGCTGGCATAACCGACCCGTATGCCAAGGACGCCATTCGCAAGCTGGGTGTGATCGACCTGCCCACGCTGCAGAAAAAGGCCAACTTCCACATGTCGGTGACGCGCGATCTGTTTGGCTCGGAGATCTCGTCCAACGCCGCCAGCGCCTTCAGCACCGGACTCAAGGGCCGCTTCAACGAAACCGCCATTGACGACGACCACCAGCTGGAAGACGCCACCTATGCCGTGCTGCGCGTGGTGGATGGCAAGTTTGTCACCGAAGACGTGCCCGCGCTACGCGCCATCAACAGCCGCCTGCTGGACGACTACATTGCCGATTGCCAGGGTGGCATCGACCGCTGGAACAAGGTGATCGAGAAGTCCGGCATTGCCTTCCAGTTCAAGCAGCCGCACAAGGCCTTTAACCGCAAGATTGGCGAATTTGCCGAGGCGCACGTCAACCCGGCCGGTGAACTGATGGGCGCAGAAGCCTGGGCCGCAGGCAAGAGCGACTGGCTCTGCTCGGACGACGACCACAACTTCATCAACTCTCTGATGAAGCCGTGTACGGCGCCGGGTCAGTACGCCAGCTGGATTGCGCCCCCACGCGTGGGCATTAACAACCAGCCCAAGGACTTTGAGTACGTGCGTATCGAGCACTCCTGATCGGCACCGGTGGCCATTTGGTGATTGGGCCAGACGGGTGTACAACCGTGATTCCCCCTGGGTTTTTCCCGGGGGAAAATGCAGCCCCCATGGGGCATTTTTAGTTATGATGTGTCACTATATATCAACCTGGGAGACGCACCATGTCGCGTGAAAGCTTAAGAATCATTCACGACGAGCACGACGCCTTGTCGGCCATGCTGCGTTCCATTGGCATGATGGTGGACCGCGGTCTAGGCAATGATCCCGAGAACTTTTTCGATGTCTTGCGTGCGATGCTGTTCTACATCGACGAGTTCCCCGAACGGCTGCACCACACCAAGGAGTCGGAGCTGCTGTTTCCGGCAGTGGCCCGTCTGGCACCGGAGACCGTTGAGGCCATTGCCCGGTTGGAGAAAGACCACCAGCATGGGGAATCGGCGGTGCGCGAACTGCAACATTTGTTGCTGGCCTGGGAACTGGTCGGGGACTCGCGGCGGGTCGCTTTTGAGACGGCTGCCAAACGCTACCTGAGCTTCTACCTGGAGCACATGCGGCTGGAAGAAACGGTGATTTTGCCGGTTGCCCAGAAGGTATTGGGCCCTGCAGACTGGGATGCGCTGGATGCCGCGTTCGCCACGAACTGCGACCCCCTGACAGGAAAATACCCTCGCGACCCTGCCTATGACCGTTTGTTCACCAAGATCGTGTCGCAGGCGCCCGCCCCCATTGGTTTGGGCAGCTAAGCCACAGTCACACGCGCTTTATCACCAGCGCGATACCCTGGCCCACGCCGATGCACATGGTGCACAGCGCGTAGCGGCCACCACTGCGGTGCAACTGGTTGACCGCAGTGGTTACCAGGCGTGCACCGCTGGCGCCCAGTGGATGCCCCAGGGCAATGGCGCCGCCGTTGGGGTTGACCCGTGCGTCGTCATCCGCCAGCCCGAGGTCGCGCAGCACGGCCAGGCCCTGCGCGGCAAAGGCTTCGTTCAACTCGATGACATCCATCTGGGCCAAATTCAAACCCGTGAGTTCCAGCACCTTGCGTGTAGCGGGTGCCGGGCCGAAGCCCATGATGCGTGGCGCCACGCCAGCGGCGGCCATGCCCACGATCCGGGCGCGCGGCGTCAGGCCATGGCGTGCGGCTGCCGCCTCGTTGGCCAGCAGCAGCGCGCAGGCGCCATCGTTGACGCCCGAGGCATTGCCCGCCGTCACCGTGCCATCAGGCCGCACCACGCCCTTGAGCTTGGCCAGTGCTTCCAGCGAAGTTGCGCGCGGGTGTTCGTCCTGGGTGACGATGATGGGGGCGCCCTTCTTCTGTGCGATCGACACCGGTGTGATCTCGGCGTCAAAGAAGCCGCTTTGTTGGGCGCGAATCGCGTTCAGCTGCGACCTTAGCGCCATGCGGTCCTGGGCCTCGCGTTCGATGTGGAAATCGGTGGCCACGTTCTCCGCCGTCTCGGGCATGGAGTCCACGCCGTACTGGGCTTTCATCAGCTTGTTGACAAAGCGCCAGCCAATCGTGGTGTCATAGACGGCATTGTTGCGGCTGAAGGCGCTGTCCATCTTGGGCATCACAAAGGGCGCGCGGCTCATGCTTTCCACACCACCGGCAATCATCAGTTGCGCCTCGCCGCTTTTGATGGCGCGGGCGGCCGTTCCCACGGCGTCCAAACTGGAGCCACACAGGCGGTTGATCGTAGCGCCCGGCACCTCGGGTGGCAGACCGGCCAGCAGGGAGGACATGCGGGCCACATTGCGGTTGTCCTCACCGGCCTGGTTGGCGCAGCCGAACAGCACGTCGGTCACGGCGGCCCAGTCGACCTGCGGGTTGCGGGCCATCAGCGCGCGCAGCGGAATGGCGCCCAGGTCGTCGGTGCGCACGCTGGAGAGTGCGCCGCCGTAGCGGCCGAAGGGGGTACGGATCGCGTCACAAATGAAAGCGTGGGTCATACAAATTTCCTGAGCCAGGGGCTGACGCGGTAGCGTTCGCCACGGTAGTGGGCATCCAGCACATCGAGCAGGGCGATGACCGCCGGGGTATTCCATTGCGCCAGCCATTCGAACGGGCCGGCAGGGTAGTTGACGCCCAGCTTCATCGCCGCATCGGCACCCTCGGGGGTGCAGACACCTTGCAGCACGGCATCGGCGGCTTCGTTGATCAGCATGGCCAGGGTGCGGGCCACGACCAGGCCCGGCGTATCGGCCACGCGCTGGGGTTTGAAATCCAGGGCGGCCAGCCATCGCGCTGCTGTGCCGGTCCACGCCGGCGAGGCACGCAGCGAGGGTGCCCAGGCCAGCGCGGCACCATGGCCCACCGAACGGGGAAGATCAAACACCGCCACTTCGGCGCCCAGCTGCGAGGCGGGCCGGCCGTCGGTTAGGCGCAACTGCGCACCATCCACCTCCAGCCCCAGCCAGTCGCTGGCCTGCACGCGCAAGAACGCCTGGCCGGTCTTTTCCAGCGCGGTGGCAAAGCCTTCCGCCAGCGGACCCTGGCCATGCAGGCGCAGCAATTTGGCGGTGGGCAAGGGCATGGACTCAATACTCTCGGGCAGCACCGTCGCTGCGCCATCGCCGTAGGCATAAAAGCCGCGGCCCGACTTGCGGCCCAGCAGCCCGCCATCGACCATCTCGCGCTGCACCAGCGAGGGCACAAAGCGCTTGTCAAAAAAGTTGGCCTCATAGACCGACTGGGTGACCGCCAGATTGGTGTCGTGGCCGATCAAATCCATCAACTCGCACGGCCCCATGCGAAAGCCCGCCGCGCGCAGGCAGGCGTCAAGCACGGCGGGCGTGGCGGCCTGTTCGAGCAGCAGCGCCAGCGTCTCCGCGTAGTAGGGTCGGGCGATGCGGTTGACAATAAAGCCGGGCGTGGAGCGCGCGTGCACCGGCACCTTGCCCCAGGCTTTGGACAGGTCAAAGATGGCCGCCGCAACCGCCGCATCGGTCTGCAGTCCTGACACCACCTCGACCAGCTTCATCAGCGGCACAGGGTTGAAGAAATGCATGCCGACCAGCCGCTGCGGATGCTGCAGGCCGTTGGCAATGGCGGTGACCGAGATCGACGAAGTATTGGTGGCCAGCACACAGTCCGGTGCCACGATGGCTTCGAGCTGCTGGAACAGGCCCCGCTTAACGGTGAGGTTTTCGACGATGGCTTCCACCACCAGCCGTGCGGACGCCGCGGCTTCGAGTGCGCTGACCATTTCAATGCGCGACAGGGTCTGTGCTGCCTCTTCGGCACGCAGCTTGCCCTTGGTGACCAGCGCATCCAGCGTCTTGGCGAGTTTGTCTTTGGCTTCAATTGCCGCGCCTTCGCGGGTGTCAAAAAGCATCACGGTGTGCCCGGCCTGGGCCGCGACCTGCGCGATGCCGACACCCATGATGCCGGCGCCGACGACCAGGATGGGTGCGCCGTTCAGTGTGTGGGTCATGGGTGTGGAATCCAGTTGGCGTGGCGTTTGTCCAGAAAGGCGGTAAAGCCCTCGCGGGCTTCGTCGGTGCCGCGCACGCGGCTGATGGTTTGTGCCGTCAATTCTCGCACTTCAGGGGTGATAGGCCCTGTCGCCAATTGTGCATACAGCTGCTTGATCTCCTGTTGGGCCATGGGGCCACCCGCCAGTAGTTCGGTAACCGTGGCATCGACCGCAGCGTCCAGCGCATCCACGGCAACCACCTTGTGTACCAGGCCAATGCTGAGGGCTTCGGCGGCCAGAATCCGGGTCGTCGCCAACGCCAAGCGCAGAGCCTGGCGCTTGCCCACCGCGTTGACCACATAGGGGCCAATCACCGCCGGCAGGATGCCGAACCGGGCTTCGCTGACCGAGAACGATGCGCTGTCGGCGGCAATGGCGATGTCACAGGCGCAGGCAAGGCCTACGCCGCCGCCCAGCGCCGCACCTTGCAGGCGTGCCACCGTGGGTTTGGGGCAGTCCGCTATGCGCGCCAGCATGGCGGCAAAGCGGCGTGCATCGTCCAGATTCCATTCCCGTGAGGCCTGGCTGGCGCGCTGCATCCATTGCAGGTCGGCGCCCGCGCTGAAGTGCTTGCCGTCGCCCGCCAGCACGATGACGCGCACACTGGCGTCTGCCGCCAACGCGGTGAAGGCAGTGTCCAGCTCGGCGATCATGGCCTCATCAAAGGCGTTGAAAACCGCCGGGCGCGACATGGTCACCTGTGCCACGCCAGCGGCGCGCTGATTAACAGATAGGGTGCTGTACGTCGGCATCTTCAATACGTCTCGAGGTGCAAACGGCCTTCGGCTTTGAGCGCGGCGCCTATGGTTTCCCAAGACAAGCCGGCCTGTTGGGCCACGTCGCGCAGCGCCAGCACCACGCCCTCCTCCATGCTTTTGAGTCCGCAGACATAGAAGAACGTGTTGGGGTCGGCCAGCAGCAGGGCCAGATCGGCGGCACGCTCGCGCATCAGGTCCTGCACATAGCGCTTGGGTTGCCCCGGTGTGCGCGAGAAGGCGAAGTTGATGTCGATGAAATCCTTGGGCAGGTTTTGCAGCGGGCCGAAGTAGGGCAGTTCTTCTTTCGTGCGTGCGCCAAAAAACAGCATTAGTTTGCCGCCCTCAAATTTTCCGGACTGGCGCAAGCGCCGCCGCCATTCGGTCATGGCCCGCATCGGCGCGCTGCCGGTGCCGGTGCAGATCATCACGATATGGGAGCGCGGGTGGTTGGGCATCAGGAAACTGGCGCCAAAGGGGCCAATCACCTGCACTTTGTCGCCCACCTGCAGGTCGCACATGTAGTTGGAGGCCACGCCGCGCAGGGGTTGGCCCTGCGGGTCTTCCAGCACGCGTTTGATCGTCAGCGACAGGTTGTTGTAACCGGGGCGCTCCCCATTGCGCGGGCTGGCAATCGAATACTGCCGTGGGTGATGCGGGCGGCCGCTGGCGTCCACACCGGGCGGAATGATGCCGATCGACTGGCCTTCGAGCACCGGGAATGGCATGCTGCCGAAGTCCAGCACGATGTGGTGGGTGTCGTATTCGTGTCCCACGGCCGTGACGCGCACATTGCCGGCCACGGTGGCGGTGATGGTCTTCGCGGCGGCCTTGGGGCCATAGAGATTGGTGTAGGCGTGGGCCGCCGACCAGGGCGGCAGTGTGGCGCCATACTGCGCGCTCTGGAAGCTGGTTTCTCCGCTGGCAGCGGCGGGCAACACCGGTGCCACGGGCATGTCGGCGGGCGCCAAAGCGCTCGCTGAGCCGGGGGTTGATCCGGCCGCCACGCCCTGGGCTGCCAACTGTTCCGCCGTCAGTTCGGCGGGCAATTCATCCCAGCCCAACTGGTCGGCCACGCTGTAGGCACGCACGCGCGGCATGGTGCGCCAGTTGTCGATGGAGCCCGTCGGACAGGGCGCGATGCAGGCCATGCAGAGGTTGCACTTTTCGGCATCCACCACGTAGTTGCGTGTGTCGTGGGTGATGGCCGCCACCGGGCAGATCGCTTCGCAGGTGTTGCAGCGAATGCAGATCTCGGGGTCGATCAGGTGTTGCTGGATGACGGCTTCTGTCATGGAGTTGTCTCTCTGTATTCTGGCTCGCTTGTGTATTTTGCGCCGTTCGTATGGGTAACTTCGTTCGATGCGTTGGCTCGGGATCAGGAGGGTTGGGTGCACTACTCCGTTCGTGTCCCCCGGCCTTCGGCCTCCTCCTTGACCTCACTGCGCAGTACACCCCAACCACCTGATCTTGCGTAGCGTTTAGGCTCGCCTACCAGCCATACCGTTCGCAGCAGCGGGGGGGGTGTGCCGCAGCGAAGTCAAGGAGGAGCAGAGGGCTTTGCCCTCTGCGGGGGACATGAGCGGAGGTACGCACCCCTGACCCGCTGAGGGTTCAGCACAAACCTAGCCATGCAAGCCACAAACCAAACCATCAGTTGAATCGCACGTATTCGAAGTCGGCGGACTGGCGGTTGATGCCCATCATCGGCGGCGCGATCCAGTTGGCAAACTTGCCGGTGTCCACCACGCGGCCCATCAGGCTGCCGACAAAGGCACGGTCGGTTTCGCTGGGCAGCCAGTTGTCGACATTGGCCTTCCACTCGGCGTCGCTGAGCACACGGCCATCCGGCGACACCTTGACCTGGGCCAGGGCACCGATGTTGCGGTGGAAGGCCTTGTGCGGGGTCTTCAGGCGGAAGGGAATGCCGGCCTTTTCGATCACCTTGTTCCAGCGCTCGACGCCGCCAATGGAGTCCTTGATGTAGTCGTCGCGCAGCACTTCGTTCAGCGCGTTGAGCATGGGCACTTCTTTTTCCACCAACTGGCCACCGACGGCGTTGAGCACTTTGTAGGTGCCGCCCTTGAGCTGGTGGTCATCCATGCGCTTGCCTTCTTCGTAGCGGCCCTTGAGGCCGGTGTTGTAGAAGGTGGCGGCGTTGCTGGACTCGTCGGCGCCAAACAGGTCGATGGTCACGCTGAAGTGGAAGTTCAGGTAACGCTGCAGCGTGGGCAGGTCGATGACGCCAGCAGCGCGCAGCTTGGTCACGTCGTCGGTCTTCATCTCATTCATGGCCTGGCAGGTGCGCTGGATCACGCGGCTGATGCCGCTCTCACCCACGAACATGTGGTGCGCTTCCTCGGTCAGCATGAACTTGGTGGTGCGGGCCAACGGGTCAAAGCTGCTCTCGGCCAACGCGCACAGCTGGAACTTGCCGTCGCGGTCGGTGAAGTAGGTGAACATGAAGAAGCTCAGCCAGTCGGGCGTCTCTTCGTTGAAGGCTTGCAGGATGCGCGGGTTGTCCTGCTGGCCGGAGCGGCGCTCCAGCAGCGCTTCGCCTTCTTCGCGGCCATCACGGCCAAAGTATTTGTGCAGCAGGTAGACCATGGCCCACAGGTGGCGGCCTTCTTCCACATTCACCTGGAACAGGTTGCGCAGGTCGTACTGGCTGGGGCAGGTCAGGCCCAGGTGGCGCTGCTGCTCCACGCTTGCTGGCTCAGTGTCACCTTGTGTGACGATGATGCGGCGCAGGTTGGCGCGGTATTCGCCGGGCACATCTTGCCAGGCGTCCTCGCCCTTGTGGTCACCGAAGTGGATCTTGCGGTCCTTTTCGGCCGGGTTCAGGAAGATGCCCCAGCGGTAGTCGGGCATCTTCACGTGGCCAAACTGCGCCCAGCCCTGTGGGTCCACGCTGATGGCGGTGCGCAGGTAGACGTCAAAATTCTGCGAGTCGTCCGGCCCCATGTCGCCCCACCATTTCAGGTAGTTGGGCTGCCACTGCTCCAGTGCGCGCTGCAGGGTGCGGTCTTCGCTGAGGTTGACGTTGTTGGGAATCTTGTCGCTGTAGTTGATTGAACTCATGCTGGTCTCCAGGGTAATAATGGTGCGGCTGCGGTTTTATAGGATGCGGACCGTTGCTACTGGCGCCCTGAGGGGAGGCGACGAAGGCGGGGCCAAACTCTATTCCAGTCGAAAACTGCTTTCTCGCCCTTGCCATAGACCTTGAGCGCGCCCTTTTCGCCGACGGCGTTGGGGCGCTGGAAGATCCAGTTCTGCCAGGCGGTCAGGCGGCCAAAGACGCGGGTGACCATGTTTTCCGGGCCGTTGAAGCGCAGGTTGGCTTCCAGGCCGGTCAGCGAGTCCGGCGACATGGAGACACGCTCCTCAATGGCAATGCGCACTTCGTCGGCCCAGTCGATGTCGTCGGGGTTGGAGGTTACCAGGCCCAGCGCAAAGGCGGCATCGGCATCCAGTGCTTCACCGATCTTGGCGCGCACCGCGTCCAGCGCGGGCTGCTCGTCGTAGAAGCGGCGGCTCAGGCGGCTTTGTGTGGTTGCCATCGGGTACAGGCCAAAGTTGGTTTCCGTCACCGTGATGCGCGGTGTGCCGGTTTCGTCATCGGGCAAGATCAATTGGTAGCTGCGGTCGCAGGCCAGGGCCAGTTCCAGGAGAGTGCCGGCAAAGCAGGAGCCCGATTCGATCAGCGCAAACAGGCTGCGCGAGGACACATCCAGGCGGCTGAAAGTGCGGCGCAACAGGCCGATGGTTTCACGCACCAGCCAGTGCTTTTGGTGCGCCAGCAGCGTGGCATCCAGCGCCAGCACGGCGGCAGCGTCACCGGCGGTCTTGATCAGCCAGGTGCCGATCTCGGTCTCGTTGGTGCGCATCTGCAGGATGGCGTCTTCCAGCTCACGCGCCATGGCCAGCGGGTACCAGGTGGCACCGAGAGCTTCGATACCGGCGATGTCGCTGGGCTGCGCGCCGGTGGGGGCTTTCACGGTCCAGGTGGCGGTGCGCTTGTTGCGGTCGATCTCGACGGTGACATGGGTGTAGCGCAGCGCGTCGGCTTCCAGCGTGCGCTCCAAGGGTGTCAGGGCCACACCCTTGGCATCCGCCGGGCGGTCACTCTGCGCGGCCAGGGCCAGGGCGCGTTCCTGCACCTTCTGGGCAAATACGGCGGGCTTGGCCACGGCATCCACCAGGCGCCAGGCCACGGCCTTCTCACCGCGCACGCCTTCGGCACTGGTGCAGAACAGGTCGGCCAGGTCATGGCGCACATGGCGTTTGTCGGTCACGCGGGTCAGGCCGCCGGTGCCGGGCAGCACGCCCAGCAGGGGCACTTCGGGCAGGCTCACCGCGCTGGAGCGGTCGTCCACCAGGATGATTTCGTCGCAGGCCAGGGCCAGCTCGTAGCCACCACCGGCGCAGGCGCCGTTGACGGCGGCCAGGAACTTCAGGCCGCTGTATTGGGAAGAGTCTTCCAGGCCGTTGCGGGTCTCGTTCGTGAACTTGCAGAAGTTCACCTTCCAGGCGTGGCTGCTGACACCCAGCATGAAGATATTGGCGCCGGAGCAGAACACGCGGTCCTTGGCACTGGTCATGACCACGGTGCGCACTTCGGGGTGCTCGAAGCGGATGCGGCTGATGGCATCGTTCAGTTCGATGTCCACGCCCAGGTCGTAGCTGTTGAGCTTGAGCTTGTAGCCGGGGCGCAGGCCGGCGTTTTCGTCAAAGTCGGCCTTGAGGGTGGCCACAGGGCCATTGAACTCCAGCTTCCAGTGCTTGTACTGGGCAGGGGTGGTTTGGTATTCGACGCGGCTGGGACTGTTCACGGGCTGCTCTCCTTGGTTTGAAGCATTAAAATGCGTTGATCGACATCAGTAGACGCATGATAGTGCATCAATTCAAACGACGCAATGCATTTTTATGCATCTTTCGAAAATATTTCAAACCGGCAGCTGAAGAACCTTTCGAACCATGGCCCGCAGGGCCACAAAAGTCGGCTCCAGCGGCTGCGCGCTGGTGTCGAGCTTGTATTGGGCCTTGGAGTAAAAGGCCGCGCGGCCAGTGAGGATGCCCTTCAGGTCTTCCATGGCTTCCTTGCTGGCCGCCATGGGGCGCAGGTCGCCCTGCGCGGCCACACGCTTCATGTGGTCCTCGGGGTCGGCCTGCAACCAGACGGTGGTGCAGTGGGCCAGCAACTGGTTGAAGGTGGCGGCATCGGACACCAGGCCGCCCGGCGTGGCGATCACCGCCTCGGGGTAGATCTGGATGGCTTCTTCCAGCGCCCGCCGCTCGTAGCGTCTATAGGCGTTGACGCCATACAGCGCCTGGATTTCCGACACGCTGCAGCCGGCAAACTTTTCGATCTCGCGGCTCAACTCCACAAAGGGAAAGCCCAGGTCATCGGCCAGCATTTGGCCCAGCGTGGACTTGCCGGCGCCGCGCAGGCCAATCAGTGCGATGCGCGGGCTCAAGGCCGCATTGCCGCCACCCGTACCCAGCATTTCGCCGATGGCAATGCGCACGCGCTGCAGCGTGGCGTCGTCGCGCTGCTCCAGCAATTCACGAATCATGAGCCATTCGGGCGACGAGGTCGTCACATCCCCAATCAGCTCCCCCAGCGAACACTGCAGGGCACCGGCCACTTGCAGCAGCACCAGGATGGAGGCATTGCCAACGCCGTATTCCAGATTGGCCAGATGCCGCTCGGACACATCGGCGACCTGGGCCAGGGCCTTGCGGGTCATGCCCCGGCGTGCGCGCAGGGCGCGTACGCGGTCACCGAGTGCCGATAGGAAGGGGTTTTTCTCGCTAGCTTCCGTTCCCTCATTGGGAATGCTCAAAGCTTGGGCGCCCTGCAAATCGGGGGGCGGGATGCTAGGTGTTAACCCGGGCGTATGCAATATAGTGCTTGACATGACGAAGCGATAGTCTTATGGTTCAGGCATGCACAATAATTCATTGCGCAACTTTAAGCAAGTACAAAAGTCAGCACGGAGCCTTCCCCCATGCCATCTACCCAATTTCGCGAACAGATTGCGGAACTCAGCGCCCAATTGGCCGGGCGCTCCCTCGACGCCAGCCTGGATGCCTGGCTGAATGCCGAGCACGGCGCCACCTCCACCACCTATGCAGCGCTGAAGCAAAGCTGTGAAACCGGCGTGTCGGAAGGCTGGCTGTGCGACCGCGAAGGCGGCGGCATCCGCTACGGCCGCATCTTCAAACCCGCGCCAGATCTGCAGGGCTTCTCGGTCGATGTCGTCGACATGAAGGACATCGCCGGCCCCCACCACGCCCACCCCAATGGCGAGATCGACCTGATCATGCCGCTGGACGACGGCGCCCGATTTGATGGTCGCCCCGCCGGTTGGCTGGTCTGCCCACCCGGCAGCGCGCACCGCCCCACCGTTACCGGGGGCCGTGCCCTGGTTCTTTATCTGTTGCCTGAAGGCAGCATCACTTTCACCCGCTAATTCAAAAACATGACTGAACTCCTTTCCAATTTTTTGGCAGGCCAATGGCAAACCGGTAGCGGCACCGGCGCCGCCCTATTCGACCCCGTGCTCGGGACCGAGCTGGTGCGCGTGGATGCCACCGGCCTGGACCTGGCCGCAGGCTTTGCCTTTGCCCGTGAGCAAGGCGGCGCGGCCTTGCGCGCGCTGACCTACCGCGAGCGCGCCGCGATGCTGGCGGCAGCCGTCAAGGTGCTGCAAGCCAACCGCGACGCCTATTACGAGATCGCGACCGCCAACAGCGGCACGGTCAAGAATGACTCGGCGGTGGACATTGACGGCGGCATCTTCACGCTAGGCACCTACGCCAAGCTCGGCGAGACGCTGGGCGAACGCAATTACATGCTGGACGGCGAGGCGGCTCGCCTGGGCAAAGACCCGCTGTTTCAGTCCCAGCACGTGCTGGTGCCGACACGCGGCGTAGCTCTGTTCATCAATGCCTTCAATTTCCCCAGCTGGGGCTTGTGGGAAAAAGCCGCACCGGCCCTGTTGTCCGGCGTGCCCGTCATCGTCAAGCCCGCCACGGCCGCCGCCTGGCTGACCCAGCGCATGGTGAAGGACGTGGTCGATGCCGGCATCTTCCCGCCCGGCGCGCTGTCCGTGGTGTGCGGCAGCTCGGCCGGGTTGATGGACGCGCTGCAAACCTTTGACGTGGTGTCCTTCACCGGCTCGGCCGAGACCGCGGCCGTGATCCGCTCCCATCCCGCCGTGGCCCAGCGCTTTGTGCGCGTCAACATCGAGGCCGACAGCGTGAACTCGGCTCTGCTGCTGCCCGACGCCGCGCCGGGCAGCGAAGCCTTTGACCTGCTGGCCAAGGAAGTGGTGCGCGAGATGACGGTCAAGTCCGGGCAGAAGTGCACGGCCATCCGCCGCATCTTCGTGCCCGAGGCCAGCTATGACGCCGCTGCGCAAGCCATATCCGCGCGGCTGGCCAAGACCACGGTGGGCAATCCGCGCAATGACGCGGTGCGCATGGGCGCGCTGGTCAACCGCGCGCAACTGGCCAGCGTGCGCGAAGGCCTGGCCTATCTGCAGCAACAGGCGCTAACATTGCACGACGGTGCCACGCACACCCTGGTGGATGCTGACCCGGCCATCGCTTGTTGCATTGGTCCCTCGCTGCTGGGCGTGCGCGACGCCGATGGCGCGGACCGTGTGCATGACACCGAGGTGTTTGGTCCGGTGGCCACGCTGCTACCTTACCGCGACACAGCCCACGCACTGGCCCTGGTGCGCCGTGGCCAGGGCTCGCTGGTCGCTTCTGTGTATGGGGCCGATCCCTCAACGCTGGCCGCCACCGCGCTGCAACTGGCCGACAGCCACGGCCGCGTCCATGTCATCTCGCCCGACGTGGCGCAACTGCACACCGGCCACGGCAATGTGATGCCGCAGTCGCTGCACGGCGGCCCCGGCCGCGCGGGCGGTGGTGAGGAGTTGGGCGGTCTGCGTGCGCTGGGCTTCTACCACCGGCGCAGCGCCGTGCAGGCCAGCACGGCGGTGCTGGCGGCGCTGGGTTCATAGCAAAAAGCGAGGCAACACCATGAACGCAGCAAGCACCCCCACAGTCCAGCCACCCGGTGACGTCTTCAACTTTGCCCAGCATCTGCTGGCCTGCAACACCGGGCGCGCCGCCAAGGCGGCCTTCATCGACGACGTCGGCACGCTCACCTATGGCGGCCTCGACGAACGCGTGCGCCGCGTGGCGGCGGGTCTGCGCGCGTTGGGCATCAAGCGCGAGGAACGCGTGCTGCTGCTGATGCACGATTGCAACGACTGGCCGGTGAGCTTTCTCGGCGCCATGTATGCGGGCATCGTGCCGGTGGCGGTCAACACGCTGCTGACGGCCGATGACTACGCCTACATGCTGGAGCACTCCCGCGCGCAGGCGGTGCTGGTGTCGGGCGCGCTGTTGCCCGCGCTGACGGCGGCCCTGACCAAGTCGGACCACGAGGTGGGCAAGGTCATCGTCTCGCGCCCCATGGCCCCGCTGCACCCGGCCGAGGTGGAATACGAGACTTTCGTGCAGGCCCAATCGCCGCTGAACAAGCCGGCCGCCACCAGCCCTGACGATCCCGGCTTCTGGCTCTACTCGTCCGGCTCCACCGGGCGACCCAAGGGCACGGTGCATTCGCATGGCAACCCCTACTGGACGGCCGAACTGTATGGCAAGGGCGTGCTGGCCCTGACCGAGAACGACGTCTGCTTTTCGGCCGCCAAGCTGTTCTTTGCCTATGGCCTGGGCAATGCGTTGACCTTCCCGATGAGCGTGGGTGCCACCACCCTTTTGATGGCCGAGCGCGCCACGCCCGACGCGACGTTCAAGCGCTGGCTGGGCCACATTGGCGGCCTGAAGCCGACCGTGTTCTACGGCGCCCCCACCGGCTTTGCCGGCATGCTGGCGGCTCCCAATCTGCCGGAACGCACCGATGTGGCCTTGCGCCTGGTGTCGTCGGCGGGCGAGGCCTTGCCGGCCGAGCTGGGCGAGCGCTTCAAGCGCCACTTTGGCGTGGACATCGTGGATGGCATTGGCTCTACCGAGATGCTGCACATCTTCCTGTCCAACTCTCCCGACCGGGTGCGCTATGGCACGACGGGCTGGCCGGTGCCGGGCTACGAGATCGAGCTGCGCGGTGAAGATGGCGGAGCCGTGCCCGACGGCGAGCCGGGCGACCTGTACATTCACGGCCCATCCGCGGCCATGATGTATTGGGGCAACCGCACCAAGACCCGCGAAACTTTCCATGGTGGCTGGACCAAGAGCGGCGACAAATACGTGCGCAACAGTGATGGCAGCTACACCTATGGCGGGCGCAGTGACGACATGCTCAAAGTCAGTGGCATCTATGTGTCACCGTTTGAGGTGGAGGCTACGCTGGTGCAGCATCCGTCCGTATTGGAGGCGGCGGTCATCGGCGTGCCCGATGCGCAGGGCCTGACCAAGACCAAGGCCTTTGTCGTGCTGAAGGCCGGTGCCGAGGCCACGGAAGTCGAACTGAAAAATTTCGTCAAGGACAAGCTGGCACCCTACAAATACCCGCGCCAGATCGCCTTTGTCACCGATCTGCCCAAGACGGCCACCGGCAAGATCCAGCGCTTCAAGCTACGCGAATTGGAGTCCGCCGCCCCATGAGCGAGGCCGTGGCATTTGTCGACGTCGATTGGGGCGGGCGCAGCGTGCGCATCGAGCACCAGTGGATTGCGCCCGAGCGCACGGCAGGCGCCACTGATCGTGTTCCTGCACGAAGGGCTGGGCTCGCTGGCCATGTGGAAGGATTTTCCGCAACGGCTGTGCGAAGCGGCGGGGTTTCGGGGTCTGGTGTATTCGCGCCCGGGCTATGGCCGCTCCACGCCGCGCGTGGCGCAAGAAGCCTGGGGGCTGGATTTCATGCACCAGCAGGCCCACGTGGTGCTGCCGGCTTTGCTGAAGGCATTGGGGATCGACACTGCGGTTCAAAAACCCTGGCTGTTCGGCCACAGCGATGGTGCGTCAATTGCCCTGCTGTATGCGGCCCGATTCCCACAGGCCGTTGCCGGCGCGGTGGTCGTTGCGCCGCATATCCTGGTTGAAGATTTATCTGTCTCCAGCATCGCCGTGGCCCGCACGGCCTATCTGGAAACCGACCTGCGCCAGCGTCTGACCCGATACCACGACGACCCCGATTCGGCCTTTTGGGGCTGGAACGATATCTGGCTGCACCCGTCGTTTCGGGATTGGTCCATCGCCTCCGAAATCGCCGCCATCCGTTGTCCATTACTGGCCGTGCAGGGCCTGGACGACGAATACGGTACGCTAGAGCAAATACGTGGCATCGCACGGCGCGTGCCACAGGCCCAGTTGCTCGAATTGAGCGATTGTGGCCATTCCCCGCATCGTGACCAGGCCGACCGCCTGATCACCAGTGCCAGTGCTTTCATGAAACAACAAACCGGAGACAAACCATGAGCCCTTCCCGCAGAACCCTGATCAGCACCGCAGTCGCAGCGCTGGCCCTGTCCACCATCGCCACCCTTCCGGCCTTGGCCCAGGGCCTGCCCAAGCTCAAGGTGGGCCTGATGCTGCCCTACACCGGAACCTACGCCGCTTTAGGCAACGCCATCGAAAACGGCTTTCGCCTGCATGTGGCGGAGCAGGGCGGCAAGCTCGGCGGGCGCGAGGTCGAATACGTCAAGGTCGACGACGAGTCCGACCCCTCCAAGGCCACTGACAACGTCAACAAGCTGGTCAAGCGCGACAACGTGGACGTGCTGATCGGCTCCGTGCACTCCGGCGTGGCCATGGCCATGGCCAAGGTGGCCAAGGACACCGGCACGGTGTTGATCGTGCCCAATGCCGGTGCCGATGCAGTGACCGGCGCCATGTGCGCGCCCAACATCTTCCGCAGCTCCTTCTCCAATTGGCAACCCGGCTATGCCATGGGCGAAGTCGTGGCCAAGAAGGGCCACAAGAAGGTCGTGACCATTACCTGGAAATACGCAGCGGGCGACGAGTCGGTCAAGGGCTTCAAGGAGTCGTTTGAAAAAGGTGGAGGCACTGTCGTCAAGGAACTGAACCTGCCTTTCCCCAACGTCGAGTTCCAGGCCCTGCTGACCGAAATTGCAGCGGCCAAGCCGGATGCGGTGTTCACCTTCTTTGCCGGTGGCGGCGCCGTCAAGTTCGTCAAGGACTATGCGGCGGCCGGATTGAAGAAGACCATTCCGCTGTACGGCTCGGGCTTTCTCACCGATGGCACGCTGGAAGCGCAAGGCGCCGATGCCAATGGTCTGTTCACGGCGCTGCACTATGCCGACAGCCTGAACACCCCACGCGACAACGCCTTCCGCCTGGCCTACGCCAAGACCTACAAGCTGCAGCCCGACGTCTATGCCGTGCAAGGTTATGACGCCGCGCAAATGCTGGGCATTGGCATGGCGGCGGTGAAGGGCGACATCAGCAAGAAGGCCGAGTTCAGCGCCGCCGTCGAGAAAGCCAAGATCGACAGCCCGCGCGGTGCCTTCACGCTGTCCAAGGCCCACAACCCGGTGCAGGACTTCTACCTGCGCCAGGTCGGCGACAAGGAAAACAAGCTGGTCAGCATCGCCAGCAAGGCGCTGGCCGACCCGGCGCGCGGCTGCAAGATGTAGTGGCACACCCCCCGGCTTACCCACTGCGTGTGGCCGCTTTCCCCCTTGCAGGGGGCAACGCCAGCGGCCCGGCAAAGCCGGTTCCGCGGCATTCTTGGTAAAGACACAGGCTCTCCTACGCACATGGATCTATCCACTTTTCTTATTCAGTGCCTGAACGCGCTGCAGTACGGGCTGCTGCTGTTTCTGGTGGCGTCCGGCCTGACGCTGATCTTCGGCATCATGGGCGTCATCAACCTGGCGCACGGCAGCTTCTACATGATCGGCGCCTACATGGCCTATGCGTTGGCGCCCATCGTCGGCAGCACCTTTGGCGGCGGTTTCTTCGCCACGCTGGCCGTGGGCCTGGTGCTGGCCGTGCTGCTGGGCTACGTGCTGGAGTGGGCGTTCTTCAGCTTTCTGTATGAGCGCGACCACCTGCAACAGGTGCTGATGACCTATGGCCTGATCCTGGTGTTTGAGGAACTGCGCAGCCTGCTCGTCGGCGACGACGTGCACGGCGTGCAGGCGCCCGATTTTCTGGCCGGCACACTCCCTTTGGGCGAGCTGATGACCTACCCGGTCTACCGGCTCTTCATTTCCGGCGTGTGCCTGGTGCTGGCGCTGGCCATGTACTTTGTGTTCACCCGCACGCGGTTGGGCATGATGATCCGCGCCGGCAGCACCAACCGCGAGATGGTGCAGTCGCTGGGCATTGACATCAAGTTCCTCTACCGCGTGGTGTTTGCCGCCGGTGTGGCCATTGCCGTGTTTGCCGGCATGATCGCCGCGCCGGTGTCGTCGGTATACCCGGGCATGGGCAACACGGTGCTGATCATCTGCTTTGTGGTGGTGGTGATTGGCGGCATTGGCTCCATCCGTGGCGCGCTGTTGGCAGCCTTGCTGATCGGTGTGGTCGACACCTTCGGCAAGGTGCTGTTGCCACAGGCGTCCGGCGTGCTGGTTTATGTGTTGATGGCCTTGATTCTTTTGTGGAAGCCCGACGGTCTGTTTAAAGCAGGCTAATAGCTATGAAGACTTCCAAATCTCTATTCGTCGTCGCCACTTTTGTGCTGCTCGCGCTTCTACCGTTGATGGCGGGCCAGTATGGTGTGGACCTGGTCACCAAGATCATGGTCTTTGCCATCTTTGCGCTGAGCCTTGAGCTGCTGGTGGGCAGCACCGGCCTGGTGTGTTTTGGCCAGGCGGCTTTTTTTGGCATCGGGGCCTATGCCACGGTGCTGCTGACCCCACAGGACGGTTCGCCGTCACTGTTGTGGCTGTTGCCCGCCTGCGTGCTGCTGGCGGCGCTGTATGCGCTGTTGGTGGGTGCGCTGTCGCTGCGCACCAAGGGCGTGTACTTCATCATGGTGACGCTGGCCTTTGCGCAGATGGCCTATTACGTGGTGCACGACACACCCCTGGGCGGTGGCACCGACGGCATCTATTTGATGAGCAAGCCGGTGCTGGGCACGCTGCTGGACCTGGACAAACCTCAGGCGTTCTACGGCTTCACGCTGGCCTGTCTGGTGGGCGTGTTCGGCTTCTTGACCCTGTTGCTGCGCTCGCGCTTTGGCCGTGCGCTGGCCGGCATTCGCGTCAACGAGCAGCGCATGCGGGCCACGGGTTTTTCCACCTACCCCTACAAGCTGGCCGCCTTTGTGATCTCTGGCGGCATCGCCGGGCTGGCGGGCTTTTTGTTTGCGGTGAAGGATGGTTATGTCAACCCCGAGCTGATCAGCTGGCACCTGTCGGGCGAGGTGCTGATCATGATCATCCTGGGCGGCCTGGGGCATTTGCGCGGGGCGCTGATTGGTGCCTTTGCCTTCGCGCTGCTGCAGGAGTTTTTCAAATCGGAGGCGATTTTTGGTGAGTTTGCCAAGCACTGGCATCTGGGCCTGGGCCTCAGCATCATCGCCTGCGTGGCGCTGCTGCCGCGCGGGCTGGTGGGCGTGCCCGGGCAAGTGGTGGCGCGCTTGAGTGGACGCCCGACCGGCGCGCGCGGCGCAGCAACGCAGGAGGTGCCCCATGACTAATCCGTCCAACGTGCTACTGCATGGCTCCGAGATCACCCGCCGCTGGGGCGGCTTGGTGGCATTGAACAAGGTGTCACTCGACTTGCAACGCGGCACCGTGCATGCCGTAATCGGCACCAACGGCGCGGGCAAATCCACGCTGATCAATATCCTGTCGGGCGAGATATCGCCTTCCAGCGGATCGGTGGAGCTGCTCGGCCAGGACGTAACCAGCTGGTCACAGCCCCGGCGCGCCCGCGCGGGCCTGGGGCGCAGCTACCAGCGCAACACCATCTACCCCAGCTTTACGGTGCTGGAGAACTGCCGCCTGGCCGCGCAGGCCACGGTGCAAAAGCCCTGGCTCTGGTGGAGCGATGCGCAGCAATGCACGGCCAGCATGGCTGCAGCGCGCGCATCGGCCACGCGCGCCGGCCTGGATGATTTGCTGGACCGGGAGGCCGGGCTGCTATCGCATGGCCAGAAGCGCCAACTGGAAATCGCGATGTGCCTGGCCACCAAGCCCCAGGTGCTGCTGTTGGACGAGCCGCTGGCTGGCATGGGTGCCGAGGAAACCGAGCGCATGCTCGCCCTGCTGGCCGAGCTGAAATCCAGCCACGCCATCCTCCTGGTGGAGCACGACATGGACGCCGTGTTCCGCGTTGCCGACTGCATCACGGTGATGGTCAACGGCACCGTCATCGCCTGTGGCACGCCGGACTATGTGCGCAACAGCCCCGAAGTGCGCATCGCCTACCTGGGGGATCACTGACATGACGACCAACCGCCCCCTGATCGTCGATGCCCGTGGCATCCACGCCTGGTATGGCTCCAGCCACGTGCTGCACGGCGCCCAGCTGCAGATTGCCCGTGGCCAGACCGTGGGCCTGCTCGGGCGCAACGGCATGGGCAAGAGCACGCTGATCCGCACGCTGCTGGGCCATGTGGCGCAGCGCGACGGCCACATCACGCTGTTTGGCAAGGACGCCTCGCGCTTCAAGCCGCACGAGGTTGCCCGCCTGGGCGTGGCCTATGTGCCCGAGGGGCGCGGCGTGTTCCCCAACCTGTCGGTACGCGAGAACCTGGTCATGGCCGCGCGCCGTGGCGTCGATGGCCGCAACGACTGGTCGTTCGAGCGCGTCATGGAAACCTTTCCGCGCCTGAAGGAACGCCTGACGAATCTGGGCGCGCAACTGTCTGGTGGCGAACAGCAGATGCTGTCCATCGGCCGCGCGCTGATGACCCACCCCGAGCTGATCGTGCTGGACGAGGCCACCGAAGGCCTGGCGCCGCTGATCGTGGCCGACATCTGGCGCGTGATTGGCGAGATCCGCAAGAGCGGCATCGCCACCCTGATCGTGGACCGTGACTACCGCCGCGTGCTGGCCCATGCCGACCAGGCCCTGGTGCTCCAAAAAGGGCAGGTGGTGTTGCAGGGTGCTGCGGATGAAGTGGCGGGCAGTGCGGCGTTGTCGAACTACTTGGGGGTGTGAGGGGTTTGGCGGAATTCTTAACAGAGAAATGTGGCTTTAGCCCTCGTGGAATATGAGAAGATAGCTATCAATTCAGGAGTGATAGACTTTCCCCTGGTAGAGGCTACTTTAAAAAAAGTCTCTACAAACGAGCCAGTGGCACCGCCCACAGACCCTCGCCAAAGGGCAGCGCATGCGTGCCGTCATAAAGCACGATGCCAGTTACAAATTGGGCGCCGACGATTTCGCGTAGTCGGCGCAAGCCTTTGAAGTCGATGGACTGCACACTGGCGGCGGCCTTGACTTTGATGCCAATGATTTCGCGCAACGGTGACTCCAGCACAAAGTCAACTTCGACCTGGTCTTTGTCCCGGTAGTGCGAGAGAAACCAGCTCTCAGGCGTGATGCTCAGCAGCTTGAGCAGCTCGGAGTAAACCCAGGTCTCCAAGGACGCACCAAAGCGTGTGCGCTGCGTCAGCACCAGCTCAGATGTCAGGCGCGTGAGCGTGGATTGCAGACCGGCGTCAAGGAAGTGGATTTTCGGCGCTTTGATCAGGCGACTGAGCTCATTGCGGCTCCAGGCGGGCAGGCGGCGCACCAGAAAAAGCTTTTCCAGGATGCCCAAGTATTTGTCCACCGTTTTCCCGTTCATGCCGATCTGCCCGCCAATCTGGCTCAGATTCACCAGTTGTCCACTGAGCTCGGCCGCGATGTTCAGCAGTTGGGGCACCTGGCTGGTCTGGTCGATTTGCGCGATGTCCTGAATGTCGCGCTCAATCAGGGTGCTCATGTAGGCGCGCGCCCACGCCTGGCGTCGGGCCGGGGTGGCGCGCTGCTGCATCTCGGGATAGCCTCCCGCGAGCACCTGCTGGGTCATATCGGTCTGCTGATCGAATGACAGGGAGGTCAAGGGCCAGCTTTGCGCCCGGGCCTGGCTCAAAAAGTCATTCGGGCGTCGGGCCAACTCAGAATGAGACAAGGGGAACAGGGTGAGAATTTCCACACGGCCAGCCAGACTGTCGGCGATCTGGGGCAGCGCCATCAAGTTGGCCGAACCCGTGAGCAGAAAGCGCCCGGGCCGCCGGTCCTGATCAATCACCAGCTTGAGGGTCAGCAGCAAGTCCGGCGCGCGCTGCACCTCGTCGATGATGGCGCGGTCCAAGCGCTTGATGAAGCCCAAAGGATCGGCCCGCACGGCCGCAAGCAGCGCCGGATCGTCCAGCGAAAAGTAAGCCATCTCGTCTTCGTACTGTCGCACCAGAGTGGTTTTGCCACACTGGCGCGGGCCGTTGACAAGTACGGCGGGCGTGTCTTGCAGTGATTGGCGCAATAGTGAATCAAGGTGGCGCGGATACAGCGTGGGGGCAAGGTCAAGGCTCATCGTCAAGGCTCAATTTTGGTTTCGTCCATTTGGAAGCAAAGTAGCGTCCAATTGGGATTTTGAAGTCGTCTATTATGGATTGCCTCAACCAATTCTTGTTGACTGCCACCATGAGTCATAGGAGATTTCAGTGGGGCCCTGTTGCGC
Source organism: Candidatus Aalborgicola danicus (assembly GCA_016703945.1). Taxonomy (GTDB): domain Bacteria; phylum Pseudomonadota; class Gammaproteobacteria; order Burkholderiales; family Burkholderiaceae_C; genus Allorhodoferax; species Allorhodoferax danicus. Next base: position 268,253 of record JADJBC010000044.1, read on the forward strand.
TGCCTGTGCCGCTTCACTGGCCTCATAGCTGCGCAACAAGCCTGTAACCCGCTGATCCGCACGTTGCTGGGCCATGTGGCGTAGCGCGACGCCCACACCACGCTCTTTGGTAAGGACGCCCGCGCTTCAAGCCGCACGAGGTCGCCCGCCTGGGCGCGGCGGATGAGGTGGCGGGCAGTGCGGCGCTGGCGAACGATCTGGGTGTTTGAGGGGTTTGGCGGAATTTTTCAGCGGGAAATGTGGCAGTAGCCCTCGTAGCTATTGCGTAGACAGCTACTGTATTGATAGCATTTCACGGTTGCAGTTTGGCCTCTTCAATCAGCACTTTGTAGACATAACCCGCGCCAAAGTCCTTGTCGACCCGCACCACGCCGGACACGGTCACCACATCGCCCACCTGAGCCTGTGCGGACGAGGTCACCAAAATATCGTTGCTGTTGTCACTGGCCGAACCCGATCCGTCGCGCAAATGGATCCAGTTCTTGCCCATGATTTGCGGGCTGAACTTGACGACCTTGCCGCGCACCTGAACCTGCTGGTCCTTCAGCTGGGCGCCCTTGGTCACCACTTCGGCCACAGTACGCGCGTTGGCTCCGGTGGCTTTGGGCACCTGGATGGGAGCGGTGTCAACTACCTTGGCCACACCCGCATGGGGGTCAGACGTGTTCTTGGCGCTGCCTGCCAGCGTGCCAAAAACAATCGTCGGAAAGGTCTTCTTCAGCGATTTGCTCTCGAAATTTTTCATGACCATGGTGTTTTCAATCGCAACCGTGGCGCCTTTCTTCAAAGGCGCCTTACCGACCGCCGCCCAGGTCTCCCCTTCTGGGGTCTTTAAACGGACATAGGTGTAGCCGTCAACGTCCTGGGTTTCCAGAACGACGCCGGAAAGCTTAGCCGCCCAGACCGTCGATGTCAGGGATGCAAGGACCAATAGGCGAGCGACGGTCAGGGGTTTCGGCAGGTATTTCATGAGTCGGGTTCTCCGTGGATAGTGTGTTCAGCATAACGGCAGCCATGTGGTCACCGTTTGATCCAGGCCAGAGGATCAGAAGTTTTCAGTATCCACTTCACTATTGGACTGTACGTTGTAGCGCGAACCCACCACCGTCTTCTGGTTGATCAATGCGTCCAGCCTGTCCATGGTGGCTGCGTCAATCGTCACATTGACCGCCTCCAAGTCTTCGGTCAGGTGTGACAGGCTGGTGGTTCCGGGGATGGGAATGATGTGTTCGCCCCGGTGCAGTAGCCAGGCAATGGCCAACTGCGCGGGCGTGCAACCCACGTCCTGGGCCACTTGCAGGTAGGCGGGTAGCAGTTGGAGGTTGGCGGCGTAGTTGTCGGGCGCAAAGCGTGGCATGGCGCGACGAATGTCCTTGGGGTCCAACGTGGTCACTTCGGTCAGCGTGTTGCACAGAAAGCCGCGCGCCACCGGGCTGAAAGCGACAAAAGCCACGCCCAGTTCCTTGCAGGCATCCAGCACGGCAATCTCGGGATTGCGCGTCCACAGCGAATACTCGGTTTGCAAGGCGGCAATCGGGTGCTCGGCATGTGCACGGCGCAGTGTGGCGGCTGACACTTCAGACAGGCCAATGCTGCGGATATAGCCCTTTCGCACCAGCTCGCCCAGAGCGCCCACGCTCTCTTCGACCGGCACAGTCTTGTCCCAGCGGTGCAGGTAATACAGGTCAATCACATCGGTCTGCAGGCGGCGCAGGCTGTCTTCACAGGTCTTTCGCAGCGACGCGGGGCGGCCATCGATCACGCGCACCAGTTTGCCGTCGCCATTCACATCTACGCCCTGCATGCCGCACTTGCTGGCCAGCGTGATTTTTTGGCGGTGTGGCTTCAAGACCCTGCCCAGCAGCGTCTCGTTGGCGCCAAAGCCATAGAGCGTGGCCGTGTCAAACAGCGTGACACCCGCATCCAGCGCGGACAACAGCACGCGCTCGCCCTGCTCGGCGGACACCGGTGTGCCGTAGGCGTGGCTGAGGTTCATGCAGCCCAGGCCGATGGCGGAGACTTGGAAGGGGCCTAGGGTGCGGTGGTGCATGCCGGTGGGTGTGGTTTCAAGAAGAGTCAAGTTTAGGATGAAAAAATCAGCTTATCGGCGTTCCTGCAATGTCTGAATGTGCGCGAGGATGTCCCGGGGAACATTGGGGTCAAGCTCCCGCAATGCGGGCATGGTGTCATCAGGATGTCCATTCAGCATGTTGTGCAGGCTGTGCCAAGGGTCGCCACGTGAAACCTTGCCCAAGTGGCGTTTGGCAACAAAGTACCCATCAAGCCCATGGCAGTTGGCACACATGGTGCGGTAGAGAGGCTGGCCTTTGCTTGCATCGCCGCGGGATAGTCCATTCTTCGGGTCGATCACGGTGTCCATGTCGACCTGCCCGTAACTGACAAAATTGGCCAGGTCTTGCAGGTCGCGATGTTTCAAAACCGCGCTGAAGCGGTGGGACGGGCCGCGCAAGACCGCTAAGGACTTGGACGGGTCGGTACCTACCATTGCGCGGATGCCCACGATGCCAGTGACATGGCTTCCTTTGGCATATTGCCCTTGATTTCCCTTGTAGTCCCAGCCGTGGCACTCCTTGCAGCGCCAGGTTTCATTCGCCGCGTTAGCAAAAGAGGCGTTCGGCGGGTAGGCAGGGTGTGCCAGAGCCTGGCGCTGCCCGCCTGTATGCGCCTGCCAATCGTCGTATAACCGCCCGCCGTTGGCCACGGAGGCCACCAAGTCGAGACCGCGCAATGTCTGCAGGTAGGCCAGCATGTTGACGGCGGTTTCTTCACCCAGCGTGCGCAAGGCAGGCATGTTGCCACCGGGATGGCCGTTGAGCGAAACGTGCAGCATTTCCGCAGGCCGCTGGCGGGCAGAGTCACCAAGGGGTGCGATCTCACGCAGGCGGTCACCTTCCATACCATGACAGACAGCACACACGGTGGCAAACACTTTGTGAGCTGTCGTCTGGCCTGGTTTGACATTCCGGGCCTGGCCCACCAAACGGTTCATGTCGGTCTGACCACTGGAAACAAAGTTGGCGAGGTCAATGCGGTCATGCTCGTCCAGCAACTCTTCGTAACCATGGTTGGCATCTTTGAGCAGCGTGGCAAACGCTGCCGCATTTGCTTTTTGATAACCTTGAATTCCTTTCAACCCATGTTTGCCTTTGTAGTCCCAACCGTGGCACTCCACACAGCGCCAGGTGTCTGGGGCCGCCACGCGCAAGGATTTGTTCTTGAAAGCAGGGTTGGTCTGGTTTGGTGCTCGGGCTTTGGTCTCGGCAATCCAGTTGTCGTAGAGACGGCCACCCCGCACCACCGAGGCCGGGTCGTTGGCCATGGCCGACAGTGTTGAAGCAGCCAGCAAGATCATCAAGGTGGTCAGCAACGAGCGTTTCATGGTTTGTCTCCGTTGAACGCGGGCAGGCGTTGTGCGGACCATTCTAGATTTTTGAGCTTCACTCGTTCGGCATATTCGCGGCGTTCAACCCCGGTGCACCAATGATCATTTGATAAAAATCAATCTTTTGCGGATGCCTTTATTGGAGACGCGAAGTACTGCGTCTTGTAGTGCCCGACTTGAAAGCACCTACATTAGGCTCATGAAACTCAACACGCTCATTGCCTTGGTTCTTTCCATCCCGTTCGCATCCGCCGCCAGCGCGCAGCAAATCGGCGAAGTGGACACCGCATTCAAGCTCATAGGCCCTGACCACAAAATTGTGGTTGAGGCCTTTGATGATCCCAAGGTCGCAGGCATTACCTGCTACGTGTCCCGCTCCAAGGCGGGCGGCCTGACGGGAGCGCTGGGGCTGGCCACGGAAAAGTCGGAGTCTTCCATTGCCTGCAGGCAGGTCGGCCCTATCTCGTCCACCGTGCCCATCCCCAGGAGCGAAGAGGTCTTCAGCGAAAGCCGTTCCATCCTGTTCAAGAAGATGCGCATTGTGCGCATGGTGGACCCGGCGCGGCAGGTGCTGCTGTACCTCACCTACTCGGACAAGTTAATTGACGGCTCGCCAAAAAACAGCCTGACGGCAGTGCCTTTGAACGGCGCCAAATTGCAATTCAAATAGACAGTGGCCCCCCATTCGCCAATTCGCCGATGGCATTTGCGAGCTCGTCAAACCGGTCGAAAACAAAATCACATGCGGCATGGGGCGTTGGGTCAGGCGGTCCCTCTTTTCCCCACTCGTCAGGTCGACGGACAAACGCGGTTTGGTAGCCGCAGGCCCTGGCGGCATTGAGGTCGAAGTTGTGGCAGGCGACCATCAGGATGTCGGATGCTTCCACCGCCAACCACTTTGACGCCTGTTGATAGGCCCGTGGATCTGGTTTGTAAAAGCCGATCGCCTCACAGGAAATAACGGCGTCCCAGCAGATGCCATTGCGCCGCGACACGTCCACCACCAGCGACAGCGGCAACATCGTGAAAGAGACCACCGGACAATGCGCCCTGATCTCGCGCAGGGAACCGGCAAAGTCTCCCCACGCTTCCAGCTTGTGCCACGCTGCGGCGATCAGTTTTCGATCCGCGTCCTTAAACATCGACAAACCATTGGACTTGAAGACCTCTTCCAACACCGCATAGTGAACGTCGTCCATGTTGAATGCGGGTTGTTTTTGTCCGACGATGCCCTTCATGGCGAGGCGTCGATAACCATTGGCAATCGTTGCCCAGTCCCTCTGCACTCCATAGGTTGCCCCGACGGCGGCGAAGGCGTCCCTGATACCTGAATGCCAATCCAGGACCGTGCCTCCGGTATCAAAGGCAATGGCTTTGAGCTTCATTTGAAATCCTCGCAATGGGACACATTGAAATACGCCGAGCCGGTACCAATCAAAACCGGTGTGGTCCATTTTGTGAGACATGCGCAGGGCCGTCAACCCAGAGCCCAGCACACGCCTTCAGCGCCAGCACGTCCCGGAGGCACCCTTTGACCTAGCTGCAGCGCGATACGGGTCCGGTGTTGCGAACTTGACGTAGAGCGCTAGATCTCGGACAGTTTTTTGAGTTGCTCCAGCGTGACATGCAGGGCCGGCGTTTGAGCCCACTCCTGCATCAGAAAATCCACCGTCACCCGCACCCGCGGAGCCACCAAAGCCCGGTGCGGGTATTGCAGTGCCATGCTGCGCTTGCCGCTTTGGTGCTGGCGGGCCAGCACCACGAGGAGCCGACCTTGCTGCAAGTCCTGCCACGCATGGTGCAAACCCACTTGGGCGATGCCCATGCCGTTCACCGCAGCTTCTACCGCTGCCAGGGGCTCCGAGACCATCAGCGCGCAGGGGGTGGGCAGGCGCTCTACCGTGGTGCCACGCTCGGAAAAGCTCCAGGGCGACGTGGTTCCGTTGAGAAAGCGCAACGCTATCAGACGGTGCTGCGCCAGGTCTTGCACACGCCTGGGATTGCCACATTGCGCAAGGTATTCGGGCGAGGCCACCAGCACGGTGTGCAGGTCGCAGATGTGGCGCGACACCAGGCTGGAGTCTTCCAGCGTGCCACCGCGCACGGCCAGGTCAAAGCCGTCGCGCACGATGTCCACCCGGCGGTCATCAAACTCCACCTCCAGCACCAGCGCGGGGTGCTGTTGGGCCAGGCGGGGCAACAAGGGCATGACGAAGCGGTGCCCAAAGGCATGGCTGGTGGAGATGCGCACCCGTCCACTGGGTTCGGCGCGCTGGGCGGCCACGGTGTCGATGGCGGCGTCCAGCGCGTCGATGGCTTCGCGGGCGCCCTGCAAAAAGGCTTGGCCCTCGGTGGTGAGTTGCAGTGAGCGGGTGCTGCGGTTCATCAGCCGCACGCCCAGCGCGCCCTCCAACCCCGCCACGTTCTTGCCCACGGCTGCGGCGCTGATGCCCAGCATGCGGGCGGCAGCGGCAAAGCTGCCGCGGTCCGCCGCTTGCACAAACGACAGCATGGCTCTTACGCGTTGGGTGGCATCCATGCGGCATTCTAAACCTCAGGTTGTGAATGTACCCACCTTGTGCCGCATTCACTTTGTGGATGGATGTCTCCACAATTCAAGCCGTTCAGTCACCCATTTCAATTACTTTTCAAGAAGGAAATCACCATGTCCAACGCAAACAATCCAACCGTCGCCATTCTGGGTAATGGCGTTGTCGGGGTGGCCCTGGCCAAGGGTTTCTCGGCGCAGGGCTACCAGGTTGTCTTTGGCACCCGCGATGCCAACAGCGCCAAGACCACCGAAGCCATGGCCGCCGTGCCCGGCGCGCGCGCAGCCACCTTTGCCGATGCGGCCCGTGCGGGGCAACTCGCGGTGCTGGCCCTGCCCTGGACGGGGCTGGAGGCGGGCATCGAGGCTGCGGGGGCAGACAATTTGGCCGGCAAGCTGGTCATAGACCCGAGCAATCCGCTGGACTTTTCCACCGGAGCGCCCACGCTGGCCATCGGGCACACCGACTCAGCGGGCGAGTTGGTGCAGCGCCTCTTGCCGAAAGCCAGCGTGGTCAAGGCCTTCAACACCATCACGGCCAGTCACATGGTGAACCCCACATTGGTCGACGGCACCCCCGACATGTGGATTGCCGGTAACGACGACGCAGCCAAGGCCCAGGTGGCCGCGCTGCTACGTGCCTTTGGCTGGCGTGCTCCCATCGACATGGGCGACATCACGGCCAGCCGCTTGCTGGAGCCCTTGGCCATGCTGTGGATCAGCTACGGTGTTCGCAACAACCATTGGACCCATGGCTTTAGCCTGCTGGGGCAAAAGACCTAGTCGACGAAGAGCGCTCTGCGGTCAGTCTGAGTGTTGCGCGACCAAGCCTGAATGAGAAACCGACCCCAAACTATCAATACTTGGCTTTGATTCTTCTCAATTGTTCCAGCGAGACGGGAGGCATATCGCCACGTTGACCGATGCCATTCAGGTCCCATTCGTTGCCTTCACCAACTACCCAAGCCTTGATGACTTTCAAGTTGGCTGCACACTCAGCGTTGTTGTCCTTGTTGTCCTTTTCACACAGGTACTTGTACATATTGCCCGGTTTGCCCTTGGCAAATGGATTGGTACCGTCATCCAGACGGCGCATCAAGGCGCCCGTCGAGTTGCCATTCACCAATTGCAAAAGATGCTCATAGGTATCCGAGAGCGGCCCCACCTTTTCCTTTTTCGCGTAGCGTTCTTCGTCCAGTTTGAATTCCGCCATAGAGGGTGAGCCAGCCGCCGCAGAATGGCACTCCGCACAGTACTTTTTGAACATGGGCGCAATATCTTTGCGATAGGTCACGTCAGCCGCCATCACTGGCAAGGCGATGGCTGCAATGGCAACAGAAGCTAGCATTTTCAGTTTCATTTTGACTCCTCTTTAAAAAACAGACTTCACGGCTTGGCAGCCGCCTCTCCAAACAATTCAGCGGGTCCAGGGCCTTCGGGCTCTTTGTGCGCAATCGCGAAATGGCACTCGATGCATGTCTTTCCTTCGGCCTTGCCCTTGGCGTGGCGCACTTTGGCTTTGGGTGATTGCAGATCCACACTCATCTTGTCTTCGCGGTGGCAGCTGCGACACTCGTGTGAGTCGGTGGCTTTCATCTCTCTCCACACGCGTTGCGCCATCACAGCGCGCTTGGCTTCAAATTTCTCGGGGGTATCAATCGAGGGAGAGATGTAGGTGTAATACAAATCTTTGGTGGCCTTGATCTTGGCCAGTATCAGAGGGCCGGGTTCATGGGGTACGTGGCAATCGGTGCATATCGCGCGCACCCCCGTGCGGTTGGTGTCGTGAATCGTGCCTTTGTACTCGGCGAAGTTATAAGACATTTCATGGCAACTGACGCAAAACTCTTCGGTGCTGGTGTGTGCCAACACATAGGCACCGGCGATACCCACGGATACCGAAAAAATGCCCAACCCGACTGCCAGCCCGAGCACCCACTTCCAATGCTTGAGCGCGTTCCCTAAAAAGGCTTTCATACAGGTTGCCCTGGAGGCTAGGCCAACTAACGCGACAGGATGTAACGCGCCACGTTTTTAATGGCGGCCTCATCCTTTGACTTGATCTTGACGTGTTCTTCCTTGACGCCATCAATCTCAACGGTGGGTGCTGATGTCATGTGTGTAAACAGCTTGGCTTCACCATCGGCCTTGCCCTTGTACTTGGCCGCCGTCTTCTTGTACGCGGGGCCGTCTTTCTGCTTGTCCACCGAATGGCACTTACCGCATTTGCTTTCTTCCAGCAACTTTTCTGCTGCCGCCACATCGGTGGACTGGGAATGCGCAGCAAACCCGGCACTGACCAACCCGACAACGATAGCAGTACGCAAAAGACGGGGAAAGTGAACTGGTCTCATAGGGTTCCTATTCAATCAAGAGATGCTGGAGCTTAACGAAACCCATACTAAACCCCAAAGGGGAAGAACCCTCAACGCTTTGCTTGACTTTTGTCAAAACTCTCTGAATCAGCTTGACAGGTGTCAGTCCGGCAAAAACAGAAGATTGCTCAAGCCTGTTTGAAAAAACGCACCAGTTCGCGCACGTGACCCACCACGGCGGCGTCGCCCAGCACCTGCGCAATCGTGTTCTTGGCCTCACGCTCCACCCGTACCAGCTCCAGCCGCACATGTTCGGCCAGGTCCGTGTGTCTATCACTGCTGTCGGTGGCCCGTCGGTCCAAGGTGTGCAACTGCTGCGCGGTCTGTTCGGCCAGGTTGCGGTGCTGCAGCGTCAGCGCGGTCATTTGTTCCTCCACCTGCTGGAGGCGCCGGCGCAGGTCTACCGCGTCCTCACGTGGCACCTCGATCTCGCGTCCCAGGCGGCTCAGGCGATCCCGCACATGGACATAGGCTCGTACGCCGGGACGCAGCAGCGTCAACACCGTAGCCGCGATGGCTCCGAACCAACCGATGAAGCCTATGCCGCTCAGCGCCACGCCACAAAAGGCCAGCGCCGTCAGTACATGCAAGCCAATGGCAATGGCCAGAGCGATGCGGCTCCAGCGCCTGGCGTAGGCCAAGGCTTCAGGGTCGATGTGAATGCCCCGTGCCGCCGAGACTTTGGCCTCGAACAGCAATTGGTGCGCCTGGAAAACCATATTCCACGGCACCGTAACGATGAAAAACAACCACAACAGGGTGACCAGCCCAATGACCGTATCCAGACTGGGTGCCAGCGGCATTTGGAACCATGACGCCAACAGCCACAGCACGGCGCCGACAACGCCCAGCCACAACACCTTGCCGATCCACCATCCATTCCAAAAGCGACCCATGACTATCTCCAGTTAGCAAGTTGAACAAACACGCAAAGCGCCGCCGGTCGGTGGTTGCTCGCCGTATGAATGGAGTATAGAAATATAGGTCTATTAAACGCTCTTAATGTAAGCAAGTATGAATTATTGATACCTTGAGTATTAAACATAATCGATGCAGGCTGTGCAACCAAGATAACAGCATGTTCCTAAACGACAGTGATCTGCGGGCCATCTGGCTCACCGTGCGCCTGGCGGGCATCGTGACGCTGATCCTGCTGCTATTGGGCACGCCCATCGCCTAGTGGCCGGCGCGCAGCAAGATGAGGTGGAGGGGCCAGGAGAGTGCAGTAGGCGCCAAGCCGTTGGTGGTGCTGCCCTCGGAGCTGGGCAATCTGCGGCATGGCGGTTTGGGTGCAGATCAAGGCGGTGGTCTTGATCGGGTAGCGAGAGCCAGAATCAGCACTGATTCGGCTCACAAGTACCGAATTCGGGATGCCCCTCAGGTTTTACGAGCCAAATAGGCCTCCAGCCCACGCGAACATTGCGTAGTAAGCTATGCTATTGATAGCAATTTACAACAATTTTTTACTTTTCCCAGACCACCACAGGCGCCAGCCAACAGCCCTCGCCGCACGCACGACCTCATTTTCCTGGCCGAGCACACGCTCGAAACCCACACCAAGTCCAACATCCATGTGGATGGCGCGCTGTTGCAGGAGCTGGTGGACTGTGGACGTGGTGTCGCAAGCCCTGATACTGGTATCCGACGAAACCGCAGCGGTGGGTGCCAGCGTAGGCTACGCCTGGTACCCCAGAGACGGCGACAACTTGCGCGAAATTCTTGACGTGGCAGACCAGGCCACGTACTCCTGCAAAACGTCGGGCTTGATGCCGCTGGCTTAGGGGTTGGGGCAAACCATCTCGCCGGTCGATTGGCGCTTGAAACAAAGACCCTTCTTGGGGTCACTGCTTCCTTCCGGTTGTGTTTCGAGCAATGTTTTTTCACGGTTCAGCGCACGCTGCCTCTCAGAGGCAGCAAGAGTTTCGTTGAACCGTTTCTCGCAAGCCACACGCTCGTCAGAGGGGGGGTACTTGTTGCACGACTGTTCGTGGTTGGCTAACCATCCATTGGCCCCGCATCCATAAAGAAGCGAACCAAGCGAGATAACAGCCAGAGCGAAAACGGGTTTCATACGGTGTTTCATGGTCATCAATGTATCGTCATTTGCTTGTTACGGTCGCCGGCAAACCGCCCTTTACAGCCGCCCAGTCGATGGGCAAGGCATTCCATGGCCCGGCGAGCGCCGCAGCGGCACTCCTCAGATTGTCGGCGCGATCGTTGGAGGCGGGGTGGGTAGATAACCATTCAGGCGGGGCGGCGTCCTTGTCTTTGGCAGCAAGCTTGTCCATGAAGCTGGCCATGCCGGAGGGGTCAATTCGCGCGGCCACCAGGCGGCGCAGGCCTTCAGCATCGGCCTGCACTTCAGCCTCACGCGAGAACTTCATCTCCAGCAAACTCGCCATTGCCTGTTGCAGCGCTGCACCGCTCCAGTCCCCCAACACAAGCGAGGCCGCAGCGCGTACGCCCAGACTCTTGACCATGCCCCGCAAGCCGTGGCGCAGTTCGGCGTGCGCTACTTCGTGGGCAATGACTCCTGCCGCCTCTTCGGGCCGGTCGGTGGCCTGCAGTAGCCCGCTGTAAACCACGACCACACCGCCGGGTGCTGCAAAGGCGTTTACTTCCGACTTGTCCGCCACTAGCCACCGGTAATTGTGTCGGGATCCGGCCGTCAGGCGCTCGCCGATGCGCTTCACCGCATCCACCGCGGGGCCACTCTCGATCACCCGCATGTGCGCACGCGTTTGCGCCACCACCAGATCGCCCAGTTTGGCTTCTATTTCGTGGGGGACTTGTGCGATGACCCAGTTCAACACGTCGTCGGCGCGCCATGCCAGCAACACCAACGCCACTATTGGTGCCAGCGCAATGCCGGCGAGCACCGCCCACCAGAGCTTAAAGCGGCGCTCCACGCTGCGTGCCGCGCGATTGGCGGCGCCAACGTGCGCAGCCAACCCTGGGGGCATGCCGTCAGAGAAGGTTTTCCGGGCCGGTCCTGCGTCTACAAAAAAATGGTATACGCCTTGCGGCTCGCTCCACGCAACACTGAGTTGGGTGGCATTGAAGCCGGTCGCAGAAATAGTGGAGTGTTCGGCAGCGACCCACTCTTGTGCGTCGGTTTGCACCACCAGACGCTCCTGGCGCCATTGCCCAAAGGCTGCCACACCCGCGCCATCGAGGTTGGGCCCGAACAGGCGACCGCCAAAGCTAGCCATGGACTCAGTCGTCGCTGCCGCCACCAATGAGCCCGCCCAGAACACCCGCGCCCAGGACCGAGCCCTGGTCGACCGAGCGCCCGCCCGCGGCAGGTGCAGAGAGGATGATGCGGTTGGCCAGACGCGACAGCGGCAGTGACTGCAGCCAAATCTTGCCCGGGCCACGCAGCGTGGCAAAGAACAGGCCTTCACCACCGAAAAGGGCGGACTTAACTTTGCCCACAAACTGGATGTCAAAGTCCACTGTGGGTTGAAACGCCACGACGCAACCGGTGTCGACCCGCAGGCTTTCACCGGGTGCCAGCGTTCGTTCCATCAACGTGCCACCGGCGTGTACAAAGGCCATGCCGTCGCCTTCGAGTTTTTGCATGATGAAACCTTCGCCGCCGAACAGCCCAACGCCCAGCTTTTTCTGAAAGGCAATGCCCAGCGCCACTCCCTTGGCAGCGCACAGGAAAGAGTCTTTCTGGCAAATCAGCGTACCGCCGAGTTGCGATAAGTTCATGGGGATGATTTTCCCGGGGTAAGGCGCAGCAAACGCAACGCGCTTCTTGCCTTGGCTCTCGTTGTGAAAAACGGTGGTGAACAGGCCTTCGCCGGTCAACAAGCGTTTGCCTGCACCCATCAGCTTGCCGAAGAAACCACCCTGCTGTGAGCCATCACCAAAGATGGTGTCCATCTGAATGCCATCTTGCATGTACATCATCACGCCGGCTTCGCCGACGGCCGCTTCACCCGGGTCGAGTTCAACCTCGACGTATTGCATTTCCGAACCAAAAATCTCGTAATCGACGACATCCATTGCCATTGCTTCTCTCCTTGTTGCACGAAGACCTGTCACGGCCGAAGACCCGAACGATAGCAGCACCGGATGATTGGTCCCGTGCAGGAAGCCATTGGCAAGTACGTTGCTGACACCCACGTGATGACGGCCAAATGCGACATCAACGACGTGGTCACCGGAAAAAGAAGGGCTCTTGCAGGCGGCTCTGCGAACGAAGGGACCCCAACGATGGCTTCACATTGCGGTATTCAGTTTGCGTCCGGTGCGAACACTGCGCGCAAGCGCCGGGAACCATGTCAGCACCTCGCCCGAGCCACCGATGTCACCATCAACCCCAAGCTCCAACAATTTGCGCCGACGTGCGGTATCGAAAAATGCCTCCAGGTCCAAAGCATCGGCACCCACGAGCTGTCAACCTGCGCAGAATTCCGCGTCGGCAGCGATGAGTGATCGAGTGACTACACAGGCGCTTGCGGCGGTGCTGTGATTGACAAGTGCCAGACGGCGATGAACATCGCGGCAATCGTTGGCCCGATGATGAAGCCGTTGATACCAAACACCGCCATTCCACCCAGTGTCGTGATCATCACGACATAGTCCGGCATGCCGGCATCCTTGCCTACCAACATCGGGCGCAGCAGATTGTCGGCCAGACCAATCACGAAAATGCCGTAAGCGACCAACGCCAAGCCCTGCCACGGGTGCCCGGTGATGAGGAAATACGCCGCGACCGGCAGCCAGACCAAAGCGGCTCCGATCGTCGGAAGCAGAGACAGGAAAGCCATCACCACGGCCCAGAGCAGTGCACCTCTGACGTCAAGAAACCAGAAGGCGATGCCGCCTAACAAGCCCTGGATGCATACGATGAGCAAACTACCCTTCACAGTCGCACGCACCACGGCCATGAATTTGGCGACCAACTCCCGTTTGAACTGCGGAGGAACTGGCAGCGACATCTCGACAATGCGAGCCAACTTGTCACCATCCCTCACCAGGAAGAAGGCCAGGTACAGCGCTACACCCAGGCTGGCAACAAAGCCAAAGGTATCGATCCCGATGCCAAACGCCTGGGTCGCTATGAGCTGGCTCCCCCGTGCCAGGGCTGCTGTCACTTGGCGCTGCAGGTTGTCGAAGCCCGCCACGCCCACGCGTTCCAGCAGTGCAGTTGCCCAAGTGGGCAACGCGTCAAACAGGCCGCGCAGGTAGAGGGCCGGATTCCAGTCGCCCGATTCAATGCGCTGGTAGACAACCGACGCTTCGCGTCCCAGGGACGCGGTCACAAGCGCAAATGGCAGCACAACGGCAACCAAAACGAGCAGCATTACCAGTCCCGCCGCGACATTGCGGCGCTGCTTCACCCGCGGTAACAGCAGTCGATAGACCGGAACAAACAACATCGCGATGATCAGCGCCCACATGATCGCGCCGTAGAACGGCAGCAGGATCCAGCACAGGGCCAACGCGCTGAGGGCCAGCGGCAACGGTGGCATCACGTAGCGCTGACGGACGCCTCGTTGTCGGACAGGCGGGCGCACGCACTGCGCAGGAGCCGCTCGGCGGCGTCTGCAACGGCTTGGACTTCAGGCTTGCCGACCAGGCCCACCATGATCTGGGGATCCAGAAAACCGACCACAATGCGCTCAGCCGTCTCCTGGCGAACAATCACATTGCATGGCAGCAACAACCCAATATCCGGTACCGCCTGCAGCGCCTGATGTGCCAATGCTGGATTGCATGCGCCGAGGATGCGATAGGGCTGCATCTCGACGCCAAGCTTGTCCTTCATTGCGCCACGAACATCAATATCGCTCAAGACTCCAAAACCTTCGTTCTTCAGAGCCTCGATAGTCCTGGACAGAGCCTGTTCGAAGCTAACGCCGGTGAGAGTGGTTGTGAAGCCGTACATGGAGTTGTCCTTTGCGCAATTGGGTCCATCGAATCTTCAAGCCTACGTGTGCACAAGGGTTGGGTCTGTCCGGTGGCGCACAGAGAGTCGTCGCAAATGGAGCCAGCTGCTTGGAAAAATTCAGAACTTCATCTTCAACCCGGTACCTATTGCCCAAGCCGTAGACCGATCATCGGCATTCAGTGATTGAGGCCAAAAATGTCCAAAAACAATTTCGCCCAGCAACTTGTTGTTGAGCACCGGCTGTTCCCAACGCATTTGCAAACCGTAGTCCGTCAATGACAGGCCTGTGTTCTGCTTGGCACTTGCCAGAACCTCAAGCGAAAGGAGCCGCTGTTGCCCCATTGACTTAAAGACACCCAAGCTGCCATTCCACTCCGCATCGGGTTCGGCTTGGGTCACGATTACGGCATTGAGCCAACGACCCACCAGGGTCGGAGAAAACTGGTGTTGGTAGGACACGACCGTAGAAGATCCGAGACGGTCTGCCTGAGTCAGAAATACCGTTTGGGTGAGATCAACGGTATCGTCTGTCGTGGGCATCCATCCCTTGCGGTAGCGGACCTGTGAAAACAGCTTTAAGCCACCCTGAAATCCAATACGCGCATCGACTGCATCACCCACCCCCCGGCCAAACCCGGCAAAAAATGTAGTGTCCAGTGTGGAATTGCGCTGCAACAACCGCTGTTTGGCGGCAAAAACGGCGGGCCTATCCTTGACCACATCGGCGATAGTGTCACGCCCGGTAAACAGGTAAGTCTGTGACTCCAAGTTGGGCAACTTGAAGCGTGCGTTGAATGTGACGGAATAGTCTGTTTTCTGGTCTTGGCGGCTGTAAAACTTTACATTGAGTTCTCCATCGCTGACCTCACCGCCTTCGCCAAAGGGCTTGTCTCCAAACCAGCTATCCACGCCGCTGGCCAGCCAAATGGCGGCGGCTCGCGCCGCTGAGCGCGCGGACTCTACGGATGTTTCTATATCCACATTTTGAGCGGGCGTAGCGTCATTGGAGGACTGCTGCGCTGCCACACCAGACGCGGCAGTCAGACACACCATTGCCATTGCTACGGAGGCGGCATTGGTCTGGTTCAAAAAATAGGGCAAGGAGCACTTAATCATTGAAACTGGCTTGCAACAGGTCGAAATGTATAGCTATCTGCATGATCGTCAAAACCCAGTTGAGTGCTGGGAAATCCAGCGTGAATACGCTGCAAGTTTCGGTCGTTGGAAACTGTGCATGGCGATGATAACCACGTAGTACAAAGTCTTTCACATTTCCCGCAATTGCACTGTGCACTAGCGCACAGACGCAATCGCGACAACCAAGCGACTTCCACTCCATCAGCGTTTTCGCCAGAGCCCAGAATTTGACGCGCAGAACTTATCTGCAGAAGCAAGCGATAAAGCTACTTCCAGGCTCTGCGAACTAAGCGCCTGGTCCGCAATCCAAATCCCGATCAAAGACGGCTGTTCCGGTTTGCAACTGATGGCCAAGATCGCGCAGAGCGCTGCGCACGCCCTCTTCAATGACCGGATGGTAAAAGGGCATTTCCAGCATGGCGGCAACCGTCATGCGCTGTTGGGCTGACCAGGCCAGCAAGTGCGCTATGTGTTCGGCTGCCGGCCCGAACATTTCGGCCCCCAGAAACAAGCCGCTGCCGATCTCACCATAGACTTTGAGAATCCCGGTGTTGCGCAACATGACTCGGCTGCGTCCCTGGTCCTCGAAGGACACACGCCCAACAGCAAAGCGACCCGCATAGTGCTGGTTGAGTTGCTTCAGGTTGAAGCCCGCGGACGCCACCTGCGGGTCGGTGAACACAACTGACAACGGCGTGCGGCGCAAGCAGGAGCGGACGTCGGGATAACGAGCGGCATTCTCGCCTGCAATGCGACCCTGGTCGGCGGCCTCGTGCAGCAGAGGAATGTCGTTGCTGGCGTCGCCCGCCATGAAAAGGGTGCTGCTGCCGCACTGCTGCGTAAATCGGTCAAACAGCGGGACCCCGCGTTCATTCAAGGGCAGCTGGGTGGCCGGCAAATCCAGTGCAGCAAGATCAGGCACACGGCCGGTCGCCGCTAGCACATAGTCGAACACTTCGGTCTGCCAGTCGCCCGCATTGCTGCGGTAACGAACTTGAACGCCCGAGGGTTCCTCTACAACCGACGCCACCTGGGCCGACGCATCCAGATAGAACTCTGTATTAAAGGTCTGCTGGGCACAGGCGCGGATTTCCGGGTCATGGATGCCGGCAATGCCGCCACCCACGCCGAACACCTTGACGTGCACGCCCAGGCGGCTCATGGCTTGGGCCAGTTCCATCCCCAGCACACCGGGACCGAACACGGCCAGGCTCTGAGGCAATGTGGGCAATTCGAACAGATTTTCATTCGTCAGCAGGCGCGCGCGCAAACCTTTCAAGACCGGCACCACCACGGGAGTGCTGCCCGTGGCGATGACGATGCGTTCAGCGTGAATAGTCTGGCCATCGGCAGCTACAAGAATCGTGGGGCTTTGAAACCGGACCTTGGCCGCGAGGCGTTCAGCCGGTGCGATGGCTTCAATCGATTCCAGTACGGACCCGACAAAGCGATCACGCTCGCGTTGTACCCTCAGCATGACCGCAACACCGTCAATACGCACACCATCCACGCGCACCCCGAACGGATCTGTACGCCGCGCCTTATGTGCCACCTCAGCTGCAGCGATCAGAAGCTTGCTTGGCATGCAACCGACGCGGGCGCAGGTGGTTCCGTAGCTGCCGCCCTCGATGAGAACAATGGAGCTTGTATGTGCCCGGGCCGCCCGATACGCGCCCATTCCTGCGGTGCCGGCCCCAATGATGGCGACCTTCACTTCAATGGGTGTCATGGGAATATGCTCCAAAGGTGTATGCGGTCACTTGCCCCGCCCGCAGGGGTCAGGCCAGCCATGTTGTAAGCTCGTCTGCGCCACCTATGTGCCGACCATCAATGTATACCTGTGGCGTTGTGCCGCGTCCGGTCACTGCCTGCAATGAGCTGTAGCTGATGCCGTGCTTCCCGATCGCGATTTCCTCAAAACGAAAGTCCTTGGCCTGCAGCATCTTGCGTACGCGAGCGCAGTGCTGGCAACCGGGCTTTGCAAAAAAGGTGATGCGTGGCGGGCCGCTCGCATTGGGGTTGATGTAGTGCAGCATGGTGTCGGCGTCGGACACTTTGGCGGGGTCACCGGGCTCTTGCGCTTCAATGAACATTTTTTCGATCTGCCGGTCTTTCACCAACATGGAGTAGCGCCAGCTGCGCTGGCCCATACCAAGCTCCGATTTGTCGACCAACATGCCCATGCCGGCGCTGAACTCACCACTACCGTCGGGCAGGAAATCTATTCCATCGGCGTTCTGCTCTTCCCGCCAGGTTTCCATCACGAAGGGGTCGTTGACAGCGAGGCAGACCACGCTGTCCACGCCATTGGCTTTCAACACACCAGCCAACTCGTTGTAGCGCGGCAAGTGCTGGCTCGAGCACGTGGGCGTAAAGGCGCCAGGCAGTGCGAACAACACCACTGTTTTTCCCTTGAATACCTTATCGCTGCTGATTTTTTGCCAGACATCGTTGGCCCGAATCGAAAACGTTACTTCGGGAACGGGTTGACCTTCGCGTGATTGAAACATGGTGCTTTCTCAGGTTGATGTGACGGCTTCTAAACCTGCACTGTGGCAAGTCGGGAGTCGATGGTCTGTCGGACACCGAACAGACTGACTTCGCCGGACTCTTTATCGTGGGTTCTAGCGGTGCTCTTCTGAAAGCATCAAGGTTTTGTCATCCCATGAAGTCCAACATCACCGGCCTCCACAGCGAGCTGGGTAGCATCTTTGCGCCGAGCGTTGTTGAGGGCGCAACCCAAAACATCCACTTCAACCTTGTGGGCCAACAGGCAAATAGCCTGCTGCACGATGGCCATGCTTGGAAAGACTTTCCCCAGCGGGCGCTGGCCGGCGCACGTCGCGCCGTGCGCGAGGCGCAAGTGGGTGAAGCGTCCATGCTGGTCCACGCCAGCTTTGCCTTCGTGCACGCTTTTGAGCGACAGGTACGTCCAAAGGAGCCGTTGCGCGAATCTGTACAAGCCATACTCGCTTGCGAAGAGCTGGTCTTGCGTGGGCCGTTGCCAGCTTGCGTGGTGCGGCTGGGCTACCTCTATGGACCCGACAGCGCAGACCTGCGCGCCTATCGACGCGCTTTTCGTCTTGGGAGGCCCTACTGGTCAGGGCAGCCGCGGGCGCCGCAGTACCACCTGCACCAGGCCGACGCCGTAACAGCCCTGTTGCTTGCAGCTACTCCCAGCAACGCTGGAAAGACCTTCTACGCCACTGACGGCATGCCGGTTTCCTTCACTCGCATGATGGATGCATTCGCCCAGCGGGTTGGCCGAGCCAGCCCAATGCACCTGCCGCTGTGGTTGAGGCCGCTTGCCCACGTTTTTATTCGTGAGGAACACATGCAGCAAACGGCGCTGGCGATGCCCCCTGGCGCCCCAAGCCCCCGAGTGCCTGGATGGAAACCAAGGTTCGCGGATTGTCGACTGGGACTAGATGACATCGTTGCATCCTGGGACGATATGGGGGCGCAAAGGGTCAGGCAGAAGGCACGTTGACGCCAAGTGTGGCTCCACTATGTCGCTGCTGCAGGAGGGGTAGTTGAGTCGGAGAACGCTTCGATGAATCGGTGCACAAAGTGCAACTTGGTAACCGCACCACTGCTGAGAACAAAGGGATAAAAATCAGGTAGGCCCATGCCCAGCGAGAACTCGTTCAGCACACTGGTGAGCCCCGACCATCTGTTAACGAAGGACAGGAACTTCTGATCCGGTCGAACCTGTTCTTGATCGTTGCAACAGAGCACGCTCTCGTCAAATGGATCCTGCAGCAAACTCAAATGGTTGTCGGCGATTCCGAAGCCAGTGGCAGTGTCCAGAGTGTCCACCATGTGCAGGTAGTGCGCCCAGGTCTCCGCCCAGTCTTCCCAGGGATGGGCGCTGGCATAAGCGCTGACGCAGGTGTTCTCCCAGTCCAAGGCGGGACCGTGGCAGTAGTAATGTTGCAGCGCGGTTGTGTAATCTTGTCGCTCGTCGCCAAAGAGCATCCGGAAGGGGTCATGCCAACGGCTGCCATCCAACAGCCGACCCCAGTAGTAGTGGCCGGACTCATGGCGCACATGCCCCAGCAAAGTCCTATAAGGCTCATTCATGGCATTGCGGATGGTTTCGCGAGTCACATCGTCGGCCTCAGTGACATTGATCGTAATGATGCCTTGCTCATGGCCCGTGGTAATCGCCGCGGGCTCCGCACCCACCAAGAGGTCAAAGGCCAAGCCCTGCTGTGTGTCTTCGCTGACACGTGAAGCCACCGGCAAACCCAAGGCGATCAGCGAAGAGACCAGTCTGCGCTTGGCAATTTCGACCTTATTCCACAGAAGGGCGTTGGCCGCAATACTTTGGTCGGGGACCGTACGGTTCAGCCGGCAGCAACGGCATAGTTCTTGGTGTACCCCCTCGGATTGCAGGACTAGCCAGTTACATTGAGGCGCCAGGCTGAAGTTGGCGCAACGCCGATAGACCCGGCCGGCAACGCTTGCTCCTGCCCCACGCCAAGTGGCAACATGACTGTCTTCGTCCCCGGCCTCCAGGGACATGATCGTGGCCTGGTCGGGGTCGAAGCCCAGCGCACGACCACAATGCAAACACAGATGGTTGCGAAAAAAAATGGGGTGACCACATTGGCAGTGAGCTGTGCGTTGTATTAGCACGGTCATGGCGCAAATGCAACACCTGGCTAGTACTGGGGTGGGAGCGTGGAAGGTGGCTCTCGCACGGGAATGGGATTTTCCGTGGGAGATGGCTCTGTGATTGGCAGCACGGGTTGCGGCATCTCCGGTGGCAAGGGGGTCGGACTCTCCGGAACCGGCATTTGGATGGGCGGGCTGCCTATGGTACCGGCAATATCGGGATTTGCCCCCCATGCAGCCGCAATGAAACTGCGCGTGTCCGGCATAGCAGTAGGCGCAACGCTTCTGCTAGGCGTTTGGTAACTTAAGCTTGAGGAAGGGGCGGCGTTCATTGTGTGCTCCAGAGATTGAACAAAAGGACTTGCGCGGGACACTTATTGGATTCTGTTTCAACCTGCGACAGCAGGCCAGAGCCCATCGATTCCTAAAGCTTCACTGTGATGCAAGGGCCTTGCCGAGTCAGTACGGTGTCACACACAGCCTTGCTCGCACCCTTTTCCGGACGAAAAAAAGTCCAGCAATTGGTCATTTTGGACGGCGAAACCAGCCTGCCACGTGTAGCGGAGTCCAAAACATAGGCCCAGGCGGAGGTATCAGACGCAATCGTTGCCTATACTCGCTCGGCGCTGCTGAACCGAACGTGGTCATTCAGTCCGGGTATGGCAAAGAAAGAAGGCGTTTTGTCTGAACCTTTCTTCGGGAACAAGGTCCGACCCGCAGAGCTCTTTGGCACTTGACCCACCCAAAAACCAATCCTATGTCCAACACGCGAAGCGCAAATGCCGTCCCTCTGGGGTTCGCAGCCGACTCCCTGGTTCAAACCAAGCTCTTCGGATCGGTTTTCACAAACAACTGGCTCTGTGGATAATTGTCCTGAAATAGATCCTGTATCACCGCTTCAGTTCGTCATCAATGCGGCTGCGGGAAGCAGTGACGCAGAAACCAAGCGCGAAGTCATCGAGGGCGCATTGCGTTTGGCCGGACGGCGCGGGGAAGTTTTGTTCAGCCGCCCCGATGAATTGCCGATCGTGGCGCAAGGGGCCGCGAAACTGGCAAAAGAGACCCGCACAGCCGTAGTGGCCGTTGGCGGCGACGGCACCGTCAACACGGTGGCACAGTCCGCGCACTCTATAGGTTGCGTTATGGGTGTGGTGCCGCAGGGTACCTTCAACTACTTCGCTCGCACCCACGGCATTCCTGCCGACTCAGCTGAGGCCGTGCGGCTGTTGCTCGGCTGGACGCCTTCACCGGTGCAAGTGGCTGCCGTCAATGAGCGCGTGTTCCTGGTCAACGCGAGCATGGGTCTGTACCCCGAACTGCTGGAAGAACGGGAAGCGTACAAAGCGCGCTTCGGACGCAGTCGTTGGGTGGCATTTTGGGCGGCAACTGTCACGCTGCTGCGCGCACAAAGGAAGCTGCGTCTGTCCATAGAACAGGGCACTGTGGTTCGTGAGGTTAAAACACTCACGCTGTTCGTAGGCAACAACCGGTTGCAGCTTGAGGAGGTGGGCGTTCAGCCCGAAGGAGGCCCGTCACACGCACTGGATGAGGGACATATTACCGCAGTCATGCTGCGCCCCCTCGGCACGCTAGCAATGATCCGGCTAATGCTTCACGGTGCCATGGGCACACTCGGCGAAGCGCAAAACGTTGAACATTTCGAGTTTGAACGTATGCTGGTAAGGCCTACGCTCGCGCCTGGCCGCCGTGGGGTCAAGGTGGCCTTCGACGGTGAAGTTACAAGGATGCGCGCGCCGCTCAATTTTCGGGTGCTCACCAAACCCCTTTACTTGCTAAAGCCGCACGGCGTTGACACAGCGATTGACTTTTCAGTCCGCACCGAAGGAAACGCGGGATGAGCATCGTGCTACAGGTCTCGGACACGCATTTTGGTACTGAGCAGCCTTACGTCGTTGAAGCACTGGTTAAGATGGCCCAGCAACAACGGCCTGAACTGCTCGTGCTCTCGGGCGACATCACGCAACGCGCGCGGCCAGCGGAGTTCAAGGCGGCTCGCGCCTTTGTGGACCGCCTCGGTTTGCCCCTGCTGGCCATTCCAGGAAACCATGACATCCCGCTTTTCGATTTATGGGCGCGCATACGCAGCCCCTACGCCGGACACATTGCAGCCTTCGGCTCGGATCTGGAACCCGTGTATTCCTCGACCGAACTGATGGTGGTATGTGTGAATACCACCCGCGCCTGGCGGCACAAAAATGGCGAGGTGTCCGCAATTCAGATCGAACGTGTCGCACGGATCATCGGGGAAGCCATGGACGCGCAGTTGCGCGTCGTGGTGGTGCACCAGCCCGTAGCTGTGACGCGCGCCGAAGATGTGAAAAACCAGTTGCGCGGGTACGCTGCCGCGCTTCAGCGGTGGTCCACAGCGGGTGTCGACTTGGTGATGGGCGGACACATCCACCTGCCATATGTGAAGGCATTGCAACCACTGGCCCGTCCGATGTGGGCAGTTCAGGCCGGGACGGCGGTTTCTTCGCGGGTGCGAAAAGGGGCGCCGAATACCGTGAACCTGCTGCGTTGGGGCAAGGATTCACCCTCGGGTTGCTGTCAAATTGAACAGTGGGACTTCTTGGCCGCCAATCAGTCGTTTGTTTGTGCGGGGGTCACCGAAGTCCGGCCATCCAGGGTTTGACGCTGCAAATGCTGTGATGCTTGCGGCTGACTCCCTTTCAGGCCTTCACGTGACCCGGATTGAATACGGCGGTCAGGTGGCCAAAGGCGGATTTGGGACTTGTGGCGTGCTTTCACCCGACTCCCAGGTGTCACTGAGTGGAACGAGTCTTAAAGATTGGGCCTCGAGGCGACCAAGCCAATCACGGCATTAGCGCGCAGGCCCTGGACCTTGCACCGTAGCGGCCTCGCCATCAACTTACTTCTGCACCGCCCGATAGAACGCCTCCCGCGATGCACTGGTACCGCGGTCAGTGGCGCCACCCGCACAGTTGGCGTTGGAGGCGATCACCAGCTTGCGATTGGGGTCGATAAAGATGCCCTGGCCGATGCTGACGCGCGTGTTGGTGGCTTGCGCCAGCCAGCCGTCAGGCACGATGCTTTGCCCGTTGACTGCAGCACCGTTGAGGATGAATTGTCCAAAACGCGCAAAATCCCACGACGCCGCCTGCATGCAGCAACCGCTGATCTCCTTGCCGGTTTTGCTCAGAATCCAGTGCGCCTGCTGCTCCATGCCTGCGGGAACCCAGATCTTCTCGGACAGGTAGTCTGCCAGCGGTTTTTTGGTGGCCTGGGTGAGCAAAATGCCCACCAGGTTGGTCTCGCCGGTACTGTAACACTGAGCTAAAGCGCAGGCCCCTGCGGCAAAGGCGATGGCCTGCTGCCCGCCGCAATGACGCGCGACTTCGCCAGGATTGGAAGTTTGTCCAAGGCGCGAAATGCAGCGTCACGTTGCGGCTGGGTCCAAAACAGCAGATCCCGGTTCGTGGGCACCGTGGGTCGCAGTGGGGTAACGGACACTCGCAATTCAAGTGCGATGGCTGGCCTGTTCGTCGGCTTGGGCCAGTCCCTGCGATACTGGGTTTCGTGTGTTTGGAATGCCTAGTCGTCATTTTTCTCGCCTCATTCGGGTCAACCCACATTCTTTTTGGAGATTTCATGTCACGTTTGTCTGTATTGCGCGGCGCGCTCAAGCCTTCCGTTATGGCCCTGTCCCTATCTCTGGCAATGCCATTGTTGGCGGCCGACAAGATTCGAATTGACAAACAAGCCGACATTCCCCGGTTTAGCTACGTCATCACCCAGCCGCTGGAGACCGTGGTGCGCGACAAGGCCACCTTCAATCAGGTGACGGCCAAAATCCGTGAAGACATGGAGTCGGTTCTGGCCAGTTACGACATCGCCGACAAAGCATCGCAGCGCCAGTACTTGGGGTCACTGACGCAGTTGAATTATCTGGCCGGTCAATATGACGCGGCACTGGCCAGCGCGGAGGCCATGCGGGCTCTGGAGGAAAAGCCGGCCGACAAGTTGTTGTCCGGGCTGCGCTTGCGCGCCATGGTGGCAGCTGCCAAAGAAACAGGGGGTGTGAATACGCCAGCCTACTTTGCGGCAGTGAGCAAAGCAATCCGCAAAGAACTCGATGGTTACCCCTACAACGTCATTGCCAACGATATCAAAAGTTTCAAGGCCAGTGCGGAGACTCTGGGTGAAGGTCGCATATTCGGGGGGATTAAAGAGGTGCTGCAGGCCACGCTGGACAAAACCGGCTCACTCAGTTCTGACTTTGCACCCGGTCTTGTGAATGCCCGCTATGCTATTGAGACAGCGATTCCTTTGAAGCAGACACTGATTCAGACCTACTCAGCCTACCTCGATGCCAACAAAGTGGAGAAGGCTGATATCTGGGCTGCCCGCGAGGTGACACTGCCGGTTACAGGCGCTTTCAAGCCAGTCCATGTTGCCGTGTGGGACAGTGGCGTCGACACCAAACTGTTCCCGAGACAGATTTTGTTGGACGCCAAGGGCAAGCCGGCTGTGGTGGCGTTTGATCTGACTTCGCGCCCGACCACGGGAGAAATGTTTCCTATTCCTTCAGCGCTGCTGCCCAAGTTGCCCGAGATGTTGGGACGCACCAAGGGATTCTCCGATTTGCAGTCCAACATCGATAGCCCAGAAGCAAGCGACGTCAAACAATTCATGTCGGCACTCAAACCCGACGAATTCAAACCCGCAATCGAGCAGCTTGGACTGAGCGGTAACTATGTGCACGGCACCCATGTTGCCGGCATTACCGCGGCAGGCAACCCATGGGCGCGTCTGCTCACGGCACGCATTTCCTTTGACTACAAGTTGCAGCCCGACCCCTGCCCGAGTCTGGAGTTGGCGCGACGGGGTGCTAAGGCGCACCAGTCCTTTGTGGACTACTTCAAGAAGCACAAGGTACGGGTCGTTAATATGAGCTGGGGCGGCAGCGTAAAAGACGGTGAAGAGGCGCTGGAGAAGTGCGGTATGGGTAAAACTGTCGAAGATCGTCAGAAGCTGGCCCGTACCTACTTTGAGATTGAAAAGAAAGCCCTGCAGAAAGCCTTTGCGAGCGCACCCGAGATCCTATTTATCACTGCCGCAGGGAACAGCAATTCCGACTCCAGCTTCGGCGAGTTCATCCCGTCCAGCATCGTCTTGCCTAACCTCTTGACCGTGGGTGCGGTCGACAAAGCGGGCGACGAAGCACCGTTCACCAGCTACGGGCCTACCGTCGCAGTGCACGCCAATGGCTACCAAGTGGAAAGCTTCCTGCCGGGTGGCTCTCGCGTCGCCCTGTCGGGAACGTCCATGGCGTCGCCCAATGTGGCCAATCTGGCTGCAAAGCTTTTGGCGGCCAAGCCGGGGCTAAAGCCAACTGAAGTGATCGCGATCATCCGCGAAACCGCGGAGAAAACTGCTGATGGCCGCCGCACTCTCATCAACCCGGCCAAAGCGATGGCCAGAGTGATGTAGCACCGACAGAGGCTTCAAAGGGCCACGCAGGGCTTTGGCATGTGGCAGGACTCATCGAAATCCCTGGCTAAATCCGAGTTGCAATCGGCGCGGTGCGCCGGGTTCTAGAAATCGACCATTGCGTTCTGCCACGATAACGCTGGCGGCATGGCGCCGGTCAAACAGATTGTCCAGCGCCAGCCGCAGATGCCAAGGTCCTGACGTATTGCGGCCCTCATGCTGTAGCGCGAAGCTCATTAGGCCAAAGCCGGGCGCTGCGTTGCTTGCATCGGCCCACAGCTCGCTCTGCGCCTGCAGCTTTACCTGAGCGCGCCAGCCGGCAGCTTGCCAGCCGAGCGCGGCAAGGACCTGCTGCTGCGGTGCTCCCGGCAACACCGAGCCATCGCTCAACCGTGCGTGCAGCGCTGTGAGGGCCAGCTGCAGATCCCATGCGGCGTTGATGTTTTGCTGCCATGACAGTTCTGCTCCAGCGCGACGAATGCCATCGGCATTGCCAAAGCGGGCGCGCCCACCGACGCTGCCCAGCGCTATGATCTCATTGCGGCTGCGGGCGGTTAATGCGCTGAGTTCCAAACCGTTACAGCGCACACCTATCTCAAGTTGGCCGCTATGCTGTGCCTGCAGTGTGGAATTGAGGCCGCTGCTGCCATCGCTGCCGTAGGCGAGCTCGTTCAAGGTTGGCGTTTCATGTGCGCTGCCGGCGTTGGCGTAGAGGTGCCAGCCACCACTCAGGCGGTGCGTCAGGCCCAGAATCGGGCTTAAGGTACTGAAATGTCGCAGCCCGCTGTCGTCACCATTGCCAAGGAATTGATCTTGATTGCGCATCTGTAACCGGCTGACGCGCAGCCCTGCATGCAGGGTGGTGGAAACATTCAGTGGTTGACGCAGCTGCGCATAAAAATCTAGCCCAAGCGCTTGGTTACTTTCGTCGCGGCGCAATGCACCCGTGAGGCCCAGTTGCGAGCCGATGAAGTTCTCGAAGCCCTTGCGCTGATCCCACTGCCCCTCCACAGCCAACCCAAAAACTGCGGTGGAACTGCCTATCGTGCTGCGTGTCCGTACATCCAGCCCGGCGAAGTTGCGAGCCAGATCTATGACTCCACCGGGATGACTTTCAACCGCCTGCAAATTCACTGGAATCGATTGCCACTGCCGGACTTCGCGCTGGCCAAACCATGCATTGCCGACGCTCCAGCTGGCACCGAGCTGCCATTGGTCTGTCTTCTTGCGGGTATTGAAGGACAAGGCTTGCACCGACGTGCTGAGGGGGCCTGATCCCATTGCGCGCGGCTCAGCCCCTGAGGGTATCTCGCACTTTGTTGCAGCGCATTGAAGCTCAGACGCACGTCGCGGTGATCCAGGCGCAAGTCCAGCAAATTCCGGTCTGCGGCCGCCTGCGGTCGCCACCCGTCTTGCTGCAAAGCGCTAGCATCCACGCGCAGTGCAGAGTTGCCAAGCAGATGGTCTGTTTGTAAGCGCAGCAGCCGCTCGCCAAAAGACCCGGCTTGGACACCGACACGTAGCGGCTCGATTCCACTCGCAGGGCGTGTTGAAAAGGCCAGTACTCCACCGCTATTGCTGCCGTAAAGAGCGCTAAAAGGGCCGCACGCCTCGCACGCCAAACGAGGTGCGGGCACCGAAACCCCGAATCGACAGCTGCGTGTCCTGCGCCAAATTGCCACGCTCGGCTGCAAAGACTCCGGGTGCGCTGGCAAGCCAGTCGGCACGCCCCTGCACCAGCACCGGGGGCAGGCCGGCGGTAGTTGAAGCCCCCAGCAGCACGGCCCCGATCAAGGGCTGGGCCGCAGGCGCAATAGTTGCGCCGGCTCGTTTTCGGTCAACACATACAACAGGCCATCGGTGCCTTGGCGCACGTCTCGCAGGCGGCCTATGCCATCGAGCAACTTTTGCTGCTTGACGGCCCGGCCATCCTCGAACTGAACGCGCTCCAGGTAACGAAACTTTAGAGAACCCAGAAAGTAACTGCCCTGCCAGGCTTCACCATAGGCCTTGCTGCTGAGTTGCGCCAGGCCCGAAGGCGCGATCGACGGTACCCAATACACATGGGGCTGTACGAGGCCTTCCTTGGCCGTGATGCCGTCGCCTATCTTGCCGCCCCCGTAGTTCTCACCGTAGGTGATCACAGGCCACCCGTAGTTCTTGCCGGCTTGCACGAGGTTCAACTCGTCGCCGCCCTGTGGTCCGTGCTCATGGGCCCAGAGTTGGCCTTTTGCATCGAGCACCAAACCCTGCGGGTTGCGGTGGCCATAGCTGTAGATCTCGGGCAATGCACCTGGGGTCTGGGTGAAAGGGTTGTCCACAGGGGCCCGGCCTTCCTTGGTGACGCGAACAATCTTGCCCAAATGGTTGTCGAGTTGCTGTGCGCGTTGCATGGCGCTGAAGCGTTCCCCCAAGGTCATGAACAGGCTGCCATCTCTGCTCTCGGCGATGCGGCATCCGAAATGATGCCGGCCAGCCATTTTGGGCAACTGCCGGAATATCACCTGCACCTGCTCCAACGCCGTGCCCTCGCCATTCAAGCGCGCCTTGGCCAGCGCGGTGCCATTGCCGCCAGCGCCGGCCTCGGTGAAGCAGAAGTAGAGCTGACGGTTGCTGGCGAAACCACTGTCCAGCACGAGGTCCAGCAAACCGCCCTGGCCACCGGCGTCGATCTTGGGGAGGCCCCGCAGCGGCGCGCTGACCTTGCCGTTGGCGTCAATCTTGCGCAGAGCGCCCGGCCTTTCGGTGACCAGCCATTCACCGCCTGGAAGCGCGGCCATGGCCCAAGGGCTATCAAAGCCCTGCGCAACAACTTCGGTTTTTACGGTTTGCGCCTGCACGGCAATAGGCATCAGAAGCCAAAAAATTTTCTTCATGGGTCGGCAAATTGCTAGGAAAAACGAAAAACTGGAACTTGCGTGATGAAGTATTGCATGGCTGGGGATACTCCACGGAATCTCTCCGGGTTTCAAGACTACTCCTTGGGTTGGGTCAGAAAAACGCCACAACCTGAATGACTAAATGCCAACGACGAAAGATAAAGCTCCACACAGCAGGTCAGCGCTTCGGCCTTGTCCATTGTCCTGACGAATTTGAGGCCCATAACGACGCTGCTGGGCCTCGGACGCGGTAAGCGGGCAAACTTAATTACATGAACCCGACACATTCACAACAAGCAGCTCAGGCACAACGTTTGTCACGATTCATCTCGCGCGTCACACCCGCGTTCCAACGATGGGTTGGGGTGGGTTTACTTAGCTTTGGGGCAGTTTTCACACAGGCAGCTCGATCAGCGACCGTTGAGGCCGCGCCCCAAGCAGAAACAGCGGCCGCGGCTGCAAAAGCGGTTTCGGTTGATCCAGCACTTTTCACGACGCAAAACTTTCAATGGAAGGACGCAGCCCGAGATCGCGAAGTTCCCGCCAAGCTGTACCTGCCTGTGGAGCCACTCAAGACAAGCGCGGTGCCGATGGTCGTTTTCTCCCACGGCATTGGTGGCTCAAAGGACGGTTATAGCTACCTGGGGCGCTATTTCGCGGCACACGGGTATGCCAGCCTGCACGTGCAGCACGTGGGCAGCGACCGCCAAATCTGGCGAGGCAACCCGCTGGCCCTTGTTTCCCGGTTATCGGATGCCGCTCAAGATGCCGAGGCGTTGAACCGCGTGCAAGATGTTAAATTCGCCCTCGACCGTCTACTGGTCGATCCGGTTGGCAAAGTCATCAATGTCCAACGCCTTGTGGCAGCAGGTCATTCCTATGGTGCCAACACGACCATGCTGCTGGCTGGTGCCAAAGTCGATATGAATGGCAGCACCGTCTGGGTCAAAGATCCACGCTTTAGTGCTGCTATCTTGATATCCGCTCCCCCGTTTTATGGTTTGGGCGATCCGCTGAAAATTGTGTCCGAAATAGACGTGCCCACACTACACATCACGGCCATGGCGGACGATATTCAAATTCCAGGCTACAACTCCGGCGTGGACGACCGATTGGCGTTATACCAAGCCACCGGCGCTTCCACGCAAGCTGCCAAGATTTTGGCGGTATTTAAGGATGGATCGCACAGCATTTTTACCGACCGCATGGGTACGGGGGGTGCAGCGCTCAACCCCAAGGTGAAGGTGGCAACGCGCCAATTGGCGGTCGCATTTTTGAACTGGCTGCAGGCCAAGGATCCAAGCTCGCTGGATCTGTGGTCTGGGCAAAACGCGGGGCTTTTGGCGCGGTTTGAAAAGACCGCCCTTTAAAGGATATGTCCGAGTCACTCCTACTTCAATCGTTGCCGCTGTTTCCGCTGGGAACGGTGCTCCACCCCAACGGCGTGCTGCCATTGCGAATATTTGAAGTCCGCTACTTGGACATGATTGGAAAGTGCCACAAAAACGGCACACCGTTTGGAGTGGTAGCACTGACCCATGGATCGGAAGTCAGGCAATTGAAAAAAAGTGCGGAGGACACCTCGGCCCCCAGCGGAGACGCCTTCGCGCACGAGGTATTCAACGATGTGGGGACGCTGGCCACCATCACCTCGCTCTCACGACCCCAAGCGGGACTGATCATAGTTCAATGCCTGGGCAGCCAACGTATCCGCATCATCAAGCGCGAAAAGCTCAAATATGGGCTTTGGGTCGGTGATGTTGATTTGCTTTCGCCAGACACCCCAGTCAATATCCCGAAAGACCTGCAGGTGACCGCCGACTCACTCGGACAGATCATCCAAAGCCTGCAGGCTAAGGGAATTCAGTCAGAGCAACTGCCCTTTGGCAAACCCTACCGGTTAGACGAATGTGGTTGGGTAGCCAATCGCTGGTGTGAGCTATTGCAACTGCCGCTGGAGCTCAAACAGAGGCTAATGGCATTGGAGAACCCACTTGTACGACTTGAGCTGGTGCACGACATCTTGGTTAAGGCAGGGATATCGGGACTTGAGTCCTGATTGCGCTGATTACGCCCCCACCTGTATTTCGCGCGCAAAAAGAAGGAGCCCATAGCCTCCAACGGCGGGGTCAAGAAATTGCACGCAAGGGTTCTGTTTCAATCATGCACCCTGGAAACTCCTACCATTTGAGTTTTGCAGGGCCGACTTATTAGTAGCGCCTTACGCCTATCCTACGAGGGCTGGAGCCCTATTTGCCTTGTAACTTCTGCGTATCCCGGGCCAATTGCGTGATGCGCGCCCAGTCGCCCTGGGCCAACGCATCGGCAGGCACCAGCCAGGAACCACCCACACAGACCACATTGGGCAGCGCCAGTAAATCTGGTGCATTGCTCAGCGTGACACCACCGGTGGGGCAGAAGCGGATGTCAAAAAACGGGCCGCTCCAGGCCTTGAGCATGGCCGGTCCACCGGCTTGCATGGCGGGGAAGAACTTCAGTTCGGTAAAACCGTCTTCCCGGGCCATCATGATTTCGCTGCCGGTGGCGACACCGGGCAACAGCGCCAAACCGGCGTCGCGGCAGGCCTGGCCAACGGCGCTGGTGTAACCGGGGCTTACCGCAAACCGCGCTCCGGCTTGTGCTGCGGCTTGGGCGTCGGCCCTGGAACGCACCGTGCCGGCACCGACCACTGCTTGCGGCACGTCTCGGGCAATCGCTTCGATACAGGCCAGGGCCTGGGGTGTGCGCAGCGTCACTTCCAGCATACGCACACCACCGGCGACCAGTGCACGCGCCATGGGCACAGCGTGGGCCACGTCGGTCAGCACAATGACGGGAATAACCGGGGCGTCCTGCATCACTTGCAGGGCGGAAAAGAGCGGGGGTGTAGTCATGGAGGGGTCTTGGCAAAAAGGGGGTGGAGCCGGGTGGTCAGTCAGTGCGCGAGTGTTACAGCCAACTGCAAGCGCCTTCTTCGGCAGTCGACGCGTTGCGGCGCATGCTGGCAAACAGCTCACGGCCCATGCCCACGCCATTGGCGGCTCGCAAAGCGTCGGGCAGCGTGGCCGCTGAGCGGGCCTCCCATTCGGCGGCATTGACCAGTACCTGCAATGTGCCAGCGATGGCGTCCACGCGTATCAGGTCACCATCCAGCACCTTGGCCAGCGGACCGCCCACCGCCGCCTCGGGCGAAACGTGGATGGCGGCCGGTACCTTGCCCGACGCGCCGCTCATGCGGCCATCGGTCACCAGGGCCACCTTGAAGCCTTTGCCTTGCAACACGGCCAGGGGCGGCGTGAGTTTGTGCAATTCGGGCATGCCATTGGCTTGTGGCCCCTGCCAGCGCACCACACACACCATGTCCTGATTCAGTTCATCGGCAGAGAACGCCTTGTGTAACGCATCTTGTGAGTCAAAGACGCGGCAGGGCGCTTCGATGACGTGGCGGTCATCGGGCACGGCGGAAACCTTGATCACGCTGCGGCCCAGGTTGCCTTGCAGCAGCTTCAAGCCGCCGCTGGGGCTGAAGGGGCTACTCGCCGGGCGTACCACGGTGTCGTCCTTGCTGGCACCGGCGTCCATCCACAACAAAGCGCCGTCGGCACCGGTGGATGGAATGGCCGTGTACTCGCGCAGACCACCGGCTCGCACTGTCAGCACATCGGGGTGTAAAAACCCGGCGTCCAGCAGTTCTCGGATCACATAACCCGGCCCGCCTGCCGCCTGGAACTGGTTCACGTCCGCGCTGCCATTGGGGTAGACACGGGTCAGCAAAGGTACGACGTCCGACAGGTCAGAGAAATCGTTCCAGTCGATGACAATGCCCGCCGCGCGGGCCACGGCCACCCAATGGATCAGGTGGTTGGTGGAGCCGCCGGTGGCCAGCAGGGCGACCATGGCGTTGACGATGCAGCGTTCGTCCACGACGTGACCTATCGGCGCAAATCTCTTGGCCTTGGTAATGCCCAAGACCGTGCGCACGGCCTCGCGCGTCAGCTCGTTGCGGGCGTTCGCGCCAGGGTTGATAAAGGCCGTGCCGGGCACATGCAGGCCCATGGCTTCCAGCAGCATCTGGTTGCTGTTGGCTGTGCCGTAGAAAGTGCAGGTGCCAGGGCCATGGTAGGCGGCCGACTCGGCTTCCAGCAACTCGCTGCGCCCCACCAAACCTTGGGCGGCTTTCTCGCGCACCTTGGCTTTCTCGTTGTTGGACAGGCCCGAGGTCATGGGGCCGGCCGGTACAAACACGGTGGGCAGATGGCCAAAATGCAGCGCACCAATCAACAGGCCGGGCACGATCTTGTCGCACACCCCCAGCATCAGCGCGCAGTCAAACACATCGTGGCTCAGCGAAATGGCGGTCGCCATGGCAATGGTGTCGCGGCTGAACAGGCTCAGTTCCATGCCGGGTGTGCCCTGGGTTACGCCGTCGCACATGGCGGGCACACCACCGGCCACTTGGGCTGTGGCACCCAGTCGGCGGGCTTCCGTCTTGATCAGTTCGGGGTAGTGCTGTAGTGGCGCATGGGCCGAGAGTAAATCGTTGTAGGCATTGACGATGCCGATGTTGGGGCCTTTTTCTGCCACCACACGGAATTTGTCGATACCGGTGACGCGCGCCTTGTCGTCGTTGGGCATGGCGGCAAAGGCATGGGCCACGTTGGCACAGCCCATGCGCTCGGCGCCCGGTTTGCGGTTCGCGGCGGCGTCTACCTGTGCTAGGTAGGCACTGCGATGGGGCGCGCTACGTTGGCGAATGCGCTCGGTAACGGCGAGGACGGTGGGGTGCAAAGGCGTGGGATTGGGCATGGCAGACGTGTAACAAGGTGACAGTCTGTATGGTAACTTGGTTACATTGTCTGTGCTGGTGTTTGGGTAACCAGTGCGTTACGAAACTGGCTTAGCATCAACCCCTGTGTCCGTTCCTGGCCTCTTCCTCCACGTTGCTCCTGTTCTTCTCCATGCACCCAGATTTTTTGTCTCCGCGCCTGAGCGTGTTTGTGTTGTGTGTGGTGGGTGCAATGGGTGTCGCCCTTGGAATCCCGGCACAAGCGGCACAAGACAACCCGGCGGTCAAGACCAGCACGGTCAAGGTTGCGGGCTTGAAGCAGGAAGCAGAGATCCTGATTGACCGCTGGGGGGTGCCCCACATCTATGCCGCCAGCCAGGACGATGTTTTTTTTGCCCAGGGTTACAACGCTGCGCGGGATCGGCTGTTCCAGATCGACCTGTGGCGGCGGCGCGGTTTGGGGCGTTTGGCCTCCGTTTTTGGCCCGGCCTATGTGGAGCAGGACCGGGCCAGTCGCCTGTTCCTGTACCGGGGCGACATGCAAAAGGAATGGAAGGCGTATGGACGCAACGCAGAGGCAATTGCCGAGCGATTTGTGGCCGGTATCAATGCCTACATAAACGAAGTGATGGCGGACCCGGCCAAGTTGCCTCTGGAGTTTCGCAACCAGGCATACACACCCGAGAAATGGCAGGCCGCCGACGTGGTGCGGATTCGCAGCCACGCCCTGACGCGCAACCTGACGTCCGAGGTGGCGCGGGCGTTTGTGGCCTGCCACGCCGATCTCAAAACCGACCAGATGCGCATCAAACTGTCACCGGATTGGGAACCCCAAATGCCGGCAGGGTTGGACCCCTGCTTGCCTAGGGACCTGCTGAATGTCTTCTACATGGCGACGCAGGGGGTGCCACACTGGGCAGCAACCCCGCCACCA
Source organism: Candidatus Aalborgicola danicus (assembly GCA_016703945.1). Lineage (GTDB taxonomy): Bacteria > Pseudomonadota > Gammaproteobacteria > Burkholderiales > Burkholderiaceae_C > Allorhodoferax > Allorhodoferax danicus. Next base: position 302,312 of record JADJBC010000044.1, read on the forward strand.
GCAGCGCTAGCGATCCCGACGCATCGGTGTCGCTGGCCGATACGGCCCAAGGCCTGGTGTCGCGTCCGGACGTGCAGGAAGGCAGCAATGCCTGGGTCATTGCGCCGTCCAAAACCACCACCGGCCGGGCCATGCTGGCCAGCGACCCGCACCGCGCGTATTTAGCCCCCTCGCTACGCTACATCGCCCACCTGAACGCGCCGCAGCTAAATGTCATTGGCGCTGGCGAGCCGGCATTGCCCGGCATTTCCATAGGCCACAACGGCAGCATCGCATTTGGTTTGACGATTTTTGGCATTGACCAGGAAGACCTCTACGTCTACGACACAAACCCCGCCAACCCGCTGGAATACCAATACAAGGGGCAGTGGGAAAAGTTTGTTGTTGTGCGGGAGTCGATTGCGGTCAAAGGTGCAGAGCCCGTGTCGGTGGAGTTGCGCTTTACACGCCATGGACCGGTCATTTTTACCGAGGGCAGTAAACAACGCGCGTTTGCCGTGCGTTCCGGCTGGTTTGAGCCCGGCATGGCGCCCTACTTTGGCAGCATCGATTACATGTTTGCCAGCAATTTCCAGGAGTTCAAACGCTCCATGGCGCACTGGGGCGCACCGGCTGAAAACCAGGTCTATGCCGACACCAAGGGCAATATCGGCTGGGTTCCGGGTGGCCTGGCACCGATTCGGCCCAATTGGGATGGGTTGTTGCCGGTGCCCGGTGACGGCCGGTATGAGTGGGCGGGCTTCCTGCCCGGCAGCCAGTTGCCGTCAAGCTACAACCCGCCGCAAGGCTGGTTTGCCAGCGCCAACGAGATGAACATCCCGGCAGGTTATCCCTACCGTGAAAGAAAGCTCGGGTTCGAATGGCCCAGCCGGGATCGGTACAACCGTTTGACCGAGGTGTTAGGGGCGCCGGGCAAGCGGTCGCTGGAGGATTCCATGCGGCTGCAAAACGACGTGTTGTCATTCACGGCGCGACGGGCCGTCACGATGCTTCTCAATCTGCGCTCGCCAGACAGCAAAACCCAGGCGGCGTTGACCCTGCTGCGCAACTGGGATTTTGTCGAGCGCACCGACTCGGCGGCCGCTGCCCTGTTCGAGGTGTGGTGGTCGCGTTATCTCGGTTATTTATACAAGGAAGTGGTGCTCAGCAAAACCGCAGCGGCCACCATGGGCCCACCGGACCCGACCGCTTTGTTCAGCGGCCTGGAGCAACCCCACACCGTGTTTGGCAGCGACGCCCAGGCCAAGCGCGACTGGGTGTTATTGACCAGCTTGAACCTGGCCTGGGGCTACACCGAGAAACTGTTGGGCAGCGACCCGGCGCAATGGCAGTGGGGCAAATTGCACCACGCCTTGATCACCCATCCGTTTTCTGCGGCCGTGGATGGCCCGACCCGGGCCAAGCTCAATGTGGGGCCGTTTCCCAAGCAGGGCGGTGGCAGCACACCCAATATGTCAAGCTACGACCCGCGTGATTTCCGCCAAGTGGCTGGCCCGTCGTTTCGGGTCGTCGTTGATGTTGGCAACTGGGACAACTCGCGGGCCGTCAATACACCGGGGCAATCCGGAGACCCGGACAGCCCGCACTACCGGGACCTGACCGAGCTGTGGCTCAAGGGCGAATATTTTCCCTTGCTGTATTCGCGCCAACGGGTCGAAGCGGAAACGATTCGCCGCATCGTTTTACAACCCCGCTAATTAGCGCCGCATGGCTGGCGACTCGCGGTAGGTAAACGCGCGCCACACCCACTCCAGCGGTCCAAAGCGGTAACGCGCCAGCCACCAGCGGCTGAAGGCCAGTTGGATGGTGAAAACCACCGCAACAAACACCACCTGCCAGGCGCGGTCCAGGCCCCAGTAACCCAGCCCGTAACCAAAGAAGACCAGGGAGCAGATGACCGACTGCGTCAAATAGGTGGTCAGGGCCATGCGCCCCGCTGGTGCCAGCACACGGATCTTGGAAAACACGGTGTTGCTGTGCAGCATGACCACCACCAGGCCGACATAACCCAGACAGGCCGGCAGGTTGCCCAACATGGCAAGACCACGCGCCAGTTGGAAGCCATCGTAGTCGTCTCCGGGGATGTGGGACACCGCAATCAGGCTGCCAGCCAACCCCATGCCAATACCAATGGGCAGACCGTAGAGCGCCAGTTTGCGAAACAGTGGCAAGTGCGCGGCCGTGTTGTCCATGATGCCGGAGCGCACAAACCAACTGCCCAACAAGAACATCGCCGCCAGCACAGTGCCAAAACCGGCGTCCTCCAACACTTTGCCGGGGAATTTACGGGCCCGTATCTCGACTGCTTCCAGGTAGGTTCCGCTGGAAAGGATTCGAGTTTCATGCTGAATCTCGGCCTCGCGCTCGGCCAAACGTTTGGCCCTATCAGCCTTCTTTTTCGCCGCTTTTTCCGCATCGGTCAATTCGGGCTTTTTATCGGTTTTGGCGTCGGCACTCTTGGCAACCGCCGCGGGTTCGGAGGCTGCTGACGCCACCGACTGCGGCGCGCGGACCGCTGCACTGCTGTCAGCTGCTGGTTTGGTGATCTCGCTGGCGGCGGCAAGCTTGGGCGTTGCGGCTGTGGTTGCAACTGCGGCGGGTGGCTTTGTGCTCTCGGGAGGCTTGAGGTATTGAATGGCGCCAAAGATGATCGCCATCAGAAACGAAAACGAGTAAATACCAACGCCCAAACGCAATTCGCGCAGGTTTTTTGGGTCATGAAATTTGGCAGACAAAACGCCAAAAGAACAGCATCGTGATGCTCAGCACCGTAACCGGTACCCGTGGCTCCTTGGGGCCATTGGGCAAGACCCAGAACACGATGGCGGCAATCAACCCCACGGTGCCCAGAACCAGCAGCACCATAGCGAAGACGGGTAGCTTTCGTTCACCGAAGCCGACCTTGCGCTCTACGCGTAAAAACACCGTTTGCAAAAGAATGAAGGCCAAAACACCAGCGAGGCCAAAGGCGGAATCTGCACCGGGAATGAAGCCTATGCCCACCAGCACTGCCATCGCGGTCAGAATCTTCTTCCATTCGCCGTACAGCAGGATCAACAAGGCTATTGCACCAACCGAGTAGCTGAAAAGAATGTCGCCGTTCCACAAAAAGATGTAGTGCGCGGCGCCAAAAATGGCCAGTCCAAGAATGCGGCGCAAGTAGGACGCCATGAAAGGGCGCCCTGCCTGATCGGCCCGCTTCAGCATGACGGCAAACCCCATGCCAAACAGCAGGGAGAAGATGGTCCAGAACTTGCCCTGGATAAAGTAGGCAATAAACCAACTGGCGAACCAATCGATGCCCGTCAGGCCCAGGGGCATGCCCAAACCAATGCCGCTGCTGGAGCGATTGAACCACTCGATGTTCATCAAGAAAATGCCGATCAGGGCAAATCCACGGACCACATCCAGTGCCTCAATGCGCGCACTGGGGGGCGTGGGGGAGCCGCTGGTTGGAATCGGCGGCGTCATTTCGGTTTGCATGCAATCTCCTCTATTTTTTGAGTAGCGCGGACTCTAGTGTGCAATGCGACAAAAGCCCACCGTGATGCGACGAAATGCTCCTTGCCGGTAACAGACGCACCGATCCGCAGGACAGTGTGATCTTGTGCCGCTTCTATACTTGCGCCATGAGCAATGCCATCGCCGACCTGCGCAAAAGTTACGAACGGGCCGAACTCGACGAGTCAGCCTCCCATGCCGACCCCCTGCAACAGTTCGACCAATGGCTGAAAGAGGCCATTTCGTCCGAAGTGCCCGAGCCCAACGCGATGACACTGGCCACAGTGGGCAGCAATTTGCGACCGTCAACCCGGGTGGTGTTGATCAAGGGGTATGACAGCCAGGGCATCACCTGGTACACCAACTACCACAGTCGCAAAGGGCAGGAACTGGCGGGCAACCCATTTGCGGCACTGCAGTTTCATTGGGTTGAACTAGAGCGTGTGGTGCGCATTGAAGGCATTGTGGAAAAAGTGGACGCGCAGGAGAGTGATGCCTACTTTCATACCCGTCCGCTGGATTCACGCCTGGGCGCCTGGGCCTCGCCCCAGAGCGAGGTGATCTCGGGTCGTGGCGTGCTGGTGGCCAACGCGGCCAAATATGCAGCGCAGTTTCTGTTGCAACCGCCCAGGCCACCGCATTGGGGTGGTTATCGGCTCAAGCCCGATACCTGGCAGTTTTGGCAAGGCCGTAAGAGCCGCTTGCATGACCGCCTGCGCTACACCCTGGCTGCTGATGGCCAGTGGCTGCGCGAGCGGCTGGCACCCTAGGTTCCTGCGGCTGGGGCCGTAGATGCTTTGCAGTTTGCTCCTATATTGATAGCTGCACAGGCTCTTTTCAAAGGACGTGCGCTCAAGTTCAAGTGCAACACATAGGTAGTTTATTGCAGGATTTGAGTCGGATCGTCGAATTTGGCTAGCCACCCACTGTAGACCTCATGCGGGGTACACCAGTCCAGCGTTTTCCTGGGCCTGCCGTTCATCAGGTCTGCAATCCCATCGAGCTGCTCCTGGCTGTAGACAGACAAGTCCGTCCCCTTGGGCAAGAACTGGCGAATAAGGCCATTGGTGTTCTCGTTGGAGCCTCTCTGCCACGGACTGTGCGGATCACAGAAATACACCGCAATCCCCGTATTGGCGCTGAGCTGCTGGTGATGGCTCATCTCTTTGCCCCGGTCATAGGTCAGGGTCTTTCGCATGGGCTTTGCCACAGCGTTTAGCTTGTCTGTAAAGGCCTGCAAGACGTGCGCCGCCGTAGCCGGATTGGGGTGTGGCAGTTTGACCAATATCAGCAAGCGGGTATTGCGCTCCACGAGTGTGCCAACCGCGCTTTGGTTTAGCGCGCCTTTAATCAAATCTCCTTCCCAGTGTCCTGGAAACTGGCGGTCTTCAACCTCGGGTGGGCGTACATGAATACTCAACATGTCTGCCATGTGCCCACGGCGGTCTTCGCCCTTGGAGCGTGGCCAGCGCTTGGCTCGTGCCATGCGCAAGCAGGCAATGAGCTCTTTGCGAAGTTCGCCTCGGGGTTGGGCGTAGATGACGTTGTAGATGGTTGGACTTCAACCAGCTGACCGAGTCTGCCCGCCGGGACGTGCAGGCGCTGGTCGCGGCCAATGAAGTTGCGCATCGCTCGGTGGACGCTTTGGTGCGCCGCCAGGTCGAACTGCTTGCACAAACCATCGCCCAACGGCAGAACGACACCTGGGACCTCTTTACTGGCAAGACAGCGGCCCAAACGGCCTCCCACCAGGTCGATCAGGCGCAAGAGGTACTAGGACAGGTTATCAGCAATGCGCGGGAAATGGCGGACGCCGTTAGCAAGTCGCAAGTGGAAATGGCTTCCATCGTCAAGCGCCGGATACAGGAAGGCATGGAAGACCTCTAGCGCCGCCTGAAGCTGGCCGCGTAAGCCCCTGACCATGCCCGTCCAGAGCACATCCGCCCGGCATGCCCACGTTGGCGCGCCGCGGTCCATCGACTCCGCTGGCGAAGCGCTGGCATTGCTGGAGCTGGCGCTGCTGCCGGTGGTCTGGCCCCTGCTGATCGAGACACCCCGGGGCGACGGGCACCCGGTGCTGCTGCTGCCCGGCTTCTTGGGCGATGAAAAGTCGCTGGTGGCACTCAAGCTGTTCCCGGCCAGCAAGGGCTACCAGGTGGAGTACTGGGGGCTGGGACGCAATGTGGGTTTCCAGCGCAAGTACATCTTGGCGCTGAACCAGAAGATTCGCCACATGCATTTCAAGAGCGGGAGCAAGGTCAGCCTAGTGGGCTGGAGCCTGGGCGGGGTTTTTGCGTTGGTAGGCGCTTTGCACGCCCCGGAGGGCGTGCGCTCCATCATTACCCTGGGCAGCCCGCTCAGCCAGGACCCGGCGGGCAGCAAAACCTCGCAGATGGTCAAGTCGCTTTACCGGCTGGTGGCGCACCCGATGGGACCATCAGCCCATGCCATGCAACCCAGGGCGCAGGCCCTGCGCCGCGGTGAGCTCCCTCAAATTCCCATCAGTTGCCTGTACTCGCTGGGTGACGGCGTGGTGCCACCGCAGGAGGCCACCATTGACGGCAACCCCGAGTTGCACGAAAACATCCGCGTGCTGGGCGGCCACATCGCACTGGGTTTCAACAGCATGGTGCTGGCCACTGTGGCAGACCGGCTGGCACAAGCTGAAGATCGCTGGCAGCCCTTCAACCCCAGCGGACTGCTCAAGACTGCCTGCTGGATGGCGTCGTACGGCGAAATTTTAGGGAATCCTCCCCATGCAGCAGTTGAATGAACACGACACCGGCTTTTGGGCGACGGACAGTGCGTCGAGTAACGCCAGCCTGACGCTGCTGCACATTTACGATCAATCGACCGCGCCCTCCGGACGGGTCCGCTTCAAAGACATTCTGGCGCACATCGAGAGTCGGCTCGATCGCTTGCCAAGGTTTCGCCAAAAATTGCTGCAGGTGCCACTGGACCTCGATTTCCCTTACTGGGTGGACGACCAGAAGTTCAGCTTGGACTACCACGTCCGGCACATTGCCCTGCCCCAACCCGGTGACTTGCGGCAGTTTTGCATCCAGGCGTCGCGCCTGCATGCGCGCGCGCTGGATCTGGGCCGCCCGCTGTGGGAGCTGTACGTCATCGAAGGCCTGGACTGCTTTCTGTAACTCCCAGTTGGCAGCTATGCCGTGGTGCTGAAAGTTCACACCAGCATGACGCCTGCCGTTCAGGCCCATGAAATCACTGCACTGCTGCACGACCTCTCTGCGCGGCCCAGCACTCCTGCACGGCAAACGCCGTGGTTTCCCGATTCACCGCTGAGCAGCCGAGAGTTGCTGACCCGGGCCTGGCTGCACGCCCTGTTGCTACCTTGGCGTGCGACGCCGCTGCTGGGGCGTGTGCTGGCTCCGGCGCGCAACCTGTTTGCGGAACTTTCGACGCCAGAAGACGCTCCGGAAATGACGCGCTTCAATTCCGTGGTGTCTCCTTACAAGGTGTTTAACACCCGCTGATTCAACGAAGCCGAATTCGAGGCGATTCAAGGACTGGTCGATGGTACCTGTCTGGACGACGCTGTGCTGGCCGTGTGCAGCGGTGGCGGCGCCGTTACCTCGCCTCGCAGGCAGAGCTGCCAGACCAGACCCTGACGGTCGCCGTGTCCGCCAGCGATGCCGCCCTGTCGGCCCATTCGCCCCAGACCGCCTCCGATAAGAACCAGCTGTTGGATTTGCACACCGATAAGGAGGACGCTATGGTCCGCCTGGCCGCCATCCAGGCGCAGGCAGCGGTAGCCCAACGGCCTTTGCGTTTGGCGGGTGGGCGTGGACCCAAAGTCCCACAGGCCCACTGCACATTGACCCACGTGCCCGGCCCGCACGCGCCCCTCTACTTGCGGGGCGCACGCATGACCTATTTCTCGGCCATTTTGCCGATTGCCGACGGCATGGGCCTAAGCTACGCCGTCACCTGCTATGACGGCAAAGTCGTCATCTCCTTTGCCTCCTGCCACGAGCAGTTGCCCGATCCTGAGGTCTTCGCCCAATGCCTTCGGGACAGTTTTCAGGAGTACCACGCGTTAGCGACGGTGGCAGCGTAGTCTGTTGCTCAACTCCCCGCAATATGCACCGTCATGAACGCATCTTCGAACATCGAGTAGCCTGCCAATCGCCGCGGGCGAAATCAAACGCTCTGTTTTTGGTAGCTGTTCACGCAGTTCCCACAGGGGCTGCAGGCGGATTTTATCATTACTCTTTCGTCACTGGGCCCATGTGTCGCACGGTGGTTTTGCAGCGGGCAGTTGTACATAGTTGGCGACACGCTTTTCCAAAAACGCAGCAATGCCTTCCTGCGCGTCGGCTGTCAGCGACGCCGTGGCCATGCGCTGTACCACGGGTAGCGCGCTGAATCAGGTCACGCGTAGCTACTTCCAGTTGAGCAAGGCTGCGGGATGCTCTGGAGCCGCGAGGCGTTGTACCGTTCCTGGTTCTCCAGAGGAAATCACACCCTGAAGACCCTGTGTGGTGTTGACGTTCGTCGAGCTGGAAGGTCACACGCAAGTCTGAAGGGCTCACAGCCCTGGCATCCGATGGGTGCGCGATGGCTCACGCCATATAACCCGTCAGCAGCGCACACACCCAATCCGGGCGATTGCGCAAGCGCGCCAGCTCGGCCATCTCCTGGTAGGCGTAGGGCACGCTGATCAGGTTGGCCACCCAGCCACCGTTGCGCTTTTCCACGATGGCGTAACGGGCATCGGGTGATCCGGTTTCTATGACGTGGGGGTGGCGGGGGTGCGTATCCGCGAACGCGGGGTGCCCAACGCTGCCGGGGTTGACGATCAGTGTGCCGCCGGATCGCACGCTGCGCGGCACGTGCGTGTGGCCGCACAACACGAGCGAGGCACTTACCGGGCCCAGTCGTGTCGCGATTTCGGCTGGTGTTGCTGCCTTGTCGGCACTCTGCAGCAGGTAGGTGATGTCGCTGGTGGGCGTGCCGTGGCACAGCAAGACGTCATGGTTCAAGGGGCGCACGAAGGGCAGCGACGCCATCCATTCCAACTCGACGCTGGACAGTTGCGAATGGGCGTAGGCGTCCGACGCGCCGGAATTGGCGTGGAGGTGGAGCACCTGCCGCTCGTGGTTGCCCGCCAGGTGCACCCAGTCTTGCTGCGCCATCAGGTACTGTGCCGTCTCCTTGGGCAACAGCGGGCCGGACAGGCTGTCGCCCAGGTTGACAACCTGGTCCACGCCACGACGCGTGAAGTCGGCCACCACGGCCAATAGAGCCGGAAGATTGCCATGGATGTCTGACACTACAGCGATACGCATGATGGTTCCCCGCTAGTACGGTTCAAACTCGATGCCCGCCCTGCGAAGCTCGGCCACCAGCAAGTCTTTCCATGGCCCTTGCGGTGACCAGACTTTTGCAACCGATTCATAGGCCTGCTCAGGCTTTACACCGCGTGAGACGACCCGGTACAAAAACACCATGCTGGATGCACGCATGTTGACCTGGCAATGGACCAGGACTTTGCGGCTACCCAGGCGCTCCATGGCCGCGACAAAGGCCTGAAAATCAGCCTGTGTCGGGTTGTTGAACGGGATGGGGATGTTGACGAATTCCATTCCCTGTTTGCGAACCATGTCTGCTTCGGCGGGTACCGCGTCCGAAACGGTCGGTGGAGCCAAGTAGATGACCGCACCAAAACCCTGCTCCGACAGACGTGCCAAAGCCGCAGCCGTGGGTTGGCCTGAAGTCACCAGGTCAGCCGAGATGGGGACCACGTTGGGCGCCTGCAGCGGTAGCGGTGCCTCTGCCGCCTGGGCGCCGGCGCCGATGATGACTACGCCGATTGCGAGGATGTGCACGAATGTTCGGCGGGTTGGAGACGTTGTTTCTGACATGGTGATCACGATCCGTCAAGCAAGTCCAAGAATACCGCGCACCGACGTCTGCAACTGTTCCACCAGCTCCGGCTCCATGTAGCGGTAGTCGTCGGGAATGTCGAGCACATGAATGGTCTTGTCCGCCACCACGCTGCGGTACTCCGCCAGCAAGCGGGACTTGTGCTTTTCTTCCATCGCAAAGATCACGTCGGCCCAGGCCAGGTCCGCACTGGACACTGGGTGCCGCGCGTTGGGGCTGGTGCCCGCGGAGCGCACGCTCAGGCCCGGGTGCCTGCGCCAGACTTGTTCGGCGGTGGGGCTGCGCCATTGGTTTTTGCTGCAGATGAAGAGGATGTTCATGGTGTGTGCGGTCGTACTTCAGCGTTGCAGCAGCGCATGCAGACCGGGCAGGGGACGCGTCGCCGCCCCGGAGTTGGTGTCAAAGTCCTCGCGAAGAGTATTAGCCAGAAAGGCGTTCAATTTGAACGCAGCCTGCAATCTCACAAAAACCTCGGTTTTCTCAATGCGCAAGTTGTTGAGATCAACGTATTGCGATGTCCATTGAGACAGCTCGACTCCGTGGTTGGCGAGCGCATACGTTGCAAACTGCTCCTGCGCAAAGCCAGCCAAGTTTTGGGACTTGTCGTGCAGCGTGTCGTCCAGGTCAAACAGGATGGCTTGGAGGCTTCGCATCAGGCATCTGCACATAGTTGGCAACACGCTTCTCCAGGAAAGCGGCAATGCCTTCCTGCGCGTCGGCCGTCAGCGACGCCGTGGCCATGCGCTCCACGGCAAAGTCATAGGCCTGGCCCTGTGGCAGATCCACCTGGTGGTAGAAGCCCTGTTTGCCCAGCGCCTTGGACAGGGCGCTGCCACGGGTGGCGCGTTGGATCAGGTCCAGCGTGGCCGCTTCCAGTTGTGCCAGCGGCACGGCCTTGTTGATCAGGCCCCAGTCTGCGGCGGTGGGGGCGTCTATCGCGTCGCCGGTCAGAGCCATTTCCAGCGCGCGCTTGCGGCCGATGTTGCGCGCGATGGCGACCAGCGGGGTGTGGCAAAACAGCCCGGCCTTGCCACCGGGGATGGCAAACGATGCGCTGTCCGCCGCCACCGCCAGATCGCAGCTGGCCACCAGTTGACAGCCGCCCGCGGTGGCCAGCGCGTGCACCCGGGCGATCACCACCTGCGGGATCGCCTGCACGGTGTCCATCATCTCGGTGCACACCAGAAACAGTTCACGCGCCTGCTCCAGCGTGGCGCCGGCCATGTCGGCAAAGTTGTGCCCCGCGCTGAACACCGGGCCATTGGCGGCGAGGATGACGCCGCGCGCCTCGGTGCCGGCAATGGCGCGCAGGGCCTGTGTCAGCTCGCGCATCACATTCAGGGCCAGTGCGTTGCGTTTGTCGGCGCGGTTCAGGGTGACGGTGGTGATGGGGCCGTCCGTGGACAGCAGCAGGTGTTCGTAGGTCATTTCAACATTGTGAACCAAAGACGTGTCGCCAAGTGCCGTGCCATACTTAATGCCATGCGGCTGAATTTTTTATCCGTTCCATAAGGTGGAGCAATGAGTTTTTTTGATCGATTGCGGGCTCTTGCGAAGAAGGAGAACGTGGTATCCGGCACACCGGCGCCGGTGGTGGCGCCGGGCATCGCAGAGCGGCGCAATCGCAAGCGAAAGAATGCACGGCGCGGTGCTACCGCGTTGATCATTGACGACTCGCCAACGGTTGTGGCTGTGCTACGCAAGATACTGCGGTCGGCTGGTTATGTCACAAAAGATGCCGGGGACGCCGAGCGGGGTTTGGCGATGATCGCCGAAGCCAAACCGGACCTCATTTTTCTGGACATCGTATTGCCTGGTATGAACGGCTTTGGCGCACTGCGGGCCATTCGCAAAGACCCCTCAACGCAGGACATCCCCGTCGTGATGATCAGCGGCAATGAGCACGCCACCGAGCAGTTCTACGCCAACAAGATCGGAGCCGATGATTTCATGAAGAAGCCGTTTTCACGGTTTGAAGTCTTTGCCCACATCGAGTTGTTGCTCGATGCCGACCGCATGCCCCGCCGAAAGATCCCTCCAGCGGAGGTGAAACGATCTGTGTACGGGGACCTGCACCCAACCGTGGCCCAGCCGCGTCACCAGCCCGCTCCCGTGGCTGCGTCCTTGGTGGCAACCGGCACCCAAGCTTCGCCACCCGCTGCCCTGATGCGTTGGCCTGCGCTGGATGCGCGCACGCAACTTACGGCCATGGGCTTGCAGTACTATGACCAAACCCAGTTTATTGCTGCCATTCGACGCAGCGACCAATTGGCCGTCGCTTTATTTCTCGCTGGCCGTGGCGTCAATCTGCAGGCAGCCGCCGATGGGACGACACCTCTTGCAATTGCTCAGGAAGTCGGCAATGCGGCAATCATCCAGTTGTTCAATTGACGCCGTGGATGCGACAGGCCAAACCAGCCCCACAACGGCCATACCAAGCACACTGGACCGAGCCCTGACCCTGCACAAGGCCGGTCAGTTGGATCAAGCGCAGACGCTGTATCAGGAACTGCTGCAGCACGAACCCGAATATCCTGATGCCCAGCAACTGCTGGGTGCTCTTTTGTGCCAGCGTGGTGAATACGCCCAAGCGCTGCCACTTTTGCAGCGCGCCTGCCAACAGATGCCCCACCATCGGGACGCCAGGCTCAACTTGGCCAAGGCGCAGCGCTCGCTGGCACAGCATCCGAATGCTTTGGCTACCGTACTGGTCTGGCTTGAACGCCATCCGCAAGACGTTGACGCACTGGTACTGCAGGGCCGCTGTCTGCGCACATTGGGTCGTGACGGTGAGGCGCGCCAGGCATTCGAAAGCGCATTGCTCCATGCACCCCAGTCACCAGAGGCCATGCTCCAGCTGGCAGACCTGTTGCAAACCAGCGCACCAGCGGAGGCTATGGCGCTGTACCGTGCCGTACTGAACCACTCGCCCAACCAGGAGCGCGCACTCAGCGGCCTGGCCATGCTGCACAAGGCACGTGGTGAACTGGAGCCGGCCCGCCAGCTGCTAGAGCGCGCATTGGCGGTTCAACCTGAGCGTCTCGCAACCCACACCAACCTGGGCAATGTGTTGGTAGAACTGCTGCAGTTACAACCTGCGCTGGAGCATTACCAACGCGCGCTGGCGCTTGACCCCAAAAACAGCGGCACTCAAATTAACCTGGGCAATGCCCTGCGTCTGCTGGGTCGCACCGAGGAGGCGCGCGCCATGCTCCTCCAATGCTTGGGCAGCGGTGGTGAGATCAGTTTTGTCTGCAATAACCTAGGCATTCTGGAAAGTGAGGTTTGCAACCACAAGCTCGCAACAGCGTACTACTGCCGAGCTCTGGAGCATGACCCTGATCAGGCCGACGTGTGGGCCAACCTGGGTAGCTCGCAGCTGGCTTTGGGGGAGCGTGCTGCCGCACGCCAATCGTATGGGCGAGCGCTCGAGTTGCAAAGTGACTCCAGCGTGGCCCGTTTTGGCCTGGCCAACGTCGATCTGCTCGAAGGCCGCTGGGCGCAAGGGTGGCAAAACTACGAGTTGCGCTGGATGGGCTCGCAGCAGGCAGGGCGGCGCGTGGTGCGCCCCAACCTGCCCTGGCCCCAATGGCTGGGGCAGGCGCCTATTCCCGGGCAAAGCATCTTTGTCTTTCACGAGCAAGGCTTTGGTGACACGCTGCACTTCATGCGTTTTCTGCCGTTGCTGGCACAGCAGTTCGGGCGTGTGGTGTTTGTCTGTCAACCCAGTTTGGTGCGTCTGGCGCGTGCCAGCTTGGGCCACCGCATTGAAGTTGTGTCGTCCGACCAGGGAGTCGTCATCGCTCAAAACAGCCGGTTTGACTGGCAGGTGCCGCTGTTGTCGCTGCCACTGGCTTTGGGTGTGGCACCACCGCCCTTCGGTCAAGCTAACGCGGTCACGGGCTCCTACCTGCGTGTGCCCGCAGCAGACCCTGCAGCCCCGCTGCAGGTCGGCCTTTGCTGGGCCGGTAATTCCGAACACAGCGCCGATGCCCTGCGCAGCGTACCGCTGGCGCATTTCGACTCGCTGTTCAAGCTGCCCGGCGTGCAGTGGCATGCATTGGTCCATGGTGCCGGTTGCCCAGACCCACGCCTGCACGACGCGCTGCACGGCGCGCAGGACTTTGCCGATACCGCGCAGCGCGTGCGCGCGCTGGACCTGATCATCAGCGTGGACACGGCCATGGCCCACCTGGCCGCCGGCATGGGCAAACCGGTCTGGCTGCTCAACCGGTTTGCGCCGGACTGGCGTTGGGGCTTCGAGGGTGAGCATTGCGTCTGGTACCCCAGCCTGCGCCAATTTCGCCAACCGGCCCCGGGCCAATGGGAACCGGTATTGCAGGCGGTTGAACAGGCGCTGTGCGACTGGCAAACGCTCTAACCGTTTCAACCTCCGTTTTTGCTAGTATCAACTGCATGCCTGAGTTAACTCCCGTAGCACCAGTCCCTCTGGACGCGACCATCTCGCGGTTGGTGCTGGTGGACAGCAATGACTACACCGCTTCTATCCTGATAGACGATTTGCGCCGCCGCGGGCTGGGTTACATCCATTGGGTCGCCAGTACGCTGGAGCTGCCTCGGGTGTTGGAGAGCGTGAAACCGGACATCGTGGTTGTCAATTACCACTCTGACCAGCCCGATAACCTGTTGGTCTGCAGCACCATCAAGCTGATCGCGCCCCTTGCCGCCACCGTGGTTATCACCTCGCCAGGCCCTGCGCTCAAGGCGGTTCGCCACTGGGCCCAACAGACCAGCAGCATCGACGTGATCATTGAAAAGCCCCTGTCGGACGAGCAGTTTTTTATCACGGTGACGGAGTTGCTGCGCGTCAGAACCGCCACGCGGGAAGCGAATGCCCGCGTGGCGCGGCTGGCTAACCTGGTACCCGACGGCGCGCTGTCGGTTATGGACGAGGGTTTTAATGACGAGGCCGAAATTTTTGAAACGGTGGTTCTCTTCACTGACATCCGCGGGTCATCCCAACTGATCCGGGAGACGCCACCGCAAATGTTCTTCCAGAACCTGAACGGGTTGCTGAGCGCCCAGGCGGCGCTGGTGCGCAACCATCAGGGGGCCGTCGTCAAGTACACCGGGGATGGCATGATGGCCGTATTTCGAGGCATGGGCCGGTCTTATCTGGCCTTGCGTTGCGGCCTGGAGCTGGCTGCCCTGGACGGAAAGCACCCGTTTCCGTTTGGTATCGGCATTGCCCAGGGGCTGGCACTGGCCGGATTCATTGGTGATTCCACCCAGGCCGGGCAAAAGCGCCAGTACGACGTCGTGGGTGCCACCGTCCATCTGGCCGCGCGTTTGTGCGAGATGGCCAACCGGGGCGAGGTGATTGCCACCAAGGGCCTTAACCAGGCGGCGCGCGTGACATCGCCCGTGCCAAGGCTCCTCACCGGGCTTACGGTCCGGGGCTTCGATATGGAAACCGACTGTCTCGCCTTCACCCCTGGAAGCGCAGAGCCAACATCACAGGAGCCCGGACCATGAAAGAGCAGTTTGATGCCGCCCAGATCAGCAAGGTGATCGACCAGGCACTGGTTTACCAGTGCGCCTGCCCAGCGCAGGTGTGTCGCGCAATATTCGAGCTGAGGGAGTTGTACGAGTACCAGATGAATTGCGTCAACGACTCGGCCAATGACGCGCTGGTGCACCGAACCATCGCCGCCGCCACCGAAAGGTCACACGAGGTCATGGAGGAGTGCCTGAAGCAAATCCTCGATATTGAAGGCTGGGACCAGACCACGTTCACCATGCCGCAGGCTCTCAGGAAGAAGCCGACCCGGGCGCTTTGACAGACTGGGGCCGCACAATTTGGATGACAGCTTAGGCGAACGTCACCAACTGTGGAGTAGCCCACTCAATGCGACAGAAACCAGCCGGCTATGTTTTCCAACTCCTTTGGATCTTTCGTATCGATGATTCTGTGCCGCACTTCAAGACCGTCTGACAATTTAACGGTGGGTCCAGAGGTCATGTGTTTGATGGCCTTTGCGCGCCCGTCGGGCGTGCCTTTGTACTTGTCCGATATCTTTGACATCGCCGGGCCTTTCTTGTCCTTGTCAGTCCCATGGCACTTGAGACAGTCATTGGCTTTGGCCAGTGCTTTGGCGGCTTCAACATCCACCTCTGCCTTTGCCATCCCAACGGCAACTAAGCCTGCAAACATGGCGATCACGAATTTGGCAGAAAGTTGCTGTGCCATCTATCTCGTTTCCTTCAACTGATCTAAGTCATTGCCTGTGAAGTGTAGTTAAACGCAAACGCAGGCAGCACAGTACTGCCACAAAACCTGCGGGCATTGATACGTTTGACAGCGGAGACCGCGCTTTTGAGTTTCAAGGGTTGCAGTTTGGCATGCTCCAAACCCGTACCCTACCGGCACCATGCCGTTGAACTTCCCTTGCGTCGCTGGGTGGTGAAGGGGTGCGACTGTAGGAAGCGACGGATTCTTGTCGTTTCAGCGTCCGCGCTGTCGATTTGTCACCTTTCCAGGTATTGCAGCGGTTGGTGTGTCTAGACTGCGGGCCATGAACCGTTTTTTCAACACCCTGCGCGCGGCGCGCAAGGATTTCTTCAAACTGCGCAAGCACCGAGAGGCGCCGTCTTGGGCGATGTGGTTAATCACCGTCTGGGTCGCTCTGTTGTGGGGCGTCGGCCTGCTGGTCGCAGCCACACTCTTGGCCGGACGAGGGGGTTCGTTCACCCTGGGTTGGGACCATGCACTCCCGTTTCTGGCCACAAGCCTGGTTATTGGTGCTGTGTTTCACATCGTCTATACCCTGATAGAGCGCTTGGCGCCCCAAAGCTTTATCGATTGGACCAATGGCGAGCCTGGAGTGCTGGTCAGTCTGTTTTTTGCCTTCAGCGCCATGGCCTGCGTGGCGACGGGGCTGGGTCTGGCTTATCTGCTGCTGGGCAGTTTGCCGGGCATGGGCCGCGTGGACTGGACGCCGCAACGCGGTTGGTTGTCCATCGCCATGGGCTGCCTATTCTTCAGCGTCATCTGGGGCCTGGCAGCGTGGCAGGAATGGCACGAAGAGCAACTTAAACGGCAGGCAGGGGAGGCCGAACTCAAGCTGCTCCAAGCCCAAATCGAGCCACACTACCTCTTCAATACCCTGGCCAATGTGCGCAGCCTGATCGACTTTGCCCCACGGGAGGCAGGTGAGATGCTGGACGCCTTCACCGAGCACCTGCGCGCCAGCCTGAGCAGCATGCGCGCCGAACTGGTGCCGTTGGACAAAGAGCTGGAGCTGGTGGGACACTACCTGCGCTTGATGCAGTTGCGCATGGGTGAACGACTAACTTTTGGTATAGACGCCGACAACGACGCCCGCGCCGTGATGCTGCCGCCCTTGCTGCTGCAGCCTTTGGTCGAGAACGCGATCCGCCACGGCGTGGAATCCCAGGTCGAGTCGGGCCATGTGCAAGTGCTGGCCCGGGTTCTGGCCGGCCAGTTGCACTTGTGCGTGCAAGATGACGGCGTGGGCCTGAACGCCCCCAAAATCCGCAGGGGGAACGGCATGGCCACAGAGAACATTCGCCAACGCCTGCAAAGCCGCTATGCGAGCCGTGCCAAGCTCCAACTCGAACCCGCATCGCCCAAGGGCACGCGGGCCACTATCGAACTACCCTTGATGCCATGACCTTGCGCGCCCTGATCGCCGACGACGAACCGAACCTGGTGCGTCACTTGCAAGCCTTGCTGGCCCAAGCCTGGCCTGAGCTGAGCTTGCTGCCTCCAGCCCGAAACGGGCTGGAGGCAGCCGAGCGTATCGCTGCCGAGCAGCCCGACTTTGCCTTCCTGGACATCCAGATGCCAGGCTTGACGGGGTTGGAAGTTGCACAAGGCATCGAGGGATCGACGCGGGTGGTGTTCGTGACCGCCTACGATGAATACGCCCTGAACGCCTTCGAGGCCGCGGCAGTGGACTACCTTCTTAAGCCACTACAGTTCGAACGCCTGCAAAAGACAGTCGAGCGCCTGAAGGCGCAGGCCGGGACCAATGCCGACTCCATGCCACAGGCCGTGGCCGCGCTGGCCCCGGCGCGCCCGGCGCAGCCCTTGCGATTCATCCGCGCCAGCAGTGGTGACTTGACGCACCAGGTTGACGTGCAGCAGGTCGTCTACTTTCACGCCGATGAAAAGTACACCGTGGTGCAGTTGGTGGGCGGAGGAGAGCACCTGATCCGCACGCCGATTGCCGAACTGTTGGCCCAGCTTGACCCCGACCAGTTCTGGCAGGTGCACCGAGCCACCATCGTGAACCTGGCACAGCTAGCCGGCACACGCCGAGACGACGCCTCTCGCCTGTTCGTGCGCTTCCAAGGCCTGACGCGCGAGCTACCCGTCAGCCGTGCCTACGTCGCGCGGTTCAAGGCGATGTGATCCAGTGGCCCGCGCCAAAAACACTGGGGAACTGCCACCGCACGAACCTGCATTCAGTTACCAGCGCCGACCTTTGTCTTGTTGACCATTCTCCGCAAGAAAAACCATAAGCCGAGATTGAAGGCGGGAACAATGGTCCCGATCAGCAGGAGTGGCAATAAGGCTGATCTGGCTCGCGCAGGGTTGAAACCCTCCAAGGAAGCCTGGTGTTTGTCGGGGCTGACATACACCGTAAACCCCGACGCGCTTGCATAATTTGATGCCAAAAACTGCCTGGCCGCATCCGGCGAATCAACAAATCCGGTCAATTTACAAGCCGTGATGGGTGGGTCGGCATCGCTTAGTTTTACGGTGATGCAGGGAACATATTCACTCCACGAGGCGCTTTTGTTCGAGCGATGCTTGACTTTGACGTCCTCGCCGATTTTGATGGCGGTATTCGACGGCGCGTAAAACTCCAACTGAACTTCCGCACGGTATTTCGGGTAAAAAACAAAGCCTAACCCCGCCATCACCGCTAGCGTGGCAAAAACCATGGCAAAAGAAAAGATTCTCGTTTCAAAAAAATGCTTAGGCATATCAACACCGGGCGAGAGCAATTGCGCCAAAAAAGTGGTCTGGTTGTGCCCAAGGGCAACAACAGAATTTTAAATCGCCGGAAACCAAAAAGCTCTTGGAACCCGCGCCCCGCTTCAGTTCGGGCTGTTTTGACACCTCCCCGCCAGAGGGGCGGGGGGCGAACCCGAACCAGCCCCCCCCGCCCCGCCCCACGGGCGGCGCAAGGGGGCCCCCCCGCCCCCGGGCGGGGGCCCCCCCGCGCGAGGGGGCGCCAGGCGGCGCACAAAGGGCGGGGGCCGGCCCGCACGCACCCAAGCAAGCCCCCCCCAACGCGAACCACCCCCCCACCCCGGCCGCGGGCGGAGACGCCACCGCGGAAAGGGCAAGGCGCGGGAGGCCAGGCCGCCCCACCAAAAAAAGGGGGGGGCCCGCCCGCGCGCGCAGCAAACAAACACCGCCGCCAGGGGCGGCCCGCCCCCGGCCGGCGCGCGCCCAGCCAGCGGGACAGACAGGGGGCGGGCCCGCCGGCCCAAAAAGGGGGCGGAGGGGGCGGCGACAAGCGCACGGCGGAGGGGGGAAGCAGGGCAGCGCGGCGGGGCCCAGGCCAAGCGGAGGGCGCGGGGGGGGGGGGGCGGGCACGCGGGGCGGCACCCAGCGCGAACAAAGGGCACGGAAGGGCGGGGGAAGGGGCCCGCGCCCGCCGGGCCGGCCGCACGGGGCGGGCAAAGGGCGAGGGGGGAAGGGGCGCGGGGGGGGGGGGGGGGGGGGGGAGGGGGGGGGGGACCAACGAAGGGAAGGGGGAAAGGAAGGGGCAAGGACCACCGAAAGGGGGCCCCACCAAAACGGGGCCGCAAGGAAGGAGCGGAGCAAGGAGGGGAAGGGGCCCCACAGGAAAAGGAAAGGGCCAGGAAAGGGAACAGGGGGGGCCGGGCAAAAAAGGGGGGAGGGGAAGGGAAGGGAGGAGGGCCCAGGGGGGGAGGGAGGGCAGAGGGGGGGGGACAGGCCAGGCGGGCGGCGGCCGGGGGAGCAGGCCGCGCAAGGCGGCGGGGGCCCGCAAACCGGAAAGGGGAGCCCACAGAAGGGCCAACCGGCAGGGGAGGGAGGACCGGGCAACCAAGAAGGGGGGGGGCACACAAAAAGCGGGGGGCCACGAGGCCCGGGCAGGAACCCGGCAGGGAGGAACGGACGGCAGGAAAAAAGGCGCGGGAAAAAGGACGGGGAGGGAGGAAGCGCAGAAAGGGGAAGAAAAAAAAAAAAAGAAAGTGAAGCGGAATTTGCCGGACTCTGGTATTTTGTATGTGAAATCGGGCTCCAGCCCACGTGGAATAAGCGTAAACAGCTATCAATTCAGGAGCAAATGGTGTGCCGACGAAAAGTCAAGTTATTGGCGTGTCCGCCCCGGTGTTTCCACCCTGCCTCGCAGACAGGGGTGCCTGCAATGGAAGGGTCAGCGTGAATACGGTCCCGCAAGCGGGCTCGCTCGCCACGCCGATGGTTCCACCCAGGGTGACGGTTACGGCGTTGTAGACGATGTGTAACCCCAGACCCGAGCCCCCTTGTCCCATCTTTGTGGTGAAGAACGGGTCAAAGATCCGGGGCATAATTTTTTCTGGAATACCCCGCCCATCGTCGGCGAAGCGCAGAGTCAGAAAGCCGGGCGCTCCCGGCTCGATCTGGATCAGGATGCGGCCGTGATCGCGCCCCTCAAATCCGTGAATCAGCGCGTTGTTGACCAAATTGGTGAGAATTTGCGCCAGTGCGCCGGGGAAGCTGTCCATCGTCAGGTCCTCGGCCACGACCGTCTCAACCTGGTAGGGCATCTTTTTCAATGTGGGCTGCAGCATCAGCAAAATGCCATTTAACTGCTCCTTCACCGAGAACGTCCGACGATTGTCCGTCGCCTGGTCCAGCGAAAGCTGTTTGAAGCTTCTGACCAGCTCGGCACTGCGGTTCAGGCTGCGGTTGGCAATGTCCGAGGCGGTCTCCATGGTGGCGAGAAAGCTTTCAAAGGTTTTGCGTTGCAAGCCTTTGGCCGCCATCTCGCTACGCAAGGAACCCAGTGCATCACACACGGTCGACATCGCCATCAACCCGTTGCCAATGGGCGTATTGAGTTCGTGTGCGATACCGGCCACCAGGGAACCGAGTGCCGCCAGCTTTTCGCTGCGCACCAGTTCGTCCTTGGCGATTTTGAGCTGTTCGAACGATGTATTGAGTTCATTGTGCATGGTCTGAATGTCATTGGACCTTTGCAGGAGCAACAGCGAGCTCTCCTGAATCTTCTCGATCATGGTGTTGAACGCCACAAGGGAGAGTCCGATTTCATCCATCCGGTCAACTGGAACGCGGCGGGAAAAGTCCTGGCTGCTGGCGATCTCGGTCATCATCATCTGCATGCGGGTGATCGGTGTGGTGACGCTGGTTGTGATGCGCCATGCAATGGTGCCCCCCATACCAAGTGCCAGGCACACCAGGACGCCCACTGCAATCAACACTTTCTCTTGCAAGGCCAGCACATCACGGCTGGCCTGCTCACTGATTTTGGCTTGCAGATCAATCAGTGCCGTGACATGTGCCCGCAACTGAATCTCGGCCGGTCTGACCCGGTTGCTGAGCGTCAGCACGGCGGCCACATTGTCGGCAGCCAGCGCCTGGCCCAGAGACTCTTCAGTTTCCGAAAAGACCCTCTGCTTGGCAGCAAAGATATCTGCCAACACGGTGCGCTCAGGCCCGAGTGAACTTTCGTCGGCCAACATCGCATTGAGTTTGCGCTCCGTTCTCAAAAACGATTCCTTCGCCACCATTGCCGCGTTGAATTCAAGCTGCAGCTGCTTATGGTCCATTTCGGTGAAGAGCGCAGCGGAACGGCTGCGAATCGCCACCTCATTGATGCTGTCCATCAAATCGTTGGCCAAGGCGGTTTTGATGTTATTGACCTGAACGATGCGTTGCACACGTTCGCCCTGAAGTTTCAGGGCGTAGGAACTGGTAATGGCCACCGCCAGCAACAGCGTGAGAACGCTGATGAACCCCAGTGACAGCCGACGGGCCAACGACATGGACTCAAAAAATGAATCAAACATTGCTGAGCCCCTGATAGTTGGCGCTGACCTGTGTTCAGTGACGCCGGTCCTGCCTTAGCTACGGACCTTTGCGGTTAATCCCACTAGGGTGATCCCGGTGGGACAAGGGGTAGGCATCTGCCACATAACCGGGGCCTTTCATCACCATCACGATGGCGCAGCCTATCCCCACTGTGAGCACCATTGTCCAATGGAAGATCACTGCCCCCAAGGCAACATACCCGGCGGTGAGCAGCCAGCGTGCATGTTCTGCACTGGATTGGGGGTCCAGCGTCCAATCGCACACAAGCCACAGCAGCGCCGGCAGCAGGGTACCGACCAGGGTGATGATAGGCAACTTGCGCCAAATACGCCATTCCAAGCCGCTTGCGTAGCGCCGGGTTCCTTCCAATCGATTGAGCCATTTCATAGTTTTTGCAGCTTAGCACTTTGCCAAATGCACCGTGTATCCCGGCTCATTCGGACATCTGGCTTCCGACATGAAAGGCGAACTGCGCCAATGCATTCTGCGTGTAGCTGCGCTTATCAGATGACCTTGTACCGGTTCGACATTCACTACAAGCCCTGCGCTCGGTCGGTGCGCCCCAACGCGGAGCTTGCCCCCAATTCAACAAGGCCCTTGGGTTTCGAAATCCCATACCGGAACCGCAAGGGACGCTGGCTCACCAAAAACGGCAAAAGGCTGATGCGGTGTTAGTGTCAAATGCTATTTTGTTTATAGCTATAAGCCGATATTCCACGTGGGCTAGTGGCACATTTTATGTGTTGAATTCAACGCCCCGGTGTTGTGTGGGGTCTCTGGCTGGTGCGCAGCAAAAGCTTGGTTTTGGCGATAAGATTCATTTTTTGTATTTGTTTTACAGAGCCTGCCTTGACCAAAGTCATTCCCATCAAGCCCATTGCGTCTGACGCCGACGATCTCGGTTTTCTCTCGGCCTATGAAAAACAGGAGCGGATTTACCCCCGCTCGGTGCGCGGCTTGTTTTCCAACTGGCGTTGGGTCATGGTGTGGGTGACCCAGGTGGTCTTCTATGGTCTGCCGTGGTTGCCATGGAATGGCCGACAGGCCGTGTTGTTTGACCTGTCCGAGCGGCGCTTTTTTGTCTTCAACCTGGTGCTGCACCCGCAGGACCTGATCTACCTGGCCGCGCTACTGGTGATTGCCGCGCTGGCCTTGTTTTTCTTCACAGCGGTGGCGGGTCGTTTGTGGTGTGGTTACGCGTGCCCCCAAACGGTCTACACCGAGATGTTTCTGTGGATCGAGAAACACACCGAGGGCGATCGCTCGGCCCGCATGCGGCTCGACAGCGCGCCGTGGAGTGTGGAGAAGTTTGGGCGCAAAGGCGCCAAGCAACTGGCCTGGGTGTCGCTGGCGCTGGTGACCGGTTTCAGCTTTGTCGGCTACTTCACACCCATCCAAAGCCTGGCCGGTCAAGTCATGGAACTGGCTTTTTCGCCGTGGGAATGGTTCTGGGTCTTGTTCTACGCTTTTGCAACCTATGGCAACGCGGGGTATATGCGTGAACAGGTCTGCAAATACATGTGTCCCTATGCCCGTATCCAGAGCGCCCTGATCGACATGGATTCGCTGGTGATTGCCTATGACACCGGCCGCGGCGAGGCGCGTGGTTCGCGCCCACGCAGCGCAGACCCCAAGGCGCTGGGCCTGGGCGATTGTGTGGATTGCACCTTGTGTGTGCAGGTGTGCCCCACCGGTATCGATATTCGCAACGGCCTGCAAAACGAATGCATCGCCTGTGCGGCGTGTATTGATGTGTGTGATGACGTCATGGGCAAGATGGGTTACGACAAGGGCTTGATTCGCTACTCGTCGGGCAGCGGCATTGAACAGGGTCTGAACAACCGCCAAATGGTGGCGCGTGTGTGGCGGCCCCGGGTGTTGATCTATGGCGCGCTACTGCTGGTCACCAGTGCGGTGTTTGTTACCAGCCTGTCGATGCGGCGGGGGTTTTCGGTCGATGTCATCAAGGACCGGGGCACCCAGGCGCGGGTGGTGGAGCAAGGCAACATTGAGAACGTCTACCGCCTGCAGATTATGAACGGGACGGAAAACACGCAGGACTATGCCCTTAGCGTCTCCGGCCTGCCGGGTCTGGCCATTGCCACGCCCACGCGCTTGAGCGTGGCGGCGACCGGCATTGGTGTATTACCGGTGCGGCTGACACTTCCAGCCGACGTGTCTGCCGATTTGCAAGGTCGCTCCACCCCCATCGTTTTTGAGGTCAAGGCGCTGAGCGACAGCAACGAACGTGTGGCACGCGAAAAATCGACCTTTTTTGTGCCGCGCTAAGCCCTGTTGGGGTGAGGGCGTGCTGTCACGTGTGTTCTGACAGGTGACAGCCGCCACGCAGACAATTGACCCATGGACTTTGCACATTCCCCCCGGGCACAAGACCTGCGCCAGCGTCTTGAAGCCTTTCTGCAGCGCTATGTTTTGCCGTACAACGCGGCCTGGCACGCATCCGTGCAAGCGGGTGTTTACCCGCCGCCGTTTCTGGAAGACCTGAAGGCCCTGGCCCGTGAGGAAGGCTTGTGGAATCTGTTCCTGCCCATGCTGCGCGCGGACGAACCGGGAACCCCTCTCTCCAACCTGGACTACGCTCCGCTGGCCGAGGCCATGGGCCGCCTGCACTGGGCGCCCGAGGTCTTTAACTGCAGCGCCCCCGACACCGGCAACATGGAGCTGCTGCACCGCTTTGCCAACGCGCAACAGCGCACGCAGTGGCTGGAGCCGCTACTGAACGGTGACATCCGTTCGGCCTTCGCCATGTCCGAGCCCGATGTGGCCTCCAGCGACCCAACCAATTTGCAGACCACGGTGCGCCGTGACGGTGAGCAACTGGTGCTCAACGGCCGCAAGTGGTTCATCACCGGCGTGGCGCATCCCCAGTGCAAGCTGCTGATCGTGATGTGCCGCAACGCGGCGGACGCGGACGATACAGCGGATGCCAGTGCCCACCACCAGCACAGCATGGTGCTGGTCCCCCTGGACACGCCCGGCGTGCAGGTGGTGCGCAATATCGCCGTGGTGCACCACCAGTCGCCCGAAGGCCATTGCGAAATTGTGTTACGCGATGTGCGCGTCAGCGCCGACCATTTGCTGGGTGCGTGGGGCGAAGGTTTTGCCATGGCGCAGGCGCGCCTGGGGCCGGGCCGCGTGCACCACTGCATGCGCGCCATCGGCCAGTGCGAGCTGGCCCTGGAACTGGCCACCGAACGCACGCTGGAGCGCCAGGCCTTTGGCAAATATCTGTCGGACTTTTCCAATGTGCAGGACTGGATTGCCGAGTCGCGCATGGAGATCGACCAGGCCCGCTTGCTGGTGCTGCAGGTCGCGTGGATGCTGGATCAGCCGGCCGGCGTGGTCGCGCCTGGAGCCTTGCGCTCCCAGGTCGCCGCCATCAAGGTGGTGGCCGCGCGCCTCCAGTCGCGCGTGGTGGACCGCGCCATGCAGGTCTTTGGGGCCATGGGTCTGTCGCCCGACACACCACTGGCCTTCTTCTGGACCTGGGGCCGGGCGCTGCACCTGATGGATGGGCCGGACGAGGTGCACCTGCGCACCGTGGCCCGGCATGAGCTGGCGCAGGGGCGGGCGAGGGCGGGCTCGACTGCGGCCTATTTCACAACGCCGGAGCAGATGTTGGCCTTGCCCCGCATCCGTTAGCCCAAGGCCTATTTCTTGGGTGGCTTGTTAGGCGTTTCTGGTGCGCTGTTCGGCGGTGCGCTTGGGAGGCCCAGGTGTTTGACCACGGCCTGTTCCAGCGCCTTGACCTTGGGTTCCACGATGGACTGGGTCTGTGCAATCAGCTTTTCACCCAATGCCTTTTGAAAATCTCCCCCCATCTGGCTGAACTTGCGGTTGACCGGTGACTCAATGATGCTAATCAGTTGTTTGAGTTCGTCCTCGGTGAACTTTTCTTCCAGCAGTGCCCCAATGGTTGACGGGGCCAGTTTCACGGCCTGTTGGCGCACCAGGGGGCCGACTTCATCCACATACTTCTTGAGATCTGCCTGAACCAGCTTGGCAATGGCCTCGCGTTTTTCGGGCGCAATGCGGGTCTGCAAGGCCATACCGGCCTGTTGCTGCATTTGCGCGGCGGGCCGTTCGACCAGGGACTGCGCAGTTTGTTCAATGGCGCTCTGTTGCAAGACCAGGATGCGTGCGACCAGCTCTTTCTTGGCCGGGGTTGATTGCGCGTGGACAATGCCAGCCGCCAGAAGCAGGGCCAGCAGGGTGATTTTTTTCATATATCGGAGACTCTAGGAAGCGTAGGTTAGGAGCGCTACTGTAGCCGTGTTCCAGTCAAGGCCATTGGTGCGCCGTTCAGGAGCTGCCTGCCCTGCGCGTAAGATTTGCCCCTCTCGCCCGACAGATGTGTATCACCGGAGAACCCATATGACTGCCACCGTGCCCACCAACCTTCAAACCATCACGCTCGGCGGCGGCTGCTTCTGGTGCACCGAGGCGGTGTTTGTGCAGGTGCGTGGTGTGCTGGATGTGGAGTCCGGCTACAGCAATGGCTATGTGCAGCGCCCCAGCTACGAAGACGTCTGCACCGGCACCACAGGCCACAACGAGGTGGTCAAGCTGGTGTTTGACCCGGCCCTGATCAGCCTGCGCGAGGTGCTGGAAATTTTCTTTGTGATCCATGATCCAACCACGTTGAACCGTCAGGGCAACGACTCCGGCACGCAGTACCGCAGTGGCATTTATTTTTCAACAGCCGAACAGGAAGGCGTGGCGCGTGAGGTCATGGCCGAGATGGCCGCCAGCGGCACCTACAGCCGCCCCATCGTCACCGAAGTGGTCGCGCTGGCCAATTACTGGCCGGCTGAGGACTACCACCAGGACTTTTTCGAGCGCAATCCGCACCAGGGTTATTGCATGGCGGTCGCGGCGCCCAAGGTGGCCAAGTTCCGCAAGACCTTTGCCCGCTTGCAGAAAACCTGACCTGCATCAACTTTTTGGCGCGCGGGAGCGGGGCCGCTGCTCCACAGGCTGATAGGCGACGGTAAGATGGAAATGTGATTGCGTCGCAATGCATTCCCCAACAAACCCCTGGCCCGCACCGGCGCCTGCCACTTCGGCACACGCCTTTCGCTGGCTGGTTACCGAGACCCTGTCATGAGCCAAACTCCTAGCACTTCCATTCGTACGGTGGCCCTCGTCGGCCATGGCGCAGCCGGCAAAACCACCCTGGCCGAGAGTCTGTTGGCCGCCTCCGGGGCCATCACCAGCCGGGGTTCGGTAGAAAAAGGCAACACCACGTGCGACTTCGATCCCCAAGAGAAGGAGTTTGGCCACTCACTGCAAACGGCGGTCGCCAGTGTGCAGTGGGGTGGCGCACAGATCCACCTGATCGACACCCCCGGCTACCCCGACTTTGCCGGTCAGGCGATTGCAGCCCTGGCCGGTGTGGATACCGCGCTGGTCGTCATCAATGCACAAACCGGCATTGAGCTGGCGACCGAACGTATGTTCAACCTGGCGGGTGACCGGGGCCTGTGTCGCATGCTGGTGGTCAACAAGATCGACGCCGACAATGTGGACCTTCCAGCCTTGGTGGCGTCGATTCGCGAACGTTTTGGCAAACAATGCCTGCTGCTGGACCTACCGGCCCACCAGGGACAAGACGTGGTCGAACTGCTGGGGCACGCTGATGGTGACAGTGACTTCGCCTCGGTGGCAGCGGCGCACCGTGCCCTGATTGACCAGATTATTGAAGAAGACGACAGCCTGATGGCGCGTTACCTGGAAGACGGCGTGGAACCTGATCCGCAGGAATTGCACGCACCGTTTGAAGCGGCATTGCGTTCTGGGCATTTGATTCCCATTTTGTTTGTGTCGGCCCGCACCGGTGCCGGGGTGCCGCAATTGCTGGATGCCTTGTCCAAGCTGGCACCCAATCCGGCCGAGGGCAACCCACCTCCGTTCTACAAAGGTGAGCCTGGCGCCCAACCGCAGTCTTTTGAGAGCCAGCCGGACGATGCCTTGCATGTGCTGGCCCATGTGTTCAAGGTGGTGATGGACCCGTTCATTGGCAAGATGGGGGTGTTCCGTGTGCACCAGGGCACGGTGCGCAAAGACGCGCAGTTGTTTGTGGGCTCGGGCAAACGACCGTTCAAAGTGGCGCACCTGTACCGGTTACAGGGCAAAGACTACATCGAAGTGCCCAGCCTGGTGCCGGGCGACATTGGTGCCGTGGCCAAGGTGGATGACATCGAGTTTGATTGTGTGCTCCACGATTCCCACGACGAGGACCACATCCATCTCAAACCCCTGCAGTTTCCGTTGCCGATGCAGGGGCTGGCGGTGCACACCAAGCGCAAAAGCGACGAACACCGTTTGTTTGAAATCTTGCACAAACTGGAGCTGGAAGACCCCTGTTTCAAAGTGGAGCGCCACCCCCACACCAACGAGACGGTGATTCGGGGTCTGGGCGACATGCACTTGCGGACCAAGCTGGCGCGCATGCAGCACCAGTTCAAGATGGAACTGGATACCAGCCCACCCCGAATCGCCTACCGCGAAACCATCACCCAGGCATCCGAGGGCCACTGCCGGCACAAGAAACAAAGCGGCGGTGCCGGCCAGTTTGGTGAAGTCATGTTGCGGATCGAACCGTTGGAGCGTGGTGCCGGCTTCGAGTTTGTCGACGTCGTCAAAGGCGGCGCCATTCCCGGGGTCTTTATGGCCGCGGTGGAAAAAGGCGTGCGCCAGGCACTGGCCGATGGTGTTGTCGCGGGTTATCCGGTGCACGATTTACGCGTCACCGTGTATGACGGCAAGACCCACGCGGTGGACGGCAAGGACATTGCGTTTACGCTGGCCGGCCGCAAAGCCACCATCGAAGCGGTGCGCAACGCCACGCCCATTGTGCTGGAGCCCATGGTCAATATTGAGGTCCTGGCGCCCGAGGCGTCCATCGGCGACCTGACCGGCGACCTGTCCAGCAAACGCGGGCATGTGACGGGAACACAACCCCGTCCGGCGGCAACGGCTGCCATCAGCGGTCAAATCCCATTGGCAGAGTTGGACGATTACCAGGGGCGTTTGAAGTCGCTGACCGCAGGCCAGGGCAGTTACACCATCGAGTTCTCCCACTACGCCCAGGTGCCAAGCCAGACCCAGGCCCAACTGGTGTCGGCGCACAAGGCGGTCAACCTGGACGACGAGTGAGCCTGGGGCCGGGACACCGGCCCGCTACAACCACCATCTTCAGCGCTCTCGAATTGAGAGCGACGCGCTGAGATCTGACGGGGGTTTAGGCCGTCCTTGCATCAGCAAGTTGGTGGTACCCGCAACACCTCGGCAGCCCAAATTGCTGTGCGAGAATCGTGCTCTATGAATTCTTGCGCATTCAGGTCATTTGCTGTGGGAGTGGTGCTGCTGGCCACCTCCATGGGCAGTGCTGCCTTGAGCCTGGGGCGCTTGCAAGGGGCGGCATGGGTGGGACAAAGCCTGGACGTTCAAATTCCGGCCCAACTCGACCACAACGACGACGTTCAACCCGATTGCCTGGGCGCAGATGTGCAGTATGGCGAGACCCTGGTGGACTCCGCACGGATTACCGTGAGCTGGGTACCGGCTAACGCGCGGGCAGTCGGCAGCGGACAGGCGGTTCGTGTCAGGTCCACGGTCTTGATTGATGAACCCATTGTCTCGGTGAACCTGCGGGTCGGTTGTCAGCAAAA
Source organism: Candidatus Aalborgicola danicus (assembly GCA_016703945.1). Lineage (GTDB taxonomy): Bacteria > Pseudomonadota > Gammaproteobacteria > Burkholderiales > Burkholderiaceae_C > Allorhodoferax > Allorhodoferax danicus. Next base: position 331,478 of record JADJBC010000044.1, read on the forward strand.
GTTATACAAGCGTTATGTTTTGTTTGCCGATTTGCCAACCAGCGTAGTGGAGCCACCGGCGCAGACCCCGCAAACTGCGCAAGCCGGTGCCAAGTTGGTGACCACTGCCGTGTTGGCCGCAGCCGCCAGCGTGGGTGGGCGCGCCGAATCACCCCGTCCGGCCGCGCCTGCAAAGGTTTCCGTGCCGGCGCCTGCACCGGTGGCGAAAGCGCCGACGCCACGCGTCGCCAAACCCCGCACTGAACCCGTGCCGGTCACGGTGCCATCCGCACCTGTGCGGGTGATCAAACCCCAGCGTCCGCCGTCCAAAGCCCGCCTCAAGCTCGACCCATTGGACCTGTTGATGGACTATGCCCCGGTCTTGCGGTCGTCAGATGAGATGTTGTCACTCCCACAGGAGGACCCCCAAAAGCGCAGTGAAGCGGCTGCACTATGGCAGGCGCTGAATGCCAGTCCTGAAGCGTTGCTGCAGGAAGGCGAGCGACTGCAGCGTCTGCAGAAAGACCTGCAAACCCTGCGTGCTGTGACAACAGAGAACCAAAAGGGTTTACTGGAACTCGCGGGCAAAACCCAGCAAGCGGAGTCGGAACGTTACGCCAACGGCTTGGTATATGGCCTGATTGCACTCTGGATCATCAGTCTGCTGGTGTTGTTCTGGGTTTGGCGGCGGATGCGGGAACAAGATGTGAGCAACTGGGCGCAAGGCCTTGACTATGGGGATGAAAGCGTGATGCCCGACGTCTTGCCGGACCAGCCGGTGCGGCGATCAGAGCCTGAAACACCTGGGGGGCTTAAGCCCAAACCGGTGGCTGTCCAACCGCTTGCAACTCCACCCTTGACCGAGGTGGACTTGGATTTGGGCTTGATGGAGTCGTCTGAGAGCGCGTTGATGCCGGTTGGCGCCATTTATTCGCCTCCAGCCCCTGCGGTGCCGCCGCCTTCGATGCGCGACTCGAAGAAGTTATCACCCGCTGCGGAGCGTGGTGTCGGACATGTGGACTTTCAGCTCAGCATTTCACCCGGCGCACGTGCCATTGATTCGGCCGAACTGGTGGATGCGCGTCAGCAGGCCGAATTTTTTATGTCTCTGGGGCAACACGAAAAGGCGATTGAAATTTTGACCACGCGCATCGCGCAAGTGGGAGTGTCCAGTCCCCTGGTGTGCCTGGATTTGTTGAAGATTTACCACCGCCTGGGTCGGCAAGCCGAGTTTGACTTCATGCGCACCGAGTTCAACCACTGGTTCGCCGGACGGGTACCGGAGTATTCAGAGTTTGGTAACGTCGGTCGCTCGCTCGAACGGTATCCGAAAATCATGGAGCGTATTGTGTCCCTGTGGCCCTCACCAGAGGTGCTTGAATACATCGAAGGTTGCATCTACCAACACGCAGAAGAGGGTGACGGTGTGGTGTTCGATTTGCAGGCTTACCTTGATCTGCTGTTTCTGCACGGTGTTGCCAAACGAATCGTGCGGCAAACGGAAGCTGGGGTTGAAGTGGATACATCGGAGTCATTGCGCATTTCGCCACGCCCGCAGGGAACAGCCCCCGCACGCCAGGTGCGTGAAACCAAGACAGGTGCCGCGCGCACCCCACGCACGGGTACACCGTTACGCGGCTCGCGTCGGCGTGGTCCGGGCGACGAACCCGACCCGGCAAGGGCTGTCGACAACCAGGTCGCACCATTAGGCCCGATGCGGGTTCCAACAAGCGTAAGTTTGCCAATCATTGAGCAGGAGCAAACGCCTGCGACCACCGACAGCACCAAACCCGTTCTGACGGATTTCAACTTTTTTGGCTTACGCTGACTCTGCTGACAATCAGGCTGCGGAATCCGGCGAGTTGAGGAGTGCCTCTGCGTCCAGCCGCATCTGTCTTTCATGGGCTTCGATGCTGCTTAACAAGGCCCGCGCCCCGTCTTTGACCGTTGCATCACCGCACTCCAATGCCTCGTTAGCGAGCTCGCGCGCCTCAGACCACAGTTCCAGCGCCACCGATTCCTGTGCCAGCGCCAGCGTCACGGCGTAGTCTGGCTCGTGAATTTCGTGTGATTCCTCTGTTTCCCATGTTTCGGTTGATGCTGCAGCCGCCATGGGAGTCGGCGATTCGTCTGCACTGGGGCCGAGTTCCAATCGGGGGTGCGCTTCCAAACTTGCGCTGTCTGCGTTCTCGACCACAGCTTGCGTCTTTGCTTCGTCCAGGAAAGGTTCAGGTGTCGCAGACAGGAGCGCAGGTGCAGGCGCAGGCGTTTCGTCCCCCGGAAGGTTGCTCAAACTGGCGAGCGCGGTAGGAGCATCATCCGGCTGCGCGGGTCCATCTTCTTCATATTCACGCAGCATGGAACGGGCTTCGCGCTTTTCAGCCAGGGACTTTCGGACGCGGGTCACTTCATTGGCCGCCGCTTCGGGATCAAACGCAAATGCAGGCTGAGCGCGGGCAAAGATCGTTGCGCTGGGCGGGGGCTGCGGAAGTGGTGGGGCGATTTCAGTGGGCTCTGGTGTTGCCACCGGCTGAGGGGCTGGCGCCGGTTCCCACACGGGTGGCGGGCCTGGTTCTGGATCTGGCTCTGGTTCTGGTTCTGGTTCTGGTTCATAAACCGGTGCCACCGGAACGGCAACAGGCGGTGGTTCAGCAGCACGGGGTTGGGCTTCGGGGCGCTGCACGCCGGCAAATTCGCGCGGGTGCCTGAGGTCTTTGACCGCCACTCGGTTCTGCTGCTCCAGTCGGGTACGAGGGCGTTGCCAAAGGTACCACCACACGGCAAGCATCAAGCCAAAAAACAGTGCCATAGTGCCCAGCAAGGCCAAATCCATGGGGGGCATGGAGGAAAAGGGACCGGGCGCCTCACGTGATTGCAACTGCTGCAGGGTGCGCTGGGTAGCGAGCGCTTCTTGTTGCAAGGTTTTGATTTGCACTTCCATGCGGTCGAAGTTGCTGACACCACCCACAGCGCTGGTCTGTGGCGGAGTCGCTTGTTCCGGCGGTAATGGTGAGTAAGGCAAAATTGTGTCGCCAAGTAGACCGTGGGCCCTGCCATGGGCTTGATCCTGCCCACGCTGCGGCGATGATAGTGCACAACCAGGTGTATCAGAGGGGCCAACTGTGCGGATTTACCCCATGTTCGGACGGATCGCGCTGAGATCGAGACCTTAGAATCCAACAGCCGATGGCTGCGCTTCAGCCGCTGACCCAAACCCCAACCATGCCACCCACCTCCGATATTCGCATCCGCAGCGTTCGACCGCTGATTTCGCCCGCCATTCTGGAGGACGAATTGCCACTCGGCCCGGCCGGTGCCGACTTTATTGCCCAGGCGCGGCGCTCGGTGGCCAATATTGTGCTGGGGCTGGACGACCGCTTGCTGGCCGTAGTGGGCCCCTGTTCCGCGCACGATCCGCAGGCGGTGTTGGAATACGGGCGCAATTTGTCAGTGCTGGCCAAACGCCTGTCCAACGATGTTCTGGTGGTGATGCGGGTCTATTTTGAGAAGCCGCGCACCGTAGTGGGCTGGAAGGGCCTGATCAATGACCCCGGGCTGGACGGTAGCTTCCAGATCAACCGCGGCCTGCGCCTGGCCCGCAAGCTGCTGTTGGACGTCACCGCAGAAGGCTTGCCCATTGCAACCGAGTTTCTGGATACCACGTTGGGCCAGTATTACGCCGACCTCATTTCCTGGGGCGCCATAGGCGCCCGCACCACCGAGAGCCAGATCCACCGCGAACTGGCGTCGGGTTTGTCCATGCCTGTGGGTTTCAAGAACCGCACCGATGGTGACCTGCAGGTGGCGGTGGACGCCATTTTGTCGGCGCGCCATCCGCATTCGTTTCCCTCACTCACCCACGAAGGCGCGCCTGCGGTGTTGACGACCTGCGGCAATGAGCACGGCCACCTGGTGCTGCGGGGTGGCAGCCGCAGTGGCCCCAATTTTTCGGCCGAACACATTGAACAGGCGGTGGCCTTGCTGCAAAAAGCTGCGGTGCCCAGCGCCATCCTGGTGGACTGCAGCCACGCCAACAGCGGCAAACGGTATGACCAGCAACCCGCCGTGGCGCACGACGTTGCGGGGCAGATCGCCGCCGGGCAACGTGCCATCATCGGTGTCATGCTGGAGAGCCATCTGGTGGCAGGGTCGCAATCGGTGGTGAGCGGCCAGCCACTGACCTACGGCCAAAGCATCACCGATGGCTGCCTGGCCTTCGACGACGTGGTGCCGGTGCTGGAAGACCTGGCGCAGGCGGTGCGCACCCGCCGCCAGCAATTGCTATCAATTAAATAGCTGCTCACGCATATTCCACGTGGGCTGGAGCCCAATTGAATGCCTCCGCTTGCGTCGACGACCACTTGGACTGACTACAGCCTAGGGAAAGCACCGACAAAAACGGTGATCAATTGTCGTTCCATGGACATTTCGCCATCAATTCAAAGCGTAGCATCGGCTGCGCTGATTGACGTACACGTCACATCCATTGAAACACTCTTGGCCAAGGAACCACCATGAAAAGTTCTGCTCCGTTGTCTGTGCCCGATAAGGCTGGGTCTCTTGAAGCCTTCACGGCAGGACCGTCGCGCCGACGTATGCTCGGCGCATTAGCCGCGTTGCCGTTGGCTTGCCATGTCCCGGCGCGGGCCAATGACACCGGCCCTATCAAAATTGCACAATCCATCGCGCTGACCGGACCGTTGGGTGAACTGGGCCAGGCCATGCACAACGGCGCCAAGGTTTGTTTTGCAGCCATCAATGCAAAAGGGGGCGTCAACGGTCGCGCCATCGAACTGGTGGTGGCCGACGATGGTTACGACACCAAACGGGCATTGGCCAATGTCGGCGGCTTTATGCAAGACCGCAGCAACTTTGCCTTGTTTAACTGCATGGGTACGCCAATGGTTGAGGCCATGTTGCCCCAGGTGATCGAATCGGGCATGCCCTTTTTTGCGCCCTTTTCCGGAGCCCTATCGGTACGTCCGAAAAACGCGCGCAATGTCATGAACATCCGCGCAAGTTATGCCGACGAAGCGGAGCAGCTGGTGCAGCACCTGGCGACGGTGGGAATCAAACGCATCGCCATTGCCTACCAGAACAACTCGTTTGGCAAAGAGGTTTTTGCCGCAACGCAACAGGCAATGACACGGTACAAACTCAATGCCGTGGCAACGGTGACCGTGGAGAACGACTCATCGGACGCTGCTGCCGCCGCACAGAAGATTGCCGCGTCCGAGCCTGAAGCGGTGCTGGTCGGCCTTGCCGGCAAACCCACCGTCGCGTTTATCAAGGCCGTGCGCCTGGAGCGCAAGGGGCTGCAGTTGTATGCACTGTCCATCATGGGTTCGGCGGCCACGGTCAAGACGCTTGGTGCCGACGCCACCGGCATGACCATCTCCCAGATTGTCCCCCTGCCAAGCAACCCTTCGCGACCGGTGGTACGGGATTTTCAGTTGGCCTGGAAGGCCGCACAGGTAGAACTGGAGCCATCCCATCTGGCGCTGGAGGGCTACATCAATGCCCGCATATTTGCCGAAGCCCTGCGCCGTGCGGGTCGCAACCCCACCCGTGCCAACTTCATTGACAGCGCCTGGAACATCAAACAATTCAATATGGGTGGTTTTGAAGTGAACTTCAATGAGTCCGCGCCGAACGCTTCCCGTTTTGTGGAACTGACGATGGTCTCGCGAGACGGGCGGTTTATTCGTTGATTTTGCTCTCCGATTAGGTTAACTGGGACGTACCTCGGCTTGCGGCGGAAGATCAGTTAACCCGTAATGTTCTGCGAATATCGCACTTCAACTACCGGGACACCTCCAACCTGGATGGACTTACGGGACTCTGCATCTTCAGTGAACCCCGCCGCACGGTAAAAGCGAATTGCCACTTCGTTTTTTGCCAGCACCCACAAGGTAACCCGGGTTGCACCCCTACGTTTCATCGCCGCTAAGGAACCAAGCCACAGGGCCTGACCTGCACCGGAACCAATGAACTGGGGGTGAAGGTATATCGCCCAGACTTCAAAGTCCGTCGCGTGCGCACCGTCATCCCGGCACGGGCCGAACGCCACGAAGCCAGAGACCTGTCCCGCAACTTCTACGACCAATAGCCGTTGAACCTGTTTTTCGATCGCCTCGGCCCACATACGGGCGCGCTGCTCAACAGAAAGCGATGCGAGGAAATTCGGAGAAAGTATTCCGCCGTAGGCATGCTGCCAGCCCAGTACATGGGTTCTGGCGATGGCATCCACATCGGAAGAAAGGGCGGGGCGGACGTTCATGGTGGGGAAGTGTTTGTGTTTCTTCATGGACTGGCTTCACCGTCGATTGCGCGGGTGGCTACTCGCAGTTCGTTCGTTGCCATGCTTGTAGTTGCCCGTGACACGCGCCATCAGTTGCTGCGCCTCTATGTCTCCGTTCTTGCGCTTGCGATGCGTAAAACCGAGATCGCCTTCAAGCGGCGCGTTCATGGCAAACCGCCTCGATGTTGTGCCCGTCCGGGCCAATAACGAAAGCCGCATAGTAGTTCGCGTGGTAGTGCGGGCGCAGACCTGGCGCGCCATTGTCTGTGCCACCGGCCTCCAGCGCGGCGCGATAGAAAGCGTCGACCTGCTGGCGATTCCCGGCCGTGAATGCCAAGTGCAGATGCGCCGGTTTTTCTTGGGTTTGGAACAAGCACAATGAAACCGTCCCCTTTGGTTGGCTAAGCTCGACACCGTTCGGCGGCCACTCCGTGACAACCGTTACGCCGAGCGGTTCGAGCGTCTTGAGGAAGAAAGCTTTGCTCGCTGCATAGTCGCTGACTCCGAATTTGACGTGATCGAACATACGTTCTCCTGAAGTGTCTTGTGCCTGCCTCCGCGAGCAGCGCTCCCAAGGGGTTAGGCCCCAGGCGCGGGAATGAAGGAGAACACGCAAGCATCGACCGGCCTTCCGTGAAGTTGCAACCGGTTTCTGGCCGTGCACTCCAGCGTAGCACCGGCCCTGCGTGCGACCGATAGGCTTGCCCCGTTGCTCACCGCTGCCACTATCTCGACCCGCGTAAGACCGAGTCCGTTGAACGCGTAGTTGCGAAGCGCAGCGACGGCAGCAGTAGCGACCCCTTGACGCTGAGCTGACTCTCGGACCCAGTAGCCGAGATTGCAGAAGTTGTACACCTTGTTGAACTGGTTCAGACCAGCTGCGCCGACGAAGCGACCAGTCGCCGATGAGAAGATACCGAACTCGTAACCAGTGCCTTCGGCGCGGCTGACCTCACATGCTCGAATCCAGGCAATGGCTTCTGCATGTGAGTAGCTGGATGTCGCCCAATTCATCCAGGCACCAACCGTAGCCGCAGATTCGTGTACGGCCTCTACGATGGATGGAACATCTTCATCTGATGTAGGGCGGAGGACGAAATTTCCGGAGTCGAGGGACAGCATTCTCTAGGGCCTAACAAATGCATTTCACAAAGTCTGCAAAGTGCTTCAGGCAATTCTAGGCGTGAAGCACCGCAGGCCGCAGAGATTGGGGCAGGGGGCCGCGCCGATTTGTGGGCGTTTGACACCATGAGGCGCGGCCCCCTGTCCCAATCTCTGCCCCAGGCATCACATCGCTATCATTTGTATAGCGGCATGCGCTTATTCCACGAGGCTACAGGCCGATTTGGCTTATGAACTCTGCCCAGAATACCGCCGCAGACGCCCCATCCGCCAGGCCGCCAGTGCAACGATGCCCGCCAGCACCAAGCCCGAGAGTTGAATCGCCGAAGTCACTCCCACGCCATTCACCAACGCCCCCGCCGCCACACCCGACAGAGCGGGCACGACTTGCGATGTGATGGAGTACATGCTCATGACCCGCCCGCGCATGGCGACGGGGGCCTGGGCCTGGATGCCGGAGACCACCAGGCTGATGACCATGCCGCCGGTGATGCCCACGCAGGCCAGTGTGGCCGCGGACAGCGCCACGCTGGTAATCTGGCTCAGTGACGCAAACACCAGGTAGGTGGCGATGATGCCTGCAAACACGAACGACCCATGGTGCACGCGGCGAGCCAGGACCAGTGCCGATATGCCGCCGGTGATCAGGGACAGGGCCATCAGGCCCAGGTAGGCACCGCGCGGCAGTTCGCTCAAATGCAGCACCTCGCGCGCCAGCTTGGGTAAAAGGATTTGCAGCGGCCCGGTCATGGCATAGGCCAGCACGGCGGCCAGCATCAGTTGCTTGAGCAGCGGGTCGGCACCCACCACGCGAAAGCCTTCGCCAATGTCCGCCCACACCGAGTTACCGCTGGGTGTGGCATTGGCCTGTGTGCGCAAGTTGGCGATCAGCATGGAGGACAGCACAAAGCCCGCCGCCGCCAGCGCAATGACCGCGCCCCAGCCCGCGCGGCTGCGCACCACGCCGATCAGCAGCGGCGCCAGGCCAAAGCCCACCAGCACCTGCAGGTTGAAGATGATGGCGGCCGGGCGCAGCTCGTCAGGCCGTGCCATTTGCGCCAGCGTGGTCAGCCGCGCAGGGCCGACAAACGACCAGGCCAGGCCACCCAGAAAAGCACCGCCCAGCACCCAGGCCACCCGCGCTTCTGAGCTGGCACCACCCTGCGCCCACCACAGGCAGGCCAAGCCCGCCAGGAACAAGGCTTGTGCCGCGTGGATGACGCGGTGCGGCGGCATACGGTCGCACACCACGCCGGCAAACCAGCCAAACACGATGCTGCTGCCAAAGGCCAGGCCAAAGCCTATGCCCGACAGCAGGTCCGAGCCCACCGCCTCCTGCAGGTACAGGATGACGGTGTAGTTGAACATGTGGCCGGCGGTGAACGCCAGCAGGCAGGACACGAAGAATGGCCCCAGACGACCCATCATCGCGCGGCACCCTCGGGGTTGAGCTGGATGAAGGTGGGTTGGTAGTCTTCAATGTGCCAGGACGGGAAGCTGCCATTGGTCAGCAGCACGCGGCCATCGTCGGTGAACTCCACATCGCGTGTGAAGGTGGCCTTGCGCGGCAGCGGGAAGTGGGTCCATTTTCCTGACGCAATGTCCAGCCGGTGCACGCCATCGGAGTTGGTGCCGGTGACCCAGAGCTGGTGGCGCTTGCGGTCCACGTTCAGCGAATACGGCGTGTCGCTGCCTACCGGCTGCACCGGCAGGTTGAAGGTGGTGAACTGGGACTTGGAGGGCTCATAACGCAGCACGGCCGATTCACTGAACATGCCTATCCACAGATTGCCATCGCGGTCGGCGCGCAGGCGGCGTGGGTACTTCAGCGGCGTGGGGATCATCGTGATGGCGCCCGTGGCGGGGTCCAGCGAGGCGATCTCGTTGGTGTGCAGGCGGGCCACCCAGACCTTGCCGTCGGGCGTGACTTCAATGCCGTAGGGCAGGGGCACGCCGGTGGAAACGTGGTCAATCTTGACCCAGTTGGTGACGGGCAGGCCCCAGCCGATCAGCTTGAAGAAGAAGGGCGTCATCTTCACCGTCATCTTCTCCATGAAGGAGCGAAACGGCAGGTCATAGGTGGTGAACTTGCCCGATGCGCGGTCCAGCATGCCAATCTGGTTGCTGAGGGCCAGCGTGAACCACACGCGGTTCTTGGCATCCATGCGCACGGTGTGCGGGTAGAAGCCGCTGCCGATTTCGTGGTTGATGAACTGCTTGGTCTTGGGGTCGAACTCGATCAGGCGGCGCTGGTAGGACGGCGTGATGAAGATGTGGCCGTCGCTGGGTGCCTCCACCAGCGAGTGGATGCCCTGGTAGGTCTCGTGCTTGGGAAAGTCGCGCAGGCGCCCGGCCAGCAGACCGCCCAGGTTATCGCCGGGTTGCGGTGGCACACGGTACACGGTGTAGGCGCCGGTCTGGGTGTTGATCTCGTACAGGCGGTCCTGCAGGTTGTCGCCAACATAGACCAGTCCGTTGCTGTGTTGCACAAAGTCATGCATCTGCGAGAAGCGGTCGCCAATTGGCAGCTCGGTGATGGCGGCCTGGGCCAGCTCCGGCACCCACGGCGTGCCTGCCGGCACCTTCTCGGGGTGGGCGTTGATGTCCCTCCAGTGGGCTTCCAGCAGGGCGGGCATTTCCTTCTGTGCCTCGGTGGACAGGCGCGCGCCATAGCGCACCATGCGGTGGATGGTGGTGGCCCATTCCTCGGCACTGCGCTCGCGGCGCAGGAAGGCGGAGCCCTGTTGGTGGCAGAAGCCGCACTGCGCCATGAACTCCTTCTTCAGGTCGTCGCGTCCGGCCAGCAGCGTGGAGGTCCAGGCGTTGGACGGGCGTTGCTCGGTCAGGGCCTTGGGGTCGGTCTCGGCCTCCATGCGCCAGGAAGAGGGTTTGGCCAGAGCGGCGGGGGTAATGACCACGTCCTTGAAGCCGGGCTTGCGCAGACGTACCTGGTAGTCGCCCCCCAGCTTCTGGGCGTCGTCGGGCAGGCGCACACGGCCCTGGGCGTCGGTGAAGCGGGTGTGCTCCAACGTGCCCTGCTGCAGCTTGCCGGATGCGGCGTAGCCGTTGTCGGAATCGTCAATCTTGGTGGGCTGCGTGGCGCTGCGCGTCACCATCACCAACGGCAGGGGCTTGCCGTCGGGGCCACTGACGGTGAAGTCGGCGGCGTGTGCGCCGGCCAGTGCCATGACCAGCAGCAGCGTGCCGATCCCCAAGGTCTTTGCAAAGGTTTTGTGCATGGTGCGGTGTCTCCCCGTTCAAGGTGTTGTGTTTGGAAAAATCTCGGCCTGCAGGCGCCGCTTCATGATGGCGGCATAACGCGTGGGCCACAGGCGCGACAGCCACCAGGCGGCCTTGGCCGTGAAGCTGAACAGCAGCAGCTGGCGTCGCTGTTGTGCGGCTTGCAGGATGGCGGTGGCTACCTCGGCCGGCTGTGTGGTCTGGCCGGTGGTCTTGCGCGCCTGGGTTGCGGGTTGGCCATCAGCGCCCAGCGCGGCGCGGGCTATACCGGTGTCAATGAAGGAAGGGCAGACGATCAGTACGTCCACGCCATCGTCCTGCACCTCGGTGCGCAGGCTGTCAAAGAAGCCGTGTAGTGCGTGCTTGCTGGCGGCGTAGCCGGTGCGTCCTATCAGTGGTGAGAATCCGGCCACGCTGGAGATGGCAATCACCATGCCTTTGCGTTGCCGCAGGCTGGCAAGGGCGGCGTGCGTGCAGTGCACCGCGCCAAAGAAATTGACGTCCATGACCCGGCGCAGCACATCGACCTGGGTGTCGGCAAAGGCGCTGCGGTGGGCGATGCCGGCGTTGTTGATGAGCACGTCGATGCCGCCAAAACGCGCCGTGGCCTGTGCCATGGCCGCTTCGCATGCGGGCAGTTGCGTGACATCGCACACTGCGGTCAGCAGCGAAGGCGTGTGGTTGGGCGCGCTGGTGAAGATGCCGTGCTGCAGTGCGTCCAGCGCCTGTGCATCGCGGTCCAGTGCGACCACCCTGGAGCCTGCCTGCAAAAACGCGTGCACCAGCGCCTGGCCCAGGCCGCCTGCGGCGCCGGTGATGACCACACAGCGGTCCTTGAAGCTGCGCAGGCTCATACCGTCCCGGCGCGCTGCTTCTCACGCGCGGCACGGTAGATCTCGAAGACTTCCGCCGAGGTATAGGTCGGCGTGTAGCCAAACACGGTCTTGAGCCGGGTGTTGAGCAGCACCGGGCGGTAGCGGAGGAAGTCCAACTGCTCGGGGCCGTATTGCGTCAGACCCAAGGGCTTCAAAATTGATAGCGCTCCACGCAATAGCCACGAGGGCAAGCGCCTGGTTTTCTTGCCAAGTCTTTGGGCAATCTCATGGATGGTCAGCGCACCATCACCCGCCACGTTGTAGATGCCAGCAGGCCCATCTCGATACGGCGCGCAGGATGATGCCGACCACGTCCTGGTCCCAGATGAAGACAAACGGGCTGTCCGAGCCTTGTATGGCCAGCAGGCGCGGCTTCTCGAACATGTCGGTGATCTGGTTGTGCACCGTGGGGCCGAGGATGGTGCCAATGCGCAGCACCACCTGCTCCAACGCCGGGTGCTCCATGCGGTAGTTCGCCAGCATCTCTTCCACCAGGCGCTTGTGGTGCGAATAGGCGAAGACTTCGTTGCCGCGCACCGGCATGTCTTCCGTCAGCCACGGCGCGTTGTCAAAGTGGTAGCCATAGGCCGCACCGCTGCTGGACACCACGATGCGTTTAACCCCGTGCTGCACGCAGGCATCCAGCAGCTTGCGCGTGCCGTTCACATCCACGTCGTATTCAAAATCGCGCGTGTGCGCCTTGCCCGAGGGCATGATGGCCGCCAGATGCACCACCACGTCGATGCGGTGCAGCGCGATGGCCTCGGCCAGTTGGGGCGAGCGGATGTCGCAGGCCAGGTAGTCCACCTGCGGCAGGCGCACGGCCGGTTCGCGCAGGTCGTGCGCGACGATAAGCGCGGGGCGCTCGCCGCCGGGCAGCGCCGCCAACCGTGCCACCACCTGGCTGCCCAGGTAGCCACCACCACCGGTGACCAGAATGCGGGTGTTGGCCAGCGTCACTTTGCAGCTCCCGACCAGGGCGCCAGCGGCAGGGGCGGGCGGTTCTTCCAGTAGGTGGCCAGCGTCAGCCCGGCCACGATATGCCAGATGCCCCACCACGCCGTGACGATGGCCATGCCGCCCAGCCCGCCAAAGAAGTTGAAGATCAAAATCAGCCCCAGGCCCGAGTTCTGAATGCCCATCTCAAACGTGATGGCGCGGCGATCACGCTCGGGCAGCCCCACCGCTGCCGACAAGCCGTAGCCGGTGACCAGCGCCATCAGGTTGTGGATGAACACCACGCCCACCACCAGCTGGATGTAGTTCAGAAAGTGTTGCAGGTTGGCCGCCAATGCACCACCGATGAACGCGATCAGGATCACGAACGACAAAATCTTCATGGGTTTTTGCGCCTTGTGCGCAAACGCCGGAAACTGCTTGGCCACCCACATGCCCAGCACCAGCGGCACGCCCAGCAGCATGACGATGACTTCGAGCATCTCCCACGGGCTCATGGCCACTTCCTTCATCAGTCCTGCGGTGATGGGGTGCAGATTGCCCCAGAAGGCGAAGTTCAGCGGCGTCATGAACAGTGCCACCAAAGTGGACAGCGCGCTCACGCTGACTGACAGCGCCGTGTTGCCCTTGGAGTGGTGCACCAGAAAGTTGGAGATGTGCCCGGCCGGGCAGCTCGACACCAGAATCATGCCCAATGCAATGCTGGGCTCGGGCCGCAGGATAGACACCAGCACATAGGTCATGGCCGGGAACAGGATGTGGTGGCCCAGCAGACCCAGCGCCAGCGCCTTGGGCGTGCGTAGCGCAGTCTTGAAGTCCTCCACGCGCAATTCCAGCGCCACGCCAAACATGACTAGGCCCAATACGGCGTTGAGCAGTGTTAGCGTTTGCGGATTGAAGCTCAGGTGTACCTGGTCAATAGGGGCCATGTGTTTGTCTCCTTGTTGTCTCGTTGTGGGGCAACTTTAGGGCAAAGGCACTCACCTGTCATGTGTCATGCGGGACATCGCGGCTGCAATGTGCGTCGTCGTACGACTGAGGTTACCAAACTGCCAGGGCTGCGCTCGGTGTACGACAATCCACCCCAATCAGAAATTGCCGATTGTGGGCAAGTCTGACGCGAAGCCCGAATTTTCAGTGCCCTCCATCCACGCCATCATCGTCACCTACAACGCCGATCCAGTGCTGTTGGAGCGCCTGCTCGCAGCGTTGGCACCCCAGGTGGCAGGGGGTGTAGTGGTCAACAACGGGGCGCATTTGCCTTTGTCACGTACGGCGTTGCAAGAACGCGGTTTTGATCTGTTGACCCTGATGGAGAATCGCGGCATTGCCGCCGCTCTGAACGCCGGATTCGACTGGGCTTGCCGCCACGGCGCAGAGTTTGTCGTCACCTTTGACCAGGATAGCGAACCGGCACCTGACATGATCGTGGACTTGGTCCAAGCCTGGCAAACGCTTGCACGTCAGGGTGTGGCGGTTGGCGCGATCGGCCCTGAACAGGTGGACAGCCGGACCGCAAGGCGTGCTGCATTCATGGCGCCGATTCGATGGCGTCGCAGCAAGTTGTCCCCCGTCGCTGGACAGGTGGTGGAGGTCGATCATCTGATTACTTCGGGTTGCCTGACCACAATCCACGCCTGGCGTCAGGCCGGCCCCTTCTTGGACGACCTGTTTATCGACTATGTAGACATCGAATGGTGTTTGCGTTTGCGCCACAACGGTCTGCGGGTATTTGGTTTGGGTGGGGCCATCCTGTACCACGCCATGGGGGATGATGTGAAAGACTGGCGCGGCCAGCAAATACCGCACCACAGTCCCTTACGGCATTACTACCTGATGCGCAATGGTGCCTACCTTCAGCGACTCTCGCACATTCCATTCGCCTGGAAGGTCTCGGACGCCATTCACATGGTCAAGAAGTTCATCTATTTTTCGTTGCGCAGTCATCCCAGACGACCCCACATCGCGGCCATGCTGCGCGGGCTGGTTGATGGTTTGCGGAGTCGGATGGGGCCGGCGCGCGACGCCCACGATTGACCGTTGTGCAGAGCCCGAACTTTCTTAATTGCGAAGCTGTGTCTTCAGCGTGGCCAGATTTTCTTCAACCCAGGCACGTCCCTGTGCCAAATCGGAAAAAAGACGAAACTGGGTGTTGGTCTGCTCAAAGACATCCGCAAATCTTTGAACCATGAAGTTCATGCCTTCCACATCCGAAGTTGCCACCCATGCAATCACCGCCCTTGCGTGGGTGGACTCAATGAACTTGATGTAGCCATCTCGATAAGCGTCAAAGGCCTCCAATGACATCAAGACACTGTGATGCCAGTGCACGATGACGGCGAAGGTGCCGCTGGCCTGCCATTTTTCGTAGGCTTTGATGCGCGTGATCCGCAGGGCCTGAAGGGTCTCGATGTTAAAGGGCCCCGCTGCCTCGTAACACAGGATCTCACCAACGGACGTCAGCGTGAATTCGCCATGGGGAGCAAATGGCCCGGCGACGTCCCAGCTCGATTTGAGATTCATGTTACTGGGCCGTCCAGCCGCCGTCGACCGGCAGGGGGCCACCGGGGAATCGGGCGGCGGCCCCCCCCCGCAAAAGCGCGGGGCGCGCCCACGCGCGGCGGGGCGAGGGGGGGTTGGGTGTGGTTGTTTCCCCCCCAACCCAACCCCCCCCCCCCCCCGGCGCCCCCCGGGGCCCCGGGCGCGGGCGGGGGGGGGGGGGGGGGGGGGGGGGGGGGGGGGGGGTGTCGGTCCAGCCGGGGCAAATGCAGTTGACCGCAATGCCCTGGGTTGCGGTTTCCAGCGCAACCCCCTTTGACAAACCCACCAAACCGTGTTTTGCCGCCAGGTAAGCCCCCTTATGGCCGGAGCCCAACGGGGGGGGGAAAGGGGGGGGGGGAAGAGGGCCCCCCCCCTGGCGCGCGCGTGGGCGGGGGGGGCGCGGGGGGGGGGGGGGGGGGGGGAAGGCAGCACGGTTGACCGCCAGGATGGCGTCCCAACGCTCCGCGGGAAAGCTCTCTATGCCACAGGTGTACTGAATGCCGGCGTTGTTGACCAGAATGTCTGGCGCACCCAGTGCTTGGCTGGCAACCGCCACCAACTGTTCCGCTTCTTCGGCCTTGGCCAGATTGGCGCGTACATACGCGGCTTGAACGCCGAACCGCGTGGCAAGGTCGGTGGAAATGGCCTCACCCTGCCCAGCTTCTTCAATGCCGTGCAGCACGATATTGGCGCCCTCTTGCGCCAGTGCCTGCGCAATCGCCAGCCCGATGCCTTGGGTCGATCCGGTGACCAATGCGGTCCTGTTTTTGAGGGTCATGGCGTCTGCTCCTTCTGGATCGCGTCTCGCAATGTGGTCTTCAAGACCTTGCCGTAGTTGTTCTTGGGGAGTTCGTCAACAAAGTGGTAGTGTTTGGGGCGCTTGAACCGTGCAATCTGGTCCAGGCAGAGTGCGTCAAGCTCGCGGGCAGCGACGCCCGTCCCGACTACAAACGCCACCACCACTTCGCCCCACTCGGGGTCGTTTTGACCGATGACTGAAACCTCGCGCACGCCCGGGTGGCGCAGCAAGACCTCTTCCACCTCGCGCGGATAGATGTTGGAGCCCCCGCTGATGATCATGTCCTTGGAGCGGTCTTTCAGGGTCAGGAAACCGCGGCCGTCCATGGCACCCATGTCGCCGGTCCACAACCAGCCGTCGCGCAGGGTCTTGGCGGTGGCCTCGGGGTTATTCCAGTATCCGGCCATCACCGGCGCGCCGCGCACCACAATTTCCCCAGTGATGTCGCGGGGCAGGTCAGTTCCGTGCTCATTCACCACGCGCACCTCCACTAACATTTGCGCCACGCCCACCGAAGCGATGCGTAACAACCAGTCGGGGTGTCTGGTGTCGCCCAACTGGTCACGCGACAGTGCGGTAATGGTCATGGGCGATTCGCCCTGGCCGTAGATTTGCACGAACCGTGGCCCCATGACCTGCAGCGCGAGCTGAATGTCTTCGACGTACATCGGGCCACCGCCATACACAATGGTCTTGAAACCGTCCACCGCTGCGTTGCTGCTTTGGATGTACTCGACCAGCCGCTTGACCATGGTTGGCGCTGCGAACATGCACAGCCTGCCCACTTCTTGTGCCAGACTGACCAACTCCGCAGGATCAAAGCCACCGGACTCCGGTACCACGTGGCGTGCAGCCTTGGCAACAAACATAAAGTTGTACATGCCCGCACCGTGTGACATGGGGGCTGCATAAACGATGGCATCTTGGGCATCCACGCTGTCTACATCGCTGAAATAGCAGGATGTCATGGCATACAGATTGCCGTGTGTTTGCATCACCCCTTTTGGACGACCGGTCGTGCCCGAGGTGTAAAACAACCAGGCCAGATCATCGACTTGGCGGTGTGTGGGCTCCAAGGGCTCTGCCGCAAGCGAAGCGTCAAAGTCCGGCGAACCTGGCTTCAGCAGCTTTCCCAAAGAAGGCATTGCGTCCAGCACCGCATCGGTATCACTCACCAGGTCATCTGTGGCAAACAACACCCGCGCCTGCGAATCGCTGACAATGAATTCAAGCTCTTTGAGATGTAACTTGGCATTGATCGGCACCACGACCAGACCCGCCCACCAGGCGCCATACAACACCTCCAGGTAGGCCACGTGGTTGGTCATGTAGATGGCCACGGTGTCGCCCGGCTGCAGCGCCAGAGTGTTGCGAAAGTAGCCCGCCAGCCGCGCGGCCCGCTCGCCCAGTTGGGCATAGTGGCATACCGTAGTCGCACCGTGTAGTACGGCGGGATGGTCCGGGTAGGTTAGCGCCGTGCGGACCAGAAGTTGGACAATGTTCATCGTTGCCGCTCCAACACACTGACATAACTGGCAACCGCAGAACCACCCATGTTGAACACCCCCGCCAGACTTGCCCCGGGCACCTGCATGTCACCCGCTTCACCCATCAGCTGCATGGAAGCCAAGACGTGCATGGACACCCCGGTGGCACCTATGGGATGCCCCTTGGCCTTCAGCCCACCTGAGGGGTTGATGGGCAAGGATCCATGGGCATGCACCACGCCGTCGGCCAATAGCCGCGCACCCTGACCTGGCGCAGCCAGACCCATGGCCTCATAACTCAGAAGTTCGGCGATGGTGAAACAGTCGTGCACTTCTGCGAGTGAAAGATCCGTGACCTTGCAACCTGCCTGTGACAAGGCTTCGCCCCACGCGCGCCGTGGCCCCTCAAAGGCCAAGGCATCACGACGCGACATGGGCAGGAAGTCATTCACCTGTGCCCGGCTGCGCAAACGGATGGCGCGCGGAAACTGCTTGGCGATGGACGAGTCCACCACAACCAAAGCAGCGGCACCGTCAGACACCAGTGAACAATCGGTTTTTCGCAGGGGCGTGGCGACTAATGGGTTTCTGTCCGACACGGTATTGCAGAATTCAAAACCCAGGTCCTTGCGCATCTGTGCCCAGGGGTTGCGCACACCATTGGCGTGATTTTTTGCGGCGATGTGGGCCAGCGTGGCCGAGTGGTCGCCATACCGATCAAAGTAGGCCTGTGCAATCTGGCCAAAGATGCCAGGAAAGGTCAAACCCAAAGCGGCTTCTTCCTTGACGTAGGACGCATTGCCCAAAATCCGGGTGGTCTCAGCGCCGGACACTGCGGTCATCTTTTCAGCTCCGACAACCAATGCGATGCGTGCGCGCCCGGCTTCGATGGCATCGCAGGCTGCGTACAGGGCAGCCGCACCTGAGGCGCAAGCGTTTTCCACCCGTGTCGCAGGCTTCCAGCGCAAGCCTTCATCCGCTTGCAACACCAGCGAGGAGGCGAAAATTTCCGGTGAAAATCCACCGTTGAGTTGGCCGAGCCAAATGCCTTCCACCTCGCTTGCGGTGATCCCTGCATGCTCAATCGACTCGCGCGTTACGCCGACGATCAGAGACTCCAGGTCCTGTGTGTCCAGACGTCCAAACGGTGTGTGAGCCCAGCCGACAATGCAAACACCCATGGTAATAGCCTCCAATTTGTTGTAGAACCCCAATATAGAAAACAAACGCGTTTGATGAAAGACGTACAACTACCCGATGATCACCTGGCCGCATTCAAATCCCGAACAAGCAAGCCCCCAACTGGAGGCTTCGTGGGACTCCGACAGCGATTTGGGGCTGGTCTTTGACCTCGCGCCAGTGGGCTTGTGCATCTCGCGCGATCGTGTGATTCAACGTTGCAATGCCGCCTTCGGAGCGATGTTTGGTTATGAAGCCCATGAGCTCAAGGGCCGATCCATGGAAGTGTTGTATCCCTCGTCCAACGAGTTTGAAAACATCGGCGCGCATGGAATCTCGGTGATGAAGAAAACCGGCGTCTACAGTGATGAACGCATCATGCGGCACCGCAATGGGCAATTGTTCTGGTGCCACGCGGCCGGAAAGTCGTTGGCACGTGAGAACCCCTTTGCCTGCGCCGTATGGATGTTTGAAGACATCTCGGAACGCAGAGCCGTGTCGCGTGATCTGACCTGCCGCGAACGCGAGATTGCGCGCCAATTGGCAGCCGGCCAAAGCACCAAGGAAATTGCGCGAACCCTGGGCGTCAGCCCCCGCACAATCGACGGTCATCGCGCTCGCATCATCCGCAAAGTCGGAGCCAAGAGCGCCAGCGAAATGATCGCGCGGGTGGTGGGTTTGCGTTAACACACAGACAGACGGATTAATGGCTGCGTTGTTTGCGCCGCTCCAGCAATGCCTGCAGCTCGCCGACCACCCCTTTGCGGAACGCCAGTACACACAGCACAAAGATGACACCGATGATGACGTTCACCCAGGAACCCACTTTGTCGGCCAGCAGGTTTTGCAGAGAAATGACAATGCCCGCGCCAAACACGGGGCCAAAGAAGGTGCCCACACCGCCCAGCAAGGTCATCAAGATTACCTCGCCAGACATTGTCCAGTGCACATCGGAAAGTGTCGCAAACCCCATGATCAGGGTTTTCAGCGAACCCGCCAAACCGGCCAGAGCAGCCGACAAGGTAAAAGCCAGCAGCTTGTATTGGTCCACGCGGTAACCCAGCGAGATGGCCCGCGGTTCGTTTTCACGGATCATCTTCAGCACCTGACCAAACGGTGAGGTGACGATGCGTGAGATTCCCAGAAAGGTGCCTACAAAGATTGCCACCACCACGTAATACAGCACCGTGTCTGACTCCAGCGACAACAGCCCCAGCAGTGCACCGCGGGGAACACCTTGCAGGCCATCTTCGCCACCGGTAAACGGCGTTTGCAACAGTGCAAAGTACACCATCTGCGCCATGGCCAGCGTGATCATGGCGAAGTAGATGCCCTGGCGGCGAATGGCCACCGCACCAATGACCAGGCCAATCAGGCCGGAGGCCAGCATGCCGGCAAGAATGCCGACCTCCGGCGTGAGCTGGTAGGTCTTGATCAGCCAACCCGTCACATATGCTGCGGAGCCAAAGAAGGCTGCATGCCCAAACGACAGCAGACCGGTAAAGCCCAACAGCAGGTTGAAGGCACAGGCAAAGATGGCGAAGCACAGGAGCTTCATCACAAACACCGGGTACAGGCCCAAAAAGGGTGCCAGCAGGGCCAGAGCCAGCAAGCCCCAGTAGGTTGCGCGAATCAGTTGGGTGGTTTTGAACGTTGTCATGTTGTTTGCAGTCGGTTGAGTAGCGGTGGCCATGGCTTATGCCTCTTTACCAAACAGCCCGGCGGGGCGAAACATCAACACAATGACCATGACGACAAACACCACGATGCCCGAGGCCTCGGGATAAAACACCCGCGTCAGACCTTCCACGATTCCCAGTCCCAGGCCCGTCAGAATGGACCCCATGATGGACCCCATGCCGCCAATCACCACCACGGCAAACACCACAATGATCAGGTTCGACCCCATGGTCGGATTGACCAGAATGATGGGCGCCGCCAATACACCGGCCAGCCCTGCCAGCGCGGCACCCGCACCGTAGGTCAGCATGACCATCAAAGGGACATTGATGCCGAAGGCCTGCACCAGGGCCGCGTTTTCTGTTCCGGCGCGCAGGTAAGCACCCAGGCGTGTCCGCTCGATCAGGTACCAGGTTCCCATACACACCGCCAAGGACGCCAGCACCACCCAGGCGCGGTAATTGGGCAGAACCATGAAGCCCAGGTTGGTTGCGCCTGACAGCGCCTCCGGCACCGAATAAGCCTGACCCGAGGTGCCATACATTTCGCGAAAGATACCTTCGATGATGAGCGCCAGACCAAAAGTCAGCAGCAAGCCATAGATCGGGTCCAGCTTGTACAGGCGTTTGAGAAACAGGCGCTCGATGATCACACCCACGATCCCCACCGCCAGCGGTGCCAGTACCAGCGCATACCAGTACCCGATGCCGAATTGGTCGAGCAAGATCCAGGCAAAGAAAGCGCCCAGCATGTAGAGTGCGCCGTGGGCAAAGTTGACCACACCGAGCAGGCCAAAGATGACCGCAAGCCCGAGGCTGAGCATGGCGTAAAACGCGCCGTTGACCAGGCCCAGCAACAGCTGGCCCAGGAAGGCTTGAAGGGGTATGCCGAAAATGTCCATGGAGGCCCGTCAGTTCATGGCTTGCAATACAAAAAAACGCGGCCGGTCGTGTCGACGACCAGCCGCACGATGTCCCGAGCTACTTCTTTAGCAGAGCGCACTTGGACTCGGCCACCGTGGTGAACGCTTGTTCACCGGGAACCTTGGCGATCAGCTTGTAGTAATCCCACGGTGTGGAGGCTTCTTTAGGGCTCTTCACTTCGTACAGGTACATGTCGTGGATCATGCGGCCGTCAGCGCGGATGCTGCCCTTGTTGTAGAAGTCATCCACTTTGGTCTTCTTCAGCGTTTCCATGACCTTGTCACCGTCGGTGGTTCCGGCAATCTTGACGGCCTTCAGGTAGGTCAATGCGGCAGAGTAGTCGGCGGCCTGGATGCTGGACGGCATGCGCTTGTACTTGTCAAAGAAGCGCTTGGCAAACGTACGTGATGCGTCGTCCTGGTTCCAGTACCAGCTGTCGGCCAGTTGCAGACCTTCGGTGTTGGCCAGACCCAGGCTGTGCACGTCGTTGATGAACACCAGCAGACCGGCGATCTTCATGGTCTTGTTGACGCCGAATTCCTTGGCAGCTTTCATCGCATTGGTAAAGTCGCCGCCCGCATTGGCCAAAGCCAGCACTTGCGCCTTGGAGGTTTGTGCCTGCAACAGGAATGACGAGAAGTCCGACGCATTCAATGGGTGGCGCACCGCACCGGCCACGGTTCCGCCATTGGCCTTCACCACATTGGAGGCATCACCTTCCAGCGAGTAACCAAACGCGTAGTCGGCTGTCAGGAAGAACCAGTTCTTGTTACCCGCCTTGATGAGGGCATTGCCAGCGACTTTGGCCAACGACACCGTGTCGTAGGCATAGTGCACGGTGTAGGGTGAGCAGGCATCATTGGTCAGACGCGCAGAGCCGGCACCGATGGAAATGAACGGACGCTTCTTTTCTTCAGCGACCTTGGCCATGGCCAGGGACGTACCGGAGTTGGTGCCACCAATCAGCATGGACAGACCGTCCTTGTCGATCCACTCGCGTGCTTTGGAGCTGGCCACGTCGGCCTTGTTCTGGTGGTCGGCGGTCACCACTTCAATGTTACGTCCCAACACCTTGCCGCCAAAGTCCTGGGCTGCCCACTTGATCATTTCGCCGCCTGCGGGGCCGTCGATGTCGGCATACAGACTGGACATGTCGGTAATGAAACCGATCTTGACGGGACCTGTGTCTTGCGCTGATGCGTAAGCCGTGAATCCAATGGCCATGGCGGCGACTAAAGCGTTGAGTTTCATACTTTTCCTATTGAGAACGTTGAAAAAAATGGGACCAAAAAGTGACAAAAAAACCAAACATCACAAGCGCTGTCAAACGCCCAGATACTCCTGCAGCATGCCCATGTTCTGGGTCAGCTCACCCTGCGCAAACTGCTTCACGATGGCTCCGTGCTCCATCACGTAAAAGCGGTCCGCCAGGGGTGCAGCAAAGCGGAAGTTCTGCTCCACCAGCACAATGGTGTAACCCTTGGCTTTGAGCATCAGAATCATCTCGGCCAGCTTTTGGACGATGACCGGTGCCAGGCCTTCCGAAATTTCATCCAGCAATAACAGGCGTGCGCCAGTCCGCAAGATGCGCGCAACGGCCAGCATCTGCTGCTCGCCGCCAGACAGTCGTGTGCCGGGGCTTGAGGCCCGTTCTTTCAGGTTGGGGAACATGGTGTAAATCTCTTCCACACCCATGCCGCCGGCCGCAACCGTTGGCGGTAGCATCAGGTTTTCCTCTGCTGTCAGTGTGGAAAAAATGCCCCGCTCCTCCGGGCAGTAGCCCAGACCCAGGTGCGCGATCTTGTGCGGTGCCAGGTTGATGGTTTCCTCACCATTGATGCGAATCGAGCCTTTGCGTGAACCGGTCAGGCCCACAATGGCGCGCATCGTGGTGGTACGCCCCGCACCATTGCGCCCCAGCAGCGTGACCACTTCACCCTGATTCACCGACAGGTTGACACCATGCAGGATGTGCGACTCGCCGTACCAGGCGTGCAGGTTTTCAATGCGCAGCATTTCCGTGCTCATTTAGTGCGCCCCTTGCAAAGTGGTTTCTACGGTTCCCATGTAAGCCTCAATGACCTGGGGATTTTTGGAGACCTCGGCATAGGTGCCGTCGGCAATGATGGCGCCGCGCTGCAACACCGTGATGCGGTCGGCTATCGACGACACCACACCCATGTTGTGCTCCACCATCAGAATGGTGCGACCCGCCGCCACCTTCTTGATCAGTTTGGTCACGCGGTCCACGTCTTCGTGGCCCATACCCTGGGTAGGTTCATCCAGCAGCATGAGTTCGGGCTCCAGGGCCAGTGTCGTGGCCAACTCCAGTGCACGTTTGCGCCCATACGGCAGGTTGACCGTCATTTCGTCGGCATAGTCCTGCAGGTCAACCTCGGCCAGCAATTCACGGGCACGTGTGTGCAAGTGCACCAGGCTGTTTTCAGATTTCCAGAAGTGGAACGAGGTGCCTTCACCGCGTTGCAGAGCGGCCCGTACGTTCTCCAGCACCGTCATGTGCGGGAACACGGCAGAAATCTGGAACGAGCGCACGATGCCCCGGCACGCGGTCTGCGCTGGTTTCTCGAAAGTGATGTCGTGGCCGTTGAACAAAATGGCGCCCGAGGTCGGTGGCAGAAACTTCGTCAACAGGTTGAAGAAGGTCGTTTTGCCGGCACCGTTGGGTCCTATCAGGGCGTGAATATCACCACGTTTGACGCGCAGATCAACCTTGTCGACGGCGACGAATCCCTTGAACTCCTTGGTCAGCTGTTTGGTCTCCAGAATGCAATCCACAGGCGTATCTTTCATGTTTGAAGGTCCGAACTGTAGGTGAACTTGAGGCCTGCGACTACACGAAAAACTACGCTAGGGTTAACCCGGAAATTGTTGAAAATTCGGCGCATTTAAACCGTGTTTTGGCCAACGAAGCAAGCGGTTTTTCTCGCTTTAACAGGGGCTCGTCCAGAGTGAAAGACGGTCGACACCCTGACACCTGTACCACTCCAAATTTCACCTGTCCACAAGGTGCCAGTGCGTAGCGTAGAACTACCCTAGGGTGAACCCGATCAAGTATTCGTACGCGTAGCTGTGCATGAGTCTTGGCCCCTATGCTCGCGCTTCTTTCAACCCATCAATAGGAGACGTGCATGACACATTCCATCCCTCGTTCCGTGCTTGCGCCCGCGCGGCGCGCC
Source organism: Candidatus Aalborgicola danicus (assembly GCA_016703945.1). Classification (GTDB taxonomy): domain Bacteria; phylum Pseudomonadota; class Gammaproteobacteria; order Burkholderiales; family Burkholderiaceae_C; genus Allorhodoferax; species Allorhodoferax danicus. The sequence goes on from JADJBC010000044.1 coordinate 355,758, forward strand.
TTCGCCTCGGTGGCGCTGTTGCTTGGCATGGGCGGCCTCTCGGGTGCTGTTCATGCGGCAGATATTTCCATCGCCCAGGTTGCCCCGTTGTCGGGCGTACTGGCCAGCACCGGGCAACAAATGGTTCTCGGCGGAAAAATCTACTTCGACTGGGTCAACGCCAATGGTGGTATCCACGGGGCCAAGATCAAGCACATCGTGCGTGACGATGCCTACAAGGTGGACGAGACTGTGCGGCTGACCCAGGAGGTTCTGGCCGACCCCGAGGTTGTTGCCTTGTTTGGGTACGCCGGCACCGCCAATATCTCGAAATTATTGGCCGACGGTGTGCTCGACGCGGGCGGCGCCCCGCTGATTGCGCCCTATACCGGTGGCGAAGCGCTGCGCAACCCGTTCAACCCGCATATCTTCCATGTGCGGGCTGGGTATGGGGACGAAACCGAACACATGGTCCACCAGGTCGCCACCCTGGGTATGACCCGCATCGCCGTCATGTACCAGGATGACGCATTTGGCAAGGCCGGGCTGGCGGGCGTGGAGGCGGCTGTTGCCAAGCGCAGCAAGATGAAATTGGTTGAAACAGCAGGCTACGAGCGCAACACGGACCAGGTTGAGGATGCCGTGAAGAAGATCCATGCCGCTGAACCTCAAGCCATCATCATGATTTCCGTCAACAGTTCTACGGCGGCTTTTGCGAAGCAGTACCGGGGTCTGGGCGGTGGTGCACGGCTGTACAACATTTCAGTGGTTGATCCAGTGGAGTTGGTCAAGTTGGCTGGTATCAAGTCCGTTCACGGACTGGGCATCTCCCAGGTCGTTCCGTTTCCTTTTGGCGCGGGCAAACCGGTGGTGCGCGAGTACCACGCCTTGATGCGCAAATACGGCGGCGGGCAAGCACCGAGTTATGCCAGCTTTGAAGAGTTTCTGGGAGCCAAGGTACTGGTAGAAGGCCTGCGCCGCGCGGGGCCTGCTCCCACCCGGGCCAAACTGGTCAAGGGCCTTGAGAGCATGAGCAACTTCGATCTGGGCGGTACCAGTGTTCAGTATTCACCCACCAACCGGATCGGCTCGCGTTTTGTGGAAGTGACTGTTATCGGCGGCTCAGGCAAACTGTTGCGCTAAACGCTGCGGGGTGGTTCCGTGGGCCTACCCACGCAAGGGTGGGGCGGTTTCAGGATAATGGCGGCATGCTTTTTTTACTCTCGCCCGCCAAATCACTCGATTACGACACCCCCCTTGCTCCCCACACCCCCACAGCCCCGCTGTTTGTCAAGCAATCCCGTTCACTGATCGCGCTGCTGCGCACCCAGTCGCCCCAGGCCATTGCCGGGTTGATGAAGCTCAGCGACACACTCGCCGCTTTGAATGTGGCGCGTTACCAGGCCTGGTCGTCCCGCGCCACCATCAAAAATGCGCGCTCCGCCGTGCTGGCCTTTGATGGTGATGTGTACGACGGCCTGAATGCCCGCAGTCTGGGCGAAAAAGACCTGGCCTGGGCGCAAGACCACCTTTGTATATTGAGCGGCTTGTACGGTGTGCTGCGGCCATTGGACCTGATGCAGCCCTACCGCCTGGAGATGGGCACCAAACTGGCCCACCCACAGGGGCGCGACCTGTACCAGTTTTGGGGCACGCAGATTGCGGACTATTTGAACCAGCGTCTGCGCAGCGACATCAGCCCTGTGGTGATCAACCTGGCCTCCCAAGAGTATTTCAAGGCCGTTGACACCAAGGCCCTCAAGGCCCGGGTGGTGGAGTGTGTGTTTCAGGAACTGCACAATGGCCAATACAAGGTCATCAGCTTTTCCGCCAAACGGGCACGCGGCATGATGGCGCGGTTTGCCATCACCCACCAGTTGGTGCAACCCGAGCAATTGCGCGCCTTTGATAGCGACGGCTACGTCTGGGATGCCGCCAGTTCATGCCCCCAGCGCTACGTGTTCCGCCGTAAATTCTTAAGCCAAATTGGCCTCCAGCCCACGTCAAATAAGCGCAAGTAGCTATGAAAATCAGAGCAAACGGTATCCACATCGAAGTTGAAGACACCGCAGAAATCAACCCCCAGGACGGCGACGCCTACACCCGCCCGGTGGTCCTATTGATCATGGGCCTGGGCATGCAGTTGGTGGCCTGGCCGCCGCAACTGGTGCAGGCGCTGGTGGACGCCGGGTTTCGTGTCATTCGCATGGACAACCGCGACATTGGCCTGAGCCAGCACTTTGACCACCTCGGCAAGCCCAACATCATCTGGGCCGGCCTCAAATTCAAGATGGGTCTGCCGGTGCGCCCGCCCTACACGCTGGAAGACATGGCCAAAGACGCCCTGGGTGTGCTGGATGCCCTGGAGGTCGATCGCGCCCACATCGTGGGTGTCAGCATGGGCGGCATGATCGCCCAGCGTGTGGCCATTGCCGCACCGCAGCGGGTGCTGAGCCTGACCAGCATCATGAGCAGCAGCGGAGCCCGGGGTTTGCCCGAGGCCCGGCGCGATGTGTTGCGGGTGCTTTTGAAGCGCCCGGCCAGCAGCGAACCGCAGGCCGTGGTCGACCATTACGTGCGTTTGTTCAAGGCCATCGGCAGCCCGGGTTACCCGGTCCCTGAGAGCGACATGCGGGAGCGCATCCTGCGTGGGGTGGAGCGCAGCTTTCACCCGGTGGGCACCTTGCGCCAGATGGTGGCCATCATCTCCGACAGCACCCGTGCAGAGCAGTTGTCGCGCATCAAAAGTCCGACCCTGGTATTGCATGGCCGTGCCGACCCGCTGGTGCCGTTTGCGCATGGCGAAGACACTGCCAAACGCATCACCGGTGCCCGCCTGGTCGGTTTTGACGGCATGGGGCACGACTTGCCGCCCGAGCCCGTGGCCCTGATGCTCGACGAACTGATTCCCCACATCCAGGCCGCGGAACCCCCCGCATCCTATCTGGCAACATGAACACACCTGAACAGTCCCAACTGGGCAAATCCTCGGCCTATATTGATCAGTTGGATGCCAGCCTGCTGTTCCCGATTCCTCGCATGGGCAAACGGGCCGAAATTGGCATCACCAGCGCGCCCCCGTTTTTTGGTGCCGACATGTGGACCGCCTTTGAATTGAGCTGGCTCAATCTGCGTGGCAAACCCCAGGTGGCCCTGGCCCATTTCACCATCCCTTGCGAAACGCTGAATATTGTGGAGAGCAAGTCCTTCAAGCTCTACCTCAACAGCTTCAATAACACCCGCTTTGCCAACCTTGACGCCGTAAAGGCCTGCCTGCGCGCCGACATTACCGAAGCGGTCTGGCGCACGGACGGCGAACCGGTGCAAGCTCCAGCGTCCATTGGGGTAAGCATATTGATGCCCGAGCAATTCGACCTGCAGCCCATTCACGAACTCGATGGCCTGAACCTGGACCGGCTCGACATTGAATGTACCCGCTACACCCCTGCACCCGAGCTGTTGACGGTCACGCCGGATGAAGCCCCGGTGTCCGAGGTGTTTACCAGCAACCTGCTCAAGAGCAACTGCCTGGTGACCGGCCAGCCCGACTGGGGCAGCGTGCAGATCAGCTACACCGGCGATCAGATAGAGCAGGGCGGTCTGTTGCAGTACCTGGTGAGTTATCGCAATCACAACGAATTCCATGAGCAATGTGTGGAGCGCATCTTCATGGACATCTGGACCCGCTGCAAACCGCTGAAGCTGGCCGTCTATGCCCGCTACACCCGCCGCGGTGGGCTCGACATCAACCCCTTTCGCACCAGCCACCCGCAGACCTTGCCGCGCAATATCCGCACGGCGCGGCAGTGACCTGCTGTCAGTTGGGTGTATGGCAGTGAGCACAAGCTTTCGCGCTCGCTTCTTTTTGTTACTTTTGGCGTTCGAACCCAGCGTGAAATGCGACTAGAATCTCCGTCCGCACCGTTGTAATGCTGCATGGCGTATTGACATGCCAAAAGGCGGTGGCTTTAATGAAGCTGGCAATGTTGGATGCCAACTGAATGATTCAGCGTCAGGCCGATGTGCTCAATGTGCAGAGTCCCAAGTTCTGAGTACTGTGTCAGGTGAAGAAAAAAATCTAAGAGAGACAATTCAATTAACGCTGCTTCCATACAAGGGGTAAATGTGAATAAGACAGAACTGATAGAGCACATTGCGAAACACGCTGACATTTCCAAGGCTGCGGCCACACGTGCGCTGGAATCCACCATCGGCGCTGTGAAGACCACGCTGAAAAAAGGCGGTTCGGTTTCTCTAGTCGGATTTGGTACATTTGCGGTTGGTAAACGCGCTGCTCGTACGGGCCGTAACCCACGCACCGGCGCAGCGATTAAAATCAAGGCTGCCAAGGTTCCCAAGTTTCGTCCTGGCAAGGCATTGAAAGATGCACTGAACTGAGTTTCTGGTTTGAAGTGGGGTGATTAGCTCAGTTGGTAGAGCGGCGCCCTTACAAGGCGTAGGTCGGCGGTTCGAGCCCGTCATCACCCACCACCCACTTTGCTGACCCAACAAGGGCTTGTCGTTTGACAGGCCTTTTTTTTATGGTGCGCCCGGCAGGGCGTACTTACTTGGAGGTGAAAGTCCTCTACTTGCCCGGCAAGGGGAAGAGTTAGCCAGAGGCACGGGTTTCGCGGGTGATTGCGAGTCTGAAGGAAGCACTATGGCAAAGCGCTGGCCTGACGAACTGGAAGCGGATATGAGGCGTTGTACTGGGGTGAGGTGGCCATATTTACTAAAGCCCAAAACTTGCACGCAACGGTGCGGCGTATATCCGGACAGGCATAAGCGCGAAAGTGGGTGCGCAATACCCCGGGGAGATCTGACTGTGGTGCCTGCAAAGGCTACATCAGGCAATGCAACCCCTGTTCGATCCCACTTTCTGGGCGAGCAGCTACCGCTTTCGACCGGGCGAGATTGCACAGCAGGCGGTGGTTAAGGCGGCACAGTACATCCGCAGCGGTAAGCGCTGGGTGGTGGCATGGACTTGGAGAAATTCTTTGACGGTGTCAACCACGATGTGCTGATGGCGGGGGTGGCGCGTCAGATGCAGGACAAAGACATGCTGCGCTTGATACGCAGGTTTCTGCAAGCCGGAATGATGGCCAATGGGGTAGAGACACCATGCTACGAGGGCACGCCGCAAGGCGGGCCTCTGTCGCCGTTGCGGTCTAACATCCTTTTGACCGATCTGGACCTGGAACTGGAGAAGCGCCAACTGTCGTTTTGTAGGTATGCGGATGACTGCAACATTTATGTGCGCAGTCAGCGCTCAGGCCAGCGCGTCATGTAAAGCTGAAAAGGTTTCTCGCAACCTGCTCAAGCTGACAGTGAACGAGGCCAAAAGTGCGGTTGCAAGGCCATGGGAGCGTAAGTTCCTTGGGTCCAGCGTGACAGCACAACAGAGCAGCAAAGTTCGTATTGCCAAGCAAAGCATTTACTGCCTCAAACCATCGAAAAGCTCAGCGGGGGTGGATGAATTACTTCAGCCTCTCCCAAAGCCGCGGGCCCATCGAAGAACTTGATGCGTGGGTGCGCAGGCGACTACGTTGCCTGGTGTGGCGGCAGTGGAAGCGACCAAGGACGCGAGAGACGAAAATGCTCTCACCGGGCCTTGACGCCCAACGGGCATGGAAGTCCAGCGTCAACGGTCGAGGCCCTTGGTGGAATGCCGGGGCCAAGCATATGATTGCAGCCATGCCACCAAAGTTCTTCACTCCACTCGGGCTGGTCTCGCTGGTGGCAACCCACCAGCATTTTCAGCGTTCTACTTGAGCCGCCGCATGCGCAACCGCACGTATTGTGGTGTGAGAGGCAGAGGGGGCAACCCCTCACCCTACTCGCTGGTGTGCTTACCGAGCCTTACGGTGGTGAACGTGGGCCGCATGGCGTAGCGCTGCAGCTGTCGGCATCAAGTTTGTTGAGGGGCTAACGAGGGCCATTGCCCGGCCGTTACAATCGCGCGTGTCATTGATGAAGGCCGGGTCTACGGTGTAAAGCCGCCAGCACCTGTTGCCACCCAAGCAAAGGCGAACCGCGTTGTTCGCCTTTTCTATTATTTTCTGGAGAGTTAAGCGCATGTTCGATTTTGTTCGCAAGCACACGAAGGTCATGATGTTCCTCATGTTCTTGATGATCATTCCTGCATTTGTGCTGGTGGGGGTGGATGGCTACAGCAATATGAAAGCCGGTGGTGATGCTGTGGCAACGGTGGGTAACCACAACATCACCCAGGGCGAGTGGGATGCTGCGCACAAGAACGAGGTAGACCGTATCCGCACATCACGTCCCGAAGTGGATGTCAAGTTGCTGGACTCCGCAGAAGCCCGATACGCCACCCTGGAACGCCTTGTGCGCGAACGGGTGTTGATTGAAGCCGTGCAGGACACCCATCTGAGCACCACCGACGCCCGTCTGGCGCGTGAGCTGCAGCAAAGCCCCACCATTGCGGCCTTGCGCACGGCGGATGGCAAGCTGGACATTGATCGTTACAAACAACTGGCGGCGAGCCAGGGTCTGACGCCCGAGGGTTTTGAGGCCAACGTGCGCAGCCAGCTGTCAATGCAGCAAGTGGAAGCCGGCGTGTTGGCGACCGCGTTCTCGCCAGCGGCCTTGGCCGAGGTCTCGCTGAACGCGTTTTACGAGCGCCGCGAGGCCCAGATTACACGCTTCAACACAGCGGACTACATTGGCAAGGTGAACCCCAGCGAAGCGGAAATCGAGACCTACTACAAGGCCAACCCGACCCTGTTTCAGGCTCCCGAAGCGGCCAGTATTGAATATGTGGTGCTGGACCTCGACACCATCAAAAAGTCGATTGTTCTGAACGAAGCCGACGTAAAGACCTACTACGAGCAAAACGTGGACCGCCTGAGTGGCAAGGAAGAGCGCCGGGCCAGCCACATTCTGATCAACGCGCCCAAGGAGATGGCGGCGGATGAACGCAAGAACGCCCGCGCCAAGGCCGATGCCCTGCTGGAGCAGGTGCGCAAGGCACCCGATTCATTTGCTGACGCGGCGCGCAAGAATTCGCAGGACCCCGGCTCGGCAGCCAATGGCGGAGATCTGGATTTCTTTGGCCGGGGTGCCATGGTCAAGCCGTTTGAAGATGCCGCTTTTGCCTTGAAGAAGGGCGACATCAGCGACGTGGTGGAGTCTGACTTTGGGTTCCACATCATCAAGTTGACCGACGTAAAAGCACCCAAACAGCGTAGTTTTGACGAGTTGCGCGCGAGTATCGAAGCCGATTTGAAGACCCAACAGGCCCAGCGCAAATTTGCCGAGACCGCAGAGGCGTTTACCAACGGTGTGTACGAGCAGTCCGACAGCCTGAAGCCAGTGGCCGACAAACTCAAGCTGGAGATCAAGACCGCCTCCGAATTGCAGCGCAAGGAAATTCCCGGTGCCAAGGGTGTGTTGGCCAATCCGAAGTTTCTGGCGGCGGTGTTCAGCGCCGATTCACTGGAGAAAAAGCGCAACACCGAGGCGGTGGAAGTGGGCCCCAATCAGCTGGCGGCGGCAAGGGTGATTCAATATGCGGCAGCACGCACCCGGCCGCTGACCGAAGTGCAGGCCAGCGTAAAGAGCCGGTTGTTGTTCTCGCAGGCAGCGGCCATGGCCAAGAAGGAAGGCGAGGACAAACTCGCCGCCTGGAAGGCCACCGCACCCGAGAATCTGCCAGCCCCGGTGGTGGTGACCCGCGAAGGCGCGCAGACCGTGCCAGCCCCATTGCTGGATGCCGTGCTGCAGGCGGACACCAGTACTTTGCCCGTATGGTTGGGTGCCGACCTGGGTACGCAGGGTTATGCCGTGGTGAAAATCAACAAAGTCATGCCGCGCAACCCATCGCCCAAAGAAGTGGCCGAGCAGGAACGCAAGCAATACGCGCAGTGGGTTGCCGGTGCAGAGAATCAGGCTTACTACAAGATGCTGAGCCAGCGGTACAAGGCGCAGTTCAAAGTAACACGCCCCGCCAGTCCCGCGGCCGGACAGCCAAAAGCGGTCGAATAAGCACAAACAGGCGTTATAATTTGCGGTTCGCGGTGGCTGTAGCTCAGTTGGTAGAGTCCAGGATTGTGATTCCTGTTGTCGTGGGTTCGAGCCCCATCAGCCACCCCAAGTGATATATGAAAAGCCTGCTATTCAAGAGATAGCAGGCTTTTTTCTTGGGTGCTCTATACCTGCGCTATACCGCCGCAGGTACATGAATCTGCACCACAGATTTGAGGTTGTCGACCCGCGGATTTCGATTGCGGTTAGCTCCCTCCGTCTTCGAAATTCGGTAACGTGCCTGACATTGGGACTGGGTCTTTCAGAGTGAAAGCGCCCCGCTCTTTGGTTCGCGGGCCCAGCTGGGGTGAAAATTGATCAGGCCGCCACCACCGCCGGTGTGCTCGCACGTTTGGCCCGCTTTTGCCGCCATGTCAATGAGAGTGTCCAAAGAAAACAAATCGATCTTGCCGCGTATGAGTTCGTAAACACGGGGTCGGGTCACGCCAAACAGGGCAGCCGCATCGCCCTGGGTCATGCCCCGTTCGCGGATGACTTCGGTCAGGTTCATCATCAACTCAGACCGCGCACGCATGCTGGTGGCCTGCCGTGGCGTGTCTTCGATGGCATCCCACACGCTGCTGAATCGTTGCTTGTCGTTCACGCGTGTGCCCTCAGAACCTCATTGATCCGGGTTTGCCAGCCATCGCCGGATGCCTTGAACTTCTCCAAGACGTCAGTATCAATGCGCAGGGTGATTTGTGTCTTGGTGCCGCTGCCCAACGGTCGCCCAGGGCGGCGCATCAAGGCAAATTCAGCATCGCTGACTTCGTGTGTGTCGGGGTCAGCCGCAATACCAGCGCGGATGCGTGCATCCTCTTCGTCGCTGGGTAAATTGAAAACACGGCCGGATTTAGATTTGATCTGCATAGTCACGCACCTCTTGTTTGGTTGCCTTGCGCAGGCTGATCACGCGCATCACGTCATCCTCGCGCTCCACAAACACCACACAATAAACATCGTTGCCAATGGGCGCAAAACCCACCATGCGCTGCTCGTAATAGTCATGCCGGGTGTCGTCTGCATGGCTTATCAGCAAATCCCACTCCAACTCGGCCGCCGCAGCCAGTGACAGGCCGTGATTTTTGATGTTCAAAACATCTTTGGCCGGGTTGAATTCAATTTGCATGTTGATTATTGTAGTTACGTATATCCAAATTGCAAGCACCCCATCACCATGTGCAAAGCACCTGGCGCGGCCTTGGCATCAAACACAATCCCCGCCTGTTCCAATACCCACGCCTCAATGCGCTCGTGGTGAAGCCGCAGCAGATCCAGCGGGCGCACGTGCAGAGTAAGCCTCCGGCCTGGATAACATTGCCGTGCCCCGTCATCCAACACATCGCCATCTGTAATCCGCCACACAGTCAAAGTGTCAAAATCAGTTCAAAATGCAAGTTCGCTGGAACTGGAGACCCACCATGATTGAAAAAATTGGCGACTACAAGTTGATAAACGACGCATTCCCGGGCATTGGCGCGAAACTGAAGCTGTTTTGGGGGCACCCGGAATTCAACGTCTTGATGGACGAGCTGCTGGTCTACAAACGGGGTGTGCCCAGAGAGGGATTTCCGGCCGAGGTTTTATTTGCCCTCTCGACGCTGGATAGCTTGCACTCGGTGGCCCACCCCAAGCTAAGCCGAAAAACTGGACCCGCCTGGACCCACGGCCCGGTTTAACAGCCGTTTCAGCGCTTGGCCACTACTCCCGCGCCTCGCACTTCCACACGCACGTGGTCCAGCACCCGACCTTTGGCATCCGCAATCTGCACCAGGTGACGGCAGGGCCACGGCGGCCATTGTGCGTGTTGGCCCCGACCCAACAATTTGCCGTCCATCCTGCCCACCCAGACACCCACCGTGGAGCTATCAATAGAGTAGCAAATGCCGTGCGCATGCGGTTGGCAGCAAGCTGAGAGTTAAAAAGGCTCGACCTCACCTCGGTTGATCAGTTCGCGCGCAAAGTCATACGCGGCCAGAACGGCTTTTTCTTCGCTGGGATAGTCGTTGGGCACCCGATGGGGTGTTGTGACGTGGCCTTTCAGGCGGGCAAAGTCCTGGTTGCGTTCAAAGTGTACCCAGGCCATCCAGCGCCCCGTGGGTTCATGTTGGGTGGTGACGGACGCATAATGGCCCTCATGCTCGATCACAGGGTAGCCAGACATAGAAGACTCCTTTCTTTGCAAATCGACTCAACTCACACTACGGCCCCACCACCGCACTGGCAATGTAGACCCCGCCCAGCAGTGTGGTGCTGATATCCATTTCGCCGATGTGTTGTGACAGAACACTCCAGGGTTGCCCCAGACCCTCCAGTGAGGTCACCGAATGCAGGGCCGCCGCCATGACAAAAGTGTTGGTCAGCCAGGCCCAGGGCGGCGCCCACTGCAGGCCGGCGGCCACCACACGTGCCCCGGGTTTGAGGCTTTGCGCCACCTTGCGCACGGCTTGTTCGTCGCGCAGGATGTCATGGGTAAAGTGAAAAATGGCGGCATCCGCCTTGCGGGTGATCCGCGCTTGCTGGATCGGGGAATTGATCAGGGTCACGTTGGCCCATCCCTGTTCAGCCACGCGCGCACGGGCCTTGGCCAGCATTTCCGGGCATTGCTCAATACCGACAATGTGTCCACCGGACCCAATGGCGCGTTGCAGCAGGCCAAAACTCAGGCCGGTGCCGCAGCCGACGTCCAACACCGTGTCTCCAGGGGTTAACTGCAGGCGCTCGATGGCCATGCGGCGAATTGGCTCGAAGGCCGCCAGTTCCAGGTCGTACGCACCGGCGCGTTTGCGGTATTGCTCCAGCGCAAACTGCCTGTCAGAGGCGCGCACCATCGCAGCCTCGCTACAACGTGATGACACACAGCACGCTGCAGGGTGCATGCTCAATCAGGGCGCTCGAGATGGAACCCCGCCACCAGCGTGCCGCCCAACTGTCCAGGTGTTTGTGCCCCACTACGATCAAATCGGCACTGATCTTGCGGGCGTAGTTTGTGATTTCTTCCACCGAATCGCCCACCAGCAGCTCACCATTGGCCGTGAAGCCGGTGTCAGCCAGACGGCGCAGTCCGTCGGCCAAAATGGCCTGAAACCGGCTGCGCTCGCGCTGCTCGACTTCGGGGTCGTAAATGCTGCCTTCCATGGCCACAAAACCCATCGTGGAGGGCATGACCGCCACCAGGGATAGCGTAGCGTGACTCCACTGCGCCAGTTCATTGCAGTCCAACAGGGCCTTTTGGCCCGAGTCCGAGCCGTCGTAGGCAAGCACAATATTCTTGTACATGATCCAACCTTTCAATGTTTCACCAAGCATAGACCGGCCCGGGCCAAGTGGCAAGACATCTTCCTTGGTGGTCCGCTATCACTGAAAATGGAGACTTGCAGCAACAAACAGGCATTTATGTACGAAACGGTGACCCAACCAACCGAAGCCAGCGTTGCGGCCCATCTGGCCGCAATAGAAGACGTTACACGCCGTGCAGACTGCGAGGCCATAGCGGCACTGATGCAACGCATGACCGGATGTGCGCCCACCATGTGGGGCCCCAGCATGGTGGGTTTCGACAGTTACCACTACCAGTACGCCAGCGGACACCAGGGTGACGCCAGTGTTGTTGCGTTCGCGTCGCGCAAGGGCGACATCAGCATCTACTTGATGTGTGATTACGAGTCTGCGGAGATTGCGGCTCTGCTGACACAACTCGGCAAGCACAAGTTCGGCAAGTCCTGTCTCTATATCAAGCGTCTGTCGGACATTCAATTGCCGGTGCTGGAGCAACTGATTGCGTTGTCGGTCGCTGAAACCCGGAGGCGGTATCCGAGACCATCGGTGTCCTCCAGCCTCTGAAATCACACCATGCGTACCGAAAACAAAAAGGCACCAGGCGACAGCCCGCAGATGCTGGGCGACTTTGTCGTGCCGAGTTATGTCCCCAACGGAACCAATACCCTGCTGGTGGTGATCAAGTGGGGCAAGATCATGGTGGTCACGCTGGTGTTGGCGGCCGTCGGTTTGGGCCTGTGGGGGCATTCTCGATGGTTGAAAAAAACGGAAGCCTTGGTGCATGCGCTAGAGCAGGGGGCAACAGCCCGTGCGACACGGTCTCAACGGTATGACGACAGCGAGTTGGCAACGCTGCCGCCGGTCGTGCGCCGATACCTGTTGCAAGTCCTGAATCCAAACCAGCCGCTGGTGCGCAAGCTGTATCTGGAACAAAGCGGCACTTTCAACCGCAGCAGCACCCCGCCCGAAATCTGGGATCCTTTTACCGCCAAACAACTGGTGGTCACCAAGCGACCCGGTTTCGTGTGGGATGCCTCCATCCTCATGTTGCCCGGTGTCTCGGTGCGTGTGGTGGACGCGTATGTGGCGGGTGTCGGCACGCTGCAGCCGTCCGTGATCGGGTTGTTCGATCTGGGGGGTATTGCGGGTACCGGAGAGATTGCACGCGGGGAGTTGATCCGGTATGTGGCCGAAAGTGTGTGGTACCCCACCGCCTTGTTACCCAGCCAGGGCATGCAGTGGAATGCAGTGGATGCAAACACCGCGCAGGCCACATTCACAGACGGGCCCATCACCGTGAACCTGCTCTTTTCGTTCAATGCCAGCGGTTTGGTGGAGCGCATCCACAGCACCGAGCGCAGTGCCCTGGTCGATGGCACCATGGTGGCTATGCCCTGGGAGGTGCGGGTGTCGCACTACCAGGCGCACAGCGGCATGTTAGTGCCACTGCAGGCCGAGGTGGCGTGGCTGGCACCCACGGGCCGAATGCCGTACTGGCGTGGAAAAATCGAGAAGCTGGATTACGAGATGCCGAGGTAGCTCGGACAGGGTGTCTGGCTAGACGGCGATCGGCATCCCGAAGTTTGCAGAAAACCCCCCCCCGGGGGGGGGGGGGGGGAAAACCAACCGAGGGGAAAAAACTGGGGGGGGGGGGGGGGGGGGGGGGGGGCGGGGGGGGCGGGGGGGGGGGGGGCGGGGGGGCCGGGGCGGGCCGGCTTCCCCAATCCGGCGAGGAGTGGATGCCTTGGTGCTCAGAGAGCCAATACTGTCGCTTTGGAGAGGGTGGGGTGGGCCTGGCTGCCGATTTCTGCGTATGCCGCAGTATGAGGCAGCCAGGCCTGCCCCACCCGCTACGCGACATAGACCACGGCGCACAACCGCAAGAAAATCACTTGGCCGCCTCTACCTTGGTACGCGCATTCGGTGCCTCGCCAAACATCTCCGGCGCATACATGGCCTCCACGTCAGCCTGCGGTTGCAGGCCATCCGCTACTGCAGTGAAGCCGCAAACGTAGCCGATTTGTCAGGTTAGTTTTCCAGCCCGCAACGCGTCTCAACGCTGGCACGACGCTCGGACATGTGCCGGGCTGCACTGTGCAAGTCGTCCAGGGTATCGATGTCGGTCACCGCGCCGCAATCGTCCACTATCAATTCAATAGCTGGGTACGCAATGAATACGAGGGCTGCACCCTTGTTTCCCTTAAGGTTTAACAGGTTTGCACGACACCGTGCTGCAAAGCCCACGGGGTGACCGCGCTGCCCCTGGAACACCGGTACCACCACCGCGTGTTGGGTCAGTGCCTGGGCGAGTGCCACCAGCGTGGCGTTATTGATCAACGGCAAATCACCCGGCAGCACCAGCCACCCGGTTGCGTCTGCTGTGGCCTTGACGGCAGCGGCAATGGAGTCGCCCATACCCGGGTGGCGGGCAGTCTCCACGTGAAAGGGCAGGCCGCTGGCGCGCACCGCGTCCAAGGTGTGCTCCAGCACTGGCTTGCCATGCAATAGCGCCTGCAACTTGGAGCCCTGGCCGCCGGACGCCACAAAACGTTCGCCGCGGCCGCTGGCCAGGATCAGGACGGTGGGAGGGCTAACGCACATGCCAATGCGGGCTCTGACCGGTGGGGGGGCTGTTGCAATGCGGCGTTCTTGACCTGCACGATTTCAGCCATCACCGACACCGCAATTTCCGCCGGCGTCTTGGCACCAATGAACAGGCCCACCGGCCCATGCAGGCGGGCCAGCACCTCGGGCGTGAGGTCAAAGTGTTCGGCCAGGCGCTGTTTGCGCGTGGCCTGGTTGCGCCGCGAGCCCAGGGCGCCTACGTAAAAGGCGTCGGAACCCAGCGCCTCCAGCAAGGCCATGTCGTCGAGCTTGGGGTCGTGGGTCAGGGCAACGATGGCGGTGTGGGCGTCGGGCTTGAGGGCGCGCACCACATCGTCGGGCATGCCTGGCACGCGGGTGGCTGTGCCGGTTTGCATGGCGCTGAAGTATTCGTCGCGTGGGTCACACACCAGCACTTCAAAGTCCAGCATCTGGGCAATCTGGGCCACGGCTTGCGACAACTGGCCTGCGCCAATCAGCAACAAGCGCCATTTGGGGCCAAACACACTGCTCAAAACGCTGCCGTCAAACTGCAGGGCTTGACCCCGAACGGCTGGCAGTAACTGCACCGCGCCGGTGGCCAATGTGAGTTGGCGTGTGACGAGTTCATGCCGTTCGGTGCGGGCCAACAGTTCTTCGATCCAGGCGGTGTTTTGTAGAGGTTCGCGCACCAGGCGTAACGTGCCACCGCAGGGCAGGCCAAAACGTGTCGCTTCTTCCTTGGTGACGCCGTAGGCTAGCATCGTTGGCAGTTGGTTTGTGTGCGCTGCGAGCCTGGGCGGCAGAGCGTTCTGCTCCCCCACATCAGTTGACCCCGCCCGCTGCGCGGGCTCCTCCTTGACCTGCGCAGAACGCTCTGCCGCCCAGTCTCTCGGTTCGTTGGCGTTGTGAAAAGCAGTCCTGGTTTGTGCAATCAAATCGTCTTCCACACAACCGCCGGACACTGAACCGCTGACCGCGCCATCGTCACGTAGGGCCAGCAACGCACCGGGCGGGCGCGGCGCGCTGCCCCAGGTTTCGACCACCGTCACCAGGGTCACGGCGTGGCCGTCTTTGCGCCACTGCAGGGCGTCGGCGAGAACGCGCAGGTCCAGGCTTTCCATGGATCAGGCCAGCTTGAAGGGCAGGGCGCGCGGTGTTTTGCCGGTCAACTTGGCAATGGCATTGGCGAACGCCGGTGCCAAAGGTGGCAGGCCCGGCTCACCCATGCCGGTGGGCGGCTCGGCGCTGGGCACAATGTGCACGGTTATGCGTGGCATGTCGGGCATTCGCGCCACCACATAGTCATCAAAATTCTTTTGCTGCACCACGCCGTCTTTCAGCGTGATGGCAGCACCTGGCAGGCAGGTGCCCAGACCCATCAACGCGGCGCCCTGCACCTGGGCTTCCACGGTTCTGGGGTTGACCGCCAGGTTGCAGTGCACACCCGCCGTGACGGCATGCAACTTGGGCACACCCTTGGTGACCGAGGCCTCGGCTACATAGGCCACCACGGTGTCGAACGACTCGTGCACCGCCACGCCCCAGGCCCGGCCCTTGGGCAGCTTGCGTTTGCCGTAGCCGGATTGTTCGACCGCCAACATCAGTGCCGCTTTGTGGCGCGGGTGTTTGTCACCCATTAGCTGCATGCGGTAGGCCACTGGGTCTTGCTGTGTGGCCCGGGCTATTTCGTCGACCAGGGTTTCCATGACGTAGGCGGTATGCGTGGAGCCTACGCTGCGCCACCACAAGACCGGCAGGTTGACTTTGGGGTGGTGCACGGACAGCCGCATGGGTACGTCGTAGGGGTCGCGCATGCCTTCCAACGCCGTGTTGTCAATGCCGTCCTTGATCATGAAGGATTCAAACGGTGTGCCCTGGGCGATGGACTGTCCCACCACCACATGGTCCCAGGCCAGCACCTTGCCCTTGGCGTCAAAACCGATCTCGGCGCGGTGCACATGCATGGGGCGGTAGTAGCCGCCTTTGATGTCGTCTTCGCGGCTCCACATCACCCGAATGGGGTCGTTCAGCCCGGCGGCCATGGCCATTTTGCTGACGGTGCAGGCTTCCACCACATAGTCCGCCGTGGGCACGGCACGCCGGCCAAAGCCGCCACCGGCCATCTGTACGTTGATCTTGATGTATTTGGGTGCAATGCCCAGCACCTTGGACGCCGCCATGGCGTCAAAGCCCGGCATTTGGGTGCCGAGCCACAACGTGGCCTTGGCGTCCGCGCCCTGTCCTGTCACGTGCACCGTGCAGTTCAGGGGCTCCATGGGCGCGTGGGCGAGGTAGGGGAACGTGAATTCGGCGCTGATCTTTTTGGGCGCCTTGGCCAGAGCGCTGACGTCGGCTTTGAAATGCACCAGGCCGGTTTTTTTGGACAGGGCCTGGTAACTGGCCAACTGGGCCACGCTGTCGACTTTTTCCACCGCCGAGGTGTCCCAAACCAGCTTGAGAGCGTCGCGCCCGAGTTTGGCAGCCCAGTAACCCTGCGCCACCACAGCAATGCCTTCGCCACCCCGGTCGGTGGGCATGCGTATCACGGCCTTGACACCCGCGATGGCGCGCGCGGCGCTGTCGTCCACCGACGTAAGCCTGGCGCCAAACACCGGTGGGTGCACCACCACGGCGGTCAGCATGCCGGGCAGTTGCATGTCCATGCCAAAGGACTGGGTTCCGGTGGACTTGGCGGCGGCGTCCAGCCGGTTGGTCGCTTTGCCGATCAGTCGGAAGTTCTTGGCGTCTTTCAGCGCCACTTTGTGTGGCACCGGCGCTTTCATGGCGGCATCGGCCAAGTCACCATAGGCGATGGACTGTCCGTCGGCGCGTAGTACCCGTCCGTTTTCGGTGCGCAGGCTGGCGGCGTCCACGTTCCATTGGCTTGCGGCGGCTGAGACCAGCATGGCGCGGGTGCGGGCACCCAGTTCGCGGTATTGGGTGTAAGAGCGTTTGATGGAGCCGGAGCCTCCGGTCAGGTGCATGCCAAAGGCCGGGTCCACATAGGCAGGGTCTGCATCGCCATGCACCGCGCGCACCTTGCTCCAGTCGGCGTCCAGTTCCTCGGCCAGGATCATGGGCAGGGCGGTCAACACACCCTGGCCGAACTCCAGCCGGTTGATGGTGACGGTCACCGTGCCATCTGGGGCAATGTGCACGAACGCGCCGGGTTGATCGAAGGGTTTGAGCGCTGCGGGACCGGCTTGTTTGCCTTCTTGCGCCAGTGCGCTCTGCGGGAAGACGCCCAACGCGAAGCCCGATGCCACACTGAGCTTGAGGAAGCTGCGCCGGGCCAAACCTTCATCTACTCCTGATTTAGTAGCGCCTTGCGCACGTTCTGCACGGGCTAACATCCCTTTTGGCAATAAAGAGGCCAGGTCCTGGAGGTCGGAATCGAAATGCATGGTGATGTCCTCGTGTTGGGGGCAAGATTTCAGGCCAAAGTTGCCGCAGCGGCGTGAATCGCACTGCGCACCCGCGCGTAGGTGCCACAGCGGCAGATGTTGCCGGCCATGGCGGCGTCGATATCGGCGTCGCTGGGTTTTTTGTTGCCCTTGAGCAAGGCCGTTGCGCTCATGACCTGGCCGCTCTGGCAGTAGCCGCATTGCGCCACATCGTGCGCAACCCAAGCGTTTTGCACGGCTTTGCCCACCTTGTCGCCACCGATGGCCTCGATGGTGGTGAGCTTCTTGCCCACCGCTTCGGACATTGGTGTGACACAGGAGCGAATGGCGACACCGTCCAGGTGCACAGTGCAAGCACCACACTGCGCTGCGCCGCAACCAAACTTGGTGCCGGTCATGCCCAGCGTATCGCGAAGGGCCCACAGAATCGGTGTGGCGGGATCGGCATCGACCAGGGTGTCTCTGCCGTTGATATTTGACGTGGTCATGGGCAGGTTTCCTTTGTCGTGGAGTGTGTGGCTTGGGGCGCGGAGGCTCGCGTCGCAAGAATGTAGCGCAGATCGCCACTTTGTGCAGGGCACGCCGCTGGCCCAGGCGCGACCCGCTAAAGGTGGCAGTTGCTCCACCTTTTGCGCTGTTTCAGCCGCGACCGCCAGGCGTCAGGTGGGTTTTTCCAGCCTGTCCTCCAACTCGCCAATGCTGGCATGCAAACCGTTGCCGGTCTGTTCCATCACGGTGGTGAGGTTCTTCTGAACTTGCTCCAATTTCTGGTGAAGCCTGTCTTGGGCTTCGGTGTCGCGTACCGCGATGGCCTGCAGTTCTGTTTGCAAGTAGTCCCGCAAGGCGGTGAAACGCGAAGCTTCGGCTTTGTCGGCCAGTTGACGTTGTTCGGCAACATCGCGGTTGATGCGGCGCACTTCCATCACGTGCGCCGTCTGGAAGTACAGCAGCGCCAGCAGAAAGATCAACAAAACCGCCGCCAGCAGGCCCACCAACACCAGGCCCATGGGCGCTTGTACCGTGCTGAGCCCCAGGTTCAAGGGGGTCGGACGTAATATTTCCTCGAAATTGAGTGCGACAAAGGTCGCAACCAGCACGATAAGCAGAACCAGAAGCAGTGAGCGTGTTTTCATGTTGGTAGATCTCGCGTGTAAGAGTTTAGACGCTTCTGGTCACTCACAACCTGCCGTGGACACCCAATTAGCAGCTTCGCCCAAGTCGGCTAACGGACCGGGCGTACTGGCATCCAGGTAGAGGACTCGTCTGGTTTCGTGGGTGACCGCCAAATACGATTGTGTACCCGCGTAATGGCGATACCGCCCCGTACTGACATCCACCGAAGCCGCTCCTGCTGGAGCGAACAAAGTGGGCGCAACGATCGCAGCCCAGTCGAACAAGCACTCGGACTGCGTTTGTCGTGTGAATACTTTGGCAAAGTCGACGGGCTTGGGCACCGCACTGAAGTTGGGTTGCGAGCCACCCGGTGCACCCCAGGCCCATAAACTGCCGTTGGCTTTGAGCGCGAGGGCATGGTTGGCACCCGCGGCAATCGCGGTGTAGCCAGTACCGATTTGCTTGGGCGTCTTGTTGTATTGCAAAAAGTTGCTGCACAGGTCGGTGCAAAACCCTAAATAGTCGTACACCGCACCCCAAGCCCACACTGTGCCATCTACCTTGAGGGCCAGGCTGTGCGTTTCGCCTGCTGCCACAGCGACCACGCCGTCCATGATGGGTTTGGGCCGCAGCACATCATCGGTGCCACCGTCACCCAGTTGCCCATAGGCGCTGTTTTGTCCCCACGCCCATAGCGTGCCATCGGTTTTGAGGCCCAGGCTATGGGCCTTGCCGGCAGCCATGGCCTTGTAGCCATCACCCACCAAAACCGCGGAGTTGCGAAACATCGTGCTGCCGTTGCCCAACTGTCCCGACGAATTGTTGCCCCAGGCCCACAGGCTGCCATCGGGCCGCAGTGCCAACGTATGGTCGCCACCGGCTGCGATGGCCGAATAACTCGGGCCCAGCGTGAGGAAGTCGAACGCTGCGCGAATCGGTTGGCTGCGGTCCACCGTGGTTTTGTCCCCCAGTTGCCCCAGGTCATTGGCACCCCAGGACCACACGGTGCCGTCGGGCTTGAGCGCGACCGCGTGCTGGCGGCCCGTTGCCACTGCCGAGAAGCCCGTGGCTATTTGCTGCGGCGCCAGCGCGTTGACCAGGCTGCCGTTGCCCAATTGCCCGTGGGAGTTGCTGCCCCAAGCCCATACGCTGCCATCTTTCTTCAGCCCAAGGCTGAAACCTTCCAGCGGTGCAGGGTAGGGGTAAGCGCCACCCGCTGCCACGGCCTTAAAGTCGCTACCAATCTGGACCATCGCGGGCACTGCGAATGCCGTGCCATTTCCCACCTGGCCTGATGCATTGAAGCCCCAAGCCCACAGGCTGCCATCCGTTTGCACCGCCACACTGTGCAACTGCCCGCCCGCCATACCCACAAATCCGCGGCCTACTTCCTTGATGGTGAGCGGCCGCTGGGCCAACCCGAAGTCATCACCCAAATTGGCGTCTTTGCGACTGCTCCAAGCCCACAGGCTTCCATCGGTTTTAATCGCCACCGCCGTGCTGGCGTCTTGACCACCTGAGCCCAGCGATGCAAAGCCAGTGCCCACTTGCTCTGGCGTCAAGCGCTGATTCTCGCCAGGTGTGCCTGGGGACAAGAAAGTAGGCCGCGCACCCCAGGTCCACAGGCTACCGTCGGCCCGAATGGCCGCACTGGCAGCAGCGCCGGCCCAAATCGCAGAAAAGCCACTTCCAATCTGCTTGGCATACAAGCTGTCTGTGGTGGTGCCGTCACCCAACTGGCCCGCATGGTTGAACCCCCACGCCCATAGGCCGCCATTTTGCTTCAAGGCCAGGCTGTGTGAATCTTGCTGCGTAATCGCGACAAAGCCCGTGGCAATTTGCGTGGGTCGGGTCAGGCGCGTCGTCGCATCGAAGCCGGAGAAGCCGCCTCGCACGTCGCCCCACGCCCACAAGCTGCCGTCCGCCTTGATGGCGTACCCCTCTGCGATATTTACAAAGCCACTGCCGATCTGTTGTGGACGACTGCGACCGGCGGCGGGCGTGTCGTCGCCCAGTTCACCATTTGCATTGCGGCCCCAGGTCCACAAGCTGCCGTCGCCCTTTAAACCCACGGCATGCGCGAACCCCCCGGCGAGTCGGGTAAACCCGCTACCTACCTGCTTGGGTACAGCACTGCGGTCCGTGGTGCCGTCACCAAATTTACCCCGTGAGTTGTCGCCCCAGGCCCATAAGCTGCCATCGGTCTTGATGGCAAAACCGGTGTCTCTCACCAGGTAGACCTGGGCAAAGCCCTCACCGGCTACCCGAGTGGGCAAGGTCTTGTTGGCCTCGGGGCCGTCGCCAAAGGGCCCGTAATAGTTGGTACCCCAGGCCCACAACCGGCCATCCGTATCAACGGCGGCAGCCTGCAGTGTGTTGGTTGCCACCGAGACGAAGCGCGGAAGCAGCGGCAAAATTGTTGCAGCATTTACCGGTGGGGACACTGTGGCCCATGCGATGGCAAACAAAACCCCAAGAAGAAGCACGCGCCAGCATGTGCGGTGAGCGACGATTGGAGTCCACAAAAAGTTGGTGTGCATGCGATCAAAAATCACCGAAAGAAAAGTTTGCAAGGAAAATAAGCCGCTAGCCCTCGCAGCAATTGCGAAAACAGCTCCTAAAAACATAGCAACTGCCGCGCTATGCCTCAGTCATAACGCAGCGTAAAAATCAAATCCACCGCACTCTGCTGCCCGCTTTGCGCCCGCAGCGTGAAGCGGCGTGACAGGTCGTAGAAGATGTAGAGCGTGCCCATGGTGCCGGCCATGCCGCTTTCATAAGCAACATAAAAGTCGCGTGACAGGCGTTTGCCCAGTGTCACGGTGGCGCCGCTGGTGGTGCTGCCGTCGGACGCGGTGCTGCTGGCGCTGCCCATCGACACGCTGTCCAGACCCAGGCTTTCCGCCAGACGCGCCGTGAAGCCCGGGCCGGAGCCGCCCAGCAAGGCCATGGCCGCTTGTTGCAGCATGGCGGATTCGGCGCCCCCATTGGCGGCCGAGCGCCCCAACACCAGCCACGCGAGTTTTTCCGCGTCCGGCAGGTCGGGGTCGGCGTACAGGCGCACCACCGGGGCCAGTGCCGTGCCACTGACCTGCACACCCACGCGCTGTTGCAGATTGGGCCGGATGGCCAGGATGTCGAGCGACGGGTTGTCATACGGCCCGAAGAAACGCAGCACACCTTCTTCCACATCGAGTTCCTGGCCATAGGCCTTGTAGCTGCCGCGATCGGTGCGCAATGTGCCCGTGAGGCGGGGCACTTGCTGGGTCTCGGCATTGCTGCGCAAGGTCAGACTGCCGGTCAGGTGGGTGTTGAGGCCGCGCCCGCGCACTTCAAAATTGGAGCCCAGATCGAGCGTGATGGCGATCTCCGGCACCACCCGCGCGCCGGAGTTTTGTGGGGCCGTGCTCGGCGCCGCAGGGGCGTCGGTTGGGCGGCGCACACGCACATCGTCACCCAATCGCGGGGTGCTGTCCTCGGGCAGGATGAACAGGGCTTGGTCAGCCTTCAGCGTGCCGCCAATGGCCAGGCGTGCACCGGCCAAGGTGGCGGTGAGGTCGCCCGACATCACCAGCCGACGGTCGGCGCGTGTACTCAGGCGCAGCGCCCGGGCCTGGGCTACCAGGTCCATGCGCAGGCGTGCTGCTGCGGTGTTTGCGCTGGTGCTTGCGGGCAACCAGACCACCGATCCCTTGACCGTGAGTTGTCCGCCGCTGGCGCCACCCGCGCCCAGCAGTTTGAACTCATCAATTTCCAGACGTTGACCGTCCAGCGTGGCACGCAGCGTGCCCTGGCTGAAGTCGATGCCGTCCACCACAGACCGCAGGGCCAGGTCATTGGCCTGGAGTTTGCCGCTCCAAATGGGTGTGGTGGCAGTGCCGGACAAGGTGGCCTTGGCGTCCAAGGTGCCCCGCATGCGCCAGCCCGGCGGTGCCAGCATCGACCAGGCGCCCACCGGTGGCAACGTGGCGTCCAGCGTGCCGGACACCGGTGCGTCGGCGGGCCAGGTCCAGGCGCCGTTGTGTTTTTGGAGCCGGGTGCTGAAATCGGCAAGTATCTTGCCGCCACGTTCACTGTCCCAGCGCAGCTCCGCGTTGACCCGTTCGCCCTCGGCACGAATCTCCAGACGGGCCTGGCGCAGGCCGACCATGACCGGTCCGCTGGCCGTATCGTCAGTCTGCAGTTGCAGGTCGCCGCTGGTGCGTTGCAGCGACGCGCTGAGTTTCAGGGTTTCGCCACCACTGGCGTCCCACTGCCCACCAAACAGCAGGTCACCTTTGAGTCCCAGATTGGCGATTTGCGTTTGCCCCAGCAGTTCGAGCCAGGCCAGCGGTAGGTCTTGTAACGCGCCCTGGGTGCGCCAGCGTGCCGGGGTGCCGGGTGTTGCGTGTGCCTGGTCCCAGCGCGCCGTCTGCCATTGCAGGCGGGCGGTGCCCGGAGCCGGACCGCTCAACCGGGCACCGCTGCCGGAGATTTCCAGGGTTTGGTGCAACGGGTTTTGTTGGTAGTGGAGTTGCACCGGGTCGGTCAACGCCAGATTCCAGATGCCGGGCCGGGTCGGGGTCTGCAGCGTGAGGTCAACAGCGTCTAGGCTGGCCTGCCAGTCGCGCGGCTTGACGCGTCCGCCCTGCAGTTGGGCGCGCAGCGCGAGCTTTTGGTTGCCATTGTCGACCCGGGCACTCAGGCCCAGAGCCAAACCGTTTAGGGTGTTTTGACGTTCCCAGCCACCGTGCCAGTCGGCGCTGAACTCGGACTGCCCCTGGCGCAACAGGCTTGGCAGTGCAACGGGCGCTCCGGGCAGCTGGTCCAGCCACAGCGCGGCGCGCGCGGCGTCGCTGACCTTGACCACCAGCTTGCCGTCGCCACGGCTGGCGCTGAGATCACCCTGCAGGCTCGCCTGGGCCCCGGGCAGTGCCAGTGCCAGTTGGGCGTCAGTGGCCCAACTGGCGGTGTCGAGCTTGGCACTGCCTTCGAGTTTGGCATCCGCCGTTTGAACCAGCAGCTGTTCCAGGTTCAGGCTAGGCGTACTCCAAAGGCCCTTGGCCTGAACAGTTTGCAGGCGCAGGCTGCGCAGTTGGGTGGAGGCCGTGCTGACCGATTGGCGTGTGGCCGGTTGGAGCTGGGCCTCAAAACGCAGGCCACCAGAGCCTTGGGTGGCCGTGAGTTGGCCGTCCAGTGCCACGGCAGCCAGGCGGGAGTCGACAGCCGCCGCGTTAACTTCGACGGCTTTGGCCTTGACCAGCCACGCCTGGGCGTCTGATGTTGTGCCGCCGGACATCGCCATTTGCCCGCGCGCTTCAACTCGTCCGCCCGCAACCATGGCGTCAAGCGATTGCAGGTTCCATTGGCCCCGGGAATATTCCACATCGGCGTCCAGGCTTTGCACGGGCAAGCGCTGTTGATCCCACGGCCCGCTGGCGCTGTTGCGCAATTGCAGCTTGGCCTGCCAGCCCCCGCTTACGGGTGTGACATGGGCGTTGCCCGCCAACTCGGTGTGTGGCGCCTGGGGCCAGATTGCGGACAGGTTCAGGGCCTGCCATTGGGCATCGACACGGGCCAAAGGCTGCACCTTCCAGGGGTGAATGTCGGCGTTGAGTGTGGCTTGCAGTGCTTTGTTCTCCCCCGCACCGGTTCCGGGGCTGATCTGGCTTTTCAGCACCAGCAAGGCGTCCTGCCCGCCCAACACACCCGACAGATCGGCGCTGGCCTGGACCGTGACCTTGCGTTGGCTGCCCGGAACGGTGGTGTCCACGGTGCCCTGCAGTTGCACTGCCGTGGCCATGGGCAGCAGCGCCTGGACGCTGGCCTTGACCCGGTAATCTCCGGATGAAATACGCAGTTGGCCCTCGTGGATATTGTGGTGTACGCTATCAAATTGATAGTTTCCGCTGATAGTGTTGGCCTCGAACGCGGTTGCACCGGTCAACACCACGGAGCCTACCGAAAACGCCGCCTGCACCTTGAGCGGCAGGCTCAGGTCGGTTGGCGCCACCGTCTCAGACGGCGCAGTGCTGGGGCGGCGGTCGTCGATGCGAATCTGGGCGATCGTCAGCCGTCCCAGGCGCAGCTCGCCATCCCACAAGGGGCGCAAACTCCAGCCGATATGGATGTCGCTGGCCTCCACCTGCAAGGCACCGCGTGTCCAGCGCAGGCTGCCGATGTGGCCGCCGCTGCGCAACGACCCGCTGACGTCTGCGGCTTCCAGGGATTGTCCTTCGGGCAAGCTGCGTGCGGCGCGCGTCAGGGCCGTGGCCAACGAGCTATCGCTTCCGGTCCACACCCAGAGGCCAGCCGCGAGCAGGATCGCGACCCCCATCGCCGCCAAAAGGCCGTACAGGCTGATGCGCAGCAGCGTCTTCAAAAGCTGAACCCCACATTCATGTGCAAGCGCAACAGCTTGACTTCCAGCCCATAGGCCAGGTCAATTTGCAGCGGGCCAATCGGGCTTTTCCAGCGAACGCCGGCACCCACGCCGATCTTGGCCCGAAGTTCCTGTACCTGGTCGGCCACCGCGCCGGCATCCATAAACAACGTGCTCTCCCAGTCGCTGACCCGGCCATTGAGCATGATGGGGCGTTGCCATTCCACGCTGCCGGTTGCCAGAAAACGCCCTGGAGTGACCACACCATTGGAGCGGCTGACCCCGATGTCGCGGTAGGTGTAGCCCCGCACACTGGTGTCACCCCCGGTCAGGAACAGCTGGGTGCTGGGCAGCACCGCGCCGTCCCGGGCCCACACTGCGCCGACTTCAGCGCGTACTGCAAGTCGACCGGCATCCTGGCCGGGCGTGGTGACGCTGGTATTGCGTTCGAGTGGCAGGTAAGTGAGTGCCCGGGCCAGTACACGGCTATAGGGCTCATGTTCTGCACCCAATGTGGTTCCGCCGCCCACTTCCAGGCCCAGACCCCAACCGCGCGAGGGGAAGGGTGTGCTGTCAAAGTTGCGCAGCGTTACGGCATAGTTGGCGCTGATGGCCTGGGCCACGACCGGCAGTGCGCTCTCGGGGTCAATGCTGTCGGCACGGTCGTATTGGGCGTAAATCGCACGGTCCGCACGCTCCAGTGCCTGGCTTCGACCTGCTCGCAGGCGCTGGCTGCTGATGTCGGTGCCGGCGGACTGCTGCCTTTGCAGTTGGGCTGCTGCGAGCCAGCGCCAGTTGTCCGCATCGGGTCGGGACAAGAGTTCGGTGCTGATGGCGCGTGTTTCTCGGTCCAGGGCCAGTTTGGACGCGGCGCGCCAGCCAATGCCTGGAATTTTGTGGTGTGTGTGTTCGGCGGAGAGTCTTGGCCCGGCATCGGTACTGATGCCCACGCCCAGCACCAGCTTTTGCAGAAGGGCTTCGCGCACCTCCACCAGCACCGGTGCAGCGGCAGGGTCGCCTGCCGTGTTCAGGGACACATAAGCTGAATCAAAAAAACCACTGTCGACCAGGCGCTGTTGCGCGGCCACCAGATCGGTTTGGGCATAAGGTGCCCCAGGCTCCAGACGGGCCAGCCGGGTCACGAGTTCAGCGTCATGCCGCTGCAAACCGGTGACGACGAGTTTGCCCAACCGGTAACGCGGGCCTGAGGCCAGCGTGATGACCAGTCTGCCAAGGTGCTCTTTGGTGTCGATATCTGCGCTGGAACCGGCCACCTGGCCGCTGGGGTAGTTGTGTGTGGTGAGTTGGCGCAGGGCTTGCTGTTTGGCGGCATCCCAGTCTTGCTGAGAAAAACGCATGCCGGTGCGCAAAGGCCAGCTCTCCTGGATCTGTTGGCGTTGCCAAGCCGACTCGGCATCCTCAACGATCGGCCCACTGAAGACAATTTGCACATCGTTGACCAGAGTCGGTGGGCCAGGGTCGACCGTCAAGATCAGAACCCGCGGCATGGCCGGCCCGGTGGTCTGTCGCTCAATGCGCACATCGGCAGAAAAATAGCCCAAGGTGGCCACCAGGTCACGGGCGTCACGCGCGGCATCGGCCATCAGGCGGTCCAGCTCGCTGTCGTTCAAGTCATTTTGTTCCCGGTAGCGCAACAGGTCCAGGTGGCGTTCCAGCAGGGTGCGGATATTGTCCGGCGCTTCGATCCCCAGAACAAAAGCGGGCGGCGGCGGTGTTTGGGCCTGCACGTGCACCCAGGGGCCTATAAGAGCGCTGGCGAGCCCGACCGTGACGCAGAAATGCTTCAGGGACCACACCACGGTGTGCCGAGCATCGCGGTGACTAGGGCAGGAGATCAGCGACTCCATCCCAGGCCTCAGGGGCAAGTCGACCTTCGTAGCGGGCGACGACATTGCCTTGGGCGTTGACCAGCAAGGTGAGCGGCAGTTTGGGCGGTAAATTCGCGCCTGGCTCCTGTCGAACCGCAAACAGGTTCTTGGGCGGCATGGTGGTTTTGCCCAGAATGCGTTCGTAGGCCTTCCAGTCTTCCGCATTGCGGTCCACATTCACGGTAACCAGTGCGAAGGGCTTGTCGCGCCATCCCATGAGGTTGGCGCGCAACTCTGGCAGACTGTCGCGGCACACCGCGCAAGCGGTCGACCAGAAGAAAACAATGGACACCCGGCCCTTGAGGCTTTCGGGCGAAAAGCGCTCGCCCGCCACGGTGCGGGCCTGCAACTCCAGAGGGCGCACGCCCGACGCAGTCGCCGGTGCCGACGTCTGTGCCTGGGCGGAGCAGGCAATGAGCATGGCGGACACCCAGGTCCATGTGGTGGTTTTCACGGTGTTCATGTGGTCTTGTGGGTTGGGATGGTGAGTGTAGGGTGAAAGGCCAACGCCCAAGGCAATAGGGAAAATCGGCCATTATTGGGCGTTGACCCGCGTTGGTCGGTACGGTGGCGAACTTCTTACAGCGAAAATCGGGCCATGGCCAAGAAAGATCATGTTTCAGAAACTCCCGCCACGCAGCTGCTCAAAGCGCACAAGGTGCCCTTCACCGAGCATCCGTATGCCTATCTGGAGCATGGGGGTGCCCAGCACAGTGCCCAGGTCCTGGGTTTTGATCCCTTTATGGTGGTCAAGACGCTGGTCATGCAGGACCAGGACGCCAGGCCTTTGCTGGTGTTGATGCACGGCAACCGCAAGGTGTCGACCAAGAACCTGGCGCGCCAGATCGGGGCCAAGTCGGTGGAGCCGTGCAGCCCAGAGGTTGCCAACCGCCATAGTGGTTATCTGGTCGGTGGCACCTCACCCTTTGGCACGCGCCGCGTCATGCCGGTTTATATCGAGGAAGGCATTCTGGCTTTGCCAAAAATTTTGATCAATGGAGGGCGTCGTGGCTATTTGGTGGGGATTTCGCCCAGCGTTTGTGTGCAGTTGCTGGCAGCAAAGCAGGTACAGTGCGCATTGGCCGAATGACGCACTACGCTATGGGTGTGCCGCTGGCCATTGATCCCACAGGAGAATAGGTTTTGGAATCCCTTGCAGCTTTTTATCCGCTATTGGCCGTGTTGGCGGCTTACCTGGTGGGCTCCTTGTCGTTCGCGGTGATTGTGAGCCGCGCCATGGGCCTGCATGACCCGCGTACCTATGGCAGCAAGAACCCGGGTGCCACCAATGTGTTGCGCTCGGGCAGCAAGGCCGCAGCCATCGTGACGCTGTTGCTCGACGCCCTGAAGGGCTGGTTGCCGGTGATGTTGGTCAAGTGGTTTGGCGCGCGTTATGGCCTGGGCGACGGAACCGTAGCGATGGTGGGCCTGGCCGCATTTGTCGGCCACTTGTTTCCGGTGTTCTTTCGTTTTAAGGGCGGTAAAGGTGTGGCCACGGCGCTGGGTGTGCTGGTTGCCACCAGCTGGATTCTGGGCGTGGCCACGGGGGTTACCTGGCTGCTGATCGCCTACTTTTTTCGCTATTCGTCACTGGCATCTCTGGTGGCTGCCGTTTTCGCACCCGTGTACTACATTTTTGGTGGTGGTGTGGTGTGGGTCATGGACAAAAGTCTGGTGCTGTCCACCGCCGTCATGTCGTTGATGTTGATCTGGCGGCACTCTGAGAACATTTCCCGCCTGGTCAAAGGCACCGAGTCCAGGCTGGGCAAAAAGAAGGCTTAGTCCTGTTTGGGACGGTAGGGGGCGACGCAATCAATCCGCAGACTGGGCGGCGCCGGCACCCAATTGCAGGATGTGAAAGTGGTTGAGCCGAGCCCGCACATCGGATGCAGCCAAAGCGGTGCGAATGTGGGGGACGTTCATGGTGCCGTGCAGGCTGGGGGTTGCCAGCCACTCACCGGTGGGTTTGCTGATAACAGCCACAAATGGATGGTTGTGTTGGCTACTGCGTCGCAAGACGATGGCCAGTTGGTCGTTGTCCAGTCGAACATAGGTCCCCGGGGGGTACAACCCAACTACACGGACCAAGGCATGGCCCACTTCATCGGTTTTTGCCGATGCATGGGCCATGATGGAGCGCGCTGATTCGGTTGCACTGCGACCGGCACGCGACATACGCGGGCTGATCATCGCCGCATAACGATCAACCACTTTGAGAATACGTGCCAGACGCGTATTGGGTGCTGCGGAGCTCAGATCTGCGCGCTCGACCGCGTCATCGTGGTGGTGCGAGATGATGTCCAGCCATTGGTCGTCCACCACGCCCAAATGGGCCAACAGCAGTGTGCCGTTGGCGGCGTGTGTGCGGATCAGTTCCTGTTGCGCTGCACTGGGTTTGTCGGCCTGCGTAGCCAGCTCATCCTGCATGGCGGTCATGGCAATGTTCATGGTTAATGCCGCATGCACCAGACTGTTACGCTCGTGCGCGGGCAACAACATTTCCACGGCAATCAAATGGGTCAGTACGGCGCAAACCAGGGCGTGTGATGCACTGTAGCCAACGGGTGAATTGCTGGCCAACTGAAACAGCAAATACAAGCCCACATTGGGGTCGCGCTGCAACAGGCCTTGCATCCAGCGGTCGTATTGCAAGACCCGGCGGGTGAACTCCTGCGTACTGGTGGGGTTGGACAGAATCACACCCAGGCCGGATTCCAGATCCGACCACAAGGCCAGCAAGTCTTCATAGTCGTTTTCGCTCTGGATGTTCACCGCGCGCCTTCGTTCACATTTGCAGCCAGGGCCAGTTGCATCAGTCGCGGAAGTTGTTGAAACTCAGCGGCAAATCCGCGATGTCTTTGCGAATCAAGGCCATGGCGGCCTGCAAATCGTCGCGTTTGGCGCCGGTCACCCGCACGGCGTCGCCCTGAATGGCGGCCTGCACCTTGATCTTGCTGTCCTTGATCAGGCGCTGGATTTTTTTGGACACCTCAGTCTCGATGCCGTTGCGCACCTTGATGACAACCTTGACCTTGTCGCCGCCCATTTTTTGTACATCACCCTTGTCCAGGAAGCGCACGTCCACTTCTTGTTTGGTGAGTTTGTTGCGCAGCACGTCTTCAATTTGGTCGAGCTGGAATTCGGCGTCGCCAATCAGCGTGATTTCCTTGTCTTTTAGCGCGATGCTGGCTGAGGTGCCCTTGAAGTCAAAACGCGTGGTGATTTCCTTGGCGGTGTTGTCCACCCCGTTTTTGACTTTGGACAATTCTGCTTCGCAGACGGTATCAAATGAGGGCATAGATTTTGCTGGTTCAAAGGTTGGTGCACAAACCCTCGGACGCGGGCTGCGCTTGATTGCGAGAAGTTGGCCATGACCGATCTGGCCGGTGCCGGGGTCTGCTTGCAACACCCCAATGCGACAATCCTGACATGTTAGTCGAGAAAAACGTCCCGCTCCAGCCCTTTAACACCTTCCACATCGTTGCCAAGGCGCAGACGCTGGTGCGCATTGCCAGCGAGGCGGACGTGTTGGCATTGTTGGCCAACCCGGAATATGCGGTGCAGCCCAAGTTTGTGTTGGGCGGGGGCAGTAATGTGGTGTTGACCGGTGATGTCAAGCCGGTGGTGCTGAAGGTGGAGATTCCGGGCCGAAAGCTGGTGGGTCAAACCTCCAGACACTTCATTGTGGAAGCCGGTGCCGGCGAGGGCTGGCACGATTTTGTGGCCTGGACCCTGGCCCAGGGTTACCCGGGACTGGAAAATATGGCACTGATCCCCGGGACAGTGGGGGCCTCGCCGGTGCAAAACGTCGGT
Source organism: Candidatus Aalborgicola danicus (assembly GCA_016703945.1). Classification (GTDB taxonomy): domain Bacteria; phylum Pseudomonadota; class Gammaproteobacteria; order Burkholderiales; family Burkholderiaceae_C; genus Allorhodoferax; species Allorhodoferax danicus. The sequence continues at coordinate 386,228 of JADJBC010000044.1, forward strand.
GCTTACGGGGTGGAGCTGCAGGACCGGTTCGAGTCGCTGGACGCTATCGACCTGCAAACCGGCAAGTTGTTCACGTTGAACGCCGCCCAGTGTGCTTTTGGTTACCGTGACTCGGTGTTTAAACACGGGGCTGCCGTACCGGTTGGCCCCCACCAGGTGCTGGGCCTCAAAGACCGTGCCCTGATACTGCGCGTGCGTTTTGCGCTGCCCAAGGTTTGGAAGCCGGTGCTGGGATATGCCGACATCGAAAAGAAGATGGTCGAACACCAATGCCCGCAACCCAGCGCGCAGCAACTGTTTGACTGGGTGTGCGCCATTCGCCGCGCCAAGTTGCCAGACCCGGCCGTCATCGGCAATGCGGGCAGCTTCTTCAAGAACCCAACGGTAACGGCCGAGCAGTGTGCCGACATCATTGCGCGGGACCCCAAGGTCGTGCACTACCTCCTGGCCGACGGCGCCATCAAACTCGCGGCGGGCTGGCTGATTGACTCCTGCGGCTGGAGAGGCAAGTCCGTAGGCCAGGCCGGTGTCTACGAAAAACAGGCCCTGGTATTGGTCAACCGGGGTGCCGGGTCGGACGGCAATGGCGCCACGGGTGGCGAGGTGATGACGCTGGCCCGGGCCATACAAACTAGCGTGTACGAGCGCTTTGGCATTCTGCTGGAGCCCGAGCCGGTGGTGCTGTGAAACAAGGGCAGCGTCATCCATGAAGCCCGCTGTTGCGCCAGGCTGGGCGCGCAGCCCGCGTCCGGCCAGCCGGCCGACCCCTGTTCGAGGGGCGTTACGCCATAGGTCCTCGCACTCAAGGTTGCACAGTGTAGACCTGGACCGACAGGGCTGGCATGGCCACGGTTGCTTGCCCTGTGGCATTGATGGCCACGTTGGCGCTAGCCCCATAACGCGGTGCCAGGGTCGCGCCCGGGGTCAGGCGGTCCACAGGCAGTGTCGCGGCCGCGTTGCCATAGTTGATCAAGACGAGGCTGGTTTCGCTGCCCAGACGGCGCTGGTAACCCATCACTTGGCCGACCACCAAGGGATTCTCATAACTGCCCCGCGCGATGGAGGGCAGGCTGTTGCGCAGGCCCAGCATTTGTTTGTAAAAGCCATGCAGTGAGTCAGTCACGCCGACCTGGCTACTGGCGTTTTGACCGGCTACATTGGCCGAGAGATTCCTGAATGGCGTTCCGCTGCTGAAACCGGCCTTGTCGGCGGTCCAGCTCATGGGTGTGCGTAATGCCCAGTCGCCGCTCAGGCCCTGACCGTTGGCCATGCCCACTTCTTCGCCGTAGTAGATAAACGGTGTACCGGGTAACAAAAGGTAACTCGCGGCCGCCAGCTTGTAGCGGGCCAGATCACCACCCAACTGGTTCCAGACGCGGTCTCCGGCAAAACCATCGTGGTTGGACAACAGCGTGGCCATGGTGGCAGGGGCCGTCACAAAATATTGGCTGACGGCCTGGATACTTGCCGCCTCTCCTCTGGCTGCGCGAATCAGGTGGTCCTTCAGGTCAAAGGCAAACGCACTGCCACACGAGCTGGGTGCCGCAAACGCCTGCGACGCTGCGGGTGCCTCACACACCAGGTAACGCTGGTTGTAGCCCTGCACCAGTTGCTGCACATCACGCATGACGGTGTGGTTTTGGGGCTGGACTTCCCAGACACCGGCGCCGTTTTCAACCAGATTGCCAACCGCGTCAAAACGCATGCCGTCGACGCCCTTGTTCAGCCAGAAACGCAGGTTGTCGTGGTGGAACGCAACGGCGGCAGTATTCGTCAGATTGAAGTCCGGCATGTTCGACCCAAAGCCGGCGAAGTAGTAGCCGGCAGTGTTCACGCTGGTGTACCAGGGGTCGGCTCCGTAGATGCGCCAGCCCGCGGGTTTGCTGGCCTCCCACACGTAAAAGGGCCGCTGCAGATTGGCAGCGGATGACGCGGCATTTTTGAACAGGGGGTGTTCGCTGCTGCTGTGGTTGATCACGTAGTCCATGATCACGCCGATGCCACGTGTATGGGCTTGTGCCAGCAACTGCTCGAAGTCGGCCAATGTGCCGTAGTCGGTCTCGATGCCGCGGTAGTTCTTCACAGCATAACCATGGTCCTTGTCAGAGCTGTCGGTCACCGGCATCAGCCAGATGCCCTTCACACCCAGGTCTTGCAGGTAGTCGAGTTTGCTGATCAGGCCCTGCAAATCACCCTTGCCATCACCATCGCTGTCTTTATAGCCCCGCACATAAATTTCCATGAACGCGCCGTTGTGCCAACCGGCAGGCAAAGCGCTGTTTTTGGGACCTGGGGCGACGGCCCCCAGGTCGGGCACAGCCAGGCTGGTGCCAGGCCCGGTGTCAACCGGGGCCGCGGGCGGTGAGACGGGAGCCGTGCCGGTGCTGGCGCCACCACCACCGCAGCCACATGCCGCCAGCACTAAAGCTAGCGTACCGGCTGTAAGAGCGAAGCGAATGCCTGTTAAACGTGTCATTGTTTGCCGGTCAGTGAGGTGTGGTGGTGTTGGCAAATGCTTGAATAGGTTCAAGCACAGGGGCTCTCGTGGCTTCCTTTGCGTGGCCTCTGGGTCGGCGCATTATCAAGACTTTTGGGGTGATTTCAAGCCACCCTGAGGCACACAATCCGTGCCTGATTGCGAGATGGCATACCGAAAGACCGTAACGGGATGGTTACTTCGGCGTGCCGTGAAAGCGGTGAAATGGGTGGCGCATAACGCGCCTGCAGGTTCTGTGAATTGATTGTGTAACTCATCTCGGTCCCGTACTTCAGAAGAGATTTTCAGTAACTCCCTGTAATAGTGTGCAGATCGTCCTAGGGTTTGTCCTGAGCAAAAGAAATCTGTTTTTTTTGTAGCCCGCCGCCCAAACGCGCTGTCCAAACTGATTCCCTCACAGTCTGTCATTGCACCTTGGTAGGTTTACAGTCCAACCATGAAATCTATTTTGGTATTGGGTGGGACCGGCTTTGTCGGCTCTCAGGTCTGTGAAAAACTGGCGCAACAAGGTTTGTGCGTGGTACTGCCCACACGGCGCAGCAGCAACGCGCGTCATTTGCAGCATTTACCCGGCTTGACGGTTTTGGAGATGGATGTGCATGACGAGCGTGCGTTGAGCCAGGCTGCCGCAGGACAGGACGCCATCGTCAACCTGATTGCCATCCTGCACGGCGACGCGGCGGCATTTGACAAGGCCCATGTGGTGTTGCCACAGAAACTTGCGCGTGTCTGCCAGGCCCAAGCCATTGGAAAGCTGGTGCATGTGAGCGCACTGGGCGTGAATGACGCACAACCTGGCGCAGCCCCTTCCGAATACCTGCGCAGCAAAGGGCGTGGCGAAGCTGTTTTGCAGCGTGCGGCCGCTGAGTCAGCGATGGAGTTGACCATCCTGCGGCCCAGTGTGATTTTTGGTGCCAAAGACCAATTCCTCAATCTGTTTGCCCGCCTGCAGTCGGTGTTTCCGGTGATGCCCTTGGCGGGCGCGAATGCACGTTTTCAACCGGTGTGGGTTGACGATGTCGCCACTGCCATCGTGCGCAGCCTGGAGCGCAGCATTAACAGCCCATCTGGGGCGCCTGCCGTACGCATCCTGGAGGCGGTTGGCCCCGACACTTATACGTTGAAAGAACTGGTGCAGATGGCTGCGCAGCTCAGCAGCATCAACCATGGTCGCGGCCGACCGGTGATTGCATTACCCGACTGGATGGGTCGGCTCCAAGCTTTGCTGATGGAGAAAGCGCCCGGCCCGACGCTGATGAGCCGAGACAACCTCGACTCCATGAAAGTGGACAACGTGGCCACGGGCACCCTGCCCGGATTGGAGGCACTGGGCATTACACCGGCTCGATTGGAGCCCATTGCGCGGGAATATTTGCGAAAGACCCCGCGCGCTTAGTGCCCGCCGTTATGCAGTAGTTGTCCGTGCGGCTTGAGCAGGAAAATTAACCGTGCAATATTTCTATAGGATGGTAGTATTGCACGGATGTCTGAGCGACTCATTGCCCCCGAATTGGATACTCTTTTGGCCGAATTTCCGGCTGTGGTGCTGCTCGGCCCGCGGCAAGTGGGCAAAACTACCCTAGCGCTGGATCTGGTGAGGGCGCGAGATGAAAAAACAGCGCTCTATCTCGATCTGGAATTACCTTCTGCCCAGAGACAACTCGACGATGCCGAAGGGTTTTTGATGTCCCATGCGCAACGCCTGGTCGTGCTGGATGAGGTGCAGCGCCTGCCAGGGCTGTTTGCAGTATTGCGCGGTGTGATCGACCAGCGCCGCCGCGCGGGTGAGCAGGCGGGGCAGTTCCTATTGTTGGGCTCAGCTTCTGGCGCTCTGCTGGGGCAGGCCAGCGAGAGTTTGGCGGGGCGCATCGCAACCTTGGAGTTAACACCGTTCCAGGCCCGCGAGCTGATTCGAGTGGACGCAGTAGTGTCGGAGCGCGACGTAGCCTACAACCGGCTCTGGGTGCGTGGTGGCTTCCCGCTGTCGTGGCTGGCTGCTAGCGACGCGGCCAGTTTGCGCTGGCGCGATGCCTTTATCAGCACCTATCTGGAGCGCGACATTCCGGCCCTGGGTCCGCGCATTCCCGCCACCACGCTGCGCCGTTTATGGACCATGCTGGCGCACCACCAGGGGCAGTTGCTCAACCAGGCGCAGTTGGCGGCCGCCCTGGCCGTCAGCGGACAAAGCGTGGCGCGGTACATCGACCTGCTGTGCGACCTGATGCTGGTGCGCCGCCTGCCCGCATGGAGCGGCAACGTCGGCAAGCGCTTGGTGCGCGCACCCAAGGTCTATGTGCGCGACAGCGGCCTGGTGCATGCCCTGTTGGGCCTGCGTGATCTGGGCAGCGTGCTGGCCCACCCCATCGCCGGGGCGAGCTGGGAGGGGTTGGTGTTGGAGCAATTGCTGGCCGCCGCGCCGCAGGCACAGGCCAGCTTTTACCGCACCTCCCACGGTGCTGAGGCCGACCTGGTGTTGACGTGGCCCAGTGGGAAAACCTGCGTGGTCGAGATCAAACGCTCCAGCGCACCCACCGTGTCGCGCGGATTTCACCAGGCTGCGCTGGATGTGAAGGCGCAACACAAGTTGCTGGTGGCGCCGGTGGAGCGCAGCTACGCAGTGCGTGAAGGGATTGAGGTCATGCATCCGCTGCAGGCGGTGGCGTATCTGGCGCAACTGTTCGATTGATGGGTGGCCCGACCTCAGGCGCTCTTCTGTTGCTATGTTGTTGATAGCATATAGAGACCATTTCTCGAGGGCTAGCGGCCAATTTCACCTAAGAGATGCCGCAAAACCGGCTTGCCAACCCACCCAATACTCTGTTCAAGCCTGCTTTCATATTTGTGCACAAAATTAAAGAATGCCTTAATGTGATTCAACTCCATTAAAGAAGTCTTTCGCACCATGCGTACTACCGGCACCTACACACCCTCCACCACCATGGGCGAATTGGTGCAGGCTTTCGTGCCGCATGCGCTGCCGCCTGCCAAGCCTGTGCTGGCGGTCGAAAGTTATGTGGAAGCCAACCGCGTGGCCGAGCTGGCGCTGGCCCGGTTGTCGGGGGTGGCAGGGCTGGTGCCTTCGGTAGATTGGTTGCTCTACAGCGCCATCCGCAAAGAGGCGCTGCTGACCTCGCAGATTGAAGGCACACAAGCCACGCTGGCAGACCTGTTTGACGCAGAAGCGGGTTTTGCGGTCAGCAACACCGACGACGTGGAAGAGGTCACCAACTACCTGCGCGCCTTCCGGCCGGTGCAGACGCAACTGCGTGACCCGGCGGGGCTCCCTTTAAGCGTGCGTTTGCTGTGCGATGCACACCGGCTGCTGATGGACGGTGTGCGCGGCAACGGCAAGCAGCCGGGCGAGTTGCGCCGCTCACAAAACTGGATTGGCGGCACGCGGCCTGGCAACGCGGTGTTTGTGCCGCCACCGCCTGAGCGGGTGCCCGCACTGCTGGCAGACCTTGAGCGCTTCATCCATGACACTGCGCAACCCTTGCAGCCGCTGGTGAAGACAGCACTGATCCATCTGCAGTTTGAGACGATTCACCCGTTCCTGGATGGAAATGGCCGTATCGGGCGCCTGCTGATTGCCGCCATGTTGGAGCATTGGCGCTTGTTGCCCGAGCCCTTGATGTACCTCAGCGGCTACCTGAAGCAACACCAGGCCGAGTATTGCCGCCGCCTTTCCAACGTGCGCCTTGAGGGCGACTGGGAAGGCTGGGTGGCGTTTTTCTTGGAAGGCGTGGCCGTGGCTGCGCAGGATGCTGAGCGCAACATTGTGTCGATTGCCACGCTGCTCGCCAACGACCGTCGCAGTTTGCTGGTTGCGCCCAAAGCCGGGCCTAGCAGCTACCGCTTGTTTGAAATGCTGCCCATGATGCCGCGCTTCACCATTGACCAGGTACGCCAGAAGCTGGCCACCAGCTTTCCTACCGCCACCGCGGCGGTCAAGGTGCTGGAAGATTTGGGCATCGTGACCGAGCTGACCGGGCAGAAGAAAAACCGCAGCTACAGTTACACCGCGTACATTGCGTTGCTGGCTGAATAAGAGTCCAAAAGAGCACAAACGGGAAGAACTAAGCCAATGATTTTCAGCGAAGACTCAAGAGTCAAAATCCCCTGCATCCTTTACTTGGTGCGGCTTGGTTATCAATACCTTTCCCTTAAGGGCGCCTCATGGGATGAAGAAACCAATAACCTGGTGCTGCTGACCCGGCTGAAGCAGCCCGCACAGCGCCTTGCCTATACGCAAGCGGCCATTGCGCATGGGTGGTCGCGCAATGTGCTGAATATCCACATTGAAACCAGCTTGTTGGAGCCCACCGGGCAAGCAGTCATCAACTTCAACGAACGGCTGCCAGCACGGGGCAGTGATTTGGCGAGGCAGTCACCCAAAGCCCGCCAAGCTTCCACTTGGCGGGCTTTGTCTTTGGGGCTTCAACCGAGGCTTACTTACCCAGCTTCAAAAAGTTATCCCCCTTGCCCAACTCCAGTAAGGTACCACCGCTTTTTTTGGCATGGTGGGTGCTTTGGGGGGCGAGATCGTTCTGTCTTTCAGTACATCGTCACCACGACCAAGCAACCTCCGACGGAGTTCCAAAAACAACCATGGCTTCGCCTGGAACTGCGCGGCGCGCCTTCCACCGAACGTTTGTTACGTTGTGATCTGCCATGAGCGACATCCAACTCACCGCTAGCGAATATTCCACCGGTAAAACGCCCGGCGGGTCCATAGATGCACCTGTGCGTGCGCTGCGCAACCGTAAATCGAAAGAAAAACCCCATGCGTGATGTGCAGTACTGGGCCAGCCTGGTGCATGAGCTGTGCGCCATGCCGCATGAAGCGGGCTGGGTAGAGTTCAAACTCAACAATGCTGAGCCACAGGAAATTGGGGAATACATTTCTGCCTTGGCCAATGCTTGCGCCCTTGACGGCAAAGCCCATGCCTACCTGCTGTGGGGTGTAGAGGACGCTACCCATGAATTGCTGGGCACGTCGTTTGACCCGTTCAGCAAGCGTGTGGGCAATGAGGAGCTGGAGAGCTGGCTGTTGCGCCAGCTCACGCCCAAGCTGGGTTTTCAGTTTATTCCGATGGAGGTGAATGGCAAAAGGCTTGTGCTGCTGGAGATTGACTGCGCGACACGGCATCCGGTGCAGTTTGCCGGGTCTGAGTTCATTCGGGTGGGCTCGTACAAAAAGCGCTTGAAGGACTTCCCCGAGAAAGAGCGTGCGCTTTGGCGGGCGTTGGATGCCACACCTTTTGAGCGATTGCCAGCCGCCGAAAAGCAGACCGGAGACGAGGTTTTGAGGCTACTGGACTACCCCAGTTATTTTGATTTGGTCGGGCGTGCTTTGCCCGATGGGCACAGTGCCATTTTGGAAGCGCTGGCAGCCGACCGTTTGATTGAAGCGGCGGGCGGTGGGCATTGGAATGTGCTGAATGTGGGAGCCATTTTGTTGGCCAAGCAGTTGTCTGACTTTGGCCGTTTGCAGCGCAAAGCGGTGCGGGTGGTGGTTTACAAAGGCAAGGGCCGGGTAGAGACCCTGCGCGAGCAAATGGGTGCCAAAGGCTACGCCTGTGGTTTTGAGGGCTTGGTGGGCTTCATTAACAATTTGCTGCCGGTGAATGAGGTGATTGGCCGGGCCTTGCGCAAGGCGGTGCCGGTGTACCCCGAGTTGGCGATTCGGGAGTTGGTAGCCAATGCGCTGATTCACCAAGACTTATCGGTCAGTGGAAGCGGGCCGATGGTGGAGATTTTTGACGACCGCATGGAGATCACCAACCCTGGCGTGCCCTTGGTCGATCCCTCGCGCATGCTCGACAGCCCGCCCAGGTCGCGCAATGAGCGGCTGGCTTCGCTAATGCGGCGCATGGGCATTTGCGAAGAGCGTGGCAGCGGGGTGGATAAGGTGGTGTTTCAAACCGAGTTTTTTCAATTACCGGCGCCGGCTTTTGAAGTTACGGGTGACTCCACGCGCAGCACATTGTTTGCACCGCGTGCCTTAACGAAAATGGAACAGGGCGACCGTGTAAGGGCGGTGTATTTGCATGCCTGCTTGCGCTACGTAGAGCGCGAGTTCATGACCAACACGACTCTGCGGGAGCGCTTTGGCATTGACGCCAAGAATAGTGCCACCGCTTCGCGGCTGATCAAAGAGGCACTGGGGGCCGGTGTTATCCGCTTGCAGGACCCCAACGCGCCACCCAAGACCCGGCGTTATCTGCCGCACTGGGCCTGAATTTGCTTGCTGGGTGATTGATGCAATCAGGCAATCGCCCTGAGTTGCCGAAAAAAGTCTATATGAATCAATAGCTTGAGGATCTGCGGGTACTTGCTGGGTACTTGATAGATTCGCGTGGCCTATGAAGGCTGAAATCCCGGTCAAAGGTGGGATGAGCTGAATCAACAAAGCCCGCTTTCGCGGGCTTTGTCTTAGGGCCGGGGCGTGTCGGCTTACTTCCCTAACTTCAAAAAGTCATCCCCCTTGCCCAACTCCAGCAGCCCGGCGTTGGAATAAACCTGCAGCTTGGCCCGCGTATCGGTGATGTCCAGATTACGCATGGTCAACTGCCCAATCCGATCCAGCGGCGAAAACGGCGCATCCTCCACCTTCTCCATGCTCAAGCGCTCGGGCGCGTAGGTTAGGTTGGGTGACTCGGTGTTGAGCAGCGAGTAGTCATTGCCCCGGCGCAGCTCCACCGTCACGGTGCCGGTGATGGCGCTGGCGATCCAGCGCTGGGCGGTTTCGCGCAGCATGATGGCCTGGCTGTCGAACCAGCGGCCCTGGTACAGCAGGCGGCCCAGTTTGCGGCCGTTGTCGCGGTATTGCTCAATCGTGTCTTCGTTGTGGATGCCGGTGACCAAACGCTCGTAGGCGATGAACAGCAGCGCCAGGCCGGGGGCTTCATAAATGCCGCGGCTCTTGGCTTCGATGATGCGGTTTTCGATCTGGTCACTCATGCCCAGGCCGTGGCGGCCGCCGATGCGGTTGGCTTCCAGAATCAGCGTCACCAGGTCGGGATACTCGACACCGTTCAGGGCGACGGGGCGGCCTTCTTCAAAGCGCACCGATACCTCTTCGGCCTTGACGACGCAGTCGTCGCGCCAGAACGGCACGCCCATGATCGGGTTGACGATCCTGATGCCGCTGTTCAAAAACTCCAGGTCCTTGGCCTCGTGCGTGGCGCCCAGCATGTTGCTGTCGGTGCTGTAGGCCTTTTCGGCCGACATCTTGTAGCCAAAGCCGTGCGCCGTCATGAAGGCGCTCATCTCGGCGCGGCCACCCAGTTCGTCGATAAAGGCCTGGTCCAGCCAAGGCTTGTAGATCTTGAGCGCGGGGTTGGTCAGCAGGCCATAGCGGTAGAAGCGCTCGATGTCGTTGCCCTTGAAGGTGCTGCCATCGCCCCAGATGTTGACATCGTCCTGCTTCATCGCGCTGACCAGCATGGTGCCGGTCACGGCGCGGCCCAGCGGCGTGGTGTTGAAGTAGGTCTGGCCCGCAGTGGTGATGTGGAAGGCGCCGCTTTGCAGCGCGGCAATGCCTTCGGACGCCAGTTGGGGGCGGCAATCGACCAGGCGGGCTTTTTCAGCGCCGTATTCCATGGCCTTGCGCGGGATTTCGTCGTAGTCGGCCTCGTCCGGTTGGCCCAGGTTGGCGGTGTAGGCGTAGGGCAGGGCGCCCTTGAGCTTCATCCAGTGCAGGGCGGCACTGGTGTCCAGGCCACCGGAGAAGGCGATGCCGACCTTTTGGCCGACGGGAGTGTTTTGTAGAATAGTGTTTGACATAATTGGCCTCTAGCCCTCGCAGAATATGCGTGAGCAGCTATTAAAAATGTAGCGCCTCTGAGCTGGGTCGCTGCCCAGGTTCAACCGAAGTGGCAGATGTAGTGGTAAGCCTCGGTCACCCGAATGTCGAACTTGGCGTTGCCCGGCACGCTGAATTGCTCACCGGTGCTGGACTTCACCCACGTGTCGGTTCCGGCAAGTTTGTATTCGCAGCTGCCGGCCACGCATTCCATGATCTCGGGCGCACCGGTGTTAAAGGTCAAAGTGGACGGCAGGATCACGCCGACCGACTTCTTGGTGCCGTCCGCAAAGGTGATGCCGTGGCTGACACACTTGCCATCAAAGTACACATTGGCCTGGGTGGTAACAGTGACATTGGGGATCTGGGTGGTCGTGGTCATGGTGTTGGATGCTTTGGTCTTGGAGAGAAGTGGTGGCGCGTACAACAGGTGCGCGCCAAGTCGGGTCAGCCTGCGATTTTAGGCGAATCACTTTTGGCGTCAGTATTGGCGCGCCGTTGTCTTTGTTGTGACAAACAAACTCGGTATGCCACCCCCAAAATGTGCACAAATAACTATTTTTAGGAGACCCGAATCGTGCCAACACCAACCCCCACTATTCACACCACCGGCCTGCGAATCACCGCCATCGTCTGCGCCGCGTTGATGGCCAGCCATGCCGTACAGGCGGCACCCCCCACCGACCCCAACCTGCTCAAACAACTCCGCCCGGGTTTTGTGGAGGGTTACTTGCCGTCTGGAACCTGGGTGGACAGCCTGGCGCTGCTGCCCCCGCCGCCCGCAGCGGGCTCGCCCGCACATGCGGCAGACGATGCGGTGTTCCAGCTCTCCCGCACGCTAAAGGACAGTCCGCGCTGGCTGCAGGCTGAAAAAGATTCCGTGCTGGCCTTCCCTAAAGCGCCACAGGCTTTCCAGTGCGCTTTAGGCATCACCATCAGCGCCGAGGCCACGCCGCACCTGAACATGCTGATGCGCCGCACGCTGGCCGACGCTGGCCTGGCTACCTACAAGGCCAAGGACTTCTACAAACGCCAGCGCCCCTTCATGGCTGGCAACGACGCGATCTGCACACCGAAAGATGAGGCATCCCTGCGCAAGGATGGCTCGTACCCGTCGGGCCACTCCGCGCTGGGCTGGGCTTGGGGTTTGGTGTTGTCCGAAATCGCGCCCGAGCGCAGCAACGCGCTGGCGCAACGGGCCAAGGCTTTTGGCCAGAGCCGCGCGGTGTGTGGCGTGCACTGGCAAAGTGATGTGGATGCGGGCCAATTGGTGGCCTCCGCCGTGGTGGCGCAGTTGCACGGCAATGCGACGTTTACCGAGCAGCTGGCCTTGGCCCGTGCCGAGGTGGAAGCCGCTCGCAAGGCGGGGACCAGTGCGGCAACTGCGGAAGAATGCGCGCTGGAGACCCAGGCGCTGACCAAACCCGCCGCAGAGCCCGCTAAATAGCGCCCTCGGGGGGCAGCGACCCGCGCAGCGGCGGAGCGTGGGGGCTCTGAATTCACCGCCGGGCCGTCCAAGGTGAATTAGCCCCCTCGGGGGGCAGCGACCCGCGCAGCGGTGGAGCGTGGGGGCGTGTTGCCTCAGGCCGGTGTGGCGAGTTTAAGGCCCACCACACCCGCCACGATCAGCGCCAGGCTGACGATGCGCCCGGCGTTGGCAGCGTCGCCCAACAGCACAATGCCCAAAACGGCCGTGCCCACAGCGCCTATGCCCACCCACACGGCGTAGGCGGTGCCGACCGGCAGGGTTTTCATGGCAATGCCCAGCAACACCACGCTGGCCACCATGGCCAAGACGGTGCCAACCGACGGCCACAGCCGGGTAAAGCCGTCGGTGTACTTCAAGCCAATCGCCCAGGCCACCTCAAACAGACCGGCGACAAAAAGAATAAGCCAGTTCATGGAATCTCCCGAAGTGCGAGGGGTGCCTTATTGCCGTACTGGTATCAGGCCAACCGCGCGGCAAAGGCATCGGGCTTGAAGCCCACTGTCACTTTGCCGTCTGCCCACTCCACCACCGGGCGCTTGATGACGCTGGCTTGGGTCAGCACCAGTGCGCGGGCACTGGCGGCGTCCACCACGGCGGCTTTGGCAGCATCGTCCAGGCTGCGCCACATCGTGCCCTTGCGGTTGACCAGGGTTTCCCAGCCCACCGCTTGCAGCCAGTGGTCGAGCTCGGCTTCAGGCACGCCCTGTTTCTTGAAATCGTGAAACGTGTAGTCGACACCATGGTCCGTTAGCCAGGCGCGGGCTTTCTTGACGGTGTCGCAATTTTGTATGCCGAAGAGGATGATCATGGAGTGATTCTGCCATGTTTGTCCAAGAGGAAATGACAGATAGCCCTCGTCACTATTGCCTCATTCGCTATGAAAGTGATAGTGATTTTCCTTGCTTGGCGTCTGGCCAATGCCCATTGGGGTGAGCCTGCCTAGAATGCCCCTTCACCACACACGGGAGACACCCATGCCCCAGACCGGATCAATGGCTACCGCCGCTACCGACTATTTGGAAACCCGCCGCCACGAGCTGCGCAAGATGCGCATGCTGATGGTGGACGGCAACCTGACCACCAACCTGCGCAGTACCGAGGCCGGTGTTAGCGCCCGCGCCCACCATGGCGGTTATTGGGGCTTCTCGGCCGTGCCCGGCGCTGGCGGGCCCAACCAAATCGCACAGGTCGTGCAACAGGCGCGCAGCAACGCCCAAGCCATGGGCCGCTTCGGCACACGCTCCGCTCTGGCGCTGTCGGGTGAAAGTTATGTGGGTGAACACCGCTTCCATGGCAAAGCCGAGCTGACCCCCGCCGAAAGCAATGAGCGCCTGCAGGCCCTGCACAGCTTTTGCAAGCAGCGTTACCCCGACGTGCGCAGCACTCGCTTTTTGCTGGCCGACGAACACCACAGCAAGTGGCTGACCACCAGCCGCGGCGGCGATTCGCTGTCCAGCATCCAGCGTGCGCTGTGTTACGTCACGCTGATGAGCAATGCCGACGATGGCAGCCCGATTGAACTGAGCCACCCGATCTCGTGGAAGGGCAGCGCGGCCGATGGCGATCTGTCGCCCGAGCATCTGGCCCCGCAGATCGACCAGCTCTACCAGCACCTGCAGGCCAAGCGCCACGCTGTGCCGGCCCGCGGCGGCATGCAGACCGTGGTGCTGGCACCTGCGCTGGCCGGCATGCTCGCGCACGAGGCCATGGGCCACCCCTGCGAAGGCGACATCGTGCTGGGCGGTGCGGTCACCGCCAACCTGTTGGGCCAACGCGTGGCCAGTGAGCTGGTCAGCATGGTCGACATCGCCCACACCTGGCAGGGCCGGGAGGCGCTGATGCCGGTGTATGTGGACGACGAAGGCACACCCGCGCGCGACGCGGTGCTGATCGATAAAGGCATTCTCAGCGGCTTCATGCACAGCCGCGAGACCGCCGAGCGCCTGGGCCAGGCTTCCACTGGCAGCGCACGTGCCTACGCCCCCGGCGACGAGCCGCTGGTGCGCATGCGCAACACCGTCATCCTGCCGGGCACGTCCAAACTGGATGCCATGGTGGAAGGTGTGGACGATGGCTACCTGCTGGTCAAGACCGGCAACGGCCAGGCCGACAGCACCACCGAATTCATGTTCAGTGTGACGCTGGCCTATGAGATCAAGAACGGCAAGCTGGGATCTTCCATCCGCGACACCACGGTGTCCGGCTCGGCCATCAAGGTGCTGCAAAGTGTGGATGCTGTCTCGGACGACATGCATTGGGACGCCGGCGGCTACTGCGGCAAAAAGCAGGTGATGGTTGTGTCCATGGGCGGCCCAGCGCTGCGCGCACGTGCGCACATGGGTGGCCAGTAAACCCACCACCATCCGTTCAAAGAAAGACCCGTACATGAACTTGCAACACATTGCCGAACAAGCCCTGGCCGCGCTGAAAAACGAAGGCGCCGATGCCTCTCAAGCCACCGTCAGCACCAGTGCGCTGACCGAACTCAATATCACCCACAGCGAACCCAGCCTGCTGCGCAGCACGCAGAGCCATAAGCTCAGCCTGGTCGGCATCTGGGACGGCCGCAAGGCCAGCACCGATTTGTCCGATTTGTCGCCAGAGAGCCTGACCGCCGCCGCCCGTGCATTACGCGGTGATGCCGCCGCCGCACCGCAAGACACGGCCCACGCCGTATCCAGCGGCCAGCACACCGCCATCACCCGCGGGCCGCTGGAGGCGGATCTGACTGCGCTAGCCGACGCAGCGCACAACATCCTGGATTTCCGCACCAAAGCCACGCCCACGATGAACATCGAAGAGGGTGCGGTCAGCCACACCCGCGCCGACACCCAAATGCTGACCAGCGGCGGCAGCCATCTGCAAAGCACGCTGGGCTGGTACGGCGTCAGCGTGTTCGGCACGGCGCGCGGCCCCGGGCCGGATGGCCAGGTGCGCACCAGCTCCTTCAACTACACCGGCGGTGAGACCGAAGACCTGGGCGCCGCCCCCGCCAGCAGCCGCTTTGGTATCGCCGACATGATGCGCGAGCTGACCCGCTCGGTCGTCACCCAGGGTGTGGCGGAGTGTTTTGGTGGCAAGTTTGTCGGCGACGTGGTACTGACACCCATGGCCGTGGCCACCTTGCTGGGCTGGCTGCAGGGCCAGGTAAGTGATATGGCGCTGATCTCGGGCAGCTCCATGTACCGCGACAAAGTGGGGGAGGTGGTTGCGTCACCTCTGCTGAACCTGTCCAGCCGCTTCGACGCACCCGGCATCGCCGCGCTGTCGGGCGACGCCTTTGTGGCTCCACCGCTGCAATTGCTGCAAGCCGGGCGTTTGCAAACGCTGATCCCCAGTCTTTATGGCAGCCGCAAGACCGGCCTGCCCCATGTGCCCACCGCCAGCGGCGGCTGGGAGCTGGCGGCAGGAACCACACCGCTGGCCGACATCCTGCGCGGCGTGCCACGCGGCGCGGTCGTGGGGCGCCTGTCCATGGGCAACCCGGCGGCCAATGGCGACTTCTCCGGCATCATCAAAAACAGCTTTGCCATCGACGGCGGCTTGGTGGGTACAGCGTTGTCCGAGACCATGATCAACGGCAACGTGGCCCAGATGCTGCGCGACGTGGTGGCCGTCAGCACCGAGCGCATCGACACTGGCGGCTGGTGCATGCCGTGGGTTCGGGTGTCGGGGCTGCACTTTTCTTAAGCCAAAACGGGCTGTAGCCCTCGTGCGGATTGCGTAGGTAGCTACTTTTTTAGGAGCAATTTCCGGGGCCTTGCGCACGGACGACCTCTTCTGAGCCCGCAGAAGGGCTGGTGTGAACGCCGCCGTTCGTGTCCCCCGCCCGTACCGGGCTCCTCCTTGACCTCATTTTGGCGTCCACCCCACCCCTTCTGCTGCGAAATGGCGTCGTGTCTCATGTCTTGGTACCCTGAATTGCTTCTGTACGCGTGCCAGCAGCGATGGAGGATCAGGTGAGCCGGGCGTTTTGCGCAGGTAAAGGAGGAGCCCGCGCAACGGGCGGGGGACACGGAGCAAAACGTCCGGCCCACCTGATCCAGAGATAGCCCACAAGCCGCCGGGTCCAAACGGGTCGGCGACAATCCCCAACAGTATGGAAAACCCCAACACCCTAGAAGCCTGGTTAGCCCACTGCGAGCGCCTGCACCCCACCGCCATCGACATGGGCCTGGAGCGCGTGCGCACCGTCGCCCAGCGCATGGACATCCGCTTCGACTGCCCCGTCATCACCGTGGCCGGCACCAACGGCAAAGGCTCCACCTGCGCCATGCTGGAGTGCATTCTGGGCCAGGCCGGCTACCGCACCGGCGTCTTCACCTCGCCCCACCTGGTGCACTTTGAAGAGCGCCTGCGCTTGCAGGGCCAGTCGGTGGATGCTATGAACTTGGTAGCAGGCTTTGCAGCAGTGGAGAGGGCTAGAACGCTAAATGATGAGGTGATTTCGCTGAGCTACTTCGAGTTCTCGATGCTCGCCATCTTCGAGGTCATGGTGCGCAGCAACCTGGACGTTGTCGTTCTGGAAGTCGGCCTGGGCGGCCGGCTGGATTCCACCAACATCATCGACGCCGACTGCGCCATCATCACCAGCATCGACCTCGACCACATGGAGATCCTAGGCCCGGACCGTGAAAGTATTGGCCGTGAGAAGGCCGGCATCATGCGCACCGGCCGCCCCGTCATCGTCAGCGACCCCGTGCCGCCACAAAGTGTGCTGGACCATGCGCTCGAAATGGGTGCCGACCTGTGGCGCGTAGGTGAAGACTTCAATGTATCCGGCGACAAACAGCAATGGGGCTGGGCCGGGCGCGGGCGGCGTTACAGCGGCCTGGCCTACCCGGCGTTGCGCGGCGCTAACCAGTTGGTCAATGCCGCCGGCGTGTTGGCCGCGCTGACAGCACTTCGCGAACGCCTGCCCGTCACGGCCCAGGCCGTGCGCAATGGCCTGGCCTTTGTGGAGCTGCCAGGTCGCTTCCAGATCATTCCCGGCCAGCCCACGCTGGTGCTGGATGTGGCCCACAACCCCCATTCGGTGGCGGCTCTGGCGGCCAATCTGGATGCCATGGGGTATTTTCCGACCACACACGCCGTGTTTGGTGCCATGGCCGACAAAGACCTGGCCAGCATGCTGACCAAACTGCTGCCTTTGCTGGACCGCTGGTATTTCACCGATTTGCCGCTGCCGCGGGCCGCCAAAGCCACGGCCTTGATGGCCCAATGGCAGTCCCTCAACAGCCGCAAAGACGTCCAGGGCTCCACCTTTGCCGAGCCCATGCAAGCGCTGCAAGCAGCCATAGCGGCGGCAGACCCCGCTGATAGAATCGTGGTCTTCGGATCGTTCCTCACCGTGGGCGGCGTACTCGCCCAAGGCGTGCCCCGTTTGCACGCCAAGCACCTGAACTCCTGACCCAGCTTATCCATGGCCTTTTTCAAATTTCGCAAAGGTGGCGACGAGCATCCCACCCCCGCTCCGCCGCCTGAAAGCATAGAGGTTATGCGCACCCGCGCCCGCCACCGCCTGATTGGTGCCTCGGTGCTGGTGTTGTTAGGTGTGATCGGCTTCCCGTTGGTGTTTGACAGCCAGCCGCGGCCCATTTCGGTGGACATCCCCATCGAAATCCCGGACAAAAATAGCGTCAAACCACTGGCAACCCCCTCCAAGGCCAAGACGGCGGAGGCGGTGGTGGTGACCGAGTCCGATGCAGGAAAGCCCGTTTCGGTAGCGCCAGTGACGCCAGCATCGGTTGCGACAGCCACCCCGAAGGCTGAAGCCAAGACGGATCCCAAGCCAGCGAGCAAACTGGAAAGCAAGCCCGAAGCCAAGGCCACCGAAAAACCTGCGGCAAAGCCGGTAGAAAAACCCCTGATCCGAACGGATGATGGTGCCAAGGCACAGGCCCTGCTGGAGGGCAAAGTGGTCGCTCCGCCAGCATCTGCACCGGCGGCACTGGGAGCCAGTGGTCGCTTTGTGGTGCAGATCGGAGCCTTTGCGGATGCCGTCAAGGCCCAGGAAACCCGCAATAAACTGGAGCGGGCTGGAATGAAGACATACACCCATGTAATTCAGCCCAAGGATGGAACGCGTATTCGGGTGCGGGTGGGGCCGTTTGAGTCCAAGTCCGAAGCCGACAAGGCGGCTGAAAAAATTCGCAAGCTGGACCTGCCGGCGGCCATTTTGGAGCTGTAACAGCACACCGAGGCCATGCCCGTTCTGGACTGGATTTTTGTGGCGGTGTTGGTGGTCTCGCTGGTCGTAGGGGCCTGGCGCGGTCTGGTGTATGAATTGTTGTCGGTGGCCAACTGGATTGCCGCCTTCGTGCTGGCGCAGTGGTTTGCGCCCGACGTGGCACAGTGGCTGCCACTGGCGGGTGCGTCCGAAGTGGTGCGATATGCCGTTGGATTTGTCGCTGTGTTTGTGGCGTCTTTGTTTGCCGGTGGTCTGTTGGCCTTCCTGATCCGCAAGCTGGTTGCAGCTGTGGGCTTGCGCCCGGTGGATAGGGTACTGGGCGCGGCGTTTGGCGTGGTGCGCGCAGTGGTCATCTTGTTGGCCTTGACAGTCGTGGCGGGTATGACGCCCATGGTTAAGAGTCCGTGGTGGCAGGAATCCACGGGTGCAGGTATTGCGGCCGTTGTTTTGCATGGCTTGAAACCCGTGCTGCCGGAAGATTTTGGAAAGTACTTACCCTAAATGAGAAACAAACTATGTGCGGAATAGTTGGCGTAGTCAGCAATGCACCGGTGAACCAACTGATCTATGACGCCTTGCTGCTGTTGCAGCATCGCGGCCAGGATGCGGCCGGCATCGTGACGCAGCAAGAGCGCAAGTTCTTCATGCACAAGGCCAAGGGCATGGTGCGTGACGTGTTTCGCACCCGCAACATGCGCTCGCTGCCCGGCAACTGCGGCCTGGGCCAGGTGCGTTACCCCACCGCCGGCAACGCCTTCAGCGAGGAAGAGGCCCAGCCCTTCTACGTCAACGCACCGTTTGGCATCGTGCTGGTGCACAACGGCAATTTGACCAACGCCCACGCGCTGAAGGCCGAGCTGTTCAACACAGACCACCGCCACATCAACACCGAGAGCGATTCCGAGGTCTTGCTCAACGTGCTGGCGCACGAAATTGAGCGCCACACGCGCGGCTTGCCGCTGCAGCCGCAAGACCTGTTTGCCGCCGTGCGCAATGTGCACAAGCGCGTCAAGGGTTCGTACGCGGTCATCGCGCTGATTGCCGGGCACGGCGTGCTGGCGTTTCGCGATCCATTTGGCATCCGCCCGCTGTGCATGGGCAACAGCGAAGGCAGCACGCTGTTGGCCAGCGAGTCGGTGGCGCTGGAAGGCACGGGTTACCAGTTCGAGCGCAATGTGGACCCGGGCGAAGCCGTCTTCATCGCACTGGACGGCACGATCCACGCACAGCAGTGCGCCGACAACCCGCAGCTCAACCCCTGCATTTTTGAATTTGTCTACCTGGCCCGTCCGGACTCGGTTATGGACAACATCTCGGTCTACCAGGCACGCTTGAACCTGGGCGAGACCCTGGCCAAACGTGTGATTTCCACCGTGCCGCCCAACGAGATTGATGTGGTCATCCCTATCCCCGAGTCCAGCCGGCCCAGTGCCGCGCAACTGGCCCAGTTGCTGGGTCTGCCGTACCGCGAAGGTTTTGTGAAGAACCGCTATGTCGGTCGTACCTTTATCATGCCGGGCCAGTCGGTGCGCAAGAAATCGGTGCGCCAAAAACTCAACGCCATTGCCAGCGAATTCAAGGGCCGCAATGTGCTGCTGGTGGACGACTCCATCGTGCGCGGCACCACTTCCAAAGAGATCGTGCAAATGGCGCGTGACGCCGGTGCGCGCAAGGTCTACCTGGCCAGCGCCGCGCCGCCGGTGCGTTACCCCAATGTGTATGGCATCGACATGCCCACCAGCAGCGAGCTGGTGGCGCACAACCGCTCGGTGGAAGAAATCCGCCAGATCATTGGTTGCGATGCGCTGATCTACCAGGATGTGGACGCCATGAAGAAGGCCATCGGTTCCCTCAATTCCAGGATCAAAGGCTTTGATGCCTCGTGTTTTGACGGCGTGTACGTCACCGGTGACATCACCTCAGACGACATCGACCGTCTGAACGCCAGCCGTGTTGGTGGGGAAGAGAACCAGGAGGACACTTCCCGGTTGGCGTTGCCCAACCCTGAGGTTTGAAGAGAAGCATTGTCATGACACACAAGACATTACCCGAGGGCCTGGATCCGGATACGCTGGCCATTCGTGCGGCCGTTGATCGTAGCCAGTACGGCGAAAACTCCGAGGCGCTGTACCTGACCAGTGGTTATGTGCAGCCCACGGCGGAGGCCGCGGCGCGCCGCTTTGCCGGCGATGAGGATGGTTTTACGTACGGTCGCTATGGCAATCCTACGGTGAGCAGTTTTGAGCAGCGCTTGGCGAGCATGGAAGGCACCGAAGCCGCCATGTCCACGGCGTCCGGCATGTCCGCCATACTGATGATGTGCATGGGCTTGCTGCAATCCGGCGACCATGTGGTGTGCTCGCAGTCCATGTTCGGATCCACCATCAAGCTCATCGGCTCGGACCTGGCCAAGTTTGGTGTGTTGTCCAGCTTTGTGTCGCAGACCGATGTGGATGCGTGGCGCGCGGCCGTGCGTCCGAACACCAAATTGTTGTTTGCCGAGACACCGACCAACCCGCTGACCGAAGTGTGTGACATCGCAGCCCTGGCGGACATTGCGCACACGGCCGGTGCTTTGCTGGCAGTGGACAACTGTTTTGCCACCCCCGCACTGCAGCGGCCGGTGGAGCTGGGTGCCGACATCATCATGCATTCGGGCACCAAGTTTCTGGATGGCCAGGGCCGTGTCATGGCGGGCGCCTTGTGTGCCAGTCAACAGATGGTCACCGAGAAATTTTTGCCCGTGCTCAAAAGTGGCGGCATGACCCTGGCGCCGTTCAATGCGTGGGTGGTACTTAAGGGGCTGGAGACTCTGGGCATTCGTATGCGCGCCCAGTCGGCCCAGGCGCTGGCCTTGGGTGAGTGGTTGGAAAACCACCCCACCGTGGACCGCGTTTTTTATCCGGGCTTGGAGAGCCATCCCCAGCATCGCCTGGCCATGGCGCAGCAGGGTGGGCTTGGTGGTGCGGTGCTGTCGTTCGCCGTCAAGGCCAGCGACCCCGAGGCTGCACGCCAGCGGGCCTTCCACGTGCTGGACGCCATGCAGGTCATCTCCCTGGCCACCAATCTGGGTGACACCAAGACCATGGCCGCTCACCCGGCCAGCACCTCACACGGCCGCATGACCGAGGCGCAGCGTCAGGCGGCCGGCATTGGCCAGGGGCTGATCCGCGTGGCCGTGGGCCTGGAACATATGGAAGACATAAAGACCGACCTCTTGCGCGGCCTGGATACCCTGACATGACATCACGAAAAATTCGCACCCGCATCGCACCATCGCCCACCGGTTTTCTGCACCTGGGCACGGCCCGCACGGCCTTGTATTCCTGGGCCTATGCCCGCCACTTTGGTGGCGAGTTTGTGCTGCGTATTGAAGACACCGATGTGGCACGCTCCACGCAGGATTCGGTGGACCAGATCCTGGAATCCATGCGCTGGCTGGGGCTGGACTACGACGAAGGCCCGATCTACCAGATGCAGCGCCTGGACCGCTACAAGGCAGTGATAGATCAGATGATTGCCGAGGGCAAGGCCTACCATTGCTACAGCACACCCGAAGAGCTGGAGGCCACGCGTGAAGCTAAGCGTGCCAAGGGGGAAAAGACCTTGTACGACGGTCGCTGGCGCCCCGCACCGGGCAAGACTCTGCCCGCCATTCCCGCTGGTGTGCAACCTGTCGTTCGCTTTTGTAACCCGCCGGATGGCGATGTCACCTGGGACGATCTGGTCAAGGGCCCCATCACCATCAGCAACCACGAGATTGACGACCTGATCATCGCGCGCACCGATGGTGTGCCTACGTACAACTTCGCGGTGGTGGTGGACGATTGGGACATGGAAATCAGCCATGTGTTTCGTGGTGATGAGCACATCAACAACACCCCGTGGCAGATCAATATCTTCAATGCGTTGGGTGCGCCGCTGCCGCATTTCGGCCATTGTCCGGTGATTTTGGGTGACGATGGGCAGAAGCTGTCCAAGCGCCGTGGCGCCGTTAGTGTGACGGCGTACGAAGAGGGCGGTTACCTGCCGGAAGCCATGCTCAACTACCTGGCACGGCTGGGCTGGAGCCATGGTGACGAAGAGTTGTTCAGCAGCGAGCAATTGGTGGCGTGGTTTGACGGCACCCACCTGAACAAGAGCCCCGCGCAATGGGATCCGGTCAAGCTGTTGTGGGTCAACGCCCATTACATCAGACTAGCGGACAACACGCGCCTGGCGAACCTGGTCGCGCTGCAGTTGGTCAAGCTGGGCATCCCGTTGGAGGCAGAAACCATCGCCACCCATCTGCCGCAGGTCTGTGCCTTGCTCAAGGACCGTTGCGACACCACCGTTGCGTTGGCCACCTGGGCCGCCAAGTTTTATGGCGACGTGACCCCGGACGCGACAGAGCATGCACAACACGTGACCGACGCGGTGCGCCCGGCAATTGCCCTGTTGGCTGCCAAGTTGGAAGTATGTACGTGGGACAAGGCAGCAATCGCAGCGGCAATCAAGGAGGTGCTGGCGGCCCACGCAATAAAAATGCCCCAACTGGCGATGCCGGTGCGGGTTTTGGTGATGGGCACGGCACAAACGCCGTCGCTGGATTCGGTGCTGGAAATCTGCGGTCGAGAAAAAGTCATTGGCAGACTTGCGAAAGCCTGATTTCTAAGGCTATAATTTGAGGCTCGGAAATTGAGATTGCTGTCAAAAGCTTTCTCAGGTTGCTTCAAAGTAATTTGACAGTGATCGTAGGGTATCAGGGGGTATAGCTCAGCTGGGAGAGCGCTTGCATGGCATGCAAGAGGTCAGCGGTTCGATCCCGCTTACCTCCACCAAAGTTTTCGAGAGCGGATCAGTCCAAGGTTTTGACCCCATCGTCTAGAGGCCTAGGACACTACCCTTTCACGGTAGGTACCGGGGTTCGAATCCCCGTGGGGTCGCCAAGATTCATCGCAAGATGATCGAAGCGCAAGTTGGTAACAGCCAGTCCGCAAGGGCCGGCGACTTGGCTCGAAAGAGCGAATGGTTACCGCTACCAGGAGTGGTAGTTCAGTTGGTTAGAATACCGGCCTGTCACGCCGGGGGTCGCGGGTTCGAGTCCCGTCCACTCCGCCAAGTATTGAGCCCTAAGTGATTGATTCACTTGGGGCTTTTTTACGGCTGGCGCGCATTGGTCCCTCACATTCAGCACCCATGGAAATCATCACCTTTTTGATCGACTTCATCCTGCACGTGGACAGATACCTCGAAGCATTTGTCCAGAACTACGGGGCCTGGGTGTACGCCCTGTTGTTCTTGATCATTTTTGTGGAAACAGGTGTGGTGGTCATGCCATTCTTGCCGGGTGACTCGCTGCTGTTTGTGGTGGGCGCCATGTGCGGGGCGGGCCTGATGAGCTTTCCTGCTGTAGTCAGTGTGCTAGTGGTGGCCGCAATTCTCGGTGACCAGTGCAACTACTCAATTGGCCGCTACTTCGGGCCAAAGGTGTTTCATTGGGAGCAGTCCCGCTTCTTCAACAAGGCGGCGTTTGACAAGGCGCACAACTTTTACGAAACCTACGGCGGCTTCACCATCATTGCTGCACGGTTCATGCCGTTCCTGCGCACCTTTGTGCCCTTTGTGGGCGGTGTGGCAGAGATGAACCGTGCCAAGTTCACGTTCTTCAACGTGGTGGGCGCTGTGTTCTGGGTGCTGGGCATCTGTACTGCGGGTTATTTTCTGGGCAGCTTCCCCTGGGTCAAGCAGAACCTGGACAAAATCATTTGGGCCATGATTCTGATTCCGGGTCTGGTTGTTCTTTGGGGTGCCTGGCGCTCGCGTCGCAAGATTTCGGCCTGATCTTTGCCGAGCACGGAGCTCAACTGCGGCTGCGGTTGCGCGCCAGTGGTGGGTTTTTGGAGAAGTAACGTTCTATGCCGCGCATCAGGGCGTCGGCCAGCCGCGTTAGAAAGACCTCGCTGTTGAGTTTGATCTCTTCCGTGGGGTTGCTGATAAAAGCGGCTTCCACGAGTACGCTTGGAATGTCGGGTGCCTTCAGAACGGCAAAAGCTGCCTGCTCGACCTTGGGTTTGTGAAGCTTGCCCACACGGCCAATTTCACCCAACAGGGTGCCGCCGAGTTTGAGGCTGTCATTGATCTGCGCCGTGGTGCTCATGTCCAGCAAGGCCCGCTGCACCGTGGCATCCTTGCTTCGCACATTGATACCACCGACCAGATCGGCCTTGTTTTCCTTGGCTGCCATCCAGCGTGCGGCGCTGCTCGACGCGCCGCCCTGGCTCAACGCAAACACGCTGGCACCTTGGGGGTCTGGCGTAAAGAAGGCGTCGGCGTGCAAGCTGACAAACAGATCGGCCTGAACCCGCCGGGCTTTTTGCACCCGCACCTGCAGTGGTACAAAAAAATCTCCATCACGCGTGAGGTAGGCCCGCATGGCGTTGCCATTGACGCTGGTGGCATTGATGCGGTCTCGCAAAAGGTGGGCCAAGCGCAGTACCACATCTTTTTCCCGTGTACCGCCTGGACCGACCGCGCCAGGGTCTTCACCGCCGTGGCCCGGATCCAGGGCGATGATGATGAGCCGATCAATCGTGGTGGCGGGTAGGGCATCCGTTTTTGCAGCTTTCTTAGTGCTATTTGGACCTCCAGCCCTCGTGGATTCTGCCTGACCAGCTATCGATTTCGTAGTGGATGGCAATGGGCCGGCCACATCCGGTGGGCTGGGCTTGGTGGCCTGTTGCGCGATCAATTCGCCCAACGGGTCGGCGCTGGCGCTGGCCGCCGAAGACGCTGCCGCCAAGGGTGCAGGCGCCGGATTGGGCTTGGCAGAGTTGTCTTGCAAGCGCTGGGCAATCAGTTCTTCCAGTGGGTCGGTTTCCTGCGCAGGGTAGAGGTCGAGCACCAGCCGGTGTTGGTAGGCCGCCACTGGCGTTAATGAAAACACCTGCGGCCGGATGGGCAGCTTCAGGTCGAGAACCAGGCGCACCACGCCGGGGCTGAATTGGCCGACGCGGATGCCAGCGATATTGGGGTCATCGGCGCGTACCTTGGCCACCAGCTCCTTTAGAGCCGGGTTGAGGGTGATACCTTCAATGTCGACTGCAAGCCGAGGTGGCATGGGCACAAAGTGTGGTGTTGCCACCAGTGCGCCATCCGACTCAATGGTGACGCGCGAATAGTCGTGCGCCGGCCAGACGCGTACCGTCAGAATCGTCGCTCCGTGTGCCAGTTCTTGCAGTCCCAGGGCCAGTACCACACTGCCGGTTTGCAACAGGGTGCGTCGCTTCACTGCGTGGACCCCTGCTCGGTGGCGGCGCGCAGCATGGCGACTCCAACGTTTGAGTTGGCACTCAGGGTCGCCGTACGGGCGGTCTCACTGAGCGCGTGGAGTGTGATGTCCAAGTCGGCCGTTGGCAGCAGGGGGCCGGCTTTTTCAGGCCACTCGGTCAGCTTGAGCCCCGGGCTCGCAAAGATGTCTCGGAATCCAGCTTCTTCCCATTCCCGTGGGTTGGCAAAGCGGTAAAAATCGAAGTGCCAGATGTTCAGTCCAGGCAATTCATAGGGTTCAACCACAGCATAGGTGGGGCTTTTGATGCGCCCTTCCACGCCCAATGCACGCAACAAGTGGCGCACCAGTGTGGTTTTTCCGGCACCCAGATCGCCATGCAGCGCAATGAATGCATGGTGGAGGGAGTTCTGTGCTGCCAGTGCTTCGGCAAACACCTGTGTGGCGTGTTCAGTGGGCCAGTGCAGGGTTTTTACAATGGGGATGTGACGATCAACAGCACTCAATTCGATAACAACCTATTGGTTTCTCGCATACAGGCTTGGGCCCGGGAACTTGGATTCTCCCAAATTGGCGTGGCCGGTGTGGATTTATCGTCAGCCGAGCCCGGCTTAAGCGCCTGGTTGGCCCGGGGTTTTCATGGTGACATGGCCTATATGGCCAACCACGGCCTCAAGCGCGCACGCCCGGCCGAGCTGGTGCCCGGCACTGTGAGTGTGATCACCGCCCGCATGGACTACCTGCCGAAAAACACGCCCGATGGCTGGCCGACGCTGGAATTGGAGCGATTGCATCGTCCTTCCGAGGGCATTGTTTCGGTCTACGCTCGGGGGCGGGACTACCACAAGGTGCTGCGTGGCCGTCTGCAGAAACTCAGTGAGCGTATCGCGGCCGACATCGGGCCGTTTGGCCATCGTGTGTTCACCGATTCCGCGCCGGTGCTGGAAGCCGAGCTGGCCGCACGCAGCGGCCAGGGTTGGCGCGGCAAACACACATTGCTGCTGAACCGGGACGCCGGTTCGATGTTTTTTCTGGGCGAAATCTATGTGGACGTTGTGCTGCCTGCAAGCCCGGCGGTGCAAGAACATTGTGGTTCCTGCAATGCGTGTATCGACGTATGCCCGACACAGGCCATTGTTGCGCCGCAGCGGCTGGATGCCCGGCGCTGCATCTCCTACCTGACCATCGAACATGCGGGGCCGATACCGATGGAGTTTCGCGTGGCAATCGGCAACCGGGTCTATGGTTGCGACGACTGCCAACTGGTGTGCCCGTGGAACAAATTTGCCCAGCGCAGCCCTCTGGCCGACTTT
The DNA here is from genome assembly GCA_016703945.1 of Candidatus Aalborgicola danicus. Lineage (GTDB taxonomy): Bacteria > Pseudomonadota > Gammaproteobacteria > Burkholderiales > Burkholderiaceae_C > Allorhodoferax > Allorhodoferax danicus. The sequence continues at coordinate 412,791 of JADJBC010000044.1, forward strand.
GATCCGCGAGAAGGACTCAGCGGGCAGCACTTAATCCAGTTGTTCGAATGGACCGAGGATGAGTTTCTGTCGCGCACCGAGGGCAGCCCGATTCGGCGCATTGGATACGAGCGTTGGCAACGCAACATCGCGGTGGCTTTGGGCAATGCGCTGCGTGGGGGCGCAGACGTTCGCGCTGCGCTGTTGCGACACGAGGGTCACCCCAGCGCGCTGGTGCGCGAACACGTCCTGTGGGCGTTGGTGCAAGGTGAGGCTCACGCTGTGCGATGATCCCGCGAAAAACAAGGGGCACTTCCTGTATGCGACTACCCAATCTGCTGGCCAGCAAGAACGGTCGATTGACCGCCTTTTTTCTTTTGTATTTGACTGAGGGCATTCCCTTGGGCTTTGCCGCGACAGCCGTGGCCACCCGATTGCGCCGTCTGGATGTGGGTCCAGCGGAAATCGGAGCCTTTGTGGGCTCGTTCTATTTGCCGTGGGCCTTCAAGTGGGCTTTCGGACCTCTGGTCGATGTTTTTTCATCGGACCGATGGGGCCGCCGCCGGGGCTGGATTCTGGGAACCCAGGTCATGATGGCACTCACGCTGCTGTCTACCGTGATGCTGGACTTGCCGCAGCAACTGGGCCTGTTCACGATGATCCTCTTGGTGCACAACACGTTTGGTGCCATGCAGGACGTGGCCATTGATGCCTTGGCTTGCAGCACGCTGCAGGAGAGCGAACGCGGCCTGGCCAACGGCATGATGTTTGGCGGGGCCATGATTGGCAGCATGTTGGGCGGCAGCGGCGTATTGTTTCTCAGCGGCGTCACCGGGTTTCAGCCCACCTTCTTTTTTGTCGCCGGTTGCATATTGGCCGTAACGGCCTTCGTGGTGCTGCCCATGAAAGAGGCCCCAGGCCCGGCACGTGTCGCAGTCGTGGGTTCCAAACTCGCCCAGGCAGGGCGCGAGATGCGTGTGTTCGCTGTCGACGCGTTCCGTTCGTTTTTGGGCAGCCCCGGGGCCTTTGGTGGCCTGCTGTTTGCGCTGCTGCCAGCCGGGGCCATGTGCCTGGGCTTGGCTTTGCAATCGAATCTGGCGGTGGAGTTGGGCATGGACGATGACCAGGTGGCGGCCCTTGGTGTTTGGTCCTCGATTCTGAATGCCGGTTTTTGTGTACTGGGCGGCTACCTGTCTGACAAATTTGGCCGCAGGCGCACGCTGTTTGTGTACCTGGCACTGATGAGTCTGCCGGTGTTCTACCTGATGAACGAGCTCTCCCGTTTTGGCTGGATCATGCCGGTGGCTGCGAATGCAGAAAACCGCCCGGTTGTACCGGCGGCGCTGGTAACAGCCTTCTGGGTGGCAACACTGGCCTATTCGGTTGTGCAAGGGCTGATGTATGGCACCCGCTCGGCCATCATGATGGATGTGACCAACCCTGCCGTGGCAGCCACCCAGTTCACTGCCTACATGGCGTTGATGAATCTGGCGATTTCGTATTCCGCGACCTGGCAGGGTATCGCTATCGAGGCTTGGGGCTACCCGACCACCATGCTGGTGGATGGTATTTTTGGGTTGGCCTGTCTGTTGGTTTTGCCGTGGCTCAAACGCTCCCAAGACGCGGTCGCCTTGGATCCCGGGCAACCCGGTAGCGCGACGGGCTTTGTCGATGCCCTGGGCCCCCGGCGGGCGCAGCGTCTGGCCACCGGCCTTGGGCTGTTATGTCTGGCCTGGGTGCCGTCCACCATCTGGAGCGAGATCTTTGGTGCTGGCAAGCCGATTGTCGGCACGCTGTTCACCGTGATCTTCATTGCGTCGGCGTTGTTCCTGCTGGCCGGGCGTGCCGTGCTGGGCGATGCGGGTGGTCACACGGTGCGGCTGGGCGTCTGGGTGGCTCCGTTGCTGATCCTGCTGCACGCCCGCTACTACCTGAACGCCATTGCCAGCTGGTTGCCATCCGGTATCGATGCGGCCAGCTTTGTGGCTGGCGCGCAAAACGCCATGATGGGGGTGGCCGTGCTGGCGGGCGTGCTGCTGCTGCGCCTGGGCGCTCAACCCTGGAAGCAGATGGAAGCGGGCGCGTCCTGACCGGGGTGGAGCCTGGGCCGTAGCTGGCAGGTGAATTGCTCTTGTATTTGTAGCAAACTATCTATATTCCACGTGGGCTAGATGCCAATTTTACTTATAACTTTGGCGAGAAGACCCAAAATGGGCATAAAACGAGTGCATTAGCGCAACAAGCCCAGAGCCAGGGGCAGGCTGAGCATGCCCAACAGCGTGGACAGGGTCACCAGCCCGGCCACATAGGCGCCGTCGTAACCCATGCGGGCGGCCAGCACGTAACAGCTCGACGCGGTAGGCAGAGCCGAGAAGGCCAGCAACACCGTGGTCTCGGGCGCGTTCAGGCCAAACAGCCGCGACATCCCCAGCGCAATGAGGGGCAGCAGCAGGTGACGAATGGACAGCACGGACACGGCCAGCGTCTTGGCTCGGGCCAGCGCACCGAATTGCATGCCAGCGCCAGCCGCCATCAGGCCCAGCGCCAGGGACGCGGCGCCAATGCGGGTGACCGATGGCTCCAGCCACTGCGGAATGGTGAACCCCATCAGGTTGGCCAGCAAACCGGACACGGTTGCAATGATCAACGGGTTGCGCAGCAGCTCGCGCGCCATGCTGCGCTGGGCATGCCGTACCATGGGCCACACCGCGCCCACGTTGAACAGCGGCACACACACGCCAATCAACACGGCAAACAGCTGCGATCCTTGCGGCCCGACCAGCCGATCGGCAATGGCCAAACCGATAAAGGAGTTGAAGCGAAAGGCGACCTGGGCGCTGCTGGCATGGTGGCGTTTGTCAATCCAGCGCCGCAGCAGCGGGATGTGGGGCAGGGCGTAGGCCAGCGCAATGCCGGTCAGGCCCAGTGCCCACCCGGCCCCCATCAGGCGCGACGCCGCGTGCACATCCAGCGGGCTCTTGACAATGGACTGGAACAGCAACACCGGGAACAGGAAGAAATAGACCAGGGTCTCGACTTGCTCCCACACCGAGCGGTTCAGCGCGGTGTAGCGGCACACCAGATATCCACACAGAATCAGGGAAAAATCAGGAAAGAGCAGTTGTGCATAGTTCACTGTTCGAGAATACCAGCGATCGCGCGATACAAGGCAGCGACGCAGCGGTTACTATTTGCGCTTGGTTACCACTAAAACTATCCGGAGAACAGCGACCATGCGAACCCATCAGTTCATTGCCCTGAGTCTTTCCCTTGCCGCCGGCGCCGCGCTGGCGCAGGGCTACCCCAACAAAGTCATCAAACTGCAGGTGCCGTTTGCACCCGGTGGCACGACCGACATCATTGCCCGTACCATTGCCGACCCGCTGGGCAAAATCCTCGGCCAGAACGTGATCGTGGAGAACAAGGCCGGTGGTGGCGGTGTGGTGGGTGCGAACGAGACCGCCAAGGCCGCGCCCGATGGCTATTCGCTGGGCATGGCCACGGTATCCACGGTGGCGGCCAACCCCGCCATCAACCCGAAGATGCCGTACAACTCGATGACCGATTTCACACCGGTCATCAACGTCGCGGCCACGCCCAACGTCATTGCCGTGCACCCCAGTTTCCCCGCCAAAGACTTCAAGGGTTTTCTGGCCGAGCTCAAGAGCAACCCAGGCAAGTACTCGTATTCCTCGTCGGGCACAGGTGGCATTGGGCACCTGCAGATGGAGTTGTTCAAGAACCTGACCTCTACCTTCATTACCCATATTCCCTACCGCGGCGCTGGACCTGCATTGAATGACACGGTGGCCGGACAAGTGCCCATGACCTTTGACAACATGCCATCGGCCATGCCTTTCATCACCTCCAACCGGTTGATCCCCGTGGTGGTGGCGGCACCGCAACGCATGGCGCAGTTGCCCAATGTGCCCACCTTCAAAGAGGTGGGCCTGGAGCCGGTGAACCGCATGGCCTTCTACGGTATCTATGGTCCCAAAGGCATGTCCAAGGATGTGGTGGACAAGATCAACGCGGCGGTGCGCAAGGTGCTGGAAGACCCGGCCGTGAAGAAGCGCATTGAAGACACCGGCTCGTTTGTGCTGGGCAATACGCCCGAGCAATTCGCGGCCCAGATGAAGGCGGAGTACGAGGTCTACAAGAAGGTGGTGGACTCCGCCAAACTGCGTCTGGAATGAGTGGTGTGGGGGGCGACCTCGGGGCAGGCTCTGGCCCGGGTGATATTGACACTTTCATCGACGCACTGTGGCTCGAAGAGGGTCTGTCGCTCAACACGTTGGCGGCTTACCGGCGTGACCTGACGCTGTATGCCACCTGGCTGCAAACCCAGGCCCGCAGCCTGCACCAGACCACCGAGCTGGACTTGCAGGCCTATTTTTCTGAACAGCACGCCATTACCAAGGCCACCACCGCCAACCGGCGCCTCACCGTCTTCAAACGCTACTTTCGCTGGGCACTGCGGGAAGGCCTGTTGCACACCGACCCCACGCTGAAACTGCAATCCGCCAAACAGGCCTTGCGCGTGCCCAAGACGCTGACCGAGGCCCAGGTGGAAGCCCTGCTGGCCGCGCCCGATACCGCGCAGGCACTGGGCGTGCGCGACCGCACCATGCTGGAGCTGATGTACGCCAGCGGCCTGCGGGTGACCGAGCTGGTGACCCTCAAGACCTTCAACCTGAGCCTGAACGACAACGTGCTGCGCGTGCTGGGCAAAGGCAGCAAGGAGCGACTGGTGCCCTTTGGCCAGGTGGCCAGCCAATGGCTACGCCAGTACCTGGGCACTGCACGGCCAGAACTGCTGGCCGGCAAGCAGACAGACGACCTGTTCATCACGGCACGGGGTGCGACTGCCGGCACGGCCATGTCGCGTGTGATGTTCTGGATGGTGGTGAAGAAACACGCTTTTGCCGCCGGCATTCGGGTGCCGCTGTCACCCCACACACTGCGCCATGCGTTTGCCACCCACTTAATCAACCATGGCGCCGATCTGCGGGCTGTACAAATGCTTTTGGGTCACGCCGACATTTCGACGACCACGATTTATACGCACATTGCGCGCGAGCGGTTGGCTGCGCTGCACCAGTTGCACCACCCACGAGCCTAAATGTCCGTCAGTTCGCGGGCAGGCTAGCCACAAATGCCAACAGTGGCATGGGGCGCCCGAGCAAGTAGCCCTGGTAGGCGTCACAACCCTGGGCGTGCAGGAAATCCCGTTGCGCCTGGGTTTCGACACCTTCGGCGATAACAGCCAGGCCCAGACTGTGGCCCAAGGTAATGACAGCCAGCGCAATCGCCGCATCGTTGGCGTCGGTCATCAAATCACGTACAAACGACTGGTCAATTTTGAGTTGATCCAGCGGCAAGCGTTTAAGGTAGGACAGCGATGAATAACCAGTGCCAAAGTCATCGAGCGAAAAACCAACACCATGCGTCTTCAATGCCACCATCTTGGCAGTCGTTTCCTCCACATCGTCGACCAGCAGGCTCTCCGTGAGTTCGAGTTTGAGGCGTTTGGGATCGGCTTGGGTATAGTTCAGGAGGTCGAGGACATAGGGCACAAAGTCGGGTTGTTTGAACTGGCGGGAGCTGACGTTCACCGACAGTGTGAGGTGTTTTGTTTTGTCATCCGTGGACCACTGCGCCAGCTGGGTGCAAGCGGTTTCCATGACCCAGTTGCCCAAGGGCAGGATCAGACCGGTGTCTTCGGCCAGAGGAATAAAGTCCGCCGGTGAGATCAGGCCGCGCAGGGGATGTGGCCAACGCAACAAAACCTCGGCACCGACGGTCTGACCTTCGCGGTTGATCTGGGGCTGGTAGTAGAGTTGAAACTGGTCTTTGAGAATGCCCGCCCGAATGTCCGCCTCCAGCCCCACGCGAGCCGTGATCACTGCCTGCATGCCGGGGTCAAAAAAACGAAGGGTGTTGCGGCCGGCTGATTTGGCCTGGTACATCGCCATATCTGCCTGCTTCAGCAACTCATCGGTGGACTGGAAATGGTCGGTGTACAGGGTGACGCCAATGCTGGGGGTTATCAGGTAATCCAGCCCAGCCAGTCGATAGGGTTGACCAATGGCCGCCAGCACTTTTTCACCAATGGTTTCGGCTTGCGCTGCAGCTTCATCCCTGTTGACACTGAGCTCTTCGATCATCACGACAAACTCGTCACCGCCCAAGCGTGCCACGGTATCACCCTGGCGCATGCACTGTGTCAGGCGTTGCCCGACCTGTTGCAACAACAGGTCACCCATGTCATGGCCCTGCGTATCGTTTAAAGTTTTGAAATTGTCCAGATCAATAAATAACAAGGCACCCATGCGCCCGCTTCTGGCGCTGACCGCCAGGGCTTGGACCAAACGGTCCAGCATCAGCCGACGATTGGGCAAATTGGTCAATGGATCGTAAAAGGCCAGTTTGTTGATTTCGTCTTCTGAGGATTTACGCTGGGTGACGTTTCGGCACAGCACGATGAAATGCGGCTCGTTGTTATCCGCATCAATTTTTTTTGTCAGAGAGATCTCAAACCAGAAGCTGCCCTTTTCGGTGACCAGAGAAAACTCTTTGCCTTCAGAATGGCCTTGTACGTTCGCTTCGCCCAACGCAGCCATCACGGCCTGGCAAGCGTCCACTGGCAAAACATCCGCCACGTTTTTTCCCAGAAAGAACTCGGCAGGCGGAAAAGATGTGTTGGACCTTGGCGCGTGGTAGTCGTGGAAGGTTCCATCGACGCCCATTTCCAGCATGACGTCGGGAATTGCTTCCAGCGTGGCTTGCAATTTGTTCTGTGATGCAGCGATTTCCTGCGTGCGAATGGCAATCAGGGTCTCTTGGCCTCGTTCGTGGTTTTTGAGGTCCAGCAATAGCTTGGTTGCATAAGCCAGCATCAAACTGAAGGCCAGGGCCACAGCGGCTTTGATCGTCAACCCGAACGTGTCGTTCCAACCGTTGGTGGGGGCGACGCTCAAGGTCCACTGTCCGTTGGGAACGTTGAGGCTGCGTTCAACAGGTTCTTGCAAAGCTTTTGAGGTTGAACTGGCAATGACCTGGCTGCTACCCGTGTCCGGGTTGATGCGCCATAACGAATAGTCGAGTCCGCCCTCCGTCAATTGGGTCAGTCGTACACCGGCCAGCGCTTGTGGAAATCGAATGACTGCGTAAGTCAATCCCCAGAATGCTGGTTTTCCGTCTGCGTCTTTCAGATAAATGGGCAAGCGACCGACGGCACCCAGACCGCCTTGAACGAGTTGCAAGGGGCCGGCCAAGGTAAGTTTTCCGGTTTCTTTGGCAAGCCGGGCTTCGCGACCCTGGACGGGATCTTGCAATTGGTTGAATCCAATGGATTTTTCATTTCCAGCCAGTGGCGCCACACGCTGTATGACCCCGCCCGGGCTAAGTCCCAAAATAGCGACGCCCGGATACCACGGCAGCATTTCATTGGCCACGCCTTCAAAGTCGGGTACCGTTCCTTTGCTCTGGCGCACCATGGCTGCAATGGAATAGGTTGCCGACAAGGCGCGCTCCATCGTAGTCTGAATGGCGTGGGCTTGGTCACTGGCCAGGGCTGCAATACGCAGCCGTTCAGCTTGCAGACTGCGCTGTTCCAGTTTCCAGACAAGGGCACCAGTCGCAATGATGGCGACCATGAAAACAACAAGCGCAACCATGAGAGGCTGCCTCTTTGGTGTTTGCGCGGCGGTTTGTGGTTGCATTATGGAAGGTGGCCGGCTGAGTGCGCGTTTGGTACTCGATGCTACCGCGTCTTGTCCTCAGTCTGTAGGGTAAAAACCATGCAACTTTTCGTGTTTCGCCCTATTGCATTCGGGGCTTTCCTCTTGTTTTTTTCTACTGGTGGTCAGTGTTGGCCAACGCCGCCGAGGGCAAAGCGTCAATTTCATTTTGTGAAAATCCGGCTTGTTTGCGTGCCGCCAGGTTAAACGGGGGTTTCAGGCGCGGGGCGCCATGAAGAGCCGATACCGAAGCATGAAAGGCCAGTGGGTCCCGTCCGTCTCGTTGGCAAAGCCAGTGGTACCACTGGTTGCCAATGGCGACGTGACCCACCTCCTCGGCCAAAATCACATCCAGAATGGCAACGGCGGCGGTGGAATGCGCACTTCCCACTTTGCGCAACTTCGCTTGAATGATGGGTGTTGCATCCAGACCGCGTGCCTCTAAGGTACGCGGGACCAGGGCCATCCGAGCGGTGACATCGTGGCGTGTGTTTTCACACATGGTCCATAGGCCGTCGTGAGCCACCCAGTCACCGTAGTCATGACCCAGTTCGCACAGATGGTCCCGCAGCATCTGGAAGTGTTTGGCTTCCTCGCGGGCCACTTGCAGCCAGTCCTGGTAGTACTGTGGCGGCATTCCGGCAAAGCGCCAAACAGCATCCAGCGCGAGATGGATGGCATTGAACTCGATATGGGCAATAGAGTGCACAAGCGCGCAGTGGCCGCTCAACGTGAACGGCGAACGTCGGGGTACCTGTTGAGGGTGGACCAGCATTGGGTTTTTTGGTCGCCCGGGCTGTCCGACATAGTCCAAGTGGGTATTGCAGTCCAGCGTCAACAGGTTTGGCGGCCGCAAATCTGCCATGGCCGCCAGCTTCTGGCCGGGGTCAACCATGCAAAAAACGTCGAGGCAGCGTTGTCTGAGTTCCATCCTTACAATTCTAGGCAGAGTAGATGGGCATTTTGCCCGCCGAACCTTTTGGAAGCGCTATGGCGATATACGAACTCGATAACATTGCCCCCAGCATGGCAGACACCGCCTGGGTGGCCGACAGTGCCCAGGTCATGGGCAATGTGGAACTGGCCGAAGACTCCAGCATCTGGTTTGGCGCCGTGGTGCGCGGTGACACCGAGGTGATTCGCATAGGCCGTGGTTCCAACATCCAGGACTGCAGCGTATTGCACGCCGATATCGGCATGCCCCTGACGATTGGCGAAAACGTGACGGTGGGTCACCAGGTCATGCTGCATGGCTGCACCATTGGTGATGGTTCGCTGATCGGCATTGGTGCGGTGGTGCTGAATGGAGCAAAAATCGGCAAGGGCTGCATTGTGGGCGCCGGCGCACTGGTGACCGAGGGCAAGGAGTTTCCCGATGGCTCCATGATCATCGGCAGCCCGGCCAAAGCGATCCGTGAACTCAGCGCAACCCAGCGCGATGCGCTCAAGATGAGTGCCATCCACTACATCGCGAATGCCAAGCGCTTCCAGCGCGGGTTGAAGAAAATTGCGTAATCTGAAGAGCGCCGTGGTTGAGGCCTGTTGCAAAGGGGTAGGGCGTGTCTGAACTGCACAAATTTTTGTTTGATGGCCTGCCGGTGCGCGGCATGGTGGTGCGCCTGACCGACACCTGGACCGAAATCCTGCGCCGGCGCGCGTCCAACAGCAGCACCGGCGCCTATCCCGAGCCGGTGCGGGACATGCTGGGTGAAATGGTGGCCGCGGCCAGCCTCATGCAGGCCAATATCAAGTTTGATGGTGCACTGGTACTGCAGATTTTTGGGGATGGCCCGGTCAAGCTGGCGGTGGTGGAGGTGCAGCCCGATCTGGCCCTGCGCGCCACGGCCACGGTGGTCGGTGAAGTGGACGCTGCCACCACGCTGAGCCAGATGGTCAACGTAGGTAACGAGGGGCGCTGTGCCATCACGCTGGACCCCACAAGCAAATTCCCCGGCCAGCAGCCCTACCAGGGGGTGGTGCCGCTGTTTGACGACCGCCGCCACAAGATCGAAAAAGTGAGTGCGGTGCTGGAACACTACATGCTGCAGAGCGAACAGCTCGACACCACACTGGTGCTGGCCTCCAACGACCAGGTGGCCGCGGGCCTGCTGATCCAGCGCCTGCCCATGCAGGGCACCGACAACCTGTCGGGCAGCATGGTCAGCAAGGAAAACGAAGACCAGATCGGCCTGAACGAGCATTACAACCGCATCGCCATTCTGGCCAGTAGCCTGAAGCGTGAAGAATTGCTGACGCTGGATGTGGATACCATTTTGCGCCGGCTGTTCTGGGAAGAATCCATCACCCGGTTTGAGCCTCTGGAGGGCGACACAGCCCCTCGTTTTGCCTGTTCGTGCAGTCGCGAACGGGTGGGTCGCATGCTTGTGAGCCTGGGACGCGAGGAGGCCGAGAGTATTCTGTCCGAGCGTGCTGATATTGAGGTGGCTTGCGAGTTTTGTGGTGTGCAGTACCGCTTCGACGCCATTGATGCTGCGCAGCTCTTTACCGCACCCCTGGTGTTGCATGTTCCGGGCGGCCTAGAGCCGCATTGAGTCGCAGGTCTTTACCAGGGCGCTGAACAGGCGGTGCTCACACTCCGTATCGGAGCAGGTTTCGCAGTTCCAGTGCCATTTTGAAGCGGCTGCAGTGGTTTGTTTGTTTGATTGCCTGCGGTGGTGTGCGATCGCCTGCAAGGCGCAATGGGTTCTGGCATGGGCGCTGCCGTAAACCACGGCGTAAGCCATCGACTGGCTGCCCAGTGTTTGCCGAAGGCGGGCGTCGGATTGCAGGAGGTCGGGATCAGTGTTTGCGCAGTGTTGCGGCAGGTCCAGACCCATCAGCAAGGTTAGGTCGTATTGGTGGTGCTGGTCCAGAGCAGATTTTTCAACGACCGTGCAGGCTTCGTCATCGGCTCGTAGTGCCAAGTGCAAGGCATGCACCAACGTAGATTTTCCGGTACCTGGAGCGCCCACCACTGCAACTGTCATGGGTGCGCGCACAGCGTGGTGCATTATTTGGCGATCTGCACGTAGATTTCATTGGCCTTGACCATGCCCAACTCCCCGCGGGCCTTTTCTTCCACGATTTCCAGGCCCTCTCGCAGGTCATGGATCTCCGCTGACAAACGCTCGTTGGCACGAGCGGCTGCGGAATTGCTTTGTTGTTGTTCGTCGAGTTTGCGCACCAGCGACGATACGTTGGGAACGCTGCCCCTGCCGTACCATAACTGGCCGTGCAAGATCACCAGCAAGGCGATCAAGGCTGCAGGAACAATGCGCTTGCCCATCTAAACGGAGGGTTTCGCCGTGTTCTACTTGAGGTTGTAAAAAGCGGCGCGGCCGGGGTAGCTGGCCACATCACCCAGGTCTTCTTCTATGCGCAGCAACTGGTTGTATTTGGCCATGCGGTCGGAGCGGCTCAAAGATCCGGTCTTGATCTGGCCAGCGTTGCAGCCCACGGCGATGTCGGCAATGGTGGAGTCTTCGGTCTCGCCCGAGCGGTGGCTGATGACGGCGGTGTAGCCGGCACGCTTGGCCATCTCGATGGCTTCAAAGGTCTCGGTCAGCGTGCCGATCTGGTTGATCTTGATCAGGATGGAATTGGCAATGCCCTTGTCAATGCCTTCCTTCAAAATCTTGGTGTTAGTGACGAACAGGTCATCACCGACGATTTGCACCTTCTTGCCCAGACGGTCGGTCAGCAGCTTCCAGCCATCCCAGTCGCCCTCACTCATGCCGTCTTCGATGCTGATGATGGGGTATTTGTCGACCCAGGTGGCCAGGATGTTGGTCCACTCTTCGGCGTTCAGCGTCAGGCCTTCGCCTTCCAGGTGGTACTTGCCGTCTTTGTAGAACTCGGAGGCCGCACAGTCCAGGCCCAGGGCGATTTGTTCGCCGGCCACAAAGCCAGCCTTGTCGATGGCTTCCAGAATCATCTGGATGGCCGCTTCGTGGTTGGCCACGTTGGGGGCAAAACCGCCTTCATCGCCGACCGCCGTGCTGATGCCCTTGTCGTGCAGGATTTTCTTCAGCGCGTGGAACACTTCGGCGCCATAGCGCAGGGCTTCGCGGAAGCTGGGTGCGCCCACGGGGATGATCATGAACTCCTGGATGTCCAGGTTGTTGTTGGCGTGCTCGCCGCCGTTGATGACGTTCATCATGGGCACGGGCATCTGCATGCGGCCCATGCCGCCAAAGTAGCGGTACAGCGGCAGGCCGGACTCTTCAGCGGCAGCGCGGGCCACCGCCATGGAGACGGCCAGCATGGCGTTGGCGCCCAGCCGGCTCTTGTTGTCGGTGCCGTCCAGGTCGATCAGTGTCTTGTCCAGGAAGGCTTGTTCGGAGGCGTCCAGGCCCAGAACGGCCTCGGAAATTTCTGTGTTGATGTGTTCGACGGCCTTGAGCACACCCTTGCCCAGGTAGCGCTTCTTGTCGCCGTCGCGCAGCTCGATGGCTTCGCGCGAACCGGTGGAGGCGCCCGACGGCACGGCCGCACGGCCCATGGTGCCGGACTCCAGCAACACGTCGCATTCGACGGTGGGGTTGCCGCGCGAATCCAGAATTTCGCGGCCTACGATATCAACAATTGCACTCATTTCATTTCTTTCAAAAAATACAAAACTAAATCGGTCTGGGGTGAGGAAGTGGTCAGCCTATGGGCGTTGACCGTGTTCAGTTGAAGTGGTTCTCCAGGAAGGGCCTTTTTTTGGCAACGAAGTCCAACTCCACCAGGGTTTCCAGGAGCGCCTTCATGTGGTGTAGCGGCACGGCGTTGGGGCCATCACACAGGGCCTTTGCCGGGTCGGGATGGGTTTCCATGAAGAGACCCGATACGCCCACGGCGACGGCAGCGCGGGCCAGCACCGGAACCATTTCACGCACGCCACCGCTGCTGGTGCCCTGTCCACCCGGCAATTGCACCGAGTGGGTGGCGTCAAACACGACCGGAGCACCGGTATCACGCATGATGGCCAGCGATCGCATGTCACTCACCAGGTTGTTGTAGCCAAAGCTTGCACCGCGTTCGCAGGCCATGAAGTTGTCTTCGGAGAGCCCTGCCTCGCGTGCTGCTGCGCGGGCCTTGTTGATGACATTTTTCATGTCGCCGGGAGCCATGAATTGCCCCTTCTTGATATTCACTGGCTTGCCTGATTGCGCCACCGCACGAATGAAATCGGTCTGGCGGCTCAACAGGGCAGGGGTTTGCAACACATCCACGACGGCGCTGACCTGAGCGATCTGGTCTTCGGAGTGGATATCAGTCAGAACCGGAATGTTCAATTCGCGTTTGACCTTGGCCAGAATTTCCAAACCCTTGTCCATGCCCAGACCCCTAAAGGCGCTATTGCCTGTGCGGTTGGCCTTGTCAAAGCTGCTCTTGAAAATGAAGGGAATACCCAGGGCAGAAGTGATTTCCTTCAGGGTTCCTGCAGTATCCATTTGCAATTGTTCGGACTCAACAACACAGGGTCCCGCAATCAGGAATATGCGGTGTTCCAGTCCGATGTCGAATCCACACAGGTTCATATTAGGCGACCGCCTTCAGATTTTTGTCCGCGGTCTGGTGGTCCAGCGCGGCCTTGATAAAAGCGTTGAACAGCGGGTGACCATTCCACGGCGTGGATTTGAATTCGGGGTGGAACTGCACGCCTATAAACCAGGGGTGGGTGGCCGTGGGCAATTCCACCATTTCAGTCAGGTGTTCACGCTGGGTCAACGCCGAGATCACCAAGCCAGCCTGGCGCAAGGTATCGAGGTAGTTCACATTGGCCTCATACCGGTGGCGGTGGCGTTCAGTTACCACGTCGCCGTAGATTTCGTGCGCCAAAGTACCCTTGGCTACGTCAGAACTTTGCGCTCCCAGGCGCATCGTGCCGCCCAGGTCAGAGTTTTTGTTGCGGGTCTTGATGGTGCCGTCGGCGTCTTTCCACTCGGTGATCAAGGCGATGACCGGATTTGCACAATCGGGTTCGAACTCGGTACTATTTGCGCCTTTCAAGTCGGCAACGTGGCGGGCGAACTCGATGGTGGCCACTTGCATGCCCAGACAAATGCCCAGGTAAGGAACCTTGTTTTCGCGCGCAAATCGGGCTGCGCATATCTTGCCTTCAATACCGCGCTTGCCAAATCCGCCGGGCACCAGCACGGCGTCAAACTTGGCCAGCCGTGATACGCTGTCAGGCGTGATCGTTTCGGAGTCGATGTATTCGATGCCGACCTTGGCGTGGTTCTTCATGCCAGCGTGGCGCAGTGCTTCGTTCAATGACTTGTAGCTGTCGCTCAGGTCCACATACTTGCCAACCATGGCAATGCTGACTTCCGTTTGCGGGTGCGCGGTCTCATAAACCAAATCGTCCCAGCGCTTTAAATTGGCCGGTGGCGTGTTCAGGCGCAGTTTGTCGCAGATCAGACCATCCAGTCCTTGCTCGTGCAACATGCGGGGAACCTTGTAGATGGTGTCCACATCCCACATGCTGATAACGCCCCACTCGGGCACGTTGGAGAACAGTGAAATCTTAGAGCGCTCTTCCTGGGGAATCGGGCGATCCGCGCGGCAAATCAGTGCATCGGCCTGGATGCCGATCTCGCGCAACTGCTTGGCAGTGTGCTGGGTAGGCTTGGTCTTGAGCTCACCTGCGGCAGCGATCCACGGCACATAGCTCAGATGCACAAACGCACTGTTGTTGGGGCCGAGCTTGAGGCTCATCTGGCGCACGGCTTCCAGGAAAGGCAGGGACTCGATGTCGCCCACGGTGCCGCCAATTTCCACAATCGCCACATCCACCGCATCCGGCTCGCCAAAGCGAGCGCCGCGTTTGACAAATTCCTGGATTTCATTGGTGACGTGCGGAATGACCTGCACGGTCTTGCCCAGGTAGTCACCACGGCGTTCCTTGTCGAGCACGCTTTGGTAGATTTGTCCGGTGGTGAAGTTGTTGGCCTTGCGCATACGCGTTTCGATGAAACGCTCGTAGTGGCCCAAGTCCAGATCAGTTTCCGCGCCGTCGTCGGTGACGAACACTTCACCGTGTTGCAGCGGTGACATGGTGCCGGGGTCTACGTTGAGGTAGGGGTCCAGCTTGATGAGGGTGACTGTCAGGCCCCGCGATTCCAGTATCGCAGCGAGGGAGGCTGAGGCGATTCCCTTGCCAAGGGAGGACACCACACCGCCGGTGACGAAGACAAATTTGGTCATGTCAGGGGGAGCACGTGCTCGGGGAGGTGGTAAAGAAGGATTATATGGGGCAGGGTTGAGGGGTGAGCTAGTCAAGAGGACTTTTCGCCGCCGCTCTTGCGCCCATTGGAAAACCCGTTGAGCGTCATTGCGCTTGGGCTCTGCTACATTGCCCCCATGAATGACCTAGCTGGAAAACACATTGTTCTTGGCCTCACCGGAGGCATAGCATGTTACAAGGCCGCCGAACTGTGCCGGGCTCTGTTGAAAGAGGGCGCAACGGTCCAAATCGTGATGACTGAGGCGGCGAAACAGTTCATCACGCCGGTCACCATGCAGGCCCTTTCCAACCGCCCGGTCTGTGACTCCCAGTGGGATGCGCGTGAGCCGAACAACATGGCGCATATCAACCTGAGCCGTGAAGCCGACGCCATTTTGATTGCTCCTTGCAGCGCAGACTTTATGTCCAAACTGGTGCACGGCGGCGCAGACGACCTGCTCAGCCTGATGTGCCTGGCGCGGCCCGTAGACAAAGTACCCCTGCTGATTGCACCCGCCATGAACCGGGAGATGTGGGATCACCCGGCAACGGTGCGCAACCGCGCGCAATTGCAGCAGGATGGTTGCACGGTATTGGGTGTGGGCACAGGCGACCAGGCCTGTGGCGAAACCGGTGATGGCCGCATGTTGGAGCCGCAGGAGCTGCTGCAGGATGTGATCGCGTTCTTCCAGCCCAAGGTCTTGTCGGGTCAGAGCGTGCTGGTCACGGCCGGCCCTACCTTTGAAGCCATCGACCCGGTGCGCGGCATCACCAACCGGTCCAGCGGAAAAATGGGATTTGCCATTGCCCGCGCGGCGCAGGAGGCGGGTGCGCAGGTCACATTGGTGGCAGGGCCGGTGGCGCTGCCCACACCGCGTGGTGTGCGCCGCATCGATGTGCAGTCTGCATCTGACATGCTGGTAGCCTGCGTGTCTGCTGCGCAGAGCGCTAGCCTATTCGTAGCAACCGCCGCAGTTGCGGACTGGCGGCCAGCGCAGCCCTCGGACCAGAAAATCAAGAAAGACGGCTCCGGCCAAACGCCCTCGCTGACCTTTGTCGAAAACCCCGACATTCTTGCGACCTTGGCCCAATCGGCGCGTGCGCAGAATGGCGCCTTGTATTGTGTGGGTTTTGCTGCCGAGAGCCATGATCTGTTGGCCCACGCCACGGCCAAACGCATCCGCAAGGGAGTGCCTCTTTTGGTCGGCAATATTGGCCCAGCCACCTTTGGCAAGGACGACAATGCCCTGCTGCTGGTGGATGCCAATGGCTCATGGGAACTCCCGCGCAACACCAAACTTGCCCTGGCCCGCCAACTGGTGTCGGAAATTGCAGGACGACTACCGTTGCCCAACGCTGAATCAAGCCACGCCTTGTTGCGCCAGAGAGTGGCACCGACCTGTCTTTTACCGTATCCCGCACCCTCACCATGAAAATTGACGTCAAGATTCTCGATACCCGTCTGAATGAGCAAATGCCCGCCTATGCCACGCCGGGCAGTGCCGGACTGGATCTGCGGGCCTGCCTGAGCGAGCCGCTGACGCTAGAGCCCAACGCCTGGCAACTGGTGCCCACCGGCATGGCCATTTATCTTCAGGACCCGGCCTACGCTGCGCTGATACTGCCGCGTTCAGGTCTGGGCCACAAACATGGCATCGTATTGGGCAATTTGGTGGGGTTGATTGACAGCGATTACCAGGGTCAACTGATGGTCAGCGCCTGGAACCGCAGCGACGTGGCCTTCACGATAGAGCCCATGGAGCGTATTGCGCAACTCGTCATCGTGCCGGTAGTGCAGGCCCAGTTCAATATCGTGACGGACTTTGAAGCCTCAGAGCGCGGGGCGGGCGGCTACGGCTCCACCGGAAAACATTAAGTTTTTGCAGGTCACTATCTTATTGATAGCGATATATTCAATGCTTACGGGGGCTAAAGGCTAATTTGACCAATAACTTTAGTGCAACCAACGGTCTGAAGGTTCATCATCGTTTGGATGGGCCACCTGTAGCTTGAAGAAGCCGGTACCGCAGCTACCGCGCCCAATTTCTTCTTCCGTCGCGTCGCGCACCGCCTCCACCTTCAGGTTGATGCGGATTGCAATGCCGGCCAGGGGGTGGTTGCCATCTAGCACCACATGGTCGGGGTAGATGTCGGTGATGGTGTAGAGCGCGTCTTTCGGGGCTTCGGGGTGACAGCCATCGGGCAGCGCACTGCCTTCCATCGTCAAACCCTCTTGCAAGTCAGCAGGAAACAGGTGGCGGGGCTCCAGAAACAACAGCTGGTCGTTGAACTCACCAAAGGCCTGTTCAGGTTCGATCTGCAGTTGCAAGCTGGCGCCGGCGCTGTGGCCCTGGAGTGCCGTTTCAATGGGCGGCAGCAGGTCATTGCCGCCGACCAAAAACTCCACCGGATCGTCCAAAACGTCCAGTTCCTCGCCCAAAGTGTCTTTCAGCGTCCAGGTGAGGGCAACGACGCATTGTGAAGTGATTTCCATAGGGCAGAATTGTCCCATGAACATCGATGAACCCTTGCAACTCCTGGGCGGGCTTGCGCCCAAGGCTTTTATGCAACGCCATTGGCAAAAAAAGCCTTTGGTCATTCGCCAGGCCATTCCCGGCTTCATATCACCGCTGAATCGCACCGATTTGCTCGACTTGGCGGCGCAGGACGAGGTGCAATCGCGCCTGGTCGCGCAAGCCAGCGCGGATGGCAAGCAGCCCTGGCGCTTCAAGCATGGGCCTTTCAACCGCAAGGCGCTGCCTCCCTTCAAACAACCCGGCTGGACGCTGCTGGTGCAGGGTGTGGACCTGTTGGATGAGCGTGTGCATGCGCTGATGAACCAGTTTCGCTTTGTGCCCGATGCGCGGCTGGACGATTTAATGGTCAGTTACGCCACTGACGGCGGCGGTGTGGGCCCGCATTTCGACAGTTACGACGTGTTTTTGTTGCAGGCACATGGCCAGCGGCGCTGGCGCATTAGCCGGCAAAAGGACCTGAGTCTGCAGCCGGACATGCCACTAAAAATATTGGCGCACTTCGAGCCGGAGATGGAGTTTGTACTCGACCCAGGCGACATGCTCTACCTGCCACCACGCTACGCACATGATGGCGTTGCCGTGGGTGAGTGCATGACCTACTCCATAGGATTTCGCTCACCCAGCAAGTCTGAACTGGCGGCAGAGTTGCTGCTTCGGCTGGCCGACGACGTACATGACTCGGTGGGCGATGCGCTGTACCGGGACCCCAAACAGCTGGCGGTGGTTCAAAGTGGTGCCATACCGGACGCGTTGGTGGACTTCGCCCGCGGTGCATTGGCTGACGCGTTGCGTCACCCCATGGCATTACACCGCGTCCTTGGGGAGTATTTGACCGAACCCAAGGATCAGGTCAGTTTTCAGGCGGGAGCGGTCCAGTCGTCGGGTCGGCAGTTGATACTGGACCGCCGCACCCGCATGATGTACGACACGCAGCACGTTTTTCTCAATGGCGACAGCTTTCTGGCATCTGGACGTGATGCACAATTGATGCGTCAGCTTGCGGATGGGCGCTGTCTGGATGCGTCAGATGTCCAACGTCTGAGCAAAGCGGCGCGTGGCTTGGTGGATGATTGGTGTGAAGCGGGGTGGATGCATGTCAAATCTTGAATCCGGGGAATTGTCAGATGCCGGGCCGTTCAGTGGTCCGACCGAGTTTGCCGAATTGATTCGGCGTGCCCTGGTGAGCGCGGCCCAAGAGGGTTGGTCCAGCATGGTCTGGAGTGACCCCAACTTTGAGGATTGGCCCTTGGGTGAACGAGCGGTGATTGAATCGTTGCAAACATGGGCGCGCGGCGGTCGACAGTTGGTGATGCTGGCCCACAACTACGACAGTGTCCTGCGGCACAAACCCAGGCTGGTGAGCTGGCGCAGGACCTGGGATCACATCGTTGAGTGCAGAGTGTGTAAGACGGTGGATGCCAGTGAAATGCCCAGTGCCTTGTGGAGCCCCCATTGGGCCATGCGGCGTCTCGATTTGGTTCGATCCACTGGGGTTGCAGGTCTTGAGCCACAAAGGCGTGTGCTGCTGAAGGAAGAGTTGGACGAATGTCGACGCCAAAGCGCGCCGGGTTTTTCGGCAACAACCTTGGGCCTCTAGTTACATTAGAGGGTTTTCCCCAGTGTTGGTATTGAATCCCTGTATACTCGTGGGTTGGGTAAAAAGAGATCGAATGCTTTTTGCCTGAGTCCGGGCGGCGTGCTGCTTTGACGATTTCCGACAATTTTTTCGTTAACTCACCCTAGTTTTTCAACATGAACAAATCACTCGTATTGGCAGCTGTTATTGCTGCCGCTGCCTTGTCTGCTTGCGGCAAGAAAGAAGAAGCCCCAGCTCCAGTCGTTGCTCCCGCACCTGCCGCTGCTCCCGCTGTTGCTGAAGCAATCAAAGACGCTGGCGCAGCTGGTGCTGCAGCAGCAGCTTCTGCCGCTACTGGTGCAGCTTCCGATGTCGCCAGCGCCGCAAACGCTGCTGCTGCTTCTGCTGCCAAGTAATTCTCTCTACCGGAGAGTCAAAAAGGCCACCGCAAGGTGGCCTTTTTGCTTGTGTGGATTCTGGGGGGTGAGCCCAGATGAGATCTACTTGATGTCGTCCGCGATGACCTTGACTATCCGCTGAGCATTGACGGAGGTCTCAGCGGCCCCTTTCGTGTCCAGCACGGAAACGATAGTGCTGTTGCCCTGGCTTCGTACCGCGATCTGGTACTTGGCCGCATCATTACCTTTGTCCGAATTGAACAACTTGCTGAAAAATCCTGGTTCGGACTTGTCCGCATTCAGAGGGACATAGCGTACAAAGTAGATACCTTGTTTCCGGTCCCGGTCTTCCACGGTAAATCCGGTGCGGTCCAACGCCAAACCAACACGGCGCCACGCGCTGTCGAACCCTTCGTCGATACGCACGACCTGTTGGCCATTCTCAGTCACAACGGTTGCTGACTTCTTGACCACACCGGTGTTAGCTACCAAAATTCTTGCTTGTGCTTCAGGTGCGCCCAGCTTGACCATCAAGCGGCGCAGGAACTCGGCTTCCAGTTCAGGGTCTGCTGGCCGGGGCTGCCAAATGGTGTTGCCTGCCTCTTGACTGGTCTTGGTGGTAACCGTTTCGATCATGCCGCGGTGGCTGATGAAAATTTCGGTCTCGCCGTTTGTGTTGCGCTCCAGACGTGTGCGGAACTTGTCGCGTTCCGCGGTTGAATAAAGCGAATCAAACAACTTGCCCAATGACGAGCGGATGAAATCCTGCGGGATTTTGGCGCGGTTTTCTGCCCAATCGGTTTCCATGATGCCCAAGGTGTTTTGGTCCATGGCCAGCAGGAAACCATTTTCCTGCCAGAAGTCCTTGACGGGTTCCCACAGTTTGTCTGCGGGCCGGTTGACCACCAGCCAACGCTGATTGCCGGCGCGTTCAATACGGACATCGCCCAGTGACAGCGCTGCGACGGTTGGTGCCGCCGTGGGTTGCGGTTGTCCTGACTTCAAGGCGGACGCCGAGACGGAGCCGCCAACGACCGCGTAATGGGTGTCTTTGGACAACTGAGTGAGATCCGGGGGCACGTCCAAAGTTGGAATTTTGGCGTTGCTGGCGCTCCGGTAGTCCACCTTGTCGCCTTCCAGTACGGTACAAGCAGACAGTGCAATCGCTGCACCCAGAAGCGTCAATTTTAAAAATGGGTTCACGTAAATCCTCAAATTGGAATGGATACTCATATCAGTCCGACGGCGAGCATGGCGCGTTCCAGGGCTGGCTGGCTGGCTGGTGTCAGTCTTGTCAAGGGCAGGCGCAAGCTGTCTTTGCACAGACCCATGCGAGAGGCTGCCCACTTTACAGGAATCGGGTTGGATTCTACGAAAAGGGCCCGGTGCAAAGGCAGCAACTTCATTTGAATTTCCATGGCGCGCTGAACATTGCCGGCGATGGCGGCCATACATAACTCGTGCATCAGGCGTGGTGCCACATTGGCGGTCACGCTCACATTGCCGTGGCCACCACACAACATCAAGGCGACTGCCGTCGGGTCATCACCTGAGTAGATGGCAAAATCTTTGGGTGCTTCCTTGATCAGCCACTGGGCGCGTTCGATATTGCCGGTGGCTTCCTTGATGCCAACAATACCAGGCACCTGGGCCAGACGAATCACCGTGTCATGGGCCATATCGGCAACCGAGCGGCCTGGCACGTTGTACAAAATAACCGGCAGGTCCACCGCTTCGGCAATCGCCTTGAAGTGCAGGTACTGCCCTTCCTGGGTAGGCTTGTTGTAGTAGGGCACCACCTGCAATTGGCAATCGGCCCCCACCTTCTTGGCAAAACGCGCCAGTTCAATGGCCTCTGCAGTCGAATTCGCCCCGCAACCGGCCATGATGGGTACACGGCCAGCGGCCTGCTCCACCGACACGCGGATGATTTCGCAGTGTTCTTCGACGCTGACCGTCGGAGACTCGCCGGTGGTGCCTACGGCACCAATGCAGTCCGTGCCTTCTGCAATATGCCAGTCGATCAGCTTTCGCAACGCCGCGTAGTCAACGGAGCCGTCTTCCAGCATGGGCGTGATCAGCGCAACGATGCTGCCGGTAATGGGACCTTGGGGTGAGTTCATGTCAATGTGTGATTCGGTAATCGGCCATTTTACTCAGAGTGAACAGCGGTCCAATAGCTGCCGCGGGTCAGCCGCACCGGTAAGTCGCACGGCGGCGACCCGCTGTACGCAGCGCGGTGGGTCGGACAGGTAACCAGATTCGTAAGCAACCACGGACAAACCGGCGCAAACGCTCAGCAGTTCCCCGGGTTGGAGCAGAAAATCCGGGCGCGTCGGGCGCCCCAAGACTTCGTTGCCAGCCGCGAAGGTTTCATACAGCAAAACCCCGCCCGGTGCGACGCTATCCATGATGGTTGGCAGCAAGGGGCGCCAAAGGTAGTTTGTGACGACAACAGCGCCAAAATGTCGTGGCCTTCCATTGACCTGGAAAGGCCATGGGCCGTCTTCAATATCTGCGCATATCAGTTCAGCATGGTGGGCGTGTTGTTGGGCCAACCTAAGGTCCCGATCAACACCCGTGACTAGGTGTCCTTGACCGGAAAACCACGCGAGGTGCCGACCCGAGCCGCAGGCCACATCCAGCACCTCTGCGCCGGGGGCCAACAGGTGTGACCAGCGAACGATCCATGCTGAAGGTTTCAAAAGCAAGCCCATACCTGGTTGGCCAGTTGCACGATGAAGTCGGGACGGGCGTAGAGTAAGAAGGTCGCAACCAGCACGGCCGTGACGGCTCCCCCAATGGCCATGCGTTTCACCACGGTCATGAAGTCACTCTGCCCCGCAGCACAGGCCTGACGATAGGGGCTTCCTTGACTGGCAAATTGATCAGCGCCGCCGCCACGCCCAGCGCAATCGCGATATACCAGACGATGTCGTAACTGCCGGTTTTGTCATATAGGTAACCGCCCAGCCACACGCCCATGAAAGATCCCACCTGGTGGCTGAAAAACACAAACCCGCCCAGCATGGAAAGGTGCGCGACACCGAATATTTGTGCCACCGTCGCATTGGTCGGCGGCACGGTGGACAACCACAACACACCCATAACTGCGGAAAACACGTAGACGCTTGCCGGTGACAACGGCGCCAGCAAGAACAGACTGATGGCAACCGCCCGCGCAAAATAGATGAAGGCCAGAATGTTTTTCTTCGGTAGCTTTTGCCCCAAAACGCCGGCCGCATAGGTTCCAAACACATTAAACAGCCCGATCAGCGCCAACGCGTAACTGGCAACCTGGGGTGACAGGCCTTTGTCTCGCAGGTAGCTGGGCATGTGAACCCCAATAAACACGACCTGAAATCCGCAGACGAAGTAGCCCGCCATCAACAACTGGAAGCTGGGGTATTTGAAAGCTTCGCGCAAGGCCTGCGCGATGCTCTGGTCCCGCCTAGGCGCGGCTCCACCGGAAAACCCGGGTTCGCGCAGCCCCCAGGACAAGGGAATCATCAGAAGCGAGGCCGCCCCCAAGATCACCAGGGCCTCTTGCCAGCCAAACCGCGCAATCAGGAAACCTTCGGTGGGCACCATCAGGAACTGGCCGAATGACCCTGCGGCTGCTGCCACGCCCATGGCCCAGGACCGTTTGTCGGCACTGACATTGCGGCCGATAACCCCGTAGATCACGGCGTAAGTCGTGCCGGCCTGCGCCATACCGATCAACACACCGGTGCTCAGTGAAAACATCAAAGGGGTGGTCGTTTGCGCCATACCGACCAGACCCACGGCGTAGAGAATTGAGCAGACGACGATGACCTTGAAGGCACCGAAACGGTCGGCCGCCATGCCGGCAAAGATTCCAGAAATTCCCCAGGCCAGATTCTGAATGGCAATGGCAAAGGCAAAAGTCTCCCGGGTCCAATCCTGGGCTTGGGTTATTGGCTGGAGCCACAAACCAAATCCATGACGTATCCCCATCGACAAGGTCACGATGGTTGCGCCGCAGGCCAGGACCTGAAAAGTTGAAAGGGGTTTGTGGCCTTGTTGCATGTTGCCCATTGTCGCCAATCCCGGCGGACCCCGCTGGTTGTGCCATCCATGCCGGGAATTGATGGCTGTTTATACATACAGTCCATTTGGTGCCAGCGATTACAATCGCCGCCTATGTCAGTTAAAGCACCCCCCGAATATTCCGAAGGTTCCATCCGGGTCCTCAAGGGCCTGGAGCCCGTTAAGCAACGCCCGGGTATGTACACCCGCACCGACAACCCGCTGCACGTCATCCAGGAAGTACTGGACAACGCGGCCGATGAGTCGCTGGGCGGCTACGGAAAAAAGATCAAGGTCATCGTCCATATCGACGGCTCTGTCACGGTTGAAGACGACGGCCGGGGCATCCCGTTTGGCATGCACCCCGAAGAAAAAGCGCCGGTGATCGAGCTGGTGTTTACCCGTCTGCACGCCGGCGGCAAGTTCGACAAGGGCAAGGGCGGCGCCTACAGCTTCTCCGGCGGCCTGCACGGCGTCGGCGTCTCGGTGACCAATGCCCTGGCCAAGCGGCTGGAGGCCACCTCGTACCGCGAGGGCCAGGTGGCCAGCATCGTGTTTGAAAACGGTGATGTCACCCAGGCACTGCAAGCGCGTAAAACTGGCGATGGGGATCGCAAGTCCGGCACCACCGTGCGTGTCTGGCCCGACGCCAAGTATTTCGAGTCCGCCGCACTGCCCATGAACGAACTGACCCACTTGCTGCGAAGCAAGGCGGTCTTGATGCCCGGCGTCAGCGTTTCTCTGCTGGTTGAAAAGACCAAAGAAACCCAAACCTGGCTCTTTAAGGGCGGCCTGCGCGACTACCTGACACAAACGCTGAACGGCGATCCCGTCATTCCTTTGTTTGAAGGCGAAGGTTTTGCCGATAGCCAGAGCGACAACTTTGCCGAAGGCGAGGGCGCGTCGTGGTGCGTGGCCTTTACCGAAGACGGCCAGCCGGTGCGCGAAAGTTATGTCAACCTGATCCCCACGAGCGCCGGTGGCACACACGAAAGCGGCCTGCGCGATGGCCTGTTCACCGCCGTCAAGAGTTTTATCGACCTGCATTCGCTGTTGCCCAAGGGTGTCAAGCTGATGCCGGAGGATGTGTTTGCCCGCGCCAGTTATGTGTTGTCCACCAAAGTGCTGGACCCACAATTCCAAGGCCAGATCAAAGAGCGGCTCAATTCCCGCGACGCCGTGCGCCTGGTCTCCAGTTTTGTGCGTCCGGCCTTGGAGTTGTGGCTGAACCAGCACGTCGAATATGGCAAGAAATTGGCGGAATTGGCGATCAAAGCCGCACAAAGCCGACAAAAAGCCGGCCAAAAGGTGGAAAAGCGCAAAAGTTCTGGCGTGGCGGTGCTGCCCGGCAAACTGACCGACTGCGAAAGCAAGGACATCGCCTACAACGAGGTGTTTTTAGTCGAGGGCGATTCCGCCGGCGGCAGTGCCAAGATGGGCCGCGACAAAGAGAACCAGGCCATATTGCCCTTGCGCGGCAAGGTGCTCAATACTTGGGAGGTGGACCGCGACCGATTGTTCGCCAACACCGAAATCCACGACATCTCGGTCGCCATCGGTGTGGACCCGCATGGCCCCAACGACTCGCCTGACGTGTCCGGCCTGCGTTACGGCAAAGTCTGTATCCTGAGTGATGCGGACGTCGACGGCTCCCACATCCAGGTGCTGTTGCTGACCCTGTTCTTCCGCCACTTCCCCAAGCTGATTGAAACCGGCCATGTGTTTGTGGCGCGGCCACCGCTGTTCCGGGTGGATGCGCCGGCACGCGGCAAAAAGCCCGCTTCCAAGGCGTACGCGCTGGATGAAGGGGAGTTGGTCGCCATTCTCGATAAATTGCGCAAAGAAGGCGTGCGCGAAGGTGCCTGGAGCATCAGCCGCTTCAAGGGTCTGGGTGAAATGAATGCCGAGCAATTGTGGGACACCACGCTCAACCCCGACACCCGCCGTCTGCTGCCGGTCACGCTGGGCGCTATCAATTTTGGTGATACCGAGGCACTGATCACCAAACTCATGGGCAAAGGCGAAGCCGCCTCCCGACGCGAGCTGATGGAGCTGCATGGGGATTCGGTGGAGGTCGACGTCTGATGTCGCGGGCTCTCACCAGATCCCTATTGTTATCTGTTGCACTGTTGTGTGGCGCCCGCATGGCGCATGCCGATATGTGGATATTTGTGGATGATCGTGGTGTCAAACACTACGCGTCCAGCCAGTTGGACCCGCGTTACAAGCCCTTATTAGGTTCCATGCCTGACCCGACGGGCCCCGTCGTCTCCGGTGGAGCGCAAATTGATTCCCATTTGGCCGCGACGAGCGCGTCCATGCGCAGCATCACAGCCATGGAAATCTCGCCCGGTTTCCGGGCGGTCAAACAACATGTTCGCACGGCCGCAGACGCCAATCAATTGGACTTTGCGCTGTTGCAGGCCGTCATTGCAACCGAGTCGGGTTTTGATGCTCGGGCGGTGTCCCCAAAAGGTGCCATGGGTTTGATGCAAGTTATGCCCGCCACGGCGGAACGGTACGGTGTCACCAATGACAAGGCCGGCACCGTATCGGCCAAGTTGACAGACCCCAAGACCAATATCCATACCGGAGCCCGTTACCTGCGTGATTTGGTCAACCTGTTTCCTGGCCAGTTGGAGTTGGCGGTGGCCGCTTACAACGCTGGAGAGGGGGCGGTTCAACGCGCGGGCAACAAGATTCCCAATTACAAAGAAACTCAGAACTACGTGCAAACCGTCATGCAGTTGTACAAACGCCTGAGCCTACCCGCCCAACGCCAGCAATTCTCGATGGTCCGAGGCCGTGTCCGGGCTGAGTTTCGCGGCACCGCCGATGCGGCGCAAGCCGAAATACTGAATTGATTTTTTTTCATGACTGACCAAGCCATTCTTGACCTGACTGCCGAGCCACCCCGCGATGGGGGGGGTGGCGAACTTAACCTGGCCACCTACGCCCAACGCGCTTACCTGGAATATGCCCTCTCCGTAGTTAAGGGCCGCGCCTTGCCCGATGTGTGCGACGGCCAAAAGCCGGTGCAACGCCGCATTCTGTATTCCATGTCCCGGATGGGTCTGGGCTTTGGTGGCGCAAACGGCAACACGGGTGCCAAGCCCGTCAAAAGCGCCCGTGTGGTGGGTGATGTGTTGGGCAAATACCATCCGCATGGCGACACCGCCGCGTATGACGCCATGGTGCGCATGGCGCAAGACTTCAATCAGCGTTACCCCCTGGTCGATGGCCAGGGCAACTTCGGTTCCCGCGACGGTGACAACGCGGCAGCCATGCGCTACACCGAAGCGCGCCTGGCCAAAATCACTCGCCTGCTGCTGGACGAGCTGGACGAAGGCACGGTGGACTTTGCCCCCAACTACGACGGCAGCGAACAAGAGCCCAAGCTGCTGCCCGCGCGGCTGCCCTTTGCGCTGCTGAATGGGGCCAGCGGCATCGCCGTGGGACTGGCCACCGAAATCCCCAGCCACAACCTGCGTGAGATTGCAGACGCCTGCATCGCGCTCGTAAAGCAACCCGATTTGTCCGAGGCCGAATTGCTGGCCCTGGTACCCGGCCCGGATTACCCAGGTGGTGGCCAGATCATCAGCAGCGCCACCGACATTGCCGACGCCTACCGCACCGGCCGCGGCTCACTGAAGGTGCGCGCGCGCTGGAAGATTGAAGACCTGGCGCGCAGCCAGTGGCAACTGGTGGTGACCGAGTTGCCGCCGGGGGTGAGCAGCCAGCGCGTGCTGGAAGAAATCGAGGAGCTGACCAACCCTAAAATAAAGCTCGGCAAAAAGGCCTTGTCGCAAGACCAGAACCAGCTCAAAGCCAGCGTGTTGTCGGTGCTGGACGTGGTGCGCGACGAGTCCAACAAAGACGCCGCCGTGCGCCTGGTGTTTGAGCCCAAGACCAGCCGCATTGAACAGCAGGAGTTGATCACTGCGCTCTTGGCCCACACCAGCCTGGAAACCTCGTCACCCAT
Source organism: Candidatus Aalborgicola danicus (assembly GCA_016703945.1). Lineage (GTDB taxonomy): Bacteria > Pseudomonadota > Gammaproteobacteria > Burkholderiales > Burkholderiaceae_C > Allorhodoferax > Allorhodoferax danicus. The sequence continues at coordinate 440,268 of JADJBC010000044.1, forward strand.
CAACCTGACCATGATTGGACTGGACGGCCGGCCCACGCAAAAGTCCTTCCGCCAGATGCTGCAGGAGTGGATTGCGTTCCGCCAAACCACCATCGAAAAGCGCTCGCAGCACCGTCTGTCCAAGGTGCTGGACCGCATCCATATCCTCGAAGGCCGCCAGACGGTTCTGCTGAACATCGACGAGGTGATCGCCATCATCCGCCAGTCGGATGAGCCCAAGGCCGCGTTGATGGAGCGCTTCAATCTGTCCGACCGCCAGGCCGAAGACATTCTTGAAATCCGCCTGCGCCAGCTGGCCCGGCTGGAGGCCATAAAAATCGAGCAAGAGCTGTCGGAGCTGCGCACCGAACAAGGCAAGCTGGAAGAAATCCTGGGCAGCCCGGCCACGCTGCGCCGCCTGATGGTCAAAGAGATCGAGGCGGATGCCAAGACCTTTGCCGACCCCCGCCGCACGCTGATCCAGACCGAGAAAAAGGCCGTGCTCGAGATCAAGGTGGTGGACGAGCCCGTCACGGTCGTCGTCAGCCAGAAGGGCTGGGTGCGCACCCGCACCGGCCACGGCCACGAGGCCACGTCGTTTGCGTTCAAGGCCGGCGACGGCCTGTACGGTACGTTTGAATGCCGCAGCGTCGACACGCTGCTGGTGTTCGGCTCCAACGGCCGCGTCTACTCGATTGCGTTGTCGCTGCTGCCGGGCGGGCGGGGCGATGGCCAGCCGGTCACCACCTTGCTGGAGCTGGAAGGCGGCACGCAGCTGCTGTATTACTTTGCCGGCCCGGCCGCCGCTGCCTTGTTGCTAAGCAGTACCGCCGGTTACGGCTTCATGGCCACGGTGGAGAACATGGTGTCGCGCCAGAAGGCGGGCAAGGCCTTTGTATCTGTGAACGAAGGCGAGACACTGTGCTGCCCGTCTTTGGTGTCGGGCGCACAAGGCAAAGTCACGGTGGCGGGCACACCCGCTACCGTGGTACCAGCGGCGACCCACGTGGCCTGCGCGTCCACGGGTGGCCGCATTCTCACGTTCGAGATCAGCGAACTCAAATCCATGGCTAATGGTGGCCGCGGCTTGATGTTGATTGACCTGGAAACCAAGGACACGCTGGCTGGCGCTGCTGCATACACCCGCAGTGTGCGCATTGCCGGCATTGGGCGCGGCGGCAAGGAGCGCGAAGAAACGCTGGAGATCCGCAGCCTGAACAATGCCCGAGCCGCAAGGGCACGCAAGGGAAAGGCGGCGGATCTGGGCTTCAAACCCAATACAGTGACACGGGTTGAGTAAATAGGTCGCCCCCACGTTCCACTGCTTCGCGGATCGCTGCCCCCGCGAGGGGCCGTGTTTCAGCTTCGGGCGGCCTGGCGGCGAAACCTATGGGTCAAATAGTGCTTTTACCCTCGTGGAATATGCGTAGTGTGCTATCTTAAATATAGCGCATTAGAGTGCTATTGGACGCATCCGCTGCGCGGATCAGGCCGGTAAAGAGTGCCGGGTCATCTTCTGTCAAACCGCAACCGGTAGTTCAGGCAAGGCATTGAGCAGATCCACAATGGCTTGATCCGGCCTGAGCGGAAAAGCGGCAGGAATCACCAGCGTGGTGATTTGCTGCAACGATGCGCTTGGCAGGTCGCGCAGCCGCAATTTGTCGGCACGCGTCTTCTCCAATGGGCTGGTCGCGGCCTCGTACAAGATCACCTCGTGGTCCAGAGGGTAGTCGCGCGCCAGTTTGTCCACCAGGACCTGTAGCCGGGCTGCCGTGGTGTCAAAGCGTTTCAGGCTGAGTTCGCCGGCCAGAGCGGGCTGCCAAAGGATGAACATCGCGGTGGGGTCAATGCGGCGTTCATAAATCATGAACTGTGTGGTCTCCATGGACTGCATGCCGGTGCGTCCGGGGTCGATGCCCAGATCTGCTACCAGACAGTCCTCGGCGGAGATACCAGGCAACATTTCGGCGATATAGCCTTCAGCCCGCGCATCCTTGATGGCCATGTGCGAGATGCAGGCAAAAATGCCGGGGTGGCCGTAAAACGCTGCGCAAACCGTCTTGCCAGCGCGCACGTTCTCCAAAATGGTGTCGGCCATGCGGCGGTAGGTATCACGGCGGTTTTTGCCGTCCACATCGCAATCAGTGTAGTAGCCAAGCACGCAGATGAATTCCTTGGCAATGCCCTGAATCCAGTTGCGCGTGAAGATGTTGGGTACGGCGGAAACGACCACGTCTGCCGTCTCGATATGGCTGCGCGCCAGAGGTGTCACCTGACCTGCCATGCGCATACCGGTGCCGACACAGATCAATTTCCCTAGTTTCAGACGTGTCATTGTTTGGCTATGCCCCCGGGTGTTGATAGACCGTGACGCGGTTGCGTCCTTCGTTCTTGGCAAAGTACAAGGCCTTGTCAGCCGCGGCCAGTGTCTCTTCAAAGTTGAGTGGCCCGTCGATGTCGCGTGTCGCAATGCCAAAGCTGGCTGTGATCTCAAATTCGAAGCCACTGGGGCTGGTGTCGATGGCGGCAATGGCGGCACGGCAGCGCTCCGCCACAGCCTTGACTTCTTCTGCTGTGAACTTCGGGAGGCAGATGCCAAATTCCTCCCCACCCAGGCGCCCCAGCATGTCGGTTTTGCGCAGTTGGGTCTTGACGGCATCGGACACGTTCTTGAGCACCCAGTCGCCCGTGGCGTGGCCATAGGTGTCGTTGATTTTTTTGAAAAAATCCATGTCAAACAGCACCAGGCTTACGCGCTGGCGGCTGTCTTTGAAGGCCTGTTGTGCACACGCCATGAAGTGCGACCGGTTGCTGACCTGGGTAAGTCCATCGATTTGTGCGGACTGGCGGAAGACGTTTTTTTGCTGCAACGTCCTGACGAGCCATGCGCCCAGAATGGTCAACACGATCAGGCCCAGGGTCGACAACAAGATCAGGTTCTCGTAACGTCCATCCTGCAGGGCTTTTTCCATGCCGAGATTTTTGTTTTTTTGCTCCAGTAAGGCCAGTTGATTGGCCTTGTCCTGGGTGTCGAACTTGACGCGTTGGTAAGCCAGGTTTTTCTGCAACTGGTCGTCCAGCACCTCTTTCTTGAGTGCCAGATTGAGTTCGTAGTAGCCAATGGCTGCGGCCAGTTGCCCTTGGGCACGCTTGATGGCGGCCATGGTTTCGCTGGACTTCTCTTGCAGCAACAGAACGCGCGCCCGCTGGGCACGCTGGTAGGCCTGAAGGCCGTAATGTTCCGCCCGCTCCGCATTGCCGGTCTTGAGGTAGGCGCGGGCCAAGGCATCGTCAAGTTGCGTAGCGTAGTCTGACTCCGGGCTCAGCACGGAATACTCCTGCAGCAGCGGCAGACTGGTTGCGATGCCTTTCACATAACTGCCGGAGTCAACCAGATCGATTGCTGCATAGGTCTTGACAATCAGTGCAATAAACTGGTTTTTGTTTGCTTCGCAGGCCAGGATGGCATCCTGTACTTGCGAGCGAGCAAGGACGTTGTCTCCACGTGTGTAATTCGTCTCGACCTTGTTGCCAAGACCCATACATGCAGCGTAGGAGCCGATTGTGTCGCCTCGCAAGGCATAGATGCGCTCAGCAAAATCCAACGCCTCGTCATAGGCACGCAGTGATCGCAACAAGTTCAGTGCGCCCTGCAAGACCACAATTTTTGTCGAAGTCTTCTCAATTGCCGGAAGCAAAAGAACGGACTCATTCATTGCTTGCAGCGCACTTTCGTAGCGGCCCAGCGCGGTGTAGCCGTCAATCAACTCGTAGAGGAAACTTGCACGCCGTGCGGGCACCTTCACCTGGCTAAGAAACGACTGCACCAAAGCAACGCGCTCGGCATGCCTTCCCTTGTCACCCAGGGAATGTGCATAGGCAATTTGATACTTTTCGTTCTGCTCCGGCGTAAACGTTGGCTGCAACGCCTTGAGCTTTTCGAGCGCAGAGTCTGCCTCTTTCGGTGCAATACTGAGGTTTTTACGCACCTCCGACAGCAAAGCGTCAAACGTGTGTTGTTCTTCCGCAATCGTGCCAAACGAACACAGCAATCCAATAACAAGGGCTGCAAGTCCCCTGACGATGTAGTTGCCGACCATCAGCGTCGCAATGTGTGCGCCTTGCAATGATTAATAGGTCACATCGTTGTTCACGACATTCAGTTTCGGGAGTTCGCTCGCATCAATTCCGGCCAAATTTGCTATGGAGGTTTTATCCCCCGACATGAAAGTCTGTTGCTCGATCGCATTCAAGCCAAACTGAGTCATTGCTGCAGCGGGATCGGCGTTGTGTGCCGCAACCGCGGTTGCGTCGGAATCCAGATGGTTCAAGTAATCGAGTAGTAGGGACATTGCAGGGACCTTTGATGATTACGAAGAGGGGGTGCCGGGACCAGCGACCTCAATCGGATTCTATAACCCGTGTAAGCATTTGTAACCCACGATAAGGGGTCTATTTCCACCCGCCGCCCAGCACCTTGTACAACGTCACCAGATTTTGCACCTGCTGAGCTTGGACCAACACGGCCGCCTGTTGCGCTGCAAATAATGAACGTTGGGCGTCCAGTACGTCAAAAGCATTGGACGCGCCATGTTTGAAGCGCAGGTCGGTCAGGTCCATGCGGGTCTTCTCGGCCGCCATTTGAGCGTTCTGGGCGCGCAGTTGCTCGCCGAGCGTCGCGCGGCCGACCAGGGCGTCGGCCACTTCACGGAATCCGGTCTGAATTGCTTTTTCGTACTGCGCCACAGCAATGTCGCGTGCTACCTTGGCAGATTCCAAGTTGGCCTGGTTGCGGCCATAGTCGAAGATCGGTAGCAGCAACTGCGGTACGAATGTCCATGCGGATGTGCCGTTGCTGAATAACGTGTCCAGATCATTGCTGACCACGCCCGCGCTGCCGGTCAGTGCGATGCGGGGGAAAAAGGCGGCCCGTGCCGCACCAATGTTGGCGTTGTTGGCCAGCAGCTGTTGTTCGGCCTGGCGAATGTCGGGGCGGCGCGCCAGTAGTTCAGATGGCACGCCGGCTGGCAGGTCCGGCAGCATGCCCTGGGCTGTGATGGCCAGCCCGGCCGGCAGGTCGGCGGGCAGGGGCTGGCCAACCAGCAGGGTCAACGTGTTTTCGTCCTGCGCCCGCAAACGTGTGGTTTGGGCGAAAGCCGCCTTGGCGCCTTCCAGTAAAGACTGGGCCTGGCTCAGCTCCAGCTTGGACGCGGCTTCGTTGTCAAATTTGAGTTGGGTCAACCGCAAAGACTCTTGCCGTGTGGCCAACGATTCGCGGGTGACACGCAGCAGTTCATCATTGGCCAGCAGGCTCAAATAGGTGTTGGCTACCGCAGCTATCAAACTGATCTGCACGGTCTTGCGGGCCTCTTCAGAGCCCAACACCTGGGCCTGTGCGGCCTGGCTCAATGCGCGCACGCGGCCAAAGAAATCCAGCTCGTATGCAGTAACGCTAAGGCCCGCGGTGTAGCTGCTGTTGATGGCACCCGACGCCACCGGGCCGCGGCTGCCGGTGATGCCGGCATTCAGCGTGGGCATCTCGTCCGCACGGCGCACGTTGTACTGGGCGCGGGTCTGTTCGATGGCCAACACGGCGATGCGCAGATCGCGGTTGTTCTGTAGCGATAGCTCAATCAGCCGCTTCAGGCGGGCATCTTTGAAGAAATCTTGCCAGGCGATGTCGTCTGTCGCAGCAGCAGTTGCATTTGCTGCTGCGCCGGTGGCACTGTCGGCGGCGAAGCTGCCGGCCACCGGGGCGGCGGGCCGCTCGTAGGCAGGGATGAAGCTGCAGCCCACCGTGGCGAACAGCGCTGCCGACAGGGCGGTCATACGCAGAAGACCGCTTGACAGACGGGACTTGCCATGGGGTGCGAAGCGGGTTGCATGCGGCGTATTCATTGGCAAATTATTCATGGCTATCCACTCCGATCTGGTGGCCATGGGCCGCATCAAACTGGTGTTGGCGTTCGCTGCCCTTGAAGATAGAGCGCACCACCACAAAGAAGATGGGGACGAAGAAAACGGCGAGGATGGTACCCACCAAGCTGCCACCAATCACGCCGGTGCCAATGGCGCGCTGGCTGGCCGAGCCGGCGCCACTGGAGATGGCCAGCGGCAGCACACCCAGCATAAAGGCCATGGAGGTCATCAAGATGGGCCTGAACCGCATGTGGGCCGCGGCCAATGCGGCCTGCACGGCTGTCTTGCCCTGGGCCTGCAAATCCTTGGCAAACTCGATGATCAGAATCGCGTTTTTGGCGGACAGGCCGATGATGGTGATCAACCCGACCTGGAAGTACACGTCGTTGGAGTATCCCCGCATCACCGTGGCCAACAGAACACCGAGCACACCCACGGGCACCACCAGAATGACCGCTAACGGGATGGACCAGCTCTCGTACAACGCCGCCAGGCACAAGAAGACAGCCAGGATGGCAAAGCCGTACAAGATCAGGGCTTGTGAGCCGGCGATTTTTTCTTCGCGTGACAAACCGGTCCACTCAAAGGCAAACCCTTCGGGCAACTGGGCGGCCAGTTTTTCCATCTCGTCCATGGCGTCGCCGGTGCTGTAGCCGGGGGCTGCGGAGCCGCCAATACGCATGGCGGGGTAGCCGTTGTAACGAATGGTCTGCATCGCGCCTTTGATCCAGCGGGTGCTGGCAAAGGCGGACAGCGGCACGGGCACGCCGCGAGCGTTAGGGGTGGTCAGCTTCAAAATGTCGTCTGGTTGCATACGTGCTGTGGCATCGGCCTGCACCACCACGCGTTGCAGACGGCCCTGGTTGGGGAAGTCGTTGATATAGGCCGAGCCCAGTGCGGTGGAAATGGTGCTGTTGATGGAGTCAAAACTCACCGACAGTGCGCTGGCCTTGTCACGGTCAATGTCGATTTGCAATTGCGGCGCATCCTCCAGGCCGTCGGGGCGCACTTGCGTCAAAACTTTGCTCTTGGATGCCAAACCCATCAACTGGTTGCGCGCGGCCACCAGGGCCTCATGCCCCTTGCCACCGCGGTCTTGCAGGCGGAAGGTAAAGCCAGACGCCTGGCCCAGCTCGGGTATGGCTGGCGGGCTCAAGGGGAAAACAAAGGCATCGCGTATGCCCATCAAACCACCAAAAGCGCGTCCGGCAATGGCTTGTGCAGATTGCCCCTCACCCTTGCGTTCGGACCAGTCTTTGAGCGTGATAAATCCGAACGCGGCATTTTGTCCCTGGCCCGAAAAGCTGAAGCCCAGTACACCGACCATGCTTTGCACTTCGGGCTGTTTGAGCATAAAGGCTTCGACCTGCTCCATGACGTTTTGCGTGCGCTCACGGGTGGCACCTGGCGGCAGCTGGATACTGACCAGCATGGTGCCCTGGTCTTCATTGGGCAAGAAGGCCGTGGGCAGGCGCACATACATCACACCCACCACGGCAATGATGGCTGCGTAGATGATCAGGTAGCGGCCAGCGCGCGACAGGATGCGGGCGACCCAGCCTTCGTAACTTTTTGCAGTGCGTGAGAAGCCGCGGTTAAACCAGCCAAAGAAACCGGTCTTGGCATGGTGATGCCCAGCCTCTACCGGTTTCAGTAAGGTGGCGCACAGTGCGGGCGTGAGCGATAAGGCCATGAAGGCGGAGAAAGAGATCGATGCCACCATCACCGCCGAGAACTGGCGGTAGATATTGCCCACCGAGCCCTGGAAGAATGCCAGTGGCACAAACACGGCAATCAGCACCACGGTCACACCGATGATGGCGCCCGATATCTGGCCCATGGCCTTGCGTGTGGCCTGCAGTGGCGGCAGGCCTTCTTCGCTCATGATGCGCTCGACGTTCTCCACCACCACGATGGCGTCGTCCACCACAATGCCGATCACCAGCACCATGCCAAACATAGTCAACACGTTGATGGAGAAGCCTAAGCCCAGCAGCGTGGCAAAGGTGCCCAAGAGTGCCACCGGCACCACGATGGTGGGGATGATGGTGTAGCGCCAATTCTGCAGGAACAGGAACATCACCAAAAACACCAAAATGACGGCCTCAATCAGCGTCTCGGCCACCTGGGAGATGGAGATTTTGACGAAGCGCGACGCATCGTACGGAATGGTCCACTTCACACCGGCGGGAAAGTAGGGCTGCAACTGCGCCATGCGCTCGCGCACCGCCTTGGCTGCGGCAAGTGCGTTGCCACTGGGCGCCAATTGAACACCAATACCAGCCGCAGGCTTGCCGTTCAGACGCGCCGATGTGGCATAGGTTTGTGCGCCCAGCTCGATGCGGGCCACGTCGCGCAGGCGCACGGTGGAACCATCGGTGTTGGCGCGCAGCACAATGTTGCCAAACTGCTCCACGGTACTGAGTTGGCCATTCACCACCACCGTGGCAGCAATGGTTTGGCCGGCGATATTGGGAAGCTCACCAATGGTGCCCGACGACACCTGCGCGTTTTGCGAGCGGATGGCGGTATTGACCTCGGCAGCGGACAGGTTGTAGCCGCTGAGCTTGGCCGGGTCTACCCAGATGCGCATGGCGCGCTCGGTGCCAAACAACTGGGCTTGGCCGATGCCGGGCAGGCGCTGGATTTCGGGCAGCACGTTGCGGGATGCATAGTCGCCCAGGGCCACGATGTCGATGTCCGGGTTGTCGCTGGACAACATCGTGAACAGCAGGAAGTTGGAACGTGCCTTGTCCACCCGCACACCAGCCTGCGTGACAGCCGCCGGCAGGCGCGGCGCGGCACGCGACAGGCGGTTTTGCACATCCACCTGCGCCAGATCGGCATTGGTGCCGGGCTCAAAACTGATGGAGATGGAACCCGTGCCGTTGGCCTGCGCCACCGACTCCATGTAGATCATGCCGGGCGAGCCATTCATTTCGCGCTCGATCACGCTGAGCACACTGTCTTCCAGTATTTGGGCCGATGCGCCGGGGTAACCTGCCGAAACAATGATGGTGGGTGGTGCCACCGGCGGGTATTGGGCAATGGGCAATTGCGTGATCGCCACGCCGCCCATCACCATGATGAACAGCGCAATCACCCATGCAAAGATGGGGCGGTCGATGAAGAACTGGGCCATGTGCAGAGCCCCTTATTTGCTGGCCGCTGCCGACGGGGCCGCTGCGGGTGCCGTCGCTGGCGCGGATGCCGGTGCGGATGCAGGTGCAGAGGCCGCTGCACCGGCTTTCCAAGGCACGGGCTTGACCGGCGCGCCGGGCACCATCATCTTCTGGAAGCCATCCACAATGACCTGCTCACCGGGCTTGAGTCCGTCCAGCACCACCCACTGGCTGCCTTGGGCATTGCCAATTTTGATAGGGCGCGGCGTGGGCTTGCTGTCGGCTCCGACCACCAACACGGTATCCCCTTGGTTGGTGCGGGTAACCGCCTGCTGCGGCAGCAAAATACCGGAAGGAATCTCGGCCTGCGACAGGCGCACACGCACATACTGACCGGGCAACAGCAGGCCGTCCGGGTTGGGTACTTCGGCGCGCAAGGTAATCTGCCCGCTGGTTGCGTCCACCGTCAAATCGGTGAACAGCAGCTTGCCCTGGCGCGGCAGCTCGCTGCCGTCTTCCAGCACCACACGCACCGGCACCGAACCATCACCCGCGCTGCGGACTTGCTTGGCGGCAATGGCCTTGCGCAGGCGCAGCACATCGGTCGTGGACTGGGTGAAGTTCACGTAGACCGTGTCGGTTTGCTGGATGACGGCCAACTGCGTGGCCTCGGCCGCACTGACCAGCGCGCCTTCGGTCACCAGCGACTGGCCTATGCGACCGGAGATAGGAGCGTTGACCGACGCGTAGTCCAGGTTGATCTGTGCCGTTTGCGCGGCTGCCTTGGCAGTGGCGACATCGGCCTCGGCCTGCTTTTGTGTGGTCAGCAGCGCGAAGTATTCCTGCTTGCTGATGGCGTTGGCCTCCACCAGCGGTTTGTAGCGTTCTACCTGGGCGGTTGCCTGGGCCAGATTGGCCTGGCCCTTGGCAAGGCTAGCCAGTGCGCTTTCCAAAGCTGCGCGATAGGGGCCAGCGTCTATCTGGTACAGGGCCTGGCCGGCCTTGACCTCGCTACCCTCGCGGAACAGGCGTTTGAGCACCACGCCGTTGACCCGGGCCCGCACCTGCGCCACACGCAGCGCGCTGACACGGCCGGGCAGCTCGGTCTGCAAGGCCACCGCTTCATTCGCAACTGTCACCACCCCCACTGTTGCCGGTGGTGGCCCGCCCGCGCCACCACCGCCTCCGGGCGCTGCATCCTTGGCACCGCAGGCAGCCAGTAGCGCGGCCAAAGGTAGAACGGCGAGCAGGGCAGGGCGGGGCTGGTGTGCAAAGGCGAAAACGGTACGGTACGAGGACATAGGGAATCCTTAGGGATGGCAAAAACGGGGACCTGAAGGGAGCGCGGGCGCAGCACAGCGGGCTGGCAATTTCAAAAATCTGGATTAGTATACATACACGAATGAATGTAAATAGACCCCCAGCCCGCAATAACCCTGTTGGCAACATAGTCCCATAAATATGGCCCGCAAAACCAAAGAAGACGCTCTTATCACCCGCGATTTGATACTGGACGCGGCCGAGCGCGTGTTCCTGCGCCGGGGTGTGGCCCGTTCCGCATTGCAAGAGATTGCCGAAGAGGCCCATCTGACCCGCGGTGCCATTTACTGGCATTTTCAGAACAAGGCCGACGTGTTTGATGCCATGCTGCAGCGCGTGAAGTTGCCCATGTTGACCCGGCTCAACAGCCAGCCCGAAGCCGAATCCGATAATCCCTTGCAGCACCTGCGCCAGAACGTGGCCGCGGCCTTTAACGAAACCGTGCACAACCTGCAGGTGCGCCGGGTGTTTGAGATTGCCTCACACCGGGTGGAATACGGCGACGACCTGCAGGCCGTGCGCGAACGGCACATCACGCATCGCACCGAGCGTGTGGTGGACCTGGCGCGTGTCCTGGCAATGGCGCAGGCCAAGGGCCAGGTGCGCCCGCAGTTGGAAACACATGCCGCCGCCGTGGGTCTGTACGCCCTGCTGGACGGCTTGATGTCCAACTGGCTGCTGCAGCCCGAGGCCTTTGATCTGGAGGTGGTGGGTGCCCAGGCGCTGGATGCTTATCTGGTGGGCTTGGGTGGGGTGCCGCAGTAGCTTGTGCTGTTGATAGAGAGTCGGCAAGCCGTGGACACGCACCATGGCTTCGGTGCGGCAGCGAACAGACTCACGGGGGCGGCTTGAATATTCTTTGAAAACGCCGAATTGATACGGCGTAAGTCCGGGCTGCCCGATCAATGCCCAGGAAAGTATCCAGGGAGCAATGTAGGCTACGGAACATTTGTCTCACTGAAAGTGCCTCCATGCCAACTTCCGCAACCGCTGAAAAACCGGACGGACCCACCCTGTCGCGCCGGCGCCCGTCGCCATTTTCATTGGCTGCGTGGAAGCAATTCGTCCTTGTCGCCAAGCCCTACTGGTTGGGTGACCAGAAAAAAGCTGCATGGACGCTGCTGGCTGTGCTGATCGTATTGATGCTGGCCGAGACCCAATTCGCCGTGATGCTGAACGAGCAGAGCGGCGAGCTGGCATCCGCACTGGCGGGCAAGGAGGCTGACCGGTTCTGGAATTCGGTTTACGCGTGTTTGGGCATCCTGGTGTTCGCCGTGCCGATCTACGCCTTCTACTATTACATGCGTGACGCGTTCGCCAACCAGTGGCGGCGCTGGCTCACCGGCCGTTTCCTCGATGGCTACCTGCACGACCGCAAATACTACGCCCTTGGTGCCATGGGTGAGATTGACAACCCGGACCAGCGTATCAGTGAAGACATCAACACCTTCACCGGCAGGTCCATCCACTTTCTGCTGATATTCTTAGGCTCGTTGATGCAATTGGTGGCTTTTAGCACGGTGCTGTGGTCGATCTCACATCTGTTGGTCGCGGTGCTGGCGGTGTACGCGCTGCTGGGGACCGTCGTCGCGCTTTACGTGTTCGGCAAGCCGCTGATTCAGCTGAATTTTTTGCAAATCCGGCGCGAGGCTGACTTGCGCTTTGGCTTGATGCGCCTGCGCGAAAATGCGGAGTCCATCGCTTTCTATCGCGGTGAGGCACAAGAACGTGCACAAATCGACAGCAAATTTGGCAAGGTGTTCACCAACTTTGCGCGACTGATCAAGCAGCAGCGCGCACTCAATATTTTCCAACGCGGCTTCAATCAACTCACCATCGTATTGCCCAGCGTGATTCTGGCCAATGCGGTGTTGTCGGGCGAGATGGAAGTCGGTCGGGCGGTGCAGGCGACCGGCGCGTTTGTCGCGGTACTGGGTGCCGTCGCGCTGATTGTCGATAACTTCGAGAGCCTGAGCCGGTTTGTGGCGGGCATCGACCGGTTGCAGGCCTTGTCGAAACTGGTGCTGACCGACCCTGCGGCGCAGCCCGAAATGGGCGACGACAAGCATCCAATAATCCAGACGGAAGTGGGTGACCATCTCGCGCTGGATGCGCTCACGCTGTACACGCCCCAGTACGAACGATTGCTCGTCAAGGAACTATCGCTGACATTGAAGCCGGGCGACGGTCTGCTGATCACCGGTGACAGCGGCTGCGGTAAAAGTTCGCTACTGCGTGCCATCGCGGGTTTGTGGCAATCTGGCACGGGTGTGATCCGCCAGCCGCCACTGGAAGACGTCTTCTTTCTGCCGCAGCAGCCGTATATGCAGGTTGGTAGTTTGCGCAGCCAACTCATCTATCCCAGTCTGGAGACCAGTCTGAGCGATGCGCGATTGCTCGAAATACTGGACGAGGTGCACATGGAGGAGTTGGCCGAGCGCGTGGGCGGATTGGATGCCGTGGAGGACTGGGGGAAGCTGCTGTCCGTGGGTGAGCAGCAGCGACTGGCCTTCGGGCGCGTACTCGTGCGCCAACCCAGCATCGTCATTGTGGACGAAGGCACCAGCGCGCTGGACAGCAGCAATGAGAACTCGCTCTATGAACGTCTGCGCAGCGCCGGCACCACCATCATCAGCATCGCCCACCGCCCCGCGGTGCTACGCCACCACACCCACGTGCTGCGGCTGGTGGGTGCGGGTGCGTGGGAGTTGCACGCTGCAGAAGGTTATGAGTTTGACGGGCCTCTGTTGGTTGTGTCAGCCCAATCAACGGAACCACCACCCATCGAGTTTGGGGTCGGGGTCCGCGCCTCATAGTGTCAAATGCCCACAAATCGGCGCGGGCCCCGGCCCCAAACCCGGTGCGCGACACGGTGGAGCGAGCTAGAGTTTTAGTAGCTACTCACGCAATCCATTCGAGGGGCAGTCTGTGGCTACATTTAGCCTATACCCCACGTGAAATATACCTATCAATGCTATTGAATAGATTGCGTTTTGGCAGTGACGCTAGGGCTATCGACTGTTAACGCACGTCGTGCATATGCGTTGGGGGAAACCCATGGTCGTCATCATCGTCGTCCACTGAAACGTCCACACCGGATCGCGAGGGAGCGGGAACGGATGGCGCAGCCGGAGGATTTTCCGCCATGAGTGGAGCGGCTTGGCTCGGGGGGGCGGCCGTTGGCGTCAGCACCACGCGTTCGCCGGACAACCAATACTCTGGCGCTGGCAAGTGGACATGGGGACAGCCGCAGTTCGGCGAAAACTTCCATGAAAACAGGTATCGCGTGCGGCCGGCTTTCGGGTCAAAACGATTAAGACCATCCATCAGGGCTTGCTGGAAGGCTGGTGCATGCAACACAAGGGCATCGTGCCAGTGGGTAACTTCCAGTTGCAGCAACAAAGCCTCGCCCTGGCCGGGGAGGTGGACTGGAATCACCTCACCCGAAAGCCAGTCGCCAGGGATGCCGTTGAGCTTGAGCACCCCGTGCAAGGTCATGCGCACCACTTCCAACTGGGTTGCACTGAGGTGCACCGTTTGTGGTGCAGTTGGCGGGCCATTGTCTCGCGCCGGTTTCGCGGCTTTTTTCTTGCCCAGACCAAAAAATTCAAACATCCGCTGCTCCGGTAAGTGTTTGCTGGTTCTAGTCTGACAGTGTAATCGACCCAATGACCGGACTACATGGCGGTGGCCCTGACAATTTCGGTCAAATGGATCCAGTGCTCAAAGTATCTCCGGGGAGATGGCCGGCGCCAACACCGGATCCTCCTTTTGTCGCAGTAACTTGCGTTTGGCAATGCCGACAAAGTGCTCGATGTCGTCCACGATGGAGAAGAAGCTCGGTGTCACCAGCAGGCTCAGGATGGTGGACGTGATCAGGCCACCAATCACCGCTGCCGCCATCGGTGCGCGGAAACTGTTATCGGCGTTGCCAAGGCCTATCACCAGCGGCAGCATGCCCGCCACCATTGCAATGGTGGTCATGATGATGGGGCGTGAACGTTTGTGGCAGGCGTCAATCAGCGCCTCGAAGCGGTTCATGCCAAAGTCACGGCGGGCCATGATGGCGTAGTCCACCAGCAGGATGGAGTTCTTGGTCGACACGCCAATCAGCATCACCAGGCCGATGAAGGACGGCATGGATAGCATCTTGCCGCTGACCAAGAGGCCAATGAAGGCGCCACCAAAGGAAAGGATCACCGCCGGCAGGATCGAGATCGGGTGCATGAAATCCTTGAACAACAGCACCAGCACGATGTAGATGCACAGCACACCCGTCATCATGGCCATGCCAAAGCCGGCCACCATCTCGGCCTGCACTTCGGCGTCGCCGATCTCCACTTGCTGCACGCCGGCCGGCAGGTTCTGAATGCTGGGCAGCTTGGCCACGGCATCGGTCACCTCACCCAGCGGCACGCCGGACAACTCCACCTCGAAGTTGACGTTGCGCACCCGGTTCAGGCGGCTGACCATGGCCGGTCCGCTGGACATTTCAAACGTGGCCACCTGACTCAGCATGACCGGGCCCTTGACACCAGGCACCATCAGGCGGCCCAGCAGGTCCAGGTCTTGCCGTGCGTCGGTGGCCAGTTTGACGACGATGGGCACCTGGCGCTGGCTCAGGTTGAGCTTGGGCAGGGCCGCTTCGTAGTCGCCCACGGTGGCAATGCGCAGTGTCTCCGCAATCGCGGCGCTGGTGACACCCATGTCGGCGGCGCGGGCAAAGTTCGGGTGAATGGCCACCTCGGAGCGTGTCAGGCTGGCACTCGATGAGATGTTGCCCAAGCCGGGGATCTTGCGCAGGTCTTTCTCCACGGCCGCTGCGGCCTGGGCCAGGGCCACCGGGTCTTCACCCTTGAGTGCGAGCTGGTACTTCTCGCCCGAGCCGCCCAGTCCGACCTTGAAGCGCGCGCCTGGCAGTTCGGACAGCGCTGTGCGCATTTCACTCTCAATCACCTGCTTGCGGGGGCGCTTGCCGCGTTCGGCCAGCAACACGGTCAGCGTGGCCTTGCGCACCTCGGTGCTGGCGCCGCCCATAAAGGGGTCTGTGCCCACGCTGCCACCCCCGGCGGTGGTGTAGACGCTTTCCACGTGTTTTACCTTGCCAATCAGGGTGCGCGCCTGCTCGGCCGCCGCGCGGGTTTGTGCCAGCGTGGTACCAGGGGGCAGCTCCAGATAAACCTGGGTCTGGGAATTGTCGTCCGGCGGGATGAAACCACTGGGAATCAATGGCACCAAAAACAGCGAGCCGACGAAAAAGCCAATGGCCGAAAACATGGTGATCCAGCGGTGGTGCAACGTCCAGCGCGTGATGCGCAAGTACAGCGGCATCCAGACTGGCTCTTCGTGCACATGGGTGGACGGCTTCATGATGTAGGCCGCCATCATCGGTGTCAGCAGCCGTGCCACCATCAGCGAGGCGAATATCGCGAACACGGCGGTCCAGCCAAATTGCTTGAAGAACTTGCCCACAATTCCGCTCATGAAGGCGGTGGGCAGGAACACGGCAATCAGCGCAAAAGTAGTGGCGATCACGGCCAGGCCGATCTCGTCGGCCGCTTCCATGGCGGCCTGGTAGGGCGTCTTGCCCATGCGCAGGTGGCGCTCGATGTTTTCCACCTCCACAATCGCGTCGTCCACCAGGATACCGATCACCAGCGAAAGCGCCAGCAGCGTCACGATATTGGTCGTGAATCCCAGGTAGTGCATGCCAATGAAGGCCGGAATGGCCGACAGCGGCAGCGCCACCGCCGACACAAACGTGGCGCGCCAGTTGCGCAGGAAGAACCAGACCACGATGACGGCCAGCAAGGCGCCTTCAAACAGCATGGTCATGGAGGCATCGAACTCCTCTTGCACCGGGGTCACAAAGTCAAAGGCCTGGGTCAACTCCAGATCGGGGTGGGCGGCTTTCAGTTCGACCAGCGCCTTTTGCACGGCCGCGCCCACTTCCACCTCGCTGGCGCCTTTGCTGCGGGTGATCTCGAAGCCCACCACCGGTTTGCCGTTCAGCGTGGCAAAGCTGCGTTGCTCGGCTACGGTGTCTTTCACACTGGCAACCTCGTCCAGGCGTACACGTTTGCCGCTGGAAAGGCTCAACTCCAGCCGTGACAACTCCTCCACCGTGCCCACAGTGGCCAATGTGCGCATCGGTTGCTCGGAACCACCCAGGTCGGCGCGGCCACCGGCGCTTTCGGTCTGCACCTGTTTCAGCTGGCGCGAAATGTCGGCCGCGGTGGCGCCCAGGCTTTGCAGCTTGAGCGGGTCCAGCGCAACCTGCACCTCGCGCGTCACGCCGCCCACGCGGGCCACCGAGCCCACGCCGCGTACGCCCAGCAGGGCGCGCGTGATGGTGTTGTCGACAAACCAGCTCAGGGCTTCATCGTCCATCTGCCCGGAGCGGATGGTGAAGGCCAGGACCGGCGAGCCCGACAGGTTCATCTTGCTGACCACCGGGTCGCGCAAATCGCCGGGCAGGTCGCTGCGCACCTGTTGCACCGCGCTGCGCACATCGTCCACGGCTTCCTGCGTGGGCTTTTCCAGCCGGAACTCGGCGGTCACCGTGACGCTGCCGTCCTGCACGTTGGTGTAGATGTTTTTCAGCCCCTGCAGCGACGCAATGGCGTTTTCCAGCTTGCGGGCCACTTCCGTTTCCAGCTGCGCCGGTGCGGCACCGGGCAGGCTGGCGGACACCGTGACGGTGGGCAGCTCCAGGTCGGGGAACTGCTGCACCTTCATGGCGTTGAAGGACATCAGCCCGGCCAGCGTCAGCAGCACAAACAGCATGACCGCGGGAATCGGGTTCTTGATGGACCAGGCGGAGACATTCATTGGATTTGCTCCTTATTTGCTAGCAGAAGAGGCAGGTTTCGCGAGGGCGGGAGCCGCATTTGGCTTAGAGGTTTCGGCCTTGGCGGCCTCCACGACGCGAACAAGATCGCCTTCGGCAAGGAAGCTGCCGCCACTGGCCACTAGCTTGTCCTCCGGCTTCACGCCACTCAGGATCTCGATCTGATCGCCCACAATGCGACCGGTCTGCACCTTGACCTGGGCCACGCGGTTGTCGGCGCTCACGCGCGCCACGTAGCTGAAGCCGTCACGCACCACCACGGCGGTCTGCGGCACGGTCAAGCCGCCCGAACTTCCCAAGTCAAACTCGCCACGGGCATACATGCCGGGCTTGAAGCTGGCGGCCACGCTGGGTGCTGCTCCTTTTTCCGCGCTCGGCAGGTCTACATAGACCAGCCCATTTCGGGTGGCGGCATCGACCGTGGGGGCCAGGCTGCGCACTTTGCCCTTCATTTGTGCGCCGCTGGGGGCGGTGACCAGCACGCTGGTGCCGGTGGTGATGCGGCCCAGTTCGGCGGAGGTGACTTCGCCACGCCACTCCAGGCGGCCCTGGCGGATCAGTTTGAACATCTCGGTGCCGGCGCCCACCACCGAGCCCACGGTGGCCATGCGGGCCGAGATGACGCCACTGTCCGGCGCCAGCAATTGGGTGTTCTTCAGGCGCAGCAGTTGTGAATCGAGTTGCGCCTTGGCCGACGCGACGCGCGCCTTGCCAGTCTGCTCCTGCGTCAGATACTGGTTGACCTGCTGGGCGCTGATGGCACCGCTGCCCTGCACGGCGCGCGCGCGGTCGGCGTTGGCGGCGGCTTCCGCGGCATTGGCCTGGGCCTCGGCCACTGCGGCGCGCGCCAGGGCCACATCGGCCTGCACACTCTCGGCGGCAAAATTGGCCAGCAGTTGACCACGCTTCACCGTGTCACCGACCTGGGCGTGGAGCTCGGTAACGCGCAGACCGTTGGCTTCGGCACCCACACTGGCTTCCTGCCATGCGGCTAGGCTGCCATTGGCCGAGAGCTTGATGGTCAGCATGTTGTTCTTGGGTTGGGTCAGGGCCACGGTGAGCGCGGGCTTGCCGACAGACGCCGGCTTGGCGGCATCGGCGGCCAGGCTGCGGGTGGCAAAAAGACCGAGGGCGGACAGCGTCAAAACGCTGGCAAAAACCAGACCCAGGGTCAGGGGCTTGACGGTGAGCTTGCGGGCAAGGGAAGTGGATGGGATGTTCATGGTGGTGTCGCGTCGCATCAGTAGGTGGAAAGAGTAATTTTTGTGGGACAGGTGGATCAGTTTGCAAAGGTTGCGTCTGGCGTCTGGGGCTCGAAGCCACCGCCCAGGGCCCGGTACAAACCAACCCAGGCGCGGTTGCGTTCCAAGGCCAGGTTGAGTAGGGCTGACTCGGACGCCAGCGCATTGCGCCGCGCGTCTTCCAGTTCGACCAGGCTGGCCAGTCCTTGTCCAAAGCGGGCCTGGGTGGCAGCCAGCGACTCGGCATAACCCTGGGTGGAGACCTTGGCGTCTTGCGCGCGGGCTTCGGTGCTCTGCAGGGTAACCAGGGCTTGTTCGACCTCGCGCACGGCTTGGCGCACCTTGGCGCGGTAGGCACTGACCACCGCTTCGTAACTGGCCTGTGCGGCGGTCACCGCCGCAGCGCGCTGGCCACCGTCATAGATCGGCAAGCTCACCGCCAGAGGGCCGAATGACCAGGTGGTACCTTCCTGCTCGACGCCGTTGCTGACCATGCGCATGCTGGCTATGGAGCCGTTGAGGCTAAGGCGCGGAAACCTCTGGGCCTGGGCACTGCCGACCTGGGCGCTGGCGACCACCACATCACGCTCGGCGGCAAAAATATCCGGGCGTTGGGCAATCGTCTGGGCTGGCACACTTGCTACAAAAAGAGAAGCGGCTTGCGCAGGTTTTGCGGGGGCGAGGGCCATTTTTTGCTTGAGATCTGGCTCCGCGTAGCCGGTCAGCGCGACCAGCGCCTTGGTGTCGAGCTCGCAGAGGGCGCTTTGTTGCGTCAAGCGGCTGTTGCTGTCCGCCGCGCTGGCCCGTGCCATGGCCGCCACCGATGGGGCCACAAAACCGACATTGGCGTTGATGTCAGTGAGGCGCGCCGTGTCCTGGCGCGATGTGGCGTCGCGGCGTGCCAGTGCCAGCTGTTGGGTGCAATGGGCCAGGCTGTAATACAGGTTGGCCACTTCGGCGGCCACTGAGACGCGGGCATCGTGCCACTGGGCTTGGCTGCCCTCCACATTGGCCTGGGCCGCACGGCTGACCGCCCGGTTGGCGCCCACCAGATCAATCTCCCAGGCCGCCTGCAGGCCGATTTGCTGGGTATTGGTCACCGGCAGATTGGGCTGGCTCACGCCGCGGCTGCTGGCCAGTTGTGCGCCCACGTTGGGCACCAGCGCGCCAAACGCGGCCGCCTGTTGGGCACGCGAAGCCTCGACCCGCGCCAGAGCCTGCGACATCGAAGGGCTGACCGCTTGTGCGGCCGCGATCAGCTCGGCCAACACCGGGTCAGCTTGTTGCTGCCACCATTGGGTCATGGAACCCACGGAGCCCTGGTGTGGCAGGGGCACCTGCCAGGTGGTGGGCATGGCGGCGTCGACCTGGGTCGGTGGCATCAAACTGGAGCAGGCCGACAGTGCAAACGCTGCGGCCAAGGGCAAGAGATGTCGAATCGGGTGCAGGATCATGTTGGTTTCTTGCGGTTGGGGCGAGAGGGTACGGAAGAAGGGTGTGGGGTGGGGTTGGCGCGGCGCCGTGCTTCGCCTTCCACCATGTCCATGGCATAGGTCACCAGGCAGTCACAGTAATGGTCCAGCGCAGCGTGCGATGCCAGTAACTGCGGGCGAACGGCGGTGACCACGTCGCTGCCAATGTGCAGCATCACCCCTAGTCCGGAAATCGAGAAAGCCAGCCGGTGGATGTCGTCGTCGGGCGTTTCCAGCGCCAGGTGGCGGCATAACACTTCCACGAGGGCGCCGTGTGCCGGGGTGATGTTGCAGTCAATTTCTTCCTGCCAGACACCGGTGGGCTCCAGCATCTCGCGAAAGTGCAGCTTCATGCAGTGCTGGATCAGCTGGCCTTGTTTCAGTGGTTCCAGAAAAGACCCCATCACACGGTGCAGCGCGTCCCGCAGGCTGAGGCTGGCATCGGCAACAGACTCCGGCGACACATTGGGGTTGCACCGCGGATCGGAAAACACAGCCCGATACAGGCCCGCTTTATCGCCAAAGTAGTAGCTGATAGAGGCAATGTTGACCTGTGCAGCCAGTGCGATCTCGCGGGTGGAGGTCTTGGCAAAACCCTTTTCGGCAAACAGGCCCAAGGCAGCATCGAGCAGCCGGTTGCGTGCCTCGGCACCATCGCTGCGAAGGGCTTTGCCCGTTGGCGGGGCAGAAGAAGGCGTTTTGATCATGGGGCGCGATTCTAGCTTAGTTAAATCAAACGATTGATTTAACTAGACCCTGCGCACGGTGGGGGTTTGGTACCAAGCAGTTACGGCCTTGGCCACGCACATGTGTTGAGTGGATGTTCTGGGTTGAGGGTCATGGTGACTTCGCTGGGTATTAGTCGGGTAGCGGGTTTTGCTCCGTGTCCCCCGTCCGCTGCGCGGGCTCCTCCTTGACCTGCGCAAAACCCACTACCCGACTGATACGGCGCTACGGGCGCTGCAAAAATACCCTACCCCGCCATCAGCTTGTGCACCAGATCGCCGGCGTTCGACGCCTTGTACTTTCGCATCAGTCGGGCCCGGTAGATCTCAACCGTGCGGTGGCTGATGTCCAGGGTTTTGCCGATCTGTTTGGAGGTTTGCCCCTGCATCAGGTGGGCGGCCACTTCGCGTTCGCGCGCCGTCAGCTCGGCTTTGACGGGGCGGCGCGCGCTCAGGTCTTCAAAGCCCCAGATGCCGGCTTCGTGCGGTGCCTCGCGGTTGAGCGCCCGGCCCGTGACGTGGCACCAAAACGCCTCGCCCTTGAATCGTCCATCTACCCGGCGCATGATGCGATCATCGGCATAGGTTCCATTGCGGTTCAAAATGGGCGTGATGCGTGCGCCGGTGCGTTCGAACTCGTCAGCGCTGGGGTACAACACCTGGAACGACTGGCCCACCAGCCGGTCGTGGGTGGTGCCAAACATCTCGCACAGGCGCTGGTTGCAGTCCATGATGGTGCGGTTGCGTGACAGGGCCAGGCCAACAGGGGCCATGTCAAAGGCGAGGCGGTAGTCAATATCCATAGGGTTGGGCTTTACGAAAAACTACGTACATTGTTAGGTAGTATCGTATAGGAACAGATTCTTCATAGGAGACGGGTGTCATGAACAAGGTATATCCCAGCGCAACGGCGGCGCTTGAGGGCGTCGTCAAAGACGGCCAGTTGCTGGCAGTGGGCGGTTTTGGTCTGTGCGGCATTCCCGAGGCGCTGATTGAAGCGCTGAAGGACAGCGGTGTCAAAGACCTCACAGTCATTTCCAACAACGCCGGTGTCGACGGTTTCGGCCTGGGCAAGCTGCTGGAAACGCGCCAGATCAAGAAGATGATTTCTTCCTATGTGGGTGAAAACAAGGAGTTTGAGCGCCAGTACCTGGCGGGCGAGTTGCAACTCGAATTCACACCCCAGGGTACGTTGGCCGAAAAACTGCGCGCCGGTGGCGCTGGCATTCCAGCCTTTTTTACCAAGACCGGTGTCGGCACCATCGTGGCCGAAGGCAAGGAATTGCGCGAGTTTGATGGCGAGATCTATGTCATGGAACACGCCCTGGTGCCCGAAGTGTCCCTGGTCAAGGCGCACCGTGCCGACAAGTCCGGCAACCTGCAGTTCCGCCTGACGGCGCGCAACTTCAACCCCGCAGCGGCCATGGCCGGCAAGATTTGTGTGGTCGAAGTGGAAGAGGTTGTGGAAGTCGGCGACATGGTGCCGGACGAAGTGCACCTGCCCGGCATCTATGTGCACCGCATCGTGCACAACCCCAACCCCGAAAAGCGCATCGAGAAGCGCACCATCACACCGAAGACTGGAGTTTGACCATGGCCTGGACACAAGACCAAATGGCAGCCCGTGCTGCGCAGGAACTGCAGGACGGCTTCTACGTCAACCTCGGTATCGGTATTCCCACCCTGGTGGCCAACTTTGTGCCCGCCGACAAAGAGGTGTGGTTGCAGTCTGAGAACGGCATGTTGGGCATTGGCCCGTTCCCGACCGAAGACGAGGTGGACGCCGACCTGATCAACGCCGGCAAACAAACAGTGACCACCCAAAAGGGCTCCAGCATTTTTGGCAGCCATGAGAGCTTTGCCATGATCCGTGGCGGCAAGATCAACCTGTCGATCCTGGGCGCCATGCAGGTCAGTGAGCGGGGCGACCTGGCCAACTGGATGATCCCCGGCAAGATGGTCAAGGGCATGGGCGGCGCCATGGACCTGGTGGCCGGCGTCAAACGCGTCATCGTTTTGATGGAACACGTGGCCAAGAAAAAAGACGGCACCATTGACCTGAAGATCCTGCCCCAATGCACACTGCCGTTGACCGGCGTGGGAGTGGTGGACCGCATCATCACCGACCTGGCCGTGATGGACGTGACCCCACTGGGTCTGAAGTTGGTGGAGCTGGCACCGGATGTCAGCCGTGAGGATGCGCAGGCAAAAACGGGCGTGCCGTTGCTCTGAGGCACTTGCAGGACCAGACCATGCCCGCAACCGAACTGACCGTGACTTCGCTTGGCACTGTGGGTGGCAAAGGAACCCCCCCCACCAAAACACCCTTGCTGATTCCGACCGGCCAGCCGGGCGTGCAATCCCTCCCGCGTGGTACGTCTCACGAGGATTGGATAACCGGCCAAGCTGAGAAGCTAAGAAGCGGCGACTTATTCTCCCTGCCAGTGAAGGACCAATCAGCACCTCGGAATCGCAGGTCAAAAGTTGAGCATCAAGCAGTGGGCGGTGTTTGAGGAAAAAGCCGGCTCCAAAACCATACGCACCGTCTTCAAAATCACCTGAGGATGTGCTGTCGCATCGCCCGCCGTAGCCCTACAGTGGTTTGCGACTTACACCCGTTTTACAACACGGAAGTTAGCCTCTGGCCCTCGTATTTGTTACGTTAAATCGATGACAGACGCCTCTGAAGAGTGTGATAGCAAGTTCAGGGGCGCGCAATGTTGCTGCAGAGACGACCAATCGACTTTTTGAGGGCGTCCAACTTGGGCGATTGAATCGCGATGTCGGTTCGACAAATTGGTAAAAAGACGGCGTTAACGGAACCGGCGGGGGGCTCGAGGCACAGGGGTGGCCAAGGCAAGAAGAAAAAAGCCAGAAAAAAAAACCACCGACGACCGAATGCCCAACCGAGACCTGTTTTACGACCGCCTGTCACAAGCCGCTTCGCAGGCACGGCGCAAGCGACAGCGGTTTGCTGTTTTTTTTCTCGATCTGGACGGATTCAAGACCGTCAATGACACGTATGGCCATCAGGTCGGAGATATGACGCTAAAGGAAGCGTCGCGTCGCTTGCAGGCTTGTACCCGTGATGTTGACACGGTGGCGCGGCTGGTGGTGAGAATCGCCATGGTGTTCACAAAGATTCAGACATGTCGGTGGTAGCGAAAAATCATCAAGAGTGTTTCGCGCCCATGTACCCAAAGACGGGGCGTAGAACGACGACCCGAGGGGGAGATTGACAACCTGAGAAAGCCGCCGACGCAGCCATGTATGAAAGCAAGCAGCGCGGCAAGAATTGTTTCACTTTTTCACAGCAGGTCTCCACGGCATTTTCATTGGCTGGAAGTTGGGTGAAATTTGATGACGCGCACCTGGTTGGCGTGCCGCTTATTGATCAGGAACACCAGGCTATTGGTGATTTGTTGAACAAGCTTAATGTTGCGTTGGTCGAGCTGTTGCCAAACCAAAAGGCACAACAAATGCTGGAAGAAATTTTGACCGCTGTGGCGATGCACTTTCGCACCGAAGAGCGACTGATGGACGAATTGGATTATCCGGAGGCGGTGGAGCACAAGGACCAGCACCGTAGGTTGAGCGCTGAAATACAGTACCTGAAACAGCGTTTTGTACAGGGAGGAGAGCTGGTTGTACTGCAATGGCTGAAAGACTGGTTCTTTAGCCATATTGCGGACTCTGACAAGCGTTTCGGTGAATTCCTGGCCGCCAAAGCGCCGTCGGAATAGCCCGTCCAGGCCAGGGCCTTGTGGCTCGAATGGGGTCGCGACGATGGCTTTCAACCGAGCCGTTTACTTGACCAACCCCAGCTCCTTGAGACGCGCATACATGCCCGCAGCCATGAACTGGTAACCCAGCGCATTGGGATGGATTCTGTCCGCACACAGTTCCGGGCGTGCCAGCGTTTCTGAAAACACGTTGGGGATCAGAGCCACCTTTTCTTCGTCCGCCAGTTCCTCATAGATGGGCGAGTCGCTGGGTTTGCCGGCCACAAGGCCCAGCAAAGACAATTCCGGCACCGCCACCAACGCGACCTGGGCATCGGTTTGCCGGGCTGCCTTGATCATCAATCGAATATTTTCTTTCACCGCATTGGATGGCTGACGGCGCAAGAAGTCGTTGCCGCCGATCTCAATGATCACCAGGGCAGGACGATGCGCATTGAGCAAGGCTTGAATCCGGTTCTTGCCGTTTTGGGCGGTGTCGCCAGAAACTCCGGCGTTGACGACGTTCCAGCCGGTCTTCTGTGCCAGCAAGCTCGGCCAATCTTCACCACGGGATGCACCCAGGCCAAATGTCACACTGTCGCCGAATGCGAGTACCGTTTGCCCGGGCTGAATCGCTGCCAGTTTGACGGCCTTTTTGCATCCAGCCAAGAACACCGCAGCGCAACAGCCCGCGAGGAGTGTTCTTCGTTGCAGAGAGATTGAGGTCGATGTCATATTGTGTTCAAAAGTTCATTGAATGGCTGCCTTCCAACCCGTCGCACGGATCAGTTCGTTGACCATCATCAGCGACAACCCCCATAGGCGCGCACCACTGACGTCAACCGATGAAAAACGCAAGGGCAATCCTGCCACCCGCCAGACCAGGGGTCTGCGCCTCTCAGGATCGGCGAGATGTGCAATCGGCTCCCACCACAATTTTGCGGCTTCACGGCTGGGTTCCAAAACCAGCGCGCGCGGGGTGCGGTAAACATAGGGCGATACCACCATGGGGCGGTTTCTGCCATGTTCGCGGGTCAACACATCGGACAAGCGGCCGATGGCAACCAGGTCGTTGGATGCTGACATGCCGGTTTCCTCCTGCAATTCACGCAAAGCAGCGTCCCGCGTGCTGGTATCGCTGTGGTCCACGCGGCCTCCCGGAAACGAAACATGGCCTGACCACGGGTCTCCAACGCGCTCGGCGCGGCGCATCAGCAGCAAGGCGGGGGCGATGTCACGCCCGTCGGCTCCGTGCTCGGCCAACAGCAGAATGACACCACAACGCGCCACCAAGCTGCGCCCCGGAATGCGACGGGGCTTGTAGTTTTGCAGGCGCGCGCTCAGGGTATCCAAGGAGTTCAGGGTGGGCTCCGGCGGTGTTGTTGCATCCATCGAATTTATGCGAAATCGGGCCACACTGGGGATACTTGCCCCCAAACAGCGTTCGTGACAGGCGGCCCACAGCGGTAAGGCGAACGTCAGGCCGCCCGTGTCACCAACCTGCGCGAAGCCACCGCCTGTCTCACCCAACCCAGCCGGAACCAGCGCGCCACCATGATGCTGCCGCGAACCCATTCGTCCAGCGCGTAGGCGATCCACACACCAACCAGCCCCAGGCCAAGGTAGATGCCCAGGAACCAGGAGCCAAACCCCATCACGAAGACCATGGACGCCGCTCCGGCCACAACGGGAAAACGCGCGTCGCCAGCGGCCCGTAGCGCGGTGATAACGACGATGTTGCAGGTGCGCCCGGGCTCCAGCAGCACGGTGATCCACAGCAACGTGGTGGCACTGGCGATAATAGCCGGGTCACTGGTGAACAGGCGCAGTGTCCATGGCGCGGTCAGGGCGGTCAGCACGGCGATGCCGAACGACACCCCCAGGCCCCAGAACAAACACTTTCGCACCAGATGCAATGCGCTGCGCAACTGCCCTGCACCAATCAGGTGGCCGACCAAAATTTCACCGGCAAACCCCAGCGCCACGGTGGACAACACGATCACATTCATGATCTGCATGGCATAACCCTGTGTGGCCAGTGGTGCCGTGCCCATGGCGGAGACCACGGTGACCGACACCAGCACGGCGACGCGGTACGCAATGGCCTCAGCCGCGCCGGGCAAGCCTATGGCGACCGAAGTGCGCAACGTGGCCCATTCAATCACCCAGGCATCGCGCCAGCGCGGCGCCAGTTGCAGCACCACACGCCACAACCAAAGGTGCACCCCCAGGCCGAAGCCGCGGCTGATGGCCAGGGCCAGTGCGAAGCCCACCATGCCCAGCGGGGGGATGGCGCCGACGCCGCGCATCAGCGGAAAACACAGGGCGATGTGCAGTGCATGCATGGACAAAATGTTCAACATGGTCTCGCGGGTGCGCAGGTGGGAGCGCATGACGGCCGCCATGCTGGCGTTAAAGGCGTCCAGAAACAGGGCGAAGGCCAGCACATGCAAATAAGGCTCCGCCAGTTGCCGCACATCGGCGCTGGCCTGCATGGCGCTCAGTAGCGGGCCCGTCGCGGCAAACAAGACCAGCGCACTGCCCAGGCCCAGCCAGGTGCTGGCACCCAGGCTGGCCAGGGCGGTGCGGTCCGCGTCGCGCCGGTTGCCCGCGCCCAGGTTTTGGGTGATGACCACCCCCACACCCATGCTGATGATGCGGAACAACAAGAAGAATGCGCCCTGCACATGGTTGGCCAAGCCAAAAGCCGCGGCCGCCGTATCGGACTCCTTGGACACCAGCCACATACCCAAAAAGCCGACGCCAAAACCCAGGATCAGTTCAGCCAACAAAGGCCAGGTGATGCTCAGTACGTGGGGTTGCGGGAGCGACGGGGCTGGGTTGCTGCGGGCCATGGTGGTCGAAAGGAAAGTGGTCGTCTAGTAGTAATAGTACAAACCAAATATAGAAATCGTTGAATTTCAATGGAGATTTTGTATAACACGCACGGATATTGGTGTTTTCCATACGTTGTAAAACTACATATCTGTCAGTATACTCAGAGACGCCACGGGTTGTTGTGACCGGGCTTATCGAATCATGGATCACTGCAGCCTGAGGGTGTGCAACGGAGAGACAACATGGCGGACGTGAAGTTAGCGGGTGTCGGCAAGTCGTTCGGCGACGTCAAGATCTTGCAGGGCGTGGACCTGCACATCCGTGACGGCGAGTTTGTGGTGTTTGTGGGGCCCTCGGGCTGTGGCAAATCCACGTTGTTGCGCCTGATTGCCGGTCTGGAGGACATCACCAGCGGACGCATGTACATCGGAGACCATCTGGTTAACGATGTGCCGCCCGCCGAACGCGGCATCGCCATGGTGTTCCAGTCGTATGCGCTGTACCCGCATATGAGCCTGTACGACAACATGGCCTTTGGCCTGCAGCTCAAGAAGATGCCCAAAGACGAGGTGGACCGGCTGGTGCAGCACGCCGCCAAAATTTTGGGAATAGAACACCTGCTGGACCGCAAGCCCAAAGACTTGTCTGGCGGCCAGCGCCAGCGTGTGGCCATTGGCCGCGCCATTGTGCGCAAGCCCGAGGTCTTTTTGTTCGACGAGCCCTTGTCCAACCTGGACACGGCCTTGCGCGTGCGTATGCGTTACGAATTTGCCAAGCTACATAAAGACCTGAAGACCACAATGATTTATGTGACCCACGACCAGGTGGAGGCCATGACGCTGGCCGACCGCATCGTGGTGTTGTCAGCGGGCAAGATTGAGCAGGTGGGCTCACCACTGGATTTGTATGAACAGCCCGACAACCTGTTCGTGGCCGGTTTCATTGGTTCGCCGGGCATGAACTTCATCGCGGCCGAGTTTGTGTCGTCCAATACCAGTGATGTCACGGTGCGGCTGAATGACGGTGCCTTGGTGCAGTGCGCCGTCAGTGCGCCCACCGCCAAACCCGGTGACAAACTGACGCTGGGCATTCGGCCCGAGCACATGACACGCGTGCCCTACGCCAACCGGTTGACGGCCAAGGTGACCTTTGTCGAATCCCTGGGCAGTGTCACCTACGCTTACTGTGCCTTCCCCGGCGTGCAGGAGGATTTGACCTGTGAACTCAATGGCGTGGTACGGGTTCAGGCCGGTGATACGCTGGAGTTGGGCGTGGAGCCGGACCGGTGTTATCTGTTCGATGCTGCCGGAAAAGCCTTCAAGCGCAACCTGCCCGCGCGCGGAGGCGAATGATGCAAATGCGGCTTTCTTGGTGGGTGGTGGCAAGCGCCATGGCTCTGGCTCTGCCGCTGCATGCCGCTGACAGTCCCAAGCTGCTGGTCTGGATCAACGGTGACAAGGGTTACAACGGGCTGCAAAAGGTAGGGGATACCTTTGCCAAAGAGTCCGGGGTGACCGTGGTGGTTCAACACCCCGAAGGCGCGACTGACAAGTTTCAGGCTGCCGCTGCAGCAGGCAAAGGCCCCGACATTTTTTGCTGGCCGCATGACCGCACCGGCGAGTGGGCACGTTCGGGCCTGTTGGTGCCCATTCACCCGTCCAAACGGGTGCGCGACGAGATCGATGCATCGGCCTGGAAAGCCTTCACTTACAAAGGTAAGGTCTGGGGTTACCCGCTGGCCATAGAGGCCGTGGGACTGGTGGTCAACCGCGATCTGGTCAAGACCGTGCCCACCACCTTTGACGAGGTGATGGCGCTGGACAAGGAGTTGGCCAAGAAGGGCAAAAAAGCTTTGCTGTGGGACTACAACAAGTCCTTCTTCACCTGGCCCATGCTGGCCGGTGCGGGTGGTGAGGTGTTTGGCCGTACGGCAACTGGCGAGTTGGACCCGTCCGTGGTGGGCGTCAATTCGCCTGGCGCAGTGGCCGGAGCCAACATGTTGTCGCGCCTGATTGAAGAAGGCTACATGCCGCGCGGTGCGCGTTATGCCGAAATGGAAGCCGGCTTTGCCCGGGGCGAGATTGCCATGATGATCACCGGCCCCTGGGCCTGGGACAACGCCCGCAAGGCCAAGATCAATTTCACGGTGGCGCCGGTGCCGGCTGTCATTCCCGGCAAGCCGTCCAAATCGTTCGTGGGTGTGCTGGGTTGCATGATCGCCGCACCCAGCAAGGTCAAGGATATAGCCCGAGAGTTCATCGAGAACCATCTGTTGCGGGTCGACAGCCTGAAGACGATCTCTGCCGATGTGCCCCTGGGCACGCCGGCCAACAAGGTCTACTTTGCGGAATTGTCGGGCGACGCCAATATCCGGGCCACGATGGAGAACGCCCGCACCGGCGAGCCCCTGCCCAACATCCCCGAGCTGGGTCGCTTCTTCCCGGCCATGGATGCTGCGCTGGAGGCCATCAGCCAGGGCCGCCAGTCCCCCAAGGAGGCGCTGGATGGCGCCGCCGCACGTATGCTGGTGAAGTGACATGCAAGCAACACGCACTTCTTCCTCACCCTCCATGGTTTCCAACGTCATCGCCGCACTCGTCGCCTTCGGTCTGTTGTGGCTGAGCTTTGGCATCTACAGCAGCGGCCAGGCGGTGTGGGCCGCGCTGGTCCTGAGTCTGGGCGCACTGAGCCTGTATGTCTATGTGTCGGCCAAGACACTGGCCTGGCGCTACCTGTTTCCCGGCGTCATGGCGATGCTGGTGTTCGTCGCCTTCCCGCTGGTTTACACCATACAGATCGGCTTTACCAACTACTCGGCCAACAACCTGCTCAGTGAAGAGCGTGCCCGTGCCTACCTGCTGGAGCAGGCGGATGTCAACGAAAACCGGGCCTATGGCTTCAGCGTGCACCCGGATGGCGATGCCGTGCGCGTGCTGCTGACGCCACAGGGGGATAGTGCGTCGGGCGAACGCTACCTTTCGCCAACCATTGTTTTGGCGAAGGCTTCGACCGCACCGGTTGCCATGCAAGCCGTGGCGGGCAGTCCCGTGCTGGGTGCCGCGTTTACGTTGCGCCAGACTATCGAACAGCGCGGCGCGCTGATGACCTTGCGGCTGAGCCTGCCAGACCACAGCACCCTGATCTACGCCGGTCTGCGTGAATTCGCGGTCTTTGAGCCGCTGTGGCAGGCGCTGCCCGGTGGTGCACTCAAGCGCCTCGCAGACGGCGTGGTTTACCAGCCCAACCGCGATACCGGCTACTTTGAAGACGCCAAGGGCGACCGGCTGCAGCCCGGCTTCAAGGTCGGCGTGGGCCTGGCCAACTACGCACGCCTGTTTGGTGATGCCGACATGCGTGGGCCCTTCGTCTCCATCTTCATCTGGACCGTGGTGTTCGCCGGTTTGACGGTGTTGTTTTCCACGGCGATTGGTATGACGCTGGCCGTGGTGCTGAACTGGGAAGCGCTGAAATACCGCACCCTGTACCGCACCTTGTTGTTCCTGCCCTATGCGGTGCCGGGTTTCATTTCCATTCTGGTGTTCAAGGGTTTGTTCAACCAGAACTTTGGCGAGATCAATGCCATTCTGGATGCGGTGTTTGGCGTCAAGCCCGCGTGGTTTGCTGACCCCACCTTGGCCAAGGCCATGATCCTGATTGTGAACACCTGGCTGGGTTACCCCCTACATCATGGTCCTGTGCACGGGCCTGATCAAATCCATTCCGGCCGATCTGTACGAGGCTTCGGCCATCGCCGGCGCCAAACCGTTGACCAATTTCTGGCGCATCACCGCGCCGCTGATTGTCAAACCCTTGACGCCCTTGCTGATCTCGGCCTTCGCGTTCAACTTCAACAACTTTGTGCTGATCAGCCTGCTGACCGATGGTCGGCCGGATTATCTGAACACCAAGTTGCCGGCGGGCACCACGGACATTCTGGTGTCCTACACCTACCGCATTGCGTTCACCGATGCCGGGGCCAACTTCGGCCTGGCGGCCGCCATATCGACCGTCATCTTCTTCCTGGTGGCCATCCTGTCCCTGGTCAACCTGAAGCTGTCGCAGTCCAATGACAACCAACGCAAGGGAGGGCACTAGCCATGGCTGTTGTTACCGGTAAAAGCCAGCGCTGGCGCATTGCGGCAGCCCACGTGGGCCTGTGGCTGCTGATCGCTGTCACGCTGTTTCCGCTGTTGGCGGTGGTGTCCATTTCTTTGCGGCCCGGCAACTTTGCCACTGGTTCGCTGATCCCGACCGAGATCAGCCTGGAGCACTGGAAGCTGGCGCTGGGCTTTTCGCACACGCAGGCCGATGGCGTGGTCGTGCAGCCACCGTTCCCGGTGCTGTTGTGGCTGTGGAACTCCATCAAGATCGCCACCATTTCGTCATTACTGATTGTGGGCGTTTCGACAACGGCAGCCTACGGTTTTGCGCGATTGCGTTTTCGTTTCAAGTCCACTATTTTGAACAGCATGCTGTTGCTGCAGATGTTCCCGGTGGCCGTGGCGCTGGTGGCCATTTACGCCATTTTTGAAGCCATTGGTGGCGTCGTTCCCTGGCTGGGCATCGAGACGCATGGCGGCCTGATCGTGGCCTACATCGGCGGCGTGGCCATGCACATCTGGACCATCAAGGGCTACTTCGAGACCATCCCGACCGAGATCGAAGAATGCGCCAAGGTCGATGGTGCGACCTCCTGGCAGGCCTTCTACAAGGTGCTCCTGCCGATGGCGGTTCCGATTCTGATGGTGGTGTTTGTGCTGGCCTTTATCGGCACCATCATCGAGTACCCCATTGCTTCCGTGCTGCTGCGCGAGGAACCCAATCTGACGCTGGCCGTGGGCTCCAAGTACTACCTGTACGAGCAGCGCTATTTGTGGGGCGACTTTGCCGCGGCAGCCGTTTTGTCGGGCCTGCCGATCACGCTGGTGTTTCTGGCCGCGCAACGCTGGATCGTGTCGGGGCTGACCTCGGGTGGGGTCAAGGGGTAAGCTGTGCGCGCGTGGCTTGGTATTCTTGGGTTTTTACTGGGTACGCAAGTGTTCGCGCAGGGAATGCCCAACGTGGCCCATGGTTCCGTGCAACGCATGGAGCGTTTTGCGTCAAAGTTTGTTGACGCTCGGCATGTGGATGTCTGGCTGCCCGATGGGTACAACCCCCAACAGCGTTATCAGGTGCTGTACATGCACGACGGTCAAATGCTGTTTGACGCGAGCACGACATGGAACAAGCAAGCCTGGAATGTGCACACCACCGTGACACGGTTGATGCGACAGGGCAAGATAGCACCAACTATCGTGGTGGGAGTATGGAACAACGGCAAGTTCCGCCACGCGGAGTACTTCCCAGAGAAACACCTACCCTACCTGCCCGAACAAGTGAGGGGGCCGTATGTTGCGCGCGCGCTGGAGGGCAAAGCGCAAGCTGACAACTACCTGCGATTTCTGGTCCACGAACTCAAGCCCGCTATTGACCAGCGCTTCGCCACACGCACCGATGCGGCCAGCACTTTCATCATGGGCAGCAGCATGGGCGGACTGATCTCGGTGTATGCCATGAATGAATACCCGGGCGTGTTTGGCGGTGCAGCAGGCTTGTCAACCCATTGGATTGGCAGCCACAGCCCCAACGCCATGATCCCACTGGCGGCCTTCAATTACCTGCGCGACAAGCTGGCCGACCCGAAAACCCACAAGCTTTACCAGGACCACGGCACGGAGGAACTCGACGCGTTGTACAAGCCCTACCAAGTGTTTGTGGACCAACTCGTTCGGGACAAGGGGTATACCGACGCCAACTACATGAGCCGCGTCTTTGATGGCGCCAGCCACACCGAGAAAGCCTGGTCGGAGCGACTGGAGATCCCGCTGCTGTTCTTGATGGGTGAATGAGTCAATCTCAAAAAAAACCCCACCGCGAGAGCGGTGGGGTAAACCCATTGAGACCCGAAACAAAAAGTAGTTTTGATACATTGTGTTTGTGATGCGATTATGTCACCTCTAAAACAAAATGAAAATCCAATTCGATAGGTGTTTTTACCATGTCGTAATACTACTTTGCTTCGGTACACTCCGTTTCTTCAAACTCGGGGTCACCATGATGGGCCAACACGCACGATGAAAACCAGGGCATGGTCCGTGGCAGGGCTTTTGTTGCTTTCCTCAGGGTCCGCTATGGCTGGGTGTTCTGACGACCCTCTGCAGGGACGCGCACTGTACCTGCGGGGTACGTTCAACAGCTGGAATGCAGCTGACGCCCAACGCTTTACCTGGGCGTGCAACCGTTATGAACTGGTGACCCGTCTGCAAGGTGAGCACCGGTTCAAGCTGGGCGACGAGGGATGGTCGGCCGATGCGGACTTTGGACGGGGTCCTGTCGACGGGCAGCTGGCCATCAAGGGGCCTGAATTGCGCCACACGTTTAGCGGCATGCACCGCCTCACGTTGCGCATGGGCTCCAGCCCAGCACCGGTGGTGCTGGGCATCGAGTCGTGCCCCACCAGCGCACCGTTTGGCGACACCACGTTATTCCTGCGCGGCAGCATGAACAACTGGGCGGCGCAGGATGACTTTGCGTTTCAGTACAGCTGTGATGCGTATTACATAAACGTCAAGCTGTCGGCTGACCACGACCTGAAAATTGCCGATGCCGCCTGGCGCGACGCCACCAGCTTCGGCAACACCGCAACAGCGCAGTTGGAGGCGGGTGCCAAAGGTAATGTCCGCCTCCGTTTTTTGGGTGAGCAGACCTTGCGGCTGGCATTGGTTGACGGCAAGCCCGCGCTGAGTCTGGGCCCCAAGACCTTTGCCGATCCCAATGCACGCAGCGTGACCGACCCGGTAGCGCTGAGCCTGCAGTTTGACTCGCGCACGCTGGCACACAAGAAGCCGTTTGGGGCGGTGGTGGCGGGCACACCCATGGCATTCACGGTCTCGGCCATTCCAGGCGTGAGCAAGATTGTGCTGGTGGTGGAGAAGCGCCGTATGGAGGGTAACCAGGAAGTGCTGGAGTACCGCGAACTGGCCCGGGTTCCATTGATAAAAAGTGCCTCTAGCCCCCGTGAAATATGGTCAGTTAGCTATAAATTTGATAGTGTCGGCATCTATGGTTATTGGTTCGAGGTAGAGGTGGGAGACGCCCGCTTTGTACTGCACAACAACCGCGACCCGGTGTTCTGGACCCGCGAGAAAGGTTCAGGCGGTCAAGCCGCAGTAGACAGCAAACCGGCAGCCGCCAGTGCCATTCGCCGTTTCCGCCAGACCGTGTTCGATACCAACTTCAAGGTGCCGGATTGGGCGCCCGACGTTGTTTACTATTACATCTTTCCGGACCGGTTTCGCAACGGCAACCCGGCCAATGATCCCCAGGCCGGAGTCGCGAAATACCACGACCACACAGTGGAGTTGCACCGCAACTGGAACGACAAACCCTCGGTCCCCGGCAGTGGTGATGGCTCGGACGCGCACTTCAACAATGACTTTTTTGGCGGCGACCTGGAAGGCATCATCCAGAAGCTCGACTACATCCAGGAGCTGGGCGCCAATACCCTCTACATGACGCCCATCTTCAAGGCGGCCAGCAACCATAAGTACGACACAGCGGACTACCAGCAGGTAGACCCCGGCTTTGGCACCAATGCCGACTTCAGCCGTCTGACGGCGGAGGCGGCCAAACGCGGCATGCGTGTTTTGCCCGACACCAGCCTGAACCACACGGGCAATGATTCGGTGTACTTCAACCGCTTTGGCAACCATGGCAGCGTGGGGGCTTTTCAGGGCGGCAAGATCAACCCACAGTCGCCCTACGCCGACTGGTACACGCTGGACGCCAACCAGAGCGACCCATCCAAGCAGTACAAGGGCTGGGTCGATGTGGCCGACCTGCCGGAGCTCAACAAGGCGTCCAGAGGCTGGCGCAACTTCGCCTATGGCAACCAAGACTCGGTCATGAAAACCTGGCTGGACCGGGGTGCGGCCGGCTGGCGCATGGACGTGGCTCCCTGGGTGCCGGACGATTTCTGGCGCGAGTGGCGCAGCGCCATCAAAACGCACCGGCCGGACGCCCTGACCGTGGCCGAAACCTGGTTTGATGCGTCCAAGTATTTGCTGGGGGACATGTTCGACTCAACCATGAACTACATCTTCCGCAATGCCGTGCTGGAGTATGCGGCCGGCGGCAAGGCGCGCAGCCTGTACCCCAACATCGAGCTGATGCGCGAAGCCTATCCGCCCCAGGCTTTTTATGCGCTGATGAACCTGCTTTCCAGTCACGACCAGGCGCGGGCTCTGCACCAGTTTGGCTGGCATGCCGACACCACCGACCCCATGGCCATCGCACAAGCGCGCCAAAGGCTCAAGCTGGCCGTGTTGTTCCAGATGACGTTTCCCGGCGCACCCACGGTGTACTACGGCGATGAGGTGGCCGTGACCGGTGGCGATGACCCCTACAACCGCGCCACTTACCCATGGGCGGATCAAGGCGGCAAGCCCGATGCCGACATGCTGGCTACTTTCAAGCAGCTGATTGGCCTGCGCAAGCAGCACGCCGTTTTGCGCCGAGGCACGATAGACGCGCCCTTGCATGTGGACGACCACAGCATCGTGTTGCTGCGTCAACTCGGCAGCAGCATTGCCATCACCGCCACCAACAATGCGCTTACGCCCCAGAGCGTTACCGTCAAGCTGCCAGCCGGCCTTCGGTTGGGGCCGTTGACCGATGCACTGGGAGGCCCAAGTGTGGTTGCGCAACAGGGAGAACTCACGCTCACGCTGCCACCCTTGTTTGGCTCGGTTTGGCTGGCCACGCTTGCCATAGATTGAGAAATTTCATGGATGGATACAAAGTGATGAAGGCATCCCACGCCCGCGCTGTGCTCTTGGGCGCATCCTTTTTCTTTGGGGCTTTGCCCAGTGTTGGGGTACTCGCTGAGCAACCGGCACCCCCGCAGCACATCAACAGCTACGACGACGCCCTGCGCGGCGTGTTTGAGGCCCGCGAAAGCGACTGGCGCAATGGTGCCGTGGTCTACCAGGTACTGGTCGACCGCTTTGTGCCCCCGGCCAATCTGGATGCCAAGCGCGCGTTATACCCGGCACCCAAGGTGCTGCATCGCTGGAGCGAGGAAGCCAAGCGGGGCCAGTATGTGGCGTCGGCCAACGTGTGGAGTCATGAGTTGGACTTCTGGGGTGGTGACCTGCCGGGTGTGACCTCCAAACTGGGCTACCTGCAGGACCTGGGCGTGGACGTGCTTTACCTCAACCCCATTCACCTTGCCTATACCAACCACAAATATGATGCGCTGGACTATCTGAAGATCTCGCCAGAGTTCGGAACCCGCGAGGATATGGCCGGTCTCATCACCGCGACCCACGCCAAAGGCATGAAGGTGGTCCTTGACGGGGTGTTCAACCACATGGGTCGCAACTCGGACAAGTTCAAAGACGCGCAATCCAACGCATCGAGTCCTTACCGCGACTGGTTCTTCTTTGGCGAGCAGTATCCCGGCGGTGCGCGGGGCTGGTTTCAGGCCACCAACCTGCCGGAACTCAAACTGGAGAACCCGGCCGTGCGGGACTACCTCTATGCCAAACCCGACTCGGTGGTGCAGACCTGGTTGCGCGAAGGCATTGATGGCTGGCGCCTGGACGTGGCGCCGGACATCGGGCCGAAGTACCTGGCCGAGTTGACCGCCGCCGCGCACAGCGCAAAGCCCGGTTCGTTGGTGGTGGGCGAGATACCCAACTACCCCAAGGAGTGGTTTCCGGCCGTGGACGCAGTGATGAACTTCACGCTGCGCGACGTGATCCTGAACACCGTCAATGGGTTGATTGCACCACCGACTGCCGCTACCATGGTGGACCGCACGGTGCGGGAGTCTGGCATTGAGTCGATGCTCAAGTCCTGGCTGCTATTGGACAACCACGACAACGACCGGCTGACCCATGTGTTGCCCAAGGTGCAACAGCAACGGCAAGCGCAGGTACTGCAATTCACGTTGCCCGGCGCGCCCAATCTGTATTACGGCAGCGAACTGGGCATGACCGGTGGCGAAGACCCGGCCAACCGATCACCCATGCGCTGGGATCTGGTGCGCAGCAGCAACCCGGCCTTGTTATGGACCAAACAACTGATCCAGTTGCGCAAAGACCATCGGGCCTTGCGGGTCGGCAACTTCCGCTTGGTCACCGCCAACAAGCTGCTGGCCTTTGAACGTTACACCGATCGGGTGCAGGACACTGTGGTGGTCCTTTTGAATCCCGACAAAACCGCGGTCACTGAACGGGTGCTGATTGCCAACTCCAAATTGATGAATGGCTCGCAATTGAAAGACTTGCTGAACCCCAAGGCAAGCCCGTTGCGGGTGATGGCGTCCATGGTGACCGTCACCCTTCCCGCAGGAGCCTACAAAGTGGTGGCACCGGATGTCGCGCCCAATGGGGGCTACTCCGTGTTTAAACGGGTTCAGTAGGCGATCTGTATTACCGAACCCGAGCGGATTCAACGCGGAGTTTCAGCAGCCAGTCCGCATCCACGCTCTGGGGGCGGGGAAAGCGGGCCAGCGCATCGCGGCCGACGTTTTCCACCTGTGTGGCCAGGTTCTTCATTTCTTCCTGCACTTGCTGGGCGCGCAGTTGCTCTGGCGAGGGTGCCGAGCCGGATTGCATCACACCGCTCATGCTGTGTGCTTCAGTGACCCGTGCGCTGCTGTCCCGCAGGGTCTGGTTCACTTGGTCCACACCGGTATCGATGCGACCAACTGCGGGCCGGAAATGGACCGCAATGCCATTGCTGGAAGCAGACGCTTCTTTGACGACGAATTCCGAATCCAGCACCGCGAGTGTGCCTGTGACATAAACACAGGCGTCCAGCAAACCGGCCGGCCATGTTGTGAGGGCCGCGGCGAATGCATCGGCATTGGCACGTTGTTCGTTGTTCACAACACAGGCCTTGGGCAAGGGCAGGGCGGCTTGTAAACCCCACCATAGCGCGGTAGCCTTGTCCGGGCCTGCCGCGGGAGATGCATAGAGCGCAGCCAGGCGGGACCGCGCGCCACCCGCACCGCCATCGGCCGCGCGCAGGTACAGGCGCGCAGCCCGCTCCAGGTTGGGCTTCAAACACAGGCCCTGCTCAAACATGGAGCCGCCCAACATCAGGGCCTCAGGGCTAGACGTAGCCAGCGCAGCATTGAGTTCACGCACGGCAGCAACACAGTCGCGCGCCTCAATGGCCTTGACGACTGCCTTGGTTGCCTCATTGGCATGCGAGGCCTGAATGGGAGTAAGGCTCGCAATCGTGAGTGCCATGAAGGAGAGGGTTTTGTTGAGGCACATGTCAGGTTCTGGGTGGTTGAAAAATAGGAGGTTAAAAAGGCGTTCTAGACCAAAGCTGCACGCCTTAACGCGTGGGGAACTTTAGCCTAAACTCGTTGGTTTGCAACGGGTCGCAGCGATGAAAAAATACACGGTCAGCTTCAATCCACGACCCCGCATCGTGGCGGTGCCGCTGGACAACGGAGACCGTGTTTTTGTGGTGGATGAGGTGCTGGATCAGCCGGAACGCCTCGTTCAGCTGGCCCAGGACTATGACGTCGATTTTGTCTATGCCCAGGGGAGTGCTTTCCGGGCCGCCAGTTGTTGATGCCGGATGATTTTTCCGCCCGGCTCGATGACTTTTTCCGCTTGCATGTGCGAGGCTTGCTGAAAGGCCGACGCAGTGTATCGATGTATTCCCGCCTGTCGCGCGTGGTGTTGGAGCCACAGGCGCTGGATGCGCGGCAACGCATTTGCCATCGGGATAGCGCAGACGTCAACCCCGCCCACACCATCTCTGCATCGGTGTTGTACCTGTTTGAAGACCCGGCACTGGGTGGCACGGTTTTCTTCGAGCCCGTGGGTTCTGAGGCGGCAGCGCAGACCCTGGTGGCGGATGCGAGTGTGCTGGGAGTCGGCACAATTTGAAGCGAAGTATGGCTGGATTGCTTCGTATATGACCCAGTCCAATGCGCATTTCAGGGTCATAGGCCGGGTAGCCGCCCGCTGGAACCGGATGATTTTTTACGACGGCCGGCTGTTTCATTCGAGTGACATCACCGATCCCGCAAAGCTCAATGACCCCATGGGCATGGGTCGACTCACGGTCAACGGTTTCTTCACCTGCACGCGCCCGGCGCAGTAAGCAAACCAGACCCGTGCCGCTTGCGGGGCGGGCCGGCTCAAGCCATTTTGACTGGAGGGGCAGCGCAGTTCTTGGCAATAAATTCCGCGTGGGATGGCATGACATTGACACAAGCATTGATCACGCCCTCCACCTCTTCAAGGTACTTTTGAATTTCTGCTTCGCTCAACAAATCGGTGAGCGGATGGTACGCCTTGGGCCGAATGCGCTGCCCATGCATGACCTGCAACCAGCTGACCTTGGTGAACAACTCGTTGCCTTCGCGGAAGACGCGCCCATGGGAGCGGAACAAGTCCATGCGCTGCACCAGTGACTCGGGCACTTCCATTTCCCGGCAGTAGTTCCAGAAAGCCGAGTCGGTGCGTTCGGTTGCCTTGTAGTGCAGGATGATGAAATCGCGCACCCAGTCATATTCCTGGTTCATGACGCGGTTGTAGGCCTCGGTGTCCGCGCCCTCAAAGCCGGGCGCCGGGAAATAGGTCAACAAATGTGCAATGCCCATCTGGATCAAATGGATGCTGGTGGACTCCAGCGGCTCCAGAAACCCGCTGGACAAACCGATGGAAATGCAGTTTTTGTTCCACGCCTTCTTGCGCTTGCCGGCGGCGAACTTGACGGTCCGTGGGTCGGCCAGCGGCGCGCCATCCAGGTTGCCCAGCAAGATGGCCGTGGCTTCATCTTCGCTCATGAACTTGCTGGAAAACACGTGCCCGTTGCCAATGCGGTGTTGCAGGGGGATGCGCCACTGCCAGCCGGCACTCCGCGCGGTTGAGCGGGTGTAGGGCGTGAGCTCCTTGGCGGACACGCAGGGGATGGCAATGGCACGGTCACAAGGTAGCCAGTGTGACCAGTCCTCGTAACCGGTCTGGAGTGCACCCTCGATCAAGAGCGCCCTGAACCCCGAGCAGTCGATGAACAGGCTGCCTTCGATCTTCTGTCCGCTTTGCAGCACCACGGATTCGATAAAACCATCACCCTCGCGCTTTACGACGTCCGTAATTTTTCCTTCGATGCGTGTGACGCCGCGCTCTTCGCTGAACTTGCGCAAAAACTTCGCATAAAGACCGGCATCAAAGTGGAACGCGTGGGCAATGTGCGCCAACGGTGAGTTGGGCATATCGAGTTGGGCCCGCATGAACTTGTTCTGGTGGCAGGCTGCGGTGTTGATGGAGTAGTGGTCCAGGTCTTTGGCCTTGCCGGCCAGGAATTGCTTGAGCCAGTATTGGTGGAAGTCAACGGTCCAGTTGTCCTGGCCAATGACACCAAAACCGTGCACGTAGCGGTCACCCAGTTGGCCCCAGTTGACAAATTCAATGCCCAATTTGAATGATGCCTGGGTCTCGCGCATGAACTGGTTTTCATCCAGATCCAGCAAACGGTTGAACAGATTGATCATCGGGATGGTGGCCTCTCCCACACCAATCGTCGCAATCTCGTCAGACTCCACCAGCTTGATCGGGTATTTGCCCTTGAGTACCTTGGCCAAGGCCGCAGCGGTCATCCACCCGGAAGTTCCGCCACCCACGATCACGATCTCAAATGCACTGTTCTGTTCCATATCATCCACTCGCTAAGTTATCAAACACCCGCCGCCATTGCGGCCTGCACCATTGAATCATTCTATTCAACGCGACCAAAAAAAAGCCCCTTCCCGAATGGCTCGGAAAGGGGCAAGCTTGGAGCGAAATTTACTTCAGCTTGTAGGTGACTTTCATCATGATGGTGCTGCCGGTCTTGTTTTCGCTTTCGACCGTGCCGTCTGCCCGCAGCTGGCGGTAGGTCGGCTTGTTCAGGTTATTGCCTTCCAGACGCAAGCCCAGTCCCTTCATCGGGCCTTCCTGGAATTCATAACCGATCTGTGCCGACAACCAGCTCGAACCCTCGATATAACGCAAGGTCGGGTAGCCGCCAGTTGCGTCATTGGCAACGCTGCCGACATACGTCGAACGGGAGTTGGTGGCCACAAATGCGCTGAAGCCATTCTTCTCGTAATAGAAGGTCAGCTTACGGTTGTCCTTCGACAGGCCTGGCAAGGGAATAGTCTCCCCCGTGGTTGGCACTTGCTGGTTGGGGTTCAGGCCAATCAGGTTGGGCAGGTTGACTGAGCTGTCGGTAGAAGACAGGCTACCGCTGAGTCCAAATCCGTCCAAGGCTGGCATGAACATACCGAACGGCGCAGACGCTGCCAACTCAATGCCGCGCAAGTCACCACCCGTGCCGTTGACGGTCGTTGTGTAGGTGCCGATTGCGCCAGCGGGAGGAATCGCCAGGCCAAGTGACTGGGCGTAGCTGCTGAAGTCATACTGGCTGTTGGTCGCCGTGGTGATGTAGGTGTCGAGCTTCTTGTAGAAGGCTGCCACACTGATGTAGGCCTTCTTGTCGAAGTATTTCTCGAACGACAGGTCCAGCGCAGTTGCCTTGAAAGGTTTGAGCGCCGGGTTACCAGCGGAACCCACAAACCTGCCGAATGTCGAATTGCCGGCGTTGGTGTCAACGCTGGCGGCAAACGAGTTACGCATGTCGGTCAAAGTTGCGCGGGCAATTTGCTGTGCCAATCCAACCCGCAGCAAGTTTCCGGAACCCATGTCGCCGGTCAAGTTCAATGAAGGCAGCACGTCGGTGTAGGTGGTGCCATCTGTCACGTAGCCCTTGGACGGATTGGTCAGCACCACATCGGAACCAACACCAGCCTTGAAGCCCGAAGACGACTGGTCGGTATTCACAACCTGCAGGCCCACGTTTCCGCGCACGGGTACCTTGCCATATTCACTGTCGATGCCGAACTTGACATAACCAGTAGTGACTTTTTCCTTGATGCCCCAGCTCTTGGAGAGGATGTCATCGTTGTATTTGCGCAGGATGGTAGCGCCTGGCCACAGGGCAGCTTGCGGGTCAAACGTCAAGAGGTCGAGTCCGGTGCCACCCACGTTGTTGGCCACATAAGAGCCTGCT
Organism: Candidatus Aalborgicola danicus; assembly: GCA_016703945.1. Taxonomy (GTDB): domain Bacteria; phylum Pseudomonadota; class Gammaproteobacteria; order Burkholderiales; family Burkholderiaceae_C; genus Allorhodoferax; species Allorhodoferax danicus. The sequence continues at coordinate 482,579 of JADJBC010000044.1, forward strand.
GGGAAGGGAATGGCATCCTTGCCACCACCGGTTGTGGACACCACCAGGCCTTCGTCCACACTGCGGTCCTTGGTGCGAGTCGCGTAATTCAGACCAAATTGCATGTCCGCGAACATGGACCCTTCGGCCAATTCCTTCTTGAAATCAAAGCGGATCGCGTCCACCGTGTCAATGATGGTGGGGCCTTTCGAGTATCCGGCTTGTGGCACACCGTTGATACCGCTCCAACCGGTTTGGTCCCGCACCTTGATGATATTGGGGTCGGTGTAGCTCAAGGGGCTGCCAAGTTTGAATTTGACCGAACCACCCGTGTTGTCAAACGTCAGTGTGTCAGCATTGGGGATGCCCGCATAGGCCTCAATGTCGCGTTGTGTGCGTTTGGCGTTGTTGGAGCTCAAGTCCATAGCCGCGGTCCATCCGCCGTCCATTTTCAACGTGTTCTTCCAGCCGAAGGATTGAACGGTGTCGTCATCGAAAATGCTTTCGATACGGTCGATCAGACCGCCACCATTGGCGCCAGCGCCAACGTTGAAGGTGCCGCTCACCGCCACACCGTTGACCACAGTTGCGTTGGTGATGGGGCCGCCCAAGCCACCCTGGATGCGGGCGAACTTCTGGGTGTTGTCCGCCTTGGAGTAGAACAAGTCCAATTGGCTGGTGAAATTCTTGGTGGGTTTGTAGGCCACGATAGCCGCCACACCCAAGCGCTTGTCGGTTACGGTCTTGGTTTGGAAGTCAATACCATTGCCCCAGGTATCAGGAACCTTCACGTTCGGTACTACGGTTCCGTTGGTCAGTGTTGCCGTGGTCCGGTTGTCCCCGCCCCAGCCGCCGGTGCCAATTTCATTGCTGGTGCCGTCCACGCGCACAAAGCCCAATGCAATACCGAGCTTGCGGTCCATGAACTGGTCCACATAGGTCAGGCTCTGGCGATTACCGGAGCCTTCGGGAATGCCTTCCAGTCCCACGCCATTGCGCACACGCTCGATGTTGGCAACCAAGACCCGCCCAGGAAACGCCAGCGGATCGATCAGACGGTTGTCAATGGTGCCGGCCAATCCAGCAGACATCAGGGCCGCATCGGTTGTCTTGTAGACAGTGGCGCCAGCGATCAGCTCGGCCGGGTACACACTCAAGTCCACGGCGCGGCTGTCACCGGTACTGGTTTGTTCGCGGCCATTCAACAGGTAACCGTTGAAGTCAGGCCCGAGTCCGCGGATGCTGATGGTGGATGCGGCACCCGACTTGGTGCGCTGCGTGGTCACTCCAGGCAGGCGCGCAAGCGATTCTGCAATGGTGGTGTCCGGCAGTTTGCCAATGTCTTCAGCGGAAATCGATTCCACGATGGCATCCGAATTACGCTTGACGGAAATGGCGTCTTCAATGCCTTTGCGAATGCCGGTCACGGTCACCGTGTTCAGTTCCGGCGCGCTCGACTGGGCGAACGCGCCTGACGTTGTAACGATGAGCACGGCACAGCCGGCGGCCACTGGGGCCAGTTTGAAGAGAGAGCGACGCGAGGTGCGCTGATCGATGGAACTCATTTTGATATTTCTCCTGGATGGCACGGGGGCTGGCAAATTTTCTTTTGGGCGGGGCACAAAAGACACGTAAAAAGGGATGGCGGTTTCCCTGCTCACTGCTGAGTTTGTACCAAAACAAGATATTTTCAAACATAGGGGTTAACACTTAATTGGTGCGATTCGGTCTGTCTTTGCACCAAAAAATGGCCTTTATTGGCGAATTTCCAACAAATTTCCAGCAAATGTGGGTTTAACTTACTTTGTTAATTTTAAATTGCAAGATATTTGTAGTCAAACTACATTGAAATTTCGTTGGTGATTGAGGCAACTTGTTGCTTTGGTACGAATATAGAGGCGGGGGGTTGTCCTTGGAGCTGGGCCTGGTTCGTGAAGCACTGACATTTGATTTTGGAATGCCTGTTGTTTTACTAACTTACTTGGCAAAGTTTCTTCCTTGGTCATACGTAAAGTCTTAAAAATCAATGTTTTCCCTAGGTCTTTGTTTTCTGTGCTGGTGTAGACTTTGTGTTGTTTGACTACATGTTGACGTTGCGCTGGCCGAAACTAGGGGAAATGCGGATGAATCAGGGTTATCCGAGGTTGCTGGGTGACATTGGTGGAACCAATGCACGCTGGGCGTGGCAGGAATCTGCCGGTTCTGCACTGGAGGATATTTCTGTGCAGCCCTGCGAAGCCAGCGCCTCACTAGAAGATTCGGCGATGGCTTACCTGCAGTCCCAAGGGCGCAAGTCCCCACGTTGGGCCGGCATCGGCATTGCGACCGCGATCACGGGTGACGATGTGCGCATGACCAACAACGCTTGGCAGTTTTCCATTGCCGGTTTTCAGCGCGCTTTGGGGTTGGACCGCTGCTTGGTCATCAACGACTTTACCGCGTTGGCCATGAGTTTGCCCGCTTTAACGTCAACTGACCTGCGCCCCTTGGGGGGAGGCGCGCCTGTGGTTGGGGCGACGGTTGCCCTGCTTGGCCCAGGAACAGGCTTGGGCATGTCCGGTCTGGTGCCCAACCCCAGTGGACGCTTTAGCGCACTGAGCGGAGAAGGAGGGCACGCCACGCTGGCCGCCACGAACACGGCCGAAGCGACCCTGATTGGTATTCTGCGCGAGCAGTTCGGGCACGTCAGTGCCGAACGGGTGCTGTCTGGCTCCGGATTGGTCAATTTGTACAGCGCCGTGTGCACCATGAACGGTGTTCAGGCTCGCGCGTTGCGGCCCTCTGATGTGACCAGCGAGGCGATTGCCGGGTCTGACGTGCAGTGTGTTGCAGCCGTCCGGTTTTTTACCAGCTTTCTCGGCAGTGTTGCCGGTAATCTGGCTTTGACGCTGGGGTCATTGGGCGGGGTGTATGTTGGCGGCGGGATTGTGCCGCGCCTGGGCGTTGCTTTTGATGAATCTGTGTTCCGCCAGGCATTTGAGAGCAAGGGTCGTTACCAGGCAATGTTGGTCGGCGTTCCGGTGTGGCTGATCACGGCCTCCAACCCGGCACTGATTGGTGCCAGCCAGGCGCTGGACACGCTGTTGTGACCCGCGGGGCGGTAGCGCTACGCATCCGTTAAGCTTCGCCTTTGCCAGACCCGGCCCGAATCCGCCCAAAGGGAATCCGACATGTCCGAACCGCGCTTTGACCATCCGCGCCTGATCGCTGATATTGGCGGCACCTTCGCGCGCTTTGCGCTGGAGGTAGCGCCCCACATCTTTGAGCAAAGTGCCTCGCTGCGTTGCGCGGACTTTGCGGATTTTCACGCCGCCGTAACGGCTTACCTGTCGGGTCTGACGGACGTGAGTCCGGGGGATATCCGGCATGCTGCAGTGGCCATCGCCAATCCGGTGTCGGGTGACCAGGTGCGCATGACCAATTACCACTGGCAGTTCTCCATTGAACAAATGCGAGAGCGACTGCACTTTGACAACTTGGTGGTGGTCAATGACTTTACGGCCCTGGCCATGGCCCTGCCGAGCCTGTCACCATTGCAGCGTCGGCAACTCGGTGGTGGCAGCGCGATTCCACGCAGTGTGGTGGGGTTGATCGGTGCGGGCACGGGCCTGGGTGTGTCGGGCTTGATTCCTGCGGGAGATGGCTGGATTGCACTGGGTACCGAGGGTGGACACACCAGCTTTTCACCCCACGACGAACGCGAGGTCGCGATTCTGCAATATGCATGGCGCTTCTTTGAACACGTGTCGTTTGAGCGCCTGTTGTCGGGCTCAGGAATTGAACTGATTTTCCGGGCGTTGACGGATCGCGCGGGGCTTCCCGAGCGTGTACTGGATGCGCCTGAGATCACCCGCCTGGCGTTAGACGGCACAGACGTATTGTGCAAAGAGACGATCGATGTGTTTTGCTCGATCCTGGGGACTGCGGCGGCCAATCTGGCGGTGAGCCAGGGCGCTTTTGGGGGGATCTACATTGGCGGCGGCATCGTGCCGCGTCTAGGGCTCTACTTTGACCAGTCGCCGTTTCGTGCGCGCTTTGAGGACAAGGGGCGTTTTACGGACTACATGAAGGGCATTCCCAGCTTTGTCATCACGGCGACGGATGCCACGCTGGTGGGCGCTGCCGTCATTCTGGCATCGCAACTGCGTGAGCTGGACGGTGCCAATGGCTCCGCCATTCTGGGTCAAATCCGCCGAGCCCTGCCCAGTTTGTCGCCGGCCGAACAGCGGGTTGCGCAACATGTATTGTTGCAGCCGCGTTCGGCACTCAACGACCCCATCGCCACGATTGCCCGTGCGGCCGATGTGAGTCAACCCACGGTCATCAGGTTTTGTCGTTCGTTGGGTTGTGAAGGTTTGTCGGACTTCAAGCTGCGCCTGGCTTCCGGCCTGACCGGCACCATTCCGATTACGCACACCCAGGTCACCGGCAACGATTCGATGCTGGAACTGGGTGCCAAGGTGCTGGGCAATACGGCGTCGGCCATTCTGCAGGCGCGTGACCACCTGAACCGCGACAGCATGGACCGGGCCATGCGGCTGATCGCCGATTCGGTACGCGTCGAGATCTATGCAGTGGGCCATTACGGTGCGGTCGCCAACGATGCGCAGTTTAAATTTCTGCGTGTGGGTGTTTCCGCTGTGGCGCAGACCGACCCGCGTTTGCAAGCGCTGTCTGCGAACCTTTTGCGCCCCGACGTGGTGGTGTTGATCATTAGCAGCAGCGGCCGTATATCGGAACTGCTGGACGTGGCTGAAAAAGCAAAAGAGCGCGGGGCCACCGTGATCGCCATTACCGAGAGCCAGTCACCACTGGCGCGCAAGGCGGACCTGGCGCTGATCGTGGACCATGTGGAAGATATTGCCACCCAGGTGCCCATGATCAGCCGCATCCTGCACCTGCTAATGGTGGATATTCTGGTGGTGGGTGTGGCCTTGCAGCGCGGTGCTGCCGTTCCTGTATTGGGAAGTGATGTCACGCTGGGAATGGATGAGATGGCACCTGGCGCCTCCTCCGCCAGTGTTGCCCGCCGAAGGGCACCGGGTGTCAGTGTGGCCGGCACATTGGCCCATCTGAGCTCGCGCGGCTCCTAAGGCCGCGCCTGCTGCCGCAGTGGTCGGCAAACTTCCCTCAATTCAAAAAACCCTGCGACACCGAGGTCCGCACGGGAACTGTTTGGCCCGGACGGAACAGACCATGCCACAGGGCTGCGGGGTGAATTCGTGGCGAATGATAGGTGTAGTTAGTGTCTTTTACTACGCTCTTAGAAAGCGTTCATCCTAATATTTTGGAAATATAAAGCTAAATCTAGATAGATTTGTCAATTGTGTGTAATTTTCTAAGAAATTTGGTTAGATTGTTCTGGTAGTTTGACTACATTTTTGATACATTTCGGGCCACAACATCATCGAGGAGTATTCATGCGAAGTGGCCAAGCCCCCCATCTGTCGACGCCGCCCAGGGTCGATTTGCACGCTATTGACGAGTTGGTGCAACAGCCACTGGAGTTCCGCCAGCACCAACCCAGCTTGCACGACCAGATGCAGACTTTGTCCCACTTGGCGCGTGAGCAATTGGCCCGTCGTTGGGCCGCCACCCACGCCCAGGACACAGCTGCAAAACCCAAGCGGGTGTACTACCTGTCTATGGAGTTTTTGATGGGGCGATCCCTGTCCAACGCGCTGGACGCGCTGGATCTGACAGGCCCCGCCGCGCAGGCGCTGCAAGCCCACGCACACACGCTGGAAGACGCGATGGCGCACGAGCCCGACGCTGCGCTGGGCAACGGCGGCCTGGGGCGGTTGGCGGCGTGTTTTTTGGACTCCATGGCTACGCTGGGCCTGCCGTCTTTCGGCTACGGCTTGCGCTACGAATTTGGCATGTTTGCGCAGCGCCTGGAGCAGGGCGCCCAGACCGAGGGCCCGGACGCCTGGCTGGTAGGCGGCACGCCGTGGGAGTTCCCCCGCCCCGAGGCCACCTACACCGTGCGCTTGGGCGGAACCGTGGAGCAAGTGGATGGCAAATCGGTCTGGGCCAACGGCAGCACCGTGATGGCCCGCGCCCACGACATGGTCGTGCCCGGTCATGGCACGGAGCGCGTCAGCACGCTGCGCCTATGGAAGGCCCTGGCACCCCAGGCACTGGACTTGCAGGCCTTCAATGCGGGTGACATTGCGGCTGCTGCGGCCACTAAAAACCAATGCGAAAGCATCTCCTGGGTGCTGTACCCCAACGACAGTACCGAGGCCGGTCGCGAGTTGCGCCTGAAGCAGGAGTACTTTCTGGTCAGCGCGGCCATGCAGGATTTGCTCAAACGGCATTTGAGCGAGAACGAGACCTTGTTGAACCTTCCCGAAAAGGTCTCCATCCACCTCAACGACACGCACCCCGCGATGAGTGTCGCCGAGCTGATGCGCTTGTTATGCGACGAACACGGCCTGGCGTGGGACACCGCCTGGGCGCTGTGCCAGGCCACTTTTTCGTACACCAACCACACCCTGATGCCCGAGGCGCTGGAGACCTGGCCGGTGGCCTTGATGCAGCGCCTGCTGCCACGCCATCTGGAAATCATCTATCACATCAACCACGACTTTTTGCGGGTTGCCGCCGCCCACAAGCCGGATGACCCTGCCTTCCTTTCCAGTTTGTCGCTGATTGACGAGTCCGGCGAGCGCCGGGTGCGCATGGCCAACCTGTCCATCGTGGGCAGCCACCGGGTCAACGGGGTTTCGGCCTTGCATTCCAACTTGCTGGTCGAAACCTTGTTTGCCGACTTTGCTTCGCTGTGGCCAAACCGTTTTGTCAATGTGACCAATGGTGTGACGCCGCGGCGCTGGCTGGCCCAGTGCAACCCGGGCCTGGCCCAGTTGCTGGATGCCCATATCGGCAATCGCTGGCGCGGCGACCTGATGGAACTCAAGCACATCGCACCGCTGGCGTCCGACGCAGCGTTTTGTGCCAGCTTCCAGGCTGTCAAGGCCGCCAACAAGGTGCGTCTGGCCGCCTACATTGCCCAGACCACGGGCATCACGGTGGACCCGACCAGCCTGTTTGATGTGCAGGTCAAACGCATCCACGAGTACAAGCGCCAGTTGCTCAACGTGCTGCATGTCATCACCCGTTACCAGGCCATACTGGCCCAGCCGGATGCCGACTGGCAGCCACGCACTGTGATCTTTGCGGGCAAGGCGGCGTCGAGCTACCGCGTTGCCAAAGCCATCATCCGCCTGATCCACGATGTGGGCCAGGTGGTGAACAATGACGGACGCATTTGCGGCAAACTGAAGGTGGTTTTTATCCCCAACTACGGCGTCTCGGTAGCCGAAGTCATCATGCCGGGCGCTGATTTATCCGAGCAGATTTCCACCGCCGGCACCGAGGCGTCGGGCACTGGCAATATGAAGCTGTCGATGAACGGTGCGTTGACCATCGGCACCGATGACGGCGCCAACATCGAGATTCGCCAGGCTGTGGGTGACGACAACATCTTCATCTTTGGTCTCAAAACACCCGAGGTAGCCGCCTGGGAAGCATCGGGCTACGACAGCCACACCGTCTTGGCCAACAACCTGCCTTTGGGTAACGTGCTCAACGCTATAACAGGCGGCCTTTTCTCGCCCGATGAGCCGGGGCGCTATCAGGAACTGGTGGACAGCCTTCTGGGACACAAAGACCGCTATTTTTTGCTGGCCGACCACGCCAGTTATGTGGCGGCCCAGTTACGGGTGGATGCGTTGTACCGCCGCCCCGATGACTGGACGCGTTGCGCCATCACCAACGTATCCGCCATGGGTGTTTTTTCGTCGGATCACACCATCGCGCAGTATGCTCGTAGCATCTGGAATGTGGCTCCCTCCGGCAACCCTTCCACGGCCCTTGTTTAGTTGTTTATCCACACAGATTTATGAAGTTTCCACGCAATAGCGGCGTGCTGCTGCAACCCACTTCTTTGCCCGGTCCGCACGGTAGCGGCGATCTGGGCTCGGCGGCCTACCATTTTGTGGACTGGCTGCAAACCGCCGGCCAGAAGTTATGGCAAATCCTGCCGCTCAGCGGTATTGGCCCGGGCAACTCGCCCTATATGAGCAGTTCGGCATTTGCCGGCAACCTGCTGCTGATCGCCATGGACGATCTGCTGCAACACGGCTGGCTGACACCGGCAGATTTGACACCGGATACCGGGTTTGAGACCCAGCGCCAGAACTTTGCCGCTGTGTGGCCCTGGCGCATGGAGCGACTGGCGCGCGGCCGCACGTGCTTTCGCACAGGACGCCAACCCCAGCGGCAGGTCGAATTTGCCGCATTTTGCGAAGCTCACGCCAACTGGCTGGACAACTACGCGCTGTTCATGTCGCTGGCCGAGCACTTCAACTGGAAAGACTGGTGCGAGTGGGAAGGTGGCCTGGCGCAGCGCACACCCGCCGCCATGGAGGCGGCCCGCGCACAACACGCCGAGCGCATTGCGTTCTGGAAGTTTTGCCAGTGGCGCTTCTTTACCCAGTGGCTGCGGCTGCGCGCCTATGCCAACCAGCGTGGTATCCAGATCGTGGGCGACGCGCCGATTTTTATTGCCTACCAAAGCGCCGAAGTTTGGGCCCGCCAAGACCTGTTCGACCTCAACCCCGATGGCCGCCCCCGCGTGGTGGCCGGTGTGCCGCCGGATTACTTCAGTGAAACCGGCCAGCGCTGGGGCAACCCGCTGTACCTGTGGAGTGCACATGCCGGTGAGGGTTACGCGTGGTGGATCGAGCGCATCCGGCGCACATTCGAGTTGGTGGATCTTGTGCGTATTGACCACTTCCGTGGTTTCGCCAGCTACTGGGAAGTGCCGGCCAGTGAACCCACCGCCATGAAAGGCCAGTGGTTGCCCGGCCCCGGCGCTCCGCTGTTCAACGCCATTCATGAGGCCCTGGGGCCACTGGCCATCATTGCTGAAGATTTGGGTGAGGTGACACCCGACGTCGAGGCCCTGCGCCGCACATTCGCCTTTCCCGGCATGCGGATTTTGCAGTTTGCCTTCGGTGACGACAGCACCAATACTTTTTTGCCGCACCACCACCAGAACGACACCGTTGTCTACACCGGCACCCACGACAACGACACCACCCGGGGTTGGTGGAAGTCGGCCTCGGACAAAGAGCGCCAGTACCTGCGTGACTACCTGGGTGTGGACGGTAGCGACGTGCACTGGGACCTGATTCGCGCCGCTTGCGCCAGTGTGGCCGACACCGCCATTCACCCCATGCAGGACATCCTGGGCCTGGAGACCGAGCATCGCATGAACTTTCCCGGCAAATGCGAAGGTTATTGGGAGTGGCGATTTGAGTGGTCGCAAGTGTTGCCCGAACACGCCGCCCGCTTGGCGCACCTGTGCCGGATTTATGGACGAGATGGCAGCAATGACAAGCGGAAGTAGCCGCAGGCCGGGCAATCACACGCCGTAGCCGAAAGGTACTGGTCAAATCGGCCTTTAGCCCCCGTGGCTATTGCGTAAGCAGCTATCGTTTTTGTAGTAAATGTGTATTGACCCAAAGAGTCCATAACCATGAAACGTTCGGAAAAACACTTCGTTCTCACCTGTATTCTGGGTTTGCAGGCTGCGGCCTGTGGCACTGGCGCGCTGGCCGCCACAGACAACACCTCTTTTGACAAGCGTGAAGGCGACTGGCGCAATGGCGCCGTCGTTTACCAGGTCATCGTCGACCGGTTTGTTCCATCCGCGAACCTGATTGCCAAACGCGCGCTGTACCCCGCGCCCAAGGTGCTGCGCGATTGGTCCGAGCCGGCCAAGGCGGGTGTGTACCTGGAAGACGCCAAACTCAACAGCGCCGAGCTGGACTTTTGGGGCGGTGACCTGCAAAGCCTGAGCACACGCCTGGACCACATCCAGCACCTGGGTGCCGATGTGTTGTACCTCAACCCCATTCACCTGGCCTACACCAACCACAAGTACGACGCCTTTGATTTCAAGGCCATCTCCCCCGAGTACGGCACGCACCAGGAGTTCAAACAACTGGCCGCCGATGTGCACCAACGCGGCATGAAGCTGGTGCTGGACGGCGTGTTCAACCACATGGGCCGTAATGCGCCCAAGTTTCAAGATGCCTTCAAGAACCCCAAAAGCCCGTGGCGCGACTGGTTTGCCATCGGCCCCCAGTACGCGGGCGGCGCGCGGGTGTGGACCGGTTTTCAGAACCTGCCCGAGCTGAACCTGGAAAACCCGGCGGTACGCAACCACCTGTACGCGTCGCCCGAGTCGGTGGTGCGCAGCTATTTGCGTGACGGCGCGGATGGCTGGCGGCTGGACACGGCCTTTGAGTTGGGCCACAAGGTCTTGCGGGACCTGACGGATGCCGCCCACAAGGAAAAACCCGGCTCGCTGGTGGTGGGTGAGATCGCCAACTACCCGGGCGAGTGGCTGCAGTCCATGGACGCGGTGATGAACTTCAGCTTGCGCCAGATCGTGCTGGGCGTGGCCAACGGCGAGCTGTCCACCACCAAGGGCGCACGTATGACCGAACGCATGGTGCGCGATGCGGGCATTGAGCCCATGCTCAAGTCGTGGATGGTGATCGACAACCACGACATTCCCCGCATTGCCAACCAGTTCCCCGATGCCACCCTGCGGCGCATGGTGCAAACGCTGCAGTTCACGCTGCCCGGCGCGCCCAATATTTACTACGGCGCTGAAGTGGGCATGACCGGCGGCTCCGACCCCGAAAACCGCAGCCCCATGCGCTGGGACTTGATGAATGCCGACAACCCCGAGCTGGTCTGGATGAAGCAACTGATTGCACTGCGCAAAAGCCACCGTGCTTTACGGGTGGGGGACTTCCGGCTTATTGAGGCTGAGAAGCTATACGCCTTTGAGCGCCACACCGACCGTGCACTGGAAACCGTGCTGGTGCTGGCCAACCCGACCGGCCAGGAAGTGACCGAACGCGTGATGGTGGCCAACGCCCACCTGATGGACGACACCCCGTTGGTGGATGCCTTGCACCCCGACAAGGCGATCACGACGTTTGGCTCCGGCTTTCTCACAGTGACGGTGCCACCCAAAACCGCGCTGGTGCTGCGGCCCAAGGAGCGTAACCTGGGTGGGTATAGCCGGTACAAGCGGGTGAAGTGATTGGCCGCTAGCCCCTGCAGATCCTGCGTAGGCAGCTATTAAATGAGTAGCGTTTTCAGATTGGAGGCGAACCATGGGCAAACTCTTCGTGCTGTTGCTGGGTTTGTTGTGGGCACAGACCGACGCCGCCTGGGCCAGCGTATTCAATGCCAAGGTGCCGGGCAAATGGCCTGCCGGGCAGATCACCTGGTACTACAACCCCGCCGGGCGGCCTGCCAATCTGGCTGATGCCGAGGTCATTGCCGCCGTGTCGACGGCGTTTGCGGATTGGCAGCGGGTGTGCCAGATCACGCCGGTGTATGGCGGCACAACCGACGTGCCGGTAGACCCGCCTGCCCCGTCGACCTATGTGGTGGGGTGGACGGACTTTGGCAGCCCCCAGTTCCATGCCAAGGGGGTGCGCTCGCGTTTGGGCGGCACCGCTACTTATGCACCACTCACCGGCGGCGGTATCCAGATCAACACCGCCAATACGGATTGGCGCAGCCTGTTTGATGCGGGCTCCGCCGTGGGGACTTTTCACCACGAGATTGCACACACGGTGGGGCTGGCGCACAGCGACGACCCCACCTCCATCATGTTCGCCAACCCGTACAACACCAGCTCCTACGAGTTGACCCTGCAAGGCGACGATGTTGCTGCCTGTGCGGACCTTTACGGTGGCAAAGGCGTTTTCGCCAAAACGGACCTGCGCAGTGCCGTGCCCGAACCCGGCTTTGTCGCAAAGGTCAGTGTTTTGTCCACCAAACCCGGTTCCGCAACCCCCACCAGTAGTCAGGCGCAAATCGACCCGGTGGCAGGCGGGCCGTACTACTTCGACCGGCATTGGGAAGGTCTGCCGGTCGGCAGCCTGCTGGAGGCGCGCTGGGTCACGCCCAATGGCAGCGTCTACCTGCAGCGCACCTACACCACCACGACGTTGGCCAATGGATACCGTTTTACGACGTTTCCCGATGACGTGGTACCACTTCCCTATGCCGGTCGCTGGGCCTTCCAGTTGTTGGTGGGCGGGCGTTTGGCGGCCAGCACGCCGTTTGAGGTTCTGCGCGGCACGGTGACCGCGGTTGCGCCTTTTGAGGGGGCCATGGTTGGCGAGGCGGGTGTCGACGGCGCATTGAACTGGCGGGTTGTCAGTTATGGCAACGGCAGTGTCAAACGGCTGGCCGTTATTGCCAACAACAAGGCCGCCACCGGTTTGGCGTTTCGTGCCCAGGCGGGGGACAACGTGGCGGAGGTCTGGGCCGAGACCGATAGACCCCGCTACAAGCTGGACCAGGACGACGGACAACCCGCTACGTCCCTGGATGTGATGCGTATGCTGCGCTTTGTGGCCGGTGCTGACGGTTTGCCGTGTCGGCGTCGGTGCTGGTCAGTGAAACCGGGACTCCAGACGCCTACAGCGCCATGGCCACCGTGACGGCAACCGGCACATCCTTGCAAGGCATTTATGTGGTCGCGCTGGTCAATGGGGCCGTCTACTTTCGGCGGTCGGGTGGCTGGACGGACCAGCCCACACCGCTGGTGACCGTGCAAGCGCCTGCCGTGGCCAGTGTGGATGTGCTGCGCAACATGGACACCCGGGAGTTCCCGGCCGGGTCGGCGCTGTATGTGGGTTTTGGAACTTCGGTGGAGGATCTGCTGGCCCGTGGCCAGTTTGCGCTGGTGCGTCGGTATTGAGCGCTGCGGTTGGCCCAGAAGGGGTCTAAGTTAGGGCTATTAGGTGCATACACCCTCCATAGGCATGACATACTTGCGTTTGAGCAATTGAAATTTCTGTCCGGTCTGAGCAAGCATTTTTTGGAGGTGCAATATGCTGTTGAATCGTCGCACATTGATTCTGGGGGGGCTGTCTGGTAGCACCGCATTTGTAGCTCCGTCCAGTTTTGCCCAATTGACTAAAGAGCCGCGCAAGCTGGTGCTGGGACAGTCTGTACCTCTCACCGGCGCAGCGGACCAGATTGGTCTGGCCTACTTTAACGGCGCAAAGATGTACTTTGACTCCATCAATGAAAAAAATGGGGTTGCCGGTTACAAGATCGAGGTCAAGGTTCTGGATGATGGGTACGACGCCGTTGTGGCGGCACGCAATGCCAAGCAATTTATCGACAGCAAGGTTGATGCCTTGTTTGGGTTTGTGGGCACGGCCAGTTCTGATGCCGCTGCGGCGGTTGCCAAGGCTTCGGGGGTCATATTTTTCGCACCTTTCGCTGCATCAGACAGCCTGCATGCGCCGGATATGACTCACGTTTTTCATGTTCGGCCGGCGCTTGCTGATGAAGCTTACAAGGTCGTGCGGCACTGTGCCACGCTCAATCAGGATCGGATTGCAGTTTTCGCCGAAGACGATGCCATGGGCCGCGCGGGGCTGGCAGCGGTCAAAGAAGCGTTGGTGGATCTCAAGCGCCCGGCGATCCTTGCCCATGCGCTTTCGCCGGTCAACAGCGACAAAGTCGAGGCCGCCGTGGCGACCCTGATGAAAGCCCAGCCGCAAGCCATCATTCTGTTCAGCCTCTTTAATTCTTCGGCTGCATTCATCAAGAAAATGCGGCGTGCGGGATACGTTGGGCAGTTTTTGACTTTCTCTGTGGTTGGTATTGATCCTTTGTTCAGTGCGCTGGGTAAAGATATCGGCGGTATCGTGGTCTCTCAAGTTGTGCCGTCGCCGCGCAATACCGGCAGCCCAATCGTCAGGGAATACCTTGACGTGTTGAACCAGACGGACCAGGCACCAAGTTACGAAAGCATTGAGGGCTACATCGCAGCGCGTGCTTTTGCGCAAGGTGTTCAGCGCAGCACGTTGGGTAACGGCAAACCTGATCGATCCGGGCTTCAAAAGGCATTCGAGTCCATGACCAATGCCGACATCGGTGGTTTTCGCATCAATCTGCGCGCCAAAAAATATGAGTCAGTGCGCGCCATTGATCTCGTGTCCATCACATCAGGCGGAAAAACGCTGCGCTGAGGTTCTGTCGCCGATAGGCCCGAGACCTCGGGCAACGCCTTGCGCCACCCGTTTAGCGTCAGCCCAAGTGGCGCCCCAGAAAGCGCATGCTGCGATCCCAGGCCAACTGAGCCCAGACCGGGTCGTATTGCGTTGCGGAGATGCGTCCCGGGCCAACAGCGGTTTCATTGGCAAAGGCGTGGTGGGCCAGGTAACGGTGGAACTCGAAGTCGCAACTGGCCCCGCGCAGCTTTTCTTCCAGTGCATCCACCGTCTCGATTTTGAAGAATTCGTCTTGCGTGGCCCAATGACCCAGCATCGGCACGCGGATTTTGGTGGCGTCGATGTACTCCAGCGGAGGGCAGCCGTACCACACCACTCCCGCGTCGGCCTCAGGCGCCTGCGTCAGGGCCAGCAGGGTTAATGCACCGCCCATGCAAAAACCGGTCACGCCCACTTTGGCCGCGCGGGTCTTGAGGTACTGGACCGCGCCGCGGATGTCTTGCGAGGCCGCGTCGCCAAAATCAAGGCCGGTCATCAAGTGGTGCGCCTCTTGCTGTTCCAGCGTAGACCGACCCCGGTACAAATCGGGTACCAAGGCCAGGTAGCCCGCCGCTGCAAATCGATTGGCGACGCCCTGAATTTGCGCGTTCAACCCCCACCACTCCTGTATTACGACGATCGCCGGCGCGCCGTTGGGCTGGGCCGGTTCGGCCAGGTAGCCCTGGACTGCTTGCCCGTCCGGGCGCTGAAAACTCACCATGGATGCCATCGCAATGTCTCCTGATCAATAAAACCAGAATGTTACGCGCACCGCAGCGTGCGTCAATCAATGGGGATGGCGAACGGCCTTGGACTCGGTTTCCATGGCTGCCAGCCCGTGCAGAATGCCGCAGGCGTCGACCGCGTTGGCGGACTGGCAGGTCTGGCGCAGCGCCACCAGTTGCTGTTTGAGGTGCTGCAATTCCTGAATGCGTTCGTCGACATGGGCGATGTGTTGGTCAAACACGGTGTTGACACCGCCGCAGTCGCTGGAAGGCTGATCGGTCAAGCCGAGCAGGGTGCGGATTTCCCGGTGGCTCATGTCCAAAGCGCGGCAATTGCGGACAAAACGCAGCCGTTCCCTGTGTTCTGGTCCGTAAACACGAAAATTTCCGTCGGTGCGCCCGGGCGCGGGCAACAAGCCTTCTTTCTCGTAGTAACGCACAGTCTCCACCGTGCATTGCGCCGCCTGTGCCAGTTCGCCGATTTTCATGCCTGTGCTCCAAATAGTGCTTGACTCTATAGTAGCTTCAGCTTGTGTAATCGTCTGAACACCAACGGAATCACACGATGACAAGCAAGCAAAGTACCCAAACGCCGATCCGTATCCTGCAAATGGACTGCCCGACCGAAGAAGCGCTCCTGCGCAAAAAGCTGGGTGAGTTGGCCGGTGTGACCGGCATGGAGTTCAACCTGATGCAGCGGGTGCTGACCGTTACACACCAACCCCTGGCGCTGGAGCCAATCCTGCAAGCCATCCGTTCCCTGGGCTTTACACCCGAAGTGGACAGTGGCCCGGCAACGGCCGTCGAGCCGATCCCGGAGCCCGCCAGGCCCTGGTGGCCGCTCGCTCTGGCTGGGCTGGCGGCCATCGCGTCGGAAGCGGCGCACTGGGCGGGTTTGCCGGCCTGGCTGTCTGCCGCCCTGGCCCTCGGCGCCGTGCTGGCCAGTGGCACCACTACCTACCAGAAAGGCTGGATCGCCATCCGCAATGGCAACCTGAATATCAACGCGCTGATGAGCATTGCAGTAACGGGGGCGCTATTGATTGGACAGTGGCCAGAAGCGGCCATGGTGATGGTGCTGTTCACCATTGCCGAACTGATCGAAGCCAAGTCGCTGGACCGCGCGCGCAACGCGATCCAGGGCTTGCTGCAACTGACCCCAGAGCGAGCCACCGTCTTGCAGGCCGATGGCTCCTGGGCCGAGGTGGATGCTAAAGCCGTCGCGATCCATGCCCGCGTGCGGGTCAAACCCGGTGAACGCATCGCGCTGGATGGCAGCATCATCAGCGGTCGCTCCAGCGTCAACCAGGCCCCCATCACCGGCGAAAGCTTGCCGGTTGACAAGTCCGAAGGCGATGCCGTATTTGCTGGAACCATCAATGAATCCGGCTCGTTTGAGTATGTGGTGACGGCTGCGGCGGGCAATAGCACGCTGGCACGCATCATCCACGCGGTGGAAGAGGCGCAGGGCGTTCGCGCGCCTACGCAGCGCTTTGTGGACCAGTTTGCAAAGGTCTATACGCCGGTGGTGTTTGCCATGGCGCTGGCAGTTGCGGTGTTGCCGCCGCTACTGCTCGGCGGTGTCTGGTTTGACTGGGTCTACAAGGCGCTGGTGCTGCTGGTCATTGCCTGCCCCTGCGCGCTGGTGATCTCCACACCGGTGACCATCGTCAGTGGCCTGGCGGCCGCCGCGCGGCAGGGCATACTGATTAAAGGCGGCGTGTACCTGGAGGAAGGTCGCAAGCTGAAGTGGCTGGCGCTGGACAAAACCGGCACCATCACCCATGGCAAGCCGGTGCAGACGGATTTCACCGTGTTAAACGGTGGCGATGCGGCGCAGGTGCGCATCTTGGCCGCCAGCCTGGCCAGCCGCTCCGACCACCCCGTATCGCGTGCCGTGGCCCAGGCCGCACAAGCGGATGGTGTTGCACTGCGTGAGGTACAGGACTTTGAGGCGCTGGCCGGGCGCGGCACCAAGGGCCGCATAGACGGCACGCTGTATTGCCTGGGCAACCACCGCCTGATCCACGAGCAGGGTCGGTGTTCCGATGCATTGGAGGCGCAATTGGCTGCGCTGGAAGAGCAGGGAAAAACCGTCATCCTGCTGGCAGACGACGAGAAGGTGAATGCCCTGTTCGCCGTGGCCGATACGGTCAAGGACAGCAGCCGCCAGGCCATTGCCGAGCTGCACGCGCTGGGCGTCCAAACCCTGATGCTGACCGGAGACAACGCCCACACAGCGGCGGCCATCGCCGCACAGGTGGGCATCGACGAAGCCCGTGGCGACCTGTTGCCGGACGACAAACTCCGGGCCATCGAGGCCAAGATGGCGTTGGGTGGAAAGGTGGGCATGGTGGGTGACGGCATCAACGACGCACCCGCCCTGGCACGCTCCGACATCGGTTTTGCGATGGGCGCAGCCGGCACCGGCACCGCCATAGAAACGGCAGACGTGGCACTGATGGACGACGACCTGCGCAAGCTGCCGCGCTTTGTGCGCCTGTCACGCCGCACCCATGGCGTGCTGTTGCAAAACATCGTGTTGGCCCTTGGCATCAAGGCCGTGTTCCTGGTGCTGACGCTGATGGGCGCGGGCACGATGTGGATGGCGGTGTTTGCGGATGTTGGGGCCAGCCTGCTGGTGGTCGGCAACGGACTGCGGCTGCTGCGTGCCAGGACGTCGGAGTAGACCTGTGGACATCTTTCAAGCACCCACCACGCCACCATCCGACGACGAGCTCACCCGTTGGCGACAGGCGACGGCACTGCTCGACTACGGCCACGCCACCATCCAGAGTCTGATCGCGCGAAGGGGCTGGATGCAACTCGGGGAATACGAGCGCATCGGGGCGGTCTATCAGTTTGTGCGCGATGACATCGCCTTTGGCTACAACGCATCGGATGATTTGCCTGCCTCCACGGTGCTGGCCGACGGCATTGGTCAATGCAACACCAAGGGCACGCTGTTGATGGCACTACTGCGGGCAGTTGGTGTGGCCTGCCGCTTTCATGGCTTCACGATTGACAAGGCGCTGCAGAAAGGCGCGATCACTGGCATCGCCTACCAACTCGCGCCGCGCAGCATCATCCACAGCTGGGTAGAGGTCTGGAGCGCTGACCAGTGGATTCGCCTTGAGGGATTCATACTCGACCGGCCTTACCTGCAGGCGCTGCAACGGCGATTTGTGGGGCATCAGGGGGCGTTTTGCGGGTATGGTGCAGCGACCCCCAATCTGCAATGCCCGCCGGTGGATTGGGAGGGTACGGACACCTTCATCCAAAGGGATGGCATCAACCACGACTTCGGGCTGTTTGATTCTCCGGACGACTTTTATGCGCAGCACGGCGTCAACCTGAGCGGGCTCAAACGTTGGCTTTATGTGTACGTCATTCGGCACTGGATGAACCGCAACGTGGCACACATTCGCGAAAAACTATGAATGGCATAAACCGGAGAGGGTTAATGATGAAGGGCTGCTACACTCTCGCCGCAATGCGCCGTTGGTTCCTCATCTTCCTCGTAGTCTTCTTGCCGATGCAGCTCAGTTGGGCTGCAGTGGCGAGTTATTGCGAGCATGAAACTGAGGCAACGGCTCAGCACGTTGGGCACCACGAGCACCAGCACCAAGCAGATGCCGAACCCACGGACAGCGACAACTCCAAGGCCTTTGGGTCGTTTGATACAGACTGTGGTGCTTGCCACGCTGGCTGTTGCACGGCCATGCTGCAGTCGACACTTCTCGTGACGGTTAGCCTGTCATCTGATGCACACGGCGCACCGGCGCTGCGCCTGTCCTCTCACCCCGCCTCCCTGCCGGAACGCCCGAACTGGACTGACCTCGCCTGATCGGCGAGGCTGGCTTTTCCCCCGACCTGTTACTGCATCCGCGCAATGCCTTGCGTGATCGTGTAGCGGGTTCCTGTTGATCGCACCTCGCCGATTCCCCCAAATGTTTTTCATTTTTGGAGAATCGGATGTTCCGACGAAATCAAGTTATTTGGTTGCCTTGCGTGATGCTGGCCCTGGCTGCCAGCGGCGCTGCCGCTGACCCGGCACCCACCACGCTCAAGCAAGCCTTTGAAGCCGCATGGCAGCGCCAACCTGAAACTCTGTCACAACAGATGCGCCAGGAAGCAGCGGCGGCGCAGCAGCAGGCCGCCACCCGTTGGACCGCAGAGCCGGTTGCGCTGGAGTTGTCCACCAAGACTGATCGCCTGAACCAGAACCTGGGGCGTGATGAAACAGTGGCCGGGATCAGCATTCCGTTGTGGTTGCCGGGCGAACGCACACGCACCGGCGCGGTGGCCGATGCCCAGGCACGCGCAGCGAACAGACGTGTGCGGGCGGCGCAGTTGCGCGCAGCGGCACACGTGCGCGAGGCTTATTGGGCCTGGCAGCGGGCTCGTGTCGACCATGGACTCGCCGGTGAACTGTTAGGCCACGCGCAACAACTGGCTAAGGATGTGGGCAAACGTGTGCGAGCGGGTGACTTGGCGCGTGCCGACCAGCACCAGGCCGATGGGGCAGTGGCTTCTGCCGAGGTGACGCTGGCGGAGGCCACAGGCGCGTTGGCGCCGTCTGCCCATCGCTTGCGTGCACTATCTGGTCAGGTTCCAAAAGTCCCTGCTGTTGGCACGAGTGGTGGGCGTGTTGTTGGCGTAATCGGTGCAGAGCCGATGCCTGTTTTGCCTGCGGATAGTGCCACGCTGATGGCTACTCATCCTGCAGTTGCCGAATTGCAGGACAGTGCAGATGTGGCCCAGCGCTCCGCCGAACTGGCCCAGGTGCAGACCCGTGCCAATCCGGAGTTGACGTTGGCCACCAGCCGCGACCGTGGGCAATCGGATGAGGCCTACCAGCACAGCATCACTCTGGGTATTCGTATCCCGTTGGGCTCTAGCAGCAGCAACCAGGCCAAACGCGCCAGCGCCCAGGCCGATGCGATGGAAGCCCAGGCGCAAGTGCGGCTGGAGAGCGAACGGCTGCTAGGAGAGGTAGAAGCTGCCCGCGTTGGACTGGTGTCCGCCCAGACTCAGCTAGCCGCGGCCCAACGGCGTGCGCTGTTGGCCCGCGAGTCACGCGTGTTTTTTCAGAAGTCGTTCCAGTTGGGCGAGACCGATCTGCCCACCCGCTTGCGCATGGAGCGCGAAGCCATGGACGCCGAACGCCAGGCTGCACGTGCGGGCATAGACCTGGCTGCAGCCCAGTCCGCCTTGCGCCAAACCCTGGGGCTGTTGCCGGAATAAGCCCTGCCCAGTCTCTGCACAAACCACTCATTTATAGAAACAACATGACGAAATTCCTAACCTGGCGCAAGCCTTTTTTGCTCGCGATGATCTTGGCCACCGTATCCCTGTGCGGTTGGGCCGGTGACGGCCACGACCATGGCGAAGCACCTTCCGCTGCGGGCGGTCCGGGCCAAGCCACGCTTTACCGCCACGTCTGAGGCCTTTGAGCTGGTGGGTGTGGTGAATGGCAAAAATATCACGCTGTACCTGGACCACGCGGCTGACAACAGCCCGGTCAAGGACGCCACGCTGGAGCTTGAATTGGGCGGCGCCAAGGTAGCGGTCCAACCGCACGGCGAAGGCGAGTTCGAGGTCACGCTTGCTGCAGAACTGCAGCCTGGAGAGATCAGTGTGACCGCACCGTGGTCGCAGGCGCTGTGACCGATCTGCTGGCCGGTGACCTGGACATCCATGCTGACACCCACGTAGACGCCGCGCAAGGCGCAACGTGGAAGACCTATGCCGCCTGGGCAATCGGCGGACTGTTGGCCCTGGCCATGCTTGTCTTTGTCGTGCGCCGCGCGGGCGCACAGCGCAACACGCGTTTGGGAGGTGCAGCATGAAGCCCCGATTTCTGATGCTGGCTGCTTGCCAAATGTTGAGTGCCATGGTGTTGACCCTAGCGCCCGTCGCATGGGCGGGTGAAGGCCATGACCATGGTGACGCCGCACCCGCCGTCAGCGGTGACGGTGACGGCCCAAAACGCCTGCCCGATGGCAGCGTGTTTTTACCGAAACCGGCCCAACGCCAGATTGGCGTTCGCACACTGGTGCTCACCGACGCTGAGCTACCCCGTTCACTGGAACTGGCCGGCAAGGTGGTGATGGACCCCAACGCCGGGGTAAGGTGCAGGCGCTGGTAGCAGGCCGCTTGGAAGCTGGAGCGCGTGGTTTACCCAGTGTGGGTCAATCAGTGAAGAAGGGCGATGTACTCGCCTACGTGGTGCCTTCTAGCGGCGCCATCGAACGCTCCAACCAGGCCAGCGCGCTGGCCGAGCTGCGCGCCGCCAGGTCTCTGGTCGAAAAACGCCTGGCCCGCCTGCAGGAGCTGTCGGACACGGTGCCACGCAAAGACATTGAAGCGGCACAAAGCGGAACTCAGCAGCCTTAGTGAGCGTATGGCAGCAGTCAGCGGTGGGCTTGAACAACCGCGACGCCCTGGTCGCGCCAGTCTCTCGGTGTCATTGCCTCCAGCAATGCGGTTGCAGGCCAGGTGGTGGATGCCCGCGAATTGGTGTTTGAGGTGGTGGATCCCACCCGCCTGCGTATTGAAGCGCTAGCCTACGACGCAGCGGTGGTGAGCGACGTGGCTGGCGCCACCCCTGGCCCTGGGCACGGATACCGTGGCCTTGCGCTTTATCGGTGCGGCGCGCAGTTTGCGCGAGCAAGCCCTGCCCATGTTGTTCCAGGCCGAAGGCCAAGCCTTGTCCAAATTGGCCGTGGGCCAGCCGGTCAAGGTGTATGTGCAAACGGCTACACGTGTCAAAGGCATCCGGGTGCCCGCACAAGCGCTGCTGAAGAGCCCGGCCAACCAGACGGTGGTATGGGTCAAGACAGCAGCAGAGCGGTTTGAGCCGCGCACGGTCACGACCGAGATTCTGGATGGCGCCTCGTTTGCGGTGATGTCGGGCCTGAAGGCTGGCGACCGTATTGCCACGCAAGGGGCCAGCTTGATCAACCAAATTCGCTAAAAGGAGTCACACGCATGTTCAAGTGGCTTCTCGATAACAGCCTGTCCAACCGGCTGCTGGTCATCATTGCCAGCCTGGTGTTGATGGCCTATGGCGCGTTCACGCTGTCGCGCACACCGGTGGATGTTCCCCGATCTCAACAAGCCCACGGTCACCATCATGACCGAGGCCGGTGGCATGGCGGCTGAAGAGGTGGAGCAACTCTTGACTTTCCGCTGGAAACCACCATGAATGGCCTGCCCGGCGTAGAGAGTGTGCGCTCGGTCTCCAGTGCCGGGCTGTCCTTCATCTACGTCACTTTTGACTGGAGCACGGAGATCTTTCGCGCCCGCCAGATGGTGTCTGAGCGTTTGTCGGCGATGGAAGAAGGGCTGCCCGCCGGTGTGGTGCCGCGTATGGGGCCTATCAGCTCCATCATGGGCGAGATCATGCAGATTGCGATCCCCATCGACACGGCCAAAATCTCGCCGATGCAGGTGCGTGAATATGCCGATTGGGTGTTGCGCCCACGGCTGATGGCTGTACCCGGCGTGGCGCAGGTGATTCCGATTGGCGGCGAGGTGCGCCAGTTCCAGGTTCAACCCAACACCGTGCGCATGGCCGAGCTAGGCATTTCGCATGAGCAGCTGGAGGGAGCGCTGAAAGGTTTCTCGTCCAACACCTCGGGCGGATTTTTGGAACTCAATGGCCGCGAATACCTGATCCGCAACCTGGGCCGTACCTCGCGGCTGGAGGACCTGAAGAACCTGGCCTTGACGACCAAGAACGGCCAACCCATCCTACTGCGCCAGATTGGAGAGGTGGCGTTTGCACCCGCCATCAAACGGGGTGATGCGGGTTTTGAAGGCAAACCGGCGGTGATCTGGGCATTCAAAGCAACCCACAGCCGACACCATTGCGCTGACCCGTTCCATCGAATCTGCGTTGGCAGACATGAAACGCTCCTTGCCAGCTGGCATGGACGAGCCCAAGGTGACATTCGCCAGGCGAGTTTTATTGAGTCATCCATCACCACGCTGCAAGGCAAGCTGATAGGTGCGTCGATCTTTGTCGCAGTGATCCTGTTCTTCTTCTGGGCACCTTGCGGCCCACCATCATTGCACTGACCGCCATTCCGGTGTCTATCTTCATGACGGCGCTGGTGTTCAAGTATTTCGGTCTGTCCATCAACACCATGACGCTGGGCGGTCTGGCCATCGCCATTGGCGGCTTGGTAGATGACGCGGTGGTGGGTGTAGAGAACGTGATGCGCCGCCTGAAGGTGGACCGCGAGCGCCACCACGACCACCGGATGAACCACACGAGTTGGTGGCCAGCGCGACGATGGAGGTGCGCTCTGCCATTCTGTATGCCACCATCATCATCGTGTTGGTGTTTCTGCCGCTGTTTGCGCTGCCCGGTATGGAAGGGCGGCTGTTTGTGCCATTGGGCATTGCCTTCATCGTGTCCACACTGGCCTCACTGGTGGTGTCTGTCACGGTCACGCCGGTGCTGGCCTACTACCTTTGCCGCGCATGCGTTCGCTCAACCATGGCGACACCAAACTGCTGGCCTGGCTCAAACGTGGCTACCAATAGCAGCCTGCAGCGGGTGCTGAATGCCCCGAAGCCCGCACTGGTGGCAGCCGGTTTGGTCGTTTTGCTGGCGGCGGTGGCCGTGCCTTTTTTTGCGAAGACCTTTTTGCCGCCGTTTAACGAGGGCACGCTGTTGGTCGGTCTACGGCTGAACCCTGGCGTCACGCTGGCCGAATCGTCTGCCTTGGCGCAGCAGGCTGAGCGATTGGTCAAACAGTGCCCGAGGTCACACACGTCGGGCGTCGCAGTGGCCGGGCCGAGCTGGACGAACACGCCGAGGGAGTGCACGTCAGCGAACTGGACGTGGGGCTGAAACCCGCGTCCGAGCTGACCCGATCCATGGACGAGATTTCGGCCGATATCCGTGCGCGCCTGGTCAACCTGCCGGCGTCTATTGGTATCGGGCAACCCATCTCGCACCGCATAGACCACATGTTGTCGGGCGCTCGCAGATTGCAATCAAGATTTTGGTGACGATCTGGACACCCTGCGCGGGCAGGCCGATCCGCTGCAGCCAGGTTGGTCGCAGTGCCCGGCATCGCCGACCTGGAGATCGAGAAGCAGGTACTGGCGCCGCAGATCAAGGTACGTGTGGACTACGCTGCGGCGGCGCAATACGGCGTGCGCCACCGCAGATTCTGGCAGCACTACAAAGCTTGGTCGAAGGCGAAAAGGTGACGCAGATAGTGGAGGCTCGCGCCGCTTCGCGTTGTGGTGCGCCTGCCGGAGTCGCTCGCTCGGTGGAGGCCCGGGCAAAATCCTGCTGCAAACCCCGTCCGGACCGGCGCGCCGCTCCAAAGTTGCCACCATTGAAGACAGTGACGGCCCCAACCAGATCAGCCGTGATGATGGCAAGCGCCGCATCGTGCTGTCGGCCAATGCGCAGGGCCGTGCGCTTTCCGAGATTGTGGAAGACATCCGCAAGGTGGTGGCCGACTCCAAGCTGCCCGAGGGCTACTTCATCACGTTGGGTGGTCAGTTTCAGGCGCAGGAAGAGGCGTCTCAAACTGGTGGGCTTGCTGTCCATCGTGTCTTTGGTGCTGATGTTTGTAGTGCTGTATAGCCGATACCAGTCGGTTACCTTGTCGGTACTGATCATGGTCAATATTCCCGCTGGCGTTGGTCGGTGCGGTGCTGGGCTTGTGGATATCGGGCCAACGCTGTCGGTGGCAGCGCTTAGTGGGCTTTATCACGCTGGCGGGTATTTCGGTACGCAACGGCATTTTGAAGGTTAGCCACTACATCAACCTGATGCGAATCGAGGGTGAAAAGTTTGACCACAAGATGGTGGTGCGCGGCTCGCTGGAACGGTTGAGCCCGGTGCTGATGACCGCTCTGGTGACCGCCTTTGCGCTGGCACCGCTGTTGTTTGAGGCTGGAGCGCCCAGGCACCGAGATCTTGCACCCCGTTGCGGTAGTGATCTTCTCTGGCCTGATCAGCTCCACGCTGCTCGATACCTTTTGACGCCAGTCCTGTTCTGGGGCTGTTTGGCCGAAAGGACGCCGAACGCTTGTTGGACGACCGCAATGCGGAAGCCTTCTGATTTTAACCCCTGAAAGGAACACATATGAAATTCCCTCAACCCATAGCCGCCTTGGCCTTAGCGACCACGGGCGCAGCTTTCGCTGCCGACAACCATGCCCATGGACAGAGCACAAACCGCTGCATGGTGGCCTCGTGGTTGAGGTCAAAGACATGGACTACGAACCTGTTGCCAAAGCCCGATTTGCAATTGGATCTACGTGACCACGGAAAAGCCGTGGATGTCAGCAAGGCTGCAGCCAAAGCTGACTTTGCTTTCCGGTACCGGGATGTTGCGGGAGGTGGAACTCAAAACCAGCTGGCGACAAGTCAGGCCGGCGAAGCTTCAAAGTGGCGGCTGGCACCAAGGTGGTGGCCGTGGTGTCGCTGGGGGGCAAGTCGTCCACGGCACGCTTTGTGCTGAAGTGACTTTTCACTTCAGACAGGAAAAGTTTCAAAGTGGAAGCAGATGCCAAGGCTCTTGTGGACGAAAGGAAACACCATGGATGTGGCGATTCTTTTGCTGGCGGGCCTGGATTCTGTTCACCTTGGCGGTTGCGCCGGGCATACGCACAGTTTGATCTGGCGACCGTAGCGACCAGGACATCACGAAAGGAATCTTTCCGGCACGAAGGGCCGAGGGCGCAATGATGGTTTTGGAGTTG
>JADJBC010000045.1 GCA_016703945.1 Candidatus Aalborgicola danicus
TGGATTTCAATCTGATGCAGCGGGTTCTAACCGTTGCGCATGAACCTGAGACGATCAATCCGATTCTGGATGCGGTGATACGTTCGTTGAGTTTCACACCCAGAAGTCGTCGGCGGCGCATCAGCGCTCGACGAAGCGCCCGCTGAGCGGACAAAGCTACGTGGTGGCCGTTGGCTGGCCGGGGTGGCAGCCCTCACGTCTGAGGAAAATGCATTGGGCAGAATCTTCCCGTAGATGGCTGCAGCTCTGGCACTCGCCGCGGTGCTGGCCTGCGGTTTGGCAACCTACCAGAAGGGCTGGATAGGCTGCGCAACGGCAACCTCAATATCAACGCACTGATGAGCATCGCCGTTACCGGTGCGCGCTGGGCCAATGGCCCGAGGTGACGATGGTGATGGTCTTGTTCACCGTTGCCGAGCTGATCGAAGGCCGTCTCTGGACCGGGCGCGCAACGCCATCAAGGGAAGCCATCCTGACACCCCGAGCGCGCGACCGTGCTGCAGGCCGACGGCAGCTGGCAAGACGTGGTGGCCCAAACGGTGGCGGTCCAGGCCCAGGTACGCATCAAACCGGGAGAGCGCATTGCGCTGGACGGCACCATCACCCGCGGACGCTCAACCTTAACCAGTCCGCTGCCACTCACCGGAGAAAGCCTGCCGGTGGAAAAGACAGGGGCGACGCCGTGTTTGCCGTACCGTCAACGAATGGGCTCGTTCGAATACCGCCACGTCACCGCCGCAACGACAGACCCCTGGCCCGCATCATCCACGCGGTAGAGGCGGCGCAGGGCGCACGTGCGCCCACGCAGCGGTTTGTCGACCGGTTTGCGAACGTCTACACACCGGTGGTGCTGGCCATCGCGCTGGCTTGGTGCCGTCGTGCCGCCCTTGCTGCTAGGGCGGTATCTGGTTTGATTGGGTTTACAAGGCGCTGGTGTTGCTGGTGATTGCCTGCCCCTGCGCACTGGTGATTCCACCCCGGTGACCATTGTCAGCGGGCTTGCCGCGGCGGCGCGCAAGGCGCATTAGTGAAGGGCGGTGTATCTGGAAGAGAGGGGCGCAAGCTGAAGTGGCTGGCGCTGGACAAAACCGGCACCATCACCCACGGCAAGCCGGTGCTAGACCGATTTCCGTCGTGCTGGACGGTGGCGATGCGGAACGGAGGCGCGGCCTGGCGGCCAGCGTGGCGAGCCGCCTCAAATCACCCCGTCTCGCGCATGCCGGCCGCGGCCAGGGCAAGCCAAGGTGTTGCGCTGCTGGAGGTCAGGAGGTTTCGAGGCACTTGGCCGGGCGCGGCACCACGGGGCCGTATCAACGAACGCTGTATTACCTGGGCAACCACCGCCTGATCCACGAGCGCGGCCTTGTGCGCCGATGCGCTGGAAGCGCAGTTGGCGCGCTGGAGAACAAGGCAAAACCGTGATCCTGCTGGCCGATGAACACGGTGTTTGCGGCTGTTTGCCGTGGCTGACACGGTCAAGACCAACAGCCGCCAGGCCATAGCCGAACTACACGCTCTGGGTGTCAAGACCATCATGCTGACCGGCGACAACGCCCATACCGCAGCCGCCATCGCCGCGCAGGTGGGCATAGACGAAGCCCGTGGCGACCTGCTGCCCGAAGACAAGACTGGCCAAGATGGGTGAGGCTGACCCCAATGGCGTTGTAGGCATGGTGGGGGACGGTATCAACGATGCTCCTGCGCTGGCACGGAGCAGCATCGGCTTTGCCATGGGCGCAAGGCGCCCGGCACCGCCATCGAAACCGCCGATGTCGCGCTGATGGACGACGACCTGCGCAAGCTACCGCGTTTTGTGCGCCTGTCGCGGCACGCACGCCGTGCTGGTGCAAAACATCGTGTTGGCCCTGGGGATCAAGGCAGTCTTTCTGGTGCTCACCCTGGCTGGTACCGGCACCATGTGGATGGCGGTGTTTGCCGATATGGGGGCCAGTTTGCTGGTGGTGGGCAATGGACTGCGCCTTTTGCGTGTTCGCAATGAAGCGTAAGAATATGAATATTCCCAAACCCCCACCCGCCTTGCCACCGAAGAACGCCAACGGTGGCGGCAAGCACAGCCCTTGCTGGACTACAGCACCCAGACATTCAAAGCCTGATCACGCAGCGCGGCTGGCTGCAACTGTCTGAGTACGATCGTATCGGTGCCGTGTATCACTTTGTACGCGACGACATCGCCTTTGGCTACAACGCCTCGGATGACTTGCCGGCCTCGCGGGTGTTGGCCGACGGCATGGGCCAGTGCAACACCAAGGGCACGCTGTTGATGGCGCTGCTGCGGGCCGTGGGCGTGGCCTGCCGCTTCCACGGGTCCACCATCGGCGGAGGCGCTGCAGAAGGCGCAATCACCGGCATCGCCTACCAACTCGCGGACGGCATCATCCACGCTGGGAGAGTCTGGCGCCGGCCATGGATTCGCCTGGGCTACCGACCGGCCTTACCTGCAGGCGCTACGGCATTGCGCTCAGGGGCGTTTTGCGGGTATGTGCGGCGACCCCGATCTGCAATGCCCGCCGGTGGATTGGCTTGGCCAAGACACCTTCATCCAGAAAGAGGGCATTAACCACGACTTTGGTCTGTATGACACGCCGGATGATTTCTATGCGCAACAGGCGTCAACCTGAGCGGGCTCAGGGTTGGCTGTATGTCCACGTCATCCGCCACAGGATGAACCGCAACGTGTCACGACTGCGCGGATCCCATGAAATACCGAGAGGCAGGCCATTGAAGCTGGGCTGCTACACTGCGCCCGCTATGCGTCGCTGGTTACTCATTTTTCTCTTGGTTCTCTTGCCGATGCAGCTCAGTTGGGCTGCAGTGGCCAGTTATTGCCAGCATGAAAGTGGCACAGCCGCAACGACCCAGCACTTTGGGCACCACGAGCACCAGCACTCAGCCGATGTAGCTCCCGATGCCATCGATCACGGCGACACCAGCACTGAGCCGACGGAACGGGTGCGATCGATGGGACCGTGGCACGTGCCATGCTGGCTGCAGCACCCTGTCTTGCAGTCACCTGACCCCGGTGACGGTAAACCTGCCAAGCGCGCTGCACAGCACATCCGCCGCTGCACCTATCCTCTCAACCCGCCTCCTGCCAGAACGCCCCCATTGGCACACCCGCCTGATCGGCGAGGCTTGTCCCGGACCTACCCGCATACGCACCCTTTTGCAATGCCTTGCGTGGTCGTGGTGCAGCAGGCTGCTGTTGATGGCGTCTCGCCGATTCCCCCAAATGTCTTTCATTTTTGGAGAATCGGATGTTCCTAAAAAAACAAGTTATTTCTTGCCTTGCGTTGTGCTGGCCTTGTTTGCGCCGCTGGCAGCGCTGCTGAGCCAGCATTGGCCCCAAGGCTGACCCAAGGCTGTACCACCACACGTCAACCACCACGCCGCTGAAGCACGTGGAGCCGCCTGGCAGCGCCAACCTGAAGCTCTGTCCCAGCAGTGCGCCTGTTTCGATGCGGCGGCAGCCCAGCAGCAGGCCGCTGCACGCTGGACGGCAGAGCCGGTGGCGCTGGAGTTGTCCACCAAGACCGACCGCCTGAACCAGCACTTGGGACGTGATGAAACCTTAGTGGGCCTCAGCATTCCGCTTTGGCTGTGGGGCGAACGGTCACGCACGGTTGCAGTGGCCGACGCGCAGGTGCGCGCGGCAGCCAGCCGTGTGCGTGCGGCGCAGTTGCGCACGGCGGCCCAGGTGCGCGAGGCGTACTGGGGGTGGCAGCGGGCACACGCGACCACGGCCTCGCCGGTGATCTGTTGGGCACACCCAACAGTTGGCACAGGATGTGGGCAAAGCGTGCAGCGGGCGACATGGCGCGTGCCGACCAGCACCAGGCCGATGGGGCCTTGGCAGGTGCGGAAGTCTGGCTGAAGCCACGGAGGCCACAGGCGAGTTGGCGACGTGTGCGCGGCGCTTGACCGGACTGGTGCCACAGTCCGTGGCCCCAACCGCAGTCCAACTGCCGTTAAAACCCCGGTGGGTTCCGCAGCCGGTTCTATAGCCGGGGCAGAACCCGTGCCCACAGTACCAACGGACAGTGCCACGTTGGATGCCCGCCATCCGGCGGTGGTTGAGCTGCAGGACAGCGCCGAAGTGGCCCAGCGCTCAGCCGAACTGGCCCAGGTGCAAACCCGCGCCAACCCCGAGCTGACGCTTGCCACCAGCCGTGACCGCGGGCAACCGGATGAGGCCTACCAGCACAGCATCACGCTGGGCATTCGCATCCCCCTGGGGTCTGACAGCCGCAACCAGGCCAAGCGCGCTAGCGCCCAGGCCGATGCCATCGAAGCCGAAGCGGCATTGCGTGTGGAGCGTGAGCGGTTGCAGGGTGAAGCGGAAGCTGCCCGCGTGGGCCTGGCATCAGCCCAGACCCAGTTGCAAGCGTCGCAGCAGCGCGCGCAGCTTGCCAGAGAGTCGCGGGCTTTTTTTCAGAAGTCGTATCGCATGGGCGAGACCGACTTGCCCACCCGCCTGCGCATGGAACGTGAGGCCATGGACGCCGAACGCCAGGCTGCCCGTTCGGGCATAGACCTGGCGGCGGCCCAGTCTGCCTTGCGCCAAACCCTGGGCCTGCTGCCGGAATAGACCCTGCCCACCAAGGCGCCTCTGGCCCTTTCAATTTCAACCCTATTTCCACCTCATTCAACGAAGCACATCATGACGAACTCCTTGACACGGCGAAAGCCTTTTTACTTGCAGTGATCCTGGCAACCGCATCCCTGTTCAGTTGGGCCGGTGACGTCACGACCATGGCGGGGCACCTTCCGCCGCGGGCGGGCGGCCAAGCCCCGCTTCACCGCTACATCCGAAGCCTTTGAACTGGTAGGTGTGGTCAGCGGCAAAAGCATCACGCTGTACCTGGACCACGCGGCCGACAACAGCCCGGTCATGGACGCCACGCTGGAGCTTGAGCTGGGCGGCACCAAGGTGCCCGTCCAACCCCACGGCGAAGGTGAGTTTGAGGCCACGCTGGCCGCAGAGCTGCAGCCAGAGAGATCGGTGTGACCCGCGACCGTGGTCGCAGGCACTGTGACGGACCTGCTGGCGGTGATCTGGACTTGCATGCTGACGCGCACACCGAATCTGCACATGGCGCAAGCTGGAAAACCTATGGCACATGGGCGATAGGTGGGCTGTTTGTCCTGGCTCTGCTGGCCTTCGCCCTGCGCCGTCTGGGCGTACAGCGCAACAACCGATTGGGAGGTGCAGGATGAACAAGCCCCGACTTCTGACGCTGGCTGCTTGCCAGATCTTGAGTGCCGCTGTGTTGACCTAGCCGCCCTCGCATGGGCTGGTGAAGGCCATGACCATGGTGACGCAGCCCCCGCGGTCAGCGGTGACGGTGACGGCCCAAAACGCCTGCCCGATGGCAGCGTGTTTTTACCCAAACCGGCCCAGCGCCAAATTGGCGTTCGCACCTGGAGGTGACGGAAGGTGAACTCCCCCGTTCGCTGGAATTACAAGGCAAGGTGGTGATGGACCCCAATGCCGGTGGCAAGGTTCAAGCCCTGGTCGCGGGGCGGCTAGAAGCGGGCGCGCGGGGCTTGCCCAGCGTGGGCCAGGCTGTCAAAAAGGGCGATGTACTCGCCTACGTGGTGCCGTCAAGCGGCGCCATCGAGCGCTCCAACCAGTCCAGCGCACTGGCGGAGTTGCGGGCCTCCAAGGCGCTGGCCGAAAACGCCTGGCCCGCCTGCAAGAGCTATCCGACACCGTGCCGCAAAGACATTGAAGCGGCGGCAAAGCGGGACTCAGCAGCCTTAGTGAGCGTATGGCCGCAGTGGGCGGTGGGCTGAACAACCGCGATGCGCTGGTGGCGCCGGTCTCTGGGTGTCATTGCCTCCAGCAATGCGGTTGCAGACCAGGTGGTGGATGCCCGCGAATTGGTGTTTGAGGTGGTGGATCCCACCCGCCTGCGTATTGAAGCGCTAGCCTTACGACGCAGCGGTGGTGAGCGACGTGGCTAGCGCCACCTGGCCCTGGGCGCGGATACCGTGGCGCTGGCTTTATCGGTGCGGCGCGCAGTTTGCGCGAACAAGCCCTGCCCATGTTGTTCCAGGCCGAAGGCCCCTTATCAAATTGGCCGTGGGCCAGCCGGTCAAGGTGTATGCGCAAACGGCTACACGTGTCAAAGGCATCCGGGTGCCCGCGCAAGCGCTGCTGAAGAGCCCGGCCAACCAGACGGTGGTATGGGTCAAGACAGCAGCAGAGCGGTTTGAGCCGCGCACGGTCACGACCGAGATTCTGGATGGCGCCTCGTTTGCGGTGATGTCGGGCCTGAAGGCTGGCGACCGTATTGCCACGCAAGGGGCCAGCTTGATCAACCAAATTCGCTAAAAGGAGTCACACGCATGTTCAAGTGGCTTCTCGATAACAGCCTGTCCAACCGGCTGCTGGTCATCATTGCCAGCCTGGTGTTGATGGCCTATGGCGCGTTCACGCTGTGCGCGCACACCGGTGGATGTGTTCCCCGATCTCAACAAACCCACGGTCACCATCATGACCGAGGCCGGTGGCATGGCGGCTGAAGAGGTGGAGCAACTCTTGACTTTCCCGCTGGAAACCACCATGAATGGCCTGCCCGGCGTAGAGAGTGTGCGCTCGGTCTCCAGTGCCGGGCTGTCCTTCATCTACGTCACTTTGACTGGAGCACGGAGATCTTTCGCGCCCGCCAGATGGTGTCCGAGCGTTTGTCTGCGATGGAAGAAGGGCTGCCCGCCGGTGTGGTGCCGCGTATGGGGCCTATCAGCTCCATCATGGGCGAGATCATGCAGATTGCAATCCCCATCGACACGGCCAAAATCTCGCCGATGCAGGTGCGTGAATATGCCGATTGGGTGTTGCGCCCACGGCTGATGGCCGTACCCGGCGTGGCGCAGGTGATTCCGATTGCGGCGAGGTGCGCCAGTTCCAGGTTCAACCCAACACCGTGCATGGCCGAGCTAGGCATTTCGCATGAGCAGCTGGAGGGAGCGCTGAAAGGTTTCTC
This sequence comes from Candidatus Aalborgicola danicus, assembly GCA_016703945.1. GTDB lineage: Bacteria > Pseudomonadota > Gammaproteobacteria > Burkholderiales > Burkholderiaceae_C > Allorhodoferax > Allorhodoferax danicus. The sequence goes on from JADJBC010000045.1 coordinate 7,008, forward strand.
GTCCAACACCTCGGGCGGATTTTGGAACTCAATGGCCGCGAATACCTGATCCGCAACCTGGGCCGTACCTCGCGGCTGGACGACCTGAAAACCTGGCCTTGACGACCAAGAACGGCCAACCCATCCTACTGCGCCAGATTGGAGAGGTGACGTTTGCACCCGCCATCAAACGGGGTGATGCGGGTTTTGAGGGCAAGCCGGCGGTGATTCTGGGCATCCAGAAACAACCCACGGCCGACACCATTGCGCTGACACGTTCCATCGAATCCGCGCTGGGTGACATGAAACGCTCCCTGCCCGCCGGTATGGACGAGCCCAAAGTGACCTTCCGCCAGGCCAGCTTTATCGAGGCATCCATCACCACGCTGCAAGGCAAGCTGATAGGTGCATCGATCTTTGTCGCGGTGATCCTGTTCTTCTTTTTGGGAACACTGCGGCCGACCATCATTGCGCTGACCGCCATTCCGGTGTCCATCTTCATGACGGCGCTGGTGTTCCAGTATTTCGGCTTGTCCATCAACACCATGACGCTGGGCGGTCTGGCCATTGCGATTGGCGGCCTGGTAGATGACGCGGTGGTGGGTGTAGAGAACGTGATGCGCCGCCTGAAGGTGGACCGCGAACGCCACCACGACCACCGGATGAACCCCAGGAGCTAGTGGCCAGCGCGACGATGGAAGGTGCGCTCGGCAATCCTGTACGCCACCATCATCATCGTGCTGGTGTTTCTGCCGCTGTTTGCCCTGCCCGGCATGGAAGGGCGGCTGTTTGTGCCGCTGGGCATTGCCTTCATCGTCTCCACGTTGGCCTCGCTATTGGTGTCGGTCACGGTGACACCGGTGTTGGCCTACTACCTGCTGCCCAGCATGCGTTCGCTCGACCATGGCGACACCAAACTGCTGGCCTGGCTCAAGCGTGGTTACCAAAGCAGCCTGCAACCAAGACCTTTTTGCCGCCGTTTAACGAAGGCACGCTGTTGGTCGGTCTGCGGCTGAACCCTGGCGTCACTCTGGCCGAATCGTCGGCCTTGGCACAGCAGGCGGAGAAGTTGGTCAAACAAGTGCCTGAGGTCACCACGTCGGGCGGCGCAGCGGCCGGGCCGAGCTGGACGAACACGCCGAGGGTGTGCACGTCAGCGAACTGGACGTAGGGCTGAAACCCGCGTCCGAGCTGACCCGGTCGATGGACGCAATTTCGGCCGACATCCGTTCGCGCCTGGTCAACCTGCCAGCGTCCATCGGCATTGGGCAACCGATTTCGCACCGCATAGACCACATGCTGTCTGGCGTGCGCTCACAAATCGCCATCAAGATCTTTGGGGATGACCTGGACACCCTGCGCGGGCAGGCCGATCTGCTGCAGTCAAGTTGGTCGCGGTGCCCGGCATCGCCGACCTGGAGATCGAGAAGCAAGTACTGGCGCCGCAGATCAAGGTACGTGTGGACTACGCGGCGGCGGCGCAATACGGCGTGCCCACACCGCAGATTCTGGCAGCACTACAAAGCTTGGTCGAAGGCGAAAAGGTGACGCAGATAGTGGAGGGCTCGCGCCGCTTCGCGCTGGTGGTGCGCCTGCCGGAGTCGGCTCGCTCGGTGGAAGGGCCTGGGCAATATCCTGCTGCAAACCCGTCGGGACCGGTACCGCTGTCCAAAGTTGCCACCATTGAAGACAGTGACGGCCCCAACCAGATCAGCCGCGACGATGGCAAGCGACGCATCGTGCTGTCGGCCAATGCGCAGGGGCCGTGCGCTTTCCGAGATTGTGGAAGACATCCGCAAGGTGGTGGCCGACTCCAAGCTGCCCGAGGGCTACTTCATCACGTTGGGTGGTCAGTTTCAGGCGCAGGAAGAGGCGTCCAAACTGGTGGGCTTGTTGTCCATCGTGTCTTTGGTGCTGATGTTCGTAGTGCTGTATAGCCGATACCAGTCGGTTACCTTGTCGGCGCTGATCATGGTCAATATTCCGCTGGCGTTGGTCGGTGCGGTGCTGGGCTTTGTGGATATCGGGCCAACCGCTGTCGGTGGCGGCGCTAGTTGGCTTTATCACGCTGGCGGGCATTTCGGTGCGCAACGGCATTTTGAAGGTTAGCCACTACATCAACCTGATGCGTATCGAGGGCGAGGAGTTTGACCACAAGATGGTGGTGCGCGGCTCGCTGGAACGGCTGAGCCCGGTACTGATGACTGCGCTCGTAACCGCCTTTGCGCTGGCGCCACTGTTGTTTGAGGCTGAGCGCCCAGGTACCGAGATTTTGCACCCGGTTGCCGTTGTGATCTTCTCGGGCCTGATCAGCTCCACGCTGCTCGATACCTATTTGACGCCAGTCCTGTTCTGGCTGTTTGGCCGCAAGGACGCCGAGCGCCTGCTCGATGACCGCAATGCAGAAGCTTTCTGACTCTTAAACCACCTGAAAGGAACACATATGAAATTCCGTCAACTCATAGCCGCCTTTGCCTTAGCGACCACGGGCGCAACTTTCGCGCATGACAACCATGCCCATGGACATGAGCACAAACCGCTGCATGGTGGCCTAGTGGTCGAGGTCAAAGACATGGACTACGAACTGGTGGCCAGGCCCGATTCGCTGCAAATTGCATCTACGTGACCATGGGAAGGCCGTGGACGTTAGCAAGGTCACAGCCAAGCTGACTTTGCTTTCTGGTACCGAGAAACAGCAAGTGGAACTCAAACCGGCTGGCGACAAGCTGGAAACCAAGGGAAGCTTCAAAGTGGCGGCTGGCACCAAGGTGGTGGCCGTTGTGTTGACGACTGGCAAGTATTCCACGGCCCGGTTTGTACTGAAGTGATTCTTTCCAAAAGACTGGGGAAGTTTAAAAAGTGGGCGCAGGTGCCAAGGTTCTTGTGGACGAAAGGAAACACCATGACTGTAAGGATTCTTGTGCTGGCGGGACTGATTCCGCTCACCTTGGGTGGTGCGCCAGTCATACGCACAATTTGATTCAGGACGGGCGCGACCAGGACATCACGGTTGGAACCTTCCGGCACGAAAGGGCCGGAGGAACGGCAATGTTTTTGGAGTTGCGGGGTGTACGTTTTGAAGCGCGGGCTTTCGCCATTGAGCGCAAGCAGAACCTTGCGGAATTGCGACGTCTCTACAGTACGGGAAAGCATTACGACCGGATTTTTTTCTGGATTGGATAATGACCACTACGTCTATTCAGCCCAGCCCGTGTTGCGTGCCGACAGTGGCGCGACCTTGCGATGCTCCGCCGTATGGCGATCCGGCGGTTCGCCTTCCGGTCATTGCCTGGCCGCTGACGATTCGCGTATCAATTTCCGCTTCGGTTGACGTGGCGGTCGAACCCGAACCTGGATAATGTTAGCGCATAGCCCATCGAAACCGGCAAAGACCCAGGCAGGCCCTAACGGTACAAGCTCAGGTGGCTTGCGGGGCTATTCTGGAATTGATGTTCGGCAGTTGTGATGCCACCTGCAGCGTCGGGCCTACGCGCGACGGATGCATTCTTGCGGGCATTACCGCCAAATGACGATGGACGCCATGGCCCTCGTTCGTGACTTCGGATAGCGCATTTCATTATCGATAACATATTTTATCGGCCATTAAATCCGCTGGTCGCCGATCAAAGACATTGCCGTCAAAGACCGCAAAGCGCCGACTTTGGCCGTGTCATCTTTGCCATCGCACAAAGCATGGTTCAAAGTAGACCGCCAAACACTGAGCAGGACCGTCACAAATTGGGTGCTCGTGGCCATTGGCGATCATCCCAAAACCGACCTACGCAGATCCCAACTCCCCCTGTACCGCGCGCCAACCTCACCACCCCGCTGGTGGATCGGGTATCCGTTCATCGGCCTCTACTCGCAGTTGCCACAGAACGGCCCTGCCAATAGCGGTGTTAACAAAAGGGTACAGGACAACCATAAATGTTCGCCTGCGACTGAGGCCAGGGAAGGGATGCCCGGTCCGCCAGCCCCGCACAAGCCAGGCGCATAACAGCCAAGCGCAACACCCATTGCAGCAGAAACCTCAACCAGCCTGAAAACTCAATCCGGAATCAAAGTAGTAGGCACCGCCTTCGCCATCATGTCCGGATAGTCCCGGCTGAAGTGCAGCCCCCGGCTCTCGTGCCGCGAATGGGCAGAGCGCACGATCAGCTCGGCCACCTGTACCAGGTTGCGCAGCTCCAGCAGGTCACGCGTGACATGGAAGTGGGCATAAAACTCCTGGATCTCGCCCTGCAGCAGCGCAATGCGGTGCGAGGCGCGCTCCAGACGTTTGTTGGTGCGCACAATGCCCACGTAGTCCCACATGAAGCGGCGCAGCTCGTCCCAGTTGTGGGAGATGACCACCGCCTCGTCGGCATCGGTCACACGGCTGTCGTCCCAGGCGGGCAGCGCAGCGGGCGCGGCCAGGGGTGTGGCCAGAATGTGCGTGGCGGCGGCGCGGGCAAACACCATACATTCCACCAGCGAGTTGCTGGCCAGCCGGTTGGCACCATGCAGGCCGGTGTAGGCGGTCTCGCCGACGGCGTGTAAACCCGCCAGGTCGGTGGCGCCCGTCAGGTCGGTGTGGATGCCGCCGCAGGTGTAGTGGGCGGCGGGCACGACGGGAATGGGCTGCTTGCTGATGTCGATGCCCAGCTCCAGGCAACGCGCATGGATGTTGGGAAAGTGTTCCAGCAAAAAGGCCAGTGGCTGGTGCGAGATGTCCAAATACACGCAGTCAAAGCCGCCCTTCTTCATCTCGAAGTCAATGGCGCGGGCCACCACATCACGCGGTGCCAGCTCGGCACGTTCGTCGTGCTGGGGCATAAAACGTGTGCCGTCCGGCAGCAACAAACGCCCCCCCTCGCCGCGCACGGCTTCCGAGATCAAAAACGACTTGGCATGCGGGTGGTACAGGCAGGTGGGGTGGAACTGGATGAACTCCATGTTCGTGACCCGGCAACCGGCGCGCCAGGCGGCGGCAATGCCGTCGCCGGTGGCGGTGTCGGGGTTGGTGGTGTACAGGTAGACCTTGCCGGCGCCGCCGGTGGCCAAAATGGTGTGCGGGGCGCTGAAGGTGTGCACCTCGTCGGTGGACTCGTCCAGCGCATACAGGCCCAGGCACTGGTTGGCGGTGGGGGGGCTGTCCACCACGTGCTCCAGCTTGTTGCGGGTGATCAAATCCACCAGGGTGTGGTTCTCGAACAGCGTGATATTGGGCGTGCGGCGCACGGTTGCGATCAGCGTTTTTTGCACGGCCGCACCGGTGGCGTCGGTCACATGCACGATGCGCCGGGCGCTGTGGCCGCCTTCGCGGGTCAGGTGCAAATGGCCATCTTCCTCGGAGAACGGCACGCCCAGCTCGCGCAGCCAATTGATGCTTTCGGGCGAATGCTCCACGACAAAACGCGTGGCGGCGGGGTCCGACAAGCCGGCGCCAGCCACCAGGGTGTCCTGCACATGGGCGTCAAAACTATCCCCATCCGCCAGGACGGCGGCAATGCCACCCTGGGCCCAACCGCTGGAGCCGTCGCTCATGGAGCGTTTGGTCAGCACGGCCACGCGGTGCGTAGGGGCCAGGTGCAGCGCGGCCGACAGGCCGGCCAGGCCGCTGCCGACGATCAGGACGTCGAACGTGTGTTGCAAGGTCTGGGGTGAGGTGGTCATTCAGTTGCTATTGGTTTGATAGCTGCTTACGCAGTGTTTACGAGGGCTAGAGGCCAATTTGATGCAAAGCTTTTTGAGCCTAGCCCGGCGGCAGGCTGTTTAGCAACAGACGCTGCACATTACCACCCATGATGGCCTGGATATCACTGGGACTGAACCCGGCTTGCAGCAGGCCTTGGGTCAACTGCGGCAGGCCGGTCACATCAAAGGGGGTGCGGGTGGCGCCATTGAAATCAGAACCCAGGGCCACATGGTCCACCCCCACTTTGTCAACGGCGTACCGGATGGCCCGGACAATGCTGGGAACGGCAGCGTCACACACGGCCCCTTCCCAGTAACCAATGCCAACCACCCCGCCCGTGGCGGCAATACGTTTGAGGTGATCGTCGCTCAGGTTGCGCGGCCCGGGGCAGGTGCCCGCTACACCGGTGTGTGATACCAGCACCGGGCGCTTGGCCATCACCAGCACATCGTCGATCAATGGCTTGGAGGCGTGGGCCAGGTCAATCAACATGCCCCGGGCTTCCAGGCGCGCAACCACTTGGCGACCAAAAGGCGTGATGCCACCTTTCTCCAGCCCATGGGCCGAGCCGCCCACTTCGTTGTCGAAAAAATGCGTCAGGCCGGTCATGCGAAAACCGGCATCAAACAGCCGGTCCACGTTCTCCAGCTTGCCTTGCAGCGGGTGCAGGCCTTCGGTGGCCAAGACTGCGGCCACACGCCGGGGGTCTCGGCCCCAAGTCTGCGTGAACTGGGCCAGGTCCTTCTGGTTCTTGACCACCACCAGGCGGCCTTCACTGTCCCGGGCGGCCTGGTGCAGTTTTTCTCCCTGGTACAGGGCACGTTCCAGCAAGCTGTCCCAGGTGGCCACCGGCCAGCGCTGGGCCATGGCCAGCAGGGTAATGCTGTCGCTGTCGGCGCTGTTGCGTTCGTAGTTCAGGCCCTTGGGCGTTTTGGTGACGGTGGCAAACACCTGCAGGGCCACCGGCCCTTCCAGCAGGCGCGGCAGATCGGAGTGGCCACGGTCATAACGCTGCAACAGGTCACGGTTCCACAACAGGGCGTCGTCGTGCAGGTCGGCCACAAACAGGGTTTTGTGCAGGGCCTGCGCCGCCGCGTTGGCCGCATACGGTGCGGGATGGATCACCTGGTTCATGCGTCCATCGACCACACTGGGCACGGTGAACAACACCGCCAGACCGACCGCCAGCAATACCAAACCACCCATCCCTACCCTGCGAGGCGTCAAACGTGCCATGTCACTCCATTTTGTGCAGTGCAGCCAGATTGATCAACGCCGACAGCACATCCGATTTGAAACCAACACGCGTCTGACCGTCCTGGTGACCACCACTCATGATCAGTTTTTGCAGGTATTCAATACAGTCGCGGTGGCCCCAGAACTTCTCGATGGCCGACGCAATCCGCACGTGGTGCTGGGCAATAACGGCCATTTCGTTGTCGATACGGGCTTGCAAGGGACGCTCATGCAGGGGCATGGGGCGCGTCGGCAAGTCGTCTTCCTCCCACTGCAACGAGGGGAATCCGGTCTCATGAAATCGTGAATCGTTGGGATCAGGCACGAGGGGAATTTCCTGCGGTATGGATTTGACGCCAACGCGCATTATTCCGCAAGTAGGGGCAGGCGCGGCCGCACGGCACAATAGGAGGATGTCAAACCTACCTCCCTTCATTGCCCCCGAACGGTTTACCGACGCCGACGCCGCCTTTAATCAGGTGATGCGCATCTATGACGGCAGCATTGCGCACCTGCGCCAGGCCATGCAACGTTTTGTGGCCGGCGACGACAGCACTGGCCACGTGCGTGCCTGTTACCCGCTGGTGCGCATCCACACCGACACCGTGTCGCGCACCATCACACCTGAGAGTGCCCACCTGAGTTACGGTTTTGTGGCCGGGCCTGGCCGTTTCGAGACCACGCTGACCCGCCCCGACCTGTACCACGACTACTACCTGGACCAGTTCAACCTGCTGTTGCAGAACCATGGCGTCGAGCTGGAGGTGGGCACCAGTTCGCAGCCGATTCCGGTGCACTTCTCGTTTGCCGAGAACGACCATGTGGAAGGCAATATGACGCCGCAGCGGCGCACGCTGATGCGCGACGTGTTCGACCTGCCCGATCTGGCGGCTATGGACGACGGCATTGCCAACGGCACTTACCAGCCCCGCGCCGGCGAGCCCCAGCCGCTGGCCCTGTTCACCGCGCCCCGGGTTGACTATTCCCTGCACCGGTTGCGCCACTACACCGGCACCGGCCCGGAGCACTTTCAAAACTTTGTGCTGTTTACCAATTACCAGTTCTACATCGACGAGTTCATCGCACTGGGTCATGCCGCCATGCGCGACCCCAACAGCGAGTACATCGCGTTTGTGGAACCCGGCAACATGATCACCCGCCGTGCCGGTTTGCCAGCGCAAGCCATCGACGCACTGGGCAAAGAGCCGCCCCGCATGCCACAAATGCCGGGTTACCACCTGGTGCGCGCGGACCGCGCTGGCATCACCATGGTCAACATCGGTGTCGGCCCGGCCAATGCCAAGAACATCACCGACCACATTGCCGTGTTGCGGCCACATGCCTGGATCATGCTGGGCCACTGCGCCGGCCTGCGCAACAGCCAGCAACTGGGTGACTACGTGCTGGCCCACGGCTATGTGCGCGAGGACCATGTGCTGGACGAAGAACTGCCGCTGTGGGTGCCGATTCCCGCGCTGGCCGAAATCCAGGTCGCACTGGAGTCGGCCGTTTCCGAAGTCACGCAACTCAAAGGTCCGGAGTTGAAAAGCATCATGCGCACCGGCACCGTGGCCAGCACCGACAACCGCAACTGGGAGTTATTGCCCGACAACCAGCCCCAGCGCCGCTTCAGCCAGAGCCGCGCGATTGCGCTGGACATGGAGAGCGCCACCATCGCCGCCAATGGATTCCGCTTCCGGGTGCCCTACGGCACCTTGCTGTGTGTCAGTGACAAACCGCTGCACGGCGAGATCAAGCTGCCCGGCATGGCCAACCACTTTTACCGCGAGCGGGTCGACCAGCATCTGCGCATCGGCATGCGCGCCATTGAGCTGCTGCGCGCCCAGGGCACCGAACAACTGCACAGCCGCAAGCTGCGCAGTTTTTCGGAAGTGGCGTTCCAGTAACACGCACCAAACGTCTGTATGGGCCGCATTGACATCTACACGATCCTGGTGCTGACGGCGATCAACCTCGCTACGGTGTCGATTGCCCTGCCGTTGATCATGGGCCGTGACATCAGCCATGCGGCACGCATGGCGCAGGGCAGCCTGATCTTCCAGACCCTGGGCTGGGTGTTCATCATTGCGTCGGACCAGTGGAACGGGCACTGGCTGGACCCGGTTTTGTCCACCTGTAGCATGGCCAGCGCATCGCTTGCCAATTACCTGATGTTCTTGGCCCTTCAGGATTGGCTGGGAGCACGCCCGTTGCGGCGCACCCTGCTATTGCTCACGGTGTTGATGCCTGTGGGGTACGCACTGAGTTTTTCAAACTACCCGGTACGTGTGGGTTTTGCCAATTTTGTCTTTGCGGCGCAATTGCTGGTGGTGGCGCGGGCGGCCTTGTGGCCCGATCGCAGTAAACGCGGCGCCACTTTGCCCTGGCGCGCACTGATTACCCTGTGTTACAGCGCGGTGGCCCTGGTCACCGTGGGTCGCGGCATCCTGGGTGGCTTCTACCCGGAGCTTTACCCCAACTTCCAGGCTTCCCATCCAGTCAATGTGGTGGCGCAACTGACCGCCAACGTCGCGCTGGTCCTGACCGCAGTGGCCGTGCTGGTGGCCTGGCGCGAGGAGGCCGACGCCAGGCTGCGCGAGCAGGCTTACACCGACGGTCTGACCGGCCTGCTGAACCGCCATGGCTGGAATGAACGCGCACCGATTCTGTTTGACCAGGCCCGCCGCCACCGCACCGCTTTGGCCCTGATCATGTTGGACCTGGACCACTTCAAACGCATCAACGACACCAGAGGACATGAGGTGGGAGATCAGGTTTTGCGCCTGTTCAGCGACGTGTTGCTGTACCACCGGCGCAGCGGCGATCTGGCGGCCCGTGTGGGAGGCGAAGAGTTCGCACTGTTGCTGCCATACACCGACCGGGTGGGTGCCATTCAGATTGAGCAGCGTTTGCGCGTCTCCCTGCATGACGCATGTGAACTGCATCCGTCGTTGAACGTTGACTACAGCAGCGGGCTGGCCATGTTGAATGCAAACGATGCGTCCCTGACCGCGTTTATGGTCAGGGCGGATACGGCCCTGTACCGTGCCAAGCACGAAGGGCGCGGCCGTTTGGTCGTGGTGGGCTGAATTGCCCAGGACAGCAATAAGGACGCTTTAGTGGGCCTGGCCACCGAATGTGCATTTTTGCTGCGCCAACCCTGCCACTCTTTCGGCCTGAATCCAACTGCGGCTTTGTCGAACTGGCTTGTCTTATAAATTGCACACAATTTAATTGTGTGCAATAATTCATTCCATGCACAACACATCGACACCCAAGCGCCTGGATCCCGCCCTGCTGCTGGACAACCAACTGTGCTTTTCGCTGTATTCGGCGTCACTGGCAATGACCAAGCTGTACAAGCCCTTGCTGGATGCACTGGCCCTGACCTACCCGCAATACCTGGTGATGCTGGTGTTGTGGGAATCCGACGGGCCGACGGTATCGGCCATGGGTGAGCGCCTGTCGCTGGATTCGGGCACGCTGACGCCCTTACTCAAACGGATGGAGTCGGCCGGCTGGCTGACTCGCCAACGCTCCAGCGAAGACGAGCGGCGGGTGCACGTCTGGCTGACACCGGCCGGGCACCAGCTGCAAAGCCAAGCGGCGCATATCCCAGGCTGTGTGCTGGCGCAAAGCGGCCTGTCATTGGCCGATTTGATAGGGCTGAACCAGCAAATCAAGAAGCTGCGTAGCGCGATGCATGCGCCGGGCGCGGCGGCCAAGCCATTCACCATCACCACACAACCATGACATCCCCCATGAAAAACAGTCGCGCCACCGCCTCCAGAAGGTCCCTCCAACACATGCTCAGGGCGCTGCTTTCACACGCACGCCTGTTCGCAATGGCCATGACTCTCAGCTTGGGCCTGGCCGCCATCAGCCAGGCGGCAGACACGGCCGCCGCTGCAGTGAAGGTGGACGACAACAGCTTTCGTTGCATGCGCCAAATGACGCCGGTGCGCCACTTCTTTGTGGACAATTTGACGGGTGACATTGCAGGCACCCTGGCCGCAGCCAACGCGCCCAAGGGCGCACCCTACCCTGCGGGCTCCGTGGTGCAGTTGGTTCCCACCGAGGTGATGGTGAAACGCGAAGCTGGCTTCAGCCCGGCCACTGGCGACTGGGAGTTCTTCGAACTCGACGTCAATGAAAAAGGTGCCAAGATTGGCAAACGTGGATTTGCCGAGGTCAACAACCGCTTTGGCAAGAACTGCTTTGCGTGCCACGCACCGGCCCGTGAGCCCTGGGACTTTATCTGCGAAAGCAACCATGGTTGTGACGCCATACCAATCGACCACAAGATGACCGGTGCTCTGCAACGCTCCGACCCGCGTTGCGGCCCGGCGGTGCCAGAAGCCGGTGACACGATGGCGCTGCTGAAGTTGCGCGCACTGGTCACCATCGGCGCCACCGTTGGCTGGTTCAAGAGCCTGTTCTGAAACCCCCAAACGTTTCGCCCTATTTCTCTCACCCACCCGCTCCGAGCTGGAGCATTTACCCAAGAAAGCCCACCACCATGGCAACCAAAGTTGAAAAAGTCATTTACCAAGCCCACGCCAAGTCCACCGGCGGGCGTGACGGTACCACCCGCACATCGGACGGCCTGCTGGACCTGAAACTGGCCGTGCCCAAGGAAATGGGCGGCCCCGGCAATGGCGTCAACCCCGAGCAGTTGTTTGCCGCAGGCTACAGTGCCTGTTTCATCGGTGCCATGAAGTTTGTTGCGGGCATGCAAAAAATTGCCTTGCCAGCCGACACCAGCATTGACGCAACCGTGGGCATCGGCCAGATCCCGGCCGGTTTTGGAATTGAAGTCCAATTGGTGGTGAGCATTCCCGGCATGGAGCGAGCCGCCGCCCAGGCTTTGGTGGACAAGGCCCACGCCGTGTGCCCCTACTCCAATGCCACCCGTGGCAACATCGAGGTGACCATCACGGTTGCCTGAGGCGCCTAACTGTCGGTACCATCGGTAGCCGCGCCTTTTTGGCACACTGCGGGCTGGTACCAATTGTTGTGAGCCAAATCAGGCTATAGCCCACGTGGAACATAGGTTTATTGCTATGAATTCAAGAGTGTGGCGGCCAAAAACTTTGGGTGACTATGAACACTGACGAAAAATCCTGTCCGGTATGTGCTGAGACCATCAAGGCGGCAGCCATCAAATGCCGTTTCTGCAATACGGACCTGGCCAGTTTTGCTGCCGCGCAGGAGGCGCAAACGGAACGTGTGTTGTTCACTGGCCACCCTGCCGTTATCTTTTCTGCCTGGCAATGGTTCGCCGTGGTTCTGACGCTGGGTATTGCCTACATCTACTATTGGGTGCTGAGCTTGGGCACCCATTTCGAAATCACCACGCAGCGGGTTCGTGTTGAAAAGGGTGTTTTTTCGAAGTCCAAGGAGAGTGTCGAGCTTTTCCGCATTGACCACTTTGATGTACACAAGCCCCTGGGCATGCGCTTGCTTGGCCAGTGCCTGCTGGATTTGAGCTCCTCGGACACCAACTTTACAAATATTGCCCTCTACGGCGTTGCGGAACTGGAAACACTGGCAGACACCTTGCGTGAATGCTCATTGCGTGAGCGCACGCGGCGAAAGGTGACGACCCTGGTGCAGGCCTGATAAGGACCTTGCGAGCGTCAGTATTCTGCTTTTGTCGAACCACTTGCCAAGCTGGTTGAAGCAGCATGCAATGGCCGGCCGTTGAAGGCCGAGAGACTTAAGCCCTGCGAATCAATGCCCGTTCGCCATTCATCGATGCTATTGAAGACCAAATTGCAGCCAACACACCGGTATTGACCGGACGGTCGCATGCCTCCCGCCTCATCCCGACTAATGACTGGCTTGTAACTGGCTGCACCACAACTGCGGCATCGATTAACTGGCTTCATGCCAAAAAGGATACCTTCAATTTCCAGAATCCAGTGTGCGCCAGGACACAACAATGCGAAAGACCAGGACATGGGGCGTTCAATCTCATTTGCATCCATTGTTTTTGTAGAGGATTGCCCCCAATGCTTTCGAACCTAGGGTTTACCCGCATAAATTAACGGCACAATGGTCGCTAGACGACCGGCGTTTGAGCTGGCCTTGGGCATTTGACGCCCGCTTAAGGGTTGGTAATCATTTGCCTGCCCCCCACCCATCGGATACCGCCACCATGAACATGATTCCCACTCAAGAATTTGTCGAAAACGTCACCTACGACGAACTCACCATCGGGCGCAGTGCGCGCCTGTTGCGCACGCTGAGTGTGGCCGACATCCAGGCTTTTGCCGCCGTGTCGGGGGATACCAATCCGGCCCACCTGGATGCCGAATACGCCAACGACACCTTGTTCCACGGCGTGATTGCCCATGGCATGTGGGGCGGCGCATTGATTTCTGCCCTGCTGGGCACCCGTTTTCCTGGCGCTGGCACCATCTATCTGGAGCAGGTGTTGCATTTCGTCAAGCCGGTGCGGGTGGGCGACACGCTGGCGGTGACAGTCACCGTTTTGACCAAAGACGACGCCAAGAAGGCAGTGGAGATGGACTGCCAGGTGGTTAACCAGAAAGGCGAGCGGGTATTGCATGGCACCGCCCGCGTGCTGGCACCCACCAAAAAAGTGCGCCTGGCCAAGATTGCCGGACCACAAATCCAGCTTTTTGACCCCGAGGCCCGCTTTAAGGACCTGCTGGCGCTGGGCAAGGACCTGGAGGCCGTGCGCTGCGCGGTGGTGCACCCGTGCGACTTCGGTTCGCTCAGCGGCGCCATGGACGCGGCCCGCTACGGCCTGATCATCCCGGTGCTGGTCGGCCCTGAGGTGCGTATCCGCCACGTGGCGCAGGAAGGCGGCATCGACCTGAAGGATGTGGAAATTGTCTCCGTGCCCCACAGCCACGCGGCGGCGGGAGCTGCCGCCGACATGGCGGCCAATGGCGAGGTCGAGGTGCTGATGAAGGGCAGCTTGCACACCGACGAGCTGATCCACGCGGTACTCAAGCACCCGGGATTGCGCACCGAGCGGCGCATGTCCCATGTGTTCCGGTTTGATGTGCCGCTGTACAGCAAGCCGCTGCTGATCACCGATGCCGCGCTGAACATCCGCCCGACCCTGATGGAGAAGGTGGACATCATCCAGAACGCCATTGACTTCGCCCGCATTCTGGGTGTTCACACCCCCAAGGTCGCCATTCTGTCGGCGGTGGAAACGGTCAACCCCAGCATCCCCTCCACGCTGGACGCAGCGGCCTTGTGCAAGATGGCCGAGCGCGGCCAGATCACCGGCGGCCTGCTCGATGGCCCGCTGGCCTTTGACAACGCCATTTCCAGTGAGGCGGCCCACATCAAGAACATCGACTCACCGGTGGCCGGCCATGCCGACATCCTGGCCGTGCCCGACCTGGAAAGTGGCAACATGCTGGCCAAGCAGCTCGAATACCTGGCCGGCGCTTCGGGCTCTGGCCTGGTGCTGGGCGCGCGCATTCCAATTGCGCTGACCAGCCGTGCCGACGGGCCGACCAACCGCGTGGCCTCGGCCCTGCTGGCCCTGCTGGCCGCGCACAATGCGCGGCGCAACCATGCCCGCAAGAACTGGAACAGCCTGCCCTAAGTAAGAAAATCACCCATGGCCATTCTCGCTGTCAACGCCGGGTCATCGAGCCTGAAGTTTTCCCTGCACCCACGCTACGGCGAAGAGGTAGGCCCCAGTGTGCTCACCGGCAACATACAGGGACTGGAGCCCGGCGGCACGCCCGAGATGGGCTGGTCTTTCAACGGCGCCTCACACCAGCAAGCGCTGGCCGACGGTGCCGGCAGTTCGTTCGCCCGCGCGCTGGCGGCGCTACGCAGCCTGCTGGCCCTTGAGCCGGGCGTGCCGCGCATCGCGGCCGTGGCGCACCGTGTAGTGCATGGCGGTGCCGAGTTCCGGACCAGCGTCATCGTCACCGATGCCGTGCTGCAAAGTCTCACCAAGCTGAACTCGCTGGCTCCCCTGCACCAGCCGCACAACCTGGAGGGTGTGCGCGCCTTCCGCGAGGCCTTTCCCGAGTTGCCGCAGATTGCCTGTTTTGACACGGCCTTCCACGCCACCCTAGCCGAGGTGGATTACACCTTTGCGCTGCCCCAGGCCTTGACTGAACGGGGTGTGCGCCGCTATGGCTTTCACGGCCTGTCCTACCAGTTCATCATGGACACGCTGCTGCGCGCCAGCCCGCGTGCCCGTGGTCGCGTGCTGATGGCGCACCTGGGCAACGGCGCCAGCCTGTGCGCCGCACGCGAGGGCAGAAGCTGTGCGACCACCATGGGTTTCTCGGCGTTGGACGGCCTGATGATGGGCACGCGCACGGGCTCGCTGGACCCCGGTGTCATGCTGTACCTATTGGAGCAAGGCTGGGACCACCAGCGCTTGCAGACGCTGCTGTACAAGCAGAGCGGTCTTTTGGGTGTGTCCGGCATCTCGGCCGATATGCGCCGCCTGCGGTCTGACGGCTCGGCTGCAGCGCAAAAGGCGATTGCCCTGTTCACCCACCGCGTGGTGCGTGAGAGTGGGGCCCTGACCGCCTGCATGAGCGGCCTGGACGTGCTGGCCTTCAGCGGCGGCATTGGCGAGCACGATGCCGTACTGCGCCAAGAGGTCTGCGCCAGCCTGGCCTATCTGGGGGTGGAGATCGACCCTGCGCGCAACCTGGCCGCCGTGGGCAGTGACACCTTGGCCGTGCACGCAAGCAGCAGCGCGGTAGAAGTATGGGTGGTGCCAACCGACGAAGGTCGTGTGGCCGCCCGCGATGCCGCACGTCTGCTGGGATGACACCGTTGACTCAAGGAAACGCATGAGTGCAACGGCCATCAGCATCGGGCCTATTGCACTTCCAACCCAACTGCTCATCCTGCTATTTTGTGCCGCTGTAGCTGCAACCGTCGGCCATTTGGTCGGGCGAAGTCAAAAAGTCGGCATCAGCAGCACCTTAACCGACATGGTATTGGCAGCGGGTGTCGCCGCCCGTGTTGTCTTTGTTGTGTCGTGGTTCGAAAACTACCGCAGCGCGCCATGGAGCATGCTCGATATCCGCGACGGCGGCTTCACGTCTTGGGCAGGTGTGCTTGCCGCAGTTCTTGTCGCGCTGTGGCAGGGCTGGCGACGTGCAACACTGCGGGGTCCGTTGTTGGCGGGGCTTTTGGCGGCTACCGTGATGTGGTTCGTGTCGCCCGCGGTTCTGCGCTTGGGCAGTGGTCCGGCACTGTCCGATCTGGACGCGATGTCGTTTGTCACGATGCAAGGAACGCCGGTCAGCCTGGCAAAGCTGACGCAGGGCAAACCTCTGGTTGTCAACTTGTGGGCCACCTGGTGTCCGCCATGCCGCCGGGAGATGCCCGTGCTGGCTGCGGCGCAGCAGCAATTGCCAGGTGTCAGTTTCATATTGGCGAACCAAGGCGAGAACCAAGTCACCGTGCAGCGGTACCTTGCTGCGAGTGGGCTGACTCTTGCCAACGTGGTTCTGGATCCGGGCAAGAAGTTGGGGCAGCAGCTCGGCTCAACCGCACTGCCCACCACATTGTTCTTTGACATGAACGGCCGGTTGGTTGACACCCATCTCGGCGCGTTGTCGTCGGCAACGCTGGCCAGCAAACTGAAAAAATTGGAGGCTTCAGGCCCCAACTTAGCCGCTCACTGAGCAACTGGGCATTTGGAATGCCCAACCCGTCTTTCGAGGGTAAAACTGACAGTGGCAATGAATTTCATTGCTCGGAAGGAGTTATGTGCCGCCTGCTAGTCGTAGGCCACCAGACGGGGCAGTTCTGGCTGTGAAAACAGGCTTTGCTGAAGTTGGAGTACGGCGGCCTGGCGCTCCGACTCCGACGCCTGGGCGTTGCTTTGCAGCACTTTGCCGCGCTGCTCCTGGTATTGGGCGATGCGGGCTTTCCAGATTGTTTCTTCCCGGTCCACGTCGGCAAGCCGGGCAGCGGCCTCGGGATCAAAGGCCTTGGCCCGCATGCGGTAGATGTCGTCTTCGCTGGCGCCTTTGGCGCGTAACTCCTGCGCTTGTTGCTCCACCCGCACCACCACCAGACTAGCCTCGCGCGCCTCACGTAGAACGGGTGACATGGCGGTGTCCAGAGCGGCGAGTTGCTGCTTCTTTTGCTCGGCATTCAAAGCCGGGTTTTGGCTGACCTCCAGCCGGGCCACGGCGTCCATGTCATAGGCATCATCAAAGCCAAACATGCCCTGGGTTTCCTCGACGCTGAAGTAGCGTGCGCGCAGGTCCTGCATGGCCAACATGCGTGCACGGATCGCCTGCACCGCGTTGCCGCTGAGCTCGGGCTTGCCTTCCAATACCAGCAATTCGCGCTTGAAAGCGATGTACAGGTCCAGCAAACGCTGGGCTCTTTTGGCCTGAGCTGGGGGCAGACGGCGTTCCAGCTCTCCGCGCAAATGGACGGTGATGCCCTCAATGCTCTGTTCACCGACGGCACTGAGGTAGTAGTCAAACAGGCGCTTGAGTTCGCCATAGGCCAGCGGCCCGCTACTGGCATCGGTAGCGCCCGCTTGCAACACCTGCAGGTTGCCATCGGGCACCGTATCCAGCATGGAGCGGACAAAAGGTTTTGTGCCAACTGCCGCTGTAGCAACAGGCGGGGCAAGATCCGGCGCTGAGGGGCTGTTGCTCTGCCAGAGCACCAGCCCACCGATCAGCAGAGCTAGCGTTGCCAGCCCCCAAACGAGTGGGCGCGTGCGGACCTGCATGGCGGGCTTAAAGGCCCAGGTTGCGCAGCCGATTGGCGTGCTGGCGGTAGATAGTGACCGGATTGGTTTCAAACAGATTGATCAGGCCAACGGTCTGGTTCACTTCGTCCATGTGGTTCATGGCGTAGTCGTCGCGGATGACACGACCCAGGTGGGTAGAACAGCTTGCCACCAGGCCGTCGTTCTTGGCGCCACCAAAAGCCAGCGAGGTCAGCGCCAGCGCTGGATCGAGGGGGTCAAACACGTTGGTGTAAGACCTGGCACCGCTCCACGAGAAATAGGACACTCCGCGAGACGTGTAGGCACCTTCGCCACACGCAGTGGTCGGCACGCCGCCTGGGTGGGCCTGGTTGAACTTCAAAGAACCGGCCGTGCTCAAGGACTTGGCCGCTGCCAAAGCGTTTTGGGTCATACCTGAGCCGCCCGACAGAAAGTTGATCACCGAAGCCAGGCCATTGGTGACCGACACGATGATGGTATTGGAAATCGATCCGGGAGGTGCCACGCCCAACAGCACATCGGCGACCGACGAGCCTTTGTGCACCCCGCCCACCGAGGTGGCCGAGGCCACTAAGTCCGGGCGCACCGAGGCCACATAACGAATGGTCGGGCCGCCATGGCTATGGCCAATCAGGTTAACTTTGGCGGCACCGGTGGCAGCCAGGATCTGCTTGACCTGGGTCAGCAATTGTTCGCCACGCACTTCCGTGCTGTTGGCAGCTGACACCTGGGTCACGTAGACCCTGGCACCGTCAGCGCGCAAAGCGGAGGGTATGCCGTACCAATATTCCACCGGTCCGATATTGTCAAAGCCAAACAGACCGTGCACCAGCACGATGGGGTATTTGGTCTGCGTATAACCGGCCGCCAGAGCGGACGCGGGAGACAGCGACAGTGCCAATAGGCAGGCACCCAACCAGGTCATCACAATTTTCTTCACACTAGTCTCCAGAAAGGGCGACAACGCCCAAGGGTTGATAGGAATCCATCTCTTACCTCAGTGCGACCTCTGGGGTGCGGGCGCTGTCGCTGGGTGACCTGGTCCCGGTTATTTGTACCAACCGGTCGGGGTCTAAAAAAGCACGATCGTGCGTTTTCGCAATGGTAAGGCGGTGATCCTGTTTTGTCATGCTGGTAAACCCGGATGACGTGAATTCTCTAGTCGAAGTGAAGTGAGCCAACGGTCCGAAAAGAACCGAAAAAAAAGCCCTACCGCGCATCACGCGGCAGGGCATCAAGTGAGAAACCCGGTGAATTTAGAAACGCCAGCCTAAGCCTATGCCGAAGAGAACGGGGTCGACCTTGAAGCTACCCTGGTTCGCAGCGCCAACATACACGTCGGTTCCGATATACACTTTTTTCAAGTCGAAGTTCAGAACCATATTCCCGCTCAGAGGGATGTCCACACCCAGTTGCAGCGCGCCGCCCCAACTGCTCTTGTCAATCGATGCAGCTCCGGCCAGAACGTCCACATTGGAGAAAATGGTGTAGTTGATACCGGCGCCTACATAAGGCTTGATGCCACCACTGGTGTCAAAATGGTATTGCGCCAGAAGAGTCGGAGGAAGATGGTCCAGGGTACCGATTTGTTTGCCCAGCTTCGAAGAGCTGAGTTCCTGCTTTTGGGGAACCGTCAAAATCAATTCCATGGCGAAGTTCTTGTTAAAGAAGTAGCTGATGTCTACTTCGGGAATCCACTTGTCATTGATGGACAAACCCAAACCGGTGTCGTCAGTGTTGGCGCTTTGCAGGCTCACTGCACGGGCACGCACCATCCACGGGCCTTCTTTGGATTGCTGGGCAAAAACGGCACCTGACATCAGGGAGCACACCACGGCAGCGGCAAGGACTTGCTTTTTCATAGTCAATAAATCGTTTGGTACAGGGAAAATTCCCAAAACGCATTGAACTACTTCAATAAATGAACGGATTGATCCAAATCAGGGTTTACCCGAATTTAGCCGGAAAATCACTGAATGTGGTGCCAAGGCTACGACCTGCCGCCTGCCACCTTTGCGCTCACACCAACACGCCGATACAACGGCACGACTTCAACCGCTAACATCACCCCATGCCCGCCTACACATTTGAAGCCCTGGACGCCAACGGCAGTACCCGCAAGGGAGTCATTGAAGCCGATACCGCCAAGGCGGCACGGGGTTTGCTGCGGGCCCAGCTGCTGGTTCCCATGGTGCTGCAGCCAGTCAGTGGTCAGGCCAATAACGCCGCCGAAAACGGTACGTCCATCGCGTCAACCACGCTCTGGAGTTCGCGGGTGTTCAATGCCACCGCGCTGGCCATCTGGACCCGGCAGATCGCGGGTCTGGTGGCCTCTGGCTTGCCTTTGGAGCGCGCGCTGACCGCCTTGTCTGACGAGTCCGACGATGAACGCCAGCGCAATTTGGTGGCCGCGTTGCGGGCCGAAGTGAATGGTGGCACCGCCTTTGCCACCGCATTGGCCCAGCACCCCCGCGAGTTCTCCGCAACCTACTGCGCGGTGGTGGGGGCCGGTGAACACAGCGGCCACCTCGGCTTGGTGTTGGAACGCCTGGCCGATGACCTGGAGCAAAGCCAGGAGCTCAAATCCAAGCTGGTGGGCGCCGCGCTCTACCCCGCCATTGTGACCCTGGTGGCCATCACCATCGTGATGTTCCTGCTAGGTTATGTGGTGCCGCAGGTGGCGGAGGTGTTTGCCGGCAGCAAACGGGCCCTGCCCATGCTGACGGTGATCATGCTGGGCTTGGGCAATTTTGTGAAACACCAGGGCTGGCTGATGCTGATTGCTCTTTTTTTGATAGCTGCTTGCGCCCGTTTGGCGTGGGCTAGCGCCTCATTTCGTGAAAGATTTGATGCTGCGTGGCTGACCGTTCCGGTGCTGGGCAAACTCTCCCGAGGCTACAACACGGCGCGTTTTGCCAGCACCTTGGCCATGCTGGCCGGAGCGGGCGTGCCGATTTTAAAAGCCCTGCAGGCGGCGGCCGACACCTTGTCCAACCGCGCCATGCGGGCGGACGCACTGGATGCTCTGGTGCTGGTGCGTGAAGGCGCACCGTTGGCATCGGCCATGGCGCAAAAGAAACGTTTTCCCGGACTACTGGCCATGTTTGCGCGCCTGGGTGAACAAACCGGCCAGTTGCCACTGATGCTGGAACGCGCCGCGCGCCAGATCAGCACCGAGGTGCAACGGCGCTCATTGCAACTGGCAACCCTGCTGGAGCCGCTGTTGATCGTGACCATGGGGCTGGTGGTGATGTTGATTGTGCTGGCGGTTTTGTTACCCATCATCCAGCTCAACCAATTGGTGCGCTAAACAACGGCAATTGGCTGCTCGAAGCGGCCGCTCTACATGCCGGCCTGGGTCACCCAGCCGGAGAGCAGGCCCAAGTCCAACACGGCGTTGTTGCTCAATGGGCCGAGGTAATACAGGCGGGACGTCCCGGCGTCATTGACGGCCAAGAAGTGACCGTTGGCATAACTGCGGTAGCGATAGCCGGTGATCGTCTGGGTAGGTTGGCCGCGGCCAAAAATACTCGCATAGGTTTTCTCGGCCCACACAAACACCTTGTCGGCATCGGCGATCAGGGTTGAGACACCCGTGCTGACCGTGATGGTCTGTGCCGATGCACTGGCGCTTTGGCCGGTGGTATTGGACACGCTGAGCGTGACGCTGTAGGTGCCTGCCGCCGTGAATACATGGCTGGGATTCCTTTCGGTCGAGGTTGCCCCGTCGCCAAAGGTCCATAGATAACTCAGTACATCACTGGTGACGCTGCTGCTGCCGGTCCCCGTGAATTGAACGGTCAAGGGTGCCGTGCCGCTGGTGGTGGTTGCAGAGATGCTGGCGCTGATGACGGCCTGCGTCACACTCTGCAGCGTACCTTTGCGGATAGTGTGATTGCCGCGGTCAACAACGTACAGATTGCCGCTGCTGTCGACTGCCACATCCTTGGGGTTGTAAAAACTGGCCGAAGTGCCGGTGCCATCCGCTGAGCCGAGGACGCCCGTGCCCGCGATGGTGGTCACGACGCCGGCGCTGGTGATTTTGCGGATTACCTGGTTGTCGGTGTCCGCCAGATAAACCGTACCAGAGCTGTCCGCAGCGATACCGGATGGAAACTTGAAGCTGGCTGCGGTGCCCGTGGAATCCGTCTTGCCGGCGCTGCCCGAACCGGCCAGCGTGGTCACTACACCTGCCGGCGTGACCATGCGCACTGCATGGTTGCCATGGTCACAAACGTACAGGTTGCCTGCGCCATCGACGGCAATGTCAAACGGCACCGAGAAGCGGGCGGCCGTTCCCGTACCATTGGTAAAACCATTGGTGCCCGAGGTGCCGGCCACCGTGGTGACCACGCCCGCAGCGGTAACTCTTCGCACCACTGCACTGGACTCCACGACATAGAGATTGCCGGAGATGTTGTCCACCGCAATGCCATAGGGACCAGAGAACCGTGCCGCTGAGCCCGTGCCGTCATTGCTGCCGCTCAATCCGGCACTACCCGCCAGTGTGGTAACGACACCGGTCGATGTGATCTTTCGCACGGTCGAATTGCCTGTGTCCGCGACATAGACGTTGCCAGCACTGTCGGCGGCAATACCCTGCGGTGCTTTAAAACGCGCAGCAACACTGGTGCCATCGGTACTGCCAAAGCTGCCGCCTTTGCCGGCCAGCGTGGTGACGGTGCCGTCACTGGTGATCTTGCGGATGCTGTGGTCAGTGGCGTCGGCCACATACAGGTTGCCGGAACCGTCCACAGCCACGGCATAGGGGTCCTCGAAGCGGGCGCTGGTGGCGCTGCCGTCGAGGCTGCTGGTGCGCCCTGGCGCGCCAGCCAGCGTGGTGACCATCCCGGTGGTTCCGATTTTGCGTACGGTGTTGTTCAGCGTATCGGCGACATAGATGTTGCCGGCAGTGTCGATGGCGATGCCCGATGGGCCATTGAACAGCGCGGTGCTGATGGTTCCGTCGTTGCTGCCAGCCACGGGGGCGGTTCCCGAATAGGTACTGACAACGCCGGTGGATGTCACCCTGCGCACCACATTGGCACCGTAGTCGCCCACATAGAAAACGCCGCTGCAGTCAACCGCAATGCCGCGTGGTTCACCGAACTTGCCGGAACCACTGGCCAAAGTGGTCACCAGGCCCGAGGCCGTGATATCTTGCGCACATCGCGATTTCCACCTTCGGTCACGTACACATTGCCCGCGCTGTCCACCGCTATGCCCTGCAATGACCTAAAACGTGCCGCGGTGCCCTGGCCATCGACGTAGCCCATGACATCGGTGCCGCCCGCCAGTGTGGTGACAACACCAGCCGGGGTGACTTTGCGCACCATATGGTTCTCATAGTCTGCCACATAGAGAGTGCCTGCACTGTCGATGGCAATACCACGCGGCTCATGGAATTTGGCCGCTGTGCCGGTGCCATCCGTGGTGCCACTGCCGCTACCACCAGCCAGCGTGGTGACAACGCCGGCGGGGGTGATCTTGCGGATGGCATTGTTGTTGGTGTCGGCCACAAAGACGTTGCCCACACTGTCTACGGCGACCGCGAAAGGTTCGTTGAATTTGGCTGCTGTGCCGGTTCCGTTCGTATTGCCACTACTGCCGGCGGTGCCGGCCAGTGTGGTCACGACACCGGCCGCGGTAATCTTGCGAATGCTGTGGTTGGTACTGTCGGCCACGTAGACATTGCCACGCTGTCCACCGCCAGCCCCCGCGGGGCGCTGAACTGCGCGGCACTGCCAGTGCCATCAGCGCTGCTGACAAGTGTGCCAGCTACACCCGCCAACGTGGAAAAGACGTAACTCACATCGGCGGCGGTAACCGCCGCAGGTGCCAGAAACGAAAAACCGACCAGCGCGAACGCCGCTAAAGACTGTTTGCCCTCGATTCGAATCATGCTGTAACTCCGGTTCGCCTGACGTTGGCTTGCGAAGCATATTCTGAATTTTGCGCGCCGAACAGTCCCGCTCACCCCTCCGGGTGCGTCAGGCCCCCACGCTACCCTTGCCTGGCTTCCCTTTCGAACACTCCTGATTTCGGAACGTCACGGCGCCGGCTTGGTCATCGTGGCGCTATCCAACGCGACCAAGGTCTGCGCCAGAGCCCGGCCCGTCATGCTCGCACCGGTCTGCAGCGTGATTCCGGTCTGCGACAGGATGTTTCCTTCAAAATGCGCCGTGGTACCAATCGTCACCTGGCCAGCCACTTGCCAGAAGATGTTTTTGGCCTGTGCACCACCGCTCAAGGTCATGCGTTTGCCATTGCCCATGATCAAATCGCCCGTCATCTGGAAGATCCACACATCATTGGCGCCACCCGAGATGACCACATCAGACGGTATGGTGACTGCGCTTCCAAATTTGTACAGACCGGGGACCAGGGTCAAGCCCCCGATGTTGCCGCTGTTGAGGTTCAAAAAGTCGGGCGTAGGCCGACCAGCGGCATCGGTGTAGGCCGTCTGCATATCCAGGATCGCCGTCGTCAGGTTGCTTGGCGTTGGACCTGCCATATTGGCGGCATAGACCTTGCCACCACCTACCACCTGGGTCGAGGTGGAAAATACATTGGTGGAGTCAGCCGTCAGCGAGAAGCCGGTGACAAAACTCGCAGCGGCAG
This sequence comes from Candidatus Aalborgicola danicus, assembly GCA_016703945.1. GTDB lineage: Bacteria > Pseudomonadota > Gammaproteobacteria > Burkholderiales > Burkholderiaceae_C > Allorhodoferax > Allorhodoferax danicus. Next base: position 31,247 of record JADJBC010000045.1, read on the forward strand.
GACTGACGCCAATGTCGCCCGTCAATATGGAAGCCGGCACGCTGGAGATGCCGGTCTTGGCCAGGATCAGAAAATTGCCAGCCGTTCCCAGCAGTACGGGGGCTGGCCCCATCACGGGGGGTATCACAGTCGCGGCGGTGGTCCAACTCCAGCTGAAGTCATTGGCCATAGTCATGCCAACCACGCTTTTGGCGCCGTTGCTCCCGCCCTTGATCGTGGCGGTGTAGCGGGTGTTGTTGGCGAGTGGGTTGCTTGGGTTAAAAACCACGCTGTTGCCAGAATACCCCACGGTCCCCGGCACTGGTGTTGATCCCTGCATCAGGGTGATGGTCGCGCTGGTGATAGTGGCGGAGTCCATCGGCTCACTGAAGGTGGCGCCCACTGTTGCGTTGGTGGAGATGTCAACGCCGCCATTGTGGATGGTGGTTTTGCTAACCGTTGGCGTCGTGTTTGCGATGATTGTGTAGACCTTGGCGTACTTGTTATTGGCTGCCATGTCGGTGTCATTCAAGCCATAGGCAACATAGATGTCGGCGCCGATCAAGCTGGTCACGTCCAGATTGCGCACCACCTCAATACTGCGGTCTACCAGTGCCGCATTTGCGTAAACTGGCACTGCCCCGGACAGATACGGCACCCAATGGGCGCCATCATTGAAGAACCACATCTGCTGGAAATTGACCCCGAGATAGTAGTTGCCGTTTTTGCCCAGGTCGGCGTCCGCGACCTTGATATTGCCGGTCAGCGTCAGGTTACTGGTCGGCCCGCTGGCGGTAGCGGAAAAACTGGCGGTTGGCGCTGCCATCGCCTTTGTAGTGAACATCGCCGTGAGTGCAAGCAGCAGGGCGAAAAACCACAGATGGGGTTTGAAATAGTCCAGTTTGAGTTTCATTTTTTTCCTTAGGCGCATGGGTTTGACGGATTTATCTCCCCGCCGACAGGACACCTTAAATTAAAAAATGTGACTCGTCTGTGCGCTGGCTAACACTCGCGCCGATTGACACACATCTTCACGCGGTTTTCGCAGCCGCATCCACAAAGCGCACCCAAAGCGATCTTCTACGGCGTGCGGTACACCTCTTTGTAGCGGGCGCTGCTTATCATCTCTGTCAAACTGGTGCCGTAACCTACAAACATCGGAATACCCGACGCCGCTCTCACATCCACTCCCGTGAAGGGCTGTACGGAATACGAAGGCGGCAGGTTCCCGGCAAAAGACTCCGGCACCGTGCCACCAGACCACAAAGTCCAGGCCGTTCCGTTGAAAGCGAACCAGTTGCTGCCCGCTAAGGCCAGCACATAAATGGCGCCTTGTTTTCCCACGTCAGTTGCAGCCATCGCAGCGTTCACCGTCAGGGTCATAGCGCTGGTGGCCCCGCTGGCCTGGGCCGATGCAGCAAACACGTTGACCTTGGGCGTCAAGCGCAACAAGACCGTGGCATTGGCCGGTAGGTTGAGCCTGGAGCCACTGAGCGCAGTAGCGGGCTCCGTGCTGGCACTGTCGCTGACAGTGGAAATGCTCAGCGCGTAGTCGGCGAGTGTCTTGCCGTCAGAAAAACTGACGGTGCTGCTATTGGCTGTGGACGTCGGGTTGGCCAGCAGGATGGCCCTGGCCCCCTTGTCGTCTTGCGCGGCAAGCGCCGCGCTGCCGGTTGCCGTGCCGGTAACTGCCAACACCTGTGGGTAGGCGGTGAAATCGCGCCAAAGGCTGAAAGCCTCAGCCACTTTCTTGGCGCGACCATCGCCGTAAAACATGCCGTAAAACTCGGGTGAATTGGGAGCCGGGTCGGTGCCGCGGTAGAAGGTAGATTGCCGTACCCCAGCGTTCTGCAAGTTTATCCAGGCTGCGGTCATGTAGGCGGCACCCTGCGCGTTGTAGCGCAACTGGCCGGCGGCGCTGCCCGCGCTGCCATTGGGCGTATTCCACTCGGTGATGTGCAACTCCACCGACGTCAATCCGCGGATGTCAAGCTCATTGCGGTAGAACTGGGCGCAGCTGAGGTAAATGGCGGCATCCGTGCCGTAAACATGGAACGACAAGAAATCCATCGGCGTTCCGTTGGCCTTCACATGGTCAAGCAGGCTGCGCACCTTGGCTTGGCCCTGCGGCGCCAAGCAGCCGCTGGGAGCCCAGCCTGGGCCACCTATCTTCAGCGTAGGGAACGCGCTGCGCACCGCCTTCGCAGTCGTGTCGTACAACTGATTGAAATCATTGCTTGTCAACGGGGACGGCCAAAACAGGGGATTGTCCGGCTCGTTGCCAATTTCGACAAAACGAAAGGTCGATGTGTAGCCGCCCCATTGCCCCAAACGGTAGTGTTTCAGCACTTGCACCGCCGCCTGAGACCAGTTTGGCAACTCAGCTGCCGTCGGAGGAGCGACGTTGTTATACGAGTCGCCTATCCGAAAATAGGGTTCAAACCCACCATTCACAATGGCTGCAAACACCGAGTCGCTGGAGCGCTGGTAGTTGACGTCGAGCGCGCCGGTAAAGTTATAAGACAGTTGTTGCAAAGGGTCCCTGCTGCGGTCGGGATACAACGTAGCCATATCCAGCGGGCCGTAGTAGTCGTGTGTCCGCACCAGATTGACGCCACGCTTTTTGTACAACGTCGTCAGATCCACATTGCCCGCATCCCCTTGCGGCCCAGGACCCACGTTTAAACCCAACAGGGGTTGGATACTGGCCCCAGTTGCCGCACCAATGCTCAACGTTTGCGCCTGCACTGCAGTAGCCAGCGACAACGCCAGCAACCCCAGTGCGCGAAAGGCGGCCCGCGGTCGAATTGGAAACTGATACATGCGCGCTCCTCCACTTGTTGGTCGACGTTTGTCAAATATGCAGCGCATGCCCCAGCGCCCGCAGCGCCGCCTCTTGCACCGCCTCGCCCAGCGTGGGGTGCGCGTGGATAGTTCCAGCCACGTCCTCCAGCGTGGCACCCATTTCCAGCGAGTGTGAAAAGGCCGTGCTCAGCTCCGACACGCCCGCCCCCACCGCCTGCCAGCCGACGATGCGGTGGTTGTCGCGCCGGGCGACGACGCGCACAAAGCCGTCGGTCGATTCCAGCGTCATGGCGCGGCCGTTCGCCGCAAAAGGGAAGTGGGCGTGGATGCAGTCCAGCCCGGCCTTGGCCGCCTCCAGCGGAGACTGCCCTGCCACCACCACTTCTGGGTCGGTGAAGCAGACCGCCGCGATGGCAGCAGGGGTGAAATGGCGGCGTTTACCCGAAATGATCTCGGCCACCATTTCACCCTGCGCCATTGCCCGGTGGGCCAGCATGGGCTCGCCCGTCAAATCGCCAATCGCCCACACGTTGCGCATCGATGTGCGGCACTGGTCGTCGACCTTGATGGCACGGCCGTTCATGGCCAGCATCAGTTTCTCCAACCCCCAGCCGTGGGTATGGGGTGCGCGGCCGATGGCGACCAGCACCTGGTCGGCGGGCAGTTCGCTTTCACGGCCCGCAGCGTCCAACACGCGCACGGCGTCACCGGCGGCGTTCAGGCCCTGCACCTTGCTGCCCAGTTGCACCTGCACGCCCAGCTTGCGCAGCGACGCGGCTACCGGTTTGGTCAGCTCTTCGTCGTACAAGGGCAGGATGCGGTCTTGCGCTTCCACCACCGTCACATCGCTGCCCAGCTTGCGGTAGACCAGGCCCAACTCCAAACCGATGTAACCGCCGCCGACCACCACCAACTTCATGGGGATGCTGTCAGGCGACAGCGCCTGCGTGGACGAGATCACGCGTCCACCAAACGGCATACCAGGCAGGCCCAGTTCGACTGAACCGGTGGCCAGCACAATGTGCTCGCCCTGGATGCGCACGGGTTTGGAGTCTGCCTGGTCTTTGACCACATCGACGGTCTTGCCGTCCACGATGGTGGCCCACCCCTTGACGACCTTGACGCCATGCTTTTTCAGCAAGGCGCCCACGCCGCCAGTGAGTCTGGCCACGATGCCGTCTTTCCAGCGCACGGTCTGGCCGATATCGATGCGCGCGCCCTCGACATGGATGCCCAGTGTGCTGTCGCCCATGAAGTGGTGGGCCTGGTGAAAGGCCTCGGCCGCGTGGATCATGGCCTTGGAGGGGATGCAGCCCACGTTCAGGCAGGTGCCGCCCAACTGATCACCTTCGATCAGCGTGGTGGCAATGCCCAGTTGCGCGGCGCGTATCGCCGTGATGTAGCCGCCGGGGCCGCCGCCTATGACCAACAAAGTAGTGTGTTGTATGTCCATGTCCGCTTACTCCACAAACAAGGTGGCCGGACATTCCAGGTAGCCACGTATCCGTTGCACAAATTCCGCCGCGTTCATGCCGTCCACCACGCGGTGGTCGAATGAAGACGAGAGGTTCATCATCTGGCGCACCACGACCGCGCCATTGCGCACCATGGGGCGTTCGACCATGCGGTTGACACCGACGATGGCCACCTCGGGGTGGTTGATCACCGGTGTGCTGACGATGCCGCCCAAGGCGCCCAGGCTGGTGATGGTGATGGTGGAGCCGGTCAGTTCGTCGCGCGTGGCCTTGCCACTGCGCGCGGCCTCGCTCAGGCGCAGCACCTCGGCGGCACAGGCCCACATATCCAGCGTTTCAGCGTGGCGAATCACGGGCACCATCAGCCCACCCTGGGTCTGCGTGGCGATGCCCAGATGCACGGCGCCAAAGCGCGTCTCTACCGCTGCCTCATCGTCATAACGTGCGTTGACTTCTGGGTGCGAACGCGCAGCCAGCACGATGGCACGCACCAGGAAGGGCAGCACCGTCAGGCGGCCGCGCTCCTTGCCGTGCTGGGCATTGAGCCGCACACGCAGGGTTTCCAGCTCGGTCATGTCCACTTCTTCCACATACGTGAAATGCGGAATGCGGCGCTTGGCCTCCTGCATCTTCTGCGCGATCTTGCGGCGCAGGCCGATGACGGGCACGGTCTGCTCGTCCAGGCGCTGCGCATAACGCTGGTCGGCCACACCGGCAGGCTGGGCCTGCGCGGCGCGGGCCACATAGGCTTGCAGGTCTTCATGCGTAATTCGACCAGCGGTGCCGGTGCCCGGCACGAACTGCAGTTCCACGCCCAAGTCCCAAGCCTGGCGGCGCACGGCCGGTGAGGCGATGGGCTTGTCTCCGGGGGCGCGGACCAGGGCTGCGGGGGCTTTGCTGCCGTTGCCGTTGCCATTGCGTGCGGGGGCTGATCTGTTGGGTGCCGTAGCCGCCCCGCCCTTCCGTTCGCCCTGAGCTGGTCGAAGGGCTTCGACGGGCTCAGCCCGAACGGGTGTGGGTTCGCCCCGCATGGTCGCGGATGCAGGTGAATCGGCAGAGGACGCCGCGCCGGTTGCCGTGGCTTGTGTTGTCGGCGCAGCTGCGGATGCATTGGCAGACACAGCAGCGGCGGTCACTGGTGCGGAACCAGCACCTGGCTTCAGGTTGCCCGCCCCCTCCACTTCAATACGAATAACTTCCGAACCCACCGCCATGACCTGACCAACCGCACCGCCCAGCGCCAGCACCTTGCCTGCCACGCTGGAGGGAATCTCCACCGTGGCCTTGTCCGTCATCACATCGGCCAGGATCTGGTCCTCGGTCACTGTGTCCCCGACCTTCACATGCCAGGCAACCAATTCGACTTCTGCAATGCCTTCGCCAATGTCTGGCATCTTGATGATATGGATTCCCATCATGCCTCCATGGCGCGTTTGAACGCTTCAGCGACCCGCTTGGGGCCGGGAAAATACGCCCATTCCTGGGCGTGCGGATAGGGTGTGTCCCAACCGGCGACGCGCTCGATCGGCGCCTCCAGGTGGTAGAAGCAATGCTCCTGGATCAGCGACACCAGCTCGGCGCCAAAGCCGCTGGTGCGCGTGGCTTCGTGCACCACGACACAACGGCCGGTCTTCTTCACGGAATTCACAATGGTCTCCAGATCCAGCGGCCAGATGGACCGCAGGTCGATGATTTCGGCATCCACACCGCTCTCGGCTGCTGCGGCTTCCGACACATACACCATAGTACCGTAGGCGACCACGGTCAGGGCCTTGCCCGGGCGGAAGATGGCCGCGGTGTCCAGCGGCACGGTGTAGTAACCCTCGGGCACATTGCCCATGGGGTGTTTGGACCAGGGCACGACCGGTTTGTCGTGGTGGCCGTCGAACGGACCGTTGTACAAACGCTTGGGCTCCAAAAAGATGACGGGGTCGTCGTTCTCAATGGACGCGATCAGCAAGCCCTTGGCGTCATACGGGTTGGACGGCATCACCGTGCGCAAACCGCAGACCTGGGTGAACATGGCCTCCGGGCTCTGGCTGTGGGTTTGCCCGCCGTAGATGCCGCCGCCGCAGGGCATGCGGATCGTGATCGGTGCCGTGAAGTCGCCCGCCGAGCGGTAGCGCAGGCGCGCCGCTTCCGACACGATCTGGTCGGTGGCCGGGTAGACGTAATCCGCAAACTGAATCTCGATGACGGGCCTCAGCCCATAGGCGCCCATGCCCACCGCAGTGCCGACAATGCCGCCCTCGGAGATGGGTGCGTCGAACACGCGCGAGGTGCCGTACTTCTTTTGCAGGCCTTCGGTGCAGCGGAACACGCCGCCGAAGTAGCCCACGTCCTGGCCGTAGACGACGACGTTGTTGTCACGCTCCAGCATCACGTCCATGGCGCTGCGCAGCGCCTGGATCATCGTCATGGCCGTCGTCTTGTCTGTTCCAACGAGGGTGGCATTCATGGTTGTTGTGTTGTTATCTTGATCCATGCTCAGATCCCCAATTCCTGGCGCTGCTGGCGCAGGTGCGCCGGCATGACCTTGTAAACGTCTTCAAACATCTCGGCCGGGCTGCGCACCATGCCATCAGCCAGCGTGCCGTGGCGTTCGGCCTCTTTTTGCGCGGCCGTCACTTCGGCTTCCAGTTCCTTTTGCATGGCCTCGTGTTCGGCATCGGTCCAGGCGCCCAGCTTGACCAAGTATTGCTTCAGGCGGGCAATCGGGTCACCCAACGGGAATCGCGCCACGTCATTGGCCGGGCGGTACTTGGTGGGGTCGTCGGATGTGGAATGCGGGCCGGCGCGGTAGGTGACCCATTCGATCAAGGTCGGGCCCAGGTTGCGGCGCGCACGCTCCAGTGCCCACTGGGACGCGGCATAGACGGCGAGAAAATCATTGCCATCGACGCGCAGCGAGGCGATGCCGCTGCCCACGCCGCGGGCCGCGAAGGTCGTGCCCTCGCCACCGGCAATCGCCTGGAAAGTGGAGATGGCCCACTGGTTGTTGACCACGTTCAGGATCACCGGTGCACGGTACACATGCGCAAAGGTGACACCGGTGTGGAAATCGGCCTCGGCGGTGGCACCGTCGCCAATCCAGCTTGATGCGACCTTGGTGTCGCCCTTGATGGCCGAGGCCATGGCCCAGCCCACGGCCTGGATCACTTGTGTTGCCAGGTTGCCAGAGATGGAGAAGAAGCCTTGTTTTTTGCTCGAATACATGACCGGCAGTTGCCGGCCCTTGAGCGGGTCGTTCTGGTTAGAGAACAACTGGCAGATCATGTCGACCATATTGCAGTCGTCGCGCGCCAGCAGCAGGCCCTGCTGGCGGTAGGTAGGGAAACACATGTCGCCCTCAAGCAGCGCCATGGCGTGGGCACAGGCAATGGCCTCTTCGCCCAGGCTCAGCATATAGAAGGACATCTTCTTCTGCCGCTGTGCTATCTGCATGCGGGCGTCAAACGCGCGGGTCTTGACCATGGCGCGCAAACCTTTGCGCAGTGTGGCCACGTCCAGGTCCGGGGCCCAGGGGCCGACGGCATTGCCATCCTTGTCCAGCACGCGGATCAGCGTAAAGGCCAGGTCGCTGGTCTGCGCGGCAGCTACATCGACCGGGGGGCGTCGCACGGCGCCGGCTTCAGACAGGGGGAGATAGGAAAAGTCGGTGTCATGGCCGGGTCGCCCAGTGGGCTCGGGCACATGCAGACGCAGTGGCTCATACGGTGGCATAGGCATTTACTCCTTGCAGGGTCGTGTCCTGCAGCAGGTTTCAAGATGGACTGGCCGTTTGGCGGGTGGCCAAGCTCAGTCTGACAATACCGCAAACCCCACGGGATCGCCATGGGGTTTGCATGCGGTCAGGAGCATACCGTGGCTTCGGCGCGTGGCTGGTCCCGTAACGCAGTAAACATGAAATTTATTTCAGGCCCGCGCCGCCCGGCCGCAATCTACGTGGCGCTGTTGCCGCGCAACTGCTCCAGTTGCATGGCCAGCTTTTGGCGCATCTCGGCCAGGCACAGGTGCTTGGCTGGGGCGTCTGCGGCATCGGGCTGGTCGGCCAGGCTACGGCGCAGCGTCTCGATCTGCTGCATCAGCTCCACTTCGGGCGGCACATAACCACCGTCCTTGAGGACTTTGTAGCCCATACGCAGGTCCGCTGGCGTCTCAAAGTAACCCTCGCCAAAGTCCAGGGGCTTGCCAAAGCTGGGGGCAGCCTGCAGTTCCCCGGTCTTTTCGCTCTCCTTCAGATGGCGCCCGATATGGTCTTCCACCAATCGGAGCCCGTTTTGACGTTTCCGTTCTTCAAGGTTCATGGATGTGCTCCTTCAAAAACCAAGGCCTGAAATCGATTGACGCAACCGCTGGCACTTGCCACCACAGAAAACTTCCCATTATTTTCCAGAAAGTTGAATCCACACCACGCGACCGCGCGTATTCATTGCGGGGATGCCATCGACCCCTGCAGGTCAAGTGGCTGTTTTTTCTTTTTTACCTATGGAAACTTCGCATGAAAAATTTCTCCACAGCTTTGATGCTGGGTGCAGCGGCGCTCGGATGCAGCATGGCTCAAGCCGATACCGGCAAACTCTTGTTGACAGGGGGCGTTAGTTCGATAGACGGCGCGGCTGGCGGCGGCTTGACCCCCTGGGCCGTGATCGGCACCAATGCCACGCAGGGTGAATTCGGTGCCTCTGCTTTTTTGACCCGTGCAGCCACACAAGACTATTCCTTGACCGGTTATGGCGCAGCCGTGGCCTACAACGACCGGTTGGAAGTCTCACTGGCTCGGCAAGACTTTGATGCCTCGCCCTCGCTGGCGCTCAATGGGGTGGCGGCGTTTGGCGTCATGCCCGGTCAACACATCACCATGGACGTGCTGGGTGTGAAAGTCAAGGTGGCGGGCGATGCCGTGTTGGACAGCGACACCTGGATGCCGCAAATCGCCGTGGGCCTGGAACACAAATCGGTCAGCCCCGGCTCCTTGCGTTCGGTGCTGAATTTTCTGGGCACCAAAACCGATGGCACCGACGTCTACGTCAGCGCAACCAAGCTGTTCCTAGCCCAAGGGCTGCTGGTCAACGCCACCTTGCGCAATACCAACGCCAACCAGAACGGCCTTCTGGGCTTTGGTTCTGCGGCACCGGGCAAAGACAGCCGATCGTGGGTGCCTGAAGTGTCGGTCGCCTATTTGCTGAGCAAAAACTGGGCGATTGGCGCCGAATACCGGGTCAAGCCCAACAATTTGCTGGATTTGGGCCGTGCCGCCGGTCTGGGCGACGGTCTGGCCGAAGACGACTGGAAAGACCTGTTTGTGGCCTGGGCGCCCAACAAAAAAACCTCGGTGACGCTGGCTTATGTCGACCTGGGCCGCATTGTGCCGGGCGTGACCGCAGCGCGCCAGCAAACCGGCTTTTACCTTTCGGCCCAACTGGCTTTCTGATCTTTCCTCCACTGAACCTCCTTTACCAACGAGAACCCCATGAAAAACAACCGACTGGCCTTGGTGCCTGCCTTCGTTCTTGCAACGTCCGCCCTTTTGGCCCTGCCCACCCAAGCCCAGACCGCCGAAGCGCCTGCGGTTGCGGCCTCCGCTTTGTTTCAGACCTTTGGTGCCAAGCCCGGATTGGTCAAACTGATGGACGACTTCATGGTCCGCCTGTTGGCTGACCCCCGCACCGGAGCGCATTTCAAGCCAGCCAACCAGCAGCGGGTGAAAGAACAGTTGGTGGACCAGTTCTGCGTCACGCTGGGCGGCCCCTGTGTTTACAAGGGTGCCGACATGAAGTCGTCCCACGCCAACCTGGATATCACCAAAGGCGACTTCAACGCCTTGGTCGAGGTGCTGCAAGCTGCCATGGATGCACAAGGCATTCCCTATGCCGCACAAAACCGGTTGCTGGCTTTATTGGCCCCCATGCACCGTGACGTGATCACAGTGCAGTGAGCATGACCATGACAAACCCAACAAACCTAACACCAAGCGCGTTCACTGGTGCGCGCCGGGTCGCCACGGCGCTGGCAATCGGCGTCCTGACCGGCCTGGCCCAGGCCGGCGCACTGGAGGTCCTGGTGCTGGACAAAGAAGGCAAGCCAGTTCCCGACGCGGTGGTCATTGTGGTGCCCAGCGGACTCGGTGTCGCGAAAAATCCGCCCCCCATGGCGGCGGTGGTCAACCAGGAAAAGATGCAGTTTTTACCCCCAGTGTCTGTGGTGGCACTGGGTGCCAAGGTGCGATTTTCCAACAACGACGCCTGGGACCACCATGTGCGGCTGACGGCTCCGGGCACTGCCGTGAGCGCCAACCCCGCCAGCGCCGAAGGCATGTCCCTGCGTCTGGAGGGCAAAACCGCTGGCAAACCGGCCTATTCCGCGGTGTTGACGATGGACAAACCGGGCGCCACCGGCGCGGTGCTGCTGGGCTGCTTTATCCACGGCTCCATGAGTGGGCATGTGTATGTGGCCGATTCACCCTGGACCGTCAAGACCGAGGCCAACGGCATTGCGGTGCTGGAGGATGTGCCAGAGGGTTCGGCCACAGCCAAGGTGTGGCATGCCGCCCAGGTGGTCGACAAGACCCCGCAAACCCTGGTGGTGGGCTCCACACCCGCCAAACTGACTCTGCAGTTGGACGTGGTGCCCAAGCGCCGGCGCGGCTGATCACAGCTGCTTGCGGATCAGCGCACCTTTGAACAAGACGGGCCCTGTGGGGCCTGTCTCACTGGGCACGCCGCCTTTGGGCTCCAGGCTGATGGCCAACATCGGGGCTTCACGCACATCACGCTCCCCCGCCGTCAGGCGCAGCAGCTTGTCGCTGCCCAACACACCCAGTGACTTCGGGCCACCAGCCGGCGGCAAGGCCCACAGTTGCAGCGAGCGGTCACCCGCCTCCTGGTAGGCGCCCACCCGTTGCAGCGTGAGTTTCTTGGCCTTGGGGTCAAAGGTGACCAGCATGGACGCCGCGGACTGGTCATCGGACAACACGGCCACATATTCAATTTGAGGCGTGGCCTGCAATTGGGACTGCAGGCGGGCAATCTCGCCCCCCAACTCCTGGCGCATGCCCACGCTGGTCGTCACCGCCGCCACCGTGGCCAGGGCTCCAGCAGCGGTGGCCACGCGCCACAAGGTCAGGTTACGCAACCAGGCACCCAACCCACTGGCTTCTGCCGCCGAAGCAAGGTCGGTCTGTGCGCGCTGGGCATTTTGGGCCACACGGGTTTTGTCGGCCTGCACCAGGTTGTTGATACGGGTCCACAGCGACGCTGCGGGTTCGACCGGGGACTGCAACTCGTTGATGCTGGACAAGCGGCTTTGCCAGATCAGGGCAGCAGCCCGCACCGGTGCCTGCTCGCGCGCCATGGACTCAAAGCGGCGACGGGCGCCCCCGCGCAACGTACCCAGGGCATAGGCACTGGCTATTTGGTCCAGCAACTCAGGTTTGTTTAGGAGATTCAAAGGCATGCCCCCCGGGGGGGGGCCCCGGGGGGGGGGGGCCCCCCCCCCGGGGGGCAGTGAACGAAAGTGATCGTGGGGGCTCATCATTCTTTCCTCACGCAAAGCGCGCCATACACAGGCGCAACTGGTCCAGGCCGCGCCGGATCCAGGTCTTGACGGTGCCCAGTGGCAGGCTGAGCTGTTGGGCCAGTTCACTGTGGCTGAGGTCACGCACATAGGCAAGACTGACTACTTCGCGTTGTTTGTTGTCCAGGCGGCCCAAACACTGGTGAAGGGCCCAAGCCTGTTGACTGGCTTGGGCGGTGTCCATGGGATTGGGAGTATCGCCAACCAGGGTGTCGGCCAAGGTGGCGTCCAGCTCCTGGGTCAGGTGACTGCGGTCGGCAGCCCGCCTGCGCAGCAGGTCCAGCCCCCGGCTGCGCACAATCAGCCCCAGCCAGGCCAGGGGCGGGCTCAATGAGGCCCGGTAATCACCTGCCGAACGCCAAATGGTCAAGAACGCCTCCTGTAATACGTCTTCAGCCCAGTCGCGGTTGGTGACCACGCGCAATGCCAGGCCATACAGCTTGTGCGCACATTGCCGGTACAGCACTTTCAGTGCGACATCATCCTGCTGGGCGATGCGTTCGAGCAGGGCAATGAGCAGGGCGTCTTGGTTCTCGGTGGTCATGCATGCATTGTGAATGAATACGCGCTCCAGACAGGCAGCTTGGGGCGGGTTCGGAAAAGGACAGCCTTTGCTATTAAATATATAGCTGTATACGCTTATATTACGTGGGCTAGAGGCCAAAATCACGATGAATTTTGTATGAATCGAGGCGTCGACCTCGGGTTGCGCTTGTGAAGAGTACGCAGAAAACCGGGTGATGGATTCACTTTTCACCGTGCAGAACACAACGCCCGTGCATTCATAATGCGCACTTTCCAAACCATGTCCCCGGAGCTCTGCATGATGTTGACGCGCGCAAAGGTGTGTATTGTTTTGCTATTGGCCGCCCTGGCTTTGCAAGCCCACGCCCAGGACCGGGAATGGAAGCGCTTGAGTGAGTTCATGGAAATCACCAGCATGGACAAGTTCCTGTCGGCCCCGCTGGAGCAGCGCGACAAGGTCAAGATGCTCGGTTCCGTGAGGCCCGGCAACAAGGCCATCAAGGCGTCTGACGTGGTCTACACCATTGTGCACACCAAGGGCAAGGAGCGCATCACGGTGGACGCCAGTGGCACCTTTGATCTGGCGCCCAGCGCCAGGTACCTGGCAGAAAACCCCATGGTCCTGATCAATTTGCCGGAGGGCGAAAAAGCAGGTTACGGCTTTGCGGTAGAGCCCATCATTCCAGCCGGCCCCAACATGGCCTATGGTGACCTGACGGGTGGCATTGCGCAATTCAACGCTCTGATCAAGGCCAAGGCCGGTGTTTTCAGCTTTATGTTCCCAAAACTCAATGCGGTGGTGCTTCGCTTTGCCAAGCCCGCCCAGCAAACTGTGCTGATTCTGGCAAAAGAGGGCAACCGGACGTTGACGGCCGATGCCAAGGGCGTCATCACGATCCCGATGGACGACAAGCTGTTTGCGGAAAACCCGAAAGTCCTGGTGTCGGAGACCTTTAAAAGCGTGGACTTCGAGAAAATTTAGTTTCGCCGCCGGGCCGGGGGGCAGGGAACCACACGAAGTGGGTGACCGTGGGGGCCATTCTTCACACCAAACCAATATTGCGCGCCGTCAGCGCCGCTTCGGCGCGCGACGATACATTGAGCTTTCGGTAGATCTCCTTGGTGTAACCCGACACCGTGTGGGAACTGATGCCCAGCAGGCGCGCCGCCTCGGCCAGGGTCATGCCTTTGGCGATGATGCCCAGCACCTCGGTCTCGCGCTGGGTCAGGGGCTCGGTCATGAAGTGTTGCATCTGCGGTCTGAAGTGGGCCAGCAAGCGCCGGGCAATGGCTGGGGATAGCGGTGGCCGACCCTCGGCAATGCCACGCAACAGCTCGGCGATCTGCTCCCAGCTTTGGTCCTTCAGCAAGAAACCTTGCGCACCGGCGCGCAGCGCCGGCATCAGGTGTAAATCATCGTCGTAGATGCTGGCTACGACACACACGGTGTGTGACGCCTGGTCGTTGAACAACTTGATCAACTCAATGCCACTGCCATCGGGCAGGCTCAGGTCCACCAGGGCAAGGTCGGGGGCTGGCAGGGTGCGTGCTGCCTCCAGCGCGTCGGACAGCCTGAAAAAGCGTTGCACAGCAATGCCTGGAAACACGGCGTCCAATGCCTTGCTCAGCCAGACGTGGGACTCGGGCAAGTCCTCCAGAACCCAGACACTCTTCATGACAAAACGCCTCCTGATCCCATTGGTGGCTCCGTCGCATCCAGTGCCAGCGGTACACCCAAACGCACACTCACTCCGCCGCCGTCCCGCGGCACGATCTGCAAGCTCCCCCCCAGCGTACGGGCGCGCCGCAACATATTGCCCAGACCATGGCCCTGAGGCATCAGGCTGGGGTCAAAACCACGACCGTCATCCTCGACACCGAGTTGCATATGGTCGCTGGCAACATGAATGTCGACCCAGCACCTGCGCGCGCCGCTGTGGCGAATCACGTTGGACACGGCTTCGCGCAGGATGCGGCTGAGTTGCACTTGCGCGCGCGCAGGCAACATCCATTCCAAGGGCGGGTCGCTGGCGTTCCAGAGCACAGTCACACCGGCCAGCGTCAGCCGCTCCACCGTCTCGGAGCGCCAGTCGGCCAGTACGTGTGGCAAGGGCGTGGGCTCGCCGGTCAGACCGCGCACCGACAGGCGCAAGTCCGTGAGCGCCTGGCGGGCCATTTCCGCCACGCGGGAAGTGTCGCCGGCGTACAGACTGGCCTGGGCCATGGTGACCAACTGGGCACCCAGATCGTCGTGCAGGTCGGAGGCGATGCGCTGGCGCTCGGCGGCAGCTGCCTGGTCCGCGCGCAAATCACTCAATTGGGCGTAGCTGCGGGTAATCTCCGCCGTCTTGTCAGCCACACGCTGCTCCAGTTCCCGGTTGAGCCGTTCGGACTCGGACAGCGCCGCAGCGAATTGCCGCACCAGACGCACCCCAAAAGCGAACGCAATTGCCGGCATCGCAAAATGGAGCAGGTGGATTTTGGGCAAGGCGAGCCAGCCGTTTTGAATGGCCAGTTCCGCCCCCGTCAAACCCAGCAGCAGCCCCAGGTTGGCACCCATGAACCAGAAATCCCGGCGCATGAAACGCCAGCTCTGGCGGGCAAAAAACACGAAGGCCAGCACAAACTCGCACCCCAGCACCGTGTAGATCCCACTGGCCACTGCCGCCAGCGTGTGGGCTGGCGCCAGCACCAGCAACACGGGAATCGCGACGCACTGCCACGCCAGCACCTGCCGCACCCAGCGCCGTGGCTGGCCGACGTAGTGCAGCAGAAACTGCACGAGGGCGAAGGCAAAGGGTCCATACAGGGAGGTGAACACTATCTCGCTGGCCACCACGGTCATCGGTAAATGCTGCACGTAGAGCCGGATGCTCATCACCGACCACAGCATCAGGGCCAGGCCGAAATAGAGGTTGTGACGGTCCTGGCGGCGCATCCAGCCCAGGGCCGCAATCACCAGCCCCACCAACGAGATGCATATCCCGATCACCTGGGCCAGCGTGATGTTCCAGAAGTAACGACTGTCAAAGCGTGGCGCCAACTCCGCCTGTTCGCCGATAAGTACCTGCGAGAGTCCCCCCGCGCGTTGCCGCGCTGCGACCCACGCTTGGGGGTAACCGACAACCCGAATGTCCAGGCGGTTGTGGCCGCTGTGCAGCAGGCTGCGCGGGAATCGGATCAGTTGCGGGAAATAACAATTGCGGGTCAGGGGCTCCACCATGCTGCCACCGCCGCCGACCGGTTGGCCATTGACCCAGACCTCCAGGTTGGTGCAAGCGCGCTCCACGTAGATGGCGGGCAAAGACCAGCCACGGTCGTCAAAGCTCATACGGTACCACCGTTGCTCCGGCAGGGACGATGGGGCATCCGTCCAGTCATGGGGCAGCGTTATCGGTTCGCCAGGCTCGGGATCGGGCGGTGCGAGCGATGGGCTGAGCAAGGTACTCGCCTGCTCCAACACCTGCACGGCAGGGCCGGACCGCGCATACACCGGCGCCACGCAGAAGAGCAACAGGGACAGGACCAACCGATACGCCATGGTGGGCGCAGGATACGCGAAAGCCGAACCGCAACCCACCCCCGCGTTCAGGGGGTGCACAGACCAGCACGCGCGCCGTACAGTGCAACCGAACCCGCAACCCAAACCCAAAATAACCACCATGTCTGTCACACCATCGATTGCCCCACGCACCCTGGTTTGGGCTGCGGCATTCACCCTGACCTGCTCTTGCGCTTGGGCACAAACGCCCGCCGCAGCAGACCCCGCTCCCTCACCCCTGCCTGACGCCAGCGCGCCCCAGGCGGCCGCACAAACCCCAAGCCTGGCCATGGCAGCATCCGCTCCATCCGCCGCGCCTGGCCTGCCCGAACTCGACCCCGATGCCTACTTCAAGGGCAAGATGGGCGGCACCTTTGGCAAGAACGTGACCGAAATTCTGCCGGCCTACAAACGCGTTGCCGTGGCGGGGTTTCGCGTTGCCTTCGTCACCAAGGACAGCGCAACCGCACAGGTGCGTGCGAGCTCCTTCCTGGGGCGCGACACCAGCGGCGCGCGCATGACGGTGAATGCCGCGCTGGACGGCGTGGATGCCGCCACCATGCAGGCCGTGGCCGACAAGGCGTACGCCAACTTCCTGGAGCAACTCAGACTGGCCGGGCGTGAAGTCGTACCCCAGGACGAATTGAAGGAGTTTTTATCTGGCGTGCAAGCCACGCCCACCTCGGTGGACAAACCCTTCACCAAGGAGTTCGGCGCCCAAACACTGCAACTATTTGCCCCGACTGGCATGCCACTGTGGTTCATCCATATCGAAGGACCCTGGAGTGACCGTGGCGCCTTTGACCTGGGCAACTGGCGGCGGTTGGGGGAGTATTCAAAGAAGTACAACGCCATCGTCGTCACGCCGTTGATTTTGGTGAACTTTGTTTCCATGCAGTCCAGTGGTAACCAGTCGGGGCTGGTGGCCAGGTCGGCGGAAGCCGATGCTATCCCTGGTATGACGGTCAATGTATTCATGAGCCTCTACAACTCGCCGGTGGATGAAGGCGGGGTGCAGATGACCAAAGGCGTTCGCAGCAACCTGGTATTTGGCACCATGAAAGAAGTGGCGGCCGAGGACAACAAGGCGGTCAAGGGCGTTTTCGACATACTGGGCAAGGTCGCTGGCCTGGCCAATGCTGGTGGTGCCAACCGGGCCACCAGCAACCGCGTGATGCAGGCCAACAGCACCGACTACCGCGTGGCGTCGCTGGATGCACTGGGACGCGCCACGGGCA
Source organism: Candidatus Aalborgicola danicus (assembly GCA_016703945.1). Classification (GTDB taxonomy): domain Bacteria; phylum Pseudomonadota; class Gammaproteobacteria; order Burkholderiales; family Burkholderiaceae_C; genus Allorhodoferax; species Allorhodoferax danicus. Next base: position 48,385 of record JADJBC010000045.1, read on the forward strand.
CGTTTGCGAAATTGTTTGAGAAATACCCCGCTCGCTGACATTACGCAGCCCGATAATCGCTACGTATTAAATAGCACGTTACGCAGTGTTTGCGAGGGCTACAGACCAGTTTGGCCTGTAACTCTCTCTCTGTTCCAAGCCTACATATTGCGCCGGTACTGCCCACCCACTTCAAACAGCGCATTCGTGATCTGACCCAGCGAACAAACGCGCACGGCGTCCATCAGCACTTCAAACACATTCTTGTTGTCAATGACGGCCTGCTGCAGGCGCTTCAGCGCGGCCGGTGACTCTGCGGCGTGGGTGGCGTGGAACTCGGCCAGGCGCTTCAACTGGCTTTGCTTTTCTTCATCGGTACTGCGCGCCAATTCCAGCTTGTCCATGACCTGGTCGCCGTGCGGGTTGCGGAAAGTGTTGACGCCGATGATGGGCAGCTCGCCGGTGTGCTTGAGCATCTCGTAGGTCATGCTCTCGTCCTGGATCTTGCCGCGCTGGTAACCGGTCTCCATCGCGCCCAACACGCCGCCGCGGTCGGCAATGGCCGTGAACTCGGACAACACGGCCTCTTCCACCAGCTCGGTCAGTTCCTCGATGATGAAGGCACCCTGGTTGGGGTTTTCGTTCTTGGCCAGGCCCCACTCGCGGTTGATGATGAGCTGGATCGCCATGGCGCGGCGCACGGAATCCTCAGTCGGCGTGGTGATGGCTTCATCGAACGCGTTGGTGTGCAGGCTGTTGCAGTTGTCGTAGATGGCGATCAGCGCCTGCAGCGTGGTGCGGATGTCGTTGAACTGGATCTCCTGTGCGTGCAGGCTGCGGCCACTGGTTTGAATGTGGTACTTCAGTTTTTGCGAGCGCTCATTCGCACCATATTTTTCCTTCATGGCAACCGCCCAGATGCGGCGTGCCACGCGGCCCATAACCGTGTACTCCGGATCCATGCCGTTGCTGAAGAAGAAACTCAAGTTGGGCGCAAAGTCGTCAATGTGCATGCCGCGCGCCAGATAGGCTTCGACCAGCGTGAATCCGTTGCTCAGCGTGAAGGCCAGCTGGCTGATCGGGTTGGCACCGGCTTCGGCAATGTGATAGCCGGAAATCGACACTGAGTAGAAGTTGCGCACGTTGTGGTGCACAAAATACTCGGCGATGTCGCCCATGACCTTCAGGCTGAACTCGGTCGAGAAGATGCAGGTGTTCTGGCCCTGGTCTTCCTTCAGGATGTCGGCCTGCACGGTGCCGCGCACATTGGCCAGCACCCATTCGCGGATCTTGAGGCTTTCAGTATCGGTGGGCTGGCGGCCGTTGTCGGCCTGGAACTTCTCCAGGTTCTGGTCGATGGCCGCATTCATGAACATCGCCAGAATCGACGGCGCCGGGCCGTTGATGGTCATGGACACGCTGGTGGCGGGGTTGCACAAGTCGAAGCCGCCGTACAGCACCTTCAGGTCGTCCAGCGTGGCAATGGACACGCCGCTGTTGCCGACCTTGCCGTAAATGTCCGGACGCGGATCGGGGTCGTTGCCATACAGCGTGACCGAGTCAAACGCGGTAGACAGGCGCTTGGCCGCCATGCCACTGGACAGCAGCTTGAAACGGCGGTTGGTGCGGAAAGCGTCGCCCTCGCCCGCGAACATGCGGGTTGGGTCCTCGCCCTCGCGTTTGAAGGCAAAGGTGCCAGCGGTGTAGGGGTAGCTGCCGGGCACGTTGTCCAGCATCAGCCACTTCAGGATTTCGCCATGGTCCTCGTAGGTGGGCAGGGCCACCTTGCGGATCGTGGTGCCACTCAGCGACTTGGTGGTCAGCGCCGTGCGCAGTTCCTTGTCGCGGATCTTGACGACGTATTCGTCACCGGCGTAGGCCTTCTGCATTTCGGGCCACTGGGCGACCAGCTTTTTGGCGGCGGGGTCCTGGCGCTCGGTGCGCTCGGTTGCAAGACGCAGCACGGTGTTCTTGGCACCATCGCGCGTGGCATCGTCGTCCAGCAGCATGCGAGCGGTTTCGCTCAGTTGCTGGATCTCGCGGGCCAGTCTGGCCTGGGCGCGGGCCTGCTGCTTGTAGCCGCGCACGGTGTCAGTAATTTCGGCCAGGTAGCGTGTGCGCGCGGCGGGCACCACCGGTGTCTGGTTGCTGCTGTGGCGCACGTTAACCCTGGGCAACACACCGCCTCCGGTCACGGACAAGCCCAGCTCCTGCAAACGCGGTAGCAAGGCCTGGTACAGGGCCGTCACCCCATCGTCATTGAAGCGCGCAGCCATGGTGCCAAACACCGGCATCTGCTCGGGCGGTGTGGTCCAGGCCTCCTTGTTGCGTTGCACCTGCTTGGCCACGTCGCGCAGTGCGTCGCTGGCGCCTTTGCGGTCAAACTTGTTGATGGCGACAAACTCGGCAAAGTCCAGCATGTCGATTTTTTCCAGCTGGCTGGCGGCGCCGAACTCGGGCGTCATCACATACATGGGAATATCGACCAGCGGCACGATGGCCGCATCACCCTGGCCAATGCCGGAGGTCTCGACGACGATGGCGTCAAAACCGGCCACCTTGCAGGCGGCAATCACATCCGGCAGGGCTTGGCTGATTTCACTGCCAAAGTCGCGCGTGGCCAGACTGCGCATGAAGACGCGCTCGCCGGTATCGCCGCCGGGCCGCCCCAAGGCGATACCTTCCCCCTCGGGGGGCAGCGAACCACTCGCAGAGGGGAGCGTGGGGGCCTGTTTCTTCCAAGGACTGATGGCGTTCATGCGGATGCGGTCACCCAGAAGCGCCCCGCCACTCTTGCGACGACTGGGGTCAATGCTGATTAGCGCCAGGCGCAGCGTGTCGCCCAGGTCCAGCCGCAAACGGCGGATCAGCTCGTCAGTCAGCGACGATTTGCCCGCGCCACCAGTTCCGGTAATACCCAACACCGGTATCTTTTTTGTAGCAGCCTGAGCCCGCAATTCGAGGGCTAGCGGGTGTTTTCCTTCCGAACTTTCCAGAGCGGTGATGAGTTGCGCCAACGCACGCCAGGATGCTGTGGTGTGTCCCTGAATCGCATCCAAAGTGGCGGGAGCGAAACCCGTCAGGTCCTTGTCACAACGCATCACCATTTCACCAATCATGCCGGCCAGGCCCATACGCTGGCCGTCTTCGGGGCTGTAGATGCGGGTCACGCCATAGGCTTGCAGTTCAGCAATCTCGCTGGGCACGATCACGCCGCCACCGCCGCCAAACACCTGGATGTGGGCGCCGCCGCGTTGTTTGAGCAAGTCCACCATGTATTTGAAATATTCGACATGACCGCCCTGGTAGGAGCTGATGGCGATGCCCTGCGCGTCTTCCTGCAGAGCGGCGGTCACCACCTCATCGACGCTGCGGTTGTGGCCCAGATGGATGACCTCGGCGCCCATGCTTTGCAGGATGCGGCGCATGATGTTGATGGCCGCGTCGTGCCCGTCGAACAGGCTGGCGGCCGTGACAAACCGGACTTTGTTGGCGGGGCGGTAATTGGCCAAGGCTTTGAACTCTGCGGACAGGTCAGTCATAAGTGTGCTCCTAGATCACTGTGCCTATCGCTCTGGCGCAGTTGACGTTTACGTAAACGTCAACTGTAAACCATTTGGCCTTACCGTGACTTACGCCGCGGCATTTAGCAACGCCGGGTCCACTGGTCAAATCCATTAAAGTTGGGACCCGCCGCTCCTTGCCCGGCAACACATTGTTTGAGAGAACACCATGCAACCGATACAGCTATTTGACCGCGCCTCCAGCACCTACACCTACCTGGTGTTTGACGAGGCCACGCGGGAAGCCGTCATCATCGACCCGGTGGACGAACAACTGGAACGCGACCTGGCCGTCGTGCGCCAGTATGGGCTCACACTGTTGTGGACGGTGGAGACCCATGCCCACGCCGACCATATCACCAGTGCCGGGCTGCTGGCCGAACACACCGGTGCCCAAACGGCTGCGCCCCAGGCCTGCGGCATCCGCACGGCGGCGATGCAGTTGGTGGACGGCGACCTGCTGCGCTTTGGCAATGAGGTCATCCGGGCGCTGCACACACCCGGACACACCGCCGGGAGCATGAGTTTTGTCTGGCGTGACCATGTTTTCACGGGTGACACCCTGCTGATCAATGGCTGTGGCCGCACCGACTTTCAGTCTGGCAGCGCCGAGGTCATGTACCACTCGCTGACCCAAATTTTGTTCAAGCTGCCAGATGCGACCACGGTCTGGCCAGGGCATGATTACCAGGGCCGCACGCACAGCAGCATTGCCGCCGAGCGCCGCGACAACCCGCGCGTGGCAGGCAAGTCGCTGGAAGAATTCAAGGCCATCATGGCCGCGCTGCATCTGCCCAAACCCAAGCGAATTGACGAAGCGGTGCCAGCCAACCTGAGTTCCGGGGTGCGCCACGATGCCGAAGGCATGGGTGTTCAAGAAATGCGTGTGGCTGCCGGGTACGCGGGTGATATCACCACCGGCCTGGCCTATGCCTGGTGGCAAGCCGGCGACGCCGTATTGGTGGATGTGCGCACCGATGCCGAGCGTGAGTGGGTAGGGTTCGTGCCCGGTGCGGTCGCCCTTGCGTGGAAACAATGGCCGGGCATGGCCATGAACGCCGGTTTTGACGAAGGCCTGCGCGCCGCCGTTCCATCCGGCAAAAAAGCGCTGCTGTTGTGCCGCAGCGGTGTACGCTCCATTGCAGCGGCCAAACGTGCCACCGAGCTCGGTCTGGAGGCCTACAACATTCTGGAAGGTTTTGAAGGTGACCCGGATGCCAATGCCCATCGCGGTTACAAGGGAGGCTGGCGCATGCGAGGTCTGCCGTGGCGCCAAGGATAATGGCGCATGACTTTTCTTGCACTCGATATTGGCAACACGCGCCTGAAGTGGGCGCAGTACGCATCCCCCCGACCCGACGCCCCATTGATGGCCCAAGGTGCGGAATTTCTGGAGAACATTGAAAAACTGGCCGAAGGTGCCTGGCGGGGTCTGCTCCCCCCAAACCAGATTCTGGGTTGTGCGGTGGCGGCCGACGCCGTCAAGCGTCGCTTGCAGGAACAACTCGATGCCTGGGATGTGTCCCCGCAATGGGTAGTGGCCAGCGAAGCCGAGGCCGGGCTGCGCAATGGTTATGACCACCCCACCCGTTTGGGATCGGACCGCTGGGTCGCCATGATTGGCGCCTACCACCGCATGTTGTCTCAGGGTGCACCACGTCCCATGGTGGTCGTGATGGTGGGCACCGCGGTCACCGTGGAAGCGCTGGATGCGAGCGGTAAATTTCTGGGCGGGCTGATCTTGCCGGGCCACGGCATCATGCTGCGCGCGCTGGAGTCGGGCACCGCGGGATTACACGTGCCCACCGGCGAGGTACGCGAGTTCCCCACCAACACCAGCGACGCCCTGACCAGCGGCGGCACCTATGCGATTGCAGGGGCTGTGGAACGCATGGTGCAGCATGTGCGCATGCACTGCAACGCCGAGCCCAAGTGTGTGATGACGGGTGGCGCGGGCTGGAAGATGGCACCGAGCATGTCGATACCCTTTGAGCTGGTGGACAACCTGATTTTTGACGGCCTGCTGCAACTGGCTGCTGTGCGTTTTCCGGCCTGAGACCCACGTAGCGGAGCGTGGGGGCCATTTCTAGATATCGAGCAACTGCGAAAAGTCGGTGTCGCTGGAGCGGCGGTGCTCGCTGCCCAGAACCGCACTGGACTCAAACATGTGATCTACCACCACGGCAGCGGATTCACCGGGGCTTGGGCCACTAAGGACGGCTCGGTCCACCATGCGCATCAACAAGGTGCGGGCCACTTCCGGGCTCTCGCCGTGCAGGTCAAAGGTGGCATTGATGGTCAAGCGAACTGTGGTCAGATCCGGAATCCGGGCCGCAGGGCGCTCCGCAAGGCCCGTGTCCTGCAACACACTGCCGTCTTCGGCAACAAACAAAACCCGTGACGGAAGTTTGGGCGACAACACATGCGAGGTGCCCTCGGCGTTGACCACCAGCATGGTGCCGTTGCCAAAATCCCTCGCCCAGGCCGTTTTGCCACCCCGAAAACCTCGGATCGAGAAACCGTATTCACGCGGGGAAACAAAAAAACGCCCGGACGCGTCGATGGCCGGGTCGTCTACCTCAACATCTTGATGAACGAACACGTACCGGCTGACACCAGAAGCCATCTGGCGCTGGATGGCGTCCGGCAAGCCCCGGGGCTTCTCGCGGGAATTCAATTCACTCCAGCTGGTCACGGTTCAATCCCTATTTCGTTGTTTCCCGCATCATACTAAGTTTCACTATAGGGCCGCCCGAACGCGAAACGCGCCCCGTTGGGCAGGAGTCCAGCACGCCTGGCGACCAGCATGGCGGCTAGTCTTCGGTGGGCGCCAGCCACGCTTCTGCCAGGCGCACCCAGTAGGTGGCCCCCAACGGAATCAATTCGTCGTTGAAGTCGTAGCTGGGGTTGTGCAGCATGCAGGGGCCGCCGCCGTGGCCCATCTCGCGGTGTGTCCCGTCGCCATTGGCGATAAAGGCGTAACACCCCGGTTTGGCCATCAACATGTACGCAAAGTCTTCGGCGCCCATGGTCGGCTCCTGGGCCTGCACATGGGCCTCACCGACGATGCTGGCCATGACCTTGCGGGCAAACTCCGCCTCTTTGGCCGAGTTGATGGTGGGCGGGTAGTTGCGCACAAACTCAAAACTGCATTCCATGCCAAAGGCGGCTGCGGTGTGGCGGGCAATCTCGCTCATGCGTTGCTCGATCATGTCCAGCACCGCAACGCTGAAGGTGCGCACCGTGCCTTGCAATTCACAACTGTCGGGAATGACGTTGGTAGCCTCACCCGCATGGATCATGGTGACCGAGATAACACCCGCATCAATGGGCTTCTTGTTGCGGCTGATGATGGTTTGAAAGGCCTGCACCATCTGGCAGGCCACGGGCACCGGGTCCAGCGCGTTGTGGGGCATGGCGGCGTGACCACCCTTGCCGCGGATCGTGATCTTGAATTCGTTGCTCGACGCCATGACCGGCCCGGCACTGACCGCGAACTTGCCGACCTCGGAGCCCGGCCAGTTGTGCATGCCAAACACCGCCTCCATCGGGAACTGCTCGAACAACCCGTCCTTGATCATCTCGCGGGCGCCGCCGCCGCCTTCTTCGGCCGGTTGAAAAATCAGATACACCGTGCCGTCAAAGTTACTCTGCCGGGCGAACTGCTGGGCCGCCGCCAGCAGCATCGCCGTGTGGCCATCATGGCCGCAGGCGTGCATTTTTCCGGCGTGTCGGCTGGCGTGTGCAAAGGTGTTGAACTCCTGCATCGGCAGGGCATCCATGTCGGCGCGCAGTCCTATGGCCCGGTCGGAGGAGCCGGCCTTGACAATGCCCACCACACCCGTGGTGCCCATACCTCGGTGTACAGGAATGCCCCACTGCGTCAATTGGGTCGCCACCAGATCGGCCGTGCGTTGTTCCTCAAAACACAACTCGGGGTGCGCGTGGATATCGCGCCGGATGGACGCGATGCTGGGAGCTGCGGAAACCAGGTCGTCAATGAGCTTCATGTCGGTCTCGTAAGTTGTAGTGGGCAAAAAGCAGGACCAACCTGCATTATTGCGCTGCTGGCCTTACCATGGCGCCCATGCCTGATTCAACCACTTTTATTGCTATCCACCCAACACACGACGTCATTGGCGCCTGCCCCCACGACTGCCCCGACACCTGCTCGCTGGTGACTACGGTGCAGGACGGTGTGGCCACCAAGGTACACGGCAACCCGGCCCACCCCCACACCGACGGCGCCCTGTGCACCAAGGTCTCGCGCTACACGGAGCGCACCTACCACCCAGAGCGCATCCTGCACCCGCTCAAACGCACAGGCCCCAAAGGTTCGGGCCAGTTTGAACGTGTCAGTTGGGAGGCTGCGCTGGCCGACATTGCGGCACGACTCAGCACCATTGCCGCACGTGGACCGGATGCGGCACAGGCCATTCTTCCCTACAGCTACGCTGGCACCATGGGGCTGGTGCAGAGTGAAAGTATTGCGGCACGGTTTTTCAACCAGTTGGGGGCTTCGTTTCTGAACCGCACCATCTGCGCCACGGCTGGCGGCACTGGCCTGACCCACACTTTGGGTGGCAAGGTGGGCATGCGTGTGGAGTTTTTTGCCGAGTCCAAGCTCATCATCATCTGGGGCAGCAATTCCATCACCAGCAACCTGCATTTCTGGCGCTACGCCCAGGTGGCCAAGCGCAATGGGGCCAAACTCATTTGTATAGACCCGCGCAAGTCTGAAACGGCCGACAAGTGCCACGAACACATCGCCCTGCTGCCCGGCACCGACGCCGCGCTGGCCCTGGCGGTGATGCACGAGCTGATCGTCAACAACTGGTTGGACCACGACTACCTGGCGAACTTCACGGTGGGCTGGGACGCCCTGCGTGCGCGGGCACTGCAGTGGACACCCGAACGGGCGGCGGCGGTGTGTGGCATTGCCGTCGAACAGATCAGGTCGCTGGCACGGGATTACGGCGGGTGCATGCAGCGCAACGAGCCTGCCGCCATCCGAATGAACTACGGCCTGCAACGCGTCCGCGGTGGTGGCAACGCCGTGCGCGCGATTGCTTGCCTGCCGGCGCTGACCGGCGCTTGGCGCCACCGTGCGGGCGGCGTATTGTTGTCGAGCTCGGGGCAGTTTCCGGTGGCGCGTGCCGCGCTGGAGCGCCCCGACCTGCTGGCTGGGCGCACGCCTCGTGCCATCAATATGGTGACCATCGGCGACGACCTGCTGCGCCCGGCGTCCCCGGAGTTTGGCCCGGCGATTGAAGCCCTGGTGGTCTACAACAGCAACCCGGTGGCGGTAGCGCCCGATTCCAGCAAGGTGGTGCAGGGTTTTGCCCGCGAGGACCTGTTCACCGTGGTGCTGGAGCACTTTCAGACCGACACCGCCGACTACGCCGACTACATACTGCCGGCCACGACCCAACTGGAGCACTGGGACGTGCACCTGAGTTACGGCCACACCGATGTGCTGCTGAACCGCCCGGCCATTGCCCCGGTGGGCGAGGCCAAGCCCAATACGCAGATTTTCCGCGAGCTGGCGGCCCGCATGGGTTTTACCGACCCGTGTTTCTCGCAAGACGACGAAAGCCTGTGCCGTACTGCCTATGGATCGGCAGTGGATTTCGATGCGCTGCTGCGCCAGGGTTTTGCCCCGCTCAAAATGGCCGACGCACCGTTTGCCCAAGGCGGCTTTCCTACCCCCTCCGGTCGATGTGAATTTTTCAGCAAAAGGCTGCAGGCGCTGGGGCAGGACGGTCTGCCCGATCACCTGCCGAATTACGAAGTGGCAGGTGCCACTGCAGCCTACCCACTGGCCATGATCTCACCGCCGGCCCGCAACTTCCTGAATTCGAGCTTTGTCAACGTCAAAAGCCTGAGGGATATCGAAGGCGAACCGATTGTGGAAATACACAGCAGCGACGCCCAGGCCCGCTCCATCACAAGCGGCGACGTGGTGCGTGTCTTCAACACCCGGGGTGAATACCTGTGCAAGGCCGTGGTGTCCAAACGTGCGCGCCCCGGTGTGGTCAACGGCCTGGGGGTCTGGTGGCGCAAGTTTGGCCTGGCCGGGACCAATGTGAACCAGCTAACCAGCCAGCGCCTGACCGATATGGGCGCTGGCCCCACGTTTTATGACTGCGCCGTAGAGATTGTGGTCCATTCGCCCGCTACCCCCGAGAATAAAGCGTAAGCGGCGGCCACCACTACCCCGATGGGGCCAGCGCGTCTGGTTTGACAGGAGACGGTGCGCACAATGGCAGGGTCATCGTGAACGCGGTTCCGTTGCCTGGGCGGCTCTCCACGTGAAGCGTTCCTCCCAGGGTGATGGTGACGGCGTTGTAGGTGATGTGCAGGCCCAGACCCGAACCCCCTTGGCCCATCTTGGTGGTAAAGAAAGGATCAAAAATACGGGGCAAGACGTCTTCCGCAATGCCTTTGCCATCGTCGGCAAAACGCATCACCATATAGCCCGGGCCTGCGGGCTCGATCTGTATGCGGATATGCCCATGGTCACGCCCGTCAAATCCGTGCACCAAGGCGTTGTTCACCAGGTTGGTGACGACTTGCACCAGCGCGCCGGGGTAGCTGTCCATGGTCATATCCGGGGCAATGAAGGTCTCAATTTGGTAGGGCGTCCTGTTCAGGGTGGGCTTGAGCATGAGCAAGACTCCAGCGACCTGCTCTTTTACAGAAAAGCGGCGGCGGGCGTCCGTTGCCTGGTCAATGGACAACTGTTTGAAGCTTCTCACCAGTTCTGCGCTGCGGCTCAAACTGCGGTTGGTAATGTCGGAGGCGGTGTCTATGGTGATGAGGAAATTGTCAAACGTCTTGCGCTGCAAGCCCTTGGACGCCATATCCTTTCGGAAAGTAAGCAGTTCATCACGCAGGGTGGAGATCGCCATCAAGCCATTGCCAATGGGCGTGTTGAGTTCGTGTGCAATACCGGCTACCAGCGCGCCAAGTGCGGCCAGCTTCTCGCTGCGTACCAACTCGTCCTTGGCCATCCGGAGCTGCTCGAACGAGGTACTGAGGTCCTTGTTGGCCACGTCCAGATCACGGGTGCGGTCGGCCACCATTTCTTCCAGGTGTGTATTGAGGTCTTCCAGGTGCTTGTTGAGCGTTCCAAGGGTGCCCACCAGGCGTTTGTTTTCCCGAAAGGTGTTGGAAAAAATCACGCAGGTGACAAACAACATGGCGGACACAAAGACAAAAATTCCGCCGACCATGGTCACCACCGAGTTGATCTGTCCCACGGCGAGCAGGAAGTCGTTGATTCCGGTGGCCAGGAAAACCAGCATGCCGCCAAACATGATTCTGGACCCCGGCTGCTTATTCAAAACACCGAAAGCGAACATATAACCTGCACCCAATGCAAGGAACAGCAACAAGCTCAGGTGAACGACGCGTACCTTCTGAAAAAGCTCCAGGTTCGGAGCCACGGCCATCACGGCGATGGTGACACTGGTGATGCCAAACAGCACGCCAGTCACGGTATTGATGCGCGGCGTGAAGCGATGAAAGTACTGGCTGAAACGGTAGATAAAGTAGCCAAAAATCAGGCCCGGATAGTGCAGGTAGAACAGTGGTTCCGGCGGAAAAAACCGCAGCATATAGTCCGTCGGCACGACAAAAAACGGTGTGATGGCCAGGCTGGTCAAAGCCGCATACACATACAGGCCGTGGCGCGTTTTCCAGTACACCAGCAGAAAAAACGCGCCGAAAGTGAAGGTCAGTGTGGCCGCAAGCAGCCTGAGTTCTGCACCATGGAATTGCTCCCAGATCAGGCCGGGGTCTTGGGGCTGAAACTTTCGCAGTTCAAACGGCAAGTGGTAAATGCCGGTCATCAACTGGGTGTCCAGCCGCAGCGCAAAGACATGCCGACTATTGGACACCTTGAACCGAATCGGAATCGGTTGAATGGAGTAGTAGCGCTCGTCGCTGGCGGCATTGGGGCGCTGATAGATGTCGACGCCGTCCAGGTAAACCGTGGCCCTGGCCATGTAGGGCGACACCAACAGCACCACCTCCTGTCCGACCAGATCGGGCGAGAATTCAAAGACCGCACGGTACCAGCCGATTGAAAACACCTTGCCATCCGCGTAGGCATTCTTCCAGGGGCCAGGCGCCTTGATGACGGTCCAGGTACGGGTGTCGAGGTCGATGTCTTTGTTCTGCGCCTGGTCATCGCGGGTGAACAACCAGGTGCCAATCAGGCTGAAAGGGACGTCCAGCGTCTTGACTTGAAAACGACAGGAGTCGCAATCGCGCCTGACTTCCTGCGCTGCATCCGTTGGTTGACCCACCAGCAGACCAGTCATGAAGAACAACAAAAAAGCCAAAGTCCGCATGGTGCAATGTGCCAACGTAAGGCCTACCCTGCTGCGTCGTAGGCGGCCTTGAGCCATTGCCGCAACTGCGGATCAAGCTCGGCAGTGGCTGCAATGCGAACCGCATATTGGCACATGCCCCCTGCTGGCAGGGCCCTGAGGCGTTCGGCTGGCGCCAGTGATTTGATATTCAAACCGATTTCCAGCAAATCCTTGGTGGCGGGGCCAACCATGGCGAACTGCTTCTTTCGGCGCAAACTGGTGTAACTCTTCTTGGGAGCTTCCTCGAAGGGCCCAAAACCGCGCACCATCTCCAGCACCGCCACGTGCAAGGGGCGCAAGTGCGCCTTGGCCCCAGCGTAAATGGCGGCCAGCGGATCGTCCTGCTCCGTTTGTGCTGGTGCGGCCGCGCTGCCTTCGAGCGCTGGCAAGGGCTTGCCGTAGGAGAGTGCTACGGCGTTGGCATCACCATACCCCAGCGCGAATTGCTCCATCAGCCAAGAGCGCCGTTCGCCCACTTTTTCAAGTCCGCTAGCGGCCACGGCAGCGTGCAGTTGGGCTATCGTTCTGCCGGTCTTGCTTTGGATGTTGCGCAGTTGGGTCAACCGCGCGGCCTCAGGGTCTGCCATAGTGATTTCCGTTCAGGTTGTCAGGGACCAAGAACGCACCATACAACAACCCGGTGCAATAAGACAAGGCTCTCGTTTCGCTTTGTCGACTTTCGCTTTTGCTCCCTCAGGCGGTCTGCTCCCAGGTTTTATGACGACGCTGAGAAAATTCTGGTCAAATCGGCCTCTAGCCCACGAGAACAAAGCGCAAGCAGCTACTGCTTTGATAGCACCCCGATGTGGTAAAGCCCCCATGGGCACAGGGCAAATCGTTCTTTCAAGGGTTTGTCCTTAAACGGGGCCACGCGATCAGCATCCAGCACCGCCCACAGCGGCCCCAAGCCGCCCAAGGCCAAGGGCCGCCCGTCCATGTGGGTGGCCAGGACCATACGGTAAGTTTGCAGGTCGGCAAGACTGACGGCAACGTTGTAGCCATCCACCGCCCGTAGAACAATGGACAATGGTTTTGTCAGCGCAACCCCCGCCGCCGACAAGACGGTGCTGATCAGCGGCCCGGACAAGGTGTGCACCTTGGCGTCGTACTCCAGCGTTGGCTGAATCTGAACACTGGGCATGCGATAAAGGGTTGACGCGTCAAACACCATGGCACGGTCAAACGCAATGCCTTGTTTGACCATCATCTGGTCCAGCGCCGGGTCCAGCGGTCCGCGGTTGCTTTTTCCAATAACGCCGCTCACCGTCAACAGGACTGGCCCTTCCTGGCTGGTCTTCAATGGGGTCGCCTGGGACATGGGTATCACACTGGCGAAGGCCGAGGCGGTCAAGAAATCGCGTTTTTTCATGAAGGTTTCCTAAGAGAGTTCGTGGCGAGCCAGTGGGCTACGGGCATCATAAACAGGTGTCAAGGCCGACGATAGGCCACCTGCTGTGCAGCCCAGTATTTGGAGCGCAGGTTGTCCAGGCGAACTTCGCCGCCGGTCGATGGCGCATGCACAAAACGGTCTGCCCCCACGTAGATGCCGGCATGGGTGGCTTCGCCGCGCTGGCGAAAAATCACCAGGTCCCCCGAGCGCAATTGCGCGGCGGGTACGCTTTGCCCGGCATCCTGCAAGCGGGCCACCGTGCGTGGCATTTGCAGCCCGCCCCGGGTTTTGTAAACGTGGCCAATCAGGCCACTGCAGTCAAAACCGGCCTCGGGCGTGTTGCCACCATGGCGGTAGGGTGTGCCCACCAGGCTGAGGGCATAAATAGTGACGTCGTGGGCCTGGTCCAGCGTCAGGCGGGCCGCTGGCTCCTGCCAGCTTGGGGCGTCTGAGCGGGGCTGTAGGGGCGGTGCCGAGCCGCAGGCGGCCAGCACCAGCACGGCGGCCAACGCTGTGATCTTGACGGTCAGGTTTAAGGAGCGTGTCATTTCATGGCACCATCGGCACCCAGTGATTTGAATCGTGATGTGTTTTCCATACAAAGGTTGAGTTTATGCAATATCGCCGTCTTGGCCGCAGTGGCCTGCAAGTAAGCGTGTTATCCCTGGGCTCTTGGGTCACTTACCACAACCAGGTGGACGTGGCCGCCGCCCGTGAAATGCTGGCCGCCGCCATGGACGCCGGTGTCAATTTTTTCGACAACGCCGAGGTCTACGCGCTGGGCAAGAGTGAAACCGTGATGGGCGAGGCCATCAAGGCCCTCAACTGGCCGCGCCTGAACTACGTGGTGTCCACCAAGTTCTATTGGGGCCTGTCACGCGACGGCAATACCGTGAACCGCAAGGACACGCTGAACCGCAAATACCTGATGCAGGCCATCGACGGATCGCTCCAGCGCATGGGGCTCGACTTTATCGACCTGGTCTATTGCCACCGCCCCGACCCGCACACCCCCATTGACGAGACTGTGTGGGCCATGAGTGACATGATCAGCCAGGGCAAGGCCCTGTACTGGGGCACCAGCGAGTGGTCGGCCGCCGACATCCGCGCTGCCTGGGACATTGCTGAGCGCCACCACCTGCACAAGCCGGTCATGGAGCAGCCCCAGTACAACGTGTTCTGCCGCAAACGGGTGGAGGTGGAATATGCCCGCCTGTATGAGGACATCGGCCTGGGCCTGACCACCTGGAGCCCGCTGGCCAGCGGCCTGCTGACCGGCAAATACCGCAACGGCATTCCCGAAGGCAGCCGTGGCTCGGTCAAGGGTATGGACTTCTTGCTCAAGGGTCTGACCGATGAGCCGAAAAACGCCGCCGTGTCCAAGCTGGAAGCGGTCGCGTCCGAGCTGGGCTGCAGCCTGAGCCAGCTCGCCATCGCTTGGACCGCCCACAACCCGCGTGTCAGCACCGTGATCACCGGGGCCTCCAAACTCTCACAACTGCAGGACAACATGGGTGCCGTCGCCGTGCTGGAGAAACTGACGCCCGAGATCATGGCGAAAATCAACGACGCAACCGCCACGCTGGCGGACTGAACCAACAACACTAAATAAAAGGACGATTCGACATGGGCGCACAGTGGAAAGCAAAAGGCAAGGAACTGGCAGCCAATGCCAAGGGCAAACTGTTCGGCCGCTTGGCCAAGGACATCATGATTGCGGCACGCGCCGGGGCCGACCCGGCCGGCAACTCGCGCCTGCGCTTGGTGCTGGAACAGGCGCGCAAGGTCTCCATGCCCAAGGAAACGCTGGAGCGTGCCATCAAAAAGGGGGCCGGCCTAACCGGCGAGGCGGTGCATTTTGAGCACGTGATGTACGAAGGCTTTGCACCCCATCGCGTGGCCGTGATGGTGGAATGCCTGACCGACAACGTCAACCGCACCGCACCCGAGATGCGTGTGTTATTCCGCAAGGGCCAGATCGGCACCTCCGGCTCAGTGTCCTGGGACTTTGACCACGTGGGCATGATTGAAGCCGAGCCCGCAGCGGCAGGGGCGGACGCCGAAGTGGCTGCCATTGAAGCTGGCGCGCAAGACTTTGAACCCGGCGAGGACGGCGGCCCCGCCTTGTTCCTGACCGACCCCACCGACCTGGACATCGTCAGCCGCGCCCTGCCCGCCCATGGCTTTACCGTGGTATCAGCCAAGCTGGGTTACAAGCCCAAGAACCCGATCGACCCAGCCAGCCTCAGCGCCGCGGACCTGGAAGAGGTCGAAGCCTTTCTGGCGGCCATTGATGGCAATGACGATGTGCAGAATGTCTATGTGGGGTTGGCGGGGTAGCCAACTGCATGCAGATCCGACCTATTCTTGCGGACGAAATCGAAGCGGCAAGGTTGCTGTTGGCAGCCAACGCGTGGGGTCCGAGAGTCGCTGACGTTGAGGTTTTTCGGGAGCTGGTGTCACGATCCCAGGTGGCGCTGGTCGCCGTCCAAGGCAATCAGGTCATTGGATTCCTGCGCGCCCTGACCGACGGCATCTTTAACGGCTACATCTCCATGGTGGTGGTGGACGAGAAGCACCGGGGCCAAGGGGTCGGCACCGCACTGGTGCAAGCCGCCATGGGCGACAACCACAAGATGACGTGGGTTTTGCGCGCCGGACGCGATGGTGTTTCTGCGTTCTACGAGAAGCTGGGTTACCGGCTTTCGGAGGTTGCTATGGAGCGACCGGGGAAACGTGAATGATTTAGGGCTCCAGCCCTTATAGCGATTGCGTAAACAGCTATGTATTTGGGGCCTACGGGTGAGTAGCAGACTTGCTGACTCAATCAGGGCTTCCGCCAGAGGGCCGACCAGCTCAATCGGAGCATTCCCGGTGAAGCGCCGAGGCACTGAATGGATAGCAATATCGGGGCCTCCGCTGGCCGGCAGCGATTCCGGCGCGAGCGCCGAGCTTAGCGCCTGCGCTTGCCTGCCTACCTTTGCCCTGACTGCGTTGGCCTGTTCCAACTGCAATATAGCCTGGGCCATGAGCGCCACTGCGTCCCTGTCATCCAGGGTCGAGGTCAGGGTGTTGGCGGCGGCGATCACGAACCTATCCGCCAACACAACGGCCGTGTCGGCCGCAATCTTGAAGTAGGCCACTTGAACCCTGGCATCGTTAAGCGCACCGCTGAAGGCTTTTGTCGCACTGGCCAAAGCGGCATCATCGGCAGCCGCAGCCATGGCGGCAGACGTTTGGCCTGCAGCGGCCAAAGCCACCGCGTCGGTGGCGTCTGCAAGGGTCTTGGCTTGGGCTTGCAAGGCTGCTGCGCCAACCAGCGTGTTCGCGGATGTGGTTGCCTTGTCGTTGGCCTTGATCGCATCCGCCAAGGCGCTTTCGGCAGGAACTTTGGCAAAAAATGGGGGTGAGTCTATGGTACTGAACCCCACGTTGGCAGGATCGCTCGAGAAAGCGTACGCGCTGGTCACTTCGTTGTTCCACGCCACCGCAGCCGTTGCGTATGGGGCCATGGTGCCGGTGGCGAACTCTTGTTCTGCGAGGATCTGGCCAATCTGCAACACCACCAGGCCACGCGCATTGGGGTTGGCAGCAAAGTAGGCGACCACTGCCAAATACAAGTCCGTGTTGGGTAGCAGACCCATATTGCTCATGACGTTGTGCGCCAAAGCGCTATCGCTCATTGAATCAAAGGCCGCACCAAACCTGACGGCAAGCTCCCGAATGGATTCCGGGGAGGTACCTGCGATATTGAGCTGGTTGGCATAGATCGCAAACGAAGGCGATACGTCATTGAACTTCGGTTGAGCATGCAGACGGCGGCTGGCGCGCCAAAAACGGTTGCTGGCATGTTCTTCTATCTCCCTTTAGGTGCAAGTTCCATTGGACCACGTATAAACAATTGACGAGGCCCACTGAATCACCGCCAGTTCACACACACCTGATCGCCGATTAGCAGTCAGTCGTCAACATGCCCTTGACGCCGCAGGACCACATGGGTGGCTTTCTCCGAGGCAACAAACTGCACGCATTCGTACCCCAGAGCGCGCGCGTCAACCCCTCGAACAGTCGCTCCCCGGAGCCCAGCAGAACCGGCGAGATGGCGACGTGCAGCTCATCGATGAGGCCCGCACGAAGATATTGCTGGATCGTGTTGGCTCCGCCGCCAATGCGCACATCCTTGTCCTTGGCAGCGTCGCGCGCCCGGTCAAGCGCCTCGTGAATACCACCCGTGACGAAGTGAAATGTCGTTCCGCCTTCCATTTCGATGGGCTCGCGTGCGTGATGGGTCAAGATAAAAGTGGGGACATGATAGGGTGGGTTGTCGCCCCACCAGCCTTTCCAGTTCATGTCGGGCCAGGGTCCACGATCGGGGCTGAACATGTTCCTCCCGAGAATCCAGGCACCCACATTGTTGAAGCCCCGCGCAGCAAAGTCGTCATCGATCCCTGTGGTGCCTCCATCGGCGCCAAACAGGGTCTGTTGGATCGTGCGTGTCGGGAATACCCACTGGTGCAAATCTGTCCCGCCAACGCCGAGCGGATGGTTGAGGCCCTGGTTCGGACCCGCGCCAAATCCGTCAAGCGAGATGGTGAAGCCCTCAACTCGTACGCGTGTCATTTATTTGCCTTTCTTCTGACGGAAGCCAAACGTGATGTCCAGAGCAAGGCCTTCCGCACCCGGCTTCAAACGATTCTAGGCCCGAGATTGAAAATTGAAGCGCCCTTTTCCGATCCGCCAGCCCTGCACACACGGTGGCGCAAAGTTACTGCACCAACTCCACCGCCAACTCCCGCGTCTCTGATCGCCCATCGGCATCCACCACACGCAGGGTGTAGCGCCCGGCCTGCGGTGGTATCCAGGCCAGGGTCTCGCCGGGGCGGCTCTGCCCTAACAGAGTATCTTGAGCAAACCAGTGCAACACCGTGCCATTGCCTGCCTCGGCCCGCAGTTGGATTGGCTGCGGCTGGTTCAGGCGCTGCATGTGGGTGACACCGCGCAGGGGCAGCACGATGTGGGGTGCGCCCTCAAACATAGCGGTTTGGGCGCATTCACCGCCGGGTGGCAGGCGCAAGGGCAAACCCGCGCGCTTGAACAGGGCCAGCATGTCGGACGGCCAGTACTCAAACGTCTCTTCGCGGGTGTGCGGCCCCGGCGCACACGCCAGTTTGCCGCTGCGCGTATCGACCAGCACGGTGCGGTGCAAGGTGCTTTGGCGGATGGGGGACTTGCCGGCGATGAACCAGGCGCTGTGGCGGACCTTGCAGGCGTCGTTGGGCAGGTCGCCGCTGGCGGCGCAGACCTCGATCTTTTGCAAGTCCGCAGGCTGGGCAAAAGCCATTTCGGCGGGGGCCAGGCGCTCGGCGCGCAAGGCGTCAACGATGCGCAAGAACAAAGGCGCGGCGGCCTCGATGCCGATCAATGCGGGGTTGCTGGAGCCGTCGAAATTACCGACCCACACGACCAAGGCGTAGCGCCCGAACACGCCCGCGGTCCAGGCATCGCGAAAGCCCCATGAGGTGCCGGTCTTCCAGGCCACGGCGGGGCGCGCGGGTGCAAAGGTGTCGGGCCGCGGCGACTGACGCAGCATGTCCAGCGTGATGTGGGACGCGGCGGCACTGAGCAGGGTCAATGGGGGCTGCGCGGGCTTAGAGGCGGCCAGATACTGCAACTCCTGCCACTGACCCCGGTTTGCCAGCATGGCGTAGAACTGCACCAGCTCTTCGGGCGTCAGCTCCCCACCACCCAGCGCCAAGGCCAGGCCGTAGTGGGACTCGGATGCCATTTTTTGCACGCCGCCCAACTTCAGAAAGTCGTACAGATTGGGGCGGGTCAGGCGGGAGGCCAGGTCCACTGCGGGCAGGTTGCGGCTGCGGATCAGGGCCTCTTGCGCGGGCAGCGGTCCGGCAAAACGGCCATCAAAATTCTCGGGGGAAAAACCACCATAACTGCTGGGCGCATCCTTGAGGATGGAGGCCGAGTGGATCAGTCCCTGGTCCAGCGCCAAGCCGTAGATAAAAGGTTTCAACGTCGAGCCGGGTGAACGCCGACCCAACGCGCAATTGACCTGGCCGGCAATGGCCTCGTTGCGGTAGTCCGCCGAGCCCACCAGCGCCTTGACCTGCAAGTTGGACGTGTCCACCAGCAGCGCGCAGGCGTTGTTGATGCCCACGTCGTGCCGCGACTTGACGTATTCGCCCAGGACCCGCTCCAGCACCATTTGCGTGGGCAGGTCCACGCTGGCCACCAGCTCGCGCGCGCCGCTTTGGCGCAACAAGGCGTCCACCAAGTGGGGCGCATGGAAGGGCAGGCTGGCGCGTGTCTTGAAAGGCGTCTGCAAAGCGTTGGCCTCCAACAAGCGCACGTCCGCCGGATATTGGGCCACCCAACGCTGCACCAGGCGCTGGCGTGCGGCGCGTAATTCGACCGATGCGGATGCGCTATTTCCCCCACTAGAAAATTCACCCACACGCTTGCGCGGGTTCTGCGGAATGACAGCCAGGTTCAGGGCCTCGGCCGCCGTCAGCAGGCGTGCGGGTTTGCGCAAATACACCAGGCTGGCGGCGCCCACACCTTCAATATTGCCGCCAAACGGGGCCACGTTGAGATAAGCCTCCAGAATGTCACGCTTGCTGTAGCGCAACTCCAGCCACAGGGCGGCGGCCACCTGGCGCAGCTTGCCTTTGACGTCGCGGCTGTCGATGCCATAGGCGCGCCGCGCCAGTTGCATGGTGATGGTGGAGCCGCCCATCCGGCGCTGCCCTACCGCCGTGGACCCTGCGGCCCGCACCAGGGCCCAAGGGTTGACGCCGAAGTGCCAGTAGAACCAGCGGTCTTCGTACAAGAGCACTGCTTCGCGCATGGGCGGGGCAATGTCGTCCAGCGGTGTCCACAGGCGGTATTGCTCGTCAGAGGCCAGCGTCAGCCGCAGTAGTTCGCCACCCGCAGCCGTGATGCTGCGCGAGGATGGCGCCAGGCTGGACAAGGGTGGCTTGGGCAGCCAGCGTGGCAACACCAGCACCGCCAACAGAGCGAGCGCGCACAGCAGGCCTGTCTTTGCACGCCGCCCCAGGCGCCCTTGCCCACCACCTACCCCATCAAAGGCTTCGACCGACTCAGCCCGAACGGGGAGGTGCAAAGCGGCCATGGCTTGCCGCAACCCACGCATCACTTGCCCGCCGGCTTGACCACAAATTTTCCACCCGCCGAGCGACCGAAGATGCGGCGTTCGTACATGGCTTCTGCATACGCAGCGGGCACGATGAATTCACCGATATTGGTGGCGCGCACCTTGTAGGTCACCTCGCTCATCCGGCCTTCCACGCCGCCGTAAAACACCACTCGGTCTTCGCGGATATCGGCGTATTCGATGTTCCAACTGCTCTTGCCACCCAGGCGGCGGCGCCAGATGGGCAGGTCGGGCGCGTCGTCGTCCGACGGTGCAGACAACACCGGCTCCAGCCCGCCGGGCAGTATGTCCACCAGCGCCACTTGCGGCACTTCGTTGCGCTCGGTGGAGCGCACGCGCACCCGCACGGTCAGCTCATCACCCACGGCGGCTTCCGTCACCACAGTACCCTTGGCATCCAAAAATTCGTGGATGATTTCCAGGCCTTTGTTGACGGCCTCTTTGGGCACGGTGCGCTCAAAACCGGACTCGGCCCAGCCGTAAAACAAGGGCAACTCACCGCCGTTGTTCATCACCAGCTTGGTACTGTCCAGCGGCACGGCCAGCTTGGCCAGCGCCAGTTGCTGGGGCAGCTCCAGCGCCTTGGCCACACCGGCCGCATTCACCGCGCTGATCGCCACCTTGCCCGCAGCCGACTGGGCCGCCAGGTTGGCAAAGGCATCGATGGCGAGCAACATGCGGGCCGCGGACAGGCTCTGGTAGTAGTTCTCACGGATGGCGGTGGCCATGCGGCTCCAGTAATCCATGGGCAGCGTCTTGATCTGCGCCGGGAAATGCTGGGCCAGCAGTTGCACCGTGGTGGACTGGTGCACCAGCGGGTCGTAGTAGTAGCGCCAGGTCCAGTCTTTCCACGGGTCGGTATTGGCCAGCAATTCTTTCAGCGCGGGTTGCAACAGTTCCTGCGCGATCTTCTCTTGCTTGAGCATCTGGAAGCTCGCCGCCAGGTAGACAGCGCCCAGGTCGCGGCGCAGCAACTCGCGTTGTTTGTCATTGCTGGCGCTGGCCGTCATTTGCCGCAGGCCCTCGTTGAGGTTGGTCAGTGCCGCCGTGGTCACCACGCCCTGGCGTGTCAACAAATAGGCGGCCTGGGCCTGGATGCGCCACGTGTAGTCGTAACGGTTGTTCACCTCGGCAATGCGGGTCTGCAGGTTGACATTGGCCCGCTGCAACATGTCGTTAGGCACGGCAAACTTGCGGTCCTTGGCCTCCACCAATAGGTTCACGACATAGGTGGTGGCAAACAGGTCCGACGGCCCGCCCGGCCACATGGCAAAGCCGCCATCGGCCGTTTGCCGCGCACGCACCTGGGCCAGGTAACGTTCGAACGATTTTTTGGGGTCCGGCGCCTTGGCACCATGCTGGCTCATCTTTTGCAATTGCTCGGCCACGCCGGGTTGCGCCGCCAGCAGCACGGCCGGGAAAATCTGGCTGGTGATCTGCTCGGTGCAACCGTAGGGGTAGACCTCCAGGTACTGCATCAGGCCGGTCGAGAAAGCCCACGGCGAGGACGACAACGCGGCCTCGCTGCGCTTGAAGTTGGGGTACATGTCGGCCTGCGATTTGATCTCCGCATCGCCACGGAACATCCCGGTTTGCACCAGCGTGACAAAGGCCGATGCGGGGCGCACGCTCACGTCCGTGGACAAGCGGGCCTTGGCCTCCCCCACCTGGGCGGTGAAGATGACACTGGCCGAACCCAGCACTGCTTGCGCACCGGGCTTGGCACGCACGCGGAACTTGGTGGCCACCTCCGAGCGCTCACTCACCTTGAGTTGCTGCGTGGCGGGGCCTACCACCTCCAGGCCCGGGGACACGGTCAGGGCCAAGGCCAGCGCCGCATCCTTGCCCGAGCCCTTGGTGTTGTTGGCCACACCCACGCCGATTTCGACCTCGTCGCCGGGGGTGATCGCGACCGGCACATTGGGCAGCAACACAATATCGCCGCGCACCACGGTTTGCTTGGTGGCGGCCGACACCGTGTCGTCATTGATGGTGACTGCCATCACCCGCAGGCTGCCGTTGAAGCTTTCCGGCACGGTGTAGCTGAACTCGCGGCTGCCGTTGATGTCCACCACGCCGGACCAGAACACCACCGGTTTGTCCGTGCGGCGCTTGAAGGGGTTCAGGTGTTTGCCGGTCTGGCCTTCAGCATCGCCGCCGGGTGCGGCCTGCATCAGCTTCTTGAATTCCGGCAGTATCAAATCCAGCGTCTGCTGGGTGCTGACTTCCAGCGCCCGTTTCTGGAAGAAGAACTTCAGCGGATCGGGCGCCTGGTAACGCGCCACCTGCAAGATGCCTTCGTCCACCGCAAACAACACGGCGCGGCTGGGCACTTTGGATTCCAGCTTGAACTTGGCAGTCTGCCCCGGCTTGATCAGTTCGGGCACTTGCAGCGTCATCGGGTTGGTGCGCTTGGCCAGGCTGGTGGCGAAAGGCACCACGCCATAACTCATGGGGCTCATGTAGATTTCGTTGGATGCCAGGTCACGTGCAAACTGCACCGACACATAACCATTGCCCTCAAAGTCCTTAGGCAAGGTGATTTTTTGCACCGATGCCGTGTCCTTGGCCATGAACCACTTGTGGGTGAACACCTTGTCGCGCTCGATGGTGATCAGGCCCGCGCCGGCATAGGGCGCGCGGATGCTGATCTCGATCTCGTCGCCAGGCTCGTAGTCTCGTCTGTTCAGCGTCATCTGCAGCTCGGCATTGCGGTCCAGCGAGCGCGACACGTTGCCCGTGCCTGCCACGCTGTAGACCACCCGCGCCAGCTCCAGGCCATTGGCATCGCGTACGGCATAGGCAAAGTTGCCCGGCGTCTGTGTGGCCAGCATCACATTGCTGCCATTGGCGGCTATGGTGAAGGGCTCTTCCTTGAGCACACTTTCCTTGGCGCGCGATTCGTACTTGAACAAGCCGTTGTGCTGCTTGACCAACACCGAGACCACCTTACGCTCAATACGCGCCAGGCGCAGATCACCCACGGCCTTCTTCTTCGCGTTGGGGTCGATGGCGATGAAGTTGGCATTGCGCACGCCGTTGCGGGTGATGTACCCCAAGTCGCCATCGGCCTTGCTGCCCACCAGGTAGGGGCGGTCCGACACCAAGGCGCTGGCCTCGGCCGCCACGCTGCGCCCACCCTCGGGCTCGAAGGCCTTGACCAGCACATGCAACTGGTAGGTGGCCTGGGCGTAGCGTTGCAGCCCCAGGTCAAACTCGGCATTGCCTTGGTCGTCAGACGTGCCTTTTTCCAGGTCGGCACCGAAGCTTTCCTTGGCCCGGCTGGGGTCAAAGAAGCTGTAGTCCGGGTGGCTGCGGAAGGCCGGGAAGGCGGGCGCCAGCGTCAGCGCGGCGTCCACGCGGCGATTCGGTGCGGGTGTGCCAAACAGGTTTTGCACGTTGACACGGGTCTTCAGATCCTTGGGTGATATCCAGCCCTCGGCTACTTCGGTTGACAGCTTGGCGGACACCTTCATGCGGTCGGGCATGAACTCTTGCACCTTGACGCTAACCGTGCCCAGTCGCTGCGCAGGTGATTCGGGCGCGCCGGGCTTGGCCGAGCCGGAGTCGCGCGCCAGGTTCAGGTTGATGGTGTAGTTGCCGGTGGGCGATACATCCTGCGTGGTGTGCGAGAACTCCGCCATGCCGCTGCCGCCCAGCTTGAGCTTGTCACGCCGCACGGTCAGGCCGCGCGCATCAATCACTTCCACCTCCACCGGCAGATCGGCCAGCTTTTGCGCCCAGTTGGTGGACTTGGCGACGATGCCGATGTTCATGGTGTCGCCAGGGCGGTAGATGCCACGGTCCGAGAACAGGTAGGCCTGGATCTGGTTCGGCAGACCGGCAAAACGCACGCCGCCGACATCAAAGCGTGACAGGTCCAGATTGCGGTCCGCTCGGTTCAGTGGCAAGAAGCTCAGGTCACCGGCCTTCTTCACCACCAGCACCACTGGTGCTTTTTCACGCACCAAGCCGGCCGTGCTGGGCAGGCGCGCACGGCCTGTGGCATCGGTCACCTGGGTCGACAACACGCTGCCGTTGCGCGCCCAGATTTCCACCGCGGCACCGGCCACCGGCTGGCCGTTGGCGATGGACTGCACAAACACATCCCGCATGCCGTCTACCGCGAGCTTGGAGACCAGGCCCAGATCGGTAACGATGACCAGGCGGCGGTCTTTCATTTGTGATGGCGGAACCACCTCGCTGGGGTCTTGAGGTTCGCCTTCACCCTCATAACCCTCCTGGTCGGGGTTGGACTGGCGGTCAGGCTCTTGTTCACCTTCCGTGGCACCGCCCGCCTTGGGGTCAAAACCTTGCACCGACACCACAAACACACCACGGCGGTCCGAGGCGTCGGCCTTCAGATACTCCGAGAAGTCAATGCTCTCGTAATGGGTCTTGCCGGGTTTCTGGTTGAAGTTCAGCTTCTTCTCAAAACGCTCGGTCAGGTTGTCGGGCGTGATGCCAGCATAAAACTCAGGCTTGGTCATGTCGCCCTGCGCCTGGGTAATGAGGTGTTGCAACTGCTGCGGCAAGAGCCGACCAATTTCCAACCTCACGCCCGGCAAATCACGCACGATGATGGGCAGCTTTTTGTCGCCCGACAAGGCCAGCAGGGAGCCCTTACTCATGATCGCCAGCTCGGGCGCCGAACGTTTGACTCGAATGATCTCGTCGCGTGTGGCGCCCAGCTGGTAGCCGCCCGCAGACTTCAAGCCCTTTTGGATGCGCACCAGGAGGTAGCGGGCGGGTTCGGTGGCGAATTTGAAGGCGTTGGTTTCGTTGATTTCACGCTCCACCGGCAAGGCATTCAGCGCAACCTTTTTGGACTGTTTCAGCACGGCCTCGGTCACTTCTTGGGGGTCGCTCCAGGCATAAACCTCATCCGTGTTGCCATTGGCGGGGTTCTTCTGTGGCAACAGCCAGGCACTAACACCACGCGCCATTTCCTTCTCATGCACCGGCATGCCAGCGGTGATCTGCAACACGTTCTCGGGCTCGCCACTGTCGGCCGTCACGATCATTTGTTTGAGTTCGGCAATATCCAGGCTGAACAGACCGGGAATCGCCACCGCCTTGACCGTTTCCTGCATGGTTGCATTGCCGCCGCGCTGCGCCACCACACCCGGCGCGATGCGCAAGGCCATGCTGGCGGAGGCTTGTGGAATCGGCAACGGCTCGGAATGCACGGATGCGTTCAACCGCAGCTTGTCATAGGTCACCGTGAACTTCAGCCCATCAGCCGATTGGGAAAACACGCCGGACGCGGCGCCATCGGTCTCCAGACGCAAGCGCTTCTCAAACGTCTCGGGGTTGACCGGGTGCGAAAAGCCCACATCAAAAACGGCCTTGCGCAGCGTCACCTGCACCGGGTCCTGGTAGAACGTGGCGTTCTTGAAATCGACTGCAAAGGCTGGCGACTTGAAGGTGAGCGTGCGATCCGCGGAGACATGCGGCGCCAGCGCCTTAGCGCCCAGGTTCACGGTATAGGTCTCGCCAATCGGCCAGTCCTGGTCCGGAAGAAACTCCAGGCGGTTGACCGTGGCCCAGGTCCACTTGCCGGCCAATGCGGGCGACAGTGTCACATCCACGGCCTCCTTGCCCACGCGGGCCAGCGGCGCTGCGGATGCCGAGAAATTCAGCACCACGGGGCGGGGTTTGGCGTCGCCTTCATAAGGCGTGCGCTCGGGGCCAAACACGCTGATGCCGGTGGCGGTGATCTTGGGCGCATCCTGCTTCGCGCCATCAAAGGTCTGCCAGTTCCACCAGTTTTTCCAGCCCCCTTGCGGGCCGTGCGTGGCGCCCCAGACACCGCCCAAGGCCAGCAAAACCGCTAACGCCACCCACGCCGCCTGGTCTTGCGCTTTGCGCCCCAGTGGTGCCAGTCGCTCGCCCGCCCACTGCAACCAACCGGGCGCCTGCCAGCTAAGGTTGCCCAGCAGGTGGCGCAGCAGCCAGGCCACCGGTGACAACACCAGCAGAACCATACGCCAGAGCCACGCGGTTGCCCCGCTCATCTTCTCGTGCAGGCTTTGCATCAAACCATCTCCCGGAACTGTGGTGGTGGCGCGCACAAGAATTGCCCTGCGCCAAGCCGGCTATCGTAGCGGGGTCCATCAGCGACTGGAACCGTCCCGCCGCAGGTTTGTAACTGACCCACGCAGTGCCGCAGGCCGTTTCCAGCAAAAACCTTAAGCCAAATCGGCCTCTAGCCCACGTGGTTATTGCGTAAATAGCTCCTATTTTTATAGCAAATCGGTTTTTGTGAAGAGAGCGTGCGCCGCAACGTAGATCGTATCCAAACCCCGCCAATCTGGGTATGATGATCGAGGGCATCTGCACTCAAGACCGCCATCCCAAAGGTTGCCGATTTGACCCATAACGTCAGCATCCGTACTGACAGTCACCCGGAGGTAAAGCATTGACGCAAGACTATGCCGCGACCGTGCTGATTGTGGACGACTCGCCCAACAATCTGGGTGTGTTGCACGAGTTGCTGCGCCCGCTGTACCGGGTGTTGGCGACCACCAACGGCGAGAGCTGTTTACGCATCGCCGCCAGCGATCCCGTGCCCGACCTGATCCTGCTGGACGTGATGATGCCGGGCATGGATGGCTACGCCGTGCTGAACCAGTTGCGCGCCGACCCGAAGACCTCTGACATCCCTGTGGTTTTTCTGACCGCGCTGGACAGTGCGCAAGACGAAGAGCGTGGCCTGCAGTTGGGAGCGGCCGACTACATCACCAAACCGATCACGCCCCTGGTGGTGATGGCCAGGGTCAAAACCCAACTCGAAGCCAAAAAAGCCCGTGACTGGATGCGGGACCAAAATGCCGCACTCGAGGCCGAGGTGTCGCGCCGCATGGCCGAAAACGACCTGACGCAACGCGTCAGCATCCGTGCGCTGGCGCATTTGGCCGAAACCCGCGACCCCGAAACCGGCAACCATCTGCAGCGCACATCAGGCTATGTGCAGCGGCTCGCCACCGATCTGCAGCACCACCCCCGCTTTGCCAAAGCCTTGACCGACCGCTACATTGACCTGGTGGCCCGTTCCGCTCCACTGCACGATATTGGCAAGGTCGGCATACCCGATCATATTTTGCGCAAACCCGGCAAGCTGACGCCCGAAGAAATGGTGATCATGCGCACCCACGCGGTGATCGGCAGCCGGGCCATTGAAGACGCCGAACAGGACATTCGCACGCCGTTGCCATTCCTGGAGGTTGCCAAAGAAATTGCCCACTGGCACCACGAAAAATGGGATGGCAGCGGCTACCCTGACGGCCTGGCCGGCGAGGGCATCCCGCTGGCGGCGCGTTTGATGGCGCTGGCCGATGTATTTGACGCCCTGATCTCGCAACGGGTGTACAAGCCTGCCATGACCGCCGAAGCGGCACGCGACATCATCGCGGCAGGCCGTGGAACCCATTTTGACCCCGATATGGTGGATGCCTTTTTGGCGGGCTTTGATGGTTATGTGGCGATTGCCAACAGCCACAGCGACGCCAGCTAAGGCTTACAGTGCGCCCTATCGAGAGCAACCCGCACCATGACGGCCCAACCGGCTAGCCCCGCACAGCGCACACCGCCTCTGGGCTCCGCCCTGGGCCCGGTGGCCCTGTATGCGGTGTTTGCCGGCCTATGGATCCTGTTTTCGGACCAGGTGGTGCTCTCCCTCTTTAGCGATGCGGCCCACGTGGCATTCGCCAGCACCGTCAAAGGCGGGCTGTTTGTCGCGCTGACCAGCGCTTTGCTGTACCTGTTGCTGTCGGGCTGGCGCGAGCGGATGGCGCAGGCCGGTGCAGCACACGACACCCAGGTTCGAAATGTAAAGTTCAAAGGCACCCGGACTCTGTTTGTGGTACTGATACTGGCCGTAGTGGCGGTGACTTTCACGTTTGTGCAGATACGCACGCCCCAAATCGAGGCAGAAACCAATGAGAACCTGCAGGTCATCGCCCAGTTCAAGGCGGGGCAAATCAGGAACTGGCTGGATGAGCGCCAGATCGACGCAGAGGTGCTGAGTGCATCCCAGGGCTTGTTCGAACAAATCAACCAGTGGATGCAGAACAAGTCAGATCCCGAACTGAGCGCTGTCATTCTTTCCCGACTCCAGCATTTGAAGGAATCCCAACGATTCAACGCAGTCATGTTGTTTGATGCGGCGGGGCACAAAGTGCTCGGTGGGGACCACCATCTGGCGGATTCACCCGCCCTGCGCGCGCTGGTGGATCAAGCCAGGGCCACGGGCAAGGTGCAGCGCAGCGAGCTGGTGTGGGATGCCGATGACCATGCCCATCAGGACTGGGCGGTGCCGGTCTTGGTTGCTTCCAGCGCTGATCCGGGTGCAGTGGTGGCGGTGGTGGTGATGCACACCCATGCCGCCGACTTTCTGTTTCCCCTCATTCAGTCCTGGCCCTCTGCCAGCGCCAGCGCCGAGACCCTGCTGGTGCGCCGCGAGGGTGATTCGGTGGTGTACTTGAACCCGCTGCGCTATCGCCCCCATACAACGCTGGGCTTGCGCCTCCCGATTGCGCGGACGACATTGCCCGCGGCGCAGGCAGTGCTGTCCGAGGGGGCGGGCACTGTCAGGGGACCGGACTACCGTGGCGTGGACGTGTTGACCGCGTATAGCCCGATCGACGGAACCAGCTGGCGCATCCTGACCAAGGTCGACTACGCGGAGGTCATGGTTCCGCTCTGGCAGTCCACCTACTGGCTCGCCACGGTGGCCGGA
The DNA here is from genome assembly GCA_016703945.1 of Candidatus Aalborgicola danicus. GTDB lineage: Bacteria > Pseudomonadota > Gammaproteobacteria > Burkholderiales > Burkholderiaceae_C > Allorhodoferax > Allorhodoferax danicus. The sequence goes on from JADJBC010000045.1 coordinate 77,624, forward strand.
GCCGCGGTGTTGGCCATTCTGGTGGCGCTGATGCTGTTGTGGCGCCAAACCCAGCGGGCCCAAAAATACGCGTTGTTGGCCCAAAAGAACGAGGCGGACCAATTGCTGGCCGCCTTGGTCAATAGTTCGACAGACGCCATATTTGTGAAGGACGTTGCCGGGAAACACCTGCTCGTGAATCGCGCGGCAGAACGTGTACTAGGTCGCACAGCCGAACAAATCGTGGGCCATGATGCCGCCAGCCTCTTCCCGGAACATGCAGCGCAGGTGAGTACCAATGACCAGGAAGTGATGCGCAGCAATCGCGTTTGCACGTTTGAAGAGACCGTTGTCACTGCAGCCGGTTTGCGCACGTTTCTGGTCAACAAAGGGCCCATGCATGACGCCCAAGGCCATGTCGTTGGGGTGTACGGCATTTCCCGCGACATTACCGAGCGCCAACAGGCACTGGTAGAGCTACAGCGAACCTCCGCGCAACTGGCGCAGCACAATGCCGAGCTGGAACGTTTCAACCGGGTGGCCGTGGACCGTGAACTGGCCATGGTCGCGCTCAAGCGGCAGGTCAATACACTCTCGGTCGAACTGGGGCGGGCCGCGCCGTTTGCGGTCGACTTTGCGAATTCACAGCCCGCGCAGGGACTGACATGATGGTTTTGGACATGCGCACCGTCGTGTTCCTGTGTGTGATCAGCTACCTGATTTGCACCGTGTTTATCGCCCGGCTCTGGCGGCAGAACCGTAGCCGTTTTGAGGGCTTGGGGTACTGGGCCGCCAACTGTGTGATGCAAACGGTGGGGCTGGGCCTGATCACGGCGCGGGGCGCGCTACCGGACTGGGTCTCCATCGTTCTGGCCAACACCCTCGTGCTGGCCGGGGCGGTTTTGGCCTACAACGGGTTGGAGCGATTTTTTCGTAAACCCGGTCCGCAATGGCACAACTACCTGTTATTGGCGCTGGGCAGCGCGGCCCTGGCTTACTTTTCACTGATTCGTGCGGATCTGTCCTCCCGCGTGCTGGTTATGTCAGTAATTTTGCTGGTCTTCTTCTGGCAATGTCTGTGGCTACTGCGGTTTCGCGCCGATCCTGTGTTGCGTCCACTGGCGTGGGGGGTTGGCGCGGTCTTTGCCGGGTATTGCCTGGTCAGCATCGTGCGCATCGTCGACTATGTCTTTGGCCCCGCGTTGACTGGCGACTTTTTCGAACCAAATATCCTTCAAGCGCTGGTGATGGTGACCTACCAAATGCTTTTTATTGCGCTGACCTACAGCCTGGTGGTAATGGTGAACCAGCGCCTGGTCATGGAAATCGCCACCGAGCAAGCCAAGTTCAGCAGCGCCTTTCACCTGGCGCCCTACGCAATCACCCTCACCCGGCTGGCCGACGGTGTGATCATCGATACCAACCGGCAGTTCGAGGAAATCACCGGTTACAGCCGCGCCGACGTAATTGGCCAATCAACCATAACCCTGCACATTTGGGAGCGCGAAGAAGACCGCGCAGTGGTCGCCCAAGCTTTGGCTGAGAAAGGACGGGTCGTGGCCCGTGAAGTGAACTTCCGCACCAAGTCCGGCGAGCGGGTCGTCGGGCTTTTGTCGGCTGAAATCGTCATCGTGGATGGTGCGGACGACGTGCTGTCGTGCATCCTGGATATCACGGCGCGCAAACATGAGGAGGTCGTGTTGCACGAGCGCGAGGCGCAACTCGAAACCCAGATGGCGGCAGCCCTTGGGGCCCAGCGCACAGGACGTATTGCGGCATTGAACCTGATGGAAGACGCCAATACTGCAAAAAACCAGGCCATCAGCGCGATGGCGCGCGCTCAAGCCGGCGAGCAGCGGCTGGAACTCGCGTTGCGCGCGGCCAACCAGGGTGTTTATGACCTGAATGTGCAGACCGGCGAAGCAGTGGTGTCCGCGGAATACGCCCTGATGCTGGGCTACGACCCCGCCACCTTCCATGAAACCAATGCCGCCTGGCTGGCACGCCTGCATCCGGCAGACTTCGAACAAGCGGCCAAAGCCTACCGGGACTACCTGGCCGGAGTAACCGGCGAGTACCGCGTCGAATTTCGCCAAAAAACACAAGCGGGTGACTGGAAATGGATCCTCTCACTGGGCCGTTTGGTCGAATACGACTCCACTGGCCAACCGCTGCGACTGCTGGGTGCACACACCGACATTACCGAACGCAAGTGCAACGAAGCCGACCTGCAGTTGCAGGCCCGCCGCTCGGACGCCCTGCTCGACCTGCCGCTGAGAGCCGAAACGATGGACGAGTCCACCTTTATGCAATATGGCCAGGAAGTGGCGGAGGCGCTGACCGGCAGCACCATTGCGTTCATCCATTTTGTAAACGAAGACCAGGAGACGATTGAGCTGGTCAATTGGTCACGCGGCACCTTGGCACACTACTGCACGGCCGCCTTTGACAGCCACTATCCCGTAAGCGAAGCTGGCATTTGGGCCGATGCCCTGCGCCAACGCCAGCCGGTGGTCTACAACAACTACGCCACTGCCACCGGTAAACATGGACTGCCCGAAGGCCACGCCCATCTGGAGCGCCTGGTCAGTGTGCCGGTGATGGACGGCGGGCTGGTGCGCATGATGTCGGGCGTGGGCAACAAACCCGAGCCCTACACCGAGCGCGATGTCGAGACCGTGCGGCTGGTGGCCGAGACCATGTGGCGCCTGGTGCAGCGCCAACGGGCCAAAGCGGCTTTGCTGGCCAGCGAACAACGCTCAAAGGCCATTCTTTCCGCTTTGTTCGAGGGGGTTGTGTTGCAACAGGCCGACGGCAAGATTACCGCCTGGAACCCCGCTGTCGAGCGCATCCTCGGGCTCACGGGCGAGCAACTTCTAGGCTCGCAGACATTCGATCCATCTTGGCGGACCATTCATGAAGACGGATCGCACTTCCCGCGCACCAAGTTTCCCGGAGCAGAGACATTGCGCACCGGTTTGCCCCAGTCCAACGTGGTCATGGGTGTTCAAAAGTCGCCGACCGATCTGACCTGGCTGTCCATCAGCTCGGTGCCGATTTTCGGCCCGTCGGGTACCTTGCCCACCGCTGTGGTGGTTTCATTGACCGACATCACCGACCGCAAACGCGCCGATGGCCGCCTGGCCGAGCAATTGGCCGAGTTGCGCCGCTGGCAGCAGGTCACGCTGGGCCGCGAGGGCCGGGTGTTGGCGATCAAGCAGGAGGTCAACAGCCTGCTGGCCGCCCACGGACAGCCACCACGGTATTCAAGCGCTGTGGACGCCGGGGACTGAAACGCATGGCCACGCCCCCACCCGTCAACCTGGCCGGCACCCAGTGCGCCAGCCCCGAAGACCCGGCTACGCTCAAGGCCGAGGTCTTCAGCGAGATCCAACACCAGCCGGGCGCGGACATTCACTACGAATTTGTCTGGAATCCGATACGAGGCGCCGACACCCGGGTCGTGGGTGTTGCGGCCTTCATTCGCAATGTCACCGAGCGTGTGTGTGCCGAGCGTGCGCTGCGGGAGAGCGACGCGCAGCGGGCTTTGATTCTGCGCACCGCCATGGATGGCTTTTGGCGCGTGGACCTGCAGGGTCGCCTGCTGGAAGTGAATGAGGCCTACTGCACGATGAGCGGCTACACCGAGGCCGAACTACTGGGCATGGGCATTGCTGACCTGGAAGCGGTGGAGACCCAGGCCGAAACTGCGGCCCACATACAAACCATTTTGAAGCAGGGTGCAGACCGTTTTGACAGCCGCCACCGGCGCAAAGACGGCAGCCTCTATGCCGTGCAAATCAGCGCGCAGTACCGCCCAACCGGGGGTGGCGACATGGTGGTGTTCGTGACCGACATCCGTGAGCGGGTCGAACTGCAGGCGGCAACCGCCGCTTCACGGCGCGCATTGCTCAGCCTGCTCGAAGACCAGGCGCTGGACCAGGCCGCTTTGCGCCAGAGCGAGGCCTTTGGGCATGCGATTCTGGATTCGGTGGCCGCTGAAATTGCAGTGCTAAACCGCGACGGCGTGATCACCGCAGTCAATGAGCCCTGGCGCGCTTTCGCGCTGGAAAACAGCACCGTACCCGGCCAGCTGGTACCCCATACTGCGGTGGGTGAGAACTACCTGGAAATCTGCCGTAGCAGCACCGGGCCGGGCTCCGAAGAGGCAGTTGCCGCGCACAACGGCATTTCGGCGGTTCTCAGTGGTGACCTGCCCGTTTATCGGCTGGAGTACCCCTGCCATGCCCCACATACGGAACGCTGGTTTCTGATGAGTGTGACCCCACTGTCCATCGATGCCGGTGGTGCCGTGGTGTCGCACACCGAGATCACTGATCGCGTGATGGCGGAACGGGCCGTGCAACACCGCAAGCGCATGTTGGAACGAACGGAAGGGGCGGCGCGTATCGCCAGTTTTGAGTGGGACGTCGACACCGCCACCATGACCTGGTCGCCCGAGATGTTTCGTATTTTCGGGCGCGATCCGGCACAGGGCATTCCGAATCTGCAGGGGCAGGGCGCGCTGTATACGCCGCAGTCTGCACAACAACTGTGGGATGCCAATCGCGAGGCCGTGTCAGACAGCACACCCTACGAGCTTGAGCTGGTGACGGTACAACCCGGCGGCGAGCTGCGCCCCTGCATTGTCAAGGGGTTTCCAGAGCGTGATGCCAGCGGGCGTGTGGTTCGCGTTACGGGACTGGTGCAGGACATTACCGCGCGCAAAGCCGGTGAGGCGCAGTTGCGCAAGCTTGCGCTAGCGGTGGAGCAAAGCCCGGAGAGCATTGTCATCACCAATACCCAGGCGGAAATTGAATACGTGAACCAGGCGTTTTTGCAAGCCACCGGCTACACCACCGACGCAGTGCTGGGCCAGAACCCGCGCATCCTGCAGTCCGGCAAGACGCCGAAAGAAACCTACACCGCCATGTGGGCCGCGCTGGCTCAGGGGCGGCCCTGGAAAGGTGAATTGCACAACCAGCGGGCTGATGGCAGCACCTACATTGAATTCGCCATCATCACGCCCCCTGCTCCAGCCCGACGGCACGGTGAGCCACTATGTCGCGGTCAAGGAAGACATTACCGAGAAAAAGCGGGTCGGCCTGGAGCTTGATCCAACACCGGCACCACCTGGAAGAACTGGTCGACAACCGCACCCGGGAACTCCATGTGGCACGCCAACAGGCCGAGGCCGCCAGTGTGGCGAAAACCAATTTCCTGGCCAACATGAGCCACGAAATTCGCACACCGATGAACGCGATCATCGGCTTCACACACCTGCTCAAATACAGCGGCGTCACGCCTGAGCAGTCGGACCGGCTGGACAAGATATCCCGCGCGGGCAACCACCTGTTGTCCGTCATCAACGACATTCTGGACCTGTCAAAAATTGAAGCCGGCAAGCTGCAACTGGAAAATTCCGACTTCCACCTGGGCACGGTCTTTGATGCTGTCACATCCATCATCGGACCCGAGCCCATGCCAAGGGTCTGCGGATCGAGACTGAAGGGGATGCCCTGTCCCTGTGGCTGCACGGCGATGCCACCCGGCTGCGCCAGGCCCTGCCTCAATCTGACAAGCAACGCCGTCAAGTTCACCGAAGCAGGTGGCATCCGTCTGAGCGCACGGGTGCCGTACACGACAGAGACAGCGCGCTGACCTTGTTTTGAAGTGCAGGACAGTGGTATTGGCGTGCGCCCGACCAGATGAACCGCTTGTTCAAGGCTTTTGAGCAAGCCGATAGCTCGACCTCGCGCAAGTACGGCGGCACCGGCCTGGGCCCTGGTCATCACCCAGCGCATCGCAACACTGATGGGCGGCGAGGCTGGCGCCGATAGCACGCCTGGAGTCGGCAGCACTTTCTGGTTTACCGCGTATCTGCAACGTGGTTTGGGTGTCGAATCGATCAACGCCGTGCCTGTGAGCACCAATGGGCAGGCTGCGTTGCGCGCGGCATGGCGCCGCGCGTATTTTGTTGGCTGAAGACAACGCCATCAACCGCGAAGTGGCGCTGGATTTGTTGCACGCCGCAGGGCTGGACGTGGATACGCGCAGACGATGGCCGGGAGGCTGTGGCCAAGGCGCAGGCACAGGCGTACGACCTGATTTTGATGGACATCCAAATGCCCGAGATGAACGGCATGGAGGCCACGCGCCTCATTCGCAAATTGGCGGGCTGGTCCAGCAGGCCGATTGTGGCCATGACCGCTAACGTTTTCAGCGAAGACCGGCAGGCCTGTATGGATGCCGGCATGAACGATTTCGTCGCCAAGCCGGTGGAGCCTGATCTGCTTTACACCACCTTGCTGAAATGGCTACCCGCGCCAGCCACGGTGCAAGTGGTCAGCCAGCCCGTTGCTCGGGGCCCGGCCACCTGGCGCGCACCTCAGCATGTCACTCCCATCGAGCGCGCTTGGCCGCGTTGCCGGGTGTTGACGTATCGCAAGGGCTGCGGGTGCTGCTGGGCAATACGGTGAAGCATTGCGAGCTTTACGCCGCTTTACCCAGTCTCACGAGGATGAACTGGATACCTTGCGTGCCGCGCTGAGTGCTAAGAGCATGACACGGCACTCACATCGCCCACCGTATCAAAGGCGCAGCGGCAACCCTGGGTCTGGTACAGATTGCCGCCGGAGCGGCCATCATCGAACACAAACTGCGCGTGCCGCCAGGCACCACTACGGCGGTGGCCAGCTTCGAGCCCGAGTTGCAGGCGATGCAGCAGGCGGTCATCGAAATCGCTGCCACTTTGCCGGCCAGACCCGGCTCTGAGCCCGTGTCGATGGGAAACAGTGAAAGCAGACCGGCAATTGCAAATTGCCCTGGTGGCCCAACTGGAAGGGCTGCTGGTGCACAGCGACGCCGAAGCCATTGAACTGGTTCAGGCCAACTCCGCCTTGTTGCGCGAGGCGCTGGGTGATGCTGCCAATGACGTGTCGCAAAAAGTGCAGCAGTTCAATTTTGAGGCGCTGCAGGCCCCGCGGGCTAGTCAGAAGCCCGCAGCCGCAGCCGCCGGCAGTATCTGATCGACGTTGCCAAGCGGTGCTACGATACCTCCCACCGGCAAGAACATCAGCGCGTTGTCCTTGACCGCTATATAACTATTGGTCTGGCTGAAGAACCGTAGTGGTAACCGCTCAGATCGAGAGAGTTGACGCCCGTGGGGGCAACAAACTGCGTAAAAACTTTGCTCCGCCCAGTTAAAAATCCGGTTGGCGTCGGCAAAGGTGGATGGACCATACAGGCTAGCGGGCAGCGGCGTCGTCACCCCGCAGCGTGTTCTGGAAGGCATAAGAGTTGTAGGGGCTGGCAAACATGACCGACTGCTGTACGTCGGAATGTCTGATGGCCAACATGTGGCCCATCTCATGGGTGATCAACGCGCCCAGGGCCTTGGGGTCACTGGCCAGACGCTCGCCGGCCGACGTGTTGAGCACCATGTCGGCATCCACCAGGTGGGGTGGGTTGCCCTGGAACCACCACGACACATAACCGTCAAAACCGGCCTTGTCGCCGGTCAGCGGCAACCAGCCAAAATCACATTGAGCCGATCTATGGTTCCAAGCTGGCTTCGACATCGGGGTCAGCGCTCTGGGTGCCCAGGTAGTTGAAGCGCACTTTGCACACGTTTTCCCATTTGCGGCCCGCCGCCTGGATCAGGCCGAGCACGGTGTCAGTGCTGATGCCTGCAGGCTGGTTGGACGGGTTGTAGTAGTAGTTGACCACGGCATCGGCCCAGACGGCTTTGCGGGAATCGGTAATGAAACGGGGGCTGGAGCCTTGCACCGGGGCCGTCTGGGCACTGAAATCTGCGCCCACGCCCTGGGTGGCGAAGCTGCTGGCCGTTGACAAGGCAAACGCCAGCGCCAGTGCGACGGTCTTGGGTTTGACGGTCATCATGGTGGTTCTCCTGGTTATCACGCGTGGGCCTGCCATCGTAAGGACTGTGCCGGATTCTGACAACTGGCCAGACGGCTACCCGAGCGCAGGTTTGACACTCTATTGTCACAGCAGCCGACTAGGCTTGGTTTCCATGGGTGCATAGCCTTTTTTGTTCACCCCAACCATTTTTCGGGAACAACCATGGTTACCAACAATCGCAGGGATTTCATCATCAAACTGGCCTCCGCATCGGCCGCCATCGCTGCGGGCGGGGTGCTTTCAGCCTGTGGCGGGGGCGGGAGCAGTGATCTGGAGGTACGTTTTGACTACGGCGTGGCCAGTGGCGACCCACTGTCCGATAGCGTGATTTTGTGGACCCACGCCAAAGGGCGACTACGCCGCGCCCTCCGCCTCCATCGCGCTGCAATGGGAAGTTGCGCTGGACGCCGCCTTGCCACCGTCGTGGCATCCGGCACGGTGATGACCACCGACAGCTCGGGTTATACGGCCAAGGTGGATGCCAAAGGGCTGACAGCCGGCCAAAATTATTACTACCGCTTCAAGGCCGGGCGGCGGTCTCGCCCGTGGGGCGCGCCCGCACCCTGCCGGCCAGCAATGTGGCCGACGTCAAACTGGCGGTATTCAGCTGCGCCAACTACCCGGCAGGTTATTTCCACGCCTATAACGAGGCGGTCAAGGCCAGTGCCAGATACGCAATTCACCTGGGTGACTACATCTACGAATACCCCGCCAACGGTTATGCATCAGCCGACGCCGTCAAGCTCGGTCGGGTTGTGTTGCCCGCCACCGAGGGTGTGAAGCTGGCCAACTACCGGCAGCGCTACGCCCAGTACCGCAGCGACCCCGACCTGAAACAATTGCACAGCAGCATGGCCATGATTGCGGTGTGGGACGACCATGAAATTGCCAACGACAGCTTCGTCTATGGCGCAGAGAACCACACCGAAGGCACCGAAGGCCGGTTTGCTGATCGCGTTGCGGCGGCCCTGCAGGCCTACCATGAATGGCTGCCCATCCGCACCCCGACATGGCAGACCTGCGCAAGATCTACCGCAGTTTTGACTTCGGGCAATTGTTGTCCCTGCACATGCTGGAGACCCGCCTGCTGGCACGTGACAAACCGATCGAAGTGAACGACCTGCTGAACCCGGCCACGGCAACGGTGACCCGGTCCGAGTTGGCATCGCCACCCGCCAGATGCTGGGCAACGAACAGTTGAACTGGCTCAGCACCGCATGGGCAACTCCAAGGCCATGTGGCAAGTGCTGGGGCAACAGGTGTTGATGGGGCGCATGGAGTTTCCGGCATCGGTGCTGGTCACCATAGACCCCGCCAACCCGGCCAACACCACACCGGCAGGGCAGGCTGCAGGGCAAAAGGCCGTCAACGACTACCTGACCGCGAAGGGCACCGCAGTCCAGGCACCAGGGCTGCTGACCGCCGCCCAAAAAGACCTGCTCGACACCAGCAAAAACCCAAAGCTGGGCTGCCAACCTGACGCCTGGGATGGTTACCCGGTCGCGCGCGAGATTGTGCTGGCCACGGCCGCCACACAGGGCAAGCGCCTGGTGGTTCTGGCGGGCGACACCCATAACGCCTGGTGCAGCGAGCTGACAACCTACACCGGCACCAAGGTCGGTCAGGAATTTGCCACGCCCGGTGTCAGCTCGCCAGGGCTGGAAGAGTATTTACCAACCATCCCACCGGCCCAGACTGTACAGATTTTCCGGGGGGTGGTGGACACGCTGAAGTTCGCCGATGCCTCACGACGAGGCTTCCTGATGATGCGGTTTACACCCACCGCCGCCACCGGCACCTGGCACTTGCTGGACAGTGTGAAAAACAAGACCTACACGGTCAATAGCAGCAGTTCGTACACGCTGGCGGCGTAAACCCGGCGGATCAGTCCGCAAGCAACTGCCGCAGCACAAAGGGCAATATGCCACCGGCGCGGTAGTAGTCCACCTCGATCGGGGTATCGATGCGCAGCAGCACGGTGTGGGTGCTGTGGCTGCCATCGGACCGGATGATGCAACTGGGCATCACTTTGGGGCGTCAGGTTGGCATCGGGCACGATGGTGATGGTCTCGTTGCCGGTCACGCCCAGGGGATTGCCAACTGTCGCCCGCCTTGAACTGCAGCGGCAACACGCCCATACCCACCAGGTTGCCGCGGTGGATGCGCTCGAAACTGCGTGCCACCACGGCCTTGATGCCCAGCAACTGCGTGCCTTTGGCCGCCCAGTCGCGGCTGGAACCGGTGCCGTATTCTTCACCGGCAAACACCACCGTCGGTGTACCGGTGGCCTGGTAACGGAGGGCGGCGTCATATATCGAGACGGTTTCGGGAGTCTCTTGCGACACTGATCCGACGCCTGCGCCGTGGAAGTGCGGAACCATACCGCCCTCCGGGGTGAGCCGTCGGGGCCTACAGGCAGCATGAGGTTCTTGATGCGAACGTTAGCAAAGGTGCCGCGCACCATGACCTCGTGGTTACCACGGCGCGCGCCATAGGAGTTGAAATCGGCCTTTTGAACGCCGTTGGCCAACAGCCACTGCCCGGCCGGTGAACTTTCCTTGATGGAACCGGCTGGCGATATGTGGTCGGTGGTGATGGAGTCGCCAAACAAGGCCATGATGCGTGCGCCATGCACTGCCTCAGGTGAGCCGCTTCCAGCCGAAACTTCAGAGTCAAATTGGTCTTTCGCCCCCGTAAAACCTGATTGAGTAGCTCCACTTTTGATAGCAAAATCATTAAAGAACGGCGGCTGGGCGATGTAGGTGCTGGCGGGCCAGGTGTAAGCCTGGCCTGACACCTTTGACCTTTGTCCCACAGCTTGCCGGGTTCGGTGGCGATCTTGGCGTAGTTTTGGCGGAAGGCCTGGCCGTTCATCGCGAACTTCAATAACGCACCAATTCCTCGCTTGTTGGCCAGATGTCGCCCAGGTACACATCTCTTAACTTGCCGTCTTTACCCCTTGCCTTTGCCCACCGGCTCAGTCATCAGGTCGCGGGTGATGGTGCCGGCAATCGCATAGGCCACCACCAGCGGCGGACTGGCCAGAAATTGGCTTTGAGGTTGGGGTGGATGCGGGCCTCGAAGTTGCGGGTTACCCGACAGCACCGCCGCACAGACCAGGTCGTTTTGGGTGATGACCTCATTCAGCTCGGGCGTCAGATCCCCCCGCATTGCCAATACACGTGGTGCAGCCATAACCGGCCAGCGCAAAGCCCAGCTTTTTCCAGGTAGGGCAGCAAACCGGTCTCGGTCAGGTACTCAGTGACGATGCGCGAGCCCGGTGCCAGCGAGGTCTTGATGTGTGGCTGGACCTTGAGCCCCGCCTCCACCGCCTTCTTGGCCAGCAGACCCGCCGCCAGCAACACGCTGGGGTTGGAGGTGTTGGTGCAACTGGTGATAGCGGCAATCAGCACGTCGCCATGGCCCACCGTGATGTCGGGGGTTGGCAACGGGTGCCGGGTCTGGAAACCGGCGGCCTGCTGGTTAAAACCATTCTCGGAGCTGGGCTTGGAAAACAGTGATTCGAACTGAACGGCCACCTTGCCCAGCCTTCGATGCGGTCCTGCGGGCGCTTGGGGCCGGCCAGGCTGGGTGTGACTTGTCCCAAGTCCAGCGACACCACCTGCGAATAGTCAATTTGACCTGCGGCGGGCACACCAAACATTCCCTGTGCCTTGAAATAGGCCTCAAATGCTTCGCGCTCGGCGCGGTGCGGCCGGTGCCTTCAAAGCAGGCCATGGTCTTCTCGTCGACCGGGAAGAAGCCCATGGTCGCGCCGTACTCGGGGGCCATGTTGGCAATGGTGGCGCGGTCCGGCAGGCTCAGCGTGCGAGTGCCCTCGCCAAAAAATTCGACAAACTTGCCCACCACCTTGTGCCGGCGCAGAGTTTCGGTCACGGTCAGCACCAGGTCGGTGGCAGTCACCCCTTCGCGCAGGCAACCCGTCAGCTCAAAACCCACCACGTCAGGTGTCAGAAAATACACCGGCTGGCCCAGCATGGCGGCCTCGGCCTCAATGCCGCCCACGCCCCAACCGACCACACCGATGCCGTTGATCATGGTGGTGTGGCTGTCGGTGCCGACCAGCGTGTCGGGGTAATACAGGTTCTTGGCTTTGTGCACACCCCGCGCCAGGTACTCCCCACTTCATGAATTCGTAGCGCTCGCGGTTGCGCTGGAATTCCAGCTTCATGTTCAGGTCCAGCGAATTCTTTTGCCATAGTGGTCGACCATCACCGAGTGGTCCACCACCAGATCGACCGGCACCAGGGCTCCACCGGGCCGGGTTCTTGCCCAGGCGCAACGCGGTGCTGCGCATGGCGGCCAGATCGGCCAACAGGGGCACGCCGGTAAAGTCCTGCAACACCACACGCGACACCACGAACGGAATCTCCAGCGACCGGTCTGCCACCGGCTGCCAGTTCGCCAGTTGCGCCACGTGTTCGGCCGTCACCTTTTTGCCATCGCAATTGCGCAGCACACTTTCCAGCACGATACGGATGGACACCGGCAAGCGGTGGACAGCAGGAAACTTTTTGGCCAGCGCCGGCAGTGAATACAGCGTGCCGGTTTTACCCGATGCGGTGGTGAACGATTTGAGCGTGGATGCAAATGCGTGGGCCATGAAAATCTCCTGTGTCCATTGCGTCGCAGTCATTCTGGCAGCAGTGCTGGTCCGCAGGCATGCCAAGGCATATCAACCGCGACGGGAAGTGGGATAAACGCTGCGACAGCGCACATGGTGCGTCAAAGTTGCCAGACCTTGCGTTCGACGGCGCACAGATGGCCAGGGAAAAAACCGCCAAGCTTCATTTTCTATCCATCGGAGACTGTATGTCCAAAGATCCCGCATCGAACAACGCCAAAGAGCTGCGCACGGTTGCACGCAAACACCTGGAACAGGGATCCGTGACGGCTGGCTACAGTGCCGACCGCCCCGCGGTGCTGCAGAAACTCAACGAGGCGTTGGCCACTGAGTTGGTCTGTATGTTGCGTTACCGGCGCCACCATTTCATGGCCAAGGGCATCCATGCGCGTGGAGTGGCAGCCGAGTTCTTGACACACTCCAACGAAGAACTGGGCCACGCCGACCGTCTGGCGGCGCGCATTGTCCAACTGGGCGGCGAACCCAACTTTGCACCCGATGAGCTCACCACCCACAGCCACGCCGAATACGTGGCCGGCGATTCTCTGGAAGAGATGATTCGCGAGAATCTGGTGGCCGAACGCATTGCCATCGACAGCTACCGCGACCTGGTGAGGTTTCTCAACCACGACGACCCCACCACCAGCGACATGGTCAAGGCGATTTTGGCGGTGGAAGAAGAACACGCCAATGACTTGGCCGACCTGCTGGAAGACCTACCCGGCAAAGAGTAAGCTTCTGCAATGACCACCACGCGGACTGAAACCGACAGCTTTGGTCCCATCGAAGTGCCTGCCAACGCGCTTTGGGGCGTTCGACGTGGAGTTTCCACTCTCAGTCTGGCAAACCGGTTCTGGCACCCAAAGCAACATGAATGTGAATGAAGTGGTGGCCAGCCTGGCGTCGTTGTCCATGGGCGGCGGATCTGGGCGGGTCCGCGCGCAATGTGCACTCCAATGACGACGTGAACCTGGGGCAGTCTTCCAACGATGTGTTCCCCACAGCCATGCACATCGCAGCGGGGTTGGGCACGCGCAACCAGCTCCTGCCGGCTCTGCGCGCGCTGCACGAAACGCTGATGTTGAAGTCCGTCGCTTTCAAAGACGTCATCAAGATCGGGCGCACCCATTGGCAAGACGCAACCCCGGTGACCTTGGGCCAGGAGTTTGGGGGTTATGCCGCGCAACTGGGCTTGCCGTGGGTGCAGGCCAACAATCTATTTGCTGCCATGGCCGGGCACGAAGCTCTGGTGGCGCTGCATGGCAGTTTCAGGATGCTGGCCATTGCGCTGACCAAAATCGGCAATGACATCCGACTGATGGGCAGCGGTCCGCGCGCCGGTTTGGGCGAGTTGGTGTTGCCACAAAACGAGCCCGGTAGCTCCATCATGCCGGGCAAGGTCAACCCCACCCAGGTGGAGGCACTAACCATGGTCTGTGCGCAGGTCATGGGCCACGACGTGGCCGTCGGCTTCGCGGCCAGCCAGGGCCAATTTGAGCTGAATGTGTACAAACCCCTGATTGCGCTGAATGTGCAGGACAGCATTCACCTGATGGCCGACGCCATGCGCAGTTTCACCCAGCATTGTGTGGCCGGTATTGCCATCAACGCAGAGCGCATGGAGGCTTACGTACAAAGCTCGCTGATGCTGGTCACCGCACTGACACCCCACATTGGCTACGACAAGTCTGCCCAAATCGCCAAGCACGCCCATGCCAACGGCGGCACTTTGCGCGAAGCGGCGCTGGCGCTGGGGTTTGTGACGGCGCAGCAGTTCGACGACTGGGTGAATCCGCGCAAGATGTTGGGGTGAAAAGAGCCCCCACGCTTGTCGCTGCGCGTACTGCGCTGCCCCCCGAGGGGGCGCATTTTGGCAAAACCCCAAGTCCAGCCTTGGGGCGGCCCGGCGTCAAAACCGTAGCCCCCACGATGGTCGCTACGCGGCCGGCTTCAGGTTGCCACCACGACCCGATTGCGCCCGGCATGTTTGGCCTCGTATAACGCTTTGTCCGCCGCCAGCAGCAAGGCCTCCACGGTTGATCCGTGGACTGGAAACTGTGCCAGGCCGATGGAAATCGTGACAATGCCCACGTCTTTTCCAGAACAACGCAGCACCAATTTCTCCACCTCCTGGCGCACCCGCTGTGCGTGCTCTAGCGCTTGTTCGGCCGTGATATCCGCCATCAGGATGGTGAACTCCTCCCCGCCGAAACGCGCCGCCACGTCGCTGCCACGGGTTTGGGCTTGCAAAACCTGCGCCACTTCACGCAGCACCTGGTCACCCGTTTCATGCCCGTGCAGGTCGTTAAAACGCTTGAAGTGGTCAATGTCAATCATCATCAACGCCAAACCGTCGTAACCACCTTGCGCCTGCAGGCGCGACGCGCGCAGCACTTCGCGTTGCGAGGACTCCTCAAAAAAACGCCGGTTGTAAAGGCCGGTCAACACATCCCGGATGGATTGCTGGCGCAAGGACTCGCGCAACTTCAAGTTGCCAATCGACAGGCTGACCTGTTCGAGAGCAAACCGTCGGGTTCCATCGATCTCCAGATTGGCGTGCTGGTCGCGCTCTACGTAGGCGTCCAGGACCAATACCCCCATCAGTTCGCCGTGTGCGACCAGTGGCAAGCATTGCACATTGGCACTCGCATCCACGTGCTCGGACTGCAGATGCGCGCAGGACGCGGAGCCTGCTTCCTGGGGTTGGTGGAACGCCTGCCCCAGGCGCACAGCCCAGCAGTCGTGGGGCTCAAATATTTCGGTGTAGGTGTCGTCACCCCAGGTTAAAACCTGGCACAACTGGTATTCAGAAGCTGCCATCAGGTACAGGGCGCCGCTATTGGCCCGCATCAAGGGGGGTAAATGCTGCTTGAGCAAGCCAGCCGCTTCATCCATGTCGGCGCAGGATTGCAGAAACCGGCTCAGTTCCGACAAACCCTTCACATGCTCATTGCTGGCTACCGCCGTTTCAAGCGACAACGCAAGTTCAACATTGCGCGAATCCATCAGTTGCTGGGCGCTGTGACCGTCCACCAGCGCCGCGCGCACGCGTTGAAACAGCGCCAGCAACAGCAAACCATTGATGGTCAGAGAGGCTGCCAGCAACAAATAGCCGCTGCTCATGTCATGCTCAAGATCTGTCCGGCGTTGGGTGGTTCGTGCGCCCTGGTCGGTTTCCAGCCCAAGCACCATCCCGCGCACGGCATCCATGGTCTTGTTGCCCAGATCCGTGGGAGCGAAGTCAGCAACCTCATCCACCCGCCCTTCACTCTTCAGGCGCACGGTGCGGTCCAGCTCCTGGAGCCGGGCGTCCAGCGTGGCACTCAACCGGTCCAGCGGCATTTTGGCGGAGGGTTCTTTCACCAGCGCGCTGACCAGCGCAACGCGGGAATCCCGCATTTGGGTGAGCGCCGTGTAGTAGGGTTGCAAAGAGGCGGCGCGACCACTCAGCAAAAAGCCTCTTTGACTGGTCTCAACATCCAGCAGCTGCGTCAGGACGTCTTTGATCGCCTTGTCCACCAGCAGGGATTGCAGCACCAGCTGACGATCTTGGGCCAGGTGCGACACGCTGCGCTGTGCCAGCAATACGGAGGCAATAAGGCCGCCGACCAGCACGACCCAAAACACCGATCTCAGCCGTCTGGACAGGCTACTGGAATCGAAAGTATTGAACACGAATGGCTGCCCGCCTCACTCTTGCATAGATGCCAACAACTCTCATAAGGACTCCCTGTCTGCTTGCTTGCGCAAAGCGATGCGCGGTCTGTAGCACTTGCTGTATTGTTTGGGACCTATCTTGCCCACACGCTGCTCAGCGCTCTGTTTGCCAGCGCACAGAGGGCAACATGCGTCGCCAGACGAAAATGCTGCCTATGGCTTACCCTTTTTACGACCGTCCCCACGCTTCATGGCCCAGCCGACGAACTCGCGCTGCTGCTGGACCACCTCGACCCACAGGCCGACATGGTGCGTCGGCATTTGTGGTTGATTGCGGTGCTGGACTGGATTCGCGGTGACGCCACCACCGCGCAAGCCTGTGTTGCACGGGTTGAACGTTTGCTGGATGCGCTGCAGAGCCAGCCGGAGACACTGACCCGAGTACACCAGTGGTGGCAGCAGGTGGTGCTGATGCTCGACGGCAGCACCTTGCTTGCGGACTACGGTTTTGCTTCGCGTAATGCCCTGGTCAGCGAGTTTGTTGACCGCCTGCACCTCAAGCTTCTCCCTTCGTCACCCGAGACGCAGGACGCATCGGAACTGTTTGCGTTGGCGATGCCAACGGCCCTGGACGCCCAGTGGATTGCCGCACTGCCGGAGGCCACACTATTGCGCGTCGCCGAGGTGTTGTCTGCGCCGGCCAATCGCCACCACGCACACAGCACACCCCATCTGACCTACTGGCAATGCACCTTGTTGGACGCATTGACCTTTGTGACCAGCCAGGTTCGGGCTGCCGGTTTCTCGCCCGAGATCCGTTTGCGTATGGGCGTGTCCGAACAAGAAGCCAGCCCCTTCCATGGTCTGGCAACCAGCTTGGAAGTGCTGCATGAAACCTGGTTGCGGGGGGAGAATACCGATGAGGCGGCGCAACAGTTCAAGGCCCAGCTGGAATCCTGCCGGCACTACGCCGCCACGGTGTACACCCATCTGGACACCTATGGCATCTCGGTCGACCTGGTGTTCCGACTGCGGCAGTTGCGCGAACGCCTGTTGCGCATCCGCACGCTGCTGGACTGCCTGCTGTCGGACCCCGACTGCCGCTACAGTGCCCGATTGGTGGCGCAACTGGTCATGGTAGGGCAGGAACGCACCAGCCTTCGGGCACTGTTTCGAGCCAGTTCCTCCCTGCTGGCGGCGAAAGTCGCCGAACGCAGCTCGGTCACCGGTGAACATTACATTACCCGCAACCGTGCCGAGTACCACACCATGCTGCGCCAGGCGGCTGGTGGGGGCGCCCTGACCGCGCTCACCACGGCGCTGAAATTCGCGATCATGGCGTTGGGACTGGCCAGCTTCTGGAGCGGCTTCTGGTCGGGCGTGATGTATGCCGCGAGTTTTGTGCTGATCCAATTGATGCATTTCACGCTGGCCACCAAACAACCCGCCATGACCGCACCTGCCATGGCGGCCAAACTCAAGGACCTGGCGGATACCCAGTCAGTGGAGATTTTTGTGGACGAGGTGTCGTGCCTGGTGCGCTCACAGGTGGCGGCGGTGGCAGGCAATGTGGTCGCGGTGTTTCCGGTGGTGATATTGCTCTCGCTGCTGATGCAATGGCTGGTCGGCGAGCCGATGATTGACTCTGAGCGTGCGCACTATGTGCTGGACTCGCTCACACTGGCCGGACCATCGCTGCTGTTTGCAGCCTTTACCGGGGTGTTGTTGTTTGCCAGCAGCATCATTGGTGGCTGGGTGGAGAACTGGTTTGTGCTGCACCGGCTGGACTCGGCCCTGCGTTACAACCCCCGCGTCACACGGCGATTGGGTGCCGAGCGCGCTGACCGGCTGGCCCACTTCATGCTGCACCATATTTCGGGGTTTGCGTCCAACGTGTCCTTGGGTTTCATGCTGGGATTGGTGCCCTCCGTGTTGGCTTTTGTGGCGCTGCCCATGGACGTGCGGCACGTCACACTCTCCACAGGTCAACTGGCGGCCGCCTGTGCTTCGCTGGGCTTTGACATTATTCGCCAGCCCGCGCTGTGGTGGGCGTTGGCCAGCCTGCCGCTGATTGGCGTGTTGAATGTCGGGGTCAGCTTTTACATGGCGTTCCGCGTGGCGCTACAAGCGCACAGCGTGACCAGCGACGGGCGCGCCACCATTTTGCGGGCCATTGGCCTGCGGCTGCGACGCCGCCCGGGCAGCTTCTTCTGGCCTCAACGTCAGGAGTTTTGACCCATTCATTGCCATGCTTCTGCAATCCGTCCAGAACCGCTGGCGGGGCGCCCGTGCCGCCGGTATTCTGACCCCCATGGAGCGCTTTCACCGTTTTTACTGCGCTCCCAACCTGGGATAAGTGGCACGCATCATGTTCAAAGCAATTGGCAATCTCATCTACAAGACTCCATGGTGGGGCCTCATTCTGGCGGGCATCACAACGCTGGGCATCCTGGTGCTTTTTGCCTTGCCGGTGCATGTCATCCGTTTGGTCGACAGTGGCGCGACGCCTGCCGAGAACCGCGCCATCCAGCGCGAAATTGGTCTTGCCGTTGGCAGCCGTGCCCTGGATCTGGCCAAAGGTGTGCTGGGTGCCATGCAGGAGCGCACTACCGACATCGAGCGGCGCCGCGAGTTTGCACGGGCTCTGGGCGAAATCGAACGGGCGCGCGAGGAACTGGTGCATGCCCAAAGCGGTGTTAACGACCGAAATCTGGAGACTGCGCGCGACGCGGCCGACTCGGCCTTGGAGTCGGCAACCGAGGCAGCCCAGTCCGCCCTCGAAGCAGCCTCAGAAGCGCGGCAAGCCGTGGAAGAAGCCAAGAACGATGCATTGGAACGCCTGCGCGACACCGGCGTGGACCTGGCAGCCACGTTGAAATCCTTCGAACAACTGATTGCGTCGGCCCGCGAAAACGAACAGTCCGCACGTGATTCGCTATTTGCATTGCGTGCCCTACAGAGTGAAGGCAATGCCGAACGCGCGTCCAGCCCCCCGGCCCCACCTGCACCAGCTGCCGTGCCAAAGCCCCCGGCGACGGCTGCTGTACCTGCCATTCCAAGCATCCCTGCCATTCCTGCGCCGCCCGCCATTCCAGTCCCGCCAGGCAAACCCATACAGTCGGCCAGTACGCCGGGCTCCTCTGTGACGATTGGCATTCCTCTGCCAGGCGGCCGCTCTTCCCTGGTGTTGTCACCGGAAGCTCGGGGTGACATCCATACCAAAGTGGGTGGTGATGTCTGGCGCGTGGCCGTGGGTTCGGCTCTGATCCTGGCCTTTATCCCGCTGTTTGTGATGCTGCTGATTGCCAAGTTCTTCATCGGCCGCTCACGCAATGCACTGGCATTGGCGGATCGCAAAACCCGCGAAGCGGAGATCAGCGACGTCAGCCGCCAGGTGACCGAGGCGCGGTTGCAGGCGCTGCAAGCCCAGGTGGAGCCGCACTTCCTGTACAACACGCTGGCCAACGTGCAAGCTCTTAATGAGGTCGACCCGCCAGCCGCCAACCAGATGGTGGGCCACCTGATCCAGTACCTGCGCGCCTCGTTGCCGAAAATGCGCGAAAGCACATCGACCGTAGGGCAGGAGCTGGAGCTGGTGCGTGCCTACCTCAATATTTTGCAAATGCGCATGGGTGCACGGCTGGTGTTTGAGATCAGCGCGCCGGACGACGTGTTGGCCTACGCCTTTCCACCCATGATGTTGCCCTCGCTGGTGGAAAACGCCATCAAACACGGGCTGGAGCCACAACGTGAAGGGGGCCGTATCGATGTGGTGGTGGAGCGGCTGCTGGAGTCGAACGGCGAAACCTTGCGCATCCAGGTCAAAGACACCGGCAAGGGCCTCAGCGACACGCCGGTCCAGACCGGCGGCGGCGTGGGACTCACCAACCTGCGGGAACGCCTGGCTGCGATTTACGGCACACGGGGTCGCTTCACGCTGACATCCAATGATCCCAAAGGGGTGGTGGCTTGTATCGAAGTGCCACTGCAGTCCGCCGCCGCTTACCAGCAGGCCTCGCTTGCGGAGCGTTCAGCCCCGTCACCAACACCGGCCTATGCGGCTGCCACCCCCGCCACCGGCTGGCGCAAGGTCTGGTACGCAACCAGCAAGACCCACAGCATCTGGGCCCGACTACTGGCCCGTACCTTCATGGTGTTGATGGTGGTGTTGGCTGGTCTGTTGCTGGTCGGCTTTATCGGGTTGCTGACCGGCTGGATGCCGGTACAAATGGGCGACCTTCAGCTTGACGGCGTGGAGGGCCTGGCGGTGGGTTCAGTCGGGCTGCTGATTGGTTTTGGTGCTGCCGCGCTGACCGTCGGTGTCATGGTGGCCGTGTTGTACGGCATGGGGTTCCTGGTGGTAGGCCTGTTGATATTTATCGCGGCGTCGATCCTGATTGGGCTTTTCCCGCTGCTGTCGCCCTTTATCCTGATCGGTCTGGCAATATGGTGGTTTGCCAAAAGAAGCCGCGCATGAATTACACCGCCGTGATTGCCGAAGATGAACCCATTCTTCGTGCCCAACTCAAAGCCAAACTGGCCCGCATCTGGCCCGAACTGCGCATCGTCGCCGATGTGGGCGACGGCGAAGCGGCGCTGGAAGCCATCGACGAGCACAGGCCCCACCTGGCGTTTTTGGACATTCAAATGCCCGAGATGACCGGTGTGGACGTGGCGCGCAGCCTGGCGGCCAACCGCGACATCCGTTGCCATGTGGTGTTTGTGACCGCCTTTGACCAGTATGCGGTGGAGGCTTTCGACGCCAACGCCGTGGACTATGTGCTCAAACCGTACACCGACGAACGCCTGACCGCCGCCGTGGGTCGCCTGCAAGCGCGCTTGGCCATGGTGCCGGCACCGTCCCAGGACCTGGATGCCCTGGTGGCACACATCTCGGCACGTTTGAAACCGGCAAGCGAGCAACTGAAATGGATCAAGGCCAGCGTGGGCACGCAGTTGCACCTGATTCCCATCGATGACGTGTTGTTTTTTCAGTCGGACGAAAAATACACGCTGGTGGTGACCCGGGAGCTGGAAACCTTGATCCGTACACCGATCAAGGAAATCCTGGATGGGCTGGATACCAACAAGTTCTGGCAGATTCACCGCTCCACCATCGTCAACGCCACTGCCATCGACACCGTATCGCGTGACTTCAGGGGACAGGCGTCAGTCAAGATCAAGGGGCGACCGGAAACTCTGGTGGTCAGCCGCCCGTTCTCGCATTTGTTCAAGCAGATGTAGCGCTCAACTCAGCGCCAGGGGCAAAAAAGTACCCCTGAGCCAAGCCGCTCAGATACGGATCAAAGCTCCTTGACAAACGAGGCGCTGGTCACGCGCTGAAAGCCGGGCACCGGATCTTCCGCCGCGTTGGTACCCTTCTTGGTATTGCCCCTGGTGCTGTAGACGGCCTGCCCGTCAATCGCGGATGTGCTAACCACGATCTCGTATTCGCCAATCGGCAAATCAGCCAGACTCACGGTATAGAGGCCATCTCCGGCCTTGATGTCGGGCGAAACGCCGTCGTCCTTGAGTACCAGTCCGGATTTCAGCTTGTCTCCGGTGGCGGCGGAAAAGATGTCGGCTACCACGGTGGCACCACCGATGGCCACGGGACCGGACACCTTGGTGATGGCGCGAATGGTCTGGTTGTCAGCATTGGTTCCACCCTCGACGTCCACAACAGCCGAGGTACCAGAATTCACGGTGACCTCCTGAAACACCTCGTCCGTGGTGGCTTCACTGGCTGTCAACGTACTGGTCCAGACACCAGCCAGACCCGCAAAGTCTTTGGGTATGGTGTAACTTGCCTCGCCTTCACCTGCATTTGCGGTGTACACAACCCCGGTTGGCAGCGATGTGGGCGTGATCAGGGTACCGCTGGGGGTTTTCAAACTGAAGGCCAGCTTGCCTTCATCGTCTTCACCCCAAAAGGCGCTGAAAGTCGCCTGCCCATCAAGCCCGCCACCGGCGATTTTCGATGTCACCACATGGGTTGCGCCTTTTGCGAGTGCCTGCGCGCCGACCTCGTTCACCGGTTGCACGCTGTCGCCTTCAGAGTCATTGGCCATCTTGCCCGCCGAGCGTGTCAGGTCACCCGCTTTGACGGCTTCCTTGAAGTTGCCAAAGGTGCCGCTGGCCAGATCAAATAACGATGACTGCCCTGGTGTGGTGGCCCGCAGGCGCGGTTGACTGCTTGAGGCGGGCAGGTTCAATGCCAGCGCATTCACGGCCACGCCAGCGTCCTTGAACGCTTGAATGACGGTGGAATCCACCGTTTTGGATGAGGTGGTCAAAAGAGTGACGGCCGGGGTGTCAGACGATTTCTTGACCGCCTTCAGTGCGTCAAGCGATTTTTGCAGCGAGCCCGTCAAACTAAGTTTGGCCTGGCCGACAAAGGCTGAGGTGGGGCCCAACGGCGCAATGGTCTTGCCATCGTAGTAATACAGCGTCCCTCCGGTCACACCAATAGCGAAGCCGCTGGAATACGCACGGTAGTAAAGCCCATTGCTCGCGATGGTGGCAGGACCTGCAGGCAAGACGGAAGGCAATAAAGCCTCGGCGTAAGCAAAAAGCCGATCCGCGACCACCGCGTCATCCGTCGAAGTGTCTACCGCAATCTTGCTCAGGGTGGCCTTCACGCTGCTGCGAGCATCGTTCGTGTTCAACAGAGTCATGGGCACCACCGGCGCATAAGCGAACGGATGGACATAGACCATCACGCGGTTGGCGGCACCCGCGTTGTCCACCATTTGCTCGGCGGCACGAATCTGCTCCTTCAGTTTGGCAGCCGACACCGTGGCGTCAATAACAATCGTGTTGATCGGACCCGCTGCCGAGCCGGTGGTGGCAAACGGGGTTGCCAGTCGTTTTCCGATAGCCTGGGGCCCCGGGGACCCCATGTAGACAATTTGAAGGTCGTTCTCCCAACCGGTGGTCGGATTGGTCAGAGTGGCGTCGGTCGGTGCCGTAAGGCCCTGCAGCGATTGAAAAGTCAAGCGCCCGGTCTGTCCCGCCGGATCGGCCGAGGTTGGTTGCACCATGACCTCCCAGGCGGACTTGCCAAAGACCCGAAACTGCGCCGTTTTCTGGTTTGCGACGTCGGAGTAGTCGGTCGCCGTGGAGAGTTTGGTGAACTGCAGGTGGTTGTGCATGATGGTGTCGCGCGGGGTATCGCCATCCTGGGGCGATCCAGCATCCGTGGTTATTTTGCCCTCCTCGCGATACTCGTCCAACAGCCCCAGCGCATAGTGACCAAACTCATGCGCAACCGTCTTGCCGTGCTGTTCCGGCGTTTCACCGGTACCGGCAAATTGTTGTACATGCCCGGCCTTGAAAGAGGTCAATCCAGCAGTGTGGGCATTGGCCCGGCCATTTTTTAGCAGGTATTGAATGTCGGTGTTGTCCATGAACTGGCTGTTCTTGTACACATGCACCTTGCCCAGCATGTGCCGCCCCTCGGTCATGGTGAAGTAGCTCTTGGAGGCCTGGCGCAGAATGCCTTCGATGAACGCCTTGTCACGCCCTTCGGGTGGTGCATCAAAGTCCCAGTCAATACTCATCACCATATCGATCACATTGACATTGCGGGCCGCGTCGTAATTTACCTTGGTCAACTGATGCTCCGCAGCAAACAGACTGCTGGCAAAACAAGCTGCCCCGACTGCAACCGCAACGGCGCGCAAAGTGGGGTGAAATCGGGGCTTTGTTGAAAGACGGTGGCCCATGGGCGCTCCTTGAAAATCGGGTGGATGCGAAAATCGCGGAGGTGATCCTAGCTGGAATTCGGAAAGTCGGCCAAACCGATAAGCGACCCTAAATGGGGTAGGGTCATGCCCCAAAAAAGTACGCCCAAGCTTGGGCTCGCAAACCCCATCCTGAGCCTGCAACTGAGGGTATTCAGCAAGCAAAGTCCGACGCGCGGTACTGCAAGCCTCGGGGCTGGCTCCGGGCATTAGGGTTGTGGCCGATGTACCGCCTTTGACTAGCAGCGCCCTTTACTGGTGGCGCTCAAACAGGTGGAATCGCAACAATGACCGCTTATTCCCACTTGGAATACTTGGTACACACCCGATCCAGTTTCTTGCCCTTGTCGCTGTCGGCAAACTTGGACAGATTGCCCTTGAAATCGTCTGGCGTTTCATTCCACAAACAGGTGCAATAGGCCTGTGCCTTGTTTTGCCCGGCAATCGGGCTCTTCTCGTCGCCACCTTCATAAAGTTTGTTGACACGTACCAAACACTGTTTGTACTGGGCGTCACCGGCCGGGACGGTGTTGTATTCCTGGGCCATTGCGGACCCGGCAAAAGCGAAGAGGGAAGTGGCGGCTAGGGCAGTGAGTAGTCGTTTCATGGAGAACCTCAAGGTTGGGTTGGGAAGGCTTGACCGTGGTCAAAATCAGTATATCCAAATCGCCTCGGGAACGCTGCGCGTCTGGCGTTTACTTGCCATCTTGCTTGACTTCTTGCGCCCGCTCAACCTGCTGCACCCACTGATCGACCTCCTGAATCAATGCGTCGGTTGCCGCGGCCATGGCACGTACGCCACCGGCCGCATCTGCGCTGGTGGCGGGTTGCTGCATGACAAAACTGCGCTGGGCCACCAGGCGCTCGACGCCGCCCGTGGTGTGCGCCAGTGTGGCGCGCATCCGCACCAAACCACTGCTGCGCTGGGGCGACTCGAACCAGTGGCTGAACTCGTCCAACTCCAGGTGCAGGGTCAAGCCAGGCTTTGCCACGCCCACGCCTTGGACCGCCTGCAGCACGGCGCGGCGTTGGCCCAACTGCTCGCGCAGGCGCTGGCGCACCAGTTGGGCCGGCGCCATGCTCCAGCGCGCCTGCGCGTAGGGGCGCAGTTGCTGCGCGTCGCTGTAGCCCAGGCGGTACAACACGGCCGTGCTGTCCAGCGCGGCGGGTGACTCCACCTCACCCAGCACCAGCGTTGGCAGGGGCGCCATACGGTCTGCCACGGGGCTGGTGACCGCGCCGGGGCCAAAGTCGTACACCAGCGAGCGCGCCTGCGGCTGCAGCGGGGAACAACCGGCAACGCCCAAAAATAACAAGCAGAAAATGGCTTTCACCCTCGTGGAATGGGCGTAGGTAGCTATCAATTTCATAGTAATCAACTCCTTGCAGAGATAAGCACCGGGCGCCGCCTTGAACGGCATGAACGGTTTGGGCAGGGGTAACTCATCGGGCTGAACGGGGCGGCTCGGCAAAACCGGGTTCACCGGGTCCCGGCAAAGGGCTGCCGTTGCCCAGCAGCAGCGCCTGCGGGTTGTTGTTGACCGACTCGACCGCGCGGCCGATGTGGCGCAAGGTGCGGCCGGTGTCGTCCACCGTGCGGTTCAAGCGCGGCACCAGCGTGGCGTTGAGCGTTTGGCCAGTGGCCAAGAGGGTCTCGGTGCCCTCGGCAATACGGTCCAGCGTGCCGCCGGGTTCACTCATGCGTTTGGACATGACTTTGAAGGCATCGGCCGAGGTACCCACCGAATCCGCGCTGGTGCCTAGCCGTTCAGACACGGCCCGCAGACTCTTGAGGGTGGCACTGGTTTCCTGGGCCAGTTCGGGCAGCTTGGCCTGGCTGGCCTGGTCCGACAACTGGCTGATGCCGGCGGCGGCCTGCCCCAGGTTGTTTATGGCATCCATCATTTTTTTCTGGTTGGGTTCAGCCAGCAACTGGTTCACCCGCTGGGTCGCCTCGTCCAGGCGTTTGAGCAGGCCCACGCCCTGGTCCGACAGGCGGGTGATCAGGCCGGGGCGCATGGGAATGCGCGGCGGGTTGTCGTCATCGCCCTGCAAGGCGGCGCCCATGGGCACGCTGTCGTCCAGCTGAATGAAGGCCAGGCCGGTCACACCCTGAAAACCCAGCGATGCAAATGTGGTTTGGGTCACCGGTGTGTCCTGGTCCACGGCAATTCGGATCAACACATTGCCCGGAGTGGCACGATCCAGCGCAATGGACAACACACGCCCCACGCGCACGCCGCGGTAGCGTACGCTGGCCTGGGACTGCAGGCCGGTCACACCCTCGGCGCTGGAGATTTCGAACACGCTGTGCTCGCCAGTGTCACGGGTCAGCCAGACCGCCATGGCCACCAAGAGTGCGGCGATGACCAGCACAAAGGCGCCGGCGGCAATGGCGTGGGTTTTATTTTCCATAGGTCTTTCTCTTTCTACACCGCATCGGGTTCCTGGTGCAATAGCTCCACCGCACGCAGCCCCCGCCCTCCCAGGAAGAACTCGCGCACAAAGGGGTGGTCAAAACCGATGACCTGCTTGGGTGGCGCATCCACAATCACATGTTTGTCAGCCACCACGGCCACACGGGTGCTGATCTGGTAGATGGTATCGAGATCATGCGTCACCATCACCACGGTCAGGCCTAGTTCGTGGTGCAGCGAACGAATCAGGGTGCAAAAATCGTCGGCGCTGTCGGGGTCCAGCCCGGCGGTGGGTTCGTCCAGCAGCAGCAACGGCGGGTCCATGATCAGGGCCCGCGCCAGGGCGACCCGCTTGATCATGCCGCCCGACAAATCGGACGGCATCTTGTGGGCGTGCACCGGGTCCAGCCCCACCATTTGCAGCTTGACCATGGCGGCGTCGCGCACCAGGTCAGCGGGAAGGGTCTTCAACTCGCGCAACGGGAAGGCAATGTTCTCCAGCACGGTGAAGGCCGAATACAGCGCACCATGCTGGAACAACATGCCAACCCGGCTGGCAGCACCGGCGCGCGTCAGCGCCTCGGCGGGCTCACCCAGCACGGTGACGGTTCCACGCTGGGGAGCCTCCAGCCCCAGCATCTGGCGCAACAACACAGTTTTGCCGGTGCCCGAGCCGCCTACCAGGGCCAACAGTTCACCTTCTTCGATGCGCAGATTCAGGTTCTTGTGGATCACGGTGTCAACACCGCCGCGGCGAAACGCCGACCACAGGTTGCGAATGTCCACCACGTCGGTCATATGCCAATATCCTTGAACACAATGGCAAACACCGCATCCACCACAATCACCACCGTGATGCTGGTGACCACCGACGCTGTGGTGCCCTCGCCCAGGCTCTGGGTATTGGGTTTGACACGCAAACCGTAGTGGCAACCGATCAGCGCAATCAACAGGCCAAACACCACCGACTTGGCCACTGCCAGCCACAGGTTGGACACCAGCACCGCCCGCGCCAGCGCATTGACAAAATAGGCCGGGGTCAGGCCCAGGACCAGGTCAGCGGCCAGCATGCCACCCAACAGGGCGGCCAACGTGGTCCACACCGCCAGCAGGGGCATGGCCACGGCCATGGCCACGGCGCGTGGCAACACCAGCCGGTAACCCTGGGGGATGCCCATGACCTTCATGGCGTCCAACTCCTCGGTCACCCGCATCACGCCAATCTGCGCCGTGATGGCCGAGCCGGAGCGCCCCGCAATCAGAATGGCTGCCAGCATGGGGCCGAGTTCGCGAATCAGCGAAATGCCCAGCACGTTGACGATAAAAGCGTCCGCACCAAACTGGCGCAATTGCTGCGACATCAGATACGCCAACACCACACCAATCAAAAACCCCACCAGGGCCGTGATCGGCAGGGCGGCGGCACCAATGCGGTACAGGTTGCCCGAAATATCACGCCAGGGCGCGCTGCGCGGCGAGCGTACCAAACGCCCACAGTCCAGCACCAATTGCCCCAGCAGGCGCAGGGCGTCAACCACATGTTCTTCCACCGTGACCACCCAGGACCCCATGCGCAGGAACAGGTCCCATGCGGTGTGCTGTTTGCGCGGCGGCAATTGCGAGCTGAACTGGGCCACCCGCTGCAGCATGGCCCGCTGCGCCGGCAAGGCCAACACCTGGTCGGGCCACTGGCGGTACCAGGTGTTCCACAACAACTGCGCGCCGGTGTGGTCCATACGATCCAATTGCGCCAGTTCCCAGGTGCAGGCCCGCCAGTCCTGCGGCAACGCGGCCAATTCGCTCTGCAAATCCTGCCAATGTGACTGTTCGGCCAGCGACTCTGCCGTCCAGCGGCCCAACAAACGCACCTGTACCCCATCTGCCAGCGGCTCGGTGGTAATGCGTGGGCGGGAGTCGTCCATGGCTTTGGAAGTGGTGGTGCGTTCTGTTGGCGGCGGTGCCCGCATGGTACAGGCACAATGACCGTTGGCCCGAAAACCAGGAGCACTACATGCCCAGCCAAACCACCCTCTCTCGACGTGCCCCCCGCCGCTTCTGGGGCTGGGGCCAGGCCGACGCCACGCTGGATGCACGGGAACAGGCCACGGTGAAGACCCTGACCGAGCAACTGGAGGTGCCCTGGTCCGAACGGCCGGTGCCCCAGGTGCACGAGTTCACTTTACCGCCGCCACGCATGGCCGCCCCCACGGCCCTGGCCGCGCAGTTTTCTGCCGCGCCGCTAGACCGCCTGAACCACAGCGCCGGCAAGAGTTATGCCGACCTGGCCCGCATGTGGCTGCGCACGCCGCCAGCACCTCCGGACTGGGTGGCCTATGCCGACGACGAACAGGCGGTGGTGGACATCCTGGACTGGGCACAAGCCCACAACGTCGCGGTCATTCCCTATGGCGGGGGCAGCAGTGTGTGTGGCGGCGTTGAGGCGGCCGTAGGTGAAAGTTATGCAGCCGTGGTGTCACTGGACCTGGAACGGCTGAACCATGTGCTGGAGGTCGACCCCGTCAGCCGGGCGGCCCGCATTCAGGGTGGCACCTTGGGCCCCGAATTGCAGGCACAGCTCAAACCACACGGGCTGACCCTGCGCCACTTTCCGCAGAGTTTTGAGTTCTCATCGCTGGGCGGCTGGATTGTGACCCGCGCCGGCGGCCACTACGCCACGCAGCACACCCACATCGATGATTTTGTGGAAAACACACGTTTGGTGACGCCAGCCGGCGTGCTGCAGACCCGGCGTCTGCCGGCGTCCGGCGCTGGCCCGGCACCGGACCGGCTGGTGTTGGGCTCCGAAGGCACGCTGGGGGTGCTCACCGAGGCCTGGGTGCGCCTGCAGCAGCCCCCGCGTTTTCGGGCGTCGGCCTCGATTCGGTTTAGCGACTATTTCGCCGGTGCGGATTGCGTGCGCGCATTGGCCCAGTCCGGCTTGAACCCAAGCAACTGCCGCCTGCTGGACCCACTGGAAACCGTGTTCTCGGGTGTCGGAGACGGCCGCCACGCGATTCTGGTGCTGGGTTTTGAGTCGGCCGACCACCCGCTGGACGCCTGGCTGGGCCGTGCCCTGGAGCTGGTGCGGGACCACGGTGGCAGTTACGACGCCGGTGCTGTAGCCCGCTCACTGGCGGCCCAAGGCGGCGACGAGCACCGCAGTGGTGCCGCCGGTGCCTGGCGCGATGCTTTTCTGCGCATGCCCTACTGGCGCGACCCGGCAGTGGGTCTGGGGCTGGTTATGGACACCTTCGAGACCGCCACCACCTGGGACCGCTTTGCATCGTTCTATGCCAGTATCAAGGCCGACGTGGGCGCGGCGATGGAGCGCGCCACCGGACAGGAGGCCCTGATCTCCTGCCGCCTGACCCATGTCTACCCGGATGGCCCGGCACCGTATTTCACGCTGATTGCGCGCGGTGACGCCCAAGGCAGTGTGGCCAGTGCACTGGCCGCCTGGCGCGACATCAAACAGGCGGCCACGGCAGCCGTCATCCACCACGGTGGCACCGTCACCCACCACCATGCGGTGGGGCGCGACCACCGCAGCGGTTATGAGCAGGAAGTCCCCCCGCTGTTGCGCCAGATGCTGGCCGCAGCCAAACAGGTGGCCGACCCCACCGGCATCATGAACCCCGGCGTGCTGATCGACCCTGTGGGGCGCAGCGTGGGGATTCGAGGGGGCCATGGGTGCGCCGGCCCCCGAACCGAATCCTTAGGGCAAAATAGTGCTCTCGCCCACGTAAACATTGCGTAAGTAGCTATGTTATTCATAGCATCTCTGGAGAAACCATGCCAACCCCCACCAACGCTTTCATATCCACCCCCGAACTCTCGGCCGAACAACGCGGCCCCGTTCTGTGGCTGACCATCACCCGCGAGGAACGGCGCAACGCCATGAGCCACGGCGTGCTGGCTGCCATGGCGCAGGCGATATCGGCGGCGCAGGCCCAGCGCAGCGTGCGCGCCATCGTCATCACCGGGGCCGGCACCAAGGCCTTTTGCGCCGGCGCCGATTTGCAATCCGCGAAGGCCTTCACCACCGACTACTCCGAGCCCCACGGCCACCTGGCGCAACTGCTGCGCGTGGCCAAAGCCAGCACCGTGCCGCTGATCGCGCGTGTCAACGGTGCCTGCATGGCCGGAGGCATGGGCCTGATGAGCATGTGCGACATGGCAGTGGCCGCCAGCCACGCGGTGTTCGGCCTGCCCGAGGTCAAGGTGGGCGTGTTCCCGGCCCAGGTCCTGAGCGTGCTGCAGCATCTGATTCCGCGGCGCAAGCTGGCCGAGATGTGCCTGACCGGTGAGCCCATCACGTCTACCCAGGCGCTGGAATACAACCTGGTGAATTACGTGGACGAGGATGTGGACGCCAAACTGCAGTGGCTGCTGGACCGCCTGTTGGACAAGTCCCCCGCCGCCATCCGCCGTGGCCTCTACACCATGAAAAAGGTCGAGGCCATGGCGTTTGAAGAAAGCATGTCGTTTACCGAAAGCCAGATCGCGCTGTTCACGCTGACCGAGGACGCCCGGGAAGGGCAAAAGGCGTTTCAGGAGAAACGCAAGCCGATGTGGGCGGGGCAGTAAGGCCCTGTTTGACCCTCGCTTTCGCCACTGGGTTTCAGCGCGATGCGCTGGGCGCCCACCACATCGACAGCGGCACCGCCCACAAATTTTCGCCAAACGGAACCACTTCACGCCCGGTATACAGCACGATGCCGCGCTGAAAAATGGCGCTTTCGGTGGCCTGCAAGTGCCGCAAGCCCTTGAAGTCTTTACCGTCCACGGTGGCGCTGGCTTTCACCTCGATGCCGGTGATCTGGCCCAGGCGATTCTCCAGAATGAAATCCACTTCAATGTTGGTCTGTGTGCGGTAGTGCCAGAGCGACAAACGCAGCCCGGAGAACGCCACGTGTTTGAGCAGTTCGGTCAGCACAAAGGTTTCCACCAGGCCACCGGGCAAGCCCGGTTTGGCGGCCAGCCCCTGCGGGGTGTCGCCCATAAAGTGACTGAGCAAACCACTGTCAGGCAAAAACACCTTCGGCGCTTTAACCCCCCGTTTGCCCGCGTTCCGCTCCCAGGATGGCAGGCGCACCACCAAACACAACATTTCCAGCAGCGCGAAGTAACGCTTGAGCGTGGTTTGGGCCAGCCGGGCAGTGCGCGACAACTCTGCCAGATTGAGCAAGGTGCCGCTGCGTGTGGCCAACAGTTGCAGCAAGTTCGGGATTTCAGTGAGTTGCTCGACGTTGGCCAGGTCACGTACGTCGCGCTGCAATATGGCTTGCACATAACTTTGAAACCAGGCCTCGCGCCGGGCCGGGGTGCTGCGTGCTGCCGCCTCCGGAAACCCGCCACGGTGCAGCCGCTCAATCAGGTCATTTTTCTCGCACGCGGGCACACGCAAGGCATTCCAATCACCTAAGAATAGCGCGTCTGCGCGGTTGGTGTCGGGGCTGTCTGCCAACTCGGCGGTTGACAAAGGCCACAACGACAACACCTCCATGCGCCCAGCCAGTGAGTCTGCAATGCCGGGCAGCAGCAGCACGTTGGCCGAGCCGGTCAGCAGAAAACGCCCAGGTTCGCGCTGCCGGTCTACGGCTGCCTTGATGGGTAGAAACAGTTCGGGTGCGCGTTGTACTTCGTCCAGCGTCACCGGCCCCTGCAGTGCATTGATGAAGCCAGCAGGATCCCCCTTCGCCGCACTAAGCACGGCGGTATCGTCCAGGGTAAGGTAGCGCCGCTGTGGCCCGCTCGGGGCAGGTGACGCATGGACGGCTTGTACCAGCGTGCTTTTACCGCTTTGGCGAGCACCATTGACCAGCACAACAGGGGTGTCTGAGAGTGCTTCGGTCAGCAGTGGGTTGATGTGTCGGGGATGCATTTCGGTATTTTAGTGGTTGAAAATCAACCATGCAATGGACGATTTTCGACCACTTCCCCGACATCTCTGGCCTTGAACGGCCCCGTGGGCGTCGGCACGGTAGGCCGGTTCTATACCAACAACACGGCCCCCACCGTGCCCGTGACCAGCAGCAAGCCCGCAATGGGCAAGGTGATGCGGCGCAACTCGGCGGAACCCAAGCCGATGGCCATGCCGGATTTGGTCAGGGTGTTGGCCATCACAGCGATGACAATGGCGCGCGCCGCCACCTGCAGGTTGGAGCCATCCGCATGGGTGAGGTTCACCATGGCCAGGGTGATGGCGTCGACATCGGTCAGACCGGCAATGGCGGCTGCCAGATACAGACCCGCATCCCCCAGATAGACCTGCGCCGCCCTGGAAACCACCAGGATGACGCCGAACAGCAAGCCAAACTTGATGGCCGCATCCAGCTCAAACGGGTTGCTGCCGGGCTGGACCTCGCCGCGTTGGCGGCGCTTGTTGCGCTGCCACAGCCAGAAACACGCGCCCAGGCTGGCCACGCACAAGAGCCCGATGGGCGGCGCGATCTGGCGACCGAGTTCCCAACTGAGCAGCGCGGTCATGATGGCAACCCGGAAAAACATCACCGTCCATGCCAGCACAATGCCCAAGGCCAGCGGCGAGGCGTCCTCACCCGTTTGCCGGCTGCGTTGCGAAAACCCGAGGGTCACCGCGGTACTGGAGGCCAGCCCGC
The DNA here is from genome assembly GCA_016703945.1 of Candidatus Aalborgicola danicus. Lineage (GTDB taxonomy): Bacteria > Pseudomonadota > Gammaproteobacteria > Burkholderiales > Burkholderiaceae_C > Allorhodoferax > Allorhodoferax danicus. Next base: position 110,610 of record JADJBC010000045.1, read on the forward strand.
CGAGCAGGCCTGCCAGGCCCACACCGTGTTCGGCCCCCACGATTTTGATCAGCAGGTAGCTGCCGAAATTCAGCGCCGAGATCAGCACCACCATCAGCCAGATCTTGTAGGGGTTGACCACATCCAGCGGTGGCGGGCCGTAGTTGACGTCGGGCACCAGCGGCAGGATGATTAGCGTAACGATGCTGAATTTGAGCGTGGCCTCCACATCCGTGCTGTTGATGCGGCTGGCCAGCTGGTGCAACCAGTCTTTCAGCGCCAGCAACAGAGCCATGGCGACCGCAATCCAGCTCGCCAGCTGCAATTGGCCGTAGGTGCACAGCAGGCCCAGCAAAAACGCCAGCAGCGCCGAGACCTCGGTGGTTATGCCGGTGTCGCCGCGCTGGGCCGTTACCACATACATGCCAACGATCAGCGCCGCAACGGCAACGAAAACCGCCAGCGCCAGCCAGGTCAACTCCAGGTTTTGCCCCAGGTAACCCGCCATGGCACCACTGAGCGCGATCAGCGCAAACGTGCGAACCCCGGCACCGCCGTCACCGCCCTTGGTGCGTTCGCGTTCCAGCCCCAGCAGAATGCCCAGCCCAATGGCCACCGCGAAACGAAGTGCCAGATGGGTGTCGTTCATGCGGGTTTTCTTTTGGCGAATGTTGGCTGAATCAAGGGGCGATTTGCAGTTGCCCCGGATCCAGCAGCAAAAAGCGGGCGCAGCGCCCGGTCTCACGGCTGCCGTCATCACTGACGATGACAATGCGTTGCTGGCCATCGATCACGGCCGGAGTCACCCCTTCGGCGTGTTCAAAGCCTGGCAAACCCGGCACCGTGACACGGCGCGGCGCAGCGCCCACCAGGCCGCTCCAGAACCAGAGTCCGAAATGAACGTCCGCACTGGCAGCCGGGCCACTGATGAGCAAGTAGCCCTGCAGACCGGGAATAAATGCCATGCCCCGTATGCCGTCACCGCCCAGATCCAGCGTCTGCAAGGTAGCCGCGATCCGGGGCGGCTCGCCGGATTCGAACATGGCTGCGGGATTCTCCACACTGGCGATGATGGCGTGTTGCCCCTGCAAGGGGCTGCGAAAACCAATCAACAACTGTTGCTGATCCTGACTGATCTCCAGCGCTTCGATGTTGAGCCCGCCATCGTCCTTGACATCGCGGATCTGGGCCGCGGCGGCGAGCACGGGGTGCGCATCAGCCAAGGCGCGCTTGAGTCCGGGGATCACCATGGGAGCGACCAGGCGCTGGCCGTCGACTTGAAACCGAACCAGTTTGTCGCGGGACTTTTTCTCGTCGCCGTCGCCGTCACGCGAATGCGACGTCAGGGCATAGACATAACCGGACGGGTCGAGCGCCAGCGCCTCCAGATCGTCAAGTTTGAGGGAAGCCTCACCGGTTTTGGACGATCCTGTGCTGACCGGTGTGCTGCTGACCTGCCCATCCAGGCCGATGCTGACCAGGCTGAAGGGGAACTGCTTTTCGTCTTCCACCACCAGGAAACGTCCATCGGGCAGCTGCTGAATGGCGGATGGCTCATAAACGCCCGAAAGGTCGAGGAATTTCATTGCATTGTTCTCATCCGATTGCTGTGTGAGCCCATGCTAATCCAAAGCTCAACGGGCATGCATGCGTTCGCCGAAGGCTACGCCTCGGAGAAACTCCACAATGCCGGCGTCCACATTCAACTGTTGCACGATGTCCACCGCGTTGGAAATGTCACGTGCCGACCCGATGTTGCCTTGCAATCGGGTTGCCTCTTGCAGCCAACGCTTGGACTTGCGTTTGGACAACAGGGGCCGCAACGCCTCAACACCATACCGCAGGCGTTTGGCTAGGATGCGAATGTGGTGCTGAACTTGTGGGTCATGGGCGTGCACCGGTTGGCCCTTGAGCTTGGCGTGCAGGCGTGTCAGGCGACGCAAGACCCAGTCGGCGACCTGGCCCGCTCGCGTGGCGGCGTGCCCACCCGTGCCCGCGGGCAGTTGAATCTCCAGCCACTGCGTAACCTCAACCAAGCTGCGGCCCACGTCAGGGCGTTCCAGAAGACCAAGGACGATGCTGCGCTGACGACCCACCGCGTCGGCAAGTGACTTTTCCAGACCCTTCCAGCGGGCTTTGTACGACGCATCACCGCCTGTGTAAGCGTTGGCCAGCATCGGCAGGGTCTCGGCGGCGGCGACGTCCAGGTCCCGCAGACGGGCCATGGCATGCACCAAGGGCTGCAAGGGCGCCAGGGCGGGCGCAGCAACCATATCGGGGTGTTTACGGAACAGTTGCAAGGCGCTCTTGAAACGTCTCCAGCCAATGCGCGCCTGGTGCAGGACCTCGGGGTCATCACATGCCCTCAAGTGGTTCAGGTTGGCGGTGAATTGCAGCCACATTTCACCCAAAGTGGTGTGCGCCACTTGCGTGAAGGACATCCCGTTTGCCAGCTGCACCGGACGCGAGCGCAGCGGCATGTGCAACTCCATGTGGGCCAACTGGTAACCGCGCTCGGACTTGCTCCAATGCAGAGGGATCAGGGACACCGACTTCGCAATCCGTTTGGCCACGTCGAACAGGGCCTGCGGTTGGCCCGCCAGCAGCTCCAGTTCGAGTTCACAAATCGGCGCGCTGGCACCGTTCGCCTCGATGGTGCCAATGTCCAATGCAACCTCGATACGGCTGCCATCGCGCTGTTTGACGTCCCAGGTGGTGCGCGCAAAAGACGTCACAAACTGCGGAACGAGCGCTGCAAACAGCGTGCCGTCCGGGTCAAGGTCTCGCCACGGCGTGGACTGCAACTGGGCAGGATCAAGGGTGCCCGTTGGCACAGCAAACTCCCACTCGCCACGTTGACTCATCGCTGAGTCGCCACCCAGGCCCATTTTCAGCGTTTGCACCCACTGAGGGTCCGCCGCAGTGCCCACTTGCCGCACCCGCAGAGCCACCTTGTTGGCGCGCAACTGGTGGTCAGGAGTATCGAAGTAGGTATTCTCTAGTAGGAAGTGCTGGGCCTTGCGGCGCGACAACACCGGCAGTGCGGCCAAGCGCGGTCCAAGTGCCATTGGGTCCGTCGCCAGAAGGGCAAACTTCAGTTCAATTTCCATACACCTCCTCTGTACTACGATATTCTTATCGTTCTCGCCACCATCGCCATTCTCTGCTGTCTATGGATCTTGTTTTGAAATTCTTTGACCCATGCTTTTGCTTTGAAATGACAGCATATTCAGATGCGGTGACCAAACCATGACATGGCCGGTTCTGCCAGGCTCAGGTGGTATGGACAACCCTCACCTGAGACACTTTGAGCGCCTTGTAAATGCGGATGCGTCGCACCAGGGGCCACCAGTCATACAGAAAAATCTGAAGCGGGCGCCACATGGCAACCCAACCCACAATCGTCAGGCTTTCGCGCGCAATCGTCGCCGCAGTGCCCGATCCGGGTTGCCCCACCCTGTCGGCTGCAAGCAGGCAGATCGTTACAAAGACCAGGCCGATGACCAGGCTTGCGCGCCCCTGCGTTAACAACTGGCTGAGTTCACCCCGCACCAGCTTGGACTTGTAGCCAAAGTAGTTGTGAATCGCATCGGCCACCAGCGTTCCGGGATCGGCTTCTTCGGGCTTGGTTGCCAAGTGGACTGTGATGTGTAGGTGGCTTTTGGGGGGGTACGCCATCGCCCAGTTTTCGATAAAGGCCTCGGCCTCGCGGTCCAGGTCCTTGTTGAGGAATGGCGTCGGGTCCAGCGAGTTAAAAAGTTGCGCCAGCGTGTGTACGCGCAGGTCCAGGTGGTGACTGGGTGTGGGAGAACTTTTCTTCATACAGCGTCCATGGCAACCTCGCTGGCGGCACCGCGGCGCGAGCGACGCCAGGCTTTCTCCGCTTCAGCAGCGCCCCATACAACCGCAGCGGCGCCCAGGCATACGCCCAGTTCCATCAGGCTCAAGGGTTCGGTCTTGAAAATCGGATTCAGCACCGGCACATAGATGGTGGCCATCTGCAGAAAAAAGGTCAATAACACCGCGCCCAGCAGGGGACGGTTGCTGGCAATGCCAATGCGCCACAGCGGGTCCTGCTCGGAGCGTATGGCCATCACGTGTGCCATCTGTCCCAACGTCAGCACCGTGAACACCATGGTCTGCCAATGGGCATGCCCGGTGGAAATGGCCCAGGCCTGCACGCCCAGACACAAGCCCGCCAGCAGCAGACCAATGCCCAGAATGTGCTGCCACATGCCGTTGGCAAACATGCTCTCGGTGGGAGCCCGGGGTGGACGCTGCATGACGCCGCGCTCGGCCGGTTCCGCCGCCAGCGCCAGACCCGGCAAGCCGTCGGTCACCAGGTTGACCCACAGGATGTGAATCGGCAACAACGGGATCGGCAACAACAGCAGCGGCGCCAGAAAAATGGTCCAGATCTCACCCGAGTTACCGGTCATGGCGTAGCGCACAAACTTGCGGATGTTGTCGTAGATGCGCCGGCCCTCGCGCACGGCATGCACGATGGTGGCAAAGTTGTCGTCCAGCAGCACCAGGCTGGCGGCCTCGCGGGCCACGTCTGTGCCGCCCTTGCCCATGGCCACGCCAATGTCGGCGCGCTTCAGGGCCGGGGCGTCGTTCACGCCATCGCCGGTCATGGCCACAAACTCGCCGCGCGCCTGCAGGGCCTCGACGATACGAATTTTTTGCGCCGGGTCTACCCGGGCATACACCCGCACATGTTGCGCACGCGCGACCAGCGTTTCTTCGTCCAGCGTGGCCAGTTCAACACCCGTGATAACCGGTGCCTTGTCGTCGACAACAATGCCCAGCCGGATGGCAATCGCCCGCGCCGTGGCTGGGTGGTCACCGGTGATCATCACCGGGGTAATGCCGGCGTCCATACACTCGCGCACGGCAGCAGCAGCCTCGGGCCGAGGCGGATCCATCAAGCCCACCAGTCCGATAAACGAAAGGCCGCTTTCCAGCGCCAGGGCATCGTCACCGGACGCTGGCAACTGGGTGTGGTTGCGCCGTGCCAGCGCCAGCACCCGCAATCCCTGCGCCGCCAGCGTCTCGGCACGCGCCAGCCAGACGGCGCTTTCCAGCGGCACAGCGGCGCCATCGCCGTCGTGCGCTTGCCAGCGGGCCACGCATTGGGGCAGCACGGACTCGGGCGCGCCCTTGGTGTAGGCCACCAGGCCGTCGGACGTGCGGTGGAAAGTGGTCATGCGCTTGCGGCTGGCATCAAAGGGTAGCTCGTGAACGCGCGGCCATTGGGCATCCAAATCCAGCTTGTCCAGCCCCGCGCCGGTGGCCACTTCGGCCAGCGCGATTTCGGTTGGGTCCGCCACCCAACCGCCATCGGGTCCAGGAAGCGCGTCATTACACAGGGCCGCTGCCCGCAGAAGTTCCTGGTGGTCGGCATTGGGCTGCCCCGTGCCGGGCACCCAAGTGACTTGACCTGCTTCCGCCGGGTCGGTCAACTCACCGGCTACCAGACTCTCGGCCTGCATGCGGTTTTGCGTCAGCGTGCCGGTTTTGTCGGAACAGATAAAGGTGACCGAACCCAGTGTTTCCACCGACGGCAGACGCCGGATCAGCGCGTTGAAGGAGACCATCTTGCGGGCACCCAGCGCCAGCAACACGGTAACCACCGCCGGTAGTGCCTCGGGTATAGCGGCCACGGCCAGGCTGATGGCCACCAGCACCATGTGCAGAGGCGCCTCGCCTCGCAACACGCCCACCACAAAAATGATGCCGCAAATGCCCAGCACGGCCAACGCCACCCGCTTGCCAAAGGCTGCCAGACGCAGCTGTAACGGCGTGCTGCGGTTGTTGTCCTGGTCCAGCAGACCCGCGACTTTGCCCAGTTCGGTTTGCATGCCGGTGGCCACCACCAGGCCGCGCCCGCGGCCATGCGTGGCGGTCGTCCCTTTAAAGGCCATGTTCAGGCGATCGCCCACGCTGTGCTCCGTACCGGTGAGCACTTGGGCCTGTTTGTCCACGGTGACCGATTCGCCAGTGAGGGCCGACTCATCGACCTTGAGCTGGGCAATCTGCAACAGGCGCAGGTCGGCCGGGACCTTGTTGCCGGCTTCCAGCAGCACAATGTCTCCCGGCACAAGCGCATGCGCAGCAACCTGCTGCACCTGTCCACCTCGGACCACGGTAGCCTGGGATGCTGCCATGCGCTGCAGAGCTGCCAGCGCCTGGTCCGCGCGCCAGGCCTGGACCAGACCAATGGCGGCGTTGAGCACCACGATGGTCAGAATCACCAGGGTGTCGACCAGGTCCCCGACCACGCCGGAGATCAGTGCCGCGGCCAGCAGCACCAGAATCATGAAGTCGCTGAACTGGTCCAGCAACAGCGCCCAAAAACTGCGGCCCTCGCTTTGGGGCAAGGCATTGGGGCCGTGTTGCTGGGCACGTTGCGCCACCTCATCTGCGGGCAAACCGTGCTCGGGGTCTACCCCTTGCTCGCGTGCCAATTCCATTCCATCGCGTAGATGCCACAGCGGACTTGGCGGTTGTGTGGTCGAAGGGTTTTCAGTGGGCATTGTGGGTGATGTGTGGCGCGAGGAAGCAGTGGGTCAGCATAGACCGGGCGGGTGTTATGACTTTGGGCGCTGGCGCACATTGTGGTTTTGATTTGGAACAAGGTATCGCTCTGTCAGGCCGGTTGAGCGGTCTGTCGTTTAGGATTGGGCATGAGCGAAACCACGTTTGACTACATCATCATTGGCGCCGGCACGGCTGGCTGCCTGCTGGCCAACCGGCTGAGTGCCGACGCCTCCAAGCGCGTGCTGCTGATCGAGGCCGGCCGCAAGGACGACTACCACTGGATTCACATCCCGGTGGGTTATCTGCACTGCATTGGCAACCCGCGCACCGACTGGCTGTACAACACCGAACCCGACGCCGGGCTGAATGGCCGCAGCCTGCGTTACCCGCGCGGAAAAACGCTGGGCGGCTGCAGCAGCATCAACGGCATGATCTATATGCGCGGCCAGGCCCGCGACTACGACCAGTGGGGTCAGCTGGTGGGCGACGCGACCTGGGGCTGGGAGCACAGCCTGCCCTATTTCATGCTGCACGAAGACCATTACAAAGGCGCCAGCGCCACCCACGGCGCCCGCGGCGTGGCGCCCCAGCTGATGCACAAGGATGGCAGCCTTTACCGCACGCTGTTACGCCACCACAATGCCGGCGGTGAATGGCGGGTCGAGAAGCAGCGCCTGCGCTGGGATGTGCTCGATGCCTTTGCCCAGGCCGCCGTGCAAGCGGGCATTCCGGCCACTGACGATTTCAACCGGGGCAACAACGAGGGAGTGGGCTACTTCGAGGTCAACCAGAAGGCCGGCTGGCGCTGGAACACCGCCAAGGCTTTCCTGCGCCCAACCTGTTACGCGCGACCCAATTTTGAGTTGTGGAACAGCGCCCAGGTGAGCAAGCTGCTGTTGGAGCCAGCTACCGGGACCACCCCGCTGCGCTGCACCGGTGTGCAGGTCTGGGATGGCCACAGCATGGTGGACGCCACAGCTCGCGCAGAAGTCATTCTGTGTGCGGGTGCCATAGGCTCGCCACAGATTTTGCAGCTCTCCGGTCTGGGACCGGCGAACCGCTTGCAGTCGCTGGGTGTTCCGGTCATCAAGGATATTCCGGGCGTAGGCGAAAACCTGCAGGACCATTTGCAGATCCGCGCGGTCTTCAAGGTGAGCAACACCACCACACTCAACACCCAAGCCAACTCGCTGTGGGGCAAGGCTCGAATTGGGCTGGAGTACGCCTTCAAGCGCAGCGGCCCGATGAGCATGGCGCCCAGCCAGCTGGGTGCCTTTACCCGCAGCGACCCGACCCAGCCCTACCCCAATCTGGAATACCACGTCCAGCCCTTGAGCCTGGATGCCTTTGGCCAACCGCTGCACAACTTCAACGCCATCACCGCCAGCGTCTGCAACCTCAACCCCACCAGCCGGGGTACGGTGCACATTCGATCGGCAAAGTTTGAAGACGCCCCCGCCATTGCGCCGAACTACCTGAGCACCGACGCCGACCGCAAAATCGCCGCCGACTCGCTGCGTCTGACGCGCCACATCGTGGCGCAACCGGCCCTGCAGAAGTACCAGCCCCAGGAATACAAACCGGGCGTGCAGTTTCAAACCGATGCCGAGCTGGCCAAACTGGCCGGTGACATTGCCACCACCATCTTCCACCCTGTGGGCACCACCAAGATGGGCCGCGAGGATGACCCCATGGCCGTGGTCGATGCACGCCTCAAGGTGCATGGCGTGCAGGGCTTGCGCGTGGTCGATGCCGGCATCATGCCGCTGATCACCAGCGGCAACACCAACTCCCCCACGCTGATGATTGCCGAGAAGGCGGCGCAGTGGATCATGGAAGATGCCGCCCTGCAAACGGATGGAAAAACGAAGGGTTAATCCCGATGCAAAGACAGGCTGCTCTGGGTACAGTCACGTCACTCAAAGGTTAGACGGCAACTGCAAAGGGCCAAACGGAAGAAGCGAGCCGAGGAGATGGCAAGCAACAAGCAACAATTTCTGCATCCACCTTGAGATGCAGCTCACAAAAGCACTGACCCGTTCAGTGCTTTTTTTTTGCATCACCGACACAATCGCACATCCGCCGTTGTAAGACCAAGGAATCCCCATGTTGCCTGCTGTGCACCCACGTTTGATCGACCGAATCGTACGAACCTTGCGAAGCTTGCTTTTGGGCTGGGTTGTGGTGTTGACTGGATGTGCCGTCATCCCGATTCAAAACGGCATGGAGCGTGACGCTGTCATTGCCCGTATGGGTGTCCCCACCAGGGTGGTCGCCCTTGCCTCCGGCACGCGTTTGCAGTACTCGGGCCAGCCTGCGAACCAAGAGACCTGGATGGTCGATCTGGACCCGCAAGGCCGGGTCGTTCAAGTGCGCCAAGTGCTGCAGGCCCTGGAGTTTGCACGCATCGAAGTCGGCAACTGGACCCGAGCCGACGTGCTGCGCGAATTTGGTCCACCGGCGTCCATCGACCGTGTCGCCAGTTGGCCGCACGATATCCTGACCTACCGCTGGCGCGGCAGCGAAGACATGTTGTATTGGGTGTACTTGGACGACCAACAGCGTGTTCAACGCACGGAACAGGGTGTTGAGTACCACGAAGACCACATGATGTAAGCAAAATGGGCCTCCAGCCCTCGTGAAATAAGCGTAGTCAGCTCTTATTTCGATAGCAAATTCAATTTCCACGGCGGTGCGAGAATCACGCCATGGAATTGATTATTGTCTCGTTGGCCTCTTTGTTGGCTGGTTTTGTGGACTCCATCGTGGGCGGTGGTGGTCTGATTTTGGTGCCGGCCCTGTTTGCGACCTTTCCTGCAGCACAACCAGCAACCTTGTTTGGAACCAACAAAGGCGCGTCGGTGTGGGGCACGGCCTTTGCCACGGTGCAGTACAGCCGACGCGTCAACCTGCCATGGCGGGCATTGGGGCCGGCCGCAGCGGCCTGTTTTGCGGCGTCCATGGCGGGCGCCTGGCTGGTTACCGTGGTGTCACCCGAATACCTGCGCAAGAGTCTGCCCCTGGTGTTGGCCTTGGTCCTGGCCTACACGTTGGCCAAGAAACAATTGGGGCGACTTCACCGGCCGCGGTTTGAAGGCTTGCGGGAAACCTGGATCGCCAGTGGAATCGGTGTCGTGATCGGCTTCTACGACGGTTTTTTTGGGCCGGGCACGGGCAGCTTCTTTGTGTTTTTGTTGGTGCGGGTGCTGGGCTATGACTTCTTGCATGCCTCTGCCGGTGCCAAACTTCTGAATACCGCGTCCAATCTGGCCGCGATTCTGTTGTTTGCCTATAAGGGCCATGTGTGGTGGCACTTTGTGTTGGCCATGGCGATCGCGAATGTGCTGGGCAGCCTGGCCGGCACCCACCTGGCGCTCAAACATGGCACGGGGTTCGTGCGCGGCGTGTTTATCGTTGTGGTGTCGGCCCTGATTCTGAAGACCAGTTACGACGCCTTTTTGCGTTGAGTGCGGTAACTTTAGCGGGGGGTGCTGACGGCGGCACTGGTCTGCGCTGCCGTGCTGCTAGCCGCCAAGGGCAGGGCCGCCGCACTGGCACCTGTGCGAGGCAAAGGTACTTCAGCAGCCACCAACGGTTTGCCGATGGGCGCCATGGCCTGACCCTTGCGGACGGCAGCCATGTCGTCCTCATTGGGATACTGCCCCATCAGCCAGTAGTCGAAAACGCGACGCGCGATGGGCGCGGCAGACCCGGAGCCCCAGCCCGCATTCTCAACAATCAAGGCCAGCGCGATCGTCGGATTTTCGGCCGGCGCAAAAGCGACGTAGAGGGAATGGTCGCGCTTGTGCTCGTCGGTCTTGACACTGCTGTACTTTTCGCCAGCCCGCAGACCGACCGCCTGTGCCGTGCCGGTCTTTCCGCCACTGGTATAACCGGCGCCGGCAAATACCCTGGCCGAGGTGCCCTCCACCGTCACGCCGTGCATGGCATTGCGGATCACGTCCACGTGTTCGACTTTGAGCGGCAACGGTTCGAGTGCATCACTGGCAACGCGTTGAGTCGTGTGCTGAACGCTGTCCTTGATTTCGCGCACCAGGCGTGGCTTGAAGCGCAGACCACCGGAGGCGATGGTCGCGTAGGCGGTCGCCATTTGCAGCATCGTGAAGTTGTTGTAGCCCTGGCCGATGCCAAGCGAAATCGTCTCTCCGGCGAACCACTTTTGCTGTTCGGTCTTTCTGAATTTTTTGCGCTTCCATTCCTGAGAGGGCAGGTCGCCCGTGACCTCGCCCATCAAGTCAATACCAGTGTGGCGGCCCAGACCAAAGGGCTCCAGCTGGTCGTGGATCAGGTCCACGCCCATCTCGTTGGCGAGGCTGTAAAAGTAGACATTGGATGAGGCGACGATTGCCAGCCGCATGTCCTTGGGACCCGGACGGTCGGCCTCGGGGCTGCCGAAATTTCGGCCACCAAAGCTGTAGGTCAGGTTATCCTGAATGACCACGTTGGCTGCGCGCTTGCCGCTGTTCAGTGCCGCCATCGCCATCAGCGGCTTGTAGGTCGAACCGGGGGGATAGGTGCCACGCAGCGCACGGTTCAACAGGGGTTTGTCGATATCTTCATTCAGCGCGGCCCAGCTTTCGGTGTCGATGCCGTCGACAAAAAGATTGGGATCAAAGGTCGGCTTCGAAACAAAAGCCAGCACCTCGCCATTGCGCGGATCGATCGCAACCAATGCGCCGCGGCGGTCGCCGTACATGTCTTCCACCAGTTTTTGCAGCTTGACGTCGATGGACAACACCAGCATGTTGCCTGGCGTAGAGGGTGTGCTGGCGAGCTTGCGCACGGCGCGCCCGCCGGCCGACGTTTCGATACGTTCCACCCCGGTGGTGCCATGCAACTGTTGCTCGAAGTTCTGTTCCACACCAAGCTTACCGATGTATTCGGTACCGCGGTAGTTGGCCTGGTTGTCGTCGTCCTCAATCTTGGCCTTTTCTGCCAGGTTGATACGCCCTATGTATCCAATCACATGGCTGGCAAGTTCACCGAAGGGGTAGTTGCGGAACAACCGGGCCTTGATTTCCACGCCAGGGAAACGAAAACGCTGGGCGGCAAATCGCGCCACTTCGGTGTCCGTCAGGCGGGTACGAATGGGCAGGGACTCGAAGCTTTTGGATTCTTCCATCAGTCGCTTGAACCGTCGGCGGTCACGCGGTGTCACGTCGAGCAACTTGGACAGTTCGTCTATCGTCTGCTCCAGACCGCCAGTCTTGGAGGGCGTGATTTCCAGCGTGTAGGCCGAGTAGTTGCTGGCCAGGACCACCCCGTTGCGATCCACGATCAACCCCCGATTCGGGACGATGGGCACGATGGACGTGCGATTGCTTTCGGCCTGCGCCCGCAGGTCATCGTGGCGCACCACCTGCAAGTACACCAGCCGCGCGATCAGCAACAAAAAACAGACAACAACAACAACGCTGACCGCAAAGACGCGGGTGCGAAACCGCGCCAGATCCGCCTCAACGTTGCGCAACTCGGTCATAGCCGACGCAGCGCAGGGCCGCCCCAAGCTAGGAGCGCCCCCCCGGGGGGCAGCGCAACACACGAAGTGGTAAGCGTGGGGGTCATCCTATAAGGGCCTATTGGCGTCCGGGTTCGGTGCACGCAGTTGCGGTGCCAACAGGATGATGCTGGCCACGGGCCACAGAACGGCCTCCACCACCGGACCCAGCAACATCAGAAAGCCAGGAAAGGTGCCTCCACTGAGCATGCGCACTGCCAGCTCGACGGCGTGGGCCAGGGCAAACAGCGGAAACACCTGTGCCGCTTGTGAGGGCACAGAGAACCATAACAAGCGGCGGTGGATCGTGATGGCCGCAAAACTCAACACGGTGTAGGCCATGGCGTGTTGCCCCAACAAACCACCCTGGTGAACATCCATCAGCAGACCAAATACAAAGGCACTACCAATGTTGATGCGCAAAGGTTGGTGGACGGTCCAGAACACCAGCACCACCGCCAGAATGTCAGGAGTCCAGGCCGCACGGCCCAACAACCCCATGTTTTGCATCATATTGAGCAACATGGCGGCAATCAGGCTGGTCCAGATGAAAAAAGGGTTGGCGGGCAACAGCAGTTGCTGCCCTGGACGCATGATCATGTGAAAAGACCCCTCGCCAGCCAAACAAAGCAGAAATGACTCATTTTCCGACTCCGCGACGACTGACGGTAGCCGGTGCATCGGGCACCGGACGTGGCGCCATTTGTGCTGTTGTCGGGTCGAGCACCAACACATGGGCCGCGCCCGATACGAGGGCCAGCGGCACGCAGTAGATGCGGGCGAATACGGCGTCCGTACGACGCTCGACTTTTTCGATGCGGGCCACTGGCAGTCCGGGGGGGTACACACCATCGACGCCACTGGTGGTTAACAGATCACCGGCGGTGACATCGGCGTTGGCTGCCATAAAGCGCAGCTCCATGGCATCGGCATGCAGAGAGACGTCTCCATAAGCGACACCGCGCGCACCGGTGCGGGTATTGAGCACTGGAATGGCATGGTCTCGATCGGTAATCAGCGTCACCTCACTGACCAGAGGATAGACCCGCGTCACCTGCCCCAGAACACCAGACTCGTCCAACACCGGTGAACCCAGCCCAACTTTATCTGCCATTCCCTTGTCGATAATCACTTTGCGACTGTACGGATCGGCTGCATCGTAAATGACCTGTGCCGCCATGCCGGGCGAGTGCAAGCGATCGCGCAAACCCAGCAGGTTGCGCAAGCGCGAATTTTCCAGTGTGAGTTGCTCTACCTGATTGGCACGTTGGGACTGCAGGCTGTGCTTTCGCACGATTTCGACCTGCGTGTTTTGCGCAGCCGACAGGGTCGAAAAATACTGGCTCACATCGTGGTAGGCCAGGACCGGGCGCAGGGCCAGCCACTGCGCCGGATACAGAACCGTGGCCAGGGCAACACGCAGCGGCTGCATGACCTTGAACCGGGAATCCGCCACCATGAGAAAAAACGCCAAAGCGCTGCACACAGCCAACTTGGACAAGGCCGAGGGACCCTGTCGAAAAAAGGGCGGAGGTTCCCTGTCCAGCGTACCCAGTGGCATCGCTGTACCTAACGCTTATTCGCTGGTGAAAATGGAGCCCAGACGCTCCATCTGCTCCAGCGCAATGCCGCAGCCGCGCACCACACAGGTCAGCGGGTCTTCGGCCACCAATACCGGCAGGCCGGTTTCTTCGGCCAGCAGGCGGTCCAGGTCGCGCAACAGCGCGCCGCCGCCGGTCAGCATCATGCCGCGGTCGGCAATGTCGGCGCCCAGTTCGGGAGGAGTTTGTTCCAGCGCGTTCTTCACGGCGGAGACGATGTTGTTCAGCGGGTCGGTCAGAGCTTCCAGGATTTCGTTTGAAGAAATGGTGAAGCTGCGCGGCACGCCTTCAGACAGGTTGCGTCCGCGCACTTCCATTTCCTTGACTTCGGAGCCGGGGAAGGCCGAGCCGATCTGTTTCTTGATGGATTCCGCGGTGGGCTCACCGATCAACATGCCGTAGTTGCGGCGGATGTAGTTGATGATGGCCTCGTCAAACTTGTCGCCGCCGACACGTACCGAGCCCTTGTAGACCATGCCACCCAGCGAGATAACGCCGACTTCGGTGGTACCGCCGCCGATGTCCACCACCATGGAGCCGCTGGCTTCACTGACGGGCAATCCGGCGCCGATGGCCGCAGCCATGGGTTCTTCAATCAAATACACATCGCTGGCACCCGCGCCCAGGGCCGATTCGCGGATGGCACGGCGCTCGACCTGGGTTGAGCCGCAGGGTACGCAAATGATGATGCGCGGGCTGGGGCGAAAAATGCCGCGCGGGTGCACCATCTTGATGAACTGCTTGAGCATTTGCTCGGTGACCGTGAAGTCGGCAATCACGCCATCCTTCATGGGGCGGATGGCTTCGATGTTGCCGGGCACCTTGCCCAGCATGGCCTTGGCTTCCTTGCCAACGGCCTGAATGGTTTTTTTGCCTTGGGGGCCACCTTCGTGGCGGATGGCGACGACCGAGGGTTCATCGAGAACAATGCCCTGGCCGCGTACAAAAATCAGGGTGTTGGCCGTACCTAAGTCAATGGCCAGGTCGGTAGAAAAGTACCGACGGAAAGATCCAAACATCAAATATCCTCTCGGGCACGGGAAGCGCTTCGGCCCCCGTCACCACGGTGTTATCGTTGAAAAATCGTAAGTTTGGCGTCATGAAGGGTCGCTTTGCAGGACTCACGCCAAAGGCAGGATAATAACCGATTGCCTTTAAACAGCCCTCTCTAAAGAACCCGTTCGGGTCTGAATTACCTTTGGTTTCACATCAATACGCACCATGTCACTGACATCTACCGATATCGCCCGCATTGCCAACTTGGCTCGTTTAGAGCTGGCACCCTCCGAGAGTGAGCGCATGCTCACACAAATGAACAGCTTTTTCGACATCGTGGAGCAGATGCGCGCGGTAGACACCACGGGCATCGCGCCATTGGCCCATCCGGTGGTCGTGTTGTCCGACATCGCACTGCGACTGCGCGAGGACACGGTGAGCGAGCCCAACCAGCGTGAGGCCAACCAAAAGAGTGCCCCGGCCGTGGAACACGGGCTGTTCCTGGTTCCCAAGGTGATCGAATAGAGAAAAAACCTTGCGGGTCAGACCACTCACTCAAGCGATGTGCTCTGACCCCAACTGATTGAAAAAGATGACGCAATCCCAATCCGCTTCACACGAACTGCACGACCTGAGCGTGCATGCCTTGACCCAGGCCCTGGCTGCCAAGCAGGTATCGGCCGTCGAGGTCGCCCAGCACTTCCTGGACCGCGCCAACGCGCACGCCAACCTGGGCGCCTTTGTCGCCATCCAGCCAGAGACCACACTGGCCCAGGCACGAGCCGCCGATGCACGCATCGCCAATGGCACGGCCGGCGCGCTGGAAGGCGTGCCGGTGGCTCACAAGGACATCTTTGTGACCAAGGATTTCCCCACCACGGCCGGCTCGCGCATTCTGCACAACTACCAGTCTCCGTTTGACGCCACCGTCGTGTACAAGCTGGCCGCGCAAGGCGTGGTCACTCTGGGCAAGCTCAACTGCGACGAGTTCGCGATGGGTTCCAGCAACGAGAACACCGCCATTTGCGCCGTCGGCCACAGCCAGGTGGAGCCGGTGCGCAACCCTTGGGACACCACACGCATTCCGGGTGGCTCCTCCGGCGGCAGCGCAACAGCAGTGGCCGCCCGTCTGGCGCCAGCCGCGACGGGCACCGACACCGGCGGCTCGATCCGCCAGCCAGCCTCGTTTTGCGGCATCACCGGCATCAAGCCAACCTATGGCCGTGCTTCCCGCTACGGCATGGTGGCGTTTGCCTCCAGCCTGGACCAGGCCGGACCCATGGCCCGCTCAGCGCAAGACTGCGCGCTGCTGCTATCCGCCATGTGTGGCCCCGATCTGGATCGCGACTCGACCTCACTGGATGTGCCTGCCGAGGACTATTCGCTCAAGCTGAACGACTCCATCGAAGGTCTTCGCATCGGCATTCCCAAGGAGTTCTTTGGCGAAGGCCTGGCCGCCGATGTCCGCACGGCCATTGACGCCGCGCTGAAGGAATATGAGAAGCTGGGCGCAAAGCTGGTGCCCATCACGCTGCCACGTACCGATCTGTCGATTCCGGTGTACTACATCATCGCACCAGCCGAGGCCAGCTCGAACCTGAGCCGTTTTGACGGTGTGAAGTTCGGCCACCGCGCCAAGGACTACACCGACCTGGCCGACATGTACAAGAAGACCCGTTCTGAGGGGTTTGGCGACGAGGTCAAGCGCCGCATCATGATTGGCACCTATGTACTGTCCCACGGCTATTACGACGCCTACTACCTGCAAGCGCAAAAAATCCGCCGCATGATTGCCGACGACTTCCAGAACGCATTCAAGGACTGCGACCTGATCGCCGGCCCGGTGGCCCCTACGGTGGCCTGGAAGATCGGTGCCCACAAGGACCCGCTGGCCGACTACCTGGCTGACATCTTCACACTGCCCGGCTCACTGGCCGGCCTGCCTGGCATGAGCGTGCCGGTGGGCTTTGGCGACGGCGGCATGCCGGTGGGCATGCAGTTGCTGGGCAACTATTTCCAGGAAGCGCGCCTTCTGAATGCCGCGCACCGTTTCCAGCAAGCCACCGACTGGCATACACGCACGCCGAAGGGCTTCTGACATGAGCGAGACCATGAACACATTTGAAGCACAACAACAGGGCCGCCCGACCGGCCCGCTGGTGCACGGCTATGAAGTCATCATCGGCTTCGAGACACACGCCCAACTCTCGACCGCGAGCAAGATCTTCAGCCGCGCCTCCACCGCCTTTGGCGCCGAGCCCAACACCCAGGCCTGTGCCGTGGACCTGGCCCTGCCGGGCACGCTGCCGGTCATGAACAAGGGCGCCGTGGAACGCGCCATCGAGTTCGGCCTGGCGGTCAACTCCCACATTGCCGAACGCAGCATCTTTGCGCGCAAGAATTATTTCTACCCCGACCTGCCCAAGGGCTACCAGATCAGCCAGTTCGAGATTCCCGTGGTGCAGGGCGGCGTGGTCGAGTTCTTCCTGGGTGAAGAGAAGAAATCGGTGCGCCTGGTGCGCGCCCACCTGGAAGAAGACGCCGGCAAGTCGCTGCACGAAGACTTCATTGGCCAGACCGGCATCGACCTGAACCGCGCCGGCACGCCGCTGCTGGAGATCGTCACCGAGCCCGACATGCGCTCCAGCGCCGAGGCCGTGGCCTATGCCAAGGAACTGCACAAGATCGTCACCTGGATTGGCATTTGCGACGGCAATATGCAGGAAGGCTCATTCCGCTGCGACGCCAATGTTTCCGTGCGCAAGCCGGGTCAGCCGCTGGGCACGCGGCGCGAGATCAAGAACCTGAACAGCTTCAAGTTCATGCAGCAGGCCATCGACTATGAAGTGCGCTGGCAGATAGAGAGAATTGAAGACGGCCACGCGATTGAGCAGGCCACCGTGCTGTTCAACCCCGACACCGGCGAGACCCGCGCCATGCGCACCAAGGAAGACGCCGCCGACTACCGCTACTTCCCCGACCCCGATCTGCCGCCGCTATGCATTTCGGAGCAATGGATTCAGCAAGTACGAGGGCTGATGGCCGAATTGCCGCGCGTGATGGCGGAGCGCTTTGTGCGCGACTACGGCCTGCCGGAGTACGACGCCACCCAGCTCACGCAAAGCAAGGTGATCGCTACTTACTTTGAAACTGCGACAAAAGCCTGTGGTCAGCCGAAATTGGTTAGCAACTGGATCATGGGTGAGCTGTCGCGCCGCCTGAACGAGGAGAACTTGGACATTGCGCAGTGTCCGATTAGCCCGGACAAGCTTGGTTGGTTGATCAAGCTTATAGAAGATAAAGTTATATCCAACAGCGCTGCAAAAACTGTTTTTAATACCCTTTGGAGCAAAGCTAACTCAGCCGTGGTAAGTGTGACTTTGCCTATGGTCACATTTACTGCAGGCGGGCAAAGCGGAAAAGATGAAGTTGAATCTCTAGTTGATCAACTAGGCCTGCGACAAATGAACGACACCGGCGCGCTGGAGAAACTCGTCGATGAGGTGATTGCCGCCAACGCCAAGAACGTGACCGAGTTCAAGGCCGGCAACGAGAAGGCTCTCAATGCCCTGGTCGGTCAGATCATGAAGGCCAGTAAAGGCAAAGCCAATCCGCAGCAGGTTAACGAGTTGCTGCGCAGGAAGCTCGGCTAGTTTCCGGCACCCGCTGTCCCTCAGAGGGATATACGGGGTTGGTTACTTGCTTGACGCTGGTTTGGGCGCAATAGTGGTCCAAAGTTGGCGCAGGCGCACCAGCTCGTCGTCGAAGCGTTCATTCACCCGTTTGGCCTCAGCCTCTTGCTCACCAATGAAGCGCCGCTGCACTGCCTGGCTTTGCGTGTTTTCTTCTATCTGGCGGCGCACATACGCAGGTGCCTTGGCCGTATCCTTTTTATAAAACTCCATCTCTTCGTCGATGGCGATACGCTGTTTCGCCAGTTCATCCAAGCGATGCTTGGCGGCTTGCACAACCACTCCAATCTGCGATATGGCCTGTTGGCGCTCCTGGTCGTGCACGGCCTTGCTGGGGTAACGGGTGAGCAGGGCGCGATCACGCCGTCTTTCGTCAGCCGTTCGGGCGCGCTCCTCGATTTCCCGCTTTTCTTTTTGCTCCAGCTCGGCGCGTTCCTGCGCGGTAAGGGAGGGGCCGACCTTTGCCTTAACCGTACCACTCGGGTTCAGTATTTTTTGCTCGCGATCCAAGCATTCGGGAATGGGACGGTCCGCCGTCAGCCGGCGCCCCTTGGCGTCAACACAGCTGTAGACCCCGCCAGTAACCGGCGGAGTTTGTGCCAAGGCCGTGGCGCACACACCGCCCAGCGCCAAGAAAGCCAATGCCAAAACCCACTTGTCTGTTGCCATCATTTCCCTTAGTCCACACCATAACGGTCACGGTAGGCTTGCACCCTCTGGTGGTCTTGCGCAAAACTCGCTGCGCTCTGTCCAGCCAGATACTGCATCAAATCGGACAGCTTCGCAATCGCACAAACCTTTAGACCAAGTTCGCGCTGTACAAATTGAACCGCACTGTACGGCACGTCCTTTCCGTCTTCTATAGCCTTTTCCTGGCGATCCAGTGCAATCAGGACCGCATGCGGTGTGGCGCCTGCCGCGCGAATGATGGCGATCGATTCCCGTGCCGCAGTGCCGGCCGACATGACATCGTCCACGATCAGAACGCGGCCCTTCAGCGGTGCCCCCACCAGGGTTCCGCCCTCCCCGTGGTCCTTGGCTTCTTTGCGGTTATAGGCAAAGGGGACGTTGTGGCCGCGCCTCGCCAGTTCCACCGCCAAGGCCGCACCCAAAGGAATGCCCTTGTACGCTGGACCAAAAACCATATCGAACTCCAGACCACTCTCCAGCAGCCGCTGCGCATAGAATTCGGCCAAACGCCCCAACTTGGCACCGTCGTCAAACAGGCCAGCGTTGAAGAAGTAGGGGCTCATGCGCCCTGCCTTGGTCTTGAATTGGCCAAAACGCAGCACCCCGCACTGCACTGCAAACTGTACAAAATCCTGGGCCAATGGGTCACCGTTCGACATGAAGAATTCCTTGTTTAAATTAACCAGCCTCAACCTCAACGGCATTCGCTCAGCCACCAGCAAGGGGCTGCAAGCCTGGCTTCAGCAGGCATCGCCAGATTGTATTTGTGTGCAGGAAGTTAAGGCCCAGGCAGCCGATGTTGCCGACAAGTTCGAAACCTTGGCAGGCATGAAGGGTTATTTTCACTTTGCGCAAAAAAAAGGCTACTCCGGTGTTGCAGCCTATACGCGACTGGAGCCCAGCGACGTTGTTGTCGGTTTTGACGGAGGTGAGTTCGATGGGGAAGGTCGTTACGTGGAACTGCGTTTTGACACGCCCACACGCAAACACTCCATCATCAGCGCTTACTTTCCCAGCGGTTCATCCGGCGAAGAACGCCAGCAGGCCAAGTTCAGGTTCCTGAACGTCATGTACCCGCACTTGCAAGCCCTGAAGGCGCAGCGCGATTTCATCTTGTGTGGCGACATCAACATTGCCCACCGGGAGGCGGATTTGAAGAACTGGCGCAGCAACCAGAAGAACAGCGGCTTCACGCCCGAAGAGCGGGCATGGGTGACCAAGCTGACTGGTGAAGGCGGCATGGTCGACGTCTACCGCCAGTTGGAGCCCGACACCACCGACACCTGCTACACCTGGTGGAGCAACCGCGGCCAGGCCTATGCCAACAACGTAGGGTGGCGACTGGATTACCACCTGGCGACACCCGCCCTGGCAGCCGGCGCCCGCACGGTGGACATTTATAAGGCCGAGAAGTTTTCAGACCACGCACCCATCACCATTGGCTACGACTGGTCAAGCTGATTCACAACCCAGTACCTACAACGCCCCCCTGTTGTGCGGTCGTGCGTTCTCGCGTGCGCGCTCCGCTGGAAATGCCACATTGCGCTCCAGCCAGGTCCGAAACCGCAACGACATCGGGTCATTTTGTTTGCCTATGTGGGTGATCAGCGCATCGTCCCGAATGTGCATACGCGCGGGCTTGCCCATGACCTGCAATCGATCCGGGTAGGTCGCCGTCAACACCCGCTCATTGAGCTTTGTGCCCAAAGCCGACTCCACGTCCGCCAGCTTGACCCAGCGCCATCCTTCATCGTCTTCCAGAACCTGCATGGTCGTGTTTTTGAAAACATAGTGCTGTCCATGAACCGGCAGCCATACGGCTGATCGAAAGCCGTGGCGGGTATTCGCAATGAGGTTGATCACGGGTCGGGCCATCAACGCGGCATACAGCGGTGATGTAAAAAGGACGGTCCAACGGTCCGTCCAATAGGCCAACAGGGCGTAACCCAGTGTGCACAAGAACACCTGAACCGAAGGGAGATCCAGCCATTGTTTCATCTTGCCCTCCGGTCAAAAAAAGGGTTCCTAGTTCTTCTGCGCTACCTTGCTGTTGGGGCCAATGTAGCGGTCGATGAAGTTATACACCGCTTCGCCAAACCGGATGCTATTGCTTTCCTTGGACCATCCGTGGCCTTCGCCTACCATGACCATCCATTCGACGGTGTTGCCTTGCTTGAGCAACTTGTCGCGCATCTTCTCGCCGTGGATGATCGGGACACGAATGTCTTCACTGCCGTAGGCCATCAGCACCGGAGCTTTGATGCGGGACGCGTTTTCAATGGCAGACACTTTCTGGAAGTAGGCGTCATCGGTCTTGGGGTCACCGTGCATCAGTGCGCCGAGATTTTCCATATAGGGGCCCCGCATGTCGGACCAGTTCACCGTAAACATCATCTTCACATCGGTCACACCGACCCAGTTGACACCGCATTGGTACAGATCGGGGTCCTTGACCAGGCCATACATCGTGGCGTACCCACCGTAACTGGCACCGATGATGCACACACGTTTGGGGTCCACAATGCCTTGTTTGACAAGATGGGCCACCCCGTCGGTGACATCATCCTGCATGGCTAATCCCCATTGTTTCCAACCCGCTGTGTGGTGTTTCCAACCGAAACCGGTGGACATGCGGAACTGTGGTTGCAACACAGCGTATCCGCGCGAGGCCAGCATTTGGGTCGTCGGGTCGTAGCCGAAACTGTCGCGCGCATGAGGGCCGCCATGGATATAGGCTACCAATGGCAAACCTTTTGCGGGCGTACCCTCTGGCAGCGTCAAGTAGGCAGGAATGTTCAACCCATCCCGAGCTGCGTAATTGATCACCGTCTGGGTTGAAAGCGTCTTGCCCTCCAATTCGGGCTTGGCGGTATACAGCGCTTCTAACACCTTGCGCTCGGTGTCGTACAGATAGGCCTTGCCCACGTTGTTGTCGCCTCGGGTGAACACGACAGCGCGTTTACCGCGCAATTGGTACGAGACTTCCTGCCCGGGAAAGCTGGCATTGAGTGTTGCCTGCAGTTTGGCGTATTCGGTGTCAAAGTAATAGATCTCCGGCTTCATGCCATCGACTCTGACACCAACTAGTTTACGGTTCTCCCTGTCAATCCACAAACCGCCATCCAAATCGACCAACGGGTGGTCGGCGACCACGTCCCCTGCGGCGTTTTTGGCAAAGTCCCAAATGTGGATAGCGGCTTTGTCGCGACCATTAAATCGCCCTGCAACAAAAAGCGTCTTGTTGTCAAAATCAAAGCCCTGAGGGGACATTGATGTCCCCTCATCCCAATAACCTTCGTGAATAGTCTTCCACTCGCTTTTCTCGTCTTCACGATAAAAAACCGTTTCCTTGATGCGTTTGGTCTTTGGATCGGCAGCCGCCGACACCGCTACTCGGATCGCGCCTGTGTGGTCCGCCAACCACTGTCCAACCTTGCCAGGGTTGTTGAACGTCAACAGTTTCATGCGGCCATTGTTCGTGTCCAACTTGAACACATCACTGGCACCCAAATCCTCATCGCGGCCCCTTTCGTTGTTGACCACATAGACCTCATTGCTATCGCCACCGACCCGGTCAACCAACGAAACCGGCTTGTAGGGCATGTTTTTTCCTTGTGCCTCCTTGACGGTCATGAACAACTTGCGAAAGCCGGTTGCGTCTTTGTTGACTGCAAACAAACCACCACCCTTCTGGTCTTCCATAGTCGCATCGGCTCCCTTGGAGATGCTGAACGTCAGACGCTGGTTATTCACCCAGAACGGACTGGCAATGTTCCAGTCCGGGTCAGCGGCCACAACTTTGGATTCGCGTGTATCCAAGTTGATGACTGCCAACACGAATCGTCCGTTGCGGGGTGTCAAAACAGCGATATTGTTGCCGTCGGGAGACAGGACGGGACGTCCGCTAAACGTTGGGCGTTTAAAAAAATCCGCAATGGGAATGGACGCGTCAGCATATACGCCGACGCCGCAAAAACACAAAGCCGCCATGACGGCGACCTGCATACGTTGAATGAAATTGTGTTTCAAGGGGATTACTCCTAAAAAGAAAACGCCGAGCCTTTTGGGCTCGGCGCGTACCTAGACAGTGTTTACTTGAAGGTGTACTCAGCAGTCAACTGAACATAACGCCCCATGGCGGAATGCAAGGGCGTGTAGAAACCCGCTCCGCTGTAGGGCACGAACGGAGGCATGCGGTTGAGCGCATTTTGAACCGTTGCGCGCAGGTTCCAGTCCTTGAAACCTTTGTAGGCAACGCCCAAATTGACCGTGTTGAATGACGCGATGCCATTGCAAAGCTCGGCATAACCTTCGGTCTCCAGAGCGCAGGGCTCGGTGTAGTCGTTTTGACTGGACATGGTTCCAATGTGCACGACATCGGCAGACACTTGCCAGGCCGCTTTTTTCCAGGTCACGCCCAAGGTTGCCTGAGTTTTGGGAGTTCCCCGGGTGCCGGCATATTCAATCAGATCATCGTCTGGCGCCGGTGCACTTTGATACGACGTCGTAAACATCACCTGCAAACGGGGCTCCAGGCGTCCATACTCACCCAAATTGAATTTGCCCCGCAGATCAAGGTCTACGCCTCGCACATCAGACAGCGCCACGTTGGTCAACAAAGACTTGATCTGGGTAATCTCGCCACCCGTCGCACCTGCCGCGCGGTCAGCGTCTGTCAACGGTGCACGGGTGATCACTGCGGCGGGATCATTGGCATAACGCGCCGGATCAGCCAAGACTTTGTCCAGATCGTAGGTGCCGATCTCGTCGACGCGCCGAATGCGCCAGAAATCGACCGACGCATTCAACCAGCTCGCTGGTTCCCACACCACCCCCAATGTCCAGCTGTTGCCCTTTTCAGGTTGCAGGTCGGGGTTAGCGCCACTTTGGTAGGCCGAGTTGGCACGGCAACCGCCCTTGAAGCGTTCATTGCAGCGCTCAGGGTCGAGAAAGCCATTGATGAACGCATTCTTGACGTCGGTAGAATTTTCCACCAGCGTCGGGGCACGGAAACCTGCTGCGTAGGTGCTTCGCACCATAAAGGACGGAGTCGCATTCCATTTGACACCCACCTTGGGGGTGGTCGAACTACCGTAGTCGGAATAACGATCATGGCGCGCCGCCAGTTGTGCTTCCAGATCCTTCAGTACCGGTATCGACAACTCGGTGTAAATGGATGCGACGTTGCGTGAATTGCTAAAGCCTGGTGACAGTTGGGCCTGATGGTAGAGCTCACCCGCTACAGACAGTGGGTCCGGGTTGGTCTCCAAAAACTCACGGCGTACTTCCAGGCCCGTAGCCATACTGACCGGGCCCGCTGGAAGACTGGCAATTTCGCCTGAAATCTTGGCATCCCACTGGGTTACGCCAGACTTGAATGCATTGACGGACGATGTCGTAATCGTGTCGTATAGCGCCTGATTTTTGGCAGTTTCACCAAAAATATAGGTGCCGTTTTTGTAGGCATTGAGGAACGGTGTCTGCAGGATGGCACTGGTATTCAATGAGGTCACTTTGCTGGTGTTATGCAGCAGGGCAGTCTCCCAGTCATACGTGCCGATCACGCCCTTTGTCCCAAGCAAATAGCGACCAAAATCCGTGGTGTTGTCCTGCCCCTGGCCTGGGAAATCCAGCAATTGGGCGCGCAAGCGCACGGTTCCGTTGCCGCCCGCCAAGGTCTTTCCGGTAACCGGATCAATCAACTCTTTTGGATACTGCGGATGGGTAATGGGCAGCGCTGGAAAGACTTGCCCGGTTTGTGCGGCAACCCAATGCAGATTGCCGGTGATGCGTGCCTTGTTCTGGTTCAGCATCGCCTCGCCAAAGACGGTCATGCTGTCATTGGGTTGCCACGTGAACTTGCTGGTCAGGCCAATGCGATCCGTCTTGCCCGCAGAATTGAAGGTGCCATCCCTCAGGTCATCAAATCCGCAGGCGTTGCCCTTGGCCGTTGCACCGAAAAACACGGTCGCGGGGATCAGGCGATCCGCCGGGCAGTTTTTGTCCAGGGTCTGCGATACGAAGCTGTTGGTGGCCTTATCGGTCCAATAGATGTTGCCCGGGAACGTGTAGAGGTTTCGCTTGTCCGCATAACCCCATTCGGCCCAATTTTGGGTACCGATGTAGTCGGGGCGATTGCCGATAAACATCGGCTTGCGCTGACGAATGTCCAGGGTTGCATAGGCATTGAAATGGTCTTCGACCAGGCTACCCTTGCCGAAGCTGATACTGCTGCGGACCTGCTGCCCGTCACCGTACTCAGAGCGCCCAATGGAGCCGTCCACCACGAGGCCTTCAAATGAGTTGCGCAAAATGATGTTCACGACCCCCGCCATGGCTTCCGAGCCATAGATGGCCGAAGCACCGTCCTTCAAAACCTCAATACGCTCAACCGCGCCGATGGGGATGGAGTTGAGATCAACAAACGTGGTTTGAAACTCCGGCTGTGCATACGCGGCCAAACGACGACCATTGATCAGCATCAAAGTTGCCTGACTGCCGATACCGCGCAGGTTCAGGCCGGCGGCGCCCGCCGAGAAACCAGAGGTGCGGTTTTCATCAATACCGCCGACGTTGGACGAGATAGTTCTAAGAACCTCATTCAACGATGTTGCGCCCCCACGCACCAGCTCTTCACGCGTGATGATTTGCACCGGCGAGGCGGTTTCGAGGTTGACCCGCTTGATATTGGAACCGGTAATCGTGATCTTTTCCAATTCGCCTTTTTGTGGTGCCTCCGCCTGCGCCAAAGCAAGGCTCATGGTACCCATGGCCAAGGCCACGGCAAGCACACTTTTTTTCGGTATGAAACACTTCTTCAAAATCGACTCCTGGGATAGAAAATTGTTATGACTCGACAGTCTGGCACGAACCTGACCAATCGAACAGCATTGATGACCCTTTGTTGTGGCGTGAACGTCGCAATCAGCACAAGCACGTATAGGTATGACGCTATAGCTGTGCTAGTGTTTGATTGCAGCGGCATGCAGCCACGGACGGATGCAAGATTCAGGCCTTATTTGACCCGGGCACGCTCATACAAAGGTAAGACTTTTGGCAAATTGGCCTGTATATCGGCAATACGCCGGGCACCGGCGGGGTGGGTTGACAACCATTGTGGTGGTGCGCCCTTGCTGGCAGCGCCCATTTTTTGCCACAACGTCACCCCAGCGCGTGGGTCGTAACCGGCTCGGGCCGCCAGCTCCATGCCCACCAGGTCCGCCTCGGACTCATCCTCTCGGCTGAACACCAGGGTTGTCAGATTGGCAATACCACCGGCTGCAATGTCGGTGAGTCGCGGGTCAATACCAAAGAAACTGGACACCAGCGCCCCGCCCAGGCGTGCCACGCCTTGTGTTGCCATGCCTTTACCCATGCGCTCACGCGCGTGCTCGCGCAGGGCGTGGGCAATTTCGTGGCCCATGACCATGGCCACTTCGTCATCGGTCAGGCGCAATTGCTGCAGGATGCCAGTGAAAAATGCGATTTTTCCGCCAGGCATGCAATAAGCATTGATCTGGTTGGAGCCAATCAGGTTGACCTCCCATTTCCACTCTTTGGCGCGCGGGTTCCAGGCGATCGCAAACGGAATGATTTTTTGGGCGATGGCCCGCAGCCGTTTCAACTCGGCGCTGTCACTGTGCGCCAGTGCCCGTTTGCTGTCGGCCTGCGACAGCATCTGCAGGTATTGCTGGGCCGCTGAGCGCTCCACCTGCTCAGCCGGCACGAACTTCGCAAAGGGCGAGTTGTTGCCGACTTCCACGCCTTCGCGCGCGTTGGCGGGCTGTGCCATAACACCCGCTGCGATTGCCAAACCAAACACCATTCGCCGGCCCGCCACACGCGATGCCAACGCCACTGCTTCAACTGAAATGCGCATTTTCATGACGGTATTATTCCTCCATGACCACTCCAACGCCCGACACCACACCATTGGCTGACAAGCCGACCTGGCTTGAAACCCTGAAGGTGTACCGGGAGCCTGCTTCATTGCGCATGTTGTCGCTGGGGTTTTCGGCGGGTTTGCCCTTGCTGCTGGTGTTTGGCACGCTGAGTTTCTGGTTGCGCGAGGCCGGCATCGACCGCACCACCATCGGTTTTTTGAGCTGGGTGGGCCTGGCCTATGGTTTCAAGTGGGTCTGGTCCCCGCTAGTGGACCGCTTGCCGCTGCCACTGTTGACACGCAGGCTGGGGCGGCGACGCAGTTGGCTGCTGTTGGCGCAAGCCGTGGTTATGGGCGGCCTGGTTGGCATGGCGTTGACCGACCCGCGGCAGGCCCTGGCTCCAGTGGTGTGGTGCGCACTGGCCGTGGCTTTTGGTTCGGCCACGCAAGACATTGCGCTGGATGCGTTCCGCATCGAGTCAGCCGACGCCCAGCGGCAAGCTGCACTGGCGGCCACCTACCAGACCGGATACCGTCTGGCGATGATCTGGGCGGGTGCTGGTGCGCTGTGGATTGCGGCACGGGCCGAGGTTCCGGTTGCGGCGGCTGGCGGTACCCTTGCCAGCACCTACCAGCACGCGGCCTGGCAAACCGCCTACCTGGTGATGGCTGCCAGCATGCTGCCGGGGGTTCTGACCGTCTTGCTGTCGTCCGAACCAGCCCGCCGTGAAATTCCTCCCGCCAAAAACGCCGCCGATTGGCTGCGCAGCGCCCTGGTGGAACCCTTTGCCGATTTCATCTCGCGCTACCACTGGCAGGCGGTGCTGATTCTGGCCCTGATCGCGACCTACCGCATCAGCGACGTGGTGATAGGCATCATGGCCAATCCGTTTTACGTGGATATGGGTTTCAGCAAGGACGAAGTGGCTGCGGTGACCAAGATATACGGTGTCGTCATGACCTTGGTGGGAGCGTTTGTTGGCGGGGCCATGGCCTTGCGCATGGGGGTGATGCCGGTGTTGCTGCTGGGTGCGGCCCTGAGCGCGGCGACCAACCTGCTGTTTGCCTGGCTGGCGGGCCAGGGCCACGATGTGCAGGCCCTGATTTTTGTGATCTCGGCAGACAACCTGGCCAGCGGCATCGCTTCGGCAGCGTTTATCGCCTACCTGTCATCCTTGACCAATGTCAACTACTCGGCCACACAATACGCCATGTTCAGCTCGATGATGCTGCTCTTGCCCAAATTTGTGGCGGGTTACTCGGGCGTCTACGTGGACCAGTTTGGTTACCACAGCTTCTTCACGGCGACCGCGCTGCTGGGGGTGCCGGTATTGGTGCTGGTGTGGCTGGCATCCAAAGCCAAAACGGCACCTAGCCCGTGAATAGTGCGATTTACCAAACTTTACCGAGCCGACAGACAGCACGCACACGCCCCGCCACGCCTGGCGATAGACTGCCACCATGAGCCAACACCTGTTGATGATTGAAGACGACGCCCGCCTGGCCGCCATGGTGGCGCAGTACCTGGAGCAGTCCGGCTACACGGTCAGCTGCGCGGGTGATGGGGCCAGCGGCCTGCATACGCTGAACAACCCTGCCAAGGGTGTCCCTGCTGACCTGGTGATTCTGGACCTGATGCTGCCCGACATGGATGGCCTGGACGTGTGCCGACGCATCCGGGCATTGCCTTCCGGCCTGGCCCAGGTGCCAGTGCTGATGCTGACCGCCAAGGGTGACGCCATGGACCGCATCATCGGCCTGGAAATCGGCGCCGACGACTACCTGCCCAAGCCTTTTGAACCCCGCGAATTACTGGCCCGCATCCGTGCGGTGCTGCGCCGGCGTGGAGAGCACCCCCAAACAGACCATGTGAGCCTGCGTTTTGGTGCGCTGGAGATCGACCGCGACGCCCGCAGCGTCTGCATCCAGGGCGTGCCGTGTGAACTGACCTCTTACCAGTTTGATTTGTTGCTGACCTTGGCCGAACGCGCCGGGCGGGTGTTGACCCGCGACCAGATCATGGAGGCGGTGCGCGGCCGTGAACTCGACGCCTTTGACCGCTCCATCGACGTGCACATGGGTCGTATCCGTGCCGCCATTGAAACCGACCCCAAGGCGCCCAAACGCATCCTCACAGTGCGCGGTGTGGGTTATGTGTTTGCCCGCCAGCAAGACTAATGGCCGTCCGGTACGGCCCACCCTCCCATGAACAGGCTTTACATCCGCATCTGGCTGGCCGTTGTGCTGGCGGTAGCCGTCTTGACCTTTTTGGTCGGATGGGTCTGGCGGATGACGGCCGACGTACCACTGCGCGAGGTGGTGGCCCGTAATGCCGCTGGCGAGGTGATAGGCCAGGGCCATCTGCGTCCGCGCGTGCTTCAAGGCGGCCCCGGTCTGGGCATGCCCGGGCGGGAACGTGGCAAATACGCCCCGACGCCACCACCGGAAGTGGAAGCCGAGCCCGAGGCTGATTCCGAACCGCGCGGTCGCTTCGGCCGCGGACCCGAGTTCGATATGCGCATGCAGGACGGGCAGACCATCCACATCCACATGCCACGGCCCCAACCGTCGACTTGGCGCGCACCATTCGGCATCTTCTGGACGCTGGGCCTGGTGGCGGTGGCGGTGGCACTGGCCACCTACCCGATTGTGCGGCGCCTGACACGCCGACTGGAAGTGCTGCAAAGCAGTGTCCAGCGCTGGGGTGATGGCGACTTGACTGTACGTGTACCCGTGTCGGGTGACGATGAGGTGGGGTTTCTGGCCAATCGTTTCAACCACGCCGCGCAACAGATTGAAACCCTGGTGAAGGCGCGCGATGCCTTGCTGGCGTCACAAAAGTCGCTGCTGGCCAACGCCTCCCACGAATTGCGCTCGCCACTCACGCGCATTCGGATGGGGCTGGAGTTCATGGCTGGCCCAACAGATGCCGGCACGCTGCGCGCCAAGGACGAAATCGCCCGCAACATCACCGAACTGGACCAGCTGATCGATGAAATTTTGCTGGCCAGCCGACTCGATGCCCGCGAAGCGGACCTGGGAACGGTAGAGCCGGTCGACCTGGTGGGTCTGGCCGCCGAAGAGTGCGCACGCGCCGGGGCCAACATCGACCTGCAGGTGGAGGGCAACGAACTGCTGGTACCCGGGGTCAGCAAATTGCTGCGCCGGGCCGTACGCAATTTGCTGGAGAACGCCCGCCGCCATGCCAGCGGCCCTGCCACACTGACACTGTGCCGGGCCGACGGCATGGCCTGTATCCATGTCTGCGACAGTGGCCCGGGTGTGCCATCCGAGTACCAGGAGCGGATTTTCGAACCCTTTTACCGCTTGCCAGGGGCTTCAGAACGTGATGGTGGCATGGGCTTGGGCTTGGCCCTGGTCAAGTCCATTGCCTTGCGCCATGGTGGCCGTGTTTTCTGCCGCAACCGCGAATCTGGCGGAGCTTGTTTCGAGATTCGACTGCCCTTGGCAGCCGTACCGGTTTAAATTTCCTGTCACTCCGGTCAGAAAAATGGTCTTTTTGCTGGTTATTTGCAAAAACATCTGACGACTCACACAAACAGGGGATACCGCAAAACCCCGGCACCCCCTACAGTTCATACCACTGCTGTCACAGTTCACAAAGTTTGAAGCCCAGCCACCCCATAGGTTGGCTTCTGTCGGATCCAACGACGTTCCCTTCGGGGGACTTTTACAAAGCCACCTCCGGGTGGCTTTTTTTTGTGCCCTCGGCAGGGGTTACCGACCCGCCTTGAAATTGGTAAAGGTGCGGGTTTGAACTTTGCGCACGGCCTGTGGCAAGGTGTCGGGTGGCACCATGGTCTTGAGAGCGGCGGGATCCAGGAAAATACTCTTGTTTTCAGCCACTTCCTTGCGCACGAACTTCAACGATGCCGCATTGGGATTGGCAAAGTAGACCTTGTTGGTCAACGCGGCATGGACTTCGGGACGCAGGATGTAGTTGATGAACAAATGGGCGTTTTCGACGTTCTTGGCGTCCTTGGGGATGGCCATGGTGTCAAAGAACAACGTGGCACCGGTCTTGGGAATCAATGCCTCGATAACCACGGGCGTCTTGCTCTTGGCGGCAGCGGCCCGGTTGCGTGCGATATTGATGTCACCGGAGTAACCCATCACCAGGCAGGTGGCACCGCTGGCCATTTCTTCGATGTAGCCGGACGAGGAAAACCGGGTCACATACGGGCGAATGGCGGTGAGGGTCTTGGCTGCCAGCTCATAGTCGGCAACCTCTTTGCTGAAAGGCGACTTGCCGGCATACAGCAGGGCAGCAGGCACCACTTCGGACGCCGAATCGAGCACACTGACACCGCAGCTCTTGAGCTTGCTGACGTATTTGGTGTCAAACAACAGACTCCAGGCGTTGTCGGGCATGGGCATGTCACCGAGTGCTGCCTTGACTTTGGCCACGTTGATGCCCACGGTCACATAACCCCATAACCAGTCGACCAGATAGGCATTGCCGGGGTCCACCTTGGCCAGTTGCTCCAGCAGGCCCTTGTCCAGATTGCCCCAGTTGCTCAGCTTGCTGCGGTCCAGCTTTTGCAACAGGCCCCCTTCGATCTGCGTTTTGGCGAAGTGGGAGCCAGGCACCACCACGTCATAACCCGAACCACCGGCCACCAGCTTGGCGTGCAGGATCTCGTTGTTGTCGTAGTTGTCATACCGGACCTTGATGCCGGTTTCCTTCTCGAAATTCTTGATTGTGTCTTCGGCGATGTAGTCCGACCAGTTGTACACATTGAGCACCTTGGGCTCGGCGGCCTGTATGCCAAAGGCACACAACAGGGAACCAGTCAGCAGCGCCAATCGGGCACCAAACGTCTTGAGGCAGTGGGCCATGGGGTGGAGTCCTATCAGTTGGGATGGGTCGAAAGACCCAAAATGATACCAAGATTGCTTGCGCTATGAAATACAAGCCAAAAACCCCTCAAGCCCACGTGGAATATGCGCAGACAGCTATAATAATAATAGCAAGACGGAACGCTGTCGCGTCAGGCGGTGACGTCCGAGGGGCTGAGCCAATTCAGGACCCTTTCCGGCCCCATATCGACCAGGCAGCGGGTATGGCCCAGCGGGCATTCACGCTCAAAACAAGGCGAACAGTTCAGTGGCGGCACATAGTCTGGATCATTCTTCAGCCAAACCACATGGGCCAATGGATTCAGGGGCGGCGTGTGCAGGGGACTAGACGAACCGAACAGTGCGACTTGCGATACGCCAAAGGCCGCTGCCACGTGCATCAGTCCGGAATCGTTGCTGACCACGCTTCGTGCCGCAGAAATGGCTGCCAGCGCATGGTCCAGCGACGTACGGCCGGACCAGTCCAGGCAGTGCCCGGCTTGTAGGGCATTCACTGTTTTGGCGATTTCGGCGCAGATGGCGGCGTCTTTGCTGGACCCCAGCAACACCACCGGCAGGCGCAATTGCTCGGCCAATACGGCAAAGTGCCGGGCCGGCCAGCGTTTGGCGGGTCCGTACTCCGCGCCCGGCGCAAACACGTGGTACCCATTGCGTTGCAATTGCATCGCTGCCAGCGCCGCATCCACCCGCACCGGATCAATTTCCAGACGCGGTCGGTCAGCGGCTACGTCTGTGTCACCGCTCAGCGAAGAATAATAAGCCACCATCGGCGGCCGCCGACCCCGAACCGGATTGGGCAGACGCTGGGTCAGCAGACCATAACGTGACTCGCCGTGGTAACCCGTGCGCCGGGGAATATCCGCCCACCAGGGCAGCAGCGCGCTCTTCAGGGAATTGGGGCAGACGTAGGCAGTATCGAACTGTCCGCGCAACTGGCGTGCCAGATCGTGCCGTACCCCCCACTGCAGCCGCCCATGGGCAAACGGCAATTCGATGACGGCCGCTACATGCGGCATGGCGCGGTAGACCGGGACCACCCAGGGCAACGCGCCGACGGTGATCGTTTCGCCACGGGCGTGCAGCCGACGCAACAGCGGTTCGGTCATGACCGCATCCCCGATCCATTGGGGGGCGATCACCAGTGATCGCGCCATCGGACTAATGCCCGTGGAAATGCTCGCCGTCCCGGAGTTGGTACACCGTGCCGCAGTAGGGACATTTGGCGGTGCCATTCTTGCCAACATCCAGATACACCTTGGGATGGGTGTTCCAGGTTTCCATCTTGGCCAGGGGGCTGGGGCAGAACACGCCGCCCTGGTGGTTCAGATCTTTGGCCAGAAGTTCAATGGTCGCGGTTGTCATGGGGGTCCTTGTTCAATCAGTAGGGTGTGGCCGCGCTCAGACCTTGCTGAGCCAATGGCTGTACTTGGGATTGCGACCGTTGACGATGTCAAAGAAGGCGCTCTGGATCTTTTCGGTAATGGGGCCGCGTGTGCCCACATAGTCGTCTTTGCCCAGCTCGATGCGGTCGAGTTCGCGGATCGGGGTTACCTCGGCAGCGGTGCCAGTGAAGAAGGCCTCGTCGCAGATATAAACCTCGTCGCGGGTGATGCGCTTTTGCACCAGCTCCAGCCCCAGGTCCTTGCAGATATGCATGACGGTGTTGCGGGTGATGCCGTTCAGGGCACCGGCCGACAGGTCGGGCGTATAAACCACGCCGTTCTTGACCACAAACAGGTTCTCACCGGCGCCTTCGGACACAAAGCCGCTGGCGTCCAGCAGCATGGCCTCGTCGTAGCCGTCGTCGGTGGCTTCCATGTTCGCCAGAATGGAGTTGGTGTAGTTGCTGACCGCCTTGGCCTGCGTCATCGTGATGTTGACATGGTGGCGGGTGTAGCTGGAAATCTTGACGCGGATGCCGCGTTTCATGCCTTCTTCGCCCAGGTAGGCGCCCCAGGGCCAGGCGGCAACCATCAGATGGATGGTGTTGCCTTTGGGCGAGACGCCCAACTTTTTGTCGCCAATCCAGGCCAGGGGGCGCAGGTAGCAGCTTTCCAGCTTGTTCTCGCGCACCACGGCCTTTTGCGCCTCGTTGACCTGGCTCTTGCGTGAACGGAATCTTCATGCGCAAGATTTTGGCGCTGTTGAACAGGCGCTCGGTGTGCTCTTCCAGGCGGAAAATCGCCGTTCCGTCCACGGTGTTGTAGGCGCGTACACCCTCAAACGCACCGCAGCCGTAGTGCAGCGTGTGGCTCAGTACATGGATCTTGGCTTCGCGCCAATCAACCATCTGGCCATCCATCCAGATTTTTCCATCACGGTCGGACATTGAGGGGGGTAGAGGGCTCATGGCGTGTTTCCTTGGAATCGTAGACTTGGAAACACTGATTTTACGGCCGAGGCAAACCCTGCCCCGCCGCGCGTCGGCTCAACCGCGCAGCAACTCCCAATGGGTCAGTTTGCCATGTTCTAGCGTACACAACACCGTTGCCTGGGAACTGTCGGTCCACCGGTACTGCTCGCGTTGTGCGCTGTTACTGTGCGAGTCATCCACACGCTGCCCCAAGGAGCCCGCCAGTGCCAACAATTGCAACAGCGTTTGCCCGCGCTCCAGTCGGGCGTGCATCATGACGGCGCTGCCGACACAGCCCACCGGTCGCTGGGCCGTTCGTTTGAGCACCACCATCATTCGGGTCATGTGCAACAGCACCCACATCACTGCACCGCCCGCAGCCAAAGCGACTCCCGGCCACGCATAGGCCCGGTAGGCCAGAAGACCAACGCCAACCACTACCAAGGCAGTGAGGGCGCGCGCCACGGCCGGGCGCAAACCTGAAAAGAAACGGCGCACGGCTAAAAGGTCCGAACAATTTGCATGGCGTCTTCAACCCGCTCCACCGCATGAATGGTCAGGCCCTCAAACTCCTTGCTGTGGGACTTTTTGGGCACATTGGATTTGGGTACCACGGCCACAGTGAACCCGAGCTTGGCGGCCTCCTTGAGCCGCTCCTGCCCACGCGGGGCCGGGCGCACCTCGCCTGCCAGGCCGACTTCACCAAAAGCGAAGAACCCCTTGGGCAGAGGTTTGCCACGCAAGCTGGAGGTGATGGCCAGCAGCACCGCCAGGTCGGCAGCGGGTTCGCTGATGCGCACACCGCCCACGGCGTTGACAAACACATCCTGGTCCATACACGCCACACCAGCATGGCGGTGCAGGACCGCCAACAGCATGGCCAGGCGGTCTCGGTCCAGGCCGACACTCAAGCGCCGGGGCGATGGCCCACCGCTGTCAACCAGAGCCTGAATTTCGACCAACAATGGCCGTGTGCCTTCCAGCGTCACCATGACACAACTGCCAGGAACCGGCTCGGCGTGCTGGCTCAGAAAGATGGCACTGGGGTTGCTGACCCCCTTGAGCCCCTTTTCCGTCATCGCAAACACTCCAATCTCGTTGACGGCACCAAAACGGTTCTTGATGGCACGCACCAGGCGAAAGCTGCTGTGGGTCTCCCCCTCAAAATACAGCACCGTGTCCACCATGTGCTCCAGCACGCGAGGCCCGGCCAGGGCACCTTCCTTGGTGACATGGCCCACCAGCACAATGGCAGTGCCACTGGATTTGGCGCAACGCGTCAGGTGGGCGGCACACTCACGCACCTGGGCTACCGAACCCGGGGCCGAGGTCAATTGGTCGGAATACACGGTCTGGATGGAGTCAATCACCGCCACATCCGGTTGCAGCGCGGCTATGGTGGCCAGGATCTTGTCGAGCTGGATTTCCGCCAGCACCCTGACTTGCGAAGCAACCAGCCCCAGGCGGCGCGAACGCAATGCGACTTGAGCGCCACTTTCCTCTCCGGTGACATACAAGGTTGACTGCCCGCTGCGCTGCAGGGAGTCGAGGGCCTGCAGCAACAGCGTGGACTTGCCAATGCCGGGGTCGCCGCCGATCAGAACGACAGCACCTTCCACAATGCCGCCACCCAGCACACGATCAAGCTCTTCCTGGCCGGTGGGGGTGCGCTGGACATCCGTGGCGTCAATATCGGCCAGCACGGCAACTTCCGCCGTTTTGGCCAACGACTGGAATTGCGAGGTGTAGCGGTTTTTACCCAGCGCGGCCGATTCGGCCACCGATTCGATCAAGGTGTTCCAGGCGGAGCAACTGGGGCATTTACCCAGCCATTTCGGGCTGATGCCACCGCATTCGGTACAGGTATAGATGGTTTTTTCTTTGGCCATGAATCCATCATACTGGATGCAATTACAGGTTTTTGCTTTTTTCTCTGGCATTGTGCGCATGCACTGTATCGCGCTGTTCTTCTAACACCACCGGTACCCGGCTCGCCAGTCCACACATCAACTCGTAGCCCACGGTCTGGGCACAGGCCGCCACTTCGTCAATGTCGAGCACCGCTCCGTTGGCAGCACGGCCCCACAACGTCACCTCACTGCCCAAACCGGCCTGGGGTAGCGGGGTCAGGTCAACCGTGACCATGTCCATGCTGACCCGCCCGACGGTGCGTGTACGCACGCCGTCCACCAGGACTGGGGTGCCGGTCGGGCAAATGCGGGGATAACCATCGGCATACCCACAGGCGACCACACCAATCTGCATCGGCCCTGGGGCCACAAAACTTGAACCATATCCAACGCTAGCCCTCGTGGATATTGATTGGGTAGCTATCATTTTTGCAGCAAGTGTCATACCCGGCTGCAAACCCCAATCGGCCGCGCGGTGCCCGGGGAAATCCGGCGCACTGCCGTACAAAGCAATGCCCGGGCGCACCCAGTCGGACACCACCCCGACTCCCGACCCAGCGCCGGCTTGCGCCGGATCGGCCGAGTGGCGCAAGGTCGCAGCACTGTTGCTCAGGCTGCGCTCGCCAGGCAAATCGTGTGTCACAGAATCAAATACCTCCACCTGAGCAGCCACCCCCGCCGGGCCGTCGGCATCGCTGAAATGCGTCATCAGCGAGATCTCATCGACCTGTGGCAGGGCGTTCAAACGGGTCCATGCCGAGCGGTACCGTTCGGGTGCAAAGCCCAGGCGATTCATACCCGAGTTCATCTTCAGGAACACCCGCTGCGGCAGGTTGGTCTTGTGGGCCGCCAGCATATCGATTTGGGCATCGCAATGCACGGTGTGCCACAGGTCCAGGCGAGAGCACAGTTCCAGGTCGCGCAATTCAAACACGCCTTCGAGCAACAGAATGGGACCACGCCAGCCCAGGTCACGGACCCGCTGTGCCTCATTCAAATCGAGCAAAGCAAAACCATCGGCCCCACGCAAGCCTTCGAAAACCCGCTCGATGCCATGCCCGTAGGCATTGGCTTTGACCACGGCCCACACCCGTGCGTCGAATGCCCGCTGCCGGGCTTGCGCCAGGTTGTTGCGCAAGGCCTGTGTGTGAATGGTGGCAAGGATAGGGCGGGGCATGGCAGATACTCAGGACAAAAGCTTGCGGGGATTTTGACATTGCCGGGCATGCTATAACCGCAGCACGTTTGGAGACACCCCACAATATCTGACGCAATGGCTCCGGCTGCTGCGCCCCTAAATCCCACGCATGAAACGCGGCTTTTACACCATCATGTCGGCGCAGTTCTTCAGCTCGCTGGCAGACAACGCCCTGTTCGTCGGGGCGGTACAGTTGCTGCGAAGCGGTGGCGCCCAGGAATGGCAACAAGCGGCTTTGGTCCCCATGTTTGCGCTGTTCTACGTGATCCTGGCACCGTTTGTGGGCGCCTTTGCCGACGCCTTGCCCAAGGGCCGGGTCATGCTCTACAGCAACGGCATCAAAATTGTCGGCTGCCTGTTGATGCTGTTTGGCACCCACCCCCTGATGTCTTACGCCATTGTCGGCCTGGGCGCTGCGGCGTATTCACCCGCCAAGTACGGCATCCTGACCGAACTGTTACCGGCATCCCAACTGGTCAAGGCCAATGGCTGGATCGAAGGTTTGACCATTGCATCCATCATTTTGGGCGTGCTGTTGGGTGGGCAATTGGTGGGCGCCACGCTGTCCTCGTATCTGCTGTCGTTTGATTGTCCCCTGGTGGATACCGGCGTTGACTCGGCGCCGGAAGCAGCGATCAGCATTCTGATCTTTGTCTATGTCTTGGCGGCGTGGTTCAACACGCGCATCCCTGAGACCGGCGTGCCGATGCGCCCACTGCCCAAGCGCCTGGTGTCCCTGCTGCCCGATTTCTGGACCTGTAACCTGCGCTTGTGGCGCGACCGCCTCGGGCAAATTTCCTTGGGCACCACCACGTTGTTCTGGGGTGTGAGTGGCAATCTGCGCTACATCGTGCTGGCTTGGGCGTCGGCAGCACTGGGCTACAGCGTCACGCAGGCCTCGGCCCTGGTTGGCGTGGTGGCCATTGGCACCGCCGTGGGGGCGGTCGCAGCGTCGCTGCGTATGCGGCTCGACCAGGCGACGCTGGTGTTACCCCTGGGTATTGGCATGGGTTTGCTGGTGATTCTGTTGAATTTCATCAGCAACGTGTGGGTCGCTGCGCCATTCCTGATTTTGCTGGGCGGGCTGGGTGGTTTTTTGGTGGTCCCCATGAACGCGCTGCTGCAGCACCGTGGCCACAACCTGATGGGTGCGGGTCGGTCCATTGCCGTGCAAAACTTCAACGAACAGGCGTGTATTCTGGTTCTGGGCGCCTTTTACAGTCTGTCAACGGGGATGGGCCTGTCGGCTTTTGGCGCGATCACGGTCTTTGGCCTGGTGGTGGCCGGTTTTATGTGGCTGATCAAACGCTGGCATGAACGCAACTGCCGCGAACACGCCGCCGATGTTGCCAACCTGCTCGAAATCGCGCGCCACGACAATTTGCATGGGTGAGCGGCCGATCACCCGGGCGTGCAAGTGTTTTCAGCAGGTGATAAGGTCACGGCCCCGCACGCTCTTTTTAAGACCTCCATGACCACTGTCTACGACTTTGAAGCCCTCGCCATCACCGGCAAACCGGTTGCGCTGAAGAAATACCAGGGCAAACCCCTGCTGATTGTC
Organism: Candidatus Aalborgicola danicus; assembly: GCA_016703945.1. Taxonomy (GTDB): domain Bacteria; phylum Pseudomonadota; class Gammaproteobacteria; order Burkholderiales; family Burkholderiaceae_C; genus Allorhodoferax; species Allorhodoferax danicus. The sequence continues at coordinate 149,414 of JADJBC010000045.1, forward strand.
AATACCGCCAGCGCCTGCGGTTTTACCCCGCAATTTGCCGGGCTGGAGGAATTGCACAAGACCTATGGCAAAAAAGGGCTGGTGGTACTGGGCTTTCCGTGCAACCAGTTTGGTGCGCAAGACAAGGGCGAGAACAGCGAGATCGCCGAGTTCTGTCAGCTGAATTACGGTGTCAGTTTTGCCATGATGGCCAAGATTGACGTCAACGGCAGCGAGGCCCACCCGCTGTACCAGTGGCTGGCCAGCGAAGCACCCGGCCTGTTGGGCACCAAGGCCATCAAATGGAATTTCACCAAATTCCTGGTGGGTCGCGACGGCCAGGTCATCAAGCGTTACGCGCCCACCGACACGCCCCAGAGCATGGCCGACGACATCGAAGCGGTGCTGGCGCAAACCTGACTATCCGGCAAGCAAACACCTATTGCAGGAAGCCGATCTTGCCCTTGCCCTGCGCCGACTTGGGCAGGTCATCCACCAGCATCTCCTCACGCCGGGCCAGGCGTGCATTGCCAAAACCCGTCATCAGGGCGCGCCGCATTTCCCGCGGCGGCACTTCCGCCAAATAGTCCAGCACGTCGCTGTGCGGTTCAGCCGCAAAGTGTTTGCCCCAACTGTGGTCTTTGCGAATGCTCTGGTACAGGTTGCGGGCAATGGCGCGGGCCTGTTCGGGCGTTGGCGTGGCAATCTCGAACACGTTCATGCGGTTCAGGATGGGGTCGGGAATGCTCCGCGGGTCATTGGCCGTTGTGATCCAGATGACCTGGCTGGCATCAATCGGCACCTCGGCAAACTCGTCGGTGAAACTGCCGGCGGTGTCGTGTTCCAGCAAGCCGTACAAGGCGCCCAGAGGATCGTATTGCGCATCACAGGCGGCCTTGTCAATCTCGTCCACCACAATCACTGGGTTGGCGTACTGGCCATCCACCAGGGCCTCAAAGACTTTGCCCGGCTTGGCCCCCTTCCACTGGCTCGAAGAGCCTGACAGCAGCCAACCGGCCGTCATGGAACTCATGGGCACCAGGTTCATGCCGGTGCCCAAAAGGTCGGCCAGCTTCTTGGCGAAATGGGTCTTGCCGATGCCCGGCTGGCCCAGCAACAAAATGGGGGTCACTTCCAGGCCGTCGGGGCAATCCTGGCTGAGCGCCACATGGCGCTTCACATCGTCCAGCACATCATGGAAGTTCGGCAACAAGTCATACAGTGCGCCCATATCCGGCACGCCGGAAGGTTTGACCTGAAAGCGTTCGGGGCCACGCTCCAGCATACGCTGGTACATACTGCGCAGGCTTTCATGGTCGCGCTCCGGCAGCTTGGCCAGTTTGCGCTCCACATCATCCGGCAAAAACACGTTGCGCATATTGGCGATGGGCAGCCGAAATGCGGATGTGTGGGGAACGAGGCTTCTGGATTCCATAGGGTTCTCCTTGGTCAACACACCATGCGAGCATTTAAGCATGCAGCGTGCCAGGTCGAAGACAATTAATGGGTGGTCAAGCATCTGCGAATGCCGCCCTTGTGCGGATTCCACAACACCCCAGGCCTTATCACCGCCCCCTTACACTCGGTCGATTGATCGGCACTTCCTAGCTGTCACTATCCCCGGGAAAGAAATGAACAAGCGCTTCTGGCGGACGCTTTTGTGTTTGCTTCTGCCACTGTGGACCCAGTTCGCTGCAGCCCAGGCGGGTGCCGTACACGTCGAAAACGAGGAGCGTTATCGGCTCTCGCGCGCTTTCACCTATGTGGAAGACAGCAGCGCACAACAAACGCTCAACGACATTTTGAAACCGGAGACACAGGCCCGCTTTCGGCCCGTGCCCCAAGGTGTGACATCGACCAATTTTGGCACCACCAACTCGGCCATCTGGCTGCGCGTGGTGGTGAAAACCGATGCCAGGTCCCCACGGCACTGGATGTTCGAAGTGGCTTACCCGCCCCTGGACCGGCTCGACCTCTACGTGATCGCCCCCGACGGCAAAACAGCTCACTACATGGGTGGGGATTCGCTGCCGTTCCCAAGCCGGGCGGTCCCCCACCGCAGCCACGTCTTGCCGATTGAACTCGAACCCGGTGTCAACTCGACGCTGTACCTGCGCATTGCATCCCAAGGCGCAGTCTCGGCACCGTCGACGCTATGGCAGCCGGCCGCCCTGTGGCAGCAGGATCAAACGACCTATTCCATTTTCAGCCTGTACTTCGGCCTGCTGATCGGTTTGCTGCTGTACAACTTGCTGCTGTTTTTGTCGGTGCGCGACCCGGCCTATTTGATCTACGTGGTATTTGTGGCGTGTATCGGTTTGTCGCAGGCAGCCAACTCGGGCCTGGGCGCACAGTTTCTGTGGCCAGATGCGCTGTGGTGGAACAGCAATTCCATCAACGCAACCCACGCCGCCAGCGGCAGCTTTGGCATTTGGTTCGTGCGCAGCTTTCTGGCCAGCAAGACCAGCATGCCGAACATGGACCGCTGGATCGTGGGACAGACGGTTTTGTGGTTTGCCACCTTCGCAGGTTCTCTGGTTCTGCCTTACAAGACTGCGGGGCTGATCGTCACGGGTCTGGCCATTGTCGGCGTGGTCACGGTCCTGGTGGCCGGGGCTCTGAGTGTGCGCCGAGGCCACCCTGGCGCAAAGTATTTCTTGCTGGCTTGGGGCGCATTTTTGTTCGGCGTGGTCACACAAACGATGCACAACAACGGCCTGCTGCCCTCCAACCCGTTTACGGTGGACGCCCTCCTGATCGGATCGGCGCTGGAGATGGTGTTGTTGTCTTTTGCGCTGGCCGACCGCATCAACGCGATGCGGCGGGAAAAAGAGGTGGCCCAGGCCCAGGTGCGCTCCGAGCAGACCCTGGTACAGGCCTTGCAGCAATCGCAGGAACATTACCGCGCCTTGATCGAACATGTGGGTGAAGGCATGGTGGTGGTGCAAGACGAGCGCATCGTGTTTGTGAACTCCCGGGCCGCCGACATCCTGGAGTTGCCCAAGGAGGCCATCATCGAGCGCGGGTTTATCGACAACATCCACGCCGATGACCGTGCGGTGTTGATCGACCGTGTGCGACGACAGGTTTCGGGGCAAAGCGTGCCGGAGCTGTGCCGCGTACGTCTGGACGTCTCTGGCCAACCGATGAAGTGGCTGGAGTTTGGTGGCCACATGGTGCCCTGGGATGGCAGCCAGGGCCTGCTGATCTACTTTCTGGACGTCACCCAGCGCCACAACGCCGATCTGGAAATGCACTCAGCGCTGGATCGACAACAAGAGCTCAACGAATTACGCTCGCGTTTTGTCGCCATGACCAGCCACGAATTTCGCACCCCCTTGGCCACCATCCTGTCGTCGCAAGACCTGCTCAAGTATTACGGCGATCGTTTGCCCGAAGACGAAAAACAGAAAGTGCTTGAATCGATTGAACAGAGCGTTCACCGGATGACACGTATGCTGGATCGCGTATTGCTGCTGGGCAAGGCCGATGCACACATGCTGGAGTTCGCACCGCAGCAGATCAATTTGCGAGAACTCTGTGCCACCCTGGTCACCGAAGCCATCACACAGCAGCCCGACTCACACTGCCAGGTGCAGACCGACATCGCTGAAGCGGTGGGTATGGGTCTGTTTGATGAACGGCTGATGCGCCATATTTTTGGCAACCTGTTGTCCAACGCCATCAAGTATTCACCCGACGGCGGTACCGTGTGTTTGAAGGTGTTCATCCAGGGTGCGCAAACCGTATTTGAGGTGTCGGACCAGGGTATTGGTGTTCCACCTGACGAGGTTGACCACTTGTTTGCTTCCTTCCACCGCGCCAGCAACGTCGGCTCCATCTCCGGCACGGGCTTGGGGCTGGCCATCGTCAAGCAATCGGTGGATCTCCATGGTGGAGCCATAACCGTGCACAGTGTGCCAGGCAAGGGAACCACGTTTACGGTCACGCTGTAGCTTCCAGACTTTCGATATTTACTATTGATTTGATAGCTACTTACGCAATCAATTCGAGGGCTAGAGGGCTATTTGACTCACCAACGCAAGAGCTTCTGGCCCAGCAGCGCACCCACCCCGGCCGGCATCAACATACCCAACAAATACCAGATCGCCAAAAAAGGCGCTTGCATTTCCGTGCAGTGCAGCGCATAGACCAGCGCACCCGCCGCGCCCGAGGCCAGGCCGGCACACGCGCCTGCCAGTACCGGTTGCGTGGGGGCCAGCCCTTTGACCGCCCAGAGGGCAGCCGCCAGAACCGGTGCTGCAATCAACGCAATGTTGAATACACACGACACCCAGGTTTGCCCCAGCACCAAAGGCAGCCAGGCGGCCTGCGGGTGATTCGCCATGACCAGGACCGCCATCGTTGCAACGACCAGCCACGGCAAGGGCAACAGCATCCAGACGCGCCCCAGTCGGGCTCCGGGGTGCGCAACCCGGAAGGTCAGCACCAGGGCGGGGATCAGAATGCCCAAGGGAAACGCAAACTTGACCCAGAACATCGGCACGGCGAGGGTCTGTGCAAGATCGTTCCGCACCCCGTATCCCACCTGCATCAGGAACAGGGCAGCGGCCCCCACCAGCAGCAGCGCCGTTTGAAACCGCCGACGCGCGCCGTTCGGTCGAACGGGCGTTGCCGCGCTGGCCAATAACGTGATCAATTCGTCGGTTCTCATGGGCTGGCTCCAACCAATGCCGCCAGTGCCTTCAGTCCACGGTGCACACCGACCTTGACGGCTGACTCGGACATTCCGGTGGCCCTGGCGGTCTCGATAACCGACAGGCCTTCAAGCTTCATGTGGACGATGGGTAGCCGCTGGTGGTCAGGCAATTGCTCCAGCAAGCGGCCCAGATCACGGCGCGCATCACAGGCCTCGGTTTGACTGGCAGCAAACAATTGCATTTCGTCATCCAGGGAATCGTTCAACGCATCGCGTCGACCCCGCGAGCGGAACAGGTCAATCATTTTGTAGCGTGCGATGGCATGCACCCAGGCCGTCAAGGGCTGCTCACGTTGGTAGGTGTGGCGCTGGTTATGCAGGGCCAACAAGGTTTCTTGCACAAGGTCCTCCACTTCATGGGGCAGGGACGTCAATCGCCGTTTGAAAAATGCACGCAAATGCGCGCCCATGTCCGTCAGACACATTTGGTAGGCCCTGGCATCACCCGCCAAGCCCTGCAACAACAAGGAACGCAGCCGTTCTTCGCCCTGTTGCATCCGCAACAACATGTCGCTGCGGCTTGGTTCGTGTTCCATGCTTAATTCGCTCCGGCGGACACTCTGGTTACCGAGTGATGCAAATATTTTTTCAGGCATTGTGCCGCAGCATGTAACCAAAAGAGGCAGACACACGAATTGCCCGGACAATGCCTGCAAGCCGTTGCCACCCCACCCATGACCGGACACGACGATGACCATGACAACACTTTCTCTCCTTCAAAGACTGGATGCTCTGGCCCGGCCGTGTGTGGACCTGCTCAACAGCTTGCAACCCGTCGCCGCATTGCTGGCCCGCCTGTATGTGGCCCAAGTCTTCTTCTTGTCCGGCCTGACCAAAGTCCGTGATTGGGACACGACCTTGGCTTTGTTCATGGACGAATACAAGGTGCCTTTATTGCCACCGGCACTCGCTGCCGTCATGGGCACCGCGGGTGAACTGGTATTGCCGGTGTTGCTGGTGCTGGGCCTGGGCAGCCGATTTGCGGCGCTGGGGCTGTCGGTGGTTAATGTGGTCGCCGTTGTGTCGCTGACCGAAATAGCGCCGGCAGCCTTGCAGCAGCATGTGTTTTGGGGCTCCCTGCTGGTGGGTATTGTGGTGTTTGGGCCCGGGCGCGTGGCCTTGGACCACTGGCTGCAAGCTTACACACGCCACAGCAACGCGCACGGGTGATGCCAAGCCAAATCGGATGCCACGAATACCGCAATCAAGCGTTGATCAGAATCGCCCTGAAGTCATTGACGTTGGTGCGGGTCGGCCCGGTGACTACGGAGTCGCCCAAAGCCTGAAAAAAACCATGACCATCGTTGCTTGCCAGGGCGTCCGCAGGCTTGATGCCATGAGCCAGTGCCCGGGCCAGGGTGTCGGGGGCCAGCACGGCCCCGGCGATTTCCTCCTGGCCATCGACGCCATCGGTGTCTGCCGCCAGCGCATGGATGCGGGGATGACCGGCCAAGGTCAGGCCCATGGACAACAAACACTCCACATTGCGCCCGCCCCGACCGCTGCCCCGCACCGTGACCGTGGTCTCGCCGCCAGACAACAACACACAGGGCGCAGGAAAGGGTTGCCCGCGTTGCGCTACTTGGAGGGCAATGGCACCCAGCACCTTGCCCACGTCGCGCGCCTCACCCTCGATGGCATCCCCAAGGATACACACGCCATAACCGGCGTCCCGGGCCACCTGCGCAGCGGCTTCCAGCGCCATTTGTGGGGCCGCAACGATGCGGACCTCGGACCTGGCCAGGCGCGGGTCACCCGGTTTGACCGACTCACCCCGACCGGACCGCAATACCTCCATCACCGGCTGCGGCAGATCCAGCCCATAACGGCGCACGATGCCCAGGGCGTCCTCACACGTGGTCGGGTCTGCCACCGTGGGGCCGGAGGCGATGTTGATCGGGTCGTCCCCCGGCACATCGGAGATCAACAGGGTCAGCACACGGGCCGGCCAGCAGGCGGCGGCCAGTCTGCCCCCTTTGATGGCGGAGAGGTGGCGGCGCACACAGTTCATCTCGTTGATGCTGGCGCCAGACTTCAGCAGGGCACGGTTGACCGCTTGTTTGTGCTCCAGTGTCAAACCGTCTAACGGCAAGGGCAGCAGTGACGAGCCGCCACCCGAGATCAAACACAGCACCAGATCGTCAGCCTGCAAGCCCTGCACCACCTCCAGCATGCGCTGGGCTGCGGCCAGCCCCGCAGCGTCGGGCACTGGGTGCGAGGCTTCCACGATTTCGATGCGCTCACATGCAACGGCATAACCATAACGGGTGACGACCAAGCCCGACAACGGACCCTTCCAATGGTCTTCCACAACCCGCGCCATGGCGGCGGATGCCTTGCCGGCCCCAATGACCACCAGCCGGCCGTTGCCAAGGGATTTTGGCGAAGGCAAATGCGGGGCTATACAAACTGCCGGTTGTGCGCTGGCCACTGCGGCATCGAACAGGCTACGCAAAAGGGCTTGGGCAACACTCACAGCTTGGTTCATGGCATAGCCCTTGGATAGACCGTTTGGATCGCATCAATTCTGCACCATATCGACGCCGTCCGGTTCGGCTGCGCTAGCGTTTGGGGCTCTTGTGCGGGCGTGGGCATGTGCCTATGATCCAAACCAGAATTCATCACACGAACACCCCCATGTCGGCAGTCACTTCACCGCGCTGGCGGAACTTCATGCCGGTCTGCATTGCGGCTTTGGGCTGTGCGCCGCCCGTAGGGGCACAAACACCCGAGTCTGCGGACCTGGGGCAGGTGCAGATTGCGGTTGGCCGCGGGCAAGTGCGCTCCATCCATGGACTGACCCGATCGGATTTCGAAAATACGGTGACTGGGTCCAGCCCCTTGCTCAGCATGGCGCGTTTGCCGGGCGTGAGCTTTTCTGCGGCTGACACGTTGGGCAACTACGAGTGGTCAACCCGAATTGCGGTGCGTGGGTTCTCGCAAAACCAGCTCGGATTTACGCTCGACGATGTGCCTTTGGGCGACATGTCCTATGCCAACTACAACGGCCTGCACATCAGCCGCGCAATCTCCAGTGAAAACGTGGCCCGCGCCTTTGTGTCCCAAGGCTCAGGCGCATTGGAAACAGCTTCTTCCAGCAACCTGGGTGGAACCCTGCAGTTCTATTCCGGCAACCCACTGAAAGATTTTGGACTGCAGGTCCAGGAATCTGCGGGCAGCAACAACCATCGTCGTCACTTTGTCCGACTGGACTCGGGCGACTCCGCCATGGGGCAGTGGTATGCCAGCTACACCCAACAACGCGCCGCCAAATGGAAAGGCACCGGAGAGCAACGCCAAACGCAGTGGAACCTGAAATTTGTCAAGGAATGGACGGATAACCGTTTCTCTGCATTTTTCAATACCTCAGAGCGACGTGAAATGGACTATCAGGACATGTCGCTGGAGATGATTCAGCGCCTGGGTGACCGGTGGGACAATTTTTACCCGGACTTTGGCGCTGCCCTGGCGGCCTCGCGGACCCTGTGTGGCAACGGCGCAAGCACCTACGTCAGCCAATGTGATGACGCCTACTATGCAGGTGCCGGCCTGCGCGATGACTATCTGGGGGCCGCCACCTGGGACACCCGGCTGTCCGACGCCACGCGCCTCAAGGCCACGGCGTACCGACACGGCAACCGGGGCAGCGGCCTGTGGTACACACCCTACACCGCCTCACCCGACGGCACACCACTGTCGCTGCGAACCACCGAATACGACATCCAGCGCGGCGGCCTGGTCGCTGTGCTCGACTACGCGACCGAGCGGCACCAGTTCAAGCTGGGCTACTGGCACGAAGCCAATGTGTACCAGCCTGCACGCCGCTTCTACGCCACGTCACCCCCACAGGTGCCTGGTCCCTATGACTATCCGGTGGCATCTTTTGCCACGGTTTGGCAATACCGTTTCAACTTGCGAACCGACCAGCTTTCGTTCTCGGACAACTTTGCTGCCCTGCCGAACCTGACCCTGGCGGCCGGGTTCAAGGCGCTGCGGGTCAGCATCGACGGCGTATTGGAGTCCGGCACCGGCAAGCCGACCGGCAGCATCGTTGCGCAAAGCAGTTTTCTGCCGCAACTGGGACTGACCTACCAGCTCTCACCAAGCGACGAGCTGTTTGTCAGCGCTGCGCGCAATATGCGCGCTTTTCCCGGGACGGCCACGGGTGCGGCACCGTTTGCGACCACCGATACCGGCTTTGCGGCCATCAAGGACACTCTCCAGCCCGAGACTTCGGAAACCTTGGAAGGTGGCTGGCGCTCCCAGGGCCCGCATTACCAGGGCACGCTGACCGCCTACCGGGTGCGCTTTCACAATCGCCTGCTGGCGGTTCAACCGGGCGCGGGAATCGTTGGCAATCCCATGGTGTTGTCGAATGTGGGCAGTGTGCACAGTACAGGGCTGGAGGCAGCCTTGTCCTTGCGTTTGGCACCTGGTGTTTTTTGGTACAGCAGTGCCAGTCACAGCAGCTCGACCTACCAGGACGACGTCCAGAGCGACGGCGTACGGGTTGCCACGTCGGGCAAACAGGTGGTGGACACTCCCCAGACCCTGCTGAAGTCCACTTTAGGCTATGACGACGGCCGCTGGTTTGCCAGTCTGGAGGCGGACTATATGGCCAAGCGGTACTACACCTACCTGAACGACGCAGCGGTGCCGGCGCGAACTCTGGTCAACCTGGGTGCCGGCTACCGTTGGAAATCCTGGGGCCAGCTCTCGGACATCAGCCTGCGGGCCCAAATCTCCAACCTGGGCAATGCCAGTTATGTGGCAACCCTGGGAAGCAACGATTTCTCGAACTCTGACCGCCCGGGGACCAACCAGACCCTGTTGCCCGGAGCGCCACGCAGTGTTTACCTGACCCTGTCGGCGCGGCTGTGATCTCGACGACGGTCATGGGATACTGCCTGCTGTGAATGACACAACACTGAAATCACCCTCAGCGTCAGAGAATCCTTGGAAACTGGCTCTGGAAGGCTCGGGGGTTGGCGTGTGGGACTGGAATGTAGCCACCGGTGAGCAGACCCATTCGCCGCACTGGGAAGAAATGCTGGGTTTTACTGCTGGGGAGCTCCGCAAGGGCTACGCGGACTTTGCAAACCTGGTACACCCCGACGATTTGAACAGGGTGCAGACGGCAGCCAGAAGTTATGCGAATGGCCAGATTGCGCAGTATGCCGTGGACTTCAGAATGCGCTGCAAGGATGGTTCCTGGAAGTGGATAGTGACGCGCGGAACGGTCGTTCAGCGTGATGCCGATGGCAACCCCCTGCGGATGATTGGTACCCACACCGACATATCGGCGCGCAAACGCGCGGAAGAAAAGTTACTGGCCGTTAATGCACAACTGCTGGAGAACACCCAGGCGCTGGAAACCACACTGACTAGCATTAGCCAGGGCATCTTGCTGGTGGACGCTGAGGGTCGGGTACGTAAATTCAACAACCGGGTGTGTGAGTTGCTCGACCTGCCCGAAGATTTGCTGGCCCGGCGCCCAACCGTCAATGAAATGATCCGTTACCAATTGGAGCGCGGCGACTTCGGCCCCGGCGCCCAACTGGTGGACACACAGGCTCGCCACCACCTGATCGACTCTGCCAATGGGACGGTGGACGGGCTGCCCAACCACTTTTTGCGCGTGACCCGGGCCGGACGCACACTGGAAGTTCGCACCCAGAACCTGCCTGGCGGCGGCTTGGTACGCACCTACGCGGACGTCACCGACTATTTTGTGGCTGAAACCGCCCGCCTGCGCCTCAACCAATTGCTGGACGCCACACAGAGCATTGCCCGCGTGGGCGGCTGGGAACGCGACTTTGTAACAGGCTCCGTGTTCTGGACCGAAGGCGTCTACCGGATGCTGGAACTGTCGCGACAGGAATTTACACCCGGCGACCTGACCTCGACACTGCGTTTCTTTACCCTTGAAGCGCAGGAAAAAATCAAACCGGTGCCGCCTGAGAACCCAGACACCACCGAAACCAGCCACGACATGGAACTGGAAATGGTGACAGCAAAGGGCCGCCTGATCTGGGTTCGTTTGATGGGTACCACCACCTGGGACCAGGGTCGCCCCATGAAGCGGACTTCGGTGCTGCAGGACATTACGGAGCAAAAGCTGGCTGAGGCGACGATTCGCGAGAGCGAGGAGCGCTGGAAACTGGCGCTGGAGAGCACGGGCGACGGTGTGTGGGACTGGTACATCCAGAGCGGCCGGGAGTTCTTGTCGCCGCGCCTGCTGCAAATGCTTGGCTATGACAGCAATGATCTTGACAGCCTGGCGGTTGAGCTTGATGGCCGCACCCATCCGGATGACGTGGAGCCCATGCGAAAGGCCCGCGATGACCACTTTGAGGGCAGAACGCCGACCTACCATGGCGAGCGGCGCATTCTGTGCAAAGACGGCAGCTGGAAGTGGGTGCTGAGCCGCGGCATGGTCATTGCCCGCGACGAGGCGGGCAAGCCGCTGCGCATGATCGGCACCTACACCGACATTTCCCTTCGCAAGGCGTCCGAGGCGCTGATCCGCCAGCAGGCCTATTTCGACACACTGACCGGCCTGCCCAACCGCCGTATGCTGCGTGACCGGCTGGAGCAGGAAATCAAGAAGTGCAACCGCGATGGCCTGCAACTGGCGCTGTTGTTCATTGATCTGGACCACTTCAAGGAAGTCAACGACACCCTGGGCCACGACCAGGGCGACCTGCTGCTGGTGGAGGCCGGGCGCCGCATTCAAGCTAGCGTGCGCCAGTCGGACACGGTGGCCCGCATGGGCGGGGACGAGTTCACCGTGATCTTGGCCGAACTGCCCAACAGCGACCACCTGGAAGGCATTCTGCAAAAAATCCTGCGCACACTGGGTCAGGTGTTCCAACTTGGCAATGAGCAGGTGTTTGTGTCGGCCAGCATCGGGATCACGATTTACCCGGTGGATGTGGGCCACATCGACGACCTGCTCAAGGCCGCAGACCAGGCACTGTACGTGGCGAAGGGCGCCGGGCGAAACCGCTTTAGCTTCTTCACCCCCGCGCTGCAAGAGGCGGCACAAACCCGCGTGCGTCTGGCGGGCGATCTGCGCACGGCCCTGGCGGAGAACCAGTTCCGCGTGGTTTACCAGCCCATCGTCGAGCTGGCCACCGGTTCGATTTACAAGGCCGAAGCACTGATCCGCTGGGACCACCCCAGCCGCGGTCTGGTCAGCCCGGTAGACTTCATTCCGATCGCAGAATCCAGCGGGCTCATCGTCGATATCGGGGACTGGGTGTTCCAGCAGGCGGCCCGGCAGGTGCAGCATTGGCGGCACATTCTCTCGCCGCAGTTTCAGATCAGCGTCAACAAGTCCCCGGTGCAGTTTCACCACGATGGTGCTGGTCGCACCCCGTGGGCTCTGCTGTTGGCAGAGCAGGGCCTGTCGGGCGACTGCATCGTGGTGGAGATCACCGAGGGCCTGCTGCTCAACACCAGCGCAAACGTGGCCAACACCCTGCTGGCGCTGCGCGATGCGGGCATTCGTGTGTCGCTGGACGACTTTGGCACCGGCTACTCGTCGCTGTCCTACTTGCAGAAATTCGACATCGACCTGATCAAGATCGACCAGACCTTTGTGCGCAACCTGAGCGCAGGCTCCACCGATCTGGCGCTGTGCAAGGCAATCATCGTGATGGCGCATGCGCTGGGCATGCAAGTGATTGCCGAAGGCGTGGAAACCGCACAGCAACGCGACCTACTGGCCAGCGTTGGGTGTGATTTTGTGCAGGGCTATCTGTACGCCCGGCCGATGCCGGCTGCGGACTTTGAGGTCTTCATGGCGAACTACACCCCCAGTGCCGCGTCAGGGCGCTGAGCGCAGCGCCTCGTCCAGCACCTCGACCCAGTGGCGCACCGGTGTGGCGGTGCCGCTTTGCAGGTGTGTGATGCAGCCGATGTTGGCCGAGACAATGACCTCCTGTTGCAACGCACCCAAGTGGCCCAACTTGCGGTCACGCAACGCATAGGCCATTTTTGGCTGCAGCACGCTAAAGGTGCCAGCCGAGCCACAGCACAGGTGGCTCTCGTTCAACGCGGTGCGGATGTCAAAGCCCAATGCGCCCAGATGCTCCTCCACGCCGCCCTTGAGCTTTTGGCCGTGCTGCAGGCTGCAGGGTGGGTGGAAGGCCAGCTTCGGCGCCCGGCTGCGGATGCGCTGCGTCAGCGCCGCGTCCCCCGCCTGCAGGGCCTGGACGATAACGGGCAGCAACTCGCTCAGGTCTTTGGTCAATTCACTGATGCGTGCGGCCTTGGCTGCGTAGGCCGGGTCGTCTTGAAGGATGTGACCGTATTCCTTGACCGTGACGCCACAGCCCGAGGCGTTCATCACAATGGCTTCGACGCTGCCATCCGCCACCTGGGGCCACCAGGCGTCGATGTTGGCGCACATCTCGGCTTTTCCACCGTCCTGGTCATTCAGGTGGAACTTGACCGCCCCACAGCAGCCGGCCTTGGGCGCCACCACGGTCTGGATGCCCACCGCGTCCAGCACGCGGGCGGTGGAACTGTTAATGTTGGGGCCCATCGCGGGCTGGGCGCAGCCGGCCAGCATCAGCACCTTGCGCGCATGCCGGCGCGTGGGCCAGGTGCCAGCGTCCTGCTTGGGGGGCACCTTGGCCTTCAAGGCGGCGGGCATCAGCGGGCGCACCAGTTGGCCCAGCGCCATGGCCGGGCCAAACAGCGGCGAAGGAATGCCTTCTTTCAACGCCCAGCGCACGACGCGCTCGGTCGCGGGGCGCGGCACCTTGGCGTCCACCAGCTTGCGGCCAATGTCCAGCAGGTGGCCGTAGTCCACACCGCTGGGGCAGGTGCTCTCGCAATTGCGGCAGGTGGTGCAGCGGTCCAGGTGCAGTTGGGTCTTGCGCGTGGGCTCCTGACCTTCGAGCACCTGCTTCATCAGGTAAATGCGTCCGCGCGGGCCGTCCAGCTCGTCACCCAGCAACTGGTAGGTGGGGCAGGTGGCGGTGCAGAAGCCGCAATGCACACACTTGCGCAGAATCGCTTCTGCGGCCATGCCATCTGGCGTGTTCTGGTATTCAGGGGCAAGCGTGGTTTGCATGGGTCAAAAAGCCGGGTAGAAGGGATTACCAGGCGTCAAACAGACGGCCGGGGTTGAAGATGCCTTGCGGGTCCAGGCTGGCCTTGAGGCGCTGCTGGATAACCATCACCGTCGGATCCTGCATGCCAAATTGACCTCCAGCCCTCGTGGAACCTGCGCAAGGCGCTACGAAAACAGTAGCACTTCCGCCGTATGCCGCAGCCTGGGCCTGCAACTTGGGACCGGCCTCCAGCGGCGCCCACAACCAACGCAGGCCGCCGTGCCACTCGATCAGCGGGCTCGACGGCAGGTCCAGCACCGGTGCGGTTTGCGCGACACTCAGGCGCCACAGGGCCAGATTTGGATCAGCCGGGCGGGCAAAAAAAGGCAGTTGCTGGTTGCGACACAGCTTCCAATCGGCTTGGGCCTGTGCGTTTTCCATGCGTTGACCAGTGACTTCGGCCAGCATCTTCTGGCAGGCGGCATCCACCGCCGCCACGGCGCCCCGCAGGCGCACAAACAGCAGGTCCTGGCCTGCAGCGCCAGCGCTGTGGTCATGCACCCAGCAACTGGCATTGAGCGGCAGCGGCTGGCCGCCCCAGCGGTGCAGGCAATCCAACGCACTGGCCTGGTCCAGCGCAAACACCAGCGTGGCCTCGGCCGGCGCCACCGGCAGCACCTTGAGTGAGACCTCGGTGATCAACCCCAACGTGCCCATGCTGCCCACCATCATGCGGGAGACGTCGTAACCCGCTACGTTTTTCATGACCTGGCCGCCATAGACCAGCTCTTCGCCAAGGCCATTGACCATGTGCAGGCCCAGCACGTATTCGCGTACCGCACCGGCGCTGGCGCGAGCCGGGCCACTCAAGCCGGCAGCGACCATGCCGCCTACGGTCGCTGCGCTCCCTGCGGCGGTGCCGACGGACGACCAGCCGAAATGCGGCGGCTCAAACGGCAGGCACTGACCACGCTCCAGCAGCAGGGCCTCCAGCTCCACCAGCTTGGTGCCAGCACCCACGGTGACCACCAGTTCGGTGGGTTCATAGCTCAGGATGCCGGACAGGCCGGTGGTATCGAGCAACGCGCCGTCCAGGCGGTTGCCATAAAAGTCCTTGGAACCACCGCCGCGGATGCGCAGCGGGGTGCGGTCGGCTAGCGCGGCGCGGATGCGATCGGAAATGTAATTAAGCGTGGATTCCATGGTCTGCATGCCTCAGATGGTAGCGGGGCCACTGCTGGGGCAGCGTGAATTTTTTGAAACCACTTGGCGAAATAATTGATGCAGCATTGCGCGACATCAAACATGCCTTGCGAGACTGCGGGTGCGCCACTACACGGTCATTCGGCTTGGCGTGTAATAGAGTATGTGCTTTCGATGGCCTTTATCGGCCGTCCCACCGAACCAACTTTGGAGACTCAAGATGCAAGTACAAGTCCATACCGACGACCACATTCAAGGTGGCGAATCCCTGGCCCAATGGGTGCAGACTGAAGCCAGCACCCGCCTGGCCCGTTTTCAAGAGACCCTGACCCGTCTCGAAGTTTTTCTGACCGACCTGGATGGCGGCAAGTCCGGCGTGAACGACAAACGCTGTCGCCTGGAAGCCCGTCTGGCCGGCCGTCAGCCGGTGTCCGTCACTGCCGACGCCGACAAGATGGCCGGCGCCGTCACAGCAGCGGTCGAAAAACTCACACGCCTGTTGGACACCGAGCTGGGCCGCGTCAAGGACCGCAATGGACGCGACACCATCCGTGCCGCGCAGGAGCCGCAAGAAGAGTAAGGAATAGCCCCCACGCTTGTCATTTCGTTTACTGCGCTGGGGGGCTTACCTCAGTCAACGAAGAAGTTGACCGGCAGGCCGGGCACGTCCAGCCGCATTGAGAAGACACAACCCGACTGCGGAAACGCCGCCAGTTCGGCCGCGCTGCGCCCATGGCGCGCCGTGGTCACATACAGTGTTTTGAGGTCCTCGCCGCCAAAACACGGCATGGTGGGACATTGGGCTGGAACCGGATACTCGGCCACCAGACGGCCATCGGGCGAAAATTGGCAGATGCGCTGGCCTTCAAACATGGCGGCGAAGTAATTGCCTTGCACATCCACTGCTGCGCCATCCGGGCGACCACCGTAGGCGGCCTGGCCGTTGACACGGGGGGCATTCCACTGCCAAGCAGCGGGTTTGAGCGGCAATTGCTGGAAGATGCGGTGGCTGCTCAGCACATTGGCTTCTAAGTCATGGTCCCAGGCGTGGACCACATGGTTGGGCGTGTCGGCCCAGTAGGCGGTGTGGCCATCGGGGCTCCAGGCCAGGCCGTTACCGGTCAGCGCATTGCTCGCGTGGCACGTGACCTCGGGTGCACGGCCGCCACGGCAATCGATGGAGAAGAGCGCGGCAGCACGGCCGGTTTTGGGCTCATCGATGGTGCCCACCCAGAAGCGCCCCAGCGCATCACACTTGCCATCGTTGGCGCGGACGGTAGCGGGGTCGTAGGGCAGGGTGGTGATGGGCAGCAACGCGCCGCGCCAATCGGGGGCACGAAAAATGCCGTGGCGCAGCGCGATGACCAGGCCGCCAGCGGCCGCTGGCGCAATACAACCGGGCTCGCCGGGCATGTCCCAGGTCTCGACCGTTCCCATGTAGACGTTGGCGCGCAGGATTTTTTTGCCTGGAATGTCCACCCAGTACAGGGTTTGTTCGGTGGGGTGCCAGAACGGCGACTCGCCAAGCCCAAAGGTTTCGAAGCTTACGGTTTGCCAGTTCATCCCACACGCTCCACGGTGATACGCATGTCGCAAGAAAATGTCTGCCCGGGCTGCAGGATGCAGACGCCCAGCTCTTCGGCACTGACGCCGGTCTGCGCCACCATGTTCATGGCGTTGTTGACATGGCTGACCGGCTCCACGGCCACCGTATCACGCGCTGGTGTGGTGTAGACCACCAGGCGGCTCAGGCTGGACGTGATGGTGGTGCGCAACACATCGTCGAACAGACGGGCCGCGCCATTCCAGCCGTCAAAACAGTGGTCCACTTCCAAAGTACTGGCATCGGCATCAACCCCGGTACTGGGGCCGCGGTGCGTGGGCAGTTTGTCCGCCCCCATATCCCAGCGCCCGGTCGCGGCAAACACAAGCCGGCTGTTGGCGCGTTTCACAAAATACGGGTGCCAACCCAGCCCTACCGGTGCCGATACGGCCGACTGGTTGGTGATGCTCAGGCTCATCTCCAGTGCGTCGGTGTCCAGCTTGAAGGCCTGCGAAGCGTCGAAGTCAAACGGCCAGGCAGGGTCGGCTTTGTGCTCGTAGGACAACAAGGCGAAGGTGTCGGTCGCATCCAACACGCCCCACGCGCGCTCCCAGCCGACCCCATGGATGGAATGGGCGTCGGGTGCCCAGTTCTTGATCAGCGGGTGATCGGTGCCCTGCCACTGCAGCGTTGCATTGCCGATACGGTTGGAAAACGGTACCAGCGGGTAACTGGCCGACTGGCGCACCGAGTGCAGATCAGCGGCTGGTGTGGAGCGCAGCACCGGCACATCACCCAGCCACAGGCCGGCAATACAACCGCCCAACTCGGGTTTGAGTTCGCAGCGCAGGTCGCCGTGGTGCAGAGTCAGGGAGGTGGACATGGTTGGGTTCTCGTGAAGCGGATCATTGGAAATTGTGCACTGCGCAGCACAGGTAACCCGTTGGTACCCACAACTATTTCATCGCCGCGCTGCTGATTTGCCCCCACCGTCGCTCACTGCGTGTAGCTCCCTGCCCCCCGAGGGGGTCGCTTTTCGCCTTGGGACGGCCCGGCGGCGAAAACTAGCGCCAAGCCCACACTGCCTTGACCATTGAAAAGATGCAGAAGATACTTCGCGCATGGCTACAACCCTCAACGAAGAACAAGCCCGCGCCTACATGCACAAGCTGCTGGGCGCGATGAGTCAGGCCGGTGGCTCCGATCTGTTTATCTCACACGACTTTCCGCCCAGCATGAAGTCGCACGGTGCGATGCAGCCCCTGTCGGGTCAAAAACTCAGTGGTGAAGTGACCCGGGTGTTGGCCCACTCGCTGATGAATGAGCGCCAGCGCGAAGAATTCGCCAAAGAGATGGAATGCAATTTTGCGATCTCCATTCCCGGCGTCTCGCGCTTTCGGGTCAATGTGTATGTGCAGCAGCAAAACGTGGCCATGGTGGTGCGCACCATCGCGTCCGAAATCCCGAACTTTGAAAAACTGGACCTGCCACCGGTGCTCAAAGACGTGATCATGAACAAGCGTGGCCTGGTGCTGGTGGTGGGCGGCACGGGGTCCGGCAAATCGACGACGCTGGCGGCCCTGATCGACTACCGCAACGCCCAGTCGGCCGGTCACATCATCACGGTCGAAGACCCGGTGGAATACGTCCACACCTCCAAAAAATCGCTGATCAGCCACCGCGAGGTGGGCGTAGACACCCATTCCTGGCACCATGCGCTGAAGAACACGCTGCGCCAGGCGCCCGATGTGATTCTGATCGGCGAAATTCGCGACCCGGAAACCATGGAGCACGCCATTGCATTTGCGGAAACTGGTCACCTGTGCCTGGGCACCCTGCACGCAAACAGTGCCAACCAGGCGATTGACCGCATCATCAATTTCTTCCCTGAGGAGCGACGCAACCAGTTGCTGATGGACTTGTCGGCCAATTTGCGCTCCATCGTGTCGCAGCGCCTGGTGCGCACGGAGGACGGCAAGGGGCGCAAGGCGGCCATTGAGATTTTGCTCAATACGCCGACCATAGCGGAGCGTATCTTCAAAGGGGCCTTTGGCGAAATCAAGGCCTTGATGGAGAAGTCCCGCGAGCTGGGCATGCGCACCTTTGACTGGGCCCTGTTCGAGCTGTACAACGAGGGGCACATAGGCTACGAAGAGGCGCTGCGCAATGCGGACTCAGCGAACGAATTGCGTTTGGCCATGAAACTCAAAAGCAAACGCGGTGAGCCGCGAGCGCCGCCAGCGGGCCGACCTTGTCCTTTGACAAGGAGCCCACGGCTGAGGAATTGGAAGCCCTGCGCGAGGCGGAACGCGTCAAACAGGCGCAGCGCAAGCGGGAACTGGAAGACCAGGAACTGGAACGCAGGATGAAGGAAAAGGGTGTGGACAGCCGGTTTGGCACTTGACGCAGTCTTGGCCTTTTACGCAAACAAAACGGCCCGAAAAACACTGGTTTTTTCGGGCCGTTGTTGCTTCCAGGGAAGCAAGTGAACAGACGGCGTGTGGCGCCGTCTGTTTAGCTTAGCGACTGTATGCCGTCTCGCCGTGCGAGGTGATGTCCAGTCCTTCACGTTCATCTTCTTCGCTGACACGCAGACCGATGGTCTTGTCGACGATGAAGTAGGCGATGGCAGAGACAATACCGGACCAGAGCACAGTGACACCAACGGCCTTGGCCTGGATCCAGACCTGGGCAGCGATGGAGTAGTCAGCTGGTGTGACCATGGTTGCAGTAACCCAATCTGCGACGTAACCAGGTCCACCCAGTGAAGGCGAATTGAACACGCCGGTCAGCAAGGCACCCAGGATGCCGCAGACACCGTGCACGCCGAACACATCCAGCGAGTCATCGGCACCCAGCATTTTCTTCAGAGCGGTCACACCCCACAGGCCTGCAAAACCGGCGAGCAGACCGATAGCCAATGCACCACCGATGCCGACGTTACCGGCTGCTGGCGTGATGGCAACCAGGCCCGCTACCGCACCGGATGCCGCGCCCAACATGGAGGCCTTGCCCTTGACCATGGCTTCACCGATGCACCAGGTCAGTACGGCTGCAGCCGTGGCGCCAAAGGTGTTGATGAATGCCAAGGCAGCGAAGCCGTTGGCTTCCAGCGCGGAGCCGGCGTTGAAGCCAAACCAACCCACCCACAGCAGCGCAGCGCCGACCATGGTTAATGTCAGGCTGTGTGGCGCCATGGCTTCCTTCCCGTAGCCGATGCGCTTGCCAACAAAGTAGGCACCAACCAAACCGGCCACGGCAGCGTTGATGTGTACCACGGTGCCACCGGCGAAGTCGAGAGCGCCCCACTGCCAGATCATGCCGGCCTTGCCAGTCATGGCATCCACCACGTCTTTGGAAGCGTAAGCGTCAGGGCCCATCCAGAACCAGACCATGTGGGCAATCGGTGCATAGGAGAACGTGAACCACAACACCATGAAGGCCAGCACAGCGGAGAATTTGATGCGCTCTGCAAATGCACCGACGATCAGCGTGCAGGTGATACCGGCAAAGGTAGCCTGGAATGCAGCAAACACGATTTCCGGAATGTAGACACCCTTGCTGAACGTTGCAGCGTTGGCAAAAGTGCCAGCCGTGTTGTCCCAGACGCCCTTCATAAACAGCCGATCAAAGCCGCCGATGAACTGGTTGCCTTCGGTAAATGCCAGGCTGTAGCCATAAATGAACCACAGCACCACGATCATCGAGAAGGTGACCATGACCTGCATCAGCACCGACAGCATGTTCTTGCTGCGGACCAGGCCGCCGTAGAACAGGGCCAGGCCCGGAACGGTCATCAAGATGACCAACAGCGTGGAAACCATCATCCATGCGGTGTCGCCTTTGTTGGGCACGGGAACGGCGACAACGGCCGGCGCCGCTTCCGCTGCGACGGCAGGTGCCGCCGTGGCTGCTGCAGGCGCAGCGGCGCTTGCAGCAGGTGGTGCTTCAGCCGATGCCGTGGCTGCTGGCGCTGCGGTGGCTGGGGCGGCTGACTGCGCCAATGACAATGAACCAGCCGTCAGGATACCCAAGCCCAATGCGAGGGATAGAAGTAGTTTTTTCATGGTAGGTCCAATCACAAAGCTTCTTTACCGGTTTCACCGGTACGGATGCGAACAACCTGTTCGAGGTCATAAACGAATATTTTTCCATCGCCAATCTTCCCGGTGCGCGCCGCACCTTCAATGGCTTCAATGACGCGCTCCACGAGTGCGTCATCGATGGCTGCTTCAATCTTGACTTTGGGCAAAAAATCGACCACGTACTCCGCGCCGCGGTACAGTTCTGTATGCCCTTTTTGACGACCGAAGCCCTTGACTTCGGTGACCGTAATGCCTTGCACGCCCATGCTGGACAAGGCCTCACGGACCTCGTCAAGCTTGAACGGTTTGATAATCGCCGTTACGAGTTTCATAGTGTTTCCTTGGAATGAGTGGACGCAATCAGAAGCTGTATTTCAGGCCGACCGATACACCGTTCTTGCCCAGATTGTCATAACCTGCAACCTTGTAAAACGCGTCTTTGGCATCCGTTGTGTAGGCCGCGACGGAACCGGTCAAACCGCCACCGAAGTCCTTGCCCAATGTCAACGAGAAGTCGGTGTAGTCACCATTGCCGTTCTGGTTGGGGATCGTTTGGCGACCAACGTGCGGTGTCAGTGTGAAACCATTGCCCAGGTCAATATTGGCTGCGAGTTCGAGGTAGGAACTGCCCGAGCTGTTGGGGTTGGCAATAAAGTTGCCCGTGCTCTGGCTGTACTTGGCGGTCACGATGCCAAAGGTCAGTGCGCCATAGACTTCGGTGGTATTGGCATTAACCAACACGCTATCCGCCGTATTGCCTGGGTACTGATATGTGATCACGCCGATGTCATAGGTGAGACCTGCGGCGATTTCACCTTTGTAGCCACCGTACAGGTCGATTTCCATGCTGCCCTCGGATGCACCAACATAGTCCTTGATCCAGTTGACGTTGGACGCCCAGGCACCCAAATAGAAGCCGCTGGTGTGCGAATAGTCGACACCCGCCTGCAGGGCCGGCTTGAAAGAAGTCTGCGCCACGCTGCGGAAACGGTAGTCGGTGACCACGCCGACGTTGAAGCTGACGGTGGACTCCGGTGCAGGCGCAGCCGCCTGTGCCATGGCAGCAGTGCCAGCGAGTGCGGTTGCCAATGCGAGGATTGATTTGGTAGTGATGCTCATGGTTAACTCCGATGGGTTGGGGGATACATTCCCTAAGCAGGATGTATGCCAAACCTCGCACAAGGTCTGAAGCGACACTTTTCCAGCAAAGTTGCACCATTCGGGGTATGATAACTGTATAAATATCCAGCATGCACTTTGTTGGTGCGTTGTTGCAGTGCCGATCCATGGCAGTGCGCACAAATTTGGGAGACCTGTAAATGGGCTTGTCTTTGGTGCAAAGTCGTGCGTTGCGAGGACTTGAGGCGGCGAGGGTCACCGTTGAGGTGCACTTGGCCAATGGCCTGCCGAGTTTTACCCTGGTCGGGCTGGCGGATGTTGAGGTCAAGGAGGCACGCGAGCGGGTGCGTTGCGCCATCCAGAACGCTGGCCTGCAATTTCCACACAACCAACGCATTACGGTCAACCTGGCGCCGGCCGATTTGCCAAAGGACTCCGGGCGCCTGGACCTTCCGATTGCGCTGGGCATTCTGGCGGCCAGCGGCCAAATCGATGGCAGCTTGTTAACCCACTACGAGTTCGCTGGGGAGTTGTCGTTGACGGGTGCGCTACGCCCGGTGCGGGGTGCGCTGGCCATGGCGCTTGCTTTGCATGGCGGGCACACGTCAATCCGTTTGGTGCTGCCGCCTGGAAATGCCGAAGAGGCGGCATTGGTGCCGGGCTCCCAGGTGTATCGGGCGTGCCATTTGCTCGATGTGGTTCGTCAGTTCGTCCCAGCAGGTGCCGCGCCCGAAGCGTTGGGGTTAGACGGTGCGATTCAAGCCGGTGGGGACGGATGGACCCGCGTGGAGTCCGCCGTGTCGGCATCAAGAGCACCAACCCTGGACATGTCCGATGTCAAAGGCCAGGCTGGTGCCAAGCGCGCGATGGAAATTGCCGCGGCCGGCGGCCACAGCGTGTTGCTGACAGGACCGCCGGGTTCCGGCAAATCCATGCTGGCACAGCGTTTCGCCGGATTGTTACCTCCGATGTCCTGCGACGAGGCCCTGCAAAGTGCGGCCATCGGCAGTCTCAGCGGGCGCTTCGCCATGGAGAACTGGGGACAGCGTCCAACCTGCAGTCCGCACCACTCCGCCAGCGCCGTTGCCCTGGTGGGCGGCGGTTCACCGCCGCGGCCCGGAGAAATCTCCTTGGCGCACCACGGAGTCCTTTTTTTGGACGAGCTGCCCGAGTTTCCCAGAGCCGCGCTGGAGGCCCTGCGCGAACCGTTGGAAACCGGTTGCATCACGATTTCACGTGCGGCACAGCGGGCGGAATTTCCGGCGCGGTTTCAGCTGGTCGGTGCCATGAACCCATGCCCCTGTGGATACCTTGGTTCCAGCATCCACAGTTGCCGCTGTACGCCCGACCAGATTCACCGTTACCAGTCCAAGTTGAGTGGCCCTTTGATGGACCGGATCGACTTGCATATCGACGTCCCCAGCCTGCCCAACGCCGAATTGCTGGGTGCTGCTGCTGGCGAGACGACCGAACACATCCGCGAGCGCTGCACCCAGGCACGCAACCGGGCCGTTGAACGCCAGGGTTGTAACAATATGGCCCTACAAGGCCAAGCCATCGAGCAACACATCCTGCTCGACGGCGACGCGGTGAAGTTTCTGAATGTGGCAGCGACGCGTCTGGGCTGGTCTGCCCGGGGCACCCACCGGGCCTTGAAAGTGGCGCGCACCATTGCCGATCTGGCCGGGTCACACCACACCCAGGTCGCCCATTTGGCTGAAGCCATGCAGTACCGGCGAACCCTGACCCGATAGAGGTTGAGACTCGGCCCATCCGCAATTGCTATCAAAACAGTAGCTAATCTGGCTTGTTTTACGGGGGCTTGAGGCGTATTAGTCTCTAAGGTTTACGCCCGTCTGTCGCAGATACGCCACGATTTCCTTGCTGACCGGCGCTATGGCGCGCGCCTTTTCTGCCATCTCGGAGGCGGCGGTGGTCTTCCCCAAAGCCGCCAGTGAAACAGCTGCCCCCAAAAGCCAGCGTTGTTCTTCCGGGCGGGACTGCAAAGCCACCATATAGGCGTGCACGCTGTCCTGGTGCCGTCCCAGGCGCTGTGCCGCATTGGCTCTAATCGCCCACAAGTCAGCGGCCTGCGCACCCAAAAACGGCTCCAGTCGGGTCAACATTTCCCACACGGCGCCATACCGCCCCTCGCTCAACTGCATACGCGCCATCTCGCGCACCAACGGCGTCAGCAGGGCCACGGCTGCAGGGCCGGGGTCGACCTTGGCCGAACGCTCCGCTGCAGCCAGCGACTGCTGCATCAATTCCAGGGCGGCTTCCCGCGAGCCAGAGTTCCAAAGGTTTTGAGCCTGCGCCAGGGCATCACCACCAGCTTGCTGTTGGCGCTGAATGCGGGGAGCGGCTTCAGGCAGTACGCTAGAAACCACGGGCCGGGAGGCCATCGCAATCGGGGCTGCGCCACCCACGGCGTTCACAGTGGCCGACCGTGCGGCGCCACGCTCTGCTGGTGTGACAGGCAACACACGGGCAGCGTCCGACGTTGGCGCGACCGGCGCCACGGGCGCCATCGCCAGGGTGGATGGCACAGGTTTGGGTGCTGGCGCTGCCACGATAGCGTCAAGCGCCCGCCCCACAGTCAATGTGTCATCCATGCGCAAAGCCATACCATCGGGCGCAGTGGTTGCGAATGTCTTGGCTGGCGGCGCCACTTCGGTAGCCACTAAAGCTGCAGCCGGAACCTTTTGTGGTGCGTCTTTAGCCTCTGGCGCAGCAGCGAGCGAACCGGGTAAATTGGTCAGTGGTGCGGGTGCTGTTGCCGCCTTTTCGGTAGCCACCGTGGTGGACGCAACTTGCCGGTTGCTGGTTTGCCACCAGATCGCCCCAGCCACCAGCAAGGCCGCCAAACCAAACAACACCAGCAGCCACGCCCGGGACTTACGCTGCGACCCGGCCGGTGCACCTACCCAACCCGGCGCCCCCAGGGTCGGGCCTGGCTTGGCCGTCAACGGCAATGCCACCGTGCCATCCATGGGCAAAGGCGAGTTGGCAGCCTGGCGATGGTCCAGATCACGCAACATTTTGTTGATGACACTCACGACTTGCTCCTGATCGGTTCCGTCAGTGCGGCACTCGAGACCCGTGCTGCATCACGATTGAAGTGGCCCGGCCAGAGTCGCCGCCACCAGGGTCGGCGCGGCACCACACCCGGTGTATCGCGGGCTGCCAGGTGCACGTGCGCCCGCGTGACCCGGTGGACGTCTTCACCATACGCCAGCATCAAGCATTTGTTGGCCAGCACATTGATCAGGCGCGGCACCCCACCGCTGATGGTGGCGATGGCACGTGCCGCATCGGCCTCGAACACATGAATATCGGTATGGGCGTCCACCGCAGCCGTGGCCAAGCGATGGGTTAGATACGTTGGAACACGGTCGGCTGGCATCGGACCCAGATACTCGCTGAAAGTAATCCGCTGCATCAGTTGCCGAATCTCTGGTCGCGCCAGCTTGGTATCGAGCTCGGGCTGCCCCAGCAAAACCAGTTGGATCAGTTTGTGTTTTTCGGTTTCCAGGTTTGACAGCAGACGCAGGCTCTCGACCGTGCGCAAGGGAATGGCCTGGGCCTCGTCGATACAGACAACAACCGATTTCCCCTCCTGTGCATGCTGCAACAAGCAGTCGCGCAAGGCATTGAGGACGCTGTGGCGCCCCATGGGTGGGAGCAGCTTGATATTGAGCTCGGACGCCAGCGCCATCAGAAGGTCGTCAGGCCCCATGTCGGGGTTAGGGATGTAAGCCGTCACACATTCACCCTGCAGGGTCTTGAGCAACTGTCGGCACAACACCGTCTTGCCACACCCGACTTCACCCACAATCTTCAGAAAACCTTCTCCACTGCGCAAAGCAACCAGCAAGGTATTGAGCGCGGCCTGCGCACCCTCGTGCGGGTAAAAGAAGGCCGAATCCGGCGTGATCGAGTATGGGGCCTCCCGCAGCGAAAAATGCCCCAGATACATCAGCGTGCCGTCCGTGCAGCTTCAGGTTCGGGCTCATGCACGCTGCCATCCAGCCGTATGACACGCGCACGCGTGGCATCCATGTCATCCAGTGCCGCGCGGGTGCGCCGGGTTTGCGCTTCCCAGTCCTCGGCACTGCGGATGATGGTGGGCTTGATCAGTACCACAAGCTCTTTCTTGCGACCCGAATTGACCTTGTTGCCCAGCACCGACGACCAGAAGGGCACCTCCGATGTGCCGGGCAGACCCGACGCCTTGCGGCTAGACTCAATCTGCATCAGCCCGCCAATCGCCACGATATTGCCATCCTGAATGCGCACCATGGTGTCGGACTCGTTGACCGATCGTGAAGCAAGGGGTAATTCCCCGACCGACGCTCCCAACTTCTTGCTGATTTCAGTAATGGAGGTGACGGATGGTCGAACATGCAGCGTAATGTTGTTGCCTTCGTCAATTTGCGGCGTCACATCCAGCGCAATACCTGAAAACATGGAGGAAATTATCGGCGTGACCGCATTGATCGTGGTCCCGTTACCGGTTTGAGCGCCGGTCGTCGTGGTGTTGGTGGTTGTGCCACTGGTAAAACCGGTCACGAAGAACTCATCGGTTCCCACTTTCAACAGGGCCTTCTGGTTGTTCATGGTTGCGATACGCGGACTGCTCAGGATCTGGATGTCGCCACGTGTCTCCAGAAAACCCAGCACCGCCTGGAATCCGTCGGTGGCCAGCGCCAAACCAAACAGGCCGCCACCGGCGGTTGGCAGGGACTGCGCGCCGACCAATGCAGAACTCGCACCGGCGGGAAATCCGGGTACGTTGTAGGTAACCCCATTGATCAGCACATTGTTAGCAGTTCCGCCGCCAACACTTCCCATCACGCCTGTGTATTTACCGGCATTGCGCAGCGCTGACCAGTCGATACCACTTTGAAAACCATCCCGAAGTTCGACCTCGACAATTTTCGCCTCCAGCATCACCTGACGCTCAACGGCCACCTGGGCCGCCTTTAAAAACTGCGCGACCTGGCGCAACTCGTCCGGCATAGCCCGCACTGCCATGATTCCGGCTTGCGGGCTGGTGATGACATTGCGACCGGTGCCACCACCCAGCATGCCTTTAACCGCATCGGTCAGTTCCGCCCAAAAATCGGTTCGGGAGTTGGTCAATACGCTGCTGCTCTCTTGCTGCTGGCTCAATGCGCCACCGCTTCCGGTCACGCTCGCTGTGCCTGCGGCCCCACTCGTATTGGCGCCATTGCTACTATTGCCACTTGCGCCGGACGAAACCCTCAATTCGCTAGTGCCAACGCGCAACGCATGGGGGTAGTTGATGGTGAACACCCGCGTTTGCAGCGTGGGCGCATAAACCGTGATGCGCCGTCCCTCGATTTTGAAGTCGTAACCATAAACATCACGAATGGCTTCCAGGGCTTCGGTCACGGTGACGCCGCGCAAGGTTACTGAGAGGGTCCCCGCCACGTCCGGATGCATCAACATGCTGTAGCGGGTATCCGCCACGATGGCCAGAAACACCTCACGGGCCTGGGCATTGTTGACCAACAGATCGAGACGTGGCTCGGCAACCGCCGGCGCCAACTTGGGCACAGGTTCGGCCAGCGCCTCGCTCACGTTCACGGGCACCGAGGTTGGCGCCTTGTTCACGGGCGCAAGTTCGGCGCGCACGGCCTCGGTGACGTCAGGTGTGCGCAACGGACGATCCGCAGCGCAGCCGACAAGCAGGGTGGTCCCCAGCAGGCAGCCAACTCCGGTAGTTACCCACCCGCGCAGCGGTGAGGTAGCAGCCGACGGGCCGGTTGGAAACTTTTCGATCATGGTGGCAGTGTGGGTGGTCATGTGCGTGAATTCACGATGGTCGATCTTCGCACGGAGCGCCAACGCCTGGGGAGGACTTTGGTCGAGCACGATCACGGGGCGGGTTGATTGACAGAGGCGCCTTGGCCGAGGCAGCAGACGACGCACGAGCAGGCTTCGGGGCTGTTGCGGGTTTGGCAGGCTTTGCGGGTTTACAGTTGACTGAATCTACAACCGTCCTGCGCTCAGTGCCGGTGAAACGCGGAACGCGAACCCGTCCATTGCCATCGTGCAAGACCACTTCGGTCTCGGAAATGCGCTCCACGCGCATCGCCCCGAAACGGTCTCCTGGCGCATAGAGACGGGTTCCGACCACCAGAAACGGACGGCCATCACGCACCACAACGCTCATGCCATCTAAACCCGCCGGAGAGCTGCCCGTTGGCGCGTCGGCCTCCCCCGGTGCTATGGTGGGGTCGCGCAGCACTTGCGCAGGCACCGGAACGGCATGCACTGCAATCGTGAGGGCCAAAGTCCCTAGCGCGACATAACGGGTCGTGCGGTTCATAGCGGCACCCCGACCACATAAACCTGCAAGGTCATCTCGGGCTTTTGTTGGCTGGCCTTGAGCTGCAGCGCACCCCACCGTAGGCTGGGCAGTGCAGTCTCGAGCGTACTCACGTAACGCACCAGATCAGCGTAGGAACCAGACACACTCAATTCAAGACCACGGCGGGACAGCACCGGCTGGGTCCCAGAGGTTGTTGGCCCTGCGGGTGCCGCTGTTCCAACGGTTCGCGTGCTCAGCAGACTCAGGCCCTCCTGCCGACGCAGAAACTGCACCAAGGCCTGTTCGATGGCAGGGCCGCCCTCAGCCAACGGGGCCACCGCTTTGATTTCTGCGTTAACGCCATCCAACATCCGGTTTGTGGCCGCAATGTCGTCCCGCACCGTCTTGCTGGCATCCACGGGCTGAGCCACGGTTTTGAGTTCGTCGCGCAGGCGCTGCAATTCAGCCCCTTGGGCGGCCTGCCGAAGGGTGATTTGTTTGTGGGCCAACTGCGCCGGAGACAACCACACCGCATCCGCAAGAGCCACACAGCAAATGATGATGGCAAGGAACAAAAAAACCCGTTCGCGCAATTGCATGGCGTCAATACGGACCGCGAGCTTTTGCCATTGTTGCTTCATGGTTTGCCCCCCGCAGGTTGCGCCAACTTTGGCAATCTGGACGCTGGTGGCTCCACACTGACCAAGTGAAAGGACCAGGTCGAACGTCCCGGCGCACCTGTGGCGCTCTCCACTTTGACTGTGGCCAGCTTCAATCCCTGCATCAATGGACTTGCCGCCAGTTTGTCAACCCACTCATTCAATGCGGACGGCTCCAGCGTGAAACCAGCCACTTCAAACCGGGATCCATCCATCGACACGCTGGTGATCCAGACCGGTGCAGGAATGCTGCGCGCCACCCAGGTCAGACGATCGGAGTGCCCCCAACCGGGGCGAAAAACGCCTTCAGCCAAGGCTTGCTTCAGCTTCTCTCGCTGGGCGAGCGTATTGCGCCGATCCTGGAGCATGGCCAGTAACGCGGGGTCCACCGGCGCGGCATTGGCACGGCTGCGCTGGATGGCAGCCTGCAGGGTCTCAACTTCGCGCTTCTGTGCCGCCAGCGACTGCTGAATGGTTTCAACGGCCTGGTTCAGGTTCCAGACCCACAGGCCACACAAAACACCACCCAACACCACAAAAACCCCCAAAGCAAACGCCATGGTGTGCGCCGAGAAGTAACGCTTTTGCGTCAGCAGTATCGGCGTGCACAGGTTGATTTGCTGGGGCATGGTGGGAGCGCGGTTTAACGACTTTTAGAGCTTGCGGGTTTCGCTGCGCAACAGCACACCAAGCAGGGGCAGGCAATAGATCTGGTCCGCCATCGGGACCGATTGCAGTCCAGGAAACTGGGCCTCCAGGTTGATTGCGGTGACCGCTTGGCCCAACTCACGACCCAGCCAACCGGCCATCTCAGCAGAGCGCTGCCCGGCGTACACACGCAGGCCGCTCAACGGCATGCTGGACCACGTGCGGTCCCACAAATCCAACGAACGTTGCACCTCCACCAAGAACCGCTGTACGCGCTCGGCATCGCCCATGTTGGCAGAGGAATTCACCGGGCCTGTGGCTCCCGTGTTGGCGTAGTCGGGCACATATTCACTCACGGGCGTGAAGGCATCGGGCGCAACGTCATCGGTGGTGTCCTGGATGTCACCCCACGCCATGGCCAGAAATCCTTGCGGCAAATCCAGCCGCCGCGTGAAAAACAGCTCTTCATTGGCGCTGATCGTCAATACCGCCTGTGACTCATCTGAAATGAGCAGGGCTGCATCGGCTCGCTCCAGACGCCCGTCAACCTTGGCCAATGTGCTTTGCAGGTTGCGCTGGGCGGTTTCCTGAATGTCAATCACGGGAATCTTCCAGTTCAACGCATCACCCAGGGCAATGACCTCTCGGACAATTTCATTCTTGGCCGCCACCACAAACAGGTGGTTGGAGCCTTTTTGCTGACCGTCACCCACTTGCATCACATCCAGGGTGATGTCGTCAATGTGTACATTGACCATTTCCCGGATCTGAAAACGGGCGGCGGCGCGCAACTCGTCGGGGACCACGGGGGGCGCATCAATCTGGAGCAGCTGGTACTGCTCCGGGCGCAGCATGACGTGCACCTCACCCCCTTTGAGGCCTAGCGTCTGCAGCCGCCGTACAAAGTCTTGCCAACTGTCTTGGCCTTGTCGCTCGACACCCATTTGTTGAACTTCGAACTGACCTTTTGCAGCAGGGCGCGCCCGGACGTATGCACAGACACCCACCGACCAGGACACAACCAGCTGGTCCTGTGAAGACTTTCGTTTCCAGGGCAAGCGCATGTTCAGGTGCGCGCTCGCAGGAATGGTCGATCGGTCAAAAGCCTGATTTCTAGCATGGGTGGAAGCACAATTGAAGGGCTTGCTCTCATTTTAATAGCTGCAACCGGGATCATGTCACCGATTGAAGGGCTTTTGATGCCTGGCCGGTGTTTCGATGCCAATTGAGGTCAATAGTTCTCGCGGCGGTAGATGAGGGGGCTTCGAAAGGCGCCAAAGGTGGCCCGGGAGACCGGGTTGCCAACCGCGCCGGTCCAGTTGTGTCGCAACCACGGTGTGTTGGCAGTCGTGGCAGGTCCGGTAAAGCCGGTACCCGCATTGACCGTGGTGGTACAGGTGTTGCCAGCGGCAGTCGCGCCCAAATTCAGTGCCAGAACCGCCCAGCCTGCATTGGCTGCCCCCGGCGCGGACAACCTTACCGTGTAATTGGGAGCGGTGCCGGTGACCGTTGCGATGGACTCGCACTGGAACAAACCGTTGGGTCTGGCCACGGTACCCGCCGGGAAGGTCCAGGCAAACTGGTCCGCGGCAATGGTGGTGCAGAAATCGAGGGTGTTTTGCCGCCAACCGTTGTTCCAGAACTGGATCGCTAAGGGAATGGGCAAACCCAGCAATTCAGACCCATAGGCGTTTTGCAACTGTAAGCGCCCACTGCGAATGTTGGTGGTGCCCTCGGTAAAGGTAGCGGAAGTTACCGCGTCCGTGTCCAATGCTCTGAGGGTCAACGCCAGCGGTGCGGTCGTGGCGGGTGGGGGGAACGTATACGTCACACCATTGGCAGTGCCGACCCCGCTGGCAAAACCTGCCGCAGCCAGCGTGTTGCCCGTCATATTCGTCGCATCACCGGCATTGGACAGGGTAGTCGCTTTGGCAAAAAAATTGCCCGCGTAGTTCTGCGTCGCGTTGCCTGCCAAGTTACGAGCCGTCACGCCCACACTGAACGGCTGCGCAGAGTAGGTGAAGGCGCCTGCAACACACCCCTGAGTCACCGCCGTATCAAAATGGTGCGGAATAAAGCGGCCCAAGGACACGGCCCCTTTGTTGCCAATGCTGCATCCATATTTACCACTTGCCACGACGTCAGACAAGTTGGCATTGCCAGCCGTGTTGGTAATGCAATCGCCCACAACACTGTCTACGGCTGTGAAGGTGTCGTCCCTGTAAGCTCCAGGCGCCAAATAGAGGTAACCCACCTCACTGTAAGTGGCATTGACGGCGGCGGCGTTACCCACCAAAGTGGCCGGACTCAACGTGCCAACCACGCCACCGGATGCCTGAGTGCTGTCTTGCGCCGTCGTCTGGGCGGTCAGCTTGGTAGCATCAAGCGCTAACGTGCCGGCATAGCCGCTGCCAACACTGGTTGTGGCCTGCAATGAGAAATTGGCCCCTGCCTTGATGACTGGCGCAGCGGTGGATGACGGCGCGGCGGCCGTGGCCGACGTCGCAAAGCTCACTGCCGATGGTCGAACGGCGAAATTGTCGGTCGAGCATGCCGGAGTGCCCGCGCCAACGACCATGCGAACCCGCACATTCTGGGCCGCCCCTGCATACGTAAATGTCGCAGGCTTTCGACCCGCGTTGGCGGCCAGGAAAGTGAGGCTTTGCGCCGCCGTCAATCCCGCGCCGGTGGGGCAACTCGATGCGGTGGCGTCCACCAGATCCGCGTTCACGGTTCCGGTGTATCCGGTGTTGATGACCGAAGCACTGCTCAGCGCCAACACATCCACATTAAACGCCGTGCCTTCGAGCTTGGTATACAGCCGGGTCTGGGGCGCAGCAGCGGGCTCTACCGCGTCAAAACTGCACGACGCATTGGCGAAGTTAAAGGTGCAGGTCTCGGTCGCGCCGTTGAAACACCGCGTAGCGCTCGCAGCCAGGGGCGAAGAACTGGTGGTGCCCAGGGTGACATTTCCCGAACTGCCCCTGCTGAGTTGGCGGCTGCCCACGCCGCCTGAAAACGAGAATGTATCGCCACCCACCCATCCGGTAGGGGACAGCCCAACCGTCACTGCACCGGGATACAGCGTCGAACAGCTTGCGTTCAAACACGCTTTGACCGTTATGGTTTCGGCGGTACAAACCGAGCCAGAACCATCGTGCTCGATCCGGATATGGTCATAACTGCCAGTGCACGAGCGCCCCAGGGTCATATTGGCCTGCACTTCTGAAACGCTCAGCTCGGTGTTGTAGAGCTTGACCTCGTCGATCATCCCCCGAAAATTGCGGCCAGGAATCAAGGCACACGACCCCGTAGCAACATCGCCTCCAACATAGAAATTGCAGGCGTTTGCTGTCAGGGTTCCGGTCCAGTTATTGGTGTTGGTGTCCTGCACCCCGTTGATGTAAATGCGTTGACGGCCGGTGGCCGAGTTGAAGGTAATGGCAATGTGGGTCCATTGGTTGAGTGCTACGGTGGCTGCCGATGTCAGTGTCGGCCCGCCCCACCACCAATACAGTCTGCCCGCAGTATCGAGGTGAAACTCGTAATTTACGTCGTTGGACAAAATGGAATACAGGTCACCGGTCGGGTACGCTGTGGGGTAGATCCAGGCCGATGCCGAGAGTGTTTGTGTGTAGTCGAACAAGGGACTGTCTGCCACCTGCACCACCGCCCGACCGTCAAACTGACCCGCGTTGCAGAAGCCTCCAATCACAGAGGGGTGCTGTGACGCAATGGTCGGACTGGGTGCCACCGCATTGGTAGTGGTAGGTGCTGTGGTGGTGAAGCGAGTGCCATGCAAGCCGGTACTGCCACTGTCAATCACTTCACCCGTGGTGCCAGCCCAGGACCCTGCCGTCTCATCCATGCGGAAATGGGTTACGGCACCAGCCACCACCAATACCGATGCACTGGACGAAACGATGCCGGTTGACGTCACGGTGTTGGCCAAGACACCCGCCTGCGTTAGTGTCACCGCAAGCGTTAGTGTTGCGCTGCCACCTGCGGGTACCGACGGTATGGACCAGGTCAACGCCTGCCCTGGTTGCCCAGCCAGGGTTCCAAGTGTGGCGGAGTGGGCCGCATAACCCATGCCCGTGGGCAGGGTATCGTTGACCACCACACTGGTCAAGGCCGCGGCTGTGGGGTTGTTGAGTACGATAGTAAAGGTGACGACGTCATTGACAACCGCCGACGCGGAGCTGACGGTTTTGGTCAACGTGGGCACAGGCGGCGCTGACGTTGTAAAGGTGCCGTCCAAACCATTGGTGGTGCCCGCACTGTTGACGCCTTTCACGCGAAAATGGTACAGGGTGCTGGCAGTCAGGCCGGTCAACGCCACAGATACCGCGCTGGAGGCGCCCGCAGCGACGGAACCTGGTGTTGCGACGACATTGGTTCCATACGCAACCGTCAGCCCGTAGTCGAACGTGACAGCAGTCGTCGCGCCATTGCCAGTTACCGTGCCATTCAGCGTGGCCGTGGTGTCGGTCACGGAAGAAGCGGCACCGGTAACAGCTGTCGGCGCACAAGCCGGTGTGGTGAAGGTGCCATCACTGCCATTGGCCGTTCCGGCGCTATTGGTACCGTTTACGCGGAAGTGGTAGGTGGCACCACATGTCAGCCCGGTGACTGCTGCCGAAACTGCGGTACTGACAGCGTTGGCGGCCAGAGGGCTTGCTGATGCGGTGGCAGTACTGCCGTAAGCGACCGTGAGGCCGTAATCAAAGGTCACCGCCGTACTGGCGCCGTTGCTGCTGACCGTCCCATTGATCGTGGCAGTGGTGCCGGTGACTGCCGACGCAGCCACTGTAACCACGCTTGGCACACACGCCGTGGTGGTGAACGTCAAGTTACCCCCATTGACCGTTCCGCTGGTATTGACCCCTTTGGCACGGAAGTGGTACGTTGTATTGCAGGCCAAACCGGTCAACGCAGCGGAGACTGCATTGGTCGCATTGGCGGCAACCGGGCTGGGCGTTGCGGCGGCGCTGCTGCCATAGGCAACGGTCAGACCGTAGTCAAAAGTCACCGTCGTGCTGGCATTGGAGTCACTGGTGACGCTGCCATTCATGGTGGCACCGGTCGCCGCGATGCCACTCGCCGCAGCGGTGGATACCGTCGGCAGCCCGATGAAATTCAAGACCACAGAACCTGCCGCACCGGCCCCGCCAGTGCGATTGGGACCTTCGCCCGACCCTCCGCCGCCGCCGCCGCGACCTGAAGCTGGAGCAAATCCGTTGATGCCAGTGCCTCCACCGTTGCCGCCGATGCCCCCGCCGGTGGGCGGAGCTGCTGCGGTCACGGTAGACCAACTATTTGGACCGGCTGTGCCATTGGCTGCTTTCCCCGCTGACGAGCCGCCAGGGCCCACCCTTGTCCTGTATTGTTGTCCAAAGCCCGGCCCCCATGGCCGCCAGAAAATTTAATCGTTCCCAACCCCGCCGCTGCCGCCCCACCCAGGCCTCCGGGCGAAAGGTGTGCCAGTGGAAGGCGCGCCGCCAACGCCGCCCTTTGCCATGACCGTTGTGGCATTGATAAAGAAGGAGTCTCCGCCCGTACCTCCGGTGCCATTGGTGACGCTGGCCCCACCTCCGCCCACGCTCACCGCATAGGTGTTGCCGGGCGTGACCGCAATAATGGACCTGGAATAGCCGCCGCCGCCGCCGCCGCCGCCGCCATCGCGGTTCGGGTTCTGCCCGCCCCCGGCGCCCCCACCGCCCCACACTTCAACGGTGACCGAGGTGACGCCGGCCGGGGCCGTCCACGAGCCCGAACTATTGAACGTGACCGTGCCAGCCTGCGCGAGCGAAATCACTGCCAAGCATGAGAAGGCACACAGGGTTCGCAACAGCACGATTACCCGCTGACAACAGGACATGGCCTGTCGGCAAACCGGGCGCAGTGTGCGGTTCAGACGTTTACCAAAGAATGTAGGCATGGCAATTTCCAATCGGCGGCTCCAGGCAAAAATCTCCGCCTTCGAATCGTAACGGTACGGCCTATGCACAGCCGTTGCAACTTTGATCCAGACAGCAGAACAGCACTCGTACCCAATCTGCTATGAACTTGATAGCTGCCTACGCTTGTAATTCGTGGGCTGGAGGCACATTTCACTATCAACATGTACGCCATCGGATTAACGCTCGACCGAGGCCGACACGCTGCGCTCAACATAGTCCACTGCGCCGAACGTTCCCGACGACGCGACCGCCGTGATCTGAAAAATCGTCACGGTTGCAGCGCCTTCGGTAAATGCCGGCAGGGCCGAACACGTGATGGTGACAGTAAATGCTTCAATCACCATGGTGGTTGAAGCCGCCGCACACGCGCTCGTTGCAAAAACTCCGGCCACGCCCCACTCCAGGCCTGCACGCGCCGCCCAGTAGGCGCGGGAGCCCTGCACGTCCCGCGCGGTGTTGAGGTGCTGGGTGTTGGAAAAACTGACCATAAATGCCCCGAACGCGGCCAACACCAACACCAAGAAAATGGCGGCAATGGCGGCAAAACCGTGTTGTGCAAGATGGGTAGGCTTCATGGCGTGTTGTTCACGTGCACTTCGTGGTAGATGCTGACCGTTTCACCCGCGACGCCATCCGCACTCCTCAATGTCAGCTCCAACTGGACGACCGCATTGCGGATGTCGACTGCGTTGTAGGTGAAATTGCAGCTCTCGACGGACGCAATGACTGGCGTTGTCGCCCCCGGCACCGGGCAAGACGTGCCGAGCAAGTAATTGCTGTTGCGGAACAGTTGGTTGTTACTGCACACGTAAGAAACCACGGTTTCATCGCCGGGAATGACATGGAAGCGTCGGGTCCCGGATTCGAGTGGAAAGGCGGCTGCGGCGGTGATGCTCAGTTGCGTTTCATCGGCGTTGAACGGACTGGGGATGACTGCTGCGTTCACCACAGCCGTGTTGTTGCGAGCGTAGGCATCGGAGCCTGTGATGCCCAGGTTGTAAACAGCAATGATGTCGGTCTGGCGGATCTGTTGGTCGAGCGGCAAATCGGCATTGCGGCCCAGCATATTGAACATGGTGTCAGCCGCATCAAATCGCAAAGCGGTGTTGTCCCCTGAAACAATGTCTTCGTTACGGTAGCGTCCACCGGTACGCGTCGGAATGAACTCGATGCACTGGTTGTCTGCTACCCCGGCCGGCAGGGACTGACGCAAGCTGTTGGGCAGCGCCTTGCGAATATCACGCGACATGCGCCGCACCGTGGTGTCCGCCGCGTCCGCCAGGCCGACCCGCCGGGCAGTGGCAAAGTAGGCGTCGATCGGGCTGCGCATGAATACGGCGACCACTCCACCAATCACGCCCATGATGACAATCACCAAGATCAGCTCGACCAGGGTGAACCCGCGTTGACCAACCGCCTGGTGCATGGCCATGCTTGGTTGGGTGTTTATGGACATGAGTTCAAGCCGGTTGCCGGATCGGTCTCACCATAACAGGTGCGGTAGCTGGTGATGGCCACAGATTCTGGCGGATTGCCCGGGTAGTTCACCGTTACGGTTACGCGCAATGCCGGACGGGGAACACTGCCGACCACGGTGGTGTCGTTGGCAACACGGATGTCGACTGCATAGGCTGCCAATGCAGCGGGGACACCCAACGTGGCATTGTTTTGCCCATCGTAGTCGGACACATTGTCCCAGTCGGCATGCGCGCCCTCTTTGATATTGGGCAAACCGTCGGGATCGTTGAAGTTCTGGAGCATGATTTCTTCCAGGATCGAGTCGGCCAGCGACATGGCCTGTTTGCGCAGCATCGGGTCGGCACTGGATCGCACAACATTGGTGGAAACTGCCAAAATACCGGCCAGTCCGGCACCCACCACCACAATAAAGATGATGATTTCGATCAGGGTGAATCCACGGTTTTGCCGTCTGGACATCATTGGTTTTCGTGGATGTAACCGGTCGCGGCTTCCACTGTGATGGTTCGTCCGGAGTCGGTCACCGCAAAAGTCTGCGTCGCAACTGCTGCGCCGGTGTCCGTGATGGGCTGGCCCAATCCGTCAAAATTGAAATTGGTGGGCACGGCAGCAAACGCGGCGTCCCTCTGGGCGGTCAAGCTGACTGTGGCGCCTGTGGTTCCCTTGGGGCCAGCCAGGGTGGTCCCGGGGGTGGTGCAGTTAAAGGTCGCGGCGTCCAGTGCAATGGCCAGCGTCACCGTGGTGGACGTGAAAGTCACACAGACAGTGCGCCGCTGGGCAATCGCCGTTTTTTGGGCAAACCGCAGATGGCCCAGTGTCTCGTCGTGGAAGCCCCGGGCGTAAACGGCCTTGGTATCGAACATCCGTGGCAATGCGTACACCGACAGAACGCCCAGAATCACAAGCACCAAGATCAGTTCCACCAGCGTAAAGCCGCGCTGACCCCCGCCGCTACAACGCGTTGGGCGCAAGCCAAAAAAGAGTGCGTGAGTAGGCGGCATGGTGTTCAATCGAACATGCTAGCATTTTCATAGCTACTTTGGCAGTGTTTACGTGGGCTCATCAATGTTTTGAGTTGCACATTATAAAAACCGGATGACCTATCACAATTCGAAAAAGCAATGTCGGTTAGGGTGCGTCCACACGCTAAGGTTCCCAACTCTGTCGCATCGGCGCGTGAACTGGCCGGTGGATGACAATAACACCCCAACAGGACTCTCTCAAGGTAGACACCCGGTCATGTCCCCAACCTTTTCTGACAAGTCCGTCCTGGCCCTCGCCTGGATGATGTTTTTGGTGCCCGCGCTGGGTGTGCCCAGTTTGCTGATGCTGCAAGACACGCTGAAATCTGCGGTGGCAGCGTTCGGAATCCTTTTTGCCGCTTTGATGCTGGTTTGGCCAGGGGGCCAGCGACGTCCCGGATGGTTGTGGCACGGCATGCTGTGGGTACCGATTTCGCTCATGGCGTACGCGTTTGGCAGTATGGTCTGGTCGCACACCTTTCTGGCCGGTGTTGAGGGCATCCGCTGGTTTCTCCTTAGTCTGCTGCTGTGGGTCGGCCTGACCACACTGAACCTGCAGACCGCCCCGAAAGTGATTTGGGGCATGCATGGAGGCTTGGTGGTGGCCTCGCTGTGGACTGTGTTGCAATTCTGGTGGGACTTCAAATTGTTCCCACAGGGCCCCCAACCAGCGTCCAGTTTTGTAAATCGCAATTTTTTTGCCGAGTACGCGGTCACTGTGCTGCCTTTCTCGGTCTGGGTACTCGTCACCGCACGCCGGGCGCGGTGGCTGCCATGGGTTGCTGCCTCAGTCGCCATCAATGTACTGGCACTGCTGATGACGGGAACTCGCTCGGCGCTGATCGCTTTATTCCTGCTGATACCCGTGCTGCTGCTAGTGCTCACCCGCTACCGGACACACTGGGCCTTTGAAACCTGGAACAGA
This sequence comes from Candidatus Aalborgicola danicus, assembly GCA_016703945.1. Lineage (GTDB taxonomy): Bacteria > Pseudomonadota > Gammaproteobacteria > Burkholderiales > Burkholderiaceae_C > Allorhodoferax > Allorhodoferax danicus. The sequence goes on from JADJBC010000045.1 coordinate 188,164, forward strand.
AGCAATCGGATTGTTGTCGCATTCATCATGGTCATGGTTATTGGAGGCGGCGGCAGTATTCCCTCAGGCAATGCACAAGTTCAACGTGAGGGCGGCGGGCAGACAGCGCTGGAGCGCAGCATTATCCGAACAGCCTCCATCGCCCAGCGCGCGGAGTACACAACAGGCTCCATCTCTATACGCACCACCATGTGGATGGCGACTGCGCGGATGATGCTTGCGCAGCCATGGACCGGCGTGGGGGCCGGTGCCTGGGAAGTGCAGGTTCCACGCTACCAAAGGGTGGATTCCGTTCTGGAAAACGACTATTACGCCCACAACGAACTTCTGCAGTTGCTGAGCGAATACGGAGTGGTCGTTGGTGGCCTTGGTTTGGCGTTCTTTTTCGCCTATCTCCTTCAGGCCGCAGCAATCACTTGGCACTTGAAGGAGTCGCAAAACCCAGAGGCACCGCTGCGAGCAGTTGCGCTGTGCAGTTTGCTAGCGCTGTTGATCGTCAGCAACGCCGGGTTTCCCTGGCATCTGGCAGCCTGCGGATGCATGTTGTCCCTCAATATGGCCCTGCTGGGCAGTTCAGACCGGCGACTGCGACCTCAAGACACTCCTACGATGCATCAGTACAACCCCCCCGAGGGCCAAGGGCACCTTGCAAGGGCGGTTCTTGTGGGCTGCTTGTGCCTGGCGTTGTACATCACTTGGCAGGCCCAGCAGGCAGAGAAGTATTTAACGCAAGCGATTCAACTCGCTCTGAAATTTGGCCTGGCCGAGCAATCCGGAGACCCTGCCGCAGCGACGTTCAAGGCACAGGCGCTGGACAGTGTCAGGGCAGGCATCGCCATCAACCCCCACTACCGCCGATTGACTGCCGAAGTAGCCGAGCCCTTTGCAGCGCGCGGCGACTGGAAAAACGCGACCTGGATTCTGGAGTCTGTAGCTAGTTCCAGGCCCAATGTTCCCGTCATCTGGAAAGCTATTGCGGCGGGCTACGCTCACCAAGGCGATCATCAACGTGCTGAAAAGGCATTTCAAGAAGTACAGAGACTCAGGCCTGACTCGTTTTCAACAGTTGTATTAAGGACAAGCCTGCTTACCTTGGCTGGCAGGACCGAGCAGGCAGCAGGCCTTTTGCATCAGCAGCTGTCCGCAAATGCCTTTGACTTTGAATTGGTGCAAACCGCCTACGCAATCGGCTACAAGACACAGAATTGGGAACTGGCAGAGCGGTCACTGGAGGCATTGATCCGAACTTGGCCCGAACAGGCAGCCGACGGCTACTTTCGCCTGGGAAAGCTGTACACAGAAACCCCCTTGCAGAATCCCCAAAAGGCGATTCAGGCCTTCAAGTCCGGCCTTGCTCAAGTACCCGACGCTCAGCGTCAAAGCTACATTGAGCAGGTACCCAATCCACTACGAAGCCAGATGTAAAAAAGCCACCCGTAGGCGGCTTTTCATGTAACGCAGACGACTTTCAGTTGATACCGATGGCGGTAAATGTCGCGGCCACAGTGGGAGAGACGGTTGTATTGCTCACCGTGCAGCTTGCAGAGCTGCCAGCCGTTATCGCCGAAGCCGTAATAGAGTACCCTGTTGGTAAACCGCCTTGCAAAACGTCTGTGCTACCCACGGTCTGGCAATCCAAAACAGTCGCGCCCTTGCTGGTTGTGATACTGCGTGCCGCGTAGTTAATGGCGGAGGCAGACGAAAGCGCACCCGCAACGCCTTGGGTTGACGCTGAGACGGCATCCCCCTTCAAATCCACAAATTTCGGAATCGCCACGGCTGCCAACACCCCCAAGATGACAATAACCATCACCAATTCAATTAGCGTAAAGCCACGTTGTGCTTGTTTCATATCAGTTACCTTTTAAAAATTAATAATCTTTCGGAAGCTTCATCCGAACCCAACGACCTTGCGGGTCGCGAACACCAACAAATTTTAGTCTTAACCTCTATAGTTGTGCGAGCAATTTTGAGTACTAAACCTGTGAATTAGTTCACACATTTATCTTCGGCCAACTACATGTGTGATTCCCATCACTACGGCTTCTGGCCAAACCAGCGGTAGTCTGCATGGGGAGTCAAATAAAACTCCGCGTTTACGTCACCAACGCGATACCAGATTGCGCCGGTTTCTGGTTGCGGCTCCACCGCCTGCGGATACAACAAGCGATAGCCCACGCAGACACACAGAGGGTCATAGACCCAATTGCCCGTGGGCACCTGCAAAATGTCGCGCATGGCCTGTTCACCGGCATAGTTACTGGGTAGCTTCTGCAACAAACGAAAAGGGTTCTTGTCCTGCTGTTCAGGTGTGCCGGGGCGGACATGGCGGGTGAGTTGATCAATGGCCGCGGCGGCGCGAAGTGCAGCCAGGGTGGACCACACCATCACTTTTTCAGTCTCGGCCTGCACCACGGTAACTTCGTGATCGTAAGCCCATATGAGGCCAACCAACACCAGGGCCACAACCATCCACTCCGTGGTGCGGCGACTCCACAACGGAGAAGAAGGAGGGGAATATGCCATGGATGCCCGAAATGTGCCCGGCCGCCCTAGCCGCCACCCTTGCCCATGGCGGCCTGACCCAGGTTCCACAAAGGCAAGAACACACCCAACGCCAACAACAGCACCAAAACACCGATGATGGCGAGCAGGATGGGCTCGATGGCGGCCGACAACCCCTTGATGTTGTAGTCGGTCTCGCGCTCGTACATACCGGCAATCTCGAACAGCAAGTTGTCCAGTTCGCCGGTTTCTTCACCCACATTGATCATTTGCAGCACCACGGGCGTAAAAACCCCGGTGGCTGCCGCACAACGCGAAATGGTTTCGCCACGCTCGATGCCATCGCGCATTTGCTCGATGCGCGCGCCAATAAAGGCGTTGTCCACGGTACTGGCCACAACGGTCAGTGCCTGTACCAGGGGCACGCCACTTTGACTGCTGAGCGCAAAGCTGCGGGCAAACCGGGCCAGCGTGGCCTTGAGAATGATTTCGCCAACGATGGGGAGTTTGAGCTTGCGGGAATCCCATCGGTAACGGCCTTCGGGGGTGCGCAAATAACTGCGCACGCCCACGGCCAAACCAATACCCCCGGCAATCAGCAAGGGCCACCATTGGATCATCCAGGCTGAAAAGCCCAGCAGTCCGCGGGTGATCAACGGTAGTTGGGTATTGAACCCGGCAAACACTTTGGCAAACACCGGAATCACAAAGATATTCAAAATGACAATCGCCACGGCCATCGCAATCAACACAAATATGGGGTACCGCATAGCCTGTTTGATGCGTTCACGCACATCCCGCTCAAACTCCAGGTGTTCGTTCAGGCGCAAGAACACTTCGGTTAACCTACCCGTCATTTCACCAACCCGGATCATCGAAATATAGAAGCCACCAAACAGGTCCTGGTGGCGTGCCATGGCGGCCGACAGTTCGCGGCCCTGGTCCAGGCTGGAGCGGATGTCTTTGAGCAAATCCACCATGGCTGGCTTGGTGGCAGAGGCCTGCAGGCCCGAAAAAGCCCGCAGAATGGGCACGCCGGCCTTGTTCAGGGTGTACATCTGGCGCGAGAAGATCATCAGGTCTTCATCCACAATGGGCTTGCGGTTGACCTTGGACCACCAACTCTCGGTGTCTGCTTGCGCCTCTGGCTTGGCCGGCGCAATATGCACCGGAACAACACCAATATTTTTCAGCTGGTCGGCAACTCCGTTTTCGGTCATGGCCTCCAACTGGCCGTTGACCGCTTCCCCCCGGCTGTTGCGCCCCCGCCACTCGAAAATTGCCATGGCCGCTTAATCCGGCACGTCCGCGTCGCCAACATCAAAGCCGACCCGCAAGGCTTCGGCCAGCGACGTCCGGCCCGAACGAACCAGCTCCAGCGCGTGAAACGCCATGGTGTGGCCTTTCATACGCTCGCGGGCCGCACGCATAAAGGAAGCCGGGTCTGACCGAGAAGCGGCTTGGGTCAATTCGGCATCCATTTCCAGCAGTTCGTAGACACCCTGGCGTCCCGAATAACCCGTTCCATTGCAGGCGGAGCAGCCCATGCCGCGTTTGGGAGTCACCGTTTCACCGTCTGGAACCATCGACTCCAGCCACGCTTTCTCCTGGGGCGACAGCGTATGGGGAGCCACACATTCCCTGCAGTTCAGGCGCACCAGTCGCTGGGCAATGACAGCCTGCAAGGAGGTAGACACCATAAAGGGTGGCACGCCCATGTCGAGCAGGCGAAACGGCGTGCTCATGGCATCACGGGTGTGCAAGGTGGACAGCACCAGGTGACCCGTAATGGCGGCACGTGTTCCGATTTCTGCTGTTTCGGCATCGCGCATTTCACCCACCAGCAGCACATCAGGGTCCTGGCGCAACACGGCGCGCAGCACGCGGGCAAACGTCAACTCGATCTTTTCATTCACCTGCACCTGGGAGAGCCCAGCCAGGCGGTACTCGATCGGATCTTCGACCGTGATGACTTTGAGTTCGGCGGCATTGATTTCCGCCAGCGCGGCGTACAGGGTGGTGGTCTTGCCCGAACCCGTAGGGCCGGTGACCAGCACCATGCCGGCGCTGCGCCCCAGCACCTCACGGAAGCGTTTGAGCATCCCTTCGGGCATGCCAATGCTGTCAAGGCGGCGCATGCCGGTGCCGTGGTTGAGCAAACGCATCACGGCCGACTCGCCATACACCGTAGGCAGCGTGGAGAGGCGCACATCAATGGTGTTGTCCTTCAGGCGCACGCTGAAGCGACCGTCCTGCGGCAGTCTTTTCTCTGAAATGTCGAGACCCGCCATCAATTTGAGTCGCTGGGCCAGCGCCGCGCCAATGCGTTTTTCGGCCTGGGTTTGGGTCTGCAACACACCGTCCACCCGCACCCGGACCTGCAATCCCGCCTCTTGAGGCTCGATGTGAATGTCGGAGGCGCCCACCTGGATCGCGTCTTCGAACAGCGACTGCAACAGGCGGACAACGGGCGCGCCCTCCAGCCCCACGGAAGCGGACAACTCGCCGAAGTCGACCGCTTCGCCCAGGTCTTTTTCCAGTGCCCGGGCCAGACCGCTGATTTCTTCGGTGCGCCGGTAGAGCCTGTCAAACGCCAGGGCCAGACCACTTTCGGGCACGGCAGCGATGGAGATGTTGCGCTTGAGGATGCGCGACAGCTCGTCAAACGCAAACAGGTCCAGTGGGTCGCTCAAAGCCACCAGCAGCGTGTCACCCTTGTCTTCCAGCACCAGCGCCTTGAATCGCCGCGCGGCCGACTCGGGCAGCAGCTTGACCACATCCGCCCGAAACGGAAAGGTCTTGAGATTGACAAAAGGAATGCGCAGTTGCCGCGCCAGGCCGTTGGCCAGCAACTCCTCGGTGATGATGCCGGTCTCGATCAGCAAGCGGCCCATCTTCTTGCCGGTGGTGCGCTGCAACTCCAGTGTTTGCTGTAATTGCTCTTGCGAGATCAGACGCTGCTGCACCAGCACGTCGCCCAGGCGTAACTTCTCAGGTCGGCCTGGGGCCGGTCGCGGCGCGTCCGCGGCGCTGGCTGCCATGTTCATCGGCGTGTTCCTGGTGGGTTGAGGCAAAAATAATAGCACGCGGGAACCAGCCCCTTAGAATGCAACGAGTTTGTTCAAGGGAGTGCGCGCATGCGGCAACTGTTTGGTATTTGGGTGCTGGTGGTCATCGGCCTGCTGCAAGCCTGCGGGGGCAGCAGTAACCGCGATCAACTCACCGCGGCAACGCCTGTCACGCCCACTACCTCGGTCAGCCTGTTTACCAGCGCCCCCAGCAGCATCACATTTTTGGCCGGTGGCACGGCCGGCAACTATGCAGTGGGTGGCGGCACACCACCCTATGCCGCCAGCTCCAGCAATGCGGCGGTTGCCACTGTGTCGCTCTCAGGCACCAGCCTGAGTGTGAAACCCAACACGGTTGGCACAGCCACCGTCCTGCTACTCGATTCAGTGGGCGCCAAGATCGAGTTCACGGTCACGGTGGGCTCCGGAGCACAAGTGCCGGCACTGCGAACCACCGCAGCCAGCGCCATCACTTTGGATGCGGGCGGCTTCACCAGTTTTGTCATCAGTGGCGGCGTAGCCCCTTACTTAAGCAGCAGCAGCAATACCGCGTCCGTGGTGACCGGCGTGAGCGGAAACACGCTGGCCATCACCGCCAGGCAAACCGCCGGCACCGCGCAGGTCCTGGTGATTGACGCCACGGGCACCCAGGTCGCTATCGCCGTAACCGTGGGGTCCGCCACGTCGCAGGCACTGTTCACCACCGCCCCGAGCAGCATCACCATGGCCAGCGGCGCCGGTCCGTCGAGCTTCACTGTGGGCGGCGGCGCGCCACCGTACGCGGCGAGCAGCAGCAACGCCGGTGTGGCAACGGTATCGGTGACTGGGTCGACACTGAGCATCTCGCCCGGGGCCTCGGGCAGCGCGGGTATCGTGGTGCTTGACTCTCTGGGCGCAAAAATCGAGCTGGCCATCGTTGTCACTTCGACGGTGCAGACCACAGCACTCAGAACCACGGCGGCCAGCGCCATTTCAATGGCTACCAATGGCGGGGGCAGCTACCTGATCAGCGGCGGTACCCCGCCCTACCTCACCAGCAGCAGCAACAGCAGTGTGGTGACGTCCGCAATTACCGGGGGGAACACACTGGCAATCACCGCCGGAGCCAGCGCGGGCACGGCCGAGGTCTTGGTCATCGATACAGCGGGAACCCAGGTCTCTATCACAGTGACCGTGGGGACTTCCGGGACCCTGGCACTGTTTACCTCTGCGCCCACCAATGTGACGATGTCCAGTGGCGCAGCGCCCGCCACCTTTAGCGTGGGTGGCGGCACACCGCCGTATGCCGCCAGCAGCAGCAATGTGGGGGTGGCACGCGCCTCGCTCAGCGGCACTGCCTTGACCATCAGCAGTGTGTCGGTGGGCTCCGCAACGGTGTCCGTGGTCGACGCACTCGGCTCCAAAGTCGAGATTGCTGTGACGGTTGGCTCCAGCACGGCACCCACGGCCTTGCGCACCGACGCGCCAAGCACCCTGACCCTGGCCGCAGGCAATGTGCGCACCTATGCGGTTGCCGGGGGCCAGGCACCCTACGCTGCCAACAGTGCTGACGAGAATGTAACCACGGCCCGTATCACGGGCTCGACCTTAACCATCACAGGTGTAGCCACCGGGGCCACACAAATATTGGTGCTGGATGCCGTGGGCAACCAGGTTCTTATTGGGGTAACGACCACCGGCACCACCGCTTCTGCACTGTTTCTGGCAACCCCTTCCACGGTGACGGTGTCGGTAGGTGCTGCGGCCGCAAGCTTTGCGATTGGTGGGGGAACGCCTCCCTACACCGCCCGAAGCAACAGTGCGGCGGTGGCGAGTGCTTCCGTCATTGGCAGCAGCCTCTCCATTACCGGCGTGGGCCTGGGCAGCGCCACGGTCACGGTGTTCGACGCGGCCGGCGCGCAGGCCAGTGTGCCAGTCACCGTGGTGTCCAGCACCGGGGTGGCCTTGACGGTATCGCCCAGCGGTGCCAGCGGCTCGGTTGGTGATGTGCTCAACTTCGTCTTGCTCGGTGGCTCGCCCGGCTACACGATGACGTCCAACAACACCAACATTGCGACCCTTTCTGCCACCAGCCTGGGTGCCAGCGGCGCTAGCTTCTCCGCCACACTGAAAAACGTGGGTGATGCGATCGTGACGGTGCGCGACGCGCAGAACCAGACTACGTCGTTTGTGGTGTCAGTGGTCGCCACTTCACCCCAATTGCGACTGTCACCCAGTACCTTCCTGGTAGGAGAAAACGAACTGGGCCAGATTGCGCTGAACATCTACGGCGGCACACCGCCCTATGTGGCACTCAGTAGCGACCTGGTCAAGGCATCCGTCAGCGTGGTTGGCAGCGTGCTCAACACCTTGCCCGGCAGCAGCGGTAACCGTTGTATCAATCCTGTCACCGACGACACGCCGCCGGTGTACATCCCGAGTGGCACCTACGCGGTAACGCTCACGGTGATTGACAGCCTGGGAGCCTCGGCCACCAGTGTGATGACCATCAAGGACAACGGCGCTGGCTCGGGTACTGGCTGCCCTTGAGCGTGCAGGGCGCGGCGGGACAACCCAAAAACACTACTAAATTTATAGCACACTACGCATAGTTCACGTGGGCTGAGGGCCGATTTGACTACTATCTTTCGGGCCTTCGGGCCTTCGTGAGTTGGCGCCGGTTCGCCAAAGGGGCGAAGTGCTGATCAGTTCAGGCGTAAGACTGCGTCGGTCACCAGCAGGATTTCGGACTGGTCCGAGCCACCCGCCCCGCACACATTGGCCGCAGTGCGCAAATTACCCGTGTTGGCGCTGCCATCATCCAGAAGCCGGTCCATTTGGACGATGACATCGCAATCGGTGGTCTGAATACGCACCACATTACGCCAGTTGGCTGGCAAGCCCGCAACCCCGGAAAGTGCTGCTCCGGTCACGCTGAGCGTCGTCGCGCCGTTGGTGCGGATGGGTTGTGTCGCATCGCCGCGCAGCATGCTGGAGCGAATCAGCGACTCACTGGCACACGCCGACTCGGCGGGCGACGCAATCAAACCGGTGGCGTTGCCCACACAGGTTGCAGTCATGTTGGGGATCGCCGTGACTGCAGTCTGCAAGGTACCGGGCCACGCGCCATAACGATCATGGAACTGCTGTGCGGCATTGGCCATATCGGTCATCGCCTTGATGGTGTCCTTGGTGCGGGCGTTGCGGATCACCGACTGGGCGTTCAGGATACCGGCCAGCAATAACCCGATGATGACCAGCACGATGGCAATTTCCACCAGGGTAAAGCCCCGTGCGCGGCGGCGGGACTTTTTCATGGAAAACGACGCGGGTCCTTGAGCGTCATTGAAAAACGAGTACTACAGGGGAATGAAGGTTCGTACCGCTGTGGCGCCACCATTGCAGGTCGCGGCGTCCACCATGACTTTTCCGTTGGTAGCGACACCATTGTCCAACGCCCTATCCACATCCAGCACCACCTCACACGGCAGGTTGTAGAAGACGATGACATTGAGCACGCTGGGGTTCGCCGCAATATAGGCCGCCGTCGCGTTAGCCGCTGCGCCCGCCATGTGCACCGGGCCAAATTGTGATTGCAGGCGTGCAGTGGTCGCAGTGCCCATCTTGCCAATAAGACTGGCCTGGTACAGCTGAACCGGCGCCTGCCCAATTTCGTTAAGCGCTGTTGCCACGCCAGTGACAGCATCCAGCGTACCTTCGATCAAGCCGTTTCCGGTTGTGCCCCCGGTGCCGCCAGCGGCAACACCCTGAATTTGGTTGGCCACGAATATCCAGTCGCCTGGCAAATAGCCGTAGCGCTGTTTGAAGGCAAGCGCGCCAGTTTGCAGATCATTGGCGATTTGAATCACATCCTGCGCCTGGGTTCGACTGATCTGGCCGCGACCCGCCATCAGACCAGCAGCCAGCAGAATGCCACCCAGGACAATCACGATGGCCATTTCGGCAAGGGTAAAACCGCTTTGAAGTTTTGATTTGGTATGCATGATCGTGGCCTCTTTCTCAGAAATTGTTCTCTATCAGGGACAGGTTGGCGCCGGGTTGCCGACCGGAACCGCCGCTGCCACGCAACCCGGGCCCGGCACGGCACAATAGGCTTGGCAGACACCTTTGAGTGTCTTGTCGTCCAACAAGGGTTGCAAAAGGTGGTTGGGTGTCATATAGGCCACCAGGTCATCAAACGCTCCACCTGTCGCAGCGGCCACATCAGTGGGGACGCGTGTCACGAAATGCGGTGGTGCTCCAGGCAGCGCCGTCGTGGCATTGAGCAGTTCATCGGCCCCAGTGGGCATGGGCAACAGCACGCTGCCGCGCACGGTGCGCCCGCCCAGCCCATTCTTGCCGTGGGAGATGATCATGACCACCGGGTTCGGAGTCAGTGAAGCGCCCAGCACCCCGGCATCACTGCGCTCCGATAGTGCAAAAGTGGCTAAGGGCACGGTCAACTCACCCAGAGTGAAGGCGGTAGCGCCGACCTTTATGGTCCAGTTGCTGCCGCTCACGGGCGTGTCATTGGCAACCCGGTAGGTGAAAAAATTGGACCAGCCGTCCTGCGCATCACCAATCGACATGCCCAGCACCCGCCACGGCAGCACTCCGCGCCCGGCATTGACCAGACACGCTGCCGGTTCTACTCCTGTGGGCGGCAAGGCCGAGTCCGGGCATGGCAGACGTCCATTCGTTCGCAAGAACGAAATCAACGCCACCTTGATGCGTTCCTGCTTGAGTTTGGTTTCGCTCCACGCAGCGTTATTTTGGGTGGCCTGCAACATGCGCAGACCCAGAGTCATCATGATCCCCATCAACACCACCACGACAGCCATCTCCACCAGCGTAAAGCCGGCTGCCGGACGGCGGGTCAAGCATCGGGGTGGGGTGCCAATGTACATGGTAAAAGATCAAATTACTATAAAAACAATAGCTGCCTACGCTTATTTCACGAGGGCTAGAGGCGAATTTTGCTTGAAACTATTCAGAACGGCAACACCAGCCAAAAAAACCCGCCTTGGCGGGTTTTTTTGGCGAGTACAAGGGGTTTGACACCCTGCGAATGCATTAGATCTTCATGCACACAGTCCACGGGGTGGTTGTAGTGGTTTCATTGTAGGCAAGACCAGCCGCAACGGCAGTTGTTGGCGCGAGCGGATTGGTCGCGTTGGTAGCGCCACGCAAACCCCCGGCATTATTGCCAATATTGGTTGCTGGCAAGGCGCCGTCAACCAAGGCGTCAATGGAAGCGGCTTGTTTGGTGCTCAGGCCCGTGGCACAAACAAAGGTGCCAGCCTGCCCATAGATGCCAGCGGGGTCAGCAGTAACGCTGAGCAAGCCACCGGCCGCGTGACGCGGCAGTGCCGCAACCGCAACAGCCGTTGGATCACCCGCCAGCAGGCCGGATCCCCGCAAGGCACGCCAAAAGGCCGCAGCCTCTGTCGCCGCAATGCCGCCTGTAAAAGTTTCCGCAGCGGTAATATTCAGAACACCGTTGCCGGCCGTTGCAGGTGCACCCGCCGTACCAGTCCAGCCCCGCGCATTCATGGTGGCAGCCGCTTCATCTCCGGGAAGGGATTTGTAGCGATCAATGTAGCCGTTGTAAGCGGCTTGCACCGCTTTCATGTCATTGACGATGCTCTTGGTTTTTGAGTTCTCAATCAGTTCCTGCCCCTTGAGCACACCGCCCAACAACAAACCAATAATGACCAAAACGATGGCGATTTCGACCAAGGTAAAGCCCGCCTGGCGGGACCTGTTGCGATAGTTCATGAAGTTCTCCTATTGATGTCGAGTTGACGTTATGCCGAGGCGCGCCCCCATGGCTGCGCTGACGCATTAACTATAGCCAGCGGACTGCAATTTGAGTGTCAGACTTTTTTACACGGGTGCCACGGCCACCGCGAGTTGGTCAGGTTTATCGCATTCCTGGGGCAGCAACAGCGTGAAGCGCAGTTGCCGCTCGACCACTGCGGCGCGCAAGTCACCCCCCGCCTCGCGCAGGCTATGCCGGGCCTGGTACAAACCCAAACCCAAACCACCCGGGCGCCCGCTGGCAAAGGGTTCGAACAATCTTTCGGGCGGTAAATCCAGCCCCCGGGCTGGCAACTGGCATAACAGTTCCACGCAGGCGATAGCGCCGCTTTCCTTTGAATCAGCCGCGTTGATAAGCGCAAGGGGTGGTTGTGTAACGCCCTCACGCCAGTCTGTCGCCAGGTTGCTCAGCAAATTGTCGAGTGCGCGCTCCAACAGTTCGGGTACCACCCAGACCGTCGCATCCCCGGTGATGGAAACTTCAATCCCGGCCAATCGAGCGGCCTGTTCCATGGAATTGCGCAGTGGCACGCCGCGGGGTGTGGACGCCCGGCTGTCACTGCGCAAGGCAGCCATCAAGCGCTGGGCACGCTCCAGAACCAGTGGTGCATTGGCCTGCAGGCGCCGTGCCAGGACCATCAGCGCCTCGGGTTTGTCGGCGTGGACAAAGTCTGTGCCTACCCAGGACACCCACTGGGCCAAATTGCGCATGTCGTGCTGTAAATAAAGCGACAAACGCGCCCGCTCCGCCAAAGCCGCCGACAGGGCTGCTGTACGCTCGCGCAGCCGGGTTTCCAGCAACAGCACAAAAACCTGGGCCAGGTGATTGGCAAACAAACGCCGCTCCCCGCGCGGCACGCCGTGACGCAAGCCCACGCGCAAATGCGCATCGGCACTGCCCGTCACGTCAAACCATTGCAAGTTGTCGGCCCCAGCACCAGCCAGGTCTAGGGGCTCACCCAGACTGCCGTGCACGGGCTGACCAAACCAGTCGCCTTCCCAATCCAGCGTGCGCCAACCGGCTGCCTGCAAGACCGGCCAGGCGGCATCAGGAAGATCCAGCAGATCCAGATGACTGCTGGAGAGCTGCAACAGGGCCTGCATGCCACGCTGGTAACGCCGGGCGCGATGCGACAGGGCAACAGCCGTGATCAGCAGCGTCAGGCCGGCCACCATGAAGGCCAGTGCCAGGCTATTGAGGACGCTGAATGCCATATTTGTTCATGTAGTAATAGACATGTTCGCGCGCAATTCCCAGGTTGCGGGCGGCCAGCGTGACGTTGTAGCCTGCGGCGGCCAAACTGCGCCGCAACAATTGCTCTTCCGCTTGTGCCCCGGCCTCTTTGGGGCCATCGCCCAAGCGCGCGGTCACCGCAATACGGGCCTCGCCACGCAGCACCATTCGCGCTTCTTCACGGGCAAACAAGCTGGCGCGCTGCACCGCTTGCAGCACCACCGCCATCGGGGCTGGTTTGGACAAGAAATCAAAAGCGCCCTGGCGCACGGCCTCTTGCGCCGCAGCGGCTTCGTCCTGACCGGTCAAAACAATGACTTTGGTGCCGGGTTGCAAGCGCAGGATGTCTTGTAGCGTCAGCAAGCCCTCGCGCATGGTACTTGGGTGCGGGGGCAGGCCGAGGTCCAACACCACGATTGCCGGCGCAGTGGGCAGGGCAAGGCACGCCGAGGCGCTGGCGCGGTCGTAGGCCAACTGAATCGCAAAACCCGCATCGGCAAGGGCTCCACCCAAATAGCCCCTCAGTGCTGCATCGTCCTCTACCAGCAATACAGCGAATTTTTCGGACTCCGCGACTGGATTGGGGTGATGGTTACGCGCCGATCCGGGCATCGAGGTTATTCACCAGTTGTCCACTGGGTCAACAAGGGCAGGATGGCCATGCCAAACCCGATGACGATACAAGCCAGACCGCCCATGGTGCGAAACAGCACCCAGTCCGAGCTGGTGCCAGGGCTCACCGCCATCAAAAAATAGCCCACAACAATCAGCACCAAACCCAGCGCGATGGACAGCCGTCTGCGCACGTCGCGCGCCCGGTGCTGGGCCTGTGCCAGCTCACCAAACTCCGTGTTCATGGTGACACCCTTCGGCGGACGGCGCCAGGGGCGACGACATCCGTCTTGGCCCCCGTGCCATTGTCAAACGACTCACCCACCCGCAAGCGATGCCCCTCGACGACCGCTTCGGTGCCCCTTAAGACCGTCGTAGCACTCGCGCCCTGAGCCACCGCCTCACCATTGACCCATGCGGTTCCCCTGCCACGGGCACGTGCCACCACGCCGTTCAGTTGCGTACTGCTGGGACGGCTTTGGGTGCCAGGGGATTGCGCAGTACCGCGCGGTCCCTGCCGCGCCTGCACCATTGCCAGGCGCTGCGCCGGCGTATACAACAGAGTGCCCAGAACGCCTTCCTGGGCCGCCGCCAGCGGCGGCAGAGCACCCGTTCCCACAACCAACCAAAGAGCACCGACCAAGGCCCGTCCGCGTAGCAGCCCGGGCCAACTGCGGACCGTGGCTTGAAACACAGGGATCAAACGGTTCATGGTGCTGAGTTTAGGCAAAAAGCGTCGATACACAAGGGCCCACGGGTTACGCCAGTTTCCTCAACTCGCAGGTTTGGGCTCAGGGGCAGAAGGCACCGTGACAAAGCGCAATACACACTGCGCCAGCATGCCATTCTCCCCGGGCTCGGAAAAGGTGCAGGCATTGACCCGAAACCGGCCTTTGACATGGGAACGAAAGTCCTGGATCAAACGCAACACGTCGCCCTCATGGACGTCGCGCAATTCAAACTGCAGGTCGTGGACCAAGGGCTCCTCCCCCGCTCCCTGTGGCGTTGCCAGAGATGCATTCGCGGGGGTTTGCGCATTCGCGTCCGCAACGGTTTTGGGCACCTGCAACTGGTATACCAAGGGTCCAGGCAGGCCCAGACGGCTGTGGCTGCCCAACAACTCCTCCACCCACAATGGACGATCCGGCGAGCCCAGCAGGCCCTGGGCGCGCAAGCGCTCAAACCGCGCAATATGGCTACGGACATTGCGCAGGTCTTCCCGCTTGAGACTGATCTGGTCACGTTGCTGCTGGACGGCACCTCCCAACTGCATGACCTCGGTACCCACCGCGTTGGCCTGGATACTTAAGCCGACCACTGCGCCAACACACAACAGGGCCACCAAGGCCAGGGCGATCAGGCTGCGCCGCGCCGCAAAGAGTATGGGTTGCCAGCCAGTCATTGGGGTACCACCGGTTTGGTTTCACTCTTCAGTGTGCCGGGCAACACCAGACACCAAGCGAACTGGCGCAAGGTGTCGGCTTGTCCAACATTGGCGGACCCAATGCCACCGTCTCGCAGGGCGCGAGACGAATCAAGCAGGACAGTGGCCCCGGGAATGGCCTTGATTTGATCGGACAGCTGCGTACTTTGCTGCAGTAACAAACGCGGACCCAGCTCGGCGCCAAAGGTCATAGACAGCTTGAGTTCCACCTTGCGCGCGGGCTCGGCCGCCGTTTCCGCTGGTGGCGCAGCGGCAGCGACAGTCCCTGGATCGCGTGGACACGGTATCGCCTGGGGTCCTATCAATTGCCATTCCAGGGAACGGACCCGTGCGTTGGGTACGCTGGCGATGGCGCGCGACAGTGCGACCAAATGGCTATTCAATTCCGGGGCACTTTCTATTTCGTCGGTGTCTAGCGCAAGCACCTTGCGCAAAAGCTCGGGCGACGCGCCAAACGAGGCGAGCGAACCATCCAACTGTTCAATCTGGACAGCCAACTGTGTGGATGTGGTGTTCAAGCCAGCTCGCAGCCCCCGGTCACCCACAATGGAAACAACACTCCCACTGGCAACCACAACCGCAGCCAGCACACTCACGCCCATGGCCAGGCCTGCCGCTTTTCGCACCTGTTGCGTCAGATAAGACGAGCGTAGCGCCAGCGGCGCCAACTGGCCGGCGGGCGACTTGCAAACGCGGTCAAACAGGGCGTCCCGCCAGCCCCCTTCGGAATCGGCCCAGCGCGGACTTGGAGGCTCAACGGCATCAATGCGGTCGCGCGACAGCACCGCCGCCAAGCCCTGGCGTGTTCCCAGCAAGAGCACCGCCAACCGGTCGCTGCCGCGCTCGATGACACGGGTGTTTTCCAGATGCCTGACAGTTCGAACCACTTCGAGCGCCTGCTCGCTTGCCGAGTTGGAACCGGCCACCAAACGGGTCAAAACGGGGATGTGGTCTTTCAAAAAGACGATCCGCGTGCTGGCGGCTTGCCCCAACACGATCAGCAAGGTCCCAGGCAGGGACTTGGCCTGGCCCATTTGCGCCAGCAATACCGAAACACTCCACACCCCAACCACCGGCGTCTGCACCGATTCCATCGCAGCGGTCAGCCGGTTGGCAGGTTCAATGGCCATCAGAATCTGTTTGGGCGGAGCCAAGCGGTTCATCAGACTGCCTGATGGGGCAAATTTCAATGCGGTGCGAAATGGACTCTCGGGAAACCGAGTGGCCAACTGCCGCTGGACAAAAAGATTGCGGTCGTTACCAAAAATGCGAGGGACCGTAATTTCGACCAACGTCTCTTCGGTCAGGTCAGTTACCACCCACACCGGGTCCGACGCCGGGCCCGGCAATAGGCGCCACACTCCGCCTTGCTTTTCCCACCAGCTGGGTCCTTGCGCGTTAAGAAACAGTACGGTCGCCATGGCTTCAGGTTTTCATCTTGGCGATCGTGTCGTAGATTGGGCCCAGGACGGCCAACATGATCCATCCCAGAATAAGCCCCATTACGACCGTCAGCGCGGGCTCGATCATGGCCTGGACTCGGGCTATGGACTCGTCGATGTCGCGGGAATAAAAGTAACTGATGTTGGCCAGTGACTGGTCCAGCGCTCCGGTAGACTCACCCACCTTGATCATGCGAATGACAAACGGCGGGAACAGTTGTTCAGCTGCAAAACTGGCCGAGATTGCGGTGCCGGTCAACACGCGGTCGCGTGCGCGGCGAATGGAGCTTTGAATCACCACATTCGACGATATTTTTCGCAGTAGACCAAACCGTCCGTCAGCGGAATGCCGGTGCGGTACATCAAACCCAAGGTATCGGCAAACCGCGCCAGCGTGAGCTTCTTGAGCACGGGACCAATCACCGGGATGGCAAGCTGCATTTCATGCAGCTTGTAACGCAAGGCCGGGTAGGCGGCGGACAAGGACAACACGCCAAACACCAGCAGCGGCGGCACCGTCAAAATGGCCCACCAGTAGTTTACAAAAAGGCCAGACAGCCCTATCAGCAACCGTGTTTGCAGGGGTATTTCCTGCCCCAGGTTGCTCAAAAATCCGATCAACTGTGGCACCAGGTAAATCATCAGGAAGAACACCACCCCGCCAATGACAACCATGACAAAGGCCGGGTAGGCCAGCAACTTCTTGGTCTGCGACTCCATTTCGTCCTGCCACTTCAAAGACCGAACAATTTCCTTGAGCACGTCGGGCAACTGGCCGGTGACCTCACCCGAGCGGATCAGGTTAATGACCGTTTCGGTAAAAACACCGGGGAACGCACCAACCGCCTCACCCAGTGTTGCACCTGCCTCGATTTTTTCAAAAAGCCCGCCCGAGAGTTGCCGACCCGCCGGGGTATCGGAGGCATCACGCATGTCGGCCAGAGAATCCAAAATGGGCACACCCGCACGAACCAGCATCTCCAACTGGAACAAGAAACCCAACACATCGCGCCGCGGCATGCTTTTGACCGCGTTGGCGTGTTTGGCAATGGTTTTGGCCGACAACAAGGCCAGGTCCAGGCGCTTGAGCTGGGCCTCCAGGTCGGTCTCATGCAGCGCATCAATGCGGCCTTTGGCAATGCGGCCATCGTCGTGGGCAGCGCGGTACTCGTAGAGCGGCATCAGTGAATGAGCTCGGTCAGGTCCACCACACGTCCCACCTCTTCCACGGTTGTGACCCCCTCTTTGACGCGGCGAAGTCCGTCTTCTGCCATGCTGACAAAACCTTGCTGGCGTACGTAGTCCAACATCAATTTAAGGCTGGCCCGTTGGGTAATCAGCTCATCCAGGGCGGCATCAAATTTCAGCAACTCCAGAATGGAAATGCGTCCCTTGTAACCCAAATTTTCACACGCAGGGCAGCCCACCGGGCGGTAGACCGAGTGTGGCTCACCTGGCGCCAAACCCAAGAGCTGAAGTTCAATAGCGCTAGGCTCATGGGGCACTTTGCAAGCCTTGCAAAGGCTGCGCAGCAAACGCTGGGCCACGATGCCAATCACGTTTCCGGCCAGAACCTCGGGCTTGATTCCCAAATCCACCAAACGTGGAATGGAACGAATGGCGGAATTGGTATGCAGGGTGGAAAAAACCTGGTGGCCGGTCATGGCCGCGCGAAACGCCATTTCAGCCGTATCGTGGTCACGCACCTCACCGACCAAAATAATGTCGGGGTCCTGGCGCATCATGGAGCGAATGCCCTCGGCAAAGTCCATCTTGACCGCGTCCGACAGGGAGGTCTGGCGAATGACCGGCATGGGGTATTCCACCGGGTCTTCCAGCGTCATGATATTGACGCCCTCTGTGTTGAGGTGACCCAGGATGGAATACAAAGTAGTTGTTTTGCCGGACCCGGTGGGGCCTGTCACCAGCATGATGCCCTCTGGTCGCGACAGCATCAATTGCATGGTGTTGTACTGGTCGTCAGACAGCCCAAGGCCGTCCAGCGGCACAATGCCGCGCTTGCGGTCCAGGATACGCAACACAAAATTTTCGCCATGGATAGTGGGTTGCACGGCGGAGCGAAAGTCCACCTGGCGACCGGAAATGGTCAAGGAGATCCGTCCGTCTTGCGGGGCGCGGGTTTCGGCAATGTTCATGCCCGCCATGACCTTGAGGCGAACCACCATGGCCGACCAGTAGCGCATGTGCAACGCCCGCACCTGGCGCAGCACGCCGTCAATGCGGTAACGGATACGCAGAAACTGGGGCTCCGGTTCAAAGTGGATGTCAGACGCACTGCGCAGCGTCGCATCAGCCAACAGGGAATCCACCAGTCGCACCACCGGATGGCTGTAGCCTTCGGTCTCCTGCATCAGACCGACCATGTCTACGGTGCCGGTTTCCAGCTCGTGCAAGATGCCGTCGATAGACAGCTCATGCCCGTAAAACTGTTCGATCGCTGTCAGTATCTCGGCACTGCTGGCCAGGCGCCACTGGATTCGGGGGCCACCGGCCAGCAGCGCGGTAATCTGATCCACCGCAACGATGTGATTCGGGTTGGCACCCGCGATCACCAGCACATTGTTGGTGGTATCCAAGCTGACCGGAAACAGTGTATGGCGCTTGGCCATCGCCTTGGGAATCAGCGCCAGGGCCGCGGCGTTGGCCACCATGCCTTTGAGGCTGATGGCGGTCTCGCCCAGGTTGTCGGCCAGCGCACTGCGCATGGCGTCTTCTGTCAGGAATCCCAGAGCCACCAACGCTTCGCCAAGGGGTTTAGCGGAGCTTTTTTGCTCCATCAGCGCAATGTGCAATTGATCCTGGGTAATCATGCCCAGTTGGATCAGCCGGTCACCCAGGCGCAACGGGCGCGCAACGACCTTCGCGTCCGTCATTCTGTTGCCTCTGAGCGTGGTTCCAGGGACTGCTGTAACTGCGTCGCCCGCGCGCGCGCGGATTCAATTTGTTGCGCGCCCAAAGGCGTTGGCGAGCGGGATTTGTTCAACAAGGCCCTGTCGTATTGTTCCAGCGCCTGCGCATAGTTGCCCAATCGGTCCAAGGCCACTGCCAGGTTGTAGCTGTGCCACGGATTGTTCGGCTCCAGCCCTTGCGCGCGGGAAAACGCCAACGCCGCTTCTGCCAGCAAACCGTCTTGCACCAGCGCGCCGGCCGCCAGGGCCTGCGCGGCGGCGGAGTCAGGTTGGCGCGCGGCAAGTGCTTTGGCGCGGTCACTGTTGGTGGCGCCATTGCTGACCGACTCCAGGGCGATCAGGCCCGCGTTGGCAACACTGTTGTTGGGGTCCAGGCGAAGGACTTTGCGATACAGCGCTTGTGCTTCTTCACGCCGCCCTTTGCTGTGTGCCACGTAAGCCAGACCCAGGAGTGCATCACGCTCCATCGGGTTGGCCGCCAATGCTGCGCCGTAGGCCAGTGCTGCATCATCGAGTCGACCGTCCAGCAATGCCGAATAACCTTGCTCCAGACTGCCCTGGCTGCTGACTTTCGGCGAAAACACGGGGGGCGGTGAAGTGGGCCGCAACGCAAGCTCTTTGGACTGGGTCGCCGCTGGCTTGGCGCTCGGGGACGTGGGCAAAGGCGCAGAAGTGGCACCAGCGTCCACCACCACACGACCCGATGGAGGATTCGTTCCGGCGACCGGGGTAACAGGCGGGGTCGGTACCGATGCCGGTATGTCGGAAGGCAATTTGGCTGCGATTGCGGGGTCGACGGACGGGTTGGGCGCGGACGCCGATACCTCCGGTGCAGGTGCAGGCACTTGCACTGGCAAAGCCGGGGGAACGACGGCCACTGATGACGTGCCGGTAAGGCCCAGCAGACGCTCCGGGTCCCCCCACATCCCAAACAAAAAACTGCCCAGGCCCAAAGCCAAAGCTGTCGCAACACCACCCAGAATCAAAACTCGTCGACTCCGTGGTGATTGAGCCGAAGCGGTCGTCGCGTACGCATTTCGAATCGCGTTGGCGGTCGCTTTGGGATTCACTGGCGCCGCAGGCCTGGCAATCTGCGCCTCACTGGTGTTTGCATTGGTCCGCGTCGAGGTCTCTACCGTTGGCGAAGTCCATGAAGGGGGGGCTGAAGTTGCGGGTGGTGTTGGGGCTGCCACCGGGGCTGGCGCTTCGGGCAGACGCGGATGGACATGGGTCTGCCCACTTTCAACCACCGGCGTGTGTGCTGCTCCCGCTGCAACAAAAGGGTTAGGCTCCAATTCAAGTTCCAACGCCATCGGTTCTGCAACCGACGTGGTGGGCGGTGGTGATGATTCTGGTGGTTTGATCGAAGGCTGGGACGGCACCTCTGTGACTGAGGCCAACGGAGGGAAGTCAGCCGTTGCTTGGCCCGGTGCCGGCGTCAGCCGGATTTTGCCGTCAGTTTGTGGCCCCGCCGCCGCATTGGCGGCAGCCAATGTCGCTTTTTCCTTGTCCTTGCTGGCGCGTTGAAGGGCATCAAGCAGGAGACTCATGGCTGGGTCTGCGGAAGGTAAAACTCGGGTCGTGTGGGCTGGGTCGGTCGGTCCATGGCGTCACGGGCTTCCTGCATCACATCACGGTAGGCTTTGAAGTCACCATTCAAACTGGCATCCTGGAGCACCGTTGGCCGCAGGAAAATCACCAGTTCGGTTTTCTTGCTGGACTCGTCACGGTACTTGAACAGATTGCCCAGGCCCGGCAGGCGATTGAGAATTGGCACCTCGTCGGAATTGTTGTTACGCGAGTCTTGCATCAGTCCACCCAGAATGGCAATTCCACCCGACTGCACCCGCAAGACCGACTCCATTTCACGCGTCTGGACCTCCGGGATGCGGTTGCCAACACCATACTGCGCCAAGGTGGGGCTTGGATCGTTGGCGTATCCGGTAATGCGGCTGATGGTCGGACGCAGATTCAAAATCACTTCATTCGACTCGCTGATTTGTGGCGTGACTGACATCAGCAACCCGATGGGCACGGTATTGATGACGGTGTTGTAAGTCGCCGGTGTAGCGGCCGCTGTGGTCGTTGCAGCAGTGCCTGCGGTTACCGACACCGTGAAATAGACTTTGTTGTCGACCACCTTGAGCACACTGCTCTGGTTGTTGAGCACCGAAATCTTGGGGCTGGAGAGCACCCGCAGGGTTCCGAACGACTCCAGCATATTCAGAATGCCGGTCAGGTCATACCCCTTGAAGATGCTGGGCCCGTTCAAGGTGAGCGAAGTGAGCGAGCTGACCAGACCGCCGGTTTGCAACCCAGCTGACGGCCCGGCCGGGCGGACCGAAAAGGAGGAGTCAAAAGCCGTGCCTCCGGGTTTGATGAGCGACCAATCAATGCCTTGCTGGTAGCGGTTGGACAGGTCCACTTCCACAATGGTTGCTTCGATCAAAACCTGTCGCCGTGCGGAACGCATGACCCGATCCACAAAATCCCGAACCTTGTCGTGTTGGGTTTGGGTTGCGCGCACACTGATATACCCGGCCTCTGCATTCGACATGACCGAAGCAGCTTCCCGGAACACGGTACGACCGGCGCCGGCAATCACATTGGAGTTACTATTCGCGGCATTGGGTGCAGCCCCTCCCGCCGCGGCGGCGGCTGGTGCTTGTGCAGGGGTGGTTGCGGCGGCTGCAGCACTGGCGGGAATCACCTTGTCGGTCTCACGCAACATATCCCGAATGTTATTCACCAGCGTGTCCCAAAAATTGTTGTTGGACCGGCTGGTAATTTCCGACGTGGACGCGTTGCTGCCTGTGCCGCCCCCACCTGATTGGCCGGGCGCCGAACCGGTGCTGGCCACATTGGTCGATGTGCTGATCGAAATGGCTGAATTGCGCTGAATGTTCGGATAGTCGACGCGGTAATTTTTCAGATAGGGCAGGTCTGGCAGGATGGACAGGTTGTTGCCCTGCATCTCGTACCGCAAATCCACCTGGCGGGCAACCCGCTCCAGTATCTCGGTCAGGGTTTGGTCCCGAACGTTCATGGTCACGGTGCCGGTAATGCTGGGATGGATGTCGACATTGATTCGGGCGTCACGGGCCAGGGCAAACAACAGATCCTGCACATTGACGTTTTGCATCACCACGCTGTAGACCTCCTGCTTGGGAGTCACACGGGGAGGCGGCGGCAAAGGTGGCGCAATTGCGAATTCCGGCGCACTGCCAACCACGACCGGTGCCGCCTGCAAATGGGTATTGGAGATGGGCGGGGCGGGGGGGGCAGCGCAGGCTGCGACCAACACTGTCACGGAAAAACACGCTGCACGGCGCAGGGCGTTTGGATCGGCCAACGAGCGACCAGTGGTAGCTGCGAAACGGTTCAAGATAGTTGATCCTGTCGTATTTTGTTCCACGTCCGAACCATCGGCTTGTTAGCCTTCAGGGGCGCTGGTAAATCGATCAACGCTGCATTGGCTTTGGCGCTGCTGGGGTAATTGCCCACGAACACTGCGACAAAGTCTTTTCCATTGTAATGACTAAGTTGCGCGTAGATCTGTTTGGGATCGACCTGCCGCGACAGGGACTCCATGAAGGCCGCTGCGGAGGGCTCACGCGGCAACGCGGCAATTTGCACGGTGTATCCGGTCAACTCGCCGCTTTTTAACTGCGCTTGGGTGCTTTTTATAAGGGGCATCAAGACCACCAACCACGGCGGTGTAGCCGAAGACGTGTCAGGCGACGGAGCGCTTGCGACCGACGCTGCGGCAGTCGGCGCGGGAAGGACGGGTGGCGCCAGACTCTGGGGAGCGGGCGCGGGCGCAGGTGTCGGCGTCGGTACGACGGCCGCCACTGAGGCACCGGAGCAGAGGCGACCGCAAAGCCTGCTACCGGTGCTGGGGCACTGGCGGTTTGCCGCGTCCATACCACTCCGGCCAACACCAACATACCCACCACACCCACAGCAACCCAAGCCCACACCCTTGGCAGTTGCCACGGCGAGGGTGCAGCAATGTCGTCATGTAGCTCGGACACTGCGACCCGAACCTGCTCAATCTGCACCGAGGGCTTCCCTAACGCATAGGCTGCCAGCAGGGCTTTGTCCGCCAGCAAGTTGATGCGCCGTGCCCGACCGCCCGAAGCCTTGATCAGCAAGGCCATGGCAGCAGGCGCAAAAAGGGTGCCGCCCCGCCAGCCGGCTGCGCGCAACCGGTGGTCGACATAGGCCGCCACGTCGTCGGCTGTCAGAGGCGTAAGTTCAAAACGATGGATCACGCGGTCACGGACTTGGCGCATCCGGCGGTCGCCCAGGGTTTCGTCCAGTTCCGGCTGCCCAAACAACATGATATTGAGAAGTTTGTGCTGTTCGGTTTCCAAATTGGACAACAACCGGACCTCTTCCAGTGACTCGGGTGGCATGGCATGGGCTTCATCAATCACCAGAAGCACACGCTGGCCCCCTGAATGGCGACTCAACAGTTCCTGGTGCAGCGCAGCCAGGCGGGCTTCGGTCGACGTCGGCAGATTCGTCAGGCCCAACTCGCGACCTATGGCCCCCAGAATTTCATCCCGGCTAAAGCTCGGATTCGCCAGGTAAATGGTGCAGATGGTGCTGGGCAGTCGACTCAACACGAGGCGCGCCAGCATGGTCTTGCCGCTGCCAACCTCGGCCACCAACGTCATGATGCCTTCTTCATGTTGTGCCACATGCAATAACGCGGACAGGATGTCGCCCCGGCGTCCACCGGAGAAAAAGAAACCCAAGTCCGGCGTTATTTGAAACGGCGGCTTGGCCAAGCCAAAGTGGTCCAGGTACAAGGATGACATTGAAACTCCTCAGTCCGGGATTCTGGCATGCTTCACAGCCTCGACGTGATTCAGAGGTTGGGCGCCAACAGCCGTTGCAACTCTGCCGGGTTCAAATGTCGCCGTCGAGCCAAGTCCTGCAACTGGTCGTCGCCGATCTTGCCAACGCTGAAGTAGCTGCTGTCCGGGTGGGCGATGTAAAAACCACTGACACTGGCTGCCGGGGTCATGGCCAGGCTCTCGGTGACACCCATGCCGATGTCCTCACACTGCAGCAGGGCAAACATGTCCTTCTTGACGCTGTGGTCCGGGCATGCTGGGTAACCCGGTGCCGGGCGTATGCCCTGGTACCTCTCAGCGATCAGGTCATTGCATTCCAGTGACTCTTGAGACGCATAGCCCCACAGGTCGGTGCGCACGCGCTGGTGCAGGGCTTCGGCAAAGGCCTCGGCCAGCCGGTCGGCCAGGGATTTGAGCAGGATGGATGAGTAGTCGTCATGCGCGGCCTCAAAGGCCTGGGCGCGCTTGTCGGCACCAATGCCGGCGGTCACAGCGAACAGCCCGGCGTAGTCCAAAACCTCTGAGCCTTTCTGGCCGCTAGCCCTCGTTGAATCTGCAGATATAGCTCCTGAATGCATAGCATGTCGCGGCGCTACGAAATCGGCCAGGCAGCGGCTGGGCATCTGCACGCCGTCCACCACCTGCTTCTCGGTCTGCTGGCGCAGGCCGTACCAGGTCAGGGCCCGCTCGGTGCGGGTCTCGTCGGTATAGAAGGCAATGTCGTCTTCGTCCACGCTGTTGGCGGGGTACAGGGCGACCACGGCGTTGGCGGTCAGCCAGCGGCCTTCGACAATTTTCTTCAGCATGGCCTGGCCGTCGGCGTAGACGCGCTTGGCCTCGGCGCCGACGACCGCGTCGTCCAGGATCGCCGGGAACGGGCCCGCCAGGTCCCAGGTCTGGAAGAACGGGCCCCAGTCGATGTATTTGGCCAGCTCGCCCAGGTCAAAATTCTTGAAGACGCGCCGGCCAATGAATTTCGGCACCGTGGGCTGGTAGGTGCTCCAGTCCACCACGGTCTTGTTGGCGCGGGCCTTGTCCAGCGTCCACATCGGGGTCTGCTTCTTGTTGGCGTGCTGGTGGCGCACGCGGGCGTAGTCCTGGTTCAGCTCGTCGATGAACTGGGCGGCGCCATCGCCCAGCAGGCTTTGCGCCACGCCCACGCTGCGGGAGGCATCGGGCACGTAGGCCACAGGGCCGTCGTAATGCGGCGCAATGCGCACGGCGGTGTGCACGCGGCTGGTGGTGGCGCCACCAATCAGCAGCGGAATTTTCTTGATGCGGAAGTAGTCGTCCTTCTGCATCTCGCCGGCCACGTACTGCATCTCTTCCAGGCTGGGCGTGATCAGGCCGGAGAGGCCAATGATGTCGGCCCCCTCGACCTTGGCGCGCGCCAGCACCTCGTGGCAGGGCACCATGACGCCCATGTTGACCACGTCAAAGTTGTTGCACTGCAGGACCACGGTGACGATGTTCTTGCCGATGTCGTGCACGTCGCCCTTGACGGTGGCGATGATGATCTTGCCCTTGGTCTTGACATCACGGCCGGCCGCCTCGTCCTGGCGTTTTTCTTCCTCGATGTAGGGGATCAGATGCGCCACGGCGGACTTCATGACCCGCGCGCTCTTGACCACCTGGGGCAGGAACATCTTGCCCTGGCCGAACAGGTCGCCGACGATGTTCATGCCGTCCATCAGCGGGCCTTCGATGACGTGTAGCGGGCGCCCGCCGGTGGCCAGAATCGCGCGGTAGGCTTCCTCGGTGTCTTCGGTGATGAAGTCGGTGATGCCGTGCACCATGGCGTGGCTCAGGCGCTGGGCCACCGATGCCGGGGCTTCGGGTGTGCCGCGCCACTCCAGCTTCTTGCTCTCGTCCTTGGCGCCGCTCTTGGCGGTCTCGGCAATCTCGACCAGGCGCTCACCGGCGTCGGGTCGGCGGTTCAGCACCACGTCTTCGACGCGTTCGCGCAGCACCGGCTCCAGGTCGTCGTAGACGCCGACCATGCCGGCATTGACGATGCCCATGTCCATGCCGGCGGCAATCGCGTGGTACAGGAAAACGGTGTGGATGGCCTCGCGCACCGGGTCGTTGCCGCGGAAGCTGAAGGACACGTTGGACACGCCGCCGGACACCTTGGCGCCGGGCAGGTTTTGCTTGATCCAGCGCGTGGCCTCGATGAAGTCGACCGCGTAGTTGTTGTGCTCTTCAATGCCGGTGGCGATGGCGAAGATGTTGGGGTCGAAGATGATGTCTTCGGCCGGGAAGCCGACTTCGTCCACCAGGATGCGGTAGGCCCGCTCGCAGATCTCGATCTTGCGTGCGTAGGTGTCGGCCTGGCCCTTTTCGTCAAAGGCCATGACCACGGCGGCGGCGCCGTAGCGGCGCACCAGCTTGGCCTGCTGGCGGAAGGCTTCCTCGCCTTCCTTCATGCTGATGGAGTTGACGATGCCCTTGCCCTGCACGCAGCGCAGGCCGGCCTCGATGACGCTCCATTTGCTGGAGTCGATCATGACCGGAACGCGGGAAATATCGGGCTCGCTGGCTATCAAATTGAGAAAACGCACCATGGCGGCCTGGCTGTCCAGCATGGCCTCGTCCATGTTGATGTCAATCACCTGGGCGCCGTTTTCCACCTGCTGGCGCGCCACGGCCAGGGCCTGCTCGAAGTCGCCATTCAGGATCATGCGGGCGAAGGCCTTGGAGCCGGTCACATTGGTGCGTTCGCCGATGTTGACGAAGGTGGCACGGGGCGCGGCACCTTCCTGAGACCGTGGGGACAGACCTTCAGCGTTCTTCTCAACTGCATAACAGGCACCAATGGTCACCGGCTCCAGGCCGGAAAGCATCATGGGTGGCAGAGAGGACGCGCTGGCGCTCAGTGTGGGGGCAACGGGAATTGAAATAGAGGACATGCATCTCACCTGTAAAAAAGCTAGGCAGGTGAGCGTCGTTGGGCACATCCAAGCCTGACAGAGCCTCTGGGTGGCCTGCTGCAACGCTCCTTGGATCATCTGATTTTAATGGAGAACCCTCGGCATACGCTCACGTCTGTGGTTTACCATCACCCCTATTCCCCGTTCAGCAGCGCTTGGCTGCAAGGCAAAGAGGCAGACACACGGTCATGGACTCTGAAGACACTCCACTGAGCAACGAACGCTCTAGTGCATTCGAAACCGCGGCCGAGTTATTGGCGGCGCCGGGGGCACTGATGCCACTGAGCGTGGAGGAAGCCCGTGTGGTGGTGGGTTATATGACGCCGCGTTTTATCCCCGCCAATACCACCTTCATTCTCGAAGGTGACGCCGCCGATGACGGTTTTATGGCCCTGCTGCTGGAAGGTGAAGTGGTGGTGGAGAGTATCACCGTGAGCCGCACCGAGCCCCTGACCATCTGCGTGCTGGGGCCCGGCAGCCTGGTTGGTGAAGTTGGGCTGGTCGACCGGGAGCCCCGCTCAGCGTCGTGCACCACCGGTTCCGATTCGCTGTGCGCGATCCTCTCCCGCGCTGCCTTTGAGGCCCTGATCAATGAAGAACCCCGCATTGGCTCCAAGCTGTTGCTGGCCATTTCGGCGCGTCTGGCCGAGCGCCTGCGTGACAACGCCCGCAAGCTGCGGCTCTATGCCAAGCTGGCCAAGGCGATGCAGCTGGAGATTGACCGGGCACTCGTGCGGCGGCCATAGTTTTAGCAAAAAGTGCCTCTAGCCCTCGGAAATGCTGGGGATTGCGCTA
This sequence comes from Candidatus Aalborgicola danicus, assembly GCA_016703945.1. Lineage (GTDB taxonomy): Bacteria > Pseudomonadota > Gammaproteobacteria > Burkholderiales > Burkholderiaceae_C > Allorhodoferax > Allorhodoferax danicus. The sequence goes on from JADJBC010000045.1 coordinate 215,788, forward strand.
CATAAAAAGTAGCAATTTACCTTAGGCTGCCAAGAGTCTGGGCGGCAGAGTGTTCTGCTCCGTGTCCCCCGCACCCCTTGGGCGCTCCTCCTTGACCTGCGCAGAACACTCTGCCACCCAGACTCCCGGGTGCTGCCTCTAAGCCGCTTCTTTGTAGAAGAAGTTGCGCTGCAAGCTGCGCCCGGCCAAGGGTGCTACCGCATGGGCAATCGCGCCAATGTGGTCCGGCGTCGTGCCGCAGCAGCCACCGACGATATTCACCAAACCCTCGGCCGCAAACTCGCGTACCAGGCGGCTGGTTACATCCGGCGTTTCGTCAAAACCGGTGTCGCTCATGGGGTTGGGCAGGCCGGCGTTCGGGTAACAGCTGATGAAGGTGTCCGGCGCCACGCGGTTCAGCTCCTGGATGTAGGGGCGCATCAGCGCCGCGCCCAGCGCGCAGTTCAGGCCAATCGCCAGCGGTTGGGCGTGGCGCACACTGTGCCAGAAGGCGGTCACGGTCTGGCCGGAGAGGATGCGACCGGATGCGTCGGTCACCGTACCGCTGATGATGATGGGCAGGCGCTCGCCGCTGGCCTCGAAGTATTCGTCAATCGCAAATAACGCGGCCTTGGCGTTGAGTGTGTCGAAGATGGTTTCCACCAACAGCACGTCGCTGCCGCCTTCGACCAGGGCCTTGGTCTGGTCGTAATAGGCCTGGCGCAGTTCTTCGAAGGTCACATTGCGCGCGCCGGGGTCGTTCACATCGGGGCTGATGCTGGCAGTTTTGGGCGTGGGGCCCAGGGCGCCGGCCACAAAACGGGGCTTGTCAGGCGTGGAATATTTGTCGCAGGCAGCGCGGGCCAGTTTGGCGGATACCAGGTTCATCTCCACGGCCAGATCGGCCATGTCGTAGTCGGACTGGGCCACGGTGGTGGCGCCAAAGGTGTTGGTTTCGATCAGGTCGGCGCCAGCGGCCAGGTAACGCTCGTGGATGTCGCTGATCACATCTGGCCGGGTCAGGCTCAGCAGCTCGTTATTGCCTTTGACGTCGCGGTGGAAGTCGGTAAAACGCGTGCCCTGTGCGCCCGGGCCGGTGTAGCCTTCGCCGCGGTACTGCGCCTCGCCCAGCTTGAAGCGCTGGATCATCGTGCCCATGGCGCCATCCAAAATGGCAATGCGGCTGGCCAGAATGCCGGGCAGGGCCTGGCCACGGGTGTAAGGCGGGGCTTTAAGCGGAGTGTTCTTCATGGATGCGGCTCACTTTCTGAATAGAACAAGTGAGCGCAGTTGACAAACCCAAGCCTGGTGGCCGTTGGTACACCGTGTGTTGACGGTGTCCGGCCGCTGCAGCGCCCCTTGGGAAGTTTGCATTTTAGACCACGGCGCCGGCGCTGTGCGGGCTTCCCGATCAGCATCCCTACAGTGCCCATGCCCGACAATAGGGCTGCGCCCTCGGCATTGTGCAGGAGCACTCTGCACGATTTGTGGCCCTAGCCCTCGAACCTATTGCCTGATTAGCTACTGTTTTGATAGCAACTGACTTATCCATTTCCAGCCAGACCTGCCACGCCATCCTGCAAGAGGTCTTTGGTTACCCGCAGTTTCGCGGGCCACAACAGGCCATCGTGGAGCACGTGGCCAATGGTGGCGACGCGCTGGTGCTGATGCCCACCGGCGGCGGCAAGTCGCTGTGTTACCAGATTCCGGCCATCGCCCGCCAGCGCGCGGGGCTGGGGGTCAGCATCGTCGTGTCGCCGCTGATCGCGCTGATGCACGACCAGGTGGGCGCCCTGCACGAGGCCGGTGTCAGCGCGGCGTTTTTGAATTCCACGCTGAGCGGCGAAGAGGCCTACCAGGTGGAACAAAGCATGCTGCGCGGCGACATCACGCTGCTGTATGCCGCGCCGGAGCGGGTCACCAACCCCCGCTTCCTGGCGCTACTGGACTCCCTATATGAACGCGGCCAGCTGAGCCTGTTTGCCATCGACGAGGCGCATTGCGTCAGCCAGTGGGGCCACGATTTCCGCCCCGAATACCGGGCGCTGACCGTGTTACACGAGCGGTATGCCGGCGTGCCGCGTATGGCGCTGACCGCCACGGCTGACGACCTGACCCGCGCCGACATCCTGGAGCGCCTGCAATTGCAAGACGCCCAGGCCTTCGTCAGCAGCTTTGATCGCCCCAACATCCGTTACACCATCGTCGAAAAGCGCGAAGCCGTGCAGCAATTGCTGCGCTTCATCGAACGCGAACACGAGGGAGACGCCGGCATCGTCTATTGCCAGTCGCGCAAGAAGGTGGAAGACGTGGCGCAGACGCTGGTGGACGCCGGCATCCACGCCTTGCCCTACCACGCGGGGCTGGACAGCCGGGTACGCCAGGACCACCAGAACCGGTTTTTGCGCGAAGAAGGTGTGGTCATGGTGGCGACCATCGCCTTTGGCATGGGCATCGACAAACCCGATGTGCGTTTTGTTGCCCACCTGGACATGCCCAAGAATATTGAAGGTTATTACCAGGAGACGGGCCGCGCCGGGCGAGATGGTCTGCCCGCCTACGCCTGGATGGGTTATGGTCTGCAGGACGTCGTCAACCAACGCCGCATGATTGATGAAAGCCCGGCGGGTGAAGAATTCAAGCAGGCCCTGCGCGGCAAGCTGGATGCGTTGCTGGGGTTGGCCGAGGCGACGGATTGCCGGCGCGTACGGTTATTGGCCTATTTTGGTGAGCAACTGGGCGATGGGCCGACTTACCGGTGCCAAAACTGCGACAACTGCCTGAACCCACCCGACATTTGGGACGGTACGGACGCCGCACGTAAGTTGCTCAGCACCATTTACCGCATCCAGCAGTCCAGCGGCATGTCGTTTGGGGCTGGCCATGTCATGGACATCGTGCGTGGCAAGACTACCGAAAAGGTCACCCAGCATGGCCATACGACCCTCAGCACCTTTGGCATCGGTACCGATTTCAGTGAAATCCAACTCCGCGGCGTGTTGCGCCAGTTGATCGCCATGGGTGCGGTGGCGGTGGACGCGCAGGCATTTAATACCTTGCAGCTGACCGAACAGTCCCGCGCCGTGCTGCGGGGTGAGGTGCAGGTGCAATTGCGGGAGTCGGTCTCAACGCCCGCCAGCCGCAAGAGCAAACGCCCGGGCGCAGGCTCAGCCGTGGTCAAGGCGCCGATTGCGCTGGATGGGGATGGATTGGTGCGTTACGCGGCCCTGAAGGCCTGGCGCGCCGAGGTGGCGCGGGAACACAACCTGCCCGCCTACGTAATTTTTCACGATGCCACACTGGCAGCGATCGCCAAACGGGCACCGCAGACCCTGGACGATCTGCAGGGAATCAGCGGGATAGGGGCGAAGAAGCTGGAAGCCTACGCACAGGAAGTGCTGCGCGTGGTGAATACCTAAGAGAGGTGTGTCCCCGGGCCACGCTGCACAGAGGTCTCAAGCCCCAGAGTTGGGGTGAATGCCAAAGTGAGGTTAAGGAGGAGCCCGAAGGGTGGGGGACACGAACGGCGGCGTTTACCCCAACTCTGGGGCGGGCGCATACAACTGAGTTTGCGCTCCGCAAAAACCCCGGGAAACGATTTAGGCCGCAGTACGGCGACGGAAGCAGGTCTCGTAGGACATCGCCGCACCCGACATGGTGTTCTGCAGGCGGGCAATCGCGCGGCTGTGGCGCTTGCCACCCTTGGCGTCACAGACGTGCTGACTATGGTGCTGGATCAGGGCGTGCCACTTGTTGCGACAGGCGTCCAGCACACCGGCGAAATTGAGCGCTATGTAGGCGGAGTGGTCGGCATGGGTGTGACGAAACTCATCGGACCAATAATCAAACAGTTGCCATTGGTAGGTCCCTTTTTCAGGAACTTGGATCGTTTCTTTGTTCATATCAACAGGTCAAGATGAAGAGAAATGGACACTTGCAAAGCCGACCCAAGGGGGTTTTGCCCCTGTGGCGCTTGACTTCAGCGTCCGCTCCTGCATATGACGGTTGAACTCGCCTTGCGGTTGACACAACCCGCAAAATTGCCGCAGTCCATGGCAGTCAAGGCAAAAAACCGATACCGCGAGCGTCCCGAACGTCGGGTTTGATGCGGTGCTCAGCCTCCAACTGGGTCAGAAGTTCGTCTGGATCCATCTGGACATCCAATATCTCGGCCTGGCGTTTGACAGCTGCAAAGTCTCCTACGCAGAGTTGGTCCAGGCAGGCCAGGCGCGATTCCAAATCGTGCCTCAAAGGTGCTTCTTCACCCAGGCAGGCTTCTTTTATGAAGAGCGCCACGCGCTGCATCCGCGTCAACGGTTGAAACCGGATTTTGAACGTAAAGCGGCGCAAAGCTGCCTGGTCAATGCGGTCCATCAGGTTGGTGGTGCAGATAAAAATGCCGTTGAACCGCTCCATGCCCTGAAGCATCTCGTTCACTTCGCTGACTTCATGGGTGCGCTGCGCGCTGCGGCGGTCCTGCAAAAAACTGTCGGCTTCGTCCAGCAGCAAAATCGCATTCTCTGCCTCCGCTTCGCGGAACATGGCCGCCATGTTCTGCTCGGTTTCGCCAACGTATTTACTCATGAGATCGCTGGCCTGGCGGATATGCAGGGGTTGCGCAAGCGTGGTCGCGACGTGATCGGCCAGCGCCGTCTTGCCAGTGCCGGGGGGGCCGTAGAAGCACAACGTGCCATGGCCACGCGCCTGCAACGCGTGAACCATGCGTGGAATCTCAAAGCGGCTTTGAACGTTCAGCAAGGACAAGTCGTAGGCTGGGCCGGTGGCCGGGCGCGCGCGGTCCTGCGCGCGATTGCCCAACGCCTGATCGGCGTTCTTGAGTTGTCGTTCAATCAGAGTTTCAATAACGCCGACCTCTAGCGCTGATGTATCAACTGACGCGAGACCGGCAAACCGCACTGCCGTGCGGATCTGGGCCGGGGTCAACCCTATGCGCCTGGTTAGCCGGGCCACAAAACCGTCAGACACCGCCACTCCCGCCAGTGTTTTGCGCACGAGCTCTTCACGGGCTCCGGGCGGTGGCGACCTGAGTTCCAGGTGGTAGGCAAAACGGCGGCGAAACGCCGGATCGATTTGCTCGATGCGATTGGTCACCCAGATCGTCGGAACCACGTTGGATTCGAGCACCTGGTTGACCCAGGCTTTACCGCTGACACTGCCATTGGTTTGCGCCAGCTTGGTTTCGGCGCGGGCCATCCAGTGTGCGGCCTCGCTGGACAACGGTGGAAACACGTCTTCCACTTCGTCAAACAACAAAGCCGCCTGGGCGCTGCCCTTGAGGAAAACTTGCGCGATTTGAAGGGAGCGGTAGCGGTCGCGCCCGCTCAGGGAGTTGCCATCGCGGTCGGCGTATTCCACCTCGAACAGTTCCAGCCCGGCCGATTGCGCCACCACCTTGGCCAATTCTGTCTTGCCGGTTCCGGGAGGGCCGTACAGCAGCACATTGATACCGACCTCCTGGCGGTTCACGGCGTTGGCCAGCAAGGTGCACAACACCCGGGCGTCTTCGGCCACAAAACTGAAGTCATCCAGTGACAGGCTGCTCTTGGTGGACAGACGGGTAAACACCGCCATCAGCTCGGCCTGGTCACGGTACTGGCGCATCAACACCGGTGGCAACTTTTCGCTGACCTTCATCAGGTCGGCCAAGTCGGTGATGTTGTGCTCGGAGATCAGGTTCTCCACCAGTCCGATCCGCTCCAGGCGAGAGCCTGCGCGCAGGGCTTCAGCCACCTGCTCCGGGTTGACATGGGCCACGTCGGCGATGGCTGCGTAGGCCTCGGGCGCGTTGTTGACCTTGAACTCGACCAGAATGCTGCGCATGTCGCGCTGGTAACGTGCCAAAGTTCCGTACAACAGGAGAGCCCGCTCGGCTTTGTTGAGTTGCAGCAGTCCGGCCAGGGCATTGATGTTCTTTTCGACCAACGTGGACTGCCGTTTAAGCGAATGACTCAACCACTCGCCCGTCACACTCAAGACAGAGATCAGGTCCTTGGGCTGATCCTTGGCGTATTCGTCCAAGAAGAAATACAACGTGGCTTCATCGTAGGGGCCGCGCCACACACCATGTCGTGCCAGAAATTCGGTTCCGTCCAGCAATTCATGGCCACGCCACAACTCGTTGCTGATACAACGCCGCGTCAAAAATTCCCGTAGCCGCGCCAACACCGTCACCGGCCATACCAAATGGCGGCCGGCGAGCCCAACGATGCCATTGAAGTCCCGACGCACGTTCAGGCTGGCGCCCTGGCGGGCCGCCAGGGTCAGCACAAAGTGGGAACACATCAGATCCAAAACTGGCGCCTCCAAGAGGCCCGGTGAGGGAATCAGGTGCCCGCCCAAGGGCTGGGACAGCAAACGCTTGGCCATCAAACGCCTCCGGCACAATGAAGTACGAGCCCACCATACAGCAGACTGGCGCAAGAGGGAAGTAGGGGGCTGCAGTTTTTCGTCACCGTGCCTACAGGCCTGACGAGACCATAATTTGCCGCACAATGTCGCGATGATTGATTACAACGACGTCCTTGCGGCTGCACAACGGCTCCATGGCCACGTGCTGCGCACACCCTGTGTTGCTTCCAAAACCTTGTCCGACATCACCGGTGCGCAAGTATTTCTCAAATTCGAAAACTTGCAGTTCACTGCCTCCTTTAAGGAGCGTGGCGCCTGCAACAAACTGGCGCAATTGACGCCAGAGCAGTCGGCGCAGGGCGTGATCGCCATGAGCGCAGGCAATCACGCCCAAGGTGTGGCCTACCACGCGCAGCGCTTGGGCTTACAAGCCGTCATCGTCATGCCGCGCTTCACGCCGGGTGTCAAAGTGGAGCGCACCCGCGGTTTTGGGGCCGAGGTCATCCTGCATGGTGACACGCTGGAAGAAGCTCGCAGTCACGCTTTCATTCTGGCCGAGCAACGCCGTCTGACCTTTGTCCACCCCTATGACGACGATGCCATCATCGCCGGGCAAGGAACGGTGGCGCTGGAAATGCTGGAAGACGTGCCAAACCTGGACACTTTGGTAATCGCCATTGGGGGCGGTGGTTTGATTTCCGGCATGGCCACCGTGGCCAAGGCGCTGCATCCAGAAATGGAAGTGGTGGGGGTGCAAACCGTGCGTTTTCCCGCCATGTTCAACGCAGTCAAGGGTGAACACCACCCGCAGGGCAGCAGCACCATCGCCGAAGGCATTGCGGTCGGTACACCCGGACGCATCCCCATGGAAATCATCCGCCAACGTGTGGATGATCTGGTGCTGGTCGACGAGGGCGATATTGAGCAGGCCTTGGTCATGCTGCTTGAAGTGGAAAAGACCCTGGTCGAGGGGGCAGGCGCCGTTGGCCTGGCAGCGCTTTTGAAATACCCCGAGCGCTTCAAGGACAAACGGGTGGGTCTGGTCTTGTGTGGCGGCAATATAGACCCCTTGTTGTTGGCGGCCATCATTGAGCGCGGCATGGTGCGAGCGGGCCGTCTGGCACGCATCCGGGTTGGCGCCAGGGATGTGCCCGGTTCTTTGGCTCGTATTACGGCCATGGTGGCCGAAGCGGGCGCCAATATCGAGGAAGTGCACCACCAACGGGCGTTCACCACCCTGTCGGCTCAAAACGCAGAAATTGAACTGGTGGTGCAGACCCGTGGGCATTCCCACGTGAGCGACGTACTAACCGTGCTGATACAAGCCGGTTTTGACACCCAGTTAGGTTAGTGTGCGCGGGGTCGCGGCCAAAACCAGGCTGCAAGCTACGCTTGTAGGTAAAATCCGCCGCAACTCCAATCTAGAACAAAAGGAAAAAACACCATGTCCGCTCCCACTCCCGCAACTCAAGGTCAGCCTGTCGACCCGGTTGAAGCGATCGTTCCGATGATTCCCATCGTCTTGCCCGTGGTTGGCGGCGTTCTGATTTTCTTATTGGCCTTTATCGCTGTATCAATGGCCTGAGTTTACTGATCCTCCCAGCCGCAATGGCTGGGTGATGAAGGCCCATTGCGAGTCTTCTTTTGCCGCTACGCCAGCTATAAAGAGGCTGGCGTAGCGGCAGCCAAACACCCCTGAATTCATCGCGCTCGTCAAGAGCAGGCGTCGTGTTGACTTGCCCACCAACCGCCTTGCTGCGGGGGGACCCGCGCACCCACACCAGCCACAGACATCGTCGTCGGACCACCGCGAATGCAACTTTTTGACCTTTCTCCTAAATTCCAAAGACGCATAACCTCATGCTTTGTTTGCATAGATTTTACGTGTAACTGACATGTAACAGCGGTACCGGTTCTTAAAATGATTACCTTGTCCAAAGTTGCCTGCGTGAAATTGTGCGGTTGAGGTATCTGCAGTTTTACCTGGAAACCGTTTTCTCAAAGTCGAAGCACCGCTTTCATTTTGAAAAGACGATTTTCAAACTAGGAGCTATCTTATGAACGCACCCGTTATGCAGGGCTTGAATCTCAACACGCCAAGCTACGTCAAAAACCCCAAGCTGATCGCCTGGGTGGCCGATATGGCCGCACTGACCAAACCGGCCGCCATCTACTGGTGCGACGGTTCGGAAGAGGAATACCAGCGCCTGTGCCAGCAACTGGTTGACGGTGGCACCTTCAAAAAGCTCAACCCCGCCAAGCGCCCCAATTCCTTCCTGGCCTGCTCCGACCCCAGCGACGTCGCCCGCGTGGAAGACCGCACCTATATCTGCTCCGAGCAGAAAGAGAATGCCGGTCCCACCAACAACTGGATGGCTCCCGCCGACATGCGCAAGTTGCTGCAAACCGGCAAGGACGGCGAAAAGGCCTTGTTCGATGGTTGCATGAAGGGCCGCACCATGTATGTGGTGCCGTTCTCCATGGGCCCGCTCGGTTCGCACATCGCCCACATCGGCATTGAACTTTCTGACAGCGCCTATGTGGCCGTCAACCAGAAGATCATGACCCGCATGGGCAAGGCCGTGTACGACGTGCTGGGTGTGGACGGTGCCTTTGTGCCCTGCGTGCACACCGTAGGCGCGCCGCTGGAAGCCGGCCAGGCCGACGTGAAGTGGCCCTGCAACAAGACCAAGTACATCGTGCACTACCCCGAGACCCGCGAAATCTGGTCCTACGGTTCCGGCTACGGCGGCAACGCGCTGCTGGGCAAGAAGTGCTTTGCGCTGCGCATTGCATCCAATATGGGACGAGACGAGGGCTGGCTGGCCGAGCACATGCTGATTCTGGGCGTGACCAACCCCCAAGGCAAGAAGTACCACGTCGCTGCCGCCTTCCCAAGCGCCTGCGGTAAGACCAATTTCTCGATGCTGGTGCCGCCAGAAGCCGGTTTCGCTGGCTGGAAGGTCACCACCATTGGTGACGACATCGCCTGGGTCAAGCCCCATGCCGACGGCAAGATGTACGCCATCAACCCCGAAGCCGGTTACTTCGGCGTGGCCCCCGGCACCAACATGCACACCAACCCCAACTGCATGCGCAGCCTGGACAAGAACGTGATTTTCACCAACGTGGCCCTGACCGATGACGGCGACGTCTGGTGGGAAGGCATGGAGAAGGACGGCGGCGGCCTGCCCGACCACCTGATTGACTGGCAAGGCAAGGACTGGACGCCAGCCATTGCCAAGGAAACCGGCGCCAAGGCGGCCCACCCCAATTCCCGTTTCACGGTGGCCGCCACCAACAACCCCGCGCTGGACCCCGAGTGGGACAACCCCAATGGCGTGGCCATCGACGCCTTCATCTTTGGTGGCCGTCGCTCCACCACGGTGCCTTTGGTCACCGAAGCCCGCACCTGGATGGAAGGCGTGTACATGGCCGCCACCATGGGCAGTGAGACCACCGCCGCCGCTGTTGGCCAGATGGGCGTAGTCCGCCGCGACCCGTTTGCCATGCTGCCGTTCTGCGGCTACAACATGAGCGACTACTTCCAGCACTGGCTGGACATGGAGCACAAGCTCGAAGAATCCGGCCACACGCTGCCCAAGATCTACTGCGTGAACTGGTTCCGCAAGGGCGATGACGGTAAGTTTGTCTGGCCTGGCTATGGCGACAACATGCGCGTGTTGAAGTGGATGATCGACCGGCTGGAAGGTACAGCCACGGGTAGCGAGAATGGTTTTGGCGTGAGCCCCGCCTATGCCGAAATCAACTGGACCGGCCTGGACTTCAGCCAGGCCCAGTTTGACAGCGTCACCAGCCTGGACAAGGGCGCCTGGAAGCAGGAATTCGCCCTGCACGACGAACTGTTCACCCAGTTGGCCTACCACCTGCCCAAGGCCCTGGTTGAAACCAAAACCCAACTTGAGCAACGCCTAACTGCTTGATCTTTGCTGTCCAATCGGCTGGCGCTACCTCCTCTGAGGTGCGCCCGGCCATGCCACCGGGTATGCTGCTTTACGCCGGGCGGCCTTCGTGCAAGCTGATGAACTTCGCTTGGTCGATTGAGCGAAACGCTGGGCGAGTTGTCAGAGCGCCAATGGTGAGCAAACTTGCTTGCAGAAACGAAACAGGCTAAGCGCGTTCGCCTTCGCTGTAGAGTTTGGCCATCTGCAGGTCGCGCATGACGCGGTGGTCATGTTGTGCCAGGTCCCACAATTGGGCTTCATCGCGTCGCACTGCATTGAGCCGTGCCCAACGAGCCGCCTCTGCAGCCAGAGAGGCGCTGAGCTGGCGCAACGGCGGCGCCAACAAAGCCAGCGCCGCAAAAGCAACGGTCCATAACGCGACCCAGACGACCAACAGATGTCCATCAGCCCAGGTTTCGATCAATTGATCCGCAACCACCATCAATGCCGCCACGACGGCGGCTAATAACATGCCCGCCAGGGTTCTGGACCCGTCTTGGGTCCCACCTGGCGCGCGTGTGGACATGGCAGGATTGGCGTCACCTGCTCCGCTTGGAATGAAATAAGGTTGAACCGGACGTGCCATGGCGAACTCCTTGGGCATGTGGGAAAGGGAAGATTTTTGGATTTTCATAACTGGATATTAGGGTTTATACTAGTATTGCACAACTTTAGTTTAGTGATTCGACCCATTCACGGGACTTATGATTTGGCATGCCACCTTCCAGCCTTCGCAACTTCGACCTCAATCTGCTCAAAGTGTTTGATGCGGTGATGGCGGAGCGCAGTCTGACCAGCGCCGCTCACCAATTGGCCCTGACCCAGCCCGCCGTGAGCAACGCCTTGCGCCGGTTGCGTGAAACCTTGGGTGATGAATTGCTGGTTCGACAGGGGCGTAACCTGGTGCCGACACCGCGCGCCCAGGAACTGTGGCCTGCAGTACGGGATACGCTGTTGCGCCTGCAAACGGCAATCGCGCCCAATGTGTTCGATCCGGCAAGCGCATCTACGACCTTTGTGCTGACGATGGCCGACGCTACCGCTGCGGAACTGATGCCGCCCCTGGTGGAGCTCATTACAGAGCGCGCCCCCGATGTTTCGTTGCGGGTGGTCCCCCTGACCACGCGCGATCCGCGTCGACTGCTCGACGAAGGACACGCCGACCTCGCCATTGGCAACTTTCCGGCCGTCATGGCGGATCTGACTGCGCGTGCGCAATCGGGCGAGCGTGTGCCGTTTTTGCACCATCGCCTGTTTCAGGGAGACTATGTGTGCACCATGCGCAAAGGGCATCCCCTCGCCAAAGGCCGACTCACACTCGACCGTTTTTGCGCCGCGCGACACATGCTGGTCAGCTTTTCAGGAAGGGCCTATGGATTCATTGACGAAGCCTTGGGCGCGCTGGACCGCAGTCGGCGTGTGGTGCTGACCGTCAACCAGTTTTTTACGGCAGGCAAAATCGTGGCCCACTCGGACCTGTTGACGGTGTTGCCCCGCCATTTTGTGGGTGTGACCGGTTTTGCCGACCGGTTGGTATTGCGAGAGTTGCCCTTCACCCCCCCCACCATTCAGGTCGACGCCTTGTGGCACCAACGCAAAGACGCCTCAAGCGCCCATGCCTGGTTACGCACCCGGGTCGCAGAACTCGCTGCCAAAGCCTTTGACGAATGAAAGTGCAATTGCTCTCGGACCTGCACCTGGAGGCCCATCCCCATTGGGTCCCCCACGCAGCCCATGGAGCTGACATGCTGGTATTGGCTGGGGATATCGGGTCTTACCAGACGGGATCACAACTGGCCGATAGCGACTTCGGCCTGGCGCGTTTTTCGCCATTAACCGGTTGGCCGACACCTGTGGTGTTTGTGCCCGGCAACCATGAGTATGACGCACTGGATTTCGATATCGCCCATGCACGGCTGCGCGAGACTTGCGAGCGTCTGGGCATGATCTGGCTGGAGCGGGAGAGCACGGTGCTGGGGGGCGTGCGGTTTGTGGGCACAACCCTGTGGTCCGATTTCGATGCACTGGCCCCGTCCTGTTCTGCACCAACAACCGCTTCCCACCACCCCTCTGGCATCAATCCGTTGGCACAACAACTGAAAGCCCGCGACAAAGCCTTTCGGGCCGCCAACTACTACTTGCGCAAGACGCAGACCACACGCCAGGGGGAGTCCTGGTTGGCAGAAGGCGTGCGCGAACAAGCGCTAACGTGCCAAACGTGGCTGCGCGAGGCCCTTCAGATCCCGTTTGATGGCCCCACGGTCGCCATCACCCACTTTGCGCCCAGTTTGCACAGCGCAGACCCGCGTTACGGTCTCACTCCGGGCACAGCCGGTTTCTGCAACGCCCTGGATGATTTGTTACCGTTTGCCCAAGTGTGGATGCACGGCCACTTGCACGCACCCAGCAACTATGTGCAACGGGGATGTCGGGTCGTCGCCAATCCGATGGGGTACGCACGCAAGAACGAACAAGCGGCGTTCCAACCCAACCTTCTGATCGAAATAACCATCTAGCCCACGTCAGTCATACATTGTATGCTACTGTATTGAGAGCATTTGCGGTCACTCAAGTCACTGAAAACGACACTATCGCACTCACCACCGCGTGGGACCCTGGTTACACTTGCCCTATTGCACAAGGAGCAGTTCATGAAGATTCTTCTGGCCGTTGATGGCAGCACCTACAGCAAGAAAATGCTGGCATACCTGAGCACCCACGAGAGCCTGCTTAGCAGCACCAACAGCTACACCATCTTCAACGCCCAGCCGGCGCTGCCGCCGAGGGCGCGCGCGGCAGTCGGCAAGGAAATTGTCGAAAAGTACTACAGCGACGAAAGCGAAAAGGTTGTTGCGCCCGTCAGCAAGTTCTTGCTACGCCACGGAATCAACGCCAAATCCATCTCCAAGGTGGGACCGGCTGGCGCCGCGATTGCAAAATTTGCGTCGGAAGGCCAGTTCGACCTGATTGTCATGGGGTCGCACGGGCACGGTGCCGTGCTGAACATGGTCATGGGGTCGGTGGCCAACCAGGTACTGGCGCACTGCAAGGTGCCCGTGCTTCTGGTCCGATAAAGCTCCGGTCAGGCTGGCCGATCAGCGGGCGTTTAACCCATCGAAGCAGGTCGAGAGCACCAATTCCACAATTTCGCCATCGGTGTGTTGGCCACCCATTTTGAGGAACTCCAGTACCGGGTCACAGGCTCTGGCATACAAGGTGTAGAGCACTGCAATGGCGGGTAGTGCCGGATTGATGCGCCCTTGCGCCTGCGCCTCTTCAATCCATGCGCCCAGTTGGTCACTGACTTCGATCAGGCCATTCATATAGTCCGGGTTAGCGATCAGCGTAGCCCGCAGGCTGGAATTCTGGCTTGGCAAGGACGGCATACCACCCGCCAGTTTTAGCTCCATGGTCCAACGCACCACGGCGCGCAACTGTTCCAGCGGCGTGGCTTCTGCAGGCAATCCTTGCAAGTAGGCCTGGGCTTTGCGCATCACGCGCACCATGGCTGCGGCTGCCAGGTCCTCCTTGCTGGGAAAGTGTTTGTAGAGGCTGGCCTTGGCAATGCCCACCTGTGCCGCAACTTCGTCGACCGTCATGGCTTCAAAGCCTTTTTCTGCGAGCAGGTGGTTGACGACTTCGATGATCGCGTCTTCGCGCGCCTGCAGCATTTGCGCCTTGAAGGAAACCTTAATTACGGGTGTGCGTGTCATAGCACTATTCTAGCCACCGTCGTCAAAAAATGGAACTAAGGGCTATTTAGTGACCGCGTCGTTTTCAAGGCCGTGCGCGCCGCATTGGACAAAGCCGCGGTCAGGCGGTCAATCACCACAGAGTCGAGGTTCCAGCAATGCCAGTACAGATTCACCGGCAGCGTGGTGGCAGGTGACAAATTGACCAGTTCGCCATTGTTCAGAAGGTTTTCCACCTGGATTTGGGGCACCACGCAGGCGCCCCAACCCGCCAAAACGGCGCGCACCTGCCCCTCCGAACTCGGCACAAAACGCTGGCTCAGCGTGACCCGGCGTAAACCGCAAGCACGGCTTACAAAGTCGGTCTGCAAATCGTCTTTGCGATTGAATGCAATGAACGGAATCTGACGAAAATTGTGGGGTGTCAGCCCCTGCGGACAGTGGCTTGCGGCGTAAGCTGCGCTGACCACGGCGACATATTGCATGGCACCCAGGGGCAAGACCTTGCAGCCCCGCAGGGCCTGCTTGAGGGTGGTCACACAGCCCAGTACCTGCCCTTCGCGCAGCCACTCATGGGTGAAATCCTGGTCGTCGGTGATGATTTCCAGCGGCAAGCCTTCGCTGACCAGCGGCCCCAACGCCGGCAATGCCCAGGTAGCGATGCTATCGGCGTTGATAGCGATGGAGATGCGGTCCTCTTCGCGCATCGCACCGGCACCCGGTGTCAGATCTTGCAAATCGGTTTCAAGGTCGGCACGCAACAAGCGCATTTGCATCGCATGTTTGATTAACAACCGTCCGGCTGATGTCGGTTTGACCGGGCGGCTGCGCACCAACAACACCGTTCCAACCTGTGCTTCCAGCGCGCGCAGGCGCTGCGAGACGGCCGATTGCGTGACGGACAACCGAACGGCGGCGCGCTCAAAGCCGCCTTCCTCCACAATGGCGGCCAGACACTCCAGGGCGTCGTTATCAAAGGTTCGCATGCTGTTTTCGGTCAGAAGGGGCCACACGCGAGACTGCGCTGGTGACAGGTCCCATTTTATAAGTCTGTCTAATATTTTTCGCAAATGATTGCGTCTGCCAAAACTGTGGTGCGAAGCCACACGGGATCGGCTCGTGGTTTTTGGACGGCTCCAGACTTTATGGCCTAATACTGCCTTCGCAAAAATCTAAATTTTGTGGGTCAGACCACTTTGCGAAGCCAATGTGCCCTGACCCCCTACCAATTTCACAGGAAAGCAAATCATGGGCAATAAGATCGTTACCGAAGCAGACCGCAAAGCCACTCCCCGTCCCGCCACCCTGCCAGGCTTCACGCTGCCTACCGGTGGCCGCGGCCAAAAGGTCAGCCTGGAGCGCGGTGTCGCCACCCGTAGCAAAAAGAACCCCGGCAAGCGTTCCAAAAAGGGCGGCTAAAGCTAGACGCGGGTCTCAGCCCCAAGGAAGCTAGTTTCCCTAGCTGGGCTGACCGCCAAGCGGCTCAGAGCCCTTGGGGCGGCCCGGCGGGAAATTGCCCTCTTCCAAACTGGCGTTGTGGGCTTGTGTCAAGCAGTTCTGAAACGCCCGCGTAGCCCGCGCGGCCTCCGGTGAGCGTCGGGCAATTGCAAAGAACTGGCAGGTGTAGCGAAATACTGCCGCATTCACTGCCCGCATCAGCCCCGCACGCACAAAGCTCTGGGCGTAGTGATCGGGCAAAAATCCCAGAAACTGACCCGACAAAATCAGCGTGGCTATCGCCTCCTGATCGAAACCGGTCGCCTTGCGCGCCAGGCGCACCTGCTGGCTGAGCTCCATGTTCGGCGAGTGGTAGCCCAACCCGGCGAACGGGTAGGCGCGCAGACCTTCCCAATCCTGCGGCTGGGCCGTTGGTTCGGCATCAAACAGCGGATGTGCGGTGCCGCAGTACAGCAGCATGGTCTCGTCGAACAGCTCGGCGTATTCCAGCGCGTCCGAGCTGCGGTGGCCGGGGATGATGCCGATCTGGTACTGCCCGTCCAGCACGCCGCGCTCAATCGCGGTCAGGGTGCCCACGTGCAGGTTCAGCGCCACATCGGGCGCCTGGCGGCTGAACAGCGCAATGGCCTGCGCGATGTGTGAGGCCGGGTTGCTGGCGGTCTTGTCGAACATCGCCACGTGCAGCGCGCCGCCCATGCGCTGGTGGATCTCATCCACGCCACTGCGAAAGGCGTCGGTCGCCGCCAGCAGCGCCGTGGTCTGCTCGTAGATCTTGTTGCCTTCCGGCGTCAGCGCAAAGCCCCCCCGGCCCCGGCGGCACAAGGTGAGGCCCAGTCGGGTTTCCAGGTCCTTGATGTGGCGGCTAACCGTGGAAGTTCCGATGTTGAGCTCCAGTTCCGCCGCCGCCATGCCGCCGCAATCCACCACCGCACGAAACACGCGCAGCAGCCGCAGATCCATATCGCTGATCTGGCCCAGAACGGCTTTCTTCTTAACTTGCATAAATTGACAACTAAATAGTGATATTTGTGACTTTATGAGAGTAACAGAGCCGCCCACAATGCGCCATTCCCCACCGGGGCCCAAGCGCATCGACACCGACCAGGAGGCAGACCATGAAACCCCACGACAACGCCAGCCCCACCACCGCCGTGACCAGCACCAGCCCCTTCCCCGGTGACGCCGCATGGATGGAGGCGCACTGGATGCCCTTCTCGGCCAACCGCAACTTCAAGGCTGCCGGCGCACAAGCCGGGCGCATGCTGGTCAGCGCCCAGGGCGCCTATTACACCGACAGCCACGGCAAAAAGGTGTTCGACGGCCTGTCCGGTCTGTGGTGCTGTGGTCTGGGCCATGGTCGTTCGGAGATCACTGAAGCGGTGAGCCGCCAGATCGGCACCATGGACTATTCGCCCGCCTTCCAGTACGGCCACCCGTTGTCGTTCGAATTGGCCAACAAGATCACCGAACTCATGCCCGCCGGGCTGGACCATGTGTTCTTCACCGGCTCGGGCTCCGAGTCCGCCGACACCGCGCTGAAGATGGCGCGTGCCTACTGGCGTGCCAAGGGCCAAGGCACGAAAACGCGGCTGATCGGACGTGAAAAGGGCTACCACGGCGTGAACTTTGGCGGCATCTCGGTCGGCGGCATTGTCGGCAACCGCAAGACCTTTGGCCAGGGCATTGAGGCCGACCACCTGCCCCACACCCAGCCTGCCATGGGGTCGTTTTATAAGGGCATGCCACCGACCGGTGCCGAACTGGCCGACGAACTGTTGAAGCTGATTGCGCTGCACGACGCGTCCAACATCGCCGCCGTCATCGTCGAGCCCATGTCGGGTTCCGCCGGCGTCGTGATTCCACCGGTGGGCTATTTGCAGCGCCTGCGCGAGATCTGCACCGCCAACAACATCCTGCTGATTTTTGATGAGGTCATCACCGGCTTTGGCCGCATGGGCGCCTACACCGGCGCGGCCGCCTTTGGCGTGACGCCCGACATCCTGAACATCGCCAAGCAGGTCACCAACGGTGCCCAGCCGCTGGGCGCGGTGGTCGCCAAAAAGGACATCTACGACACCTTCATGGCCCAGGGCGGCCCGGACTACATGCTGGAGTTTGCCCACGGCTACACCTACTCCGCCCACCCGGTGGCCTGCGCCGCCGGCATTGCCGCGCTGGATGTGCTGGTCAAGGAAAACATGGTCGAGCGCGTGGCCGCGCTGGCACCGCATTTCGAGCAGGCCGTGCACAGCCTCAAAGGCGCCAAGCACGTCGCCGACATCCGCAACTACGGCCTGGCCGCCGGCTTCACGATCGCAAGCGCACCCGGCGAGCCGGCCAAGCGGCCGTATGAGATCGCGATGAAATGCCTGGAAAAAGGCTTCTACGTGCGCTATGGTGGAGACACGATCCAGCTAGCACCACCCTTTATCGCCACCGCAGCCGAGATCGACAGCCTGATCAACGCCCTGGGCGAATCGCTGAACGCCACCGCCTGACACAATATGCTCTTGTTTTGATAGCTGTTTGCGCAGTATCCACGAGGGCTAGCAGCCATTTTCATCCATAGTCATCCAGGAAAACCATGTCCCAACTCCCCACCATCGGCCACCTGATCGGCGGCCAGATCGTCACCACCGGCACACGCGCCCAGGACGTGTTCAACCCCGCCACTGGCCGCGCCGAGAAGCGCGTGCTGCTGGCCAGCAAGGCCACGGTTGAAGAAGCCATTGCCAACGCCCAGGCCGCCTTCCCCGCCTGGCGCAACACACCACCGCTCAAGCGCGCCCGCGTCATGGGCAATCTGAAGGTCCTGCTGGAACAGCACGCCGAAGAAATCTGCGCACTGATCACCGCCGAGCACGGCAAGGTGCTCTCCGACGCCCTGGGCGAGCTGCAACGCGGCATCGAGAACGTGGAATACGCCAGCTACGCGCCCGAACTGCTCAAGGGCGAGCACAGCAAGAACGTCGGCCCTGCCATCGACTCGTGGAGCGAATTCCAGCCGCTGGGCGTGACCGCCGGCATCACCCCGTTCAATTTCCCGGCCATGGTGCCGCTGTGGATGTGGCCCATGGCCGTGGCCTGCGGCAACACCTTCATCCTTAAACCTTCTGAGCGCGACCCAAGCAGCACCCTGCGCATTGCCGAGCTGGCCCTGGAAGCCGGCCTGCCACCCGGCGTGCTGAATGTGGTCAACGGCGACAAGGAAGCTGTGGACACGCTGCTGACCGACCCGCGTATCAAGGCGGTGAGTTTCGTAGGCTCCACCCCCATTGCCGAATACATCTACACCTCCGGTTGTGCCCACGGCAAGCGGGTGCAGGCCTTGGGCGGTGCCAAGAACCACGCCGTGGTCATGCCCGACGCGGACATAGCCAATGCCGTGAGCGCACTCATGGGCGCGGCTTACGGCTCCTGCGGCGAACGCTGCATGGCCATCCCGCTGGTGGTGGCCGTGGGCGATGCCACGGCCGACGCCGTGATTGCCGGTCTGAAGACCGAGATCGCCAAGATGAAGGTCGGCCCCGGCACTGCGCTGGGTATGGACATGGGCCCCCTGGTGACCAAGCCGCACTTTGAGAAAGGTCAAGGGTTATGTGGACCAGGGCGTGAAGGAAGGCGCCACACTGGTGGTGGACGGCCGTGGCCTGACCATCGCCGGCCATGAGGACGGCTACTACCTCGGCCCCTGCCTGTTCGACAACGTCAAGCCCGGCATGGTGATCTACCAGGAAGAAATCTTCGGCCCGGTGCTGGGCGTAGTGCGCGTCAAGACCCTGCAAGAAGCCATGGACCTGATCGACGCCCACGAATACGGCAACGGCACCTGCATCTTCACCCGCGACGGCGAGGCCGCCCGCTACTTCACCGACAACATCCTGGTCGGCATGGTGGGCGTCAACGTGCCGCTGCCCGTGCCGGTGGCCTACCACTCGTTTGGCGGCTGGAAGCGCAGTTTGTTTGGCGACCTTCATGCTTACGGACCCGATGCCGTGCGCTTCTATACCAAGCGCAAGACGATCACGCAGCGCTGGCCGAGCGCGGGCGTGCGTGAGGGGGCAGTGTTCAGCTTTCCGAGCAGCAAATAGCCACAACGATCACATCTTTGATACGAGGGGCCAATTGAAGCTGTGCCAAAGAGGCACTTTGTCTGTCTGGTGCACCACCAAGCAAGTTGCTTTTTTCGACCATCAACGGCAAGATGCGAGCGTCCTTGGGTCCGTCCCTTTGAAAGCCTGCCTTGCCACATCCAAACTCAAACCCCAATCCCCCTGATCTGACCGGTCTGATTGCCGCGGTGACGCGCAGCACGGAAGCAGCCGGCCTTAAACAGTTCCTGGACCCCGCCCGCTGGAAGGTATTGGTGGACTATGTACGCCCGGCCCAGCACCAGCGCGGAGAGCTGCTCATTTCGCAAGGCGACCACGACCGAAAGTTGTATTTTGTGGAGTCTGGCGACCTCAAAGTGGATATGCACAGCGACAAAGGCATTGTTCACCTAGCCGTCCTGGGACCGGGCACGGTGGTGGGGGAAGGCAGTTTTTTTTCCCGTGCGGTGCGCATCGCAACCGTATCGGCTTACAGCGATTGCAAGGTCTGGACGCTCACCCCGGCCGACTTTGACGACCTGTCGCGCCACCACCCGCAGGTTGCATTGGCCTTGGCCATGGCCTTGGGTGCCGTCCTGGCGAACCGGATGCTGGACTTGAGCAAACGTTCAGCCGTGACCTGAGGGTGCCAGCACCACGGCACGCAGTGGTTCACGTTTTCCTTTGGCGACAATGTCCCGCGACTTGACAACCGGCAGGCCTGCTGCCGCGCAGATCGCGACCGACGCCAGCAGCTCGCCGGGCGCTGCGGCATCACACAACCTCTGAGCGGTGTTCACAGTATCTCCGATGAAGTCATAAGCTTTGGCGTTGTGACCGCCCAGCACACCTTCCACAACCTGACCCACATGCACGCCGGCGCCGGCCGCCAAACCCTGTTCAGCCAACAGGTGGTGGGTGGACGCCAGCATTCGCCTCGCCGCCGTTAGTGCGCTCGCCGCGTCCGCGAACACGACCATCACTTCGTCTGCGGTGTATTTGAGTTTGATGGGTGTGGCGTCACCCAGGGCGGTTTCCGCTGCGGCGTAAAAATCGTTGAGCATGCCCACCACCGCCTCTGGTGTCTTTTGCTCGCTCCAGGCTGTGAAGCCCCGGATGTCCATGAACACAACTGCCCGGTTGACCCTCTTGAGCGACAAGACCTCGGCATCGTTGATGGCGCGACTCAAAATGCCGCTACCCAGAGACCACTCGGAATACTGGCGCAACTGCGCGGTGAGCGCCTGAACTTTCTCCCAGGAGCGCCGCAAACTGACCTCCGCGAAACCCAACAGCAGACCGAGCAAAAGCAGCACGATGGCCAGAAAACTGTGGGCACGGTCACCAAAAAAACCTTCCCATGACAGGCCAATGCCCTTGCTGCGGGCTTCGAACAGGGCGTAAAGCACCAAGGGTATGGCTGACCGCACCACACTCTCCAGCGACACCAGCACCGTATCCCATGCCGGACGGTGCGCCTGCAGCGTCTGCAACACGCCAAAACCAACGGCAAATCCCCAGTAAGCCTGGTGGTGCCACTGCAAAAAGAAGTCACCCCCTTCAAAAAACACCTCGGTCAGCGAATAGAAGGCAGGCCCGATCAGGTTGGACAGCATGGGCCATGCCCGGTTTTTTTCATGCAGCCACTCGCTGCTGGCGGCCTGGACCAAACCCCCGGCCACCAACAGATAGGGGTCAATGCGAAAGAAATAACCTGGCCGTGCCAACAGCGCTTCGAGAATCAGTAGAACCAGTGGCACGTGGCCGCTGTGGGTCAACAGGTTGCGCACAGCCCGCGCCACAAAAGGCTGCGATGGAAGTCTGCCGGAGGTCATGCCCTAAGTATGACTGCGAATGCCGGGCAGGGGATAATCGCTCCCTCATGGCACTTATTACCTTACTTGACGCCCAGCTGGCATTCGGGCATGTCCCGCTTCTCGATCACGCTGATTTTTCCCTTGAAACCGCGGAGCGCGTGGGCCTGATTGGCCGCAACGGCGCTGGCAAATCCTCCATGCTCAAAATTCTGGGCGGTATGGAGCGCCCCGATGACGGCACGCTGCAGGTGCAGAGTGGCACCCGCATCGCGTATGTGGCCCAAGAGCCGATTCTGGATGCGGACGCTACTGTTTTTGTCGCTGTCCGTGCAGGCTTGGAGCGGGTGATCGGCCTGATTGAAGAGTACTGCCTGGGCCATGGCGACCTGGACGCGATGCAAAGCGAGATCGAAACGCTGGACGGCTGGAACTGGGAACAACGCGTGGGCGAGACCCTGCACCGTCTGCACCTGAATCCGGACGCGATCGTCAACACCCTGTCGGGCGGTACCAAAAAGCGCGTGGCCTTGGCCCAGGCGCTGGTGGCGCAGCCCGATGTGCTGCTGCTGGACGAGCCGACCAACCACCTGGATCTGGACAGCATCGAATGGCTGGAAGGCCTGCTGGTCGATTTCAAGGGCTCCATCATTACCGTCACCCACGACCGCTCATTTCTGGACAACGTGGCCACGCGCATCGTCGAGCTGGACCGCGGCAAGCTGCTGAGCTACCCCGGTAATTTTGCCGCTTACCTGCTGCAAAAGGAAGAACAACTGGCGCAGGAGGCGGTCGTCAATGCCAAAGCCGACAAACTGCTGGCGCAAGAAGAGGTGTGGATACGCAAGGGTGTGGAAGCCCGCCGCACCCGCGCCACCGCGCGCATCGTGCGCCTGGACGAGTTGCGCAGCAAACGCGAAGCGCGCCGCGATGTGGTGGGGAGCGTCAATATGGATGTCAACACCGGCGACAAGAGCGGCAAGTTGGTGGCTGAACTCACCCACGTCAGCAAGACCTTTGGCGACCGCAAAATTGTGGACGACTTCACCGCGACGATTTTGCGTGGTGACAAGATTGGCTTGCTAGGCCCGAACGGCGCGGGCAAAACCACGCTGCTCAAACTGATCCTGGGCGACTACCAGCCCGATCCGGCCCCCGCCAACTCTCCCAGGCCCGAGCCCGGCCACAGCCCCTGGGGCACGGTGCGCCAGGGTGCCAACATCACCGTGGCCTACTTCGACCAGATGCGCAATGCGCTGGACCTGGATTCCACGCTGGAAGACTTCATCAGCCCCGGCAGCGAGTGGATCGAGATTGGCAACCAGAAGAAGCACCGCAAGAGTTACCTGGGCGACTTTTTGTTCTCTCCGGCGCGTGCCACCTCACCGGTACGGTCGCTGAGCGGTGGTGAACGCAACCGCTTGCTGCTGGCGCGCCTGTTTGCCCGCCCCGCCAATGTGCTGGTGCTGGACGAACCCACCAACGACCTGGACATCGACACGCTGGAACTGCTGGAAGACCTGCTGCAAAACTACGACGGCACCGTGTTCCTGGTCAGCCATGACCGGACCTTTCTGGACAACGTCGTCACCAGCACCATTGCCTTTGAAGGCGACGCCAAGTGGCGCGAGTACGAAGGTGGCGTGAGCGACTGGCTGATCCAGACCAAGCGCGCCAATGCGATCAACGCAGCGCTGGGCAAAACTACGGCCAAGCCTTTTAACTACGAGCGTGAGCAGCTACAAAAACAGGAGCAGGCCACGGCCCAGGTCAGCGCACAGACTCCGGTGGCACCACCACCCAGCAAGACCAAAAAGCTCAGTTTCAAGGAGCAGCGCGAGCTGGATGCTTTGCCGGACCTGATTGCCGCACTCGAAGCCGAGCAAAAGGAAGTCTCCGAGGCCTTGGCCGACGGCAGCCTTTACGCCGTCGACAACGTGCGGGCCATGCGGTTGGCCACCCGCAATGCGCAGATCGACGACGAACTGATGGCTGCACTGGAGCGCTGGGAAGTGTTGGGCCGCCCGGCATGATCAGCGCGTGTGGGAAGGCCTGGCCCTAGACCACACTCGCGTTGCGCAACTGTTCGATGGCGGCGGGGCCAAGCCCCAGACCGGCCAACACCTCGACCGTATGCTCCCCAAGCGCAGGTGGCGGCCGGTGCACCACTGCAGGCGTATCCATCAGCCGCAGGGGGCTGGCAACTGTTGCTATTGAATTGATATCTGTCTTTGCAATGGATTCGGGGGCAAGAGGCTGATTCAGCTTAAGTTTTCGGGCCACAACCTGTTCATCCGCAAAGGCCTGGCCCAGACTGTTGATAGGGCCACAGGGCACGGCCTTGTCTTCCAGTAGCGCAATCCACTGGGCCGTGGTGCGATGGCGGGTGACGGTTGTTATCGCTGATGCCAGCTCGGCTCGGTGCTCGACCCGCAGGCGGTTGGTGGCAAAGCGCGGGTCGGCGGCCCACTGGGGCTGCTCGGTGGCAGCGCAGAAACGGGCAAACTGGCCGTCGTTGCCAATGGCCAACAGCATGGCGCCATCCAGCGTGGGAAAGTCCTGATAGGGTGCCAGGCTGGGGTGGCTATTGCCCTGGCGTTGTGGCACTTTGTCAGTATTCAAAAAGCCGGCAGCCTGGTTGGCCAGGATGGCCATGCCGACATCGAGCAAGGCCATGTCGATCAACTGCCCCTGACCGGTGCGGTGGCGCACTTCGATGGCGGCCAGGATGGCGCTGCAGGCGTAAACGCCGGTGAACAAATCAATCAGCGCAACACCCACCCGTTGCGGACCTCCGCCCGGAGTGCCGTCGGCCCGACCAGTGATATCCATCATGCCGCTCATGGCCTGGATCATCAGGTCGTAACCGGCGCGCCCGGCATACGGCCCGTCCTGCCCGAAGCCGGTGATGGAGCAGTAGATCAGGCGCGGGTTCAGTGCTTTCAGGCTTTCGTAGTCCAGCCCGTATTTGGCCAGGCCGCCGACCTTGAAGTTCTCTACCAGCACATCGCTGTGCAGCGCCATTTGCCGGATCAGGGCCTGGCCCTCGGGTTGGGCCATGTCGATGGTGACGGAGCGTTTGTTGCGGTTGCAGGCTGTGAAGTAGGTGGCGTGTTGGGTGGGGTTGCCATCGGCGTCGTGCAGGAAGGGCGGGCCCCAGTGGCGGGTGTCGTCGCCCTCACCGGGTTTTTCTATTTTTATGACGTCTGCGCCCAGGTCGGCCAGCATCTGGGTGCACCAGGGGCCGGCCAGGACTCTGGAGAGGTCCAGGACCTTGATGTGGGGGAGGGCGGAGGGTTTTTCTTGGGTTGTCATGGGTTGTATTTCTTGTCTGTCTGTTTGGTTGTTTGTTTACTTGTTCGTTATTTGACTGGTTGCATTTTTTGCTGCGCAGCTTTTGTGGTCCCCACTCTCCCCCAGCCCCTCTCGCCCCGCCGGGCGAGAGGGGGGCCTTAACAGCCGATTTTGTGTGTTCGCGCCGAATACGGTGCTACTTTAGTGAGGTTGCGGTACGTGTCGGTGTGCTCAGGCTTTTGGCGCTGCGGTCGTAGTAAACGGCTGCCGGGCCTGCGCTCCCACGGCGGGCCGCTGCGCGGGCCCGCCAGCGCGAGCACGGCAACAGCCCGACTTCTCTACGACCGTTGGCAACCACTCTAGGCTTACCCACTCGTTGGCGACGCTTCCCCAGTGATTCCGTATTCGGCGCAAAGCAACCAAATCGGCTGTTAAGGCCCCCCCTCTCGCCCGGCGGGGCGAGAGGGGTTGGGGGAGAGTGGGGACCTAAAAAGCCGCAATCCCCGTCTGAGCCCGTCCCAGAATCAACGCGTGAATATCGTGCGTCCCCTCATACGTATTCACCACCTCCAGATTCACCAAATGCCGTGCCACCCCAAACTCGTCGCTGATTCCATTCCCCCCCATCATGTCCCGCGCCAACCGCGCAATATCCAATGACTTTCCACACGAATTGCGCTTCAAAATGGACGTGATTTCGACCGAAGCCGTGCCCTCGTCCTTCATCCGTCCCAACCGCAGACACCCCTGCAGACCCAGTGCAATTTCGGTTTGCATGTCGGCCAGCTTCTTCTGGATCAACTGGTTGGCCGCCAGGGGTTTGCCAAACTGTTTGCGGTCCATGGTGTACTGGCGGGCGCGCAGCCAGCAGTCTTCCGCCGCACCCAGTGCGCCCCAGGCAATGCCATAACGGGCGCTGTTCAGGCAGGTAAACGGGCCCTTCAAGCCACGCACTTCGGGAAAGGCGTTTTCTTCGGGGCAGAACACACCATCCATGACGATCTCCCCGGTGATGCTGGCACGCAGGCCCACCTTGCCATGGATCGCGGGAGCGCTCAAGCCGGCCATGCCTTTTTCCAGCACAAAGCCGCGGATGGGGCCGACCTGACCGCCCTCACTTACTTCTTTGGCCCAGACCACAAACACGTCGGCGATCGGGCTGTTGCTGATCCACATCTTGCTGCCGCTGAGCTTGTAGCCACCGGCCACCTTGTGGGCGCGCGTGGCCATGGAGCCGGGGTCGGAGCCGTGGTCGGGTTCGGTCAGGCCAAAACAACCAATCCACTCGCCGGTGGCAAGCTTGGGCAAATACTTTTGGCGTTGGGCCTCGGTGCCGAATTCAAATATGGGCACCATGACCAGGCTGCTTTGCACACTCATCATGGAGCGGTAGCCGCTGTCCACACGCTCCACCTCGCGGGCGATCAGGCCATAGGCCACGTAGTTCAGGCCGGGGCCGCCGTATTGTTCGGGGATGGTGGGGCCCAAAAGGCCCAGTTCTCCCATCTCGCGAAAGATGGCGGGGTCGGTTGTGCCGTCCCGAAAAGCCTGCGTCACGCGGGGAAGCAGTTTGTCCTGGCAATACGCAGAAGCGGCATCGCGCACCATGCGCTCGTCGTCACTGAGTTGGCTGTCCAGCAGAAAGGGGTCTTGCCAGTTGAAAGCGGCGTGGGCCATGGGGGAGTTCCTCAAGTTGACATGGGGGTTACGAAAACAATGGGTTTGTGTTGGATGTTAGTGCCGAATCCCATGCTCCACAAACGATTGTTTGTCACTCAGGTATGCGTTGACCGCATACCTGGCACACCAGGTTGACAGGGGCCGGATGGGCGCCGGGCTACACTGCGATCGCCATGCGCCGAAAAATCCCCGCCACCCACACCTTGCTCTGTTTTGAGGCAGCCGCGCGGCATCAAAGCTACACCCGGGCAGGGCAGGAGCTGGCATTGACACAAAGCGCGGTATCGCGCCAGGTGGCTGCGCTGGAGGAATACCTCGGCCAGGCCTTGTTTCAGCGCACCCGCCATGGGGTCAGTTTGACCCCCCGGGGCCAGGAATACGCCCACCAGGTGACCGAGCGCTTGCTGGCGCTGGAACGCGACACACTCAACGCCATGTCCACCCAGGGCACGCAGGGCGCGATCCATCTGGCAGCGGTACCCACCTTTGCCACCCGCTGGTTGATTCCGCGTCTGCCTGAATTGCGCGCTCTACACCCCGATATCGTGGTGCATATCGAGACCCGCACCCGGCCGTTTTTGTTCGCCGATACCCCGTTCGACGCAGCGCTGTACGCCGGGACGGCTGAACAGGTGGCCAACTGGGCCGGCACCCGGTCGACGTTGCTGGTGCACGAAGAAGTGCTGCCGGTGTGTGCACCCCGCTTGCTGGGTCAGGCCCAGAGACTGAGCCCGCAGGCCGTGGCCGAATTGCCGCTGTTGCAACAAAGCACCCGCCCCTTTGGCTGGAGCCAATGGTTTGAGGCCATGGGGGTGGCCGCGCCAAACGCCCTCTCGGGGCCGCGCTACGAGTTGTTCTCCATGACCGCCACCGCCGCCATTCACGGGCTGGGAGTTGCGCTGGTGCCGCGATTGCTGGTGGAGACGGAACTGGCCCGGGGCGACCTGGTTGTGGCTTGCAACCAGCCGTTGCGGGGTGAACGGGCCTATTACCTGGTTACACCACTGCGCTCCGAGGCGCCGGCGGCTTTGGCGCTATTCACCGCGTGGCTGGCACTGGCAGCGGACCCCGCCCACGGATAAACCCCTAGATACAGACTGGCACCACACTTGCTAGCATTCTTTGGGGAACTTGACTAAACGGTCAGAATATTTCGATACAGGAGTGCCTGCGTGTCCACCTCTCACCATCCCGATGTTCGTCCTGGCCGCCTGGGCGCTGCTGAATACGCCAAAGCGTTTGCTGATGCACAACCACGGCTCACTCGCTCCCAGGCCCTGCTGGAGGCCGAACGCTGCCTCTACTGCTTTGATGCCCCGTGCGCAACAGCCTGCCCGACCAGCATCGACGTGCCGTCGTTCATCAAACGCATTGCGGATGACAACCTGCGTGGTGCAGCACGCACCATTCTGGAGTCCAACCCGCTTGGCGGCATGTGCGCCCGGGTCTGCCCGACCGAGAATCTGTGTGAAGCCGTATGTGTGCGCCATACCCAAGAAGATCGCCCGGTCGCCATCGGCCGCCTCCAGCGCCATGCGGTGGACGCGCTGATGGAAAGCGCCAAACCGCAAATCTTCAGCCGCGAGCCCGCCACCGGCAAGAAGATCGCCGTGGTCGGCGCCGGACCGGCTGGTCTGAGTTGTGCCCACACTTTGGCGCGCAAGGGCCACGATGTGGTCATTTTTGATGCCCGACCCAAAGCCGGGGGCCTCAACGAATACGGTCTGGCCAGTTACAAGACGCCCAACCAGTTTGCGCAGACCGAGGTGCAATGGCTGCTGTCCATCGGCGGCATCACGGTGCACCACGACTGGAAACTGGAAACCACGAGCCAACTCCAAACCCTGCGCAGTGACTTTGACGCGGTGTTCCTGGGAATGGGTTTGTCCAGTACCCACGCCTTGGG
This sequence comes from Candidatus Aalborgicola danicus, assembly GCA_016703945.1. Lineage (GTDB taxonomy): Bacteria > Pseudomonadota > Gammaproteobacteria > Burkholderiales > Burkholderiaceae_C > Allorhodoferax > Allorhodoferax danicus. The sequence continues at coordinate 244,036 of JADJBC010000045.1, forward strand.
TATCACCGGCGAGGCATTGCCCGGTGTGCGCGACGCGGTCGACTTTATTGCCGAACTGCGCCAGTGTGAGGACCTGTCGACACTGCCGGTGGGCCGCCGGGTGGTTGTTATTGGCGGCGGTATGACCGCGGTTGACGCCGCCGTGCAGTCCAAGCTGTTAGGGGCGGAGACCGTGCATATGGTGTACCGGCGTGGGCCCGAGGCCTTGTCGGCGTCAGCAGCGGAACAAGAGTGGGCACAAACCAACGGCGTCACCATTCACTACTGGATGGCCCCGGTCGAAATCGTGGGCACCGGCAGCGGCGCGGCGGCCCATGTCAGTGCGGTGCGTTTTGAATACCAGACCCTTGCCAATGGCAAGCTGGTCTCTACCGGGGAAACCGAGGCCATTCAGGCCGACATGGTGCTCAAGGCCATAGGCCAGCAACTGGGTAACCCCATGTTGACCGATGCCGGGTTGGCGCTGCAAGGCGGGCGCATTGCCACCGACGCTGCAGGCCAGACCAGCCTGTCCGGTGTCTGGGCTGGCGGCGACTGCCGTGCCGGCGGGCTGGACTTGACAGTGGAGGCGGTGGAGCACGGCAAACAATCTGCGTTGGCGATTCACGCTAGCCTTACGCAACACGTCCAGGTCCAGGCAGCCAGCGCGACGGCTTGATTCGCGCACGACAACTCACGTAACGCCGTCGCGCAACTCCCAACATCGCTCATCGCATCGAGAGGTCCCCATGGCCAATTTACACACCAACTTCGCCGGCATCCAAAGCCCCAACCCCTTCTGGCTCGCCTCCGCCCCGCCCACCGACAAGGCCTACAACGTCAACCGCGCGTTTGAGGCCGGCTGGGGCGGTGTGGTCTGGAAAACGCTGGGTGAGGCCGGGCCACCCATCGTCAATGTCAACGGCCCGCGTTATGGCGCGCTGCTGACGCCGGACCGCCGCCTGCTGGGCTTCAACAACATCGAACTCATCACCGACCGCGACCTGGAACTCAATTTGAAGGAGATACGCGAAGTCAAACGCAACTGGCCCGACCGCGCCATGGTGGTCTCGCTGATGGTGCCCTGCCAGGAAGAAAGCTGGAAGGCGATCCTGGCGCGCCTTGTCGACACCGGCGCCGACGGCATCGAGCTCAACTTCGGTTGCCCGCACGGCATGAGCGAGCGCGGCATGGGTGCCGCCGTGGGCCAGGTGCCGGAGTACATCCAGATGGTGACGGAGTGGTGCAAGCTCTACAGCAAGCTGCCCGTCATCGTGAAGCTCACACCCAACATCACCGACGTGCGCTTGCCAGCCCGCGCCGCCAAAAAGGGCGGGGCGGATGCCGTGTCGCTGATCAACACCATCAACTCCATCATGGGCGTGGACCCCACCACGCTGACCATGAGCCCCAACACCGGCGGCAAGGGCTCGCACGGCGGCTACTGCGGCCCGGCCGTCAAACCGATTGCGCTGAACATGGTGGCCGAGATCGCGCGCGACCCGCTCACCGCCGGACTGCCCATCAGCGGCATTGGGGGCATTGGCAACTGGCGCGACGCGCTGGATTTCATCGCGCTGGGTGCCGGCAACGTGCAGGTCTGCACAGCCGCCATGGTCTACGGCTTCAAGATCGTGCAGGAGATGAAGGATGGCCTGTCCAACTACATGGAGGAGATGGGCTTCACCAGCGTGTCAGCGAAATCGTCGGCAAGGCCCTGCCCACGGTCACCAACTGGCAGTACCTGAACCTGAACCATATCAGCAAGGCCGTCATCAACCAGGACAGCTGCATCCAGTGCGGGCGCTGCCACATTGCCTGCGAAGACACCTCGCACCAGGCCATCACTGCCATGAAGGACGGCAAGCGCCACTTTGAAGTCATGGAAGACGAGTGCGTGGGCTGCAACCTGTGCGCCGTGGTCTGCCCCGTGCCCGAATGCATTTCGCTGCGCGATCTGGCCCCCGGCGAAAAAGACTTGCGCACGGGCCTGCTTGTGAGCGATAAATACGCCAACTGGACGACGCACGCCAACAACCCCATGCGCACAGTCGATCCGGCTTAGGGCTTATGAATCAAATCGGCCTCTAGCCCTCGTAAATGCTACGCGTGTAGCTATCAATTTAGGAGTATATATGGCGACCCTCTTCATCCGTGGCGGAACCGTAGTCAACGCCGACCGGGCCTTCAAGGCCGATGTCATCACCAAGGACGGCAAGATTGTTGCCGTTGGCGAAAACCTGACCGCCCCGGCCGGTGCCACCGTGGTGGACGCCGGTGGCCAGTACGTCATGCCCGGCGGCATAGACCCGCACACCCACATGCAGTTGCCGTTCATGGGCACGGTCACCATGGACGACTTCTTCACCGGCACGGCGGCAGGCCTGGCGGGTGGCAACACCAGCATCATCGACTTCGTCATCCCCAACCCGCAGCAGTCCATCATGGAGGCCTACCAGACGTGGCGCGGCTGGGCCGAAAAGTCGGCAGGCGACTACGGCTTCCACGTCGCCATCACCTGGTGGGACGAAACCGTCAAGCGTGACATGGGCACGCTGGTGCAGCAGGAAGGCGTGAACAGCTTCAAGCACTTCATGGCCTACAAGAACGCCATCATGTGCGACGACGAAACCTTGGTGAATAGCTTCAAGCGCTGTATGGAACTGGGCGCCATGCCCACCGTACACGCCGAAAACGGCGAGCTGGTCTTCCTGCTGCAAAAGACCGTGGCCGAGATGGGCATCAAAGGCCCCGAGGGCCACCCGCTGTCCCGCCCACCCATGGTGGAAGCCGAAGCCGCCAACCGCGCCATCGCCATTGCCGATGTGCTCAACGTGCCCATCTACGTCGTGCACGTGAGCTGCATAGAAGCGGCCGAGGCCATCGCCCGCGCCCGCGCCCGCGGCCAGCGTGTGTATGGCGAAGTGCTGGCCGGCCATCTGGTCATAGACGACAGCGTCTACCGCCACCCCGACTTTGCCACCGCCGCCGCACACGTGATGAGCCCCCCGTTTCGCCCCAAGGGCAACCAGGACTTTCTGTGGCGCGGCCTGCAGGCCGGCAACCTGCACACCACGGCCACCGACCACTGCACCTTCTGCGCAGCACAAAAGGCCGCGGGCAAGGACGACTTCAGCAAGATCCCCAATGGCTGCGGCGGCGTCGAAGAGCGCCTGGCCGTCATCTGGGACGCGGGCGTCAACACCGGGCGCCTGACGCCATCCGAGTTTGTGGCCATCACCTCCGCCAACACCGCCAAGCTGTTCAACATCTACCCGCAAAAAGGCAGCGTGTCGGCAGGGGCGGACGCCGACCTGGTGATCTGGGACCCGGCGGGCACCAAGACGCTGTCCGCCAAGACCCAGCACAGCAAGGGCGACTTCAACATCTTCGAGGGCCGCACCGTCAAAGGTATCCCCAGCCACACCATCAGCCAGGGTGAGCTGGTGTTTGTCCAGGGTGATTTGCGCGCGGTGCAGGGCAAGGGGCGCTACATCAAACGGCCGGCGTTTGGGTCCAACTTTGCGGCTAATAAACTGCGGGCAGAGACCTTGGCGCCTACTGCTGTTAAGCGTTGACATGTGTTGTACCTGCCAGTGTGTGAGATACCTGGGGGGGCTCATCAGTCCCTGCTGGTCCAGCAAATCGCCCCCCAGGCATCCCACACACTGGCGAGAAGTAGCGTGACCGTATACGTACATCCATGCATGCATTTAAGAGCGATTCGCACACCCACACTCGTTCGGAGATGGGTATGTCAGGGGCCGATTTGCTGGACCAGCAGGGACTGATGAGGCCCCTGACATGCCCATTTCCGAACGCAACTGCCACACACAGGCAATGAAACTGGAATTCATCACCATGACAATTACAACCGCCACCAGCATTGAATCCATCCGCATCAACGGCGAGCGCCTCTGGGCGTCCCTGATGGAGCTGGCCAAAATCGGCGCCACCCCCAAGGGCGGCGTTTGTCGACTGACCCTGACCGACCTCGACAAACAAGGCCGCGACCTGGTGTTGCGTTGGGCCAAAGAGGCAGGCATGACCATCACCATCGACAAAATAGGCAACGGCTTCATGCGCCGCGCAGGCCGCAACAACAGCTTGGCCCCCATCGTTACCGGCAGCCACATCGACACCCAACCCACGGGCGGCAAGTTCGACGGCAACTACGGCGTGCTGGCGGGGCTGGAAGTGGTGCGCACCCTCAACGACATGTGCATAGAAACCGAAGCCCCGATTGAAGTCGCCTTCTGGACCAATGAAGAGGGTTCGCGCTTTGTGCCGGTCATGATGGGCTCGGGCGTGTTTGCCAAGGCCTTCTCACTGGAGCACGCATACGCAGCGACGGACACCGAAGGCAAAAGTGTGAAAGGCGAGCTGGAGCGCATTGGCTACATCGGTGACCAGGAACCCGGTGACCACCCCATTGGTGCCTACTTCGAAACCCATATCGAACAAGGCCCGGTGCTGGAAGATGCCGACGCGACGATTGGCGTGGTGCAGGGTGTTCTGGGCATCCGCTGGTTCGACTGCACCGTGACCGGCATGGAGGCGCATGCCGGCCCCACGCCCATGGCCCTGCGCAAGGACGCGATGCAGATCTCGGCGCGCATCATGCAGGAAGTGGTGGGCTGCGCAATGCGCCACCAGCCGCATGGACGCGGGACGGTGGGCATGGTGCAGGTGTTTCCCAACAGCCGCAACGTGATCCCGGGGCGCGTCAAATTCAGCATCGACCTGCGCAACGCCACCGACACACTCGTGGACCAGATGGCCGACGAGGTTAAAGCCTTTGCCGCCAAAGTCGCCAAAGACAGCGGGCTGGACGTGAAGATAGAAATGGTGTCGAGCTACCCCGCGCAAGTCTTCCACCCCGACTGCGTGGACGCCGTGGCCCGTGCCGCCAAGAAGCTGGGCTACAGCAACATGCCTGCTGTCTCAGGCGCTGGCCACGACGCCGTCTACATGGCCAAACTGGCTCCCGCCGGCATGATTTTTATCCCCTGCAAGGACGGCATCAGCCACAACGAGATTGAGGATGCCAAGCCGGAGCACATCACCGCGGGGTGCAATGTGTTGTTGCATGCGATGATGGAGCGGGCTGGGGTTGTTTGATCGGAATAGGGCTGAAACACCGTCTGGAGCGATCCCTGCTTGAGCCAATACGTGCGATGAGAGTCAAAGCCAGTGCCGGTGGAGATGAGGTGGCTTCCTCAGCTTCGGTCAGGAGTTACTTCTGTTGTCGCAAACTTGCCCCAAATACAGAGCAATATTTTGTACAATTCAAAAAACTCTGGAGTGACCCAATGACCATAGCCGTTCGCGACATCGTGGCGTTTTCTGACGCACGCACCCACCTGTCCCGCTTGGTTGACGAGGTGCGCCTGGGCGGGGAAAAAATCATCACCAAAAACGGCGAGCCCGCCGTTGCGCTGATTGACGCCAAGCGGCTCGACCACTACCACCGTTTGGAACAAGACCGCGTACACCTCTTGCTATTGGAAGAAGTGGAAAAAGGCCTGGCCGATGTGGAGGCCGGCCGCACAAGTGACGCCATGCAGACTTTGCAAGACCTGCAAATGCAGCGCAGCAAGGTCAAACGTACGACCCAAAAAGCATCTTGATTGCTGTTCGCACCACCGCAAACTTCACTGCGAATTTGCGGGAAATCGAGGCGTTTTGGGACAGCAACCAATACCCCGCAGGTTTTGATGCCCTACTCGCAGAGTTGAGCAACCCGGTCATCCCCAACCTGACGCAACACCCCCGCATGGGCCGCAATTTTCTGACCCGCCAGCCACAGTCTGTGGACAGCCTGGTCCGCACCCGCAAGATGCTTGCGCTATTGAAGACGTTGGGGTCCAGCAGTGAATCCGCAGAAGTGCGCGAGTACGTGATGACGGACTACCTTTTGCTCTACCTGCTATCGGGCGCAACAATCCATTTGCTGGCAATCAAGCACCACAAGCAGTTGGCTTTCGATTTCACGCACTGAACGCGGTACGCGTGCGCCACCTCTATCCCCTCACAATTTCCCTGCCCGTTGGCCTCAAGAAATTCGTTGACACGCAAGTCGGCTCGCGTGGCTTTGGCACCAGCAGCCATAAAATTCCAAGTGAAGTTCATGCGCAGAGTTTTTGTGAATGAGCAGGAATCTGATCGGATGCGCCTGCACCCTCGTCCACTGCCGTCCGTAGGCTAAGCTTCCTCCCATGCAAAAGTCCCAACACACTGAATGGAAGGAGTCCTGGCGCGACGACTACTTTCGCGGCGTGTGGGTGACGTTTGCGTCTGCGCATGCGCCGGTGAAAACTTCGGTAGAAATCCTTCGGCTGTTGGCGGCTACCCCGTCCACGACTCTGGCGGAGGTTGCTGCGGAGACCGGAAAAACCCCGCGCGCCATTGAGATGGCGGCTTCCAAATTGGTTAATGAGGGGCGATTGAAATATGTGGGTCCAAAAAAAAGAGCGGACATTGGGAAGTGATTTTGTGCCCCCCCCCAGAGCGGTGGTGAATGAATGGCATCACGCCCTGAGTGCGCCGCATGCCAGCGCCCCCAAGCCACCTGCATCTGCGGCTACGTCACACCCACACCGCATGCATGCGAGGTGCTGATCCTGCAGCACCCACTGGAACAACACCACGCCAAGAACAGTGCGCGCCTGCTGCACCTGAGCCTGCCCGGAAGCCGCCTGGTGGTGGGTGAGGCGTTTGACGACGCGGCAATACATGCGCTGATGCCAGAGCCGCGTTACACCGTGTTGCTGTATCCACCAACCGCTATTGAGGGCCACGCAGCACCCGCGCCACTGGACGCGATGCAACTCTCCAATCCATCGACCGTGCGGCTGGTGGTGCTGGACGCCACCTGGCGCAAGAGCCGCAAGATGCTGCACCTGAGCCCGGCGCTGCAGCGCCTGCCGCGGCTCACCCTGGATGACGTGCCGCAGGGCCGCTACGCGATCCGCAAGGCGCACAAGCCGGGGCAACTGTCCACGCTGGAGGCCACCTGCGCGGCGCTGGCGCAGTTGGACGGGGATGCGGTGCGCTGGCAGCCGCTGCTGGCTGCGTTTGACCGGTTTGTGGCTTGGCAGCAAACCTTTATGCCGAAAAGGCCGTTAGCCCTCGTGGAATAAGCGTAGATAGCTACTAATTTAATAGCGACTGACAATCAGGCGTTGTCTGCCAGCGCCAGTTCGGCCAGGCGCACGGCGCCGTCCAGGCTGCGAGCACCGCCAATGAACAGGTTCAGGTGGCAAAACACGCTGTCGGCCACGCCGGTCACGGCGGCCAGTTCCTGGTCGCGCAGGCCGGACCAGCGCTTGGGCAAATCCCGTCGGGCGGTGAACGAGCCGGCCTCCACCGGCACGGTCTTGAGCTGGTATTGGTTGCCGTCGGAGTCGGGGTAGATGACGAACAGCACGTCCGGCATTTCATCCACCACCACGCGCGTCCACGGCATGCCGCCCTCGTGCAGGTGCAGCACCCGCCCGCCCAGCAGGCGCGGCGCCTGGCGCACGGTCTCCACCGAGCGGATCTGCGCCAGCTTTTTGCTGATGGCGTGGTCCAGAAACTTGCGGGTGATGGCGATGGCCTCGCGAAAGCGGGTTTCCTGCAACTGGGCTTTGGCATCGGCGTCCAGGCCCTGCTCTTCCATCCAATGCGTATTCAGTTGCGCCAGCAGTGAACTCAGGCCAAAGATGCCAGGCGACACATCACCCTGCCCGGTGTCCACGATATCGAGGTATTGCACCAGCGAGTGGTCGATGGAGCGCACAACGTCCAGCACAGCGTGCGCATCCAGGCTGTGGCCCTGCGCGTCGGCCCAGGCATTGACGTAAGCCGCGCCATGGGCGGACCAGACCAGACCCGCGCTGGCATAACCGACACCGGGCACGCTCTGCCCGTCCACCTGGCGTGCCAAGCGTGCGCCATCAAAGCCGCGCTGGTGGTGGTCAAAGCGGCCCGCTGCGGCGTCCCAGCTTCCTCCCACATCGACGGCAAAGTCGCAGGCCTCAATCAGCGCCTGGTCACGCGTGCGCACCAGCGTGTGTGACGGAAAAACCCCCATCAGGACGCCGACGCCAAAGACGTCGTCGGCATGGAAGCTGCCATGGTGGGTGGCGATGGTGGTAGCGGTCGTGTTGGTCATGGTGTGATTCTATGGACGCGACATCGGCCACCCGGGGCCAGTCTGGTAATCTCCCGGATCACTTCACCAACCGGCACTTTCCCCATGACCCTCAGCACCTGGTGGCTGTTCATCCTGATGACTTTTGTCGTCTCTGCCACGCCCGGCCCCAACATGCTGTATGTCATGAGCACCAGCGCTCGCCACGGCGTGCACGCCGCGGTGATGGCGATGCTGGGGTGCATGACGGCCTTGTTGGCCATGATGAGTATTTCTGCGGCGGGCCTGGGCGCGGTGCTGCAGACCTCGCCCCAGGTGTTTGAGGCGCTGCGCCTGGCAGGGGCGGCCTATCTGGCGTATCTGGGAGTGAAGGTTTGGCGCGAGCCAGTGCGAGACCGGTCCACGGAAGACGGCACACCGCCAACAACGGGGGTGCCATCCACAGCCGCGAGCCCGACGCACAACGGCAGCATTTACCGCCAGGCTTTTCTGGTGGCAGCCAGCAACCCCAAGGCAATTCTGTTCGCTGCGGCATTTTTTCCGCAGTTCATCAACCCGGATGCCGCCAAGTTGCCCCAGTTCGGGATTCTGCTGGCAACGTTCACAGTGATCGAAGTGGGCTGGTATTTTGTCTACGCCGTCGGCGGCAAGTCGCTGGCGGTGTACCTGCAACGTGCCACGGTGATGCGGTGGTTCAACCGCATCACCGGTGGTGTGTTTATCGGTTTTGCCGCTGTGATGGCGGCAGCACGCGAGTGAGGTTTAGAGCGTTGCCAAAACCGCGTTAAAAGTGGTGCTGGGGCGCATGATGGCAGTCACTTTCTGCAAGTCGGCCAGGTAATAACCGCCGATGTCGGCAGGTTTGCCCTGCACCGACTTGAACTCCTCGGTGATTTGCGCTTCGTTGTCCGCCAGCGCCTTGGCCAATGGTGCGAATTTGGCTTTCAACTCTGCGTCGTCGGTTTGCGCCGCCAGCTCTTGCGCCCAGTACATGGAGAGGTAGAACTGGCTGCCGCGGTTGTCCAGCTGACCGGTCTTGGGGGACGGGTTTTTGTTGTTGTCCAGCAGTTTGCCGGTGGCCGCATCCAGCGTCTTGGCCAGAATCTTGGCCTTGGCGTTGTGGGTCTTCAGGCCCAGGTCCTCCAGACTCACGGCCAGGGCCAGGAATTCACCCAGGCTGTCCCAGCGCAGGTGGTTTTCTTCCACCAACTGTTGGACGTGTTTGGGCGCAGAGCCGCCGGCACCGGTTTCGTACATGCCGCCACCCGCCATCAGTGGAACGATGGACAGCATCTTGGCGCTGGTGCCCAGTTCCATGATGGGGAACAGGTCGGTCAAATAGTCGCGCAAGATGTTGCCGGTGGCGCTGATGGTGTCCAGACCCCGGATCACGCGCTCCAGCGTGTAACGCATGGCACGCACCTGGCTCATGATCTGGATGTCCAGACCGGTAGTGTCGTGCTCATGCAGGTACATCTTGACCTTGGTGATCAGTTGCGCCTCATGCGGGCGGTAGGCGTCCAGCCAGAACACAACCGGCGTGCCGGAGTTGCGTGCACGGTTGACGGCCAGCTTGACCCAGTCACGAATGGCAGCATCCTTGACCTGGCACATGCGCCAGATGTCGCCCGCTTCCACGTTCTGCCTCAATAGCACTTCGCCGGTATGGATATCGGTGATATTGGCCACGCCGTCCTCGGTGATCTCGAAGGTCTTGTCGTGTGATCCGTATTCCTCGGCCTGCTGGGCCATCAAGCCGACGTTGGGCACGGTGCCCATGGTCTTGGGGTCGAAGGCGCCATGCCACTTGCAGAAGTTGATGATTTCCTGGTAGATGCGGGCAAAGGTGGATTCGGGCATCACGGCCTTGACGTCCTTCAGGCGACCGTCCGCTCCCCACATCTTGCCGCCGTTGCGGATCATGGCCGGCATGGAGGCGTCCACGATGATGTCGTTGGGCGAGTGGAAATTGGTGATGCCTTTGGCCGAGTCCACCATGGCCAGCTCGGGGCGGCCTTCGTGGCAGGCGTGCAGGTCTTTCAGGACTTCTTCGCGGGTGGACTGGGGCAACGTGGCAACCTTTTCATATAGGTTGGCCATGCCGTTGTTGACGTTGACGCCCAACTCTTCAAACAACTTGCCGTGTTTGTCAAACGCTTCGCGGTAAAAAATCTTGACGCAGTGGCCAAACACGATGGGGTGCGACACCTTCATCATGGTCGCCTTGACGTGCAGCGAGAACATCACGCCGGTCTTGTAGGCGTCGTCGATCTCCTTGGCATAGAACTCCATCAGCGCCTTCTTGCTCATGAACATGCTGTCGATGACCTCGCGGTCCAGCAGTTTGGTCAGGGGTTTGAGCACAATGGTCTTGCCGCTCTTGGTCAGCAGTTCCATCCTGACATCGCGGGCGCGGTCCAGCGTCATGGACTTTTCACCGTGGTAGAAGTCGCCATGGTGCATGTGCGACACGTGGGTGCGCGAGGCCTGGCTCCATTCGGCCATCGAATGGGGGTTCTTGCGAGCGTATTCCTTGACCGCCCTGGGTGCACGGCGGTCAGAATTGCCTTCACGCAATACCGGGTTCACGGAACTGCCAATGCATTTGCCATAACGCGCACGAACGGCTTTTTCCTCGTCCGTCTTGGGATCTTCGGGGTAGTCGGGGATGTTGTACCCCTTGGCCTGCAATTCCTTGATGCAGGCGATCAACTGGCCAACCGATGCACTGATATTGGGCAGCTTGATGATGTTGGTGGTGGGAAGCAGGGTCAGCTTGCCGAGTTCCGCCAGGTTGTCGGTGACGCGCTGCGCCTCAGTCAAGCCCTCGGGGAAACTGGCCAACACCCGTGCTGCCACCGAAATGTCCGACTCGGCCACTTCGATGCCGGCCGGTGCCGTAAAGGCACGCACGATGGGCAGAAACGCGCACGTTGCCAGGAACGGTGCCTCGTCGGTCAGGGTATAGATGATTTTGGATGCTTCGGTGGCCATGGGTGTCCTCTTTGTTCCAGTTGACGAATTGATCGGTGTCGCGGGGCACACTGTACCAAGGCCAATACCCGGCAATACGACGTAGATCAATTAATCGTCCGCGCGGCTCAAATACCCTGGGCCTAATTGCCAGTACCATTGCGGCCCCGTGTGGTCTTTGACGGCCAAGGCAAAATATCGCTATGAATCTGCTTTCGGAAATTGTGTCCGGCATCCTGCGGGGATTGGTCAAAGTGATGGTGCTTGTGCTCAGCACCATCCTGGTGCTGTCAGTACTATGTGTTGGGCTCGTCGTCGTACTGGCCACGGCCATCCGCTTTGTACTGACCGGGCGCAAACCGGCCGTCTTCACCACCTTCACCCGTTTCAACCAGGCGGCCCGACAGTTTCGTCCTGAAAGGTGGCCGGGTGCCACTCCAGGGGCAGGTGCCGACGGTGGTGAGGTGGTCGATGTGCAGGCACACGAGGTGCGCGCGTCGCTCAACACCCAACTCCCACCCAAAGCGGTGGATTGATGGCGGGTTAATCGTAGGTTGCCACAGGCTGGGGCAACTCGTCATCCAGGTAGAGTTCGTACTCGTCCCATTCACCTGTGCCAAAGTGCTCGTCACACTGGTCTGCGATTTCATCGAAGGATGTGAACTCGACGCAAAACATGAAGGTGTTGAAGAATTGACGGTAACGGCGTCCCGTTGTGTCCTGCAGTTCGCCATCCGGGTCATCCACATGCCGGCAACAGTGCACCCAGACGTGGCGGCCCTCCAACTGGTCCTCGGCCTCCAGCACACGCAGCGCAAAAGCCTCATCGTCGTGGCTGGGCCAGTTTTTGTGCAGCCGGTAGGTCTGGCCATGGTTCGGGTGGGTGGCGTCCAACTCCAGGTCGATGGTTTGCCAATCGGGTGAAATCTGATCGGCCACATCGGCCAACTCCTGCTGCGTGATGTCGCCCTCCCAATAAACGTCGGTGATGTGGCGTGAGTCGCCATATGCACCGGCCCACAGGCTGGCCTTGTGTTTCATGGTTTCAGGGTGCATGTGATGTCTCCTTACTTGTCGTCTTGCGCGGACTTTTCAGTTTGGGCTTTGCGGCACGCGGGGCCTTTTTCGCCGGCACTCTCGGCGTCACGGCTCCCGACTGCGCGTAGACAGCCTCCAACTCGGCCAGGGCATCGGCCGTGTAGACCGCCAAGCGCTGCATGCTGGGCATGGACGAATGGCAGCCGGTGTAGCCAAAGTTCATATGACCCGCATAGCTCTGGCAGGTGATATTGAGTGCCTGTCCGTGGGTCACGATGGAGGCCGGATAGGTGGCCACCATTTCGGCACCCCTGAAATACAAGGGCTGGTCCGGACCCGGCACGTTGGAAATCGTGATGTTGAACATCGGTCGCGTCCGCCCACCAATGCCGGTCAGCAGGGTCAGGATGGTGGGCGCCATCAGCAGCACCGTGTACTGCATCATGGCCTGGCGCGGCAAACTCTGCACATGTTCCTTGGCCTGCTTGACCGACTGGCGGATCGCCGCCAGGCGCTCGCGCACATCGGCAATGTCAGTGCCCAGCGTCGACACAATAAACGTGATGGCATTGCCCGTGCCCTCGTCGTCCTTGGGGCGCACCGACACCGGAATGCCCGCGGTGAGGGGCTTGTCAGGCAGGTTGTCGCGTTCGTCAAGAAAGCGCCGCAGGGCGCCGCCACAAATCGTCAGCACAATGTCATTCAGCGTGCAATCGGCAGCCGTGGCCAGCCTCTTCATGCGATCCAGAGAGAACTGCTGGGTGGCAAAGCGGCGCTTTTCCCGGACACGCCCATTGAGCACCGAGATCGGCGCATCAAACGGCAAGGCCATACCCCCGCCGGGTCCCAGAGCGCGTTTGACGAGTTTGCCAAAGGCACCAACCAATTGCGGGATCGTCGTGGCTTGCATACGTAGCTCTTCAACAGCACCGGCAATCGCGTGGGTCACCGTGGGCAATAACGCCTCACGGCTGCGCGGTCTGGAGGCATGGGTGTGCGCCACCTTGCCCGAGGCCCAAAACGGCGGCAAGTGCAGGCTCTTGGCCCGGTCGTCCGACATGCTGTGTTGCAGCAGCTTGACGCCACTGATGCCGTCGATCAGGGAATGGTGCATCTTGATGAACAGGGCGAACCGATTGCCCTCCAGGCCCTCGATGATGGTGCACTCCCAGGGCGGGCGGGACAGGTCCAGTGGTGTGCTCTGCAGGCGCCCCACCAGTTCGCCCAGTTCGCGCTCCCCGCCGGGCCAAGGCAGTGCGGCGTGGCGCACGTGGTACTCCAGGTCGATGTTGTCATCCTCCACCCAGATGCGCATCGGATTCAGGCTGAAAGACGGTTTGAGCCGCTGATTCCAGGGCGCAGTGAACTTGCGGTGCCCGCGGAACTCGGCCATCATCTTGCGCATAAAGTCGTTGGGCGCGTTGTCGGGCAACTTGAATTGCAGCAATCCACCCACATGGTTGGGTGTGGCGCGGGTCTCGGTCACGATCCAGGCAGCGTCGAGGGGGTTCAGGCGAAGGGCAGTCATGGTCATGTGTGGCGTTTGAGTGGCTTACCCCCTCAGCTTACACCGAGTCCAGACACATTCTTTCAATCTTAAGAGCACGCATTGCGGCTGGGTGCCAACCGCCTTTGTGCGCGGCGCCGGCAGGTTCACCCGGTCTGTGCCCCACAATCGGTCTATGACCGACGACGCCAAACCCCACCAGCGCCGGGTGCGCTATGCAGGCACCCATCCGCGCAAATTCGAAGAAAAATACAAAGAGCTGGACCCTGCACAACACGCGCAGGAAGTGCAGAAAGTCATGGACCGTGGGCAAACCCCGGCCGGCATGCACCGCTCCATTTGTGTCAGTGAAATCCTGTCCATCCTCAACCCGCAGCCGGGTGAAGTGGGACTGGACGCGACCCTGGGTTTTGGCGGCCACGCGCAGGAAATTCTGGGACGGTTGATGCCCGGAGGCCACCTGTTTGGCGTGGATGTCGACCCCATCGAATTGCCCCGCACCGAGGCGCGCTTGCGGGCTCTGGGTCATCCCATCGAATCGCTCACCGTGCGGCGCATCAATTTCGCGGAACTAGCAACCCTGTTGCCGGAGGCCGGCGGCGGATTTGATGTGGTGCTGGCCGACCTGGGCGTCTCGTCCATGCAAATCGACAACCCGGCACGCGGCTTCAGCTTCAAGGCGGATGGCCCATTGGATCTGCGCCTGGACCCCAGCTGTGGCCAATCAGCCTCGGAGTTGTTGCAGACCGTTACACGCCAGGGCCTGCGGCAATTGCTGGAAGAAAACTCGGACGAACCCTTCGCCATCCCCCTGGCCGCTGCCTTGCAGGGCCAATACATCGAAACCACAACCCAACTGGCCGAGCTGATTCGCCAGACCATGGACGGCGCACTCAAACGCACGATGCCGGAGGAAGAGCGCCAAGCGGAAACCAAAAAGGTGTTGCAACGCAGCTTTCAGGCCCTGCGTATTGCGGTCAATGACGAGTTTGGTGTGCTGGACCGCTTTCTCGCACAACTGCCGAGTTGCCTGAACCCTGGCGGTCGGGTGGCGATTTTGAGTTTCCACTCGGGCGAAGACCGGCGCGTGAAAAAAGCCTTCCAGAATGGTGAACGCTCGGGCGTGTACTCCAGCGTCGCGCCGGACCCGATTCGGGCCTCGTTCGAAGAGCGCCGCGCCAACCCGCGGTCCAGCTCGGCCAAGCTCCGCTGGGCCATCAAAGCTCCGTCCAGGTGATCAGGCCAGGATGGCAACAAGCGGGCACAAAGGTGGTTCTCGGCGAGGCCTACGTCACGCTGGTTATGTCGGCCGGACTCGCCTATCAGTCAATAACCGTCTTTCAGCGGATCGACGACTTTAGGTGCGTTGTCGGCAGGGTTCGCCTTCTTGCCGTCGTCCTTCAGCTTGCCATCGATGGCCTGGGCCGAAGCTGCCGGAGCGGCTTGCTCGCGCCCACAAGCGACTAGACCAATGGCCAACAATGTGGCCATAACGATCTGCAAGTGTGTGCGCTTCATAGAACTCCCAATTTATCCGTCGGTGCATGTGAGCCATCGGGTACGAGGTCGAGGCCAAGCGCTGTGACGATGCTAACCCTGAATCCAATTCCCGCGCAAGCGCCTCAGCCCGGCCGAATTTCTACAACAGCGGCTCCGTGCTGTCCATGGCGCCACCCTTGATCTGTTCAAAGCAATCGTCACGCGCGGATCGGCCACCCAAGGCTTTGCAACGTTGGTTTGCCCTTTCGTGTGCCGCGGCGGTTTGCAGCCGCAGTTCGCTGGCTTGCACACCCTGGCTGACCACTTGATAAAAGATGATCAACATGACCAAGGCCACCAAAGAGACAAAAACACCGGGCCAATAGGGCGTGCGCGCACGTGCGGCCAGCGTATAGAACTGTCGGATCATCGCGTCTTGGTGCGAGAGGCCTAGGCTGCTGGTTGTCACTTTCATTCCTTCACTGGCAGAAACGCCAAAGATAAAAACTGATATTGCCCACAAACCAAGACTGCTTCTGTGCGTTGGCGCGCACTGCGTTCAATGGAACCACCTTGTATCCGCGCGGAAGGTGGCTCAATCCGCAAATAAGCGCTCCTGCAAAAACGCGACAAAAGTCGCCGTTTTGAACGCCAGCCATGGCCGCGCCGGATACACCGCGTACACCGGTTGCCCCGGGCGCAACTGGTAGTCGGGCAGCAACTGCACCAGGCTGCCATCCGCCAGCTCATGGCCTACCAGCAGGCGGTCGATCACCATGGCGCCGCCACCGGCCACGGCCGCGGCCACCAGGGCCATGCCATCGTTGATGTGGATCTTGCCCGGTGCACGCAATGGCGTGTGCACGCCGTCCCTCAAAAAGCTCCACTCGTCAAACACCCGCGCTCCGCTGCTGTACAGCAAGCAGTCGTGGCCCAGCAGATCGGTGGGCACCTGGGGCGTGCCCCGGCGCGCCAGGTAGGCGGGTGAGGCCACCAGCACCCGCGGGTTGTCGCACAGCTTGCGCGCCACCAGTGTGGAGTCTTCCAGATGCGCCACCCGCAGGGCGACGTCGATGTGTTCGGCAATCAGGTCCACCATGCGGTCGTCCACCGACAGCGCCACTTCGACCTTGGGGTAGGTGGGCCGATTTCGGTCAGGGTCAGGCGCCGGGTGGAGCGCTGGATCAGGCGCGTGCCCAGGTCATCCTCCAGCTTGGCCAGCTGGCGCGACAAAACCGACTTGCCCATGCCCAGCGTGCTTGCGGCCTTGCTGATGCTGCCGGCGTGCACGATGGCGCTGAACTGGGCCAGGCGTTGGGGGTTCATGGAGGGCTCCTGCGGTCTATTGTTGTCATATGGGCAACAATATTATGACCAATTAGTGACTATGCAAGCAATAAGTGCATCCCTACACTCCAGTTCTTCCTTCCACACCCCCGGAGAACTTCCATGAGCAACGCCGCCGTCAACCACCAATTCAAACTCGCCGCCCGCCCTGTAGGCAATGTCAAAGCCAGCGACTGGAGCCGCACTGAAGAGGCCGTGCGCGCACCATTTGATGGCGAAGTTGTGATCAAGGTCTTGTACCTCTCGCTGGACCCGGCCATGCGCGGCTGGATGACCGACAAGCCTTCCTACATACCCCCCGGTCGGCATCAACGAGGTGATGCGTGCGATTGCCGTTGGCAAAGTAACCGCCTCCAACAACCCCAAGTTCGCCGTGGGCGACCACGTGACGGGCCTGCTGGGTGTGCAGGAGTACGCGTACTCCAACGGCCAAGGCCTGACCAAGGTCGACTCCAAGCTCGCCCCCCTGCCTCTTTACCTCAGCACTTTGGGCATGCCTGGCCTGACCGCCTACTTTGGTCTGCTGGAAGTGGGCCAACCCAAGGCCGGTGACACGGTTGTCGTGTCTGGTGCGGCCGGTGCCGTCGGCTCGGTCGTGGGCCAGATTGCCAAGATCAAGGGCGCCCGCGTGGTCGGCATTGCTGGTGGTGCCGACAAGTGCCGCTACCTGGTCGAAGAGCTGGGCTTTGACGCCGCCATCGACTACAAGACCGAGAACGTGGCCGAAGCCCTGAAGACCCATTGCCCCAACGGCGTGAACGTGTACTTTGACAATGTGGGCGGCGACATTCTGGACGCCGTGCTGACCCGCCTGGCGCGCGGTGCACGCATCGTGATCTGCGGCGCCATCTCGCAGTACAACAACACGGCCCCGGTCAAAGGCCCGGCCAACTATCTGTCACTGCTGGTGCAGCGCGCCACGATGACCGGCATCGTGGTGTCCGACTACTACGACCGCGCCGGTGAAGCGGCCATGGTCATGGCGGGCTGGATTCAGTCCGGCAAGCTCAAGACCCGCGAGGACGTGGTGGACGGCCTGGACAAGTTCCCCCAGGCCTTTGACATGCTGTTCTCGGGTGCCAACAACGGCAAGCTGGTGCTCAAAGTTGCCTAAGCCGGTTCAGGCTGGAAGTTTGTAAGCAAAACAGCCTCAAGCCCTCGTGGAATATGCTGAGACAGCTATAATAATAGTAGCGACCACAGGTTTCAGCATCGCTGCTCACCCTCAAGCCGCCGCACTTCAGGGAACGTCAAAGCCTTGCTGGCTGGCTGACGGGCTGCCACGCCAAACCGACCAGGGCAAGCACACAGAACGCAGCCCCCGCATAAAACGTGAACGCCGCTCCCAGTTGATCCCACAACACGCCGGCCAGCACACTCGCGACCAGCATGGCCAGACCACTGACCAGATTGAAGAATCCATACGCCGTGCCGCGCAGGTCTGCGGGTGCGGTGTCGGCAACCATCGTTGCCAGCAAACCCTGCGTCATGCCCATGTGAACACCCCAGAGCGCAACACCCGCCAACAACACGCTCCAGTGATCGCTTGAGGCCAACACCAGATCCGCCGCGATCAATACCAGCAGACCCAGTGCCAACAAGGTTTTGTGGCTCATGCGGTCGGAGAGCTTTCCGAAAGGGTACGCAGACATGGCATAGACCAGGTTCATGGCCACCATCACCAGCGGCACCAAAGCAACTGGCACACCGGCTTGCAGTGCGCGCAAGACCAGAAACGCCTCGCTGAAGCGCGCCAAGGTAAAAACCGCGCCGATACCGACCACCCACCAATACGAAGTACCCAAGCGTTTCAAACTTTCCCGCTGGATGGGATTGGTGCGCTTGACCGATGAAACACGTTCTGGTTCGCGCAAGCCAAACACCAGCAGCGCAACCGCCAGTAACCCCGGAATCACCGCCACCCAGAACACCGAGCGGAAGTCACTGGCCCACAACAACATCAAGCCGACGGCCAACAAGGGGCCAAGGAACGCACCGACGGTATCCAGTGACTGCCGCAGACCGAAGGCCGCACCGCGAATCTCGACCGGTGTGATGTCCGCAACCAGCGCATCACGCGGCGCACCACGGATGCCTTTGCCCACGCGGTCCAGCAATCGGGCGGTCAGCACGACGCCGATGACCGGCGCAACGGCAAACAGCGGCTTGCTCAGCGCACCCAGGGCGTAACCCACGACGGCCAGGCCCTTGCGTTTGCCCCAATAGTCACTGAGCACGCCAGAAAACACCTTGACGATCAGTGCGGTGGACTCGGCCAGTCCTTCAATCACGCCCACCATCAACGCACTCGCGCCCAGGGTGCCCACCATGAACAGCGGCAACAGGCTGTGGACCATCTCGGAGGAAATATCCATCAGCATGCTGACGAAGCCGAGCACCCAGACTCCTGACGGAATCTTTTTCAAAGTGGATGCATTGGCTGGTGTGGGCATTCTGGTTGTTCCGCTTCACGGCGAGTATCGATGGTTTCCCGGCTGAGTTGGCAGAGCAGATAGCGACATGCGGCACACTCCAAGACCGGTTTCAGGCGCAATCCCCACGACCGCCATCACACCCACGGCAAGGTTGGCGCGTCCTCGGCAGGTTGGGCTTGAAAGACACTCACTATGATCCAGACTTCTTTTTGAGGAGCCTTATGCAGCGATTCAGATATTTGGTGACCCGCTGGCTGTTGTGCTTGGGTACTGCGGCCACATCCCTTTCCATCGGAGCCCAAACCATGCCCACGACACCCGATCCCTATCTTTGGCTGGAAGAGGTGCAGGGCGAACGCGCCCTGGCCTGGGCCAAGGAGCGCAATGCGCAGTCGCAAACCTTGCTGGAAGCCGTGCCAGGGTTTGCAGATAGCCGCGACAAAATACTGGCCGTACTCAACAACCGCGACCAGATTCCGTATGTCTCGCGCCGCGGGGAGCATGTCTACAACTTCTGGCGCGACGCCAGCAACCCGCGCGGGCTGTGGCGGCGCAGCACGCTGGCCGAGTACCGCAAGGCCGCGCCCCAGTGGGAAACGCTCATCGACCTGGACGCTTTGGGCAAGGCCGAAGGTGAAAACTGGGTCTGGAGCGGCGCCCACTGCCTGCGCCCGGCCAATACCCGCTGCCTGTTGTCCCTGTCACGCGGGGGTGCGGATGCCACCGTGGTGCGTGAGTTTGATCTGACCACCCGCAGCTTCGTCAAAGACGGGTTTGCACTGCCCGAGGCCAAGTCCAGCATGGATTGGATGGACGCCAACACCGTGCTGGTGTCCACCGATTTTGGCCCCGGCTCCATGACCAAAAGCGGCTATGCACGCATCGTTAAGGAATGGAAGCGGGGTACATCGTTGACCGAGGCCCGCACCGTTTACGAAGCACAGGACAGCGACGTGGCCGTGTTTGCCGAAGTGGACCGCACACCGGGCTTCGAGCGGGTGGTGGTGGGCCGTGCGACCGACTTTTTCAACTCCGAGTCCTACCTGGTGCAGGGCGACAAACTGCAGCGACTGGACAAACCGACGGATGCCACCCTGTTCTGGCGCCGCGACTGGGCCATCCTGCAACTGCGCAGCGACTACGTGCTGGGCGCCAACACCTACAAGGCCGGCGCATTGCTGGCCATCCCGTTTGATGCCTGGCTGCGGGGTGAGCGCAGCTTTGACGTGTTGTTTGAGCCCACGCCCACCCGCTCGTTGGCGGAGGGTGGCGTCAGCCTGACCCGCGACCACCTGTTACTCAGCATTCTCGACACCGTGGCGGGCCGGCTGGAAGAGCTGCACCACCAAAACGGGCGCTGGGTGCGGCGTGCGGTCGATGCCCCGTTCCCGGGCAAGCTGAGCGCAGCGGGTCTGCACGATCCCTTTGTGTCCAAGGACCCGCTGGCCAACCACTACTTTCTGAATTACGCCGATTTTCTGACGCCCGACGGCCTGTACCTGGGCCAGGTCGGTAGTGACCAGCGCGAGCTGCTGAAGTCGCTGCCACGTTTTTATGATTCCACCGGCATGCGCACCGAACAGCGTTTTGCCACCAGCAAAGACGGTACCAAAATCCCCTACTTTGTGGTCTGGCCTGCAGGCGCCAAGGCTGATGGCAAGAACCCGACCATTCTGTACGGCTACGGGGGTTACCAGGTCTCGGAGCTGCCACGCTACAGCGGCGGTTATGGCACGGCCTGGCACGCCCGGGGCGGTGTGCTGGTGATCGCCAACATCCGCGGCGGCGGTGAGTTTGGCCCGACCTGGCACACCACCGCCACCAAGGCCAACAAACAGCGCAGTTATGACGACTTTGCAGCTGTGGCCGAAGACCTGATTGCGAACAAAATCACCAGCCCCCAGCACCTGGGCATTTCCGGCGGCAGCAACGGTGGCCTGCTGGTGGGTGCAGTCATGGCCCAGCGACCCGAGTTGTTTGCCGCCGTGTTGTGCAGCGTGCCACTGCTGGACATGCAGCGTTACCACAAGCTGCTGGCGGGCAATAGCTGGATGGCCGAATACGGCAACCCCGACATCGCCGAGGAATGGGCGTGGATCAGCAAGTACAGTCCCTACCACAACGTCAAAACCGGCGTGAAGTACCCCAAGGTGCTATTCACCACCTCCACCCGGGACGACCGTGTACACCCCGCCCACGCCCGCAAGATGGTGGCCCGCATGCTGGAACAAGGCCACAAGGACGTGCTGTACTACGAAAACATGGAAGGCGGCCATGGCGGCGCCGCAGACAACACCCAACGCGCGCACCTGCGGGCACTGGAGTTCACGTTTTTGTGGAATGCGTTGAGTGGCAAGTAGGTCTGGTACGGGGGGCGTGTTGGGCAAGGTTGAGGGCGCGTTTCCCAACATGCCGTTTCCTTTGAGAAAAGTGTGCCACAGGCCCATGCAAAATATGGTTGTGTTGCTACTGATGTCATAGCATTTTGCACCTGCATCAGCATTGGTCAAATACTGTTTTTGTCCTTTGGAGGTGCTGTCACGTGCGGGAAGTCGGGCTCAGTCCACCCCGGATACCCACTGAAGAGTCACCCATGCTTGCACCGAACGGGAAATGCATTCTGGCGACTCTGGAAGGGTTGGACGCATCCCTCGTACTTTGCTTGCGCCCGGGGTCAACGACAGCGGCACTCCCAAGCGGTATGACCGCGAGCGGTTGATGAACAACGCTCTGTTTTTTTTCGGCCTCGTGGGGGTCTCGTTGGCGCAGTGAAACCTTGATACGGCGAGCATCAAAAAGCGAACGTTTTAGACTTCACCACTTTCACTGGAACACCCATGACACTCTCACTGTACGGATTCAACGCTAGCAACTACTACAACAAGAGCAAACTGGCGCTGCTGGAGGCAGGTGCTGATTTCACCGAGCACCAGGTTTTTCCCAGCGCAATCGATCGGTCGTCCAGCCCCTTGGGCAAGGCGCCCTACCTCGTCACACCGCACGGCCCGTTGTCCGAGAGTCAGGTGATTGTGGAATATGTGGCACAAACCCACCCGGCGGCCAAACTCTATCCATCTGACCCTTTTGAAGCCGCCAAAGTGCGCGAGCTATGCGCTTACCTTGACACCTATCTTGAGTTGGTGGCCCGGCGCCTGTATGCCGAGGCGCTCTTTGGCGGCAAGGTGAGCGATGGCCTCAAAGAAATGACCCGCAAGGAGTTGGTCAACAACGTGAAGGCCTTCAGGCAGTTAGCAAAATTCTCTCCCTTTGTCGCGGGAGACAACTTCTCTGCTGCCGATATCTCTGCCTACACCCACTTGCCAATGGTGCGCACAGTGGGCAAACGCATCTACGGTGAAGAGCTTTTTGGGGATTTTGACCTCAAAAACTACTTGGCGATGCTCACCGCCCGTCCAGCGTTTGCAAAAACGGCTGCAGACGCTGCGGCCGGCATCGCTGACTTCATGGCTTATGTGCAGGTAGCAAACCGACCGCCCTCCACGCCTGCTGCAGCCTAGCCACTATCCTCTGGCACTGATTGTCTTGCTGCGCGCTGACTCGGCCACTTCAGAGGATGCAAGGCACTGGGCTGCGACAATTGGCACTGACACCGCGCGGATTGCGCAAGCGTTCTCAGCCAACCCCTAACCTTTCCAACCACCATGAGCAAGTTTGCCCCCATCAGTGGCTTCCCCGAATGGCTGCCCGAGCAGCGCCTGCTGGAACAGCAGTGCATGGACACCATCCGCCGCCAGTACGAGCTGTACGGCTTTGCCAACATCGAAACCCGCAGCGTGGAGCCCACCCAGGTGCTCAGCGGCAATGGCGACGACAAGGAGATTTATGTACTGGCCCGAATGCACGAGGACGCCAACGCCGCCAAAGCGCCCCCTGAATTTGGCCTGCGCTTCGACCTGACCGTGCCCACCGCGCGCTACGTGCAGCAGTTCAAAGGCCAACTGAGTTTCCCGTTCAAACGTTACCAGATGCAAAAGGTCTGGCGCGGCGAGCGCCCGCAAGAGGGCCGTTACCGCGAATTCACGCAATGCGATATTGATGTGATTGGCGACGGCACGCTGCCCAGTTACTACGATGCCGAGGTCGTGCGCCTGATGGCCGTGGTCACCAGCCAGTTGCCCATTCCACCGGTCACGCTGCGCGTCAACAACCGCAAGCTGCTACAGGGCTTTTACGAGGGCCTGGGCATAACCGACACCAACGCCGTGTTGCGCGTCGTCGACAAGCTGGACAAGATCGGCGCACCCAAGGTCTCCGCGCTGCTGCAGACCGAGTTGGGCCTGAGCGAAGCGCAGGCGGCCCAGTGCCTGGCCATTGCCAGTATCAAGACCGCAGACACCTCGTTTGTGGACCGTGTGCGCGCCCTGGGCATCAGTTCCCCGCTGCTGGACGAAGGCCTCACTGAATTGACCGAAGTGTTGGATAACGCCGCCGACCTGAATGCCAGCCGTTTAGCTGCTGGCCTGCCACCGTCCGTGTCCGCAGACCTGGCCATTGCCCGTGGCCTGGCCTACTACACCGGCATGGTGTGTGAGGGGCAGATGCAGGGCTTCGAATCATCCGGCTCGGTGTGCGGCGGTGGGCGTTATGACAACCTGGCCAGCGACGCCAAGGTCAAGCTGCCCGGCGTGGGCATGTCCATTGGCCTGACCCGCATTTTGGGATTGTTATTTGCCAAGGGTGTGCTTAAGCCCACACGCAAAACGCCGACCGACGTGCTGGTCGCGTTGAACGACGACGCCAGCCGACCGCAGGCTAATGCGCTGGCCAACCGCCTGCGCGGCCGCGGCATTGCCACCGACCTGTACCACGCCCCCAAGGCCTACGGCAAACAAATCGAGGCGGCGTCCAAACGCGGCATTCCGTATGTCTGGTTCATCGGCGACACCGGCCACCAGGTGAAAAACCTGTTGACCGGGGAGCAAGTTGCAGTGGACCCTGACAACTGGCTGCCGAACTGAGCTGGCGTTTGATCGTCCGCCGCCTATTCAGCGGCGGTTCGTTCGATGCGCTGCCAGCGCTGCCAATACTCAAACCCAATGCGGTAGGTATTGACCTGCACGCCCACGGTGTCCTCAATTTGAACGCCATAACCGCCACCCATGACAAACACAGCCGGAATGCGACGCGCAAAGCACCAGTCAAATACCCGCCGGTCCCGGGTTAACAATCCATCGGTGGTTAGTTTTAAACGTCCCAGTCGGTCGCCCTCAAACGGATCGGCACCGGCCAGGTAAATCACCAGGCCGGGCGAAAACTGGCTCTCCAGGGTGAGCAAGGCCTGCTCCAGCGCTTCCAGGTAAGGCCCATCCGTGCAGCCATCGGGCAAGGCAATGTCCAGTGTGCTGTCTTCTTTTCGAAAGGGGAAATTCTTCTCGCCGTGGATCGACAGCGTGAACACGCTGGGGTCTGAGCGGAAGATATGGGCCGTGCCATTGCCCTGGTGCACATCCAGGTCGATCACCGCCACCTGCAGCGGTGAGCGGCTGCCCGCCGGGCTGCGCCCCCATTCCGCCTGCATGACGCGGGCGGCAACCGCAATGTCGTTGTAAACACAAAAGCCACCGCCTTTGTCGGCGTAAGCATGGTGGGTGCCACCGGCCAAATTGGCGGCAAACCCTTCGGCCATGGCCACCCGCGTGGCGGCCACGGTGGCCCCCACGGAGCGGCGCGCACGCTCGGCCATCGCTTCGCTCCACGGGAAGCCAATTTCGCGCATCACGCTGGTGGGCACGCTGCCATCCGAGATGGCTGTTATGTAGGCAGGGGTATGGGCATAGGCCAGTTCACCGTCGCTGGCGCTGGGCGCCTCGACTAATCGCACGCCAGGCAGCTGCGCCGACAAGGCATCACGCAGCATGCGGTACTTGGCCATGGGGAAACGGTGCCCCTGCGGCAGGGGCAACACAAAATGGTCACTGTAAAAAGCTTGCATCGCTACACAAATTTATAAAAAAATGGCCTCCAGCCCTCGTAGAATATGCGCAAGTAGCTATCAAATTCGTAGCGCATCACGCCAACACCGGCCACGCACTAACGAGGGCGCAAGACCATTTGGTCCTTGGTCACCATGACGTCGAACTTGGCCAAGAAACTCTGGCCCAGCAAGGCAGCATCCTCGTCACCTCCGACCAGACCAACGCCTACTCGCACGCCAGAAACCGTGATGGGTCCCAGCGTTACCGGCACGTCGTGCACGATGCGACCTTTCAGATCGCCATTGGCGGTTCTGAAAACGGTGGGAAGGCCTGCAGCCACACCGGCGTTGCGGGCAAACTTCTCGCTCACGGTCACCAGCGATGCACCGGTGTCCACCATAAACATCACGGACTGGCCATTGACCGAGCCGAGAGCGTAAAAATGCCCGTCTCGCGCTTTGGGGATGACCAGATCACCCGACGCGGTGATGGAGACGGGTTTGGGCTTGAGGTAATAGTCCATGGCGATATACAGGGCGCCCATGATGAGCGTCCAGAAAGCAACAACGGCGAACGGACCCCACTTCAGACCTGCCCCTGCGCTTGCTTCGGCTGTGGCTGTGGCTGTGGCCCGATCGTTGGGCCGGGCGGCGGGTTGCGCTTTGTCCTGCATACGTCGGTTTAACTTTGATGGCGTGTATATCGGCGCAGTGTAGTGTGCTGCGTCGACGCAAGGGTGCCGCCCCTTGGTAGGCCTTCCATCGGTCTGCTCCCATTGATAATTGCGCTCCTGGTGTCTGGCAGGCAAATACACCCGGTTTGCTCCAACCCCTACCCCGGATACCCCCCATGCGCCGTTGTCTTCTCTCCTTGCTGATCGCACAGTCGCTGTGGATAGCTCAGCCCATCAGTGCCCAGAACACAACCGCAGCGAGTGGAACACCTACTGCGACCATCGACAAACCCTTGGCCGAATTGCCCTACACACCGGGCCTGGATGTGTCAGCCCTCGATACCACGGCCAGCCCGTGTGACAACTTCTACCAATTCAGTTGTGGTGGCTGGATCAAGAACAACCCCATTCCCGAAGACCAGGCGCGCTGGAGTGTGTATGGCAAGTTGTACCAGGACAACCAGCGCTTTTTGTGGGGCATTCTGGACACGGTGTCCCGTAAAACATCCGGCAACAGCACCAACCAGCAGAAGATTGGCGACTACTTTGCCGCGTGTATGAACGCGGACGCCGTGGAGCAGTTGGGCGCCGCCCCACTCAAACCTCTGCTGGACGACCTGGATGCCATGCACACCAAGGCGGATCTGCCCGCGACTTTGGCCCGAATGCACTTGGCAACGGCAGGCAATGGCATGTATTTTGGTTTTGGTTCGGAGCAGGACTTTTCCAACGCCTCCCAGGTCATCGCCTTTGCCACGGGTGGCGGCATCAGCCTGCCCGACCGCGACTACTACACCAAAACGGATACGGCGTCGATAGTGCTGCGTGCCAAGTATCAGGCCCATGTGGCCGCCATGTTTGTACTGGCGGGCGACACACCCCAGGCTGCACACAAGAATGCCGCGCTGGTGATGCGCACCGAATCCACGTTGGCCAAAGCCAGCTTGTCCGTCGTGGACAAACGCGACCCCTACAAGCTGTTTAACAGTATGCCCGTGGCCGAACTGCAGGGACTGACGCCGGGTTTCGATTGGCACCGCTATTTGCAAGCGCTGGGCATGGGGCAGGTAGAGGTTGTCAACGTGACGGAGCCCGCGTTTTACCGTGCCCTGACGCGCCACTGGAAAGCCAGCAGCCTGATGGATATCAAGATCTATTTACGTTGGCATGTGTTGCACAGCCAGGCCAGCCTGCTGTCCAGTGCGTTTGTGAACGAGAACTTCCGCTTCTTCGCTCAAACCCTGCGCGGCACACCGCAGTTGCAGCCGCGCTGGAAACGCTGTGTGGCCCTGGTGGACGCGCAACTGGGCGAAGCCCTGGGGCAGGAGTTTGTTGACCGCGCTTTTGGCCCGGAGCTGAAACAACGCACGCTGCACATGACGGAGCAAATCGAGCAGGCCATGCACGACGAGGTGCAGCAACTGGACTGGATGAGCCCTGCCACCAAACGCAAAGCGATCCAAAAACTCAAAGCCATCGTCAACAAGATAGGCTACCCCGACACCTGGCGCGACTACAGTGACGTGCAAATTTCCCGCGGCGACTTTTATGGCAACGTCAGCCGGGCCACACAGTTTGAGGCGCGCCGCCAGCTCAACAAAATTAGCAAACCACTGGACCGGGGCGAATGGAGCATGACACCACCGACCGTCAACGCCTACTACAGCGCCCAGATGAATGACATCAACTTTCCAGCAGGCGTGTTGCAGCCACCCTTGTTTGACCCCAAGATGGACGATGCGCCGGGCTATGGCAACACCGGCGGCACCATCGGGCACGAGTTGATCCACGGCTTTGACGATGAAGGCCGCCAGTTTGACGCCCAGGGCAATTTGAAGGACTGGTGGACATCTGCTGACAGGAAACAATTCAGGCAGCGCGCCCAGTGCATCGTGGACCAGTACGCAAAATACGTCGTAGTGGACAACATCAAGATCAACAGCCAGCTCACGCTGGGTGAGGACATGGCCGATCTGGGCGGCCTAGTGCTGGCGTGGATGGCCTGGAAGGTGCAGACCACCGCCGTCACGCCCGAGAGCCGCGATGGGTTTACGCCCGAGCAGCGCTTTTTCATCGGTTTTGCGCAATGGGCCTGTGAGAACAACCGCCCCGAAGACCTGCGCGTTCAAGCCGCCACCGACCCCCACTCGCCCGGCAAGTACCGTGTGAACGGGGTGGTGGTCAATCTGCCGGAGTTTTCCAAGGCGTTTGCCTGCAAACCGGGTTCGGCCATGGTGGCGGCCAAGCCGTGCCGCATTTGGTAACAGCGCTTTTTTTTGGGTCAGGGAGACAGGTTCGGTGGCCCGGCTTATCGGGTCGCCAGGCTTGCCGCCCGCAAGTAGCGCCCCTGGCCATAGACCTGCGCCTCAGCGCGGCAGGCTTGTACCAGTTTGATGGTGTGGTCATCGTCTGACGCCACCGCGGCAGCCGCCACATCCTCCCAACTACGCTCCGGTGTGATCAATTCCACAGACGAAGACGGAACAACACGTGCCGCCAGGTACGCCGCCACAAAGTTTTGGGCAAGAATGGCTTGCGCCTCTTCTGAACTCTCCAGCCACGGCAACAGGGTGCGCAGCGCCCGCAGGCCGGTGATGGTGTGCAGGATCGTGAAGTTGGGACTGGCGCAATAACACTCCACAGCCAGCCCCGCCAGTTCCCGTATGCGTGTTCCCAGGTCCGGCGCCAGCTGCAAAGCCCCGGCCAAGGCCTGGTACACCGCAGACTGGCAGGCTTGGTGCATACGGATCGAAATCAGGGGGCCTTCGGTGTGCCACGACGGTGCCTCTTGCACCAGCCGCGCGGACCAGGCCCCAAACCCCAGGGACGGCACTGCCATAGTGGGCTTGGCCAGCGCTTGCCAACGCCAAGCCCAGTAGGCCAACGCCTCAGCCAGTTCACCCGCATGGCCGGACTCGACCGCATGGGCCGTGCGTATCACGCCATGTAACGCGGCGGCGGCAACACCGGGCATCAGGTCTGGCAGTGACTCGCGCAAGGTCGTATGCGCGCCGTCGCGCGCCACTGCATCGTGGAAATGGCGCCACAGGGCCGGGTAGGAATCCGATTGCCCACGCAGCGCCCGCCAGTCGCTGGGGGGTTCAGGGGCCATGGGCGTAACGCTGGGTGCGCCGGTGTCTTGAAAGCGTTTGGAATAGCTGGCGTAAAAGCCCACCATGCGCTGCGAACTGGCGCCCAGGCTGAACAAGGCGTGCAAGGCCATGGGCAGGTGGTTGGTCAACTGGTCGCGGTACTCGGGCGGCAGGTGCAGATTCGAGTCCAGCAGTGTCATAAGCGTTGTATTGGTGGGTGCTGTATCTGGGAGTTGTGGGGTCATGGTTCTTCTCGGTGAAATGGGCAAGTGACTTATCATGCAAGTTAAAGTTAACTTGATGTCAAGCCCTTTCAGCCCATACCTATGCAGAACCAAACAACACCCCCGACGGCCACAGGCTGGATACTGATCGGTGAACTGGCACGCCGCAGCGGCGTGGCCGCAAGTGCGCTGCGCTTTTATGAGGTCCAGGGTTTGTTGACCAGCCAACGCAACCCCGCAGGGCGCCGACAGTACGCCCGTGGTGACCTGCGCCGGGTGGCCTTTATCCGCGCCGCCCAGGCGGTGGGCTTGAGCCTGGACCAGATTCGCGCTGCCTTGTCCAGCTTGCCCGATGGACGCACTCCCAACCAAAAAGACTGGATTCGCCTCTCCAGCGCGTGGCGGCCTCTGCTGGACCAACGCATTGCCGACCTGACCCGCCTGCGCGACCAACTGTCGTCCTGCATCGGGTGCGGCTGCCTGTCGCTGAGCACCTGTGCGTTGTACAACCCCGGTGATGTGGCTGCAACACGTGGCAACGGCGCCCGTTACCTGCTGGGTGACCGGCGGCCCAAGGCGTAACACTGCCGCAAACTCTGGCAACATCAAGGCCATGGACCACCTTCGCTGCCTCCGCGTATTTACCCAGGTCATTGCCGATGGCAGTTTTGCCAAGGCAGCACGCACGCTGGATCTGGCCCCAGCGGTGGTGACACGTTCCATTGCCGACCTGGAAGAACACCTAGGCGCACGCCTGGTCAACCGCAGCACCCGCAGCCTGGCCTTGACCGACATTGGCGAGGCCTATTTGGAGTCTGCACAACGTGTGTTGGCCGAGCTGGACGATGCAGATGCGTTGGCCGGTGCGTCGACAGCCGAGCCCAGCGGGGTGTTGCGGGTCTTGTGCCCACCCGCGTTTGCCATTCACCAACTTGCCCACCACCTGCCACGCTTTCGCAAGCTGTACCCGCGCATCGTGTTTGAGATCGCGACACCCGGTCCGGTTGATGCGGCCGACGACAGTTTTGATGTGTCAATCCTGTCTATCGGCCAGCAGCCTTTGCAGGGTGAATTTGTTGCACGCAGGTTGGCGACTTCGACCTTCATCCTGTGTGCGGCCTCTGGCTATTTGGACCAACACGGCCACCCGCAAATACCGGATGGGCTGCAACAGCACACCAGCCTGGTGCCGGATGTATCAGCCGTGCGGCGCAACCTGACGCTGTACCGGCAAACACCCGACACAGCAGAGGGCGCGACCAACACCGTGACATTGGCCATGCCAACCCCGACCCTGTCGTCCAACCACATCGACCTGCTGTATGCCGCGGCCCTGGCCGGTATGGGCATTGCCGGGCTGCCCAGTTTTATTGCGCAACAGGCCCTACGGGACGGGCGTTTGCAACGTGTATTGCCCGCTTGGCGCGGCGCCAGCTTGACGCTGTATGCAGCCATGCCGACCCGCAAACATGTGCCGGCGCGTACCCGCGTGTTCCTCGATTTTTTGATGGAGAGCTTCGGCGATGGCGACACCGACCCTTGGCTTGCCCTGGATTAGCTGGCCCCTACGCTTGTTGCTGCGCGTACAGCCGCCCGGCGACGACTACCGGTAACGCGGCGCAATGCTGAAGTACTCAACCCGCGCGTCCAGGTCCGTTGGTTTGCCGTCCACCATCTCCATCGGTGGCACCCGGCCTTCGTAACGCAGGGCCGTTTTGTTCGCGGTGTCAAAGGTCACACGCAGCGGTGCTATGGCCATACGAATGATGAAGCTGCTGGGTGTGATGGAAAACGCGGTTTGGCCCTGGCCCTGTTTTTCCAAGCGCACATCAAAGCCGTAGGTGGTTTTCTCTTTCAACACCAGCATGCGCGCGGGAACAGTCTTGCCAGCCAACAAGGCATCCCATTGCGAGAGGATGAAACCAAACATTGAGGGGCCGGTGACGATAGGGTCGGTTATGTCGTCGCTGGACGTGCTGATTTTTCCGTTGTTATTGAGGCGGTACGCCACATGCCGCCCGTTGTTGCTGACCACGGCGCTGCCGCTGTAACCGGCTTGGATGTTGATGGCATCAAAACGCTGGAGTTCGTAGGCGGGTGAATACGCCGCGCTTTCGACAATGATGAGCTGGCCCTTGGCGTCGGCGGTGGCGTGGGTCGCCACGGCCCCTGTAGGCATTGCCGCCACTCGGCGCTCATAACGGTACAACGGCGTTTGCGCTGCAGTGTTGCGCTGGGAGAATGTGGCCCCACGGTAAACCAACTCACCTGCGGCATCCGGCGCTCGGCTGTAGGCGCTCAGTCTTACGGTGTCGGCAGGTGGCAGCTGCGCCCCGACAAAACAGCTGCTGGTCAACAACACAACGGCGAGCGGGAATTGCAACAACAGGGCCCGTGGGGAGAATTTCATAGCGGTCTTTCTGATGGGTAAAAGGGTTTTGGAAACCCAGACCCCACTGTAAAAAGACACGTCGTTTTGAAACAGGCGCCCGCGATCAAGGCACTCTTGCTAAATATGCAACGAACCGACCTGGGGCGTTGGAGCGACGGCAATCAAGTGGTGGCAATCACCAAGGTTTGCCAACCCACCCGACAGCTACCCACCTTGATGCACAAGTCCCCCGAGCCCTTGACCACCAGGGTCACGGTTTTCTCGCTGACATTGCCCCGTGTCCACGGCATGAAGATGCTGATGCCGTGGTGCAGGCCCTGGCCCCAGCCGTCCAGGTGGCCCATGTCCTGCACCGATTCGGCGGGCGACACCACGGCGTAGTTGTCACCCTCTACATTCAAGCGCAGGCTCTCCGAAATCGGCAGGTCCTTGGCCGAGCTCAGGCCATAGCTGCCCAGGTACCCGGTGTTGCGCACACGCACTTCCACACGCAGATGGGCGTCGCCCAGCTTCTCGGTGCTGACATGCTCCACGTGGATGCGCGGCACCAGGGCCGCCACCCGCAGAAAGGCCGCACTTTGCGCCGCACAGGTTTCAGCTAGCTTGGCCAGCGGCGGATTGCTGACACCCACACGCCCGTCATAGCCACCCACTTCAACAGCGCCAAGCTGGGGGTGGTTCACCGCGCGCCAGGGCTTGAAGATGCGGCCCTGGTTGATGTCGCGGTCCATCTTCCACAGCGCGACAAAATCCTTGCGCTGCAGATGCGTGTAGTGGTCTACAAACGGCTTTTTGCGTTCAATGCCCAACTGGGTGAACAGGTCCCACAGCTCCACCACATACGCCAGGCAGCCGCGCTGGTGGTAAGCCCAATCCACCAGGTCGCCGTGCAGGGGTTTGTCGGGCTCGTACAAAAATTCGTGGAAGCCGCTGACCGTGGGGTAACCGGTGTGTTCGGTCATCCAGGCTTCGGCCTGTTTGTAGATGGCCAGGTCGGTCTGGTCCATCTTGTTGTCGGGCTTGTCCCCCATGGGGCGAATCACCACACCACCAAAGGTGTGCAGGTTCAGCCAGGCAAAGATGTGCGGGTGGCGGATCGCAAAGTCCATCACCGCGCGGGTCTCGGGCGCACTGCCGGGGTAATGGCCGGCACCGGCCTGCTCGGGCTCCGGCTTCCAGTGGTGGGAAAAATTGCGGTTGAAGTCGTACTGGTTGTCGCCCAGGAAATAGGGGTCTGGGATGTGCTGCCCATCAAAGTTGGCGATCAGACCTTCGGGGTACAGCTTGTAGAAGGGGCCCACATCTTCGGGCAGGCGCGGCACCATGACGGGCGGATTCAGTGGCTGGCCGTCATCGCCCCGCAACTCCACCACTTCACCCAGCGGGTCTTGCTGGCGCATCGTGGCCATCAGGCCGTCGCCATCCACATCACTGGCCACCCAGTGCGGGTGAGACTGGTTGGCCCGCTCATTGACCGGGCTGGAGCGCACATAACGCCCGGTCTTCAAAATGGCCTCGGCCCCGTCGGGCGACATACGCGGCACCACATAAAACAGCGTGTTGCGGATGGCCTCCGCCATGTGCGGTGCCAGGGGCTTGCCACCCGCCTCGTTCTTTGCCGCCGTAGATGGCGATCACGTCCTCGGCCATGGCCAGTGCCACGCTGGAGCCGCAGACTTCAACGGCGTGCATATTGCCGTCAATCCACACCGCAGGGCGCACCTGCTCCGGGTTGCGACCAATGGTCAGCAATGGGATGTCGCGCCCCTCGGCGCTCTGGCCCAGGCTGGACACGGACACGTAGTCCGGGTAGGACGTGACCCAGGCCGATAACTGGGCAGTGAGTTCGGCGTAGTCTAGATATTGGGTGCGAAACATAGGTTATGCCGTTCAGTGGGATGGGGTTTGAAAGGTCTGGTATGCGATGGCAATGGCTGCTGCCAGCCGGGCGTTGTTGAGCACCAGTTGGATGTTGGAGGCCAGGCTGTCGCCGCCCGTCAACTCACACACGCGGGCCAGCAAAAACGGCGTCGATTCCTTTCCGCCAATGCCCTGGGCTTGTGCCTCTTGCAAGGCCTGCTCTACAGCCGCATCAATGGTCGCGCGCGGCATGGCGTAGGCCTCCGGAATGGGGTTGGCGACCACCATGCCGCCCTGCAGACCCATGCTCCACTTGGCGTGCAAAACATGGGCGATGGCCTGTGCCGTGTCGAGCTGGTAGTCCACCTTGAATGCGCTGTCACGGGTAAAGAATGCGGGTAGCCAGGGAGTCTGGTAACCCACCACGGGCACGCCATGGGTCTCCAGGTATTCCAGGGTGAGGCGCAAGTCGAGGATGGATTTGGCACCGGCACACACCACCGCCACGGGTGTCTGCGCCAACTCCTGCAAGTCCGCCGACACATCAAAACTGTGTTGCGCCCCGCGGTGCACACCACCGATGCCACCGGTTGCAAACACCCGGATACCCGCCATCGCAGCAATCAACATGGTGGATGCCACCGTGGTCGCGCCCGTGGTGCCGCTCGCCACGATGAAGGGAATGTCGCGCCGGCTTACCTTGCTCACGCTGCGCCCAGTTGTGCCCAGAATTTCAATCTCGGCCTCGGTCAGCCCGGCCTTTAAGCGCCCGTTGACGATGGCGATGGTGGCGGGTACCGCGCCGTGTTGGCGCACCTCCGCTTCCACCTGCAAGGCCGTGGCCACATTTTGCGGGTAGGGCATGCCGTGCGAGATGATGGTGGACTCTAGCGCAACCACGGGCCTGTGTTCGGCCAGGGCTTGCGCCACTTCGGGGTGGATGTCGAGGTAGGTGTTTGTCATCGTGGTTTGGATTGAAATGGATTGCATCGCGGCTTGGTCTTATTGGGGGATGAAATGGTGCATGCACTGCGCCACGGTCGCTGCTGACAGGTTTGGATGGTTGGCCTGCTCACAGCCCACGGTCAGCGCGGCACAGCCCAAGGCAAAGGGTATGGAGGTGGACAGGTTTTGCTGATCCACAAAGGCATGGACCAGGCCCGCCATCAGGGCATCGCCCGCACCGGTGACATTGACCACGGTGGTTGCCCATGCACTGTGCCAGCCGTCGCCCGCGCTGCGGTCACTCCAGAACACGCCGCGTTCACCCATGCTGACCACCACTTGACACACGCCCTGAGTGTGCAGCCACTGGGCGGCCCGCTCCACATCGGCATCGGTGTGGATGTCAAATTGGCACAGCGCTTGGGCTTCCAGCCGGTTCACTTTGAGCAAATGCACTTGGGCCAACCAGGGCCGGATGTGCTGGCACTTGAAGGCCGAAACGGCATCGACAAAAACGGGGGTTGAGGCACGGTTGGCAAACAACCAGGCCAGGGTCTGCGCCGTCACATTGCAGTCCACCACAAGGGCCGCCGCTTGACGCACCGAGTCGGCAAAGGGCTCCAACCGCTCGGGCGTGATACATGCCAAGATGCCCATGTCGTTCACCGCAACGGCCATGTCGCCGTCTGGGCCGTGCAAGGACAAATAGGTCGACGTGGACTGGTCCGCAAGCACCCAGCAGCCCTGCACATCCACACCGGCCTTCTGGGTCGCGTCCAGCAGACTGCGGCCGTATAGGTCGTCCCCCACGGCGGTCAGCAGGCGCGTGGCGTTGCCCAGCCGGGCCAAGTTTTCAGCGACGTTACGCGCCACTCCACCCGGTGCGCAACGGATGCGCCCGGGGTTGGAGTCCGATAACACCAGGGGCTGTGGGGTGCTGCCCGAGATGTCCATATTGGCGCCGCCCAGCACCAGAACAAAAGGCTCAGCGGTCTGGGCGTGGTCAGTGGCGGAGTCTGCGAACGGATTCATGTGATGGATAAGTCAACCCCGGTGTGACAGCGGCGTTTCATGGAAAGCATAGTAATCGACACACACCAACATCCTGCGACCCTGGAGCATGGCGTGCCACATTGGAATCGTCGCCATAATCGCCCACATTCGTCAAACTCGCGCTCACGCCCCTTCTCGCCCCAACGCCATCCCAGCATGCCAAACAGCCCCTCACAGGTGAAACCCAATCCGATGGGTTCGCACAATTTGCTCGCCACTTGGCGATGGCTGGCTTTGTTGTTCTGTTCCATCGGCGCCATGGGCCTGGCCCGGGGCGAAAACAGCAAACCCAACAACCCTTCAAGCCACGCAGGCCCGGTCATCACCGTGACCGTGCAACGGGGTGCGCAGAGCCTGCCCATTTTTTACGTCGACAAGCTACAAAAGGGCGACACCGTGCGGGTGGGCACGGACCGCAGCGGTACAACACGCGGTGCCTGGGCCTTGGTGCTGGCTCTGGTTTCTCCAGCGAGTGATGTAGTCATATCGCGGCAATTCGACCTGACGGCCAAAGATGTGGACGCCAGCATAGCCATCACCGCCGACGACCAGGTGCCTGTCATTGTTATTGCCCCGCAGGTCAAAACGCTGTTTGGCTTGAGCACCAGTTTCGAGCAGTCCGCCAGCCTGATCGCCGACGCCATCACCAACGACCCCCAGCGGTTTTTAGAGCTGCAAAAGATTGAACAAATCAACCTGGCCATTGCCTCGCTAACAACGGGGCTGGACTCCGTGGTGCTCAAACTCAAAACCGAACAAGCCGTTGACTCAGCAAAGTCCGTGGCCGCAAAATTTGGTGTCAAAAGTGTAGACCCCGAGTGTTTCAAGAATGGCGCAGTGGACACCCGCTGTGTGGCCACATCCATAGTCTCCAGTCGCGACCTGAAATTGCCATCCATGGTGGAGCTGGGCAGCCTGGCCCAGCCCTTTGCGACGGCCACCCTGCCGGCGGACATTCTGGCCAATGTCCGACTGGTGGCGGCGGCCAGCAGCTTTCTGAGCAACAAATACCGGGACCAATACGACTTTGCACCTTCGTTTGCCAAACGCGACGTTGCAGCCGACACGCTACAGCTGTTTGCCAATGCCCGGTTTCAGAATGGCGACATCAAGACAGCCTATGTCTACGTGCCCAGTTGGTTTGCCGGACAACAGCCCGAGCTGAGCCTGAACGCCAAACACAGCGTGTGCCTGGCCGGCGGTGAGTTGCCCGCACAAACCAAGGGCCAGCTTGCGCTCAGCAACTATTGGCATGGCTGGACGATGGCTTTGTTGGAGGCGGGAAGCGCCCATGTGGTGGCCACGATGGAAGGCGTGCGCGTGGTTCCGGAAAAAGGCGTTCTGACCTTTGACCCGAAGGCGCTCCCCATCCCAACCGGCAACATGGCGTCGCCACTGGAGGCCCGCCTGACCGGCCAGTACGCGTTCACGCCTGTCTCATTGGGACCGATCCCGGTTGCATTGCCGTGGGCCGGTGACCCAAACGAGCAAATTCAAGGATTGGCCAGCCTGGTGGCTGGTGACAAAGCGACGCTGCGCTTCAGCAATGACCAGGCCATGGCCTGTGTGGAACGCCTGTCACTGCTGGCGAACGGCACCATCTTGGCGACCGCACCGGTCACGGCGGCGAGCGCGACCACGCTCGATCTCACGGGCGTCGAGGCCAACACCAACACCACCACCAACGCCCAGCTGGAAATCACACAAACCGGCAGGTCCAAGCTGCTGATGCCGGTGCGCATCCTGCCGCGCCGTGCGCTCGTCAGCCGTATGGAGCGGCACGAACTGGAGAACGATGTCACGGTCTTTGGTCAACACCTGGACCGCATTGCATCCCTGGTATCTGGTGACGTCACCTGCACCCCCAGCGTGGCGCCCTACCAAACTCCGACGCCCGGCACCCGCATCTTCAGTTGCCCGCCCGAAGTCGCCCAGGACGGAGTCTTTCCATCCACGATGACCGTAGTGCATGGTGGCCAAGAGCCTCCCGCGTTTGAGGCCGGCGTCACCCGGGTCAGCCCCCGCCCGCACCTGGCCCTGGTTACGGGCAAAAATGCACCGTTGATTGTGTTGTCGACCAAGGCTGTGCAGTGGGGCTTGTCTATGAGCGACCCCCTGGTCTCCGACGATTCCGGCCTGGCCCTGGTGCTGCGGGTGGCCAAGGGCTACAAGTTGGTGCGCGGCAGTTATGCGCTGCACATCCGTTTTGGCGATGAACCGCCGTCGGACCAAACGCCGTTGAGTGTGCCCTTGATGGCGGACCTGGCCCACAACGAGTTGCGCACCCGCAGCCCCATCAACTTTCAGGCGGCGCATTTGCCCAGCATCATCAACCCGGCCTGGTTTCGAGTCGTCCACCAACCCTCAGGCTTTGCGGGCGACTGGATGCCTCTCCACAAATCTGTCATCAGCTTGCCCGCATTGGGTGCACCCGCCTGCCGAGCCGATGGCAGGGGGCTGCAGATAGCGGGCACCCAACTGGACCTGATCGATTGGGCCAGCCGCGACCTGACGCGCACCGCGGCGTCTGACACCAGCCCCGTCACACCTGATCTGGCGTCGCTGGCGCCCTGTGACCAGGGCCTGTGTCTGGGCATTGACAGGCTGGGGCCGGGGAAACGCCTCAAGGTCAAGGTGCAGTGGGTGGACGAGCGGCTGTTTGAGGTCAGTTTTCCGACCTCCCCGACCTGTCCGCCCAACGATTGAGTGACAAATGAACCTCCAGCCCACGTAATCAAAGCGTGAGAAGCTATCTTATTGATAGCAATTTGCCTGTCACTGACTGCCCCGCTGATCTTGAACCAGCATTCCCCCAAACTCGGCGGGGACGAACTCGCTCGGGTATCGCATGTTCAGGTGATTCTGGCGTAGCATCGACCCTTTGCTTCTGACCCGGTACGGCGACCCCACCATGGAATTTCTACTCGACCCCAACCTCTGGATCGCCTTTGCGATGCTCACCGCACTGGAAATTGTGCTGGGTATCGACAACATCATTTTCATCTCCATCCTGGTTGGACGTTTGCCACCAGAACTGCGTGACAAGGCGCGCCGTCTGGGCCTGGGGTTTGCGATGGTTTCACGCCTGATGTTGCTGTTCTCGCTGAGTTGGATCATGGGGCTGACCACAGACCTGTTCACCGTGATGCAAATGGGTTTTAGTGGCCGAGACATGGTGCTGCTGCTGGGGGGACTGTTCCTGCTGTACAAGGCATCACACGAAATTTTTGTTGAGGTGGAAGCCCGCGAACAGGATGCACCGCCCACAACCGACGCCGTTGCCATCAAGGCGGCGGGCACCAAGTTGTTCTGGGCCATCATTGGCCAGATCGCCATCATCGACATCGTGTTTTCGCTGGACTCGGTGATCACCGCGGTGGGCATGGTGGACAACATCGCCGTCATGGCGTCCGCGGTGATAGCGTCCGTTGGCGTGATGCTGGTGGCAGCCAAACCGATCGGTGAGTTTGTAGACCGCCACCCTTCGGTCAAAGTGCTGGCCCTGGCGTTTCTGGTCATGGTGGGCATGGCGCTCACGGCCGAAGCCTTTGACCAGCATGTGCCCAAGGGCTACATCTATGCCGCCATGGCGTTTTCATTGGGCGTGGAAGCGCTGAACATTCGGGCGCGTGGCAAACGCTTGGCGGCTAAGGGCAACTGAGGACATTGGGTTCCGCTTTGAATTGACATGTTGGTGCAGAATCTGTCACATCGTGGAGGGCTCTCAACATGCAGTCGTGGATTTTGCTTTTGCTCATGGTCGTCGTCCCTGCAGTAGCCCTCATCGGCATGGTCAAGCTGATGCGGGCTCTGAACGCGCCCGATTGGGAGCGCAATCGACGGATACGAATGCAAGGGCCCTTCGTGCCGCTCAGCGCGGAAGACATTGCCGAGGACGAACGTCGGTGTGCAAAGCGCATCGACTCAGGCTGCGCGCCCTAAGCTTCTGCTAAACGGAGTCCTTGCTCCTGAAAAAATTTCGAAGCTGGCACAACGCAGCCCCTCAAACCCGCGTGCGCCGCACCCGCACTTTGACCTCCGGCATCGAACGCTTCACCAGCCAATCCGCCGACTTTCGCCACACCGCGTTCTGTGCGGTGGCCCCCAGAATGACACCCATGTGCCCACCGGGCGCCACCTCAAAACGTTTATCGGTGGAGCCCACCAAATCCAGAATGCCTTCCGCCGTGGAAGCCGAGATCAGCGCATCACTTGCACCGGCAAACACAGAGATCGGGGCCTTGATGCGGGCAAAACGCGACACTTTGCGACCCAGCACAAACTCACCCTGGGCCAGGCTGTTGTCCACCACCACCTTGACCAGCATGTCGGCCACCACACCCGCCGGGTAGGTGAGCATGTTGTTCAAATAGTCGGACGTGGTGGTGTGGGATTCCACAAACTCGCGGTCCCACAGGTTGGTGATCAAATCCCAATAGGTGGTGACGCTGGCGATGGGGTCGGTCAGTTTGAATGCAATCGTCGTCACAAAGCCCGGGGTGTGAAACAGCTCGGGTTTGAGCATGTTCAGGCGCAAGTCGGTGTATTTGCGGATCAGCTTGGCCGGTTTGTTGACGATCTGCGCCACGCCCGCCACCAGCCCACCGCCACGCATGTCGATCGGGCTGGCCACGGTGACGATGTTGCGGATGCGCCCCGGGGGTTGCAGACCGGCGTGTAACAGCGCCAGCAGCCCGCCCATGCACCAGCCCATCAGTGAAACCTGTTGTTGCTGGCTGTGTGCGCGCACGGCATCCAGCGCCTCGCCCATCATGCGGTCGGCGTAGTCCTTCATTCCCAGCTTGGCGTGCCTGCGCTGCGGTGTGCCCCAGCAGATCAGATAGGTCTTGAAGCCTCGCGCCGCCATGTAGCGCACCAGGCTGCGTTTGGGCATCAAGTCAAAGGTTTCAACAGTGACACCCAGTGGCGGCACCAGCACCAGGGGCACCGCGTGTTGGGGGCGCTGGATGGGTAACAGCGAGCCGTCGTTGAGTTGAATATCCTCTTCCGTGCCCAGGGCGTAATAACGCACCGTCATCAGGTCGCTGGTGAAAACCAGCTCGAACGGAGTCTGGCCGGACTTGACCAGTTTGTCGTGGCGAAACAGCCAGTCAAAACCGTTGGTCAGGGCTGCGGCCGCGCGGTCGTTGAACTCTGCACTGCGGTCTATGGCTCGTGTGATCCATTGGGACATTACGCTTTACCTTCTCTTGCGGTTTTCTTCATCGGTAGCTTGCTCCATGGCACCGTTGGTGCATTGTCAGGACTTCACCAGGTATCGGTAAAACCATCGCTTGGCACTTTCCACCATCAACAGGTAGGCCATCAACAGCAGGGCCAGCAGTCCAAAATAGGCAAGAGGCAATGGCGCGAATCCCAGAAAGGGTGCGATCGCGGTAAAGGGCAAAGCCATCGCCAACAACACCACGGCCAGCGACGTCACCACCAGCCAGGGGTTGGGGCGACTGTGCAGGGGACTGCGGCGCGTGCGAAGTGACAAAAATCACCAATACCTGGGTCGCAATGGACTCTACAAACCACCCGGTGTGGAACAGCATGGCATCGGCGTCAAAGAGACGAATCAGCAAATAGAACGTCAGAAAGTCAAACAGCGAACTGATGGGGCCAATGGTCAGCATGAAATTGCGGATGAAGGCCATGTTCCAGCGTTTGGGCTGCTCAAGATCTTCGGGGTCAACCTCATCGAGCGGAAGCGAAATCTCAGACACGTCATACAACAGGTTGTTGAGCAGAATTTGCAGCGGCAGCATCGGCAAAAAGGGCAGGAAGGCGGTTGCTGCGGCCATGCTGAACATGTTGCCGAAATTGGAGCTGGTGGCCATCATGATGTACTTCATCACGTTGCCAAAGGTGCGCCGGCCTTCCAGGATGCCCTGATGTAAGACCATCAGGTCGTTTTCCAGCAGAATCATGGCGGCGGCCTGCTTGGCCACGTCAACCGCTCCCTCCACCGAAATGCCCACGTCTGCGGTGTGCAGGGACGGCGC
Source organism: Candidatus Aalborgicola danicus (assembly GCA_016703945.1). Classification (GTDB taxonomy): domain Bacteria; phylum Pseudomonadota; class Gammaproteobacteria; order Burkholderiales; family Burkholderiaceae_C; genus Allorhodoferax; species Allorhodoferax danicus. Next base: position 285,114 of record JADJBC010000045.1, read on the forward strand.
ATCGTTGATGCCATCCCCCAAGTACCCAACCACATGGCCGCGCGCCTTGAGCGCCAGAATGATGCGATTTTTCTGGGACGGGTTGACCCGGCAAAACAGGTTGACGCTCTCGACGCGCGCACGCAGGGCATCGTCGTTCATCGTGGCAATGTCACTGCCGGTCAACATGCCGGTGATGGGCACGCCCAACTGCGCGCACACATGCCGGGTGACACGCTCGTTGTCACCGGTCACGATTTTTACCGACACCCCGCTTGCGGTCATGGCCTTGAGTGCCGTGCCCGCGCTGGCTTTGGGCGGGTCCAGAAAAGCCGCAAATCCGGCAAACACCAGTGCGCTTTCATCGGAGACCACGGCGTGGTTCATCTCTGCCGGCACATCGCGCCAGGCCACGCCCAACACCCGAAAACCCTCTTCACCAAGCCCGTTGAACACGGCCTGAATACCTGCCTG